>NZ_CM173712.1:4800000-6741188 GCF_057808535.1 Blastopirellula sp. SH421
CAGGCTCTGTTGGGGCGACACCTGGATTGCTTCCTGAATCGGCACGCCCTAATCCGCCGCAGGAGCTAAAAAATTTAGCCGATATCGAGGTGATGCATTGGCTGCATGATTCGCGCCCCGAAATTGTCGAGCAGGCGGAAAAAGAACTCATCAGCCGGCGTTTTCAACCGTTTGAATTACAGCTGGCTCGCCGTTTAACGAGCCCTCGTGTCGAAGAACGCCTGCGTCTAGCGAAAGAACTTTCAGTCGCAGCCGGCTTTGAGCGACAAATGTGGCTTGTCGAATTGGCGCATGATGTAGATGCTGATGTTCGAATTGTCGCGCAAAAGCAATTGATGCAGCTACGCGTCAGCGATCGCGATGCGTCGAATGACGCATCGCGATAAGATTCGATTGTGCTGCGCCGGAGCTGACGCTTAGGTCAGCTTAACCAGCTTTTCGATCGCATCTTTGGCACGCGCAATTCCGCCGATTTGTTCTACAAATTCTTTGGTTAGCAACAAATCGTCAACGGTCAGCGCGCCGCTCTTGGTCGCGCCGCTTTTTCGCTTGTCCATCGAAAGAATCGTGCTGACATACTGCGGGGTGACGCTGGGCATTTGCTTTTTCAGCGCATCAGAAATTGCAGACGGTCCAGCTGACGGGTTTTCTGATTTATACTTGCGAATCGCACTTGCTTTGTTGCCTTTGCTGGCGGCAGCTTTTTTCGCCATGGTAGAGAAGCTCCGAATCGTGTGATGTCTAATGAGGGGGGGGTAAATATGAGCTCAACTAGCGAAAGCGCCGAAGCGAGCTAACAAGGTTTTACGACCTTATACGTTTAGTTCTAATCTTGCATATTATGTAGAAAGTGCAAGCAGCTATCAACCTCCCCCCGGAAGATGCCGGCAACCCCTCAATTAGAAGTGGGGGGCATTAGTCGTTAAGATTAATTGAGGAAAGAATATTTCTTTTGACTAAAATTCGGCGGGGTTCGCGACTTTTGGAGCCGAGCACAAAAAAAGGCTGGAGAGATTTCTCCAGCCAATGCAAAATGGGGATGACAGGAATCGAACCTGCACTCCGTTAGGAACTAGAACCTAAATCTAGCGCGTCTGCCAATTTCGCCACATCCCCGTTGCTGTCTTAACGACGTTACGCCGCCTCAAGCCCTGAATTCTAGCATTCTCGCGATTACGCACAACTCCGCTCTGCGGCGGGACTCCCCTGTATTCCCTGGACGGCAGAGTTCACAATGGCTCCAGAGACGCCAAACTGTGGCGCAGGATCATCGGATAGGAGCAACGTAAATAGCATGAGTTCGCGCGCACAAAGTACGATTGAGGCCGTCGTCTTTGACATGGATGGGCTCATGTTTAATACCGAACTCTTATATCCCCAGGTATCCCACGAATTATTGAAGCGGCGCGGGCACGCATTAACACAAGAGCTCACCAATGCGATGATGGGGCGTCCCAGTCGGGATGCATTTCGCATCATGATTGAGTGGCACGAGCTGGAAGAGACTCCCCAGATTCTAGCCGCTGAATCCGACGCGATCTTTGAGAAAATCTTGGACGAGCATCTCGCCCCGATGCCGGGACTGCTAGCGCTGCTCAACGCACTTGAGCAGGCCGAAATCCCCAAAGCAGTAGCGACCAGCTCTGGCAGACCGATGGCGGAGCGTATTTTAGGAGGATTCGGCATCTTGCCGCGGCTCCAATTTCTGCTGTGCGGGAGCGACGTCGAAAACGGAAAGCCCAACCCCGAAATCTATTTGCTGGCGGCCGAGAAGCTGGGGATCGCCCCCGAGCGGATGCTGGTGCTGGAAGATAGCCATACCGGCAGTCGCGCTGCGATTGCTGCGGGCGCGTTCGTCGTCGCGACACCCGGTGACCATAGTCGGCATCACGATTTTACAGGCGCTCAATTTGTCGCCGATACGCTGAAAGACGCTCGAATCTACGAAGTCCTCGGAATGCCACTCGAGATGTAGGCATTTTGTCTCTCTTGACCCTCTTTTAGCGAGACTGCTACACTAACTACGGGGACGACAAAGATTTCAATTTCTAAGCCGGCAAACGCTACAAGGACGCCGTAATGCTGAAGAATCTTGCCATTCTGCAGATTGATACCATCCAACAAAACAGCATGAATGCTGCTGGACGAAGTCGGATTGTTCCCGCTCGCTTGGCTCAACGCTCGATCGCCGGCAAACCGCTGGTGGAATGGATGATTCGCCGCGTCAGCGAAGCGCACGTTGACGGCGTGATGGTCGTCCTTTCTGACGATCTTGACACCAACGCTATTCTGCCGCTGATTCCCAGCGATACGCCGGTTCATATCAGCCGCAAACACGATTCGTTGGGACGTTTTGCCGATGCGGTGCGCGAATACCAACCGCGCGGCGTGATTCGGATCCCTGTCGAAACTCCGTTTATCGACCCGGCCCTGATTGATCGCTTGCTGACGACTGCCGAAATGTATGAGAAGTGCGATTACGTCGCTTATCGTCGTCAGGATGGATGTGCGGCTGTCGCTTCGCCGGTAGGTCTGTTCGCCGAATGGTATCGTGCCAAAGCGATCTTAAAAGCAGACGAAATTGTGACGGATGCGGCTGAAAGAGAAGACATTAGTCGGTCGCTCTCGACGCGCCCGGATTGGTTCCCGCAGCAACTTCTGTCGGTTCCGAGCGAACTGGAATGTGCCGACGTCCGGTTGTCGGTCACAGAAGAAGAAGACTGGGAACACTCATTAGCAATTGTGGATGCGATGCGTTCGCATGACCTCGAATGGCAGGATGTCGTTCGATTCATTCGCGAATCGCCTCATCTGCGTCAGCGGATGGAGACGATGAATCAAGTCGGCTAGACCTTGCCAGCGCCGCTACACACGGCTTGGCACGGTTGCCCGCAGATCTTCGCCTGGCATGGTTAAGGCCGGCGAATTTTTCAAACGCAGCGAATGGAGTCGCCGCGATGGAAGATAGAGATGGGTACGCCGACGAGTGGATCGTCACTGCCGGCGCCGGCTTATCAAGTCGGTTAACAATCGTCATCGATCCCAAAAACACGCTGTTTGACGCAACCGTCGGCCAGCGCTGGCTGTATCAATTGGTGGGGCCTCAGCGCGAGGACGCAGACTTCTCTGCGTTTTTCGCCCAGTGGACATTGCACTATTTACCCGCCATTTGGAGCGGCGAGCGACCTTACTGGGAATCGATGAAAGAGTATCTGCGCTCCAAGGGTCTCTCCAACGGGCACGTTGACGAGCTGTGGCGCGCCGCGTCGCGGAAGTTTCCAGAACTCGAGTTCGGCGGCAAACCGTCCGCCGATATCTTGCAGATCCTAGAACGCGTTCGCCAATATGGGGTGCAACTGATCACGCTGTGGGAAACGACGCAAACGGTCGATCCCCGCTCACGCGAGCATGCTTGGACCAAAGCGTTTGACCAAGTAGTCACCAGCTGGCAATTGGGCTCCGGCGGCGCCGATGTACTGACGTATCAGCGACTTCGTACGCAAATTGGGGACTCGGTCTGCGTCCTGCAAAGCGCCGACCCCCGCGTGTTGTCGGCGGCGGCCAAGGCCGGTTGGCTAACGCTAGCAATCGGCCGTCATGCGCCGATCCCGGCTTCCGTAATGCTCCCGAACTGGGCCGACCTGATCCCCTGGGCGGCGCTGCGCGGCAATCGTCAAGCGGCATAGCCCTCGCACGAGAGCCGGATAATTCCGAAAAATCGGTACAACCGGCATAAGTTCTCTAATTTCCAGAATCGGAAACTGCCGATCGAGTTGGTAAGGACGTCTCTCGCTTACGTCTCGTTCGCCAGTTTAGATTCGTGGAAATACCGCAATGAAAAAATTGCTCGCCATCCTGTTGGCTGCGTCATCCATCAGCGCCGGCCTTGGGTGCACGATGTGCGCTCATCCCAACGATTATTGCTATGCGGTCTACGACGAAGCGCATGCTTACGGACATCGAGCCGGCTCAGCGTTTAGCCCGGTCTCGTCCACTACTAGCGGCGGCGAATCGACCACCGTACTAGAAACCGTCGATTCCGAAATGATGATCGACGAAGAGTATTACGAAGTGGAAAGTTCACAGCCGTAATATAGCCGTGCTGTATTTTATTCTTCCCAAAGCTGGGCGAATGCGTTAGTCTCGTAGGTTCGCAACCGCGGCAAATCTTTGCGCGCGGTGGTCACCTCATGAATCGCGTCTTCTGAAGTTAGCCCCGCTTGAGTACCACGCCTCCGGACTCCTCTCCGCAACTGGAAGAGGATTTGCTTCGTCTCGAAACGCCCCCGACTTCGTTGATCGCTATTTTGCGGCGGATTGGGCCGGGCCTGATCGTGGCTGGATCGATCGTCGGCTCCGGCGAGTTGATCGCAACCACCAAAGCTGGCGCCGAAGCAGGCTTTTGGCTTCTCTGGCTGATCATGATTGGCTGCGTGATCAAGGTCTTTGTCCAGGTCGAGTTTGGCCGCTACACCATTTTCAGCGGCAATACGGCGCTATACGGCATGAACGAAGTGCCGGGCCCGGCAATCTCGTATCGCCTAGTAACGCCGGCACGGGTCAACTGGTTGATGATCTACTGGTTTATCATGACCGCCGCGAGCATTGCTCAATTGGGCGGTATCGTCGGCGGTGTGGGCCAGTCGCTGCAGATGGGACTGCCGCTAACCGAAAAAGGACGCTACTACAACGAGTTTGGCGATCTGCAAATGCGGATTCGCGTCGCCGAAACATTGATCAGTCGAGCGGCCGATCGTGACAAGCCAGCAGAAAAAGCGGCCCAGCAATCGATTTTGGCGCAGTTGGAAGGAAAAATCGACGAGCAAGGAGCTCGCTATCTGGCGCTGCGTCGCGGCATTCAGGCAGCCAACCAAGATCTGCTGAACTATTCGCCTGAAAGTGCATCTGCCGGCGCATTGCGGACCAAACTGGCCCAACAAAAAACCGAATTAAAAGCGATCCAGCAAAACATTGAGCCAATCGACGACGAAATTTGGGCTGCCGTGCTAGGGGTGGTGACCTCAATTTTGTTGTTGGTCGGACGGTACCGCTTTATCGAAACAATCTCGACGGTGCTGGTCGCCTCTTTTACGCTGGTGACCGTCGGCAATTTGTTAGCGCTGCAGCTAAATCCCGATTGGGCGGTTACGCCGCAAGAGTTTCTGCGGGGGCTCAGCTTTCGCTTTACGCCGATCAACGAAGCGATCGGCGTTTCGCCGCTGCTAACCGCACTAGCGACATTTGGCATCATCGGCGTCGGCGCGACAGAGTTGATCGCCTATCCCTATTGGTGCCTCGAAAAGGGGTATGCTCGGTTCACCGGGCCGCGAGATGATACGCCTGAGTGGGGACATCGCGCCTCGGGCTGGATGCGAGTGATGTGTTATGACGCGTGGTGTTCGATGATCGTCTACACCTTCGCGACAATCGCCTTTTATTTGCTTGGCGCCGCCATCTTGGGACGGATCAAGTTGATACCGGAAAGTTCCGAGATGATCCGCTCGCTGAGCGTGATGTACGAACCAGTCTTCGGCTCGTATGCGCCGCCTCTCTTTTTGTTTGGCGCGTTTGCCGTGCTGTACTCGACGTTTTTTGTGGCCAACGCTTGCCACGCTCGGGTGAATGCCGATGGGCTGCAAATCTTTGGGCTGCTCGGTCAGGGAGACGCGACCTACCGCGGCGGCGTCAAGTTTTTGTGCGGCTTTTTTCCGCTACTATGCGTGGTGATTTACATCGTCTATCCCCATCCAACTATCTTGGTGATCTTCAGCGGGATGATGCAGGCCATCATGTTACCGATGCTCTCGGCCGCCGCGCTTTACTTTCGCTACTACCGCTGTGACCAGCGAATCGCACCCGGCAAGCTTTGGGATGTGTGTCTGTGGATCTCGGCTCTAGGGATGCTGATCGCCGGCGGATATTTGGCCTATGCGAAGGCGCCGGAATTAATCCAGAGCGTCATGGGCTTGTGGTCATAGTCCGGTTCACGCCCCGATAATCGTTACAACCAGAGAATCGTGAGAATCGCCGCGCTCCGCGCCGCCAGAGTCCTATATTTCGGTGGACCATAAACTTCTACCGGGACTTTCGTTGATGGACGGCCACCTTTCTGCGGCTTCGGCTGACAACCTGCACACCGCTGCTTCCGTTGCTGCACCGCCGGTTTCTGCTGCGCCCATTGCAGAAGTTCGTCCGGTAAAAGTCCTGCATCTGATCAACGGCGAGCACTACTCAGGCGCCGAACGCGTGCAAGATCTGCTGGGACTGCGCCTGCCGGAGTTTGGCTATCAGGCCGATTTTGCCTGCGTAAAACCGGGAAAGTTCCTGACGTCACGGCGAGCCGAAAAGTGCCGCGTCATTGATTTGGCGATGCGGCATCGCTTCGATCTTTGGCGAGCGCGCGACGTCGCGCGACTCCTGGAAGCGGAAGGCTACGAAATCGTCCATGCCCACACGCCGCGAACTGCGCTATTGGCGATGCTGGCCGTGCGAGGAAGCAAAACAAAATTCGTCTATCATGTTCATAGTCCGACTGCGCGAGATTCGACTCGCCGCTGGAATAATTGGGTAAATCAACAGGTTGAATCACAGGCAATGGTCCGCGCCGATCGTTTGATTACGGTCTCTCACAGTTTGAACCGGCACCTCATTGAGTTGAAAGTCGCCGCCAACAAAATCCGCGTCGTCCACAACGGCGTGCCGTCGCTGACCGAAGTTCCCCCTCACCAAGTTCCGACCGGCGCTTGGATCCTCGGCTGCGTGGCCCTCTTTCGCCCGCGGAAGGGAATCGAAGTTTTGCTGCAAGCGCTGGCCAATTTGCGCAACCTAGGACATGCCGTCCGGTTGCGTGCGGTGGGGCCCTTTGAGACTCCAGAGTATCAGCGCGAAATTGAGACGCTGGTCAAAAATCTACAACTGACCGACGCCATCGATTGGATTGGCTTTACTCAGGATGTCAATCGCGAGTTATTTGCGATGGACTTATTTGTACTGCCGAGTCTCTTTGGTGAAGGACTGCCGATGGTCGTGCTAGAAGCGATGGCGGCCGGCGTGCCGGTGATCGCGTCCGACGTCGAAGGGGTTTGCGAAGCAATTCAGCCTGGCGTGGATGGTCTGCTCGTCGCCCCAGGTGACTCCGAGGATTTGACCAAAAAAATCTTGTCTCTCATTTCTGGCGAAATCAGCTGGTCCGAACTACGTCTCGCAGCGCTCCAGAGACAGCGTGATTCTTTCTCGGACCGCAGTATGGCCGCCGGAACGGCCGCAGTTTACGACGAACTAGTCCGCTAGTTGTCCCCCCTAGAACCGGCCCCAAAAAAAGATCAGAAAAATGGCTTTCGCTCGCAGTTTCGTCGAGAAACTGCGAGCGAAAGCCATTTTTATTCGTCTGATAGGTTCTGCGCGAGTGACCAAACGTGTCACTCGCTGGCGCTACGCTCACCCGAGAGGAAAAGCACTGCGGCTTTTCCGCTGCACCTGGTGCGGGTATCTTGAGCGTTTTCAGAGCAAAGGCGAGCCATGTCAGGACGACCGACCGACTTAGCGCGATATTTTCTCGGCTGGGATCGCCCTGCGCTGATTTCGGCGGCCGATCATCTGATTGCTTTGGCCCGGCGCGACGGACCTTTGCTGGATCTCAGCGAGTACGCTTTGATCCTGCCCGGCGGTCAGGCGGGACGTCGATTACGCGATCTGCTGGTCGAGCGGGCAGAAGCTGAGCAGGCTTCGCTGGTTCCTCCGCTATTGTGTGGCGTTGGCCAAACGCCTGAGCTGCTGTACGAGCAAAAGCGCCCCTTCGCCAGTCAGTTAACGCAACAATTGGCCTGGGCTGAAACGTTGCGTTTATTCAATACGCGACAATTGAAGCATCTGATTCCTTTTCCGCCGGCGACAGACGATCTGCCGCAATGGCGCGAATATGGCGAGATCATTCGCAAAACCCATCGCGAATTGGCGAGCGAAAAGCTGGACTTCGCCGCCGTCGCTGAGCGCGCCAAAGAGATCCCAGAATTCGCCGAGCTCGATCGTTGGCAAACCCTCGCGCTGCTGCAGCAAGATTACTTGTCACGACTTGATCGGAGCGGCGTATGGGATAAAGAAACAGCGAGGCTTTTTGCGCTGCAGTATAACGAATGTCGCTGCACGCAAAAGATCGTGCTGATCGGCGCCGTCGACTTGAATCAAACTTTGCGATCGATGCTTGATCAGGCAGCTGCGCACGGCGCCGAGATCTCGACGTTGATCGCTGCACCTGTCGATCTGACTGATTTGTTTGACGCGCATGGTTGCCTGCGTCCCGAGGCTTGGTCCGATCGCCGCGCCGTGGTTGATCCCCAGCGCATTTATCTGGTCGAAGGACCTGCGGATCAGTCAGAGCAAGTGGTCGCTTGTCTGGCCAACTTCGCCGGTCGCTATGCGCCAGAAGAAGTAGTGATCGGCGTGCCGGACGAGGCGCTTGTCCCTGAACTAAAGCAACGCTTGGCCACGCATCAGCTCGATAGTCGCTTTGGGCCCGGCACGGCAGTCGGCGAGGCGCTCCCTTGTCGCTTGCTGCGGACATTTTCGGACTATTTACGCCGGCGTAGTTTCGCCACATTGGCCGAAGCTCTGCGGCATCCCGATGTTTGGCGATTGATCGAAGCCGAGCGTGATCCGCTAGAAACGCTCGATCTCTTCTTTGGCGAGCATCTGCGTGACGCGCTCGACGCAACAGAGCTAGAAGGCGAAACTATCGCTGATTTGATGGCCCAAATGGATCGGATTGCGCTGCCGTTGACGCAACCGATTTGTCCGCTCGTCGATTGGCGTCAACCAATCAACGAACTGCTGCAGTTGATCTATGGAAAACGTGAACTGACGCCGGCGAGCGACGAGTATCGCTCGATCTATTTGCCGATCGAAGCGATTCAAACGGCGTTGGCGACCTGGGAAGAAATCCCTGACACGTTACAACCGCTGCTCTCGGCCAGTGAAGCGATTGACATTTTGCTGCGTCTGCTGCGGTCCGAACTGATTCCTGAAGAACCACGCGATGGGGTGATCGAACTATTGGGTTGGCTTGAATTGCCCTTAGGAGACGCGCCAGCGTTGATATTGACGAGCTTCAATGATGGTCTAACGCCCAGTTCGGCCAACGGCGATTTGTTCTTGCCCAACTCGCTGCGTGAACGGCTGGGGATTGAAGATAACTCGCGGCGTTTGGCGCGTGATGCTTACGCCTTTGAGCTGTTGATGAACAGCCGCCGCGATCTGGATGTGATCGTCGCCAAGCGGACTTCTGCCGGAGATCCTTTGGCGCCCAGTCGGTTGCTGTTTGGCTGCGATGATACGGCGCTGCCGGTTGCCGTCGAGCGAATGTTTGGTGATCCCGAGCCGATCAATAACAGCGCAGTAGAATATCAATCCGGCGAGACCGAACTCTTTCGTCAAGCGATTGAGATTCCGCTGCCTGAACCTGGCCCTTATCCGGTTGAGAAAATCACGGCCAGCGATATTCGCCGCTATCTGTATTGTCCGTATCGATACTACCTTGAAAAGATCTTGCGACTCCGATCTTATTCGGACAGTGCCCGCGAGTTGGACGCGGCCCAGTTTGGCAATCTGGCGCATGACTCGCTTGAAGCGTTTGGACGGAGCGAGTTTCGCAATTCGATTGACGAAGCGGCCATCCGTGACTGCTTGCAACAAGCGCTCAGCGATCTAGTGCGAGAAAAATTTGGCGCGCGTGTGCTGCCTGCGGTCCGGATACAAGTCGAGCAATTACGGCTGCGCCTGCAATGGTTCGCAGCCGCCCAGGCTCGTCGCGCCGCAGAAGGTTGGAAAATTGTGCGTACCGAAACCGACAACGCCCAGCACGAGCCGGTGTTATTAGTCGACGATGTTCCGGTTCGCTTGATAGGACGGATTGATCGCATCGACCATCATCCCGATAGCAACCGTTGGGCGGTCGTTGATTACAAAACATCTGACACGGCGAAGAAGCCAGAGGCCGATCATCACAAAGGTAAATTTGAAGAGCGGGAATGGTTCAACGTGCAGTTACCCTTCTACCGCATGATTGCCCGCGAACTGGGGATCGGACCCCATGTTGAAGTTGGCTATTTTACGCTTCCGGCAAAACGCGAGGAGGTAAAGTATCGCGCCGCAGCTTGGGAAGATGGTGATTTTGAACAAGCCGAAGAGGTAATCATGGATGTGGTGCGGAAGATCCGGAACGGCGAGTTTTGGCCTCCGGCCGATGTGAAGGGACAGAAAGATGACTTCTCTCGGATTTGCCAAGACGGCGTGCTAGGCCGCTGGTTCCCGGCTGTCGAACCATTGGCGTCCGCCGCGGAGGTTTCTCGATGAGACCGTTCCAGCATCGGTTGATTCGTGCTTCGGCCGGATCAGGCAAAACGTTCCAGCTTTCTAACCGGTTTCTCGGCGTGTTGGCCGCAGGCGACGCGCCGGCCGAAATCTTAGCGACCACGTTTACGCGTAAAGCCGCCGGTGAGATCCTCGACCGCATTATGATTCGCCTGGCCGAAGCGGCCCGCGACCCCCAAAAACTGGTCGAACTCAATAGCTTTCTTGAAGCTGCGCCAGTAACTCCCCAGGTGTGCGTCGCCACCTTGCGCGAACTGACGCGTCAACTGCATCGCCTGCGAGTGCAAACGCTCGACAGTTTTTTTATCCAGGTCGCCCAGTGTTTCAGTTTCGAGATGGGCTTCCCACCGGGTTGGTCGATTGCTGACGAAGTGGATGACGCAGAGCTGCGCGTCAACGCGATTGAAGAGCTGCTGCGCGACAACGAAGCGGCGCTCGTACTAGAGATCGTTCACTTGATGAGCAAAGGCGAAACGACCCGCGGCGTCAGTCAGTTGATGTTGGATGCCGCTAGCCAGCTGTATGGGCTGTTTCAAGAAACCCCGGCTGCCGTTTGGACGGCGCTCAAGACACGCAAGCCGCCGCAAGCTCAAGAGATCGACGCCGCAAAAAAGCTGCTGCTCGAAGCGCCGCTCGATAAGCGGATGACCAAGGCTCGTACCGAAGATCTGGACCGTTTTGACGCCGGAGATTTCGGCGGATTCCTGGAAAAAGGATTGGCGAAAAAGGTCATTGAAGATGACCTACAGTATTATCGGGCCGAAATCCCGGCCGATGTCGCCCGCGCCTATCAAACGTTGGTCGCCGCCGCTGCGTGTGAACCCTATAATTTGCTGGTCCGTCAGACCGAAGGCGCCTTTCAACTGCTCGATCGATTTGACACGATCTATCGCCGCTTGAAATTTCAATCTCAGGCCTATCGCTTTGACGACGTGACTCGCTTTTTGTCGCTTCAAGCTGACGCAGACACGCCCACCCGCGTCGCCTACCGGATGGATGGCCATATCAATCATTTGCTGCTGGACGAGTTCCAAGATACGTCACCAGCGCAGTGGAGCGTTTTACGGCCGGTTGCGCGGCGTGTGACAACCCAGCCGCTCGGCAGCTTCTTTTGCGTCGGGGATGTGAAGCAGGCAATCTACGGTTGGCGCGGCGGAGTCGCTGAGATTTTTGAGGAAGTGGTCGCCGAGCTAGGCGAGCTGAACGAGACGGAACTGAAGGTCAGTTTCCGATCTTCACCCGTCGTGATCGATTTTGTGAACTTGGTTGCTCGCAATCTGCATCGTCATCCATCGCTCGAACGCTTTGAAGATGGAGTCAAGCGTTGGCAACAACTCTTTGCCGATCACTCGACCGCCAAGACCAACTTACCCGGTTATGTCAGCGTCGAAACAGCCCCTTACGGCGAAGATGGCGATCCTGCCGACGAGATGTTATTTAGCGCCGCCGCCGACCGCGTCTGCCGCAGTCTTGAGGATTCTCCCGGCAGCGAAGTTGGCGTCTTGGTCCGCACCAATGCCGCGGTGCGAAAGTTGATCTTTGAGCTGCGCCAGCGTGGCGTAACCGCCAGCGAAGAAGGGGGCGGCACGCTGACCGATTCGGCTTCAGTTCAATTGCTGATGTCGCTATTGCAATGGATCGATCATCCGGCCGATACCGTCGCGCGGTTCCATGTGCAGCACAGTCCTTTGGCCGCCGCAATCGAAATGCCCCCGTACATGTCTTCGCAGAAGCTGTCTGAGTTGGCCCAATCGCTGCGCAGCGAACTGCTGATCAACGGCTACGGCGTCATGCTTCGCCGCTGGTCTCAGGTGCTGGTTGAAATCGGAAATTCGCGAGAACGGCGTCGGATCGAGCAATTGATTCGGTTGGCGCATGCCTATCAATCGAAAACGACTTTGCGCACCAGCGATTTTGTTGAGTTCGTAGAGACCCAGCGTGTCGCTGATCCTCAGGCTTCGGCGGTCCGAGTAATGACGATCCATCAGGCCAAGGGTTTGCAGTTTGATGTGGTGGTATTGCTGGACCTGGATAAAGATTTCCCCGGTCGTTCGCCGAGCTTCGTCATCGAAAGAGCTGCGCCCCTAGCGCCGGTTACCAGCATTGTGCGCTACGCCAACCAGGATGTGCAAAAGGTGCTGCCCACGCGACTACAGCAGATGTTTCGCGGGGCCAGTACTCAGCAAGCGGTCGAAGAGCTATGCGTGCTATATGTAGCGATCACCCGCGCCGTCCACGCGATGCATGTCATCATCAAACCGCCTGCGGCGAGCGAAAGAAAGACGCCACGCACCATGGCCGGCTTGCTGACCGAAGCGCTGGACGTGAAGCGGCAACCGCAAGGTAACGATGTCGTCTTTGCCATGGGAGACCCCGAGTGGTTCGCCCATCTGACAGCGACCGATGTGCGGCGTGCGCATCGCACGCCAGGCGTAACGCGACGATTGCCGATTGTGATGGCGCCGGCAAAGGTGCAGCGCGGCGAAGCGCTCTCGCCGTCGAAGCTGGAAGGAGGACCGCGACTGAAGGTTGCGAACCTATTGCAGTCTACTGACTCGACAGGGCGTTTGTTCGGTTCGGTGACGCATGCCTGGCTTGAACGGATCGAATGGCTCAATGATTTTGAGCTCAATGAAGAGCGTTTTCGCGCGATTGCCCGAGCAATTGTGGGAGATGCGTTGAACGTCGAGCATTTGCTCTCTCGCTTCCAAAAAACAATCGAGCAGCCCCAATTGCGACAGTTGCTTGACCGCCACAAGGCTCCGCGTCCCAAGTTGGTCACAGCCGAAGCAACCGCAGAAGTGCGCCAAGAGCAAACTTTTGCAATTGCGGTTGACGGAGGAATCCAGAACGGGTCGATCGATCGTTTGGTCCTGTGGAAGCATGGGGATGAAGTGGTTGCCGCCGACGTGATCGATTACAAGACCGATCGCCTATCGCCTGAAGATACAGACGCACTTGCCGAGCGAGCCGCCTACTATCGACCGCAGGTCAACGCCTATCGTCGCGCAGTGCAACAGATGTGGCGTTTGTCCGACAAAGCAGTCAACGGCCAGCTTTATTTTGCGTCGATCGATACGATCATAGAGGTGAACTCATGAGCTTTCGTTTTATTCACGCCGCCGACCTACATATTGATAGCCCGCTGCAAGGACTGGGCCGCATCGATCCGGCGATGATGCAACGCGTGCAATTGGCGACGCGAACCGCGTTTGAAAAGCTAGTTGACCTGGCGATTCGTGAAGAGGTCGCGTTTATGCTGATTGCCGGAGATCTATTCGACGGCCAATGGCAAGACATGCGCACCGGTCAATGGACAATCGCCCAGTTTCGCCGCCTGGACGCGCAGGGGATTCGCGTCTTTTACATTCGCGGAAACCACGACGCCGAAAGCAAGTTACAAAAGTCGATTCGTTGGCCTGACAACGTGAATGAACTCTCGGTCAAGCAAGCCGAGACAGTCTTGCTGGACGAGGTCAAAGTTGCGATCCATGGTCGTGGGTTTGCGCGGCCCGATGTGCTGGAAGACCTGACGATCAGCTATCCGAGCGCCGTCCCGGGGCACTTTAACATCGGGATGCTGCATACCAGCCTGCAAGGTTATGACGAGCATGATCCGTATGCACCGACGACGATCGAAACGCTTCGCGGCAAAGGATATGACTACTGGGCGTTAGGGCATATTCACCTACGTGCTAATGATCCGCTGTGCGATCATCCCTATGTCGCCTACAGCGGCAACACGCAAGGGCGTCATATTCGCGAACAAGGGGCCAAAGGTTGTCTCGTCGGATCGGTGACCGATGGCGTCTTGGAAGAGGTTCGATTTGAGCCGACTGACGTGCTTCGCTGGAGCGAGATTGACATTGTCGTTGCCTCGGACGCCGACGCCCAGCAATTGGACGAACAAATTCGGGACGCACTCTCCGCCGCGCATGACCAGAACGAAGGACGTTTTACCGTCGCTCGAGTTCGCCTGACGGGGCGTTGCCAACTGCATACCGAGTTGAACGATCCGCTAAAACAAGGAAACTGGATCGGCCGAGTGCGAGACGCCGCCGCAACAATCAGCGATGAGTTTTGTATCGAGAAAGTCAAGATTCGGACCAGCGCCCAGCGCAGCGGGCAGACGCGCGGCGAGGCCGATCTATTGGGCGAACTCTCCCGCGAGGTTGCCGCGCTGCAGCAAGATCCCGAAGCGCTCGCTGCTTTGTCACCCGAGTTAAAGTCGCTGTTTGACAAGCTGATTTCGGCGCAAGCCGATCTCAGCGACGAGCGCGATACGCAGACTCGCATGGAGGAATGGCTCGCCGCCGCGGAACAAATCTTATTGACGGGATTGGAGGGCGCCGCGTGAAAATCCGGACGATTCAGGCCGAGAACTTCGGCCTCTTCACCAGCCGCCGCTTTGAGTTTGGCGATCGGCTACAGATCATCTACGGTCCCAACGAAGCAGGCAAGTCCACGCTGTTGCAGCTGATCCGCGAAGCGATCTTTGGCTTCCGCGTCCGTAACCCGTACGCGTTCGCCGATGGCGGCAAGATGGCGGTCGAATTGGAAGGGACGCTAGCCGATGGTCGAGCGTTTGAGTTTCGACGGACGAAATCAAACAAGTCGGCGCTAACAGGGCAGTTTGTGAACGGCGATGCCACTTTTGACGAGCCCGCTTGGTTTGATTTGTTGGGGGGAGTGACGCAAACCTCGTACGAGCAACTGTTTGGCTTTTCGCTGACCGAGCTTGCTTCCGGCGAAGCAGGGTTGAAAGCGGCCAGCATGGACGAGGCGCTCTACGGCGGCAGCTTGGGTGGTCTCGGCCAATTGCAGACGCTGAAGAAAACGCTTGAGACAGAAAGTAATACCCTCTTTCTGCCGACAGGCCGCAAGCCGCGCATCAATGAGTTGCTGTCGCAACTACGCGAGGCTCGCACGCGACTGCGCAGCACGCCGCTGCGGCCAGCTCACTATGACGAAATGCTCCGTGATCTCGACCAACTGGTCGAGCGCCGGGATCAGTTGCATCAGCAACATGAGGAAGCGTTCCGGCGGCTCAAGCATCTGGAGCGAATCGAGAAAGCCTATCCCGTCTGGCGCGAGATCACGCTCTTGAGCGAACAGATCGCCGCTCTCGCCGGGGAGAAACAACCTCCGCGCGAAGCGATCGAAAAGTTTGGCGTGCAGCGGACCAAGCTGCAATCGCTGGAAGAAGAGCTGGCCCGCTATCGCTCGCAGTTGGAGCTAATGACCAAAGAGCAAAGTGAGAGCGCCGCCGCGATCAGCGAAGATCTGATTCGCCAAGCAGAGACGATCCATCGCTTGGTGCAGACGGTCAGCGAGATTCGGAACTTTCGCAGCCACATTCCGCTCCGGCAGCAAGAGCAAGCTGCCGCGTTGGCCGACGCCGATCGCGCCATGCGAGAGCTGCACCCTGACTGGAGCGTCGCGACCCTGTCGCAGTTCACCCTGTCGCACCCGCAGCGGAAAGAAGTCGAGCAAGCCGCTGCGACCGAAAGCGATTTGCGGAGCCAGTTGAAGGTCTACGAGCAAGACGCGCAACGCCTGCAGCGAGAATGCGCACGCGTCGAGAAACGCTTGCTCGATTTGCCGCCGACGAGTGACGTCGAGTTTGCTCCGCTGGTCCGTGAGGCCAACGCGTGGAGTCGCCGCGTCGAGAAAGAAGCCGACCTGCGCCGCGATCTGCAACAACTTCAGGCGACAGCAAAACCGCTGGAAAATAGTGTCGCGACTTTCGCAGGCTATGCAGCGGTGAACGTCAAACAACTGCCGGTCGATGGCGAGCTTCAGCGATTTGCCGAAGGCTTCCAACAAGCGGAACGGAAGTACGAAGAAGCCCAGCGACTGCAAGCGGCCGAGGAAGAGTCGCACGCAGATCGCGCGGCCGAGATTGAGTTGCTGGATCAGCGTCATGCTTTGGTGCCTCGGGAACAATTGGAACAAGCACGCGAGCAACGAGACGCTGCATGGCGCGAACTTCAAGATTCAATCGAAGCTGGCTCCGCGAACGCCGAGCAGCTGGCCCATTTTGATAAGCTGTTGAAAACGCCAGACGAGCTGGCCGATCGTCGTCAGGAGCAAGCCGAGTTGCACGCGCGGCGCGACAAATTGACCGATGATCTTGATCTAACAACGCGTCGTATCGTGCGGTGTCAACAAGCGACGCAAGCCGCCAACCAGCATCAACAGACGCTTCACGAAGAATGGCGCGCATTGTGGAATCCACTGGAGATCTCTCCGCAGTCTCCCCGTGATATGCTGAGTTGGTGCGACAAGTTTCGTCGTTGGCGCGAATTGGAAGATCGGATCGCGACGCTTGAAACTTCGCTGGCCGAGATCGCTACGGCAAATCACGCGCTGGTTCAACAAATCAGCAGCGTGTTGCCGGCAGTTGATGCCGCCTGCGACGTTGCAACTGCGGTCGATGCGTTGGAGCAAACGGTCGCCGCCGAGACCAAGTTGCGTGAAGAACATGCGCAAGTTTCCGCCGAGCTGAAAAAGTTAGAGACTGCACGCGTCACCGCCGTTGACGCTTGTCACCAGTTGCAAGAGCGACAACTTGCGGCGATGGAAACGATTCGTACGCTGCTGGCCGCCGCGCCCGATTTGGGCTCTTCGGATGCTCAGATCATTATCGACTTGCTCTCGCGGATTGACGCAGTGCGGGGGATGCGCGACTCGGCGGCCAGTTTGCAGTTGCGAGTCGCGGATATGCAAGCCGGGATCGATACCTTTCAGCAAGAGGTGACCGCCTGCTGGACGGCGGCTGGCTTGCCGCCGAGTGAGTTGTCGGCCGAAGCAGCGGCGTTGGAACTTGATCGGCGGCTGAAAGAGGTGACCGCCGCAAATCACCAAAAAGAACATGCCGAAAAGCAACTTGCTCGCTTGCACCAACAAGTCGCCGAGTGTGCAGCGCAACAGCAAACGATTGAGACGCAGCTTGCCGCTTGGCGAGACGCATCCGGCGTCGCCGACGATATCGGTCTCGAAGAAGCGACGCACAAGGCGCGTCAGCTGGCGGATTTGGAGACCGAGCTTCGGACGTTGCAAGCCGAGCTGACCGGCATCCGCCAATCCGAGGATGCCGAAGCGTTTGCCGCAGCCCTGGCCGCAGCCGACTTGGACGAGGTGCAATTGCGTCGTGATGAGAGCGAAGCCGAAGTCGCCAAGCTGCATCAGCAACTGGATGAGGTAAAGGAACTGCTCGGCCGTAAACGCCAGGCACAAGAGTCGCTAGAAGGCTCCGACAAGTCGATCGCCGTTGCGTCGGAGCTAGAGAGCTTAAAGGGAGAACTGCTTGAGAAAGTGGACCAGTACGCGCCGCTGGTCTTGGCGCGCGCCTTGATCGATCGCGCCGTGGCCAAGCATCGGGCCAAGACGCAAGGGGACATGCTCGAAGCGGTGGGGCGACTCTTCCGCGAAATGACCGGCGGCGAGTACGTCGGAATCGAGCGCCAATTGGATGAACTGGGAACATTGATCGTACTTCCTCAATCAGGAAAGCCAAAAACGGCGGAAGAACTGAGCACTGGTACGCGTGAGCAACTTTACCTGGCGATCCGTCTGGCCTATATCGAAAGCTATGCCGCCGGCAGCGAAATCTTGCCGGTGGTGATGGATGATATATTGGTTAACTTTGACGATCAGCGACAAAGCCGCACGCTGGCTGTGCTGCAAGCTTTTGATCCTCGGGTCCAGATCTTGTTTTTGACCTGCCATCGGTCGATGGTCGAGAAAGCACAAGCGATCTCGGCTCAGATTCCGGTCCTCTCGCTCAACGAGATGCCGATCGAAGCACCGGCGGCATCGCCCAAGACACGTAAACGAACCAAGCCGCAATCCCCGACGTTATTCTAAATATGGCCCACGAAATCACCGCATTCTTCGCCTATGGAACCTTGAAGCGAGGCGAAGAGCGGGAAAAGTTTTGGCCTGCTCGGCCGTTGACCGTAGTCACCGCATTCACCCAAGGTCGACTTTACGAACTGGGCGAATATCCAGGCCTCGTCCATGGTGGAGATCGCATCCAAGGGGAACTTTGGATCTTCAAGCATCGTGACGCGGCTGCGGTGCTCAAGACTCTGGATGAAGTCGAAGACTATCCGCGGTTGTATGGCCGCGAAGAGTTACCTTGCGAAACGTTTGATGGACAACAAATCTCGGCGACCGCTTATCTGTACGCGAGTCCTGACAAGCTGACGGAACAGCAACGCATCTTGCCAGACGCTCAAGGCGTCGTCGTCTGGAAGCGTCAGTCGATTTGGTAAATCTGGGCAAGTCGCTTGACTCGTTCGGCGACTGCTTTGCGGCACGAAGCCGGCGACAGCACTTCGGCTTCGGCGCCAAGCGCCAACACGCGGGGGATGATCTCTAAATCGTTCGCCGCTTTGACAGACAATATGACACTGCCATCTTCTTGCGGTTCGATCTTTTGTTCGGGGTGCCAAGGATCTTCGCGCACCCAGGCCGCCGCAAAGCTGCTGATCTTGATCTTAAAGTTCTGCGGTTTTTCGGAGGCGAAGATACCAATCGATTGCGCCAAGTGTTGTTCGAGATCAAAATCCTTGGGCGGTTTGAAATAAGCGTCCAGCGCCTCCGCCTTTTTAAAGCGGTCAAGCTTCCAATGTCGCACTCGAGTTTCCAGATCTTCGACCTCTCGCGCTGCCGCGACGATGTAGATGCTCGATTGATAGAGAACCACACCGTACGGTTCGATCTCGCGCTCTTTGGGTTTGGGTTGGCCCAGCGTTTGATACGAGATCTGCACGACACGATGCTGTTGGATCGCGCGGTTGATCGTCTTTAGCACCCCTTCTTGATCTTTGTAAGACTTGGGGGTGATCCCACTGACATGCAGCACCTGACGAAATTTTTGATAGTGATCCCAGATTCCGTCAGGCAGCTCTTCCTTGATCTTGTTCCAGAAAGATTCAATCCCAATCCAAAACGGCGTTCCGGCCAGCGGCAACATAAGATCGCGTCCCAGCGACAGTGCGATCAGTTCGGTGGCCGATGCGTTGATCTTGTGCATCCCGCGAGCGCCGGTCCCCATTTTCCAGACGCGCCCGCGCGGCGATTCGTGCGAGTCGACGTCGACTCCGGCCGCTTGTAACGCTTCTAGATCACGGCGAACCGTGCGGACATGCAGCGACGTCAGGCCCAATTGGCTGACCAGATCGTCGCGGACTTCTTCCAGCAAATACCCATAGCGCGAATGCTCGAGGATTTGCAGGATCTTATGCTGACGGATCAGTTGTTCGTTGCGTGCCACCGGACCAGTTCTTCCGTGAACGAAGTTGCGAATCGCTTCACGCGGTTAGAGCGACGTCGCTCCTTGAACTGGCAGTGTAACCCGCAGCAGCCCCCGTCGGCAACGGTCGCGCGGTTAATTGAGGGTCGCGGCCGACTCGCCTAGCAGCAGATCAGCAAACTCGGTCGAATCAGCGGCTGTGCCTTCCATGTCATATTCGTCCGAAATCAGGCTGCCAATATAAGCTTGCAGACTACGATTGGCGTCCGCGTCACTGTGATGCGTGGCGACCTCGCTGGCGAAATTTACCAGGTCATAAATCCGACATTTCGCCGGCAAAATACGTTGTCGCTTCTCGCTCAGCGCGTCCAGATTGGCCATTCCGTACAGTTCGTGCAGGCGCCCTGTCATTTTATGGAAGTCGGGAATCACGCTCTCGGCCGAGAACGATTTGCTGCGATCAAACTTGCACAAGATCTTATACAGTGCGTTGCACTCGTGCAGCGACGCCCACGATGTTTGCGCGCTTTCAAACCGCTGTCGCAACGCCGCATAGCCTTCGCCGTTGTCGTAACTGTCCAGCGCCCGGCTGATGCAGTGGCCAATGTCTTTGCCCAAACTGACGTCACTGCGAAATGCGCGACTATAGCCGATCGCCCCATTCGAGCAGACCATCCGCAAAAATGAGAGAAAAATCCGCGGTTGGCTGAAGCCGTCGATCGGGGTCTCCATCACAAATCGATGCTTGAAATGATCGCCGCCGATCTCAAACGTGCAATCGCCGCTGCGGGGACGATGCGTGCTAGTGATCATGCCGTTGGCATAGTCGACGTCGTCTCCGTCATAACGCTGCACTAGGTCGATCACCTCGTCGTGCATGATCACCGGCCGCTTGGGATTGCTGACCGACAGCAAACGAGGACTTCCCTTAGCAGAGCGCTCGACGCAAAAGCGGACCGTATCGCTGGGCGTCCGCGCGGCGATACGCTGAAAGACTTCGCCATGATCGAAGTAACGGAAGACGCTCTCCGAAAAACCGAAGCGAATGAACATCGATCGCCAGAAACGCGGCGTCGGCGTTAGCTTCTCACCGTGCAGATCGATCGACTTAACGTGCACCTTGCCGCTGCGTTGATCGCGCTCGGCGGCGACTTGAAAATCTTTAATTCGGGCATTTCCGTATTCGAAGTTCCATTTCATCGCATCGTCTCCCGTGCATGGGTTTTTGGAAGTGGATCAGTTTTTCCGTGTGCCACGGCGCTGTGAGCCGTGTCTTCGTTCGCCTGGGGGGTGAAAGTTCGGATCGATCGGCGCTTCGCGCGGCTCAAACAGTCGTGGCGCCCAACTCTTCAACGGTGTTGATTTGACTAAAAGCTTTCGCGAACCTGCTGCCAAAACGGTTTCGACGTGCGGGCCGCGGCGACCAATTTTGGCAGTTTGACTTCGGCGCCGGCGATCAGCTGCCGCGTCCGCGTGCTGATTTTACTGATCTCGCGATTCATCTTCAGGCTGCGCCATTGCTCGCCGTTCCAGACATACTGCTCGGCGGCAGTCGCAGTTTTCAAGATTGGATGTGGCGTGTTACGGCATTGCACGATCTGTTTGAACGGATGGGCCGCATGCTTGCGAAAGACTCGTCCGCACATCTGAATCGTGCAGGCCCGGCTCGATGGTCGGCAAAAAACCGTTTTCAAATCGGGACAGTCAAAGCCTTCGGTCAAGATGCTCATGTTGATTAACACCTGCACGCGTCCAGCGATAAAATCTGCCAGTTGGCGATCGCGATCACTGGTCGCCGTCACCACTTCGCTGCGAATGCCGTAGAGCGAGAGTGCGCGTTGTGCGATGTCACACTGTTGGCGACGATGGAAAAACATGATCGACTTGCCCCAATGTTGAGGGCTTTGAGCGTAGTGTTCGGCGACCGCTTCCGGCGTATATTCCGGAATCGTGAAGTGATGAAACCGGCTTAGGTAGTCATCTTGAATCAGCTGGTGAATCCCCGCGTCTTTGATCACCGTATCAAAACAAAGTTTCACCCGATCGCTGCGAAACGGCGTCGCCGTCAGTCCCAAAATGTAGGTCGGACGAACCGAACAATGCAGATTGGCCATGCTGCTAGCGGCGTCGTGCTGCGCTTCGTCGACGATCAGCATATCGACCTTGGGCGGGTTTTTGTCGAACATCGAAATCAGCTCAAGCTTGACGTCAAACCCACGGCGTAGATTTTCTTCCTGGGCTTGTTGCAGCAGATTCCGACGCATCGAAACCCACCCGATGCTTAGCCCATAATGTTTTTGCATCCACTGGGCGATGCCCAATCCCATGACTGTCTTTCCGCTGCCGGTCGGACTTTCGACCAAGACCGACGCCCCGGAAGCAGAGAGTTCATGAAACGGATCCGCTCGGTGTGCTTCAAAGGCAGCGATCGCTTTCGACGCGATCCGCAACTGGTAAGGCCGGGGATCGACCATGGCGCCCTCGAACAAGTCGTCCAGGCAGCTGTCGTCAAACGGCGCCTGCGAGATGGAAAGGACGTCGTCGAACAATGGGGCATGCGAGAGGAGCGTTTCGTGCTGAATCATGGGAAATTTCCTTATTCACCGAGGGGCCTGTTTTTCACTTCTTGCGGCCGCGTTGCTGCGACGGATATAGCTTCGCCCAGGGCCGTGACACGATAGGTCCCAGGGTGGGAAGATTTTTCCGAATTTTCTTGAGGGGCCAAATTTCACGGGTGAATGCGACCGGATTTCAATGACGAAGGTCGAAATCAGAATGTCGAATCAATGACGAAATATCGAATCACCTTAGGCGGCGTATCCCGGGTGAATGCAGGCTCTCTGCGGCGTTGGCGGACTGGACCGGACCGCAAACGAAATTTTTTGTCGAACCTCCCATGCTGCCTGGGTGTTAAGCTGCGTGGTTTAGCGACAAAGCCTGACCGACCGGACCGGACTGCTATGTTTTTTTTCTGAGCGGCTGAGTGGACTCTGGACCGGACCGGACTGAATCATTTTTTTCTGAGCAGCCAAATGGACTGGACCAGCCTGCAGTTGTTTTTTTCGGCGCGGACAGAGCGGACCGGACCACGTCGTTTTTTTTCGCCGAATTGGGCCACCTCCGTAGGTGCGCATTCGACAGATTTGCCGCTCAATGCCCCAGAACCAATTACCGCGCAGCAAAAAGGCCCGGCAACCTCTCTCGAAGTTGTCGATCTTCAACGACAAAGCCCCGCCAAACTGATACCAGCAGGTCGCACGGCGCACTTAAATGTACGAATACATCATAACTAGATCCTAAGACTTTTTCAAGGGACAATCTTTGCCAACGCTCCCTCGGACCGATGCCCAAAGCGGCCTACCGAAACTAGCCATGGCGCCCAGGCTACTTCAGACTGCCAGCCGCTGTTGCTGTTTTTATCCAACACCCAATCGACCTAAGTTCCGCGCACCTTGTCAATCGACATATATTCCGATCGAGAAGAACAGACGGTGCTAATCGGGTGTCAAAGCATAGAATCGAAGCACTTGGCTGTTGGTCGGTTTTATGAAGAGTAGCGAGTAGCCTGGCGCATAAAAAAGCAGCCGCTTTTCCGGAAAGCGACTGCGTAATACATGGTGTTTTGATCTCGAAACCGCTTACGCGTCTTCGTCTTCCTCCTTCGCGGCCGTGGCGACTGCTCCGTTCGACTCCATCGACTTGGCCAAGCCTTCGGGGCCATCTTCGGCGTAGCGGATGAAGGCTTCGGGCAGTTCGACGCCGCCGATGTCTTTTAGCACTTGCATCATCGGGGGCAAGGTTTTGGCCATGCCGGACAGCCAATCGGCGGTGCTGCTGCGGCCATCCTTGTTGCCGCCCCCTTCCCAGACGACGACCTTGTCGAACTTGATGTTCGAGATCGCTTTGGCCGACGATTCGGCCAGGCTGTCGAGATGTTCGAGCAGCATGAGCTGGAACGCTTCTTTCGAGCTGCCGCACGCTTGGACGATTTGTTTGAGACCTTCACCCTTCTTGGCCAGCTTCTCGTATTCACCGCGGGCTTCGGCTTCTAGCTTAGCGTAGATCGCATCGGCGTCGGCTTGGGCCAGAATGCGGCGCTTGGATGCTTCGGCCGAGGCGTCGACTTCCATCTTCGCTTTTTCGGCTTTGGCCGGAGCTTCTAACAACGCACGCTTCTCGGCTTCCACGCGTTCGGCTTCGGCGAGGGCCGCTTTGGCCATAGCGCGGTTTTGCGCTTCCAGCACCGCCGCTTCGGCCTCTTTCTTGCGGGTTTCGCCGATCTGATAAGCTTCGGCCCGCTTGACGGCGAGCGCGGCTTGCGAGGCGGCGATCTTGGCGTTCGAGAGGTTTTCGCCTTCGATCGCGGTCGCGTCGGCGTCGGCGATCTTCACGCGTTTGTCACGCTCGGCGTTCTTGACCTGCGCTTCACGCTCGAACTCAGCGGTCCGTTCGCCGATCGTTTGTTCTTTTTGCATTTCGGCGACGCGAATCGACTGATCGCGTTCGGCTTCGCGGGTGCCGATGACTTGTTCTTTTTGGGCCAGCGCGACCGAGACCAACTTGGCTTTGTCAGCTTCGGCGACGCGGATTTCGCCCATCTTCAAGTTTTCGGCGACGTCACCACGAGCATTTTGAATCGCCAGCGAGGCCGCTTTCTGGCCGATCGCGTCGATGTAGCCTGACTCGTCGGTGATGTCGGTAATGTTGACGTTGATCAAGATCAGTCCGATCTTGTTCAACTCCGGCTCCAGCGACGTTTGGATATGTTCGAGCAGCTTATCGCGATCACGGTTGATTTCTTCAATCCGCATTGACGCGATCACCTGACGCAGCTGGCCGAAGATCAATTCTTCGGAATGCTTGCGGATTTCGCCGACGGTCAAACCGAGCAAACGGACGGCCGCGTTATCCATCACGCCGGGCGAAGTGCCGATCGCGACGGTGAAGCAGCTGGGTACGTTGACGCGGATGTTTTCGGACGACAGGGCGCCGCGAAGCGGGATGTCAATCTGGACCGGCTCGAGGCTGAGATAGGCGTAGTCTTGAATCAACGGCCAAACCAGATCGGCTCCACCATGAATTGTTTTGGCGGCGCTTCCTTTGTTGGTGCGACCATAGATGACCAGCACGCGGTTCGAGGGACAGCGTTTGTATTGTTTGGCGATGAAGATCAGAGCCACAAAAAAGATCATCAGGATGAACCCAAGGATCACCAGCGTCCAAAAAACGGTGTCGCTAAGTCCAAAGAGGGCAAAGAGTGAGGGGAGAGCATTAAGCATGATGGACGATCCAATTCGTGTGGGTGTGAACTTCGTGCCTAAATAGGTGTACGTCGCCCCTTGCGAGGCGCGAGGAGATCGCCAGTGAAATGCGTCACGTAGAAGTTACAGCGACGCGGGTTATGACAGAGTTAACGACTATGCCGATAGGCGGGCGACTTCGAGTGTCGTTTCATCGATCACTCGCACCACGCGAACCGGCGTTCCGGTCGAGAGTTTTTCGGTTTCGGCGGTCATTGCCGCGTACTCGACGATCTGGTTATGCAATTGCATTTGGACTTTACCCTGCCCCTGATTTTCTCCGGGAATTGGCACATAAACCTTGGCCGGCAGTCCTACGGCATCCATAATTTTGACCGTGCCATCGATTCCGAGTCGATAGACGAACAACATGATCCAGTGGACCAGATACATTGCCGCTAGACCAAAGATGGTTGCAATCGCTAGTCCTGCGAATCCACCAGCTCCGGCCGATTCGGCCGCCATGCCGGCAGCACCGAAAAAGGCGAGTGCAGCGACGATCGTTTTGAACGAAATCACGCCGAAGAGCCAAGTCGATCCATGAGCCGTTGTCGACAGGTCGGAATCCGGCAAGTCGAAATCGTCAGGGATTTCGTGCTCAAAGTCCAACGAGTCGCCGCCGATGCCGATGATCGCCAACGCAAACTGCATGAATAAGATGGCGCCGCCTACAATGGCGCAGATCAAATACATGGTGGTCATTTACCGCCCCTTTCGTGAGGAACGAATCCCCAGTTACTAGATGTTCACCAGGTATTCGCTTTAGCAGGCGGAATATTGCGGCAATTCCTTGCCGCTAGGCGCCCCCCCTATCATGGAATTCTGTCTGGAGAATGTCAAACTTTTCCAGTCGGTTTGCCCACAGATTTGGCGAAGGGGGGATTATTGGGTGTTCTTCGGGCTGGGCCGACTGCTACGCTATCGATTCGCCTGTGAGAGCGCCAGCTCCTTAATTGCTTGCAGGTCCAGCTTGCCGGTCCCTAGCAGCGGCAGATCGGCAACTTGGTAAAAAGAATCTTGCCCCGGGATAAATAGGTTGGGCAAACCGCGAGCAACCAGCGCTTCACGCAGTTGCTCAGGCGTTTTATCAATATTGGTGTAGAGGACGATGAGCCGTTCTCCTCGCTTGGGGCAAGGAGCGGCCGAAACGGCGATTCGCGGCTTCTCGTCTTCGGTCGGACCAAGGGACGAAGCCAGCGCGTCTTCGATCTGAATATGAGGAATCATTTCGCCGGCGATCTTTGAGAACCGACTGATGCGTCCGGTGATGCAAATGAACCCATCCTCGTCGATCACCGCCATGTCGCCGGTGGTGTACCAGTTATCGTGCAGCACCTCGGCGGTTTTGTCAGGGAGATGCAGATAGCCCAGCATGACGTTGGGGCCAGAGATCTGCAGCATTCCTTGCTGATCCGACGCGAGCTCTTCGTGCGTATCGAGATCAATAATGCGCGCTGAGACGTTGGGGATTGGCCGGCCAACGGTCCCTTCTTTGCGATCGGGCTGAAAATTGTCAAACGAGCGACTGGGGGGAATATTGCACGACACCAGCGGCGAACATTCGGTCGCGCCGTAACCTTCGACCGGCCGAACGCCAAAGCGTTGCTCGAACTCATCGCACAGATCACGCGGCAGTTTCTCGGCGCCGGCGATGACGACTTCCAACGTACGGAATAACTCTGGTTCAACGCGACGCATAAAGCCGCGCAAAAAGGTGGGCGTTGAGAACATCAACGTGCCGGCGTATTTGTGGGTCAGCTGACCGATCTGTTTTGCATCGAGCGGGCTGAAGTGAAACGCGCCGGCGATGTCGAGGGACAGGACTGGCCACATCGTCAACGTATAACCAAACGAATGAAAGAAGGGCAAGATGCCGATCATCACATCTTTGTTATGCAGATGCCCCATCTGATCGACGGCCTGCACGTTGGAAGCGATATTCGCCTGCGTGAGCATTACGCCCTTGGGTTCGCCGGTGGAACCAGAAGTAAAGATGATGCTCACCAGATCTTCTGGCTGAATCTGATCGATCCCCAACTGCCAATTCAAGATGCGACTAGGAGTCAAAAACGCAGCTGCCGCGCAGCCGATTTTGTCCCACGTGGTCGGCTTCGTCTTTAGGTCTTCTAGAAAAACAACTTCGGCATCGAGCTGATACTCAAACTTGTCCATGAATTTGCGACTAGTCAGCACATGCTTAATACCAGCCTGGCGAATGCAGGAGTTCAGCACCTCATTGCCGACGGTGTAGTTGAGATTGACCGTCGTCCGGCGATCAAGCGCCAGCGCTGCATTGACAATCGCACCGGCGCCGGTAGGCGGTAACAGAATGCCAACCATCGGCTCTGTCTGGCGATCGGCCAGCACGTGACGATTGAGCAACCGCCGCATGATCATGGCACCAGCCAGCAACTTACCGCCGGTTAGATCGACGCCGGTCGAGTCGGCGACTTTACGATTGAAGAGGCGCTTTTTGCAAGCGGCGATAAAACTTTGGACGGGAGGAATGACTCGGTCATGTCGTACCGCAAATGCATGAGAACCAAGTCGCTGCACCGCTTGGCGAATTTTAAACACGTCGTAGGGCGCCTCAATCGGTTTGCCAAAGTGAATCGAAATCGGCGTCCGCCAGGCTTGGGGACGCTTCCAGAAAAACTTGCCGCCTGAAAAGCTGAATATGCTTCCCCATAGTTCGTCAAGATAAACCGGCACCACCGGCGCATCGGTCCCTTGAACAAGCTTCATCAGGCCGCGTTTGAACCCCTGTACTTGGCCGCTGCGGGTGATGCCACCTTCGGCGAAGATGCATACAAGCTCGCCATTTTTAATCGCAGCGTTCCCGATGCGCAGCGCTTTTAAAATCCCTTTGGGGCCGTTGTCGATCATGATTGCGCCGTGCCATTCGGCAAATTCGCGCGCCCATTTGCTCTGGAAATTCCCGGCCCAGACAAACATGCGGACGGGACGACTGCTGGTCAGCAGCAGCAATATTCCGTCTAGATAGGTAACGTGATTCGAGACCAAGAGCGCGCCGCCATTGATCGGCAGATTTTCGCGGTCATAAACCCGAATGCGATAACAGGTTTCGCTGGCGAGCCAAACGAAAAAGCGGATGGTGGGCTGGGGGATCAGTCGCAGGATATACCACAACACTGGCACCGTCGCGATGCAGCAGAAGAGGAAAATAAAACGAGACGTCAGAAGAGGCAAGCCTGCGGCCTGTTGAAAAACTGCCGCCGCCAACTGTTTGTCTTCTGGAAACCGAGCAAGCTGATTGCTGCGATCGACCGGGTCGGCAACTTTAAATCGGTAGGACAGCTCAACCCACAGCAACTCAGCAATTGCTTTGCGGCGCTGCTCATCCGTTGTAGCGAAGCGATCAATCTGATCAAGCGTGATGCGTGTCCCCTGGCCTGCTTCCCACTCTTGCTGATGGGCTTTTACTTGAGCCGCAAGCTCTCGTTCAAATTCGGGGGAGCCTACATACTGGACCGCTGCAATATTTTGGACGGAGCCCTCACGCACTTGCCAGCGCATGCCCATAAATAAAATTGCTACCAGCATGCAACCGCTGAACGTAAGAAAGTTAGAAGCGGCGAGGATGACGCCGCGTTTGCGCGGATCGCTCCGGTGTTGCAAGAATGCGGCCAGAGGAACCTCGAACAGCCCAGCGAATACCCCCAACGAAAACAACAGCACGCAAGTAATCCCGTAAGTCGCATTGAGCGTCTCGTCAGGATTTACAATGGCGCCATGCACAAAGGACAAGGCCAGTGAGCTAAGCGCCATGCCTGCGGCGCCCAACGGCAAGATACCAAGCTCGACATGTCCTTGCGACCAGTAGCCGGCCAGGACGCAACCGACAGCAACGCCAGAGACCAGTGCGATCAACAGGGGGCCAACTTGCTGCTGCGTGGTGGTCCCACCCTCGGCGGCGAATTGATCGATGTTCATCTGCGCGAGACTTGCCAGCGACCAGAAGAAAGCGGTGCCCAACGCGACGCGTAAGATAGCGCGGTCTTCACCCAAGACGCGCAAGTTGCGGATCGTTTCGTGGAACGCGACGATCGGGCTCCAAGGAAACTTCAAGCTGCTATTGGCGACCGGTAGCGGCTGAATCAGCAAACTGGCTCCCACGCCCACGAGCGCCGTGCCGACCAAGATCGCCGCCGCCAACATAATGTTGGTCGTCCCCTGATCGGTCCAGTCGCTGAGCGAATTGCCGACGAAGGTGCCGACCGCGACGGCGATGACGGTGCCTAATCCCAGCAGTCCATTGGCGGCCGAGATATGTTTGGTTTTCAGCATCTCAGGAACGGCGCCCAATTTGGCAGGCCCGTACAGCGCACTTTGAGCCCCCATCAAAAAGACGGTCGCCAACAGCCACCAAAAGCTGTTTGTCATCACAAACAGGATGCCGAGCGCCATGATGGCGACTTCGGCCCATTTGCACCAGACAATCACCGTCCGCTTGCTGTAGCGATCGGCCAGATAGCCGGCATGCGCCGCGAACAAGATATAGGGGAGCACGAAACAAGCGGTGCCGGCCATCAGTACCGAAGCGATATTGGTAGCGACTTGCTCCTTGCCGATACCGATCACGAACCAGCGAAAGATATTGTCATTGACCGCACCCAGCATCTGGGTCACGACCAAACCGAGAAAACTGGTCGACCACAGATCATCGCGCTCGGCGTCGCTTTCGGCGTCGCTTAGGATCGAGGACACGGCGTCAGAATTCATGGAAGATAGCTTCAGATAGGTTCCGCAATTTAATCCGGTAAGTTAGCCGATTCGCGTCAATCCACCTAGTAGTGGGTAGCAGAGAACATGGCAGTTAAGAAGGACGCGGATTTGGCGCCCGAAACAGTCACCGCTCGGCGCCAATGTTAGACCACTTTGCCATTCTGCACCGACCCCACTTGCCCCCCATGCTGCGTGCAGGCCGAAATATGCCTGCGATCGTCATCGGCGCTATAACCCTGTCTCCACAGAAACAGCTGAAATTCTGGGGTCGCTAGCTCGATATTAACGGATACATCTGCTCATGTGCCCGACGACTGAGAGCTTACCCATGGAACTAAATCGCAATCAATACTTCATGATCGGCCTGATCGTGCTTGCGCTTGGGATCCAATTTCGCGTGATTGATTCGGTCACGCTGACGACCGAGGCGAGCTCTTTTATCGCCAAGCGGATCGTCAAGCAAAAGACGGAATCTGGCGAGATTCCCCCCGCCTTTGTGCCCGCCGCCGAACGACAAGCCGGCAACAAGCAAACCATCAATCCTCCCGAGTGGCTTGGTTGGGCGCTGATGTCGGTTGGTGGCGTCTTGATTTTACACAGCCTTGCGATGCCCAAACCCGGCTAGAACTACCGCCGATTGTAGGGCAAGTTCGATCCCTGGTTCAGCTCTAAGTAGTCGCGATAGGGAGAGTAAGTGCGAATTCGGACCCAGTCGACTTTGCGTTCAAATACCCCCTGCCCTGGCACAATCACACGGACTTTCAGCAGTCCGTTGGGCGCCAGCGTGTCATCGATCTCGGGATTAAATCCCCGATACGGGAGCCGGATCGACGTTGATCCGTTCAACGATTCGATTTTTCCTCCCCAACGCCCAAGCCGGGTAGAAACAACTCCCCGCATTGAGGGAACCGTGTAAAAATCGTATCGGTTGAAGCCATACAGTTCTGCGTCGTACTGCCCTTGCAGATCCATAGAGCGTCCAAATTGATCCCTGGCGTCAATCGACAACAACAAGCCATCCGCGATCAGATCGTAGTCCCAGTTCTCTAGCATGGCGCTCACGTGGAGCGACGACAGCAGCGGGACGTACGAAGCGGCTTCTTCGTGAGAGGACGCCTGTTGCACCGGGCGCGCAATGATTTCGCTTCGCAAGTGGACTTCGGTCTCTTCGACCAGGTCAATCTGTTGCCGACGCAACTGGTCGGCTGAAATAGTCTCTCCGGCCACCTTCGCCGACTGAATGCGATCCCAATCAATCGGGCGCACAATCTGGACGCCTGATTTTCCACTCGCCAGCCACAATTGCAGATCGTTCGATTTGGGCGAAACCGTCCCGGTGAGCGATCGTCCGCTTTGTAGCAGGACGGTGATATCAGATCCGTTGGCTTGGCTGCAGAAGAGCAACACCCAGGTCAGGAAGGTCGTAATCTGGAGGTACATATCGGCGACTCGGCGAATTCTGGCGGACAAATGGTCTTCCGTGCCAAAATGCAACCTTGGCGCCAAAGCAGTCAAGCCAGCGGCCAAATGGATCCTAAAGCGTTGCAAAGCATTAGCTTACACGCTTTTGACCACGCTCACCAAGAGTTTTTGTCGAGGCGAAAAAACAACCTTGTGGCAATAACGCAACGGCCGCGCGCCCCTGAAGCGTGTCCTAAAATTGCTACGTCGCAGTAGTTTCAGCACCCCTTCACCAGCAGTTCCCCATGTTACGCATATTAGGCGTGATCGCCGTTTTGCTGCTTGCCGCCCTACCGTTTGTCGCTCGGGCACAACAGCAATCGCAAACTCCCCCCCCGATATCGGCTCCCGACGTCGAAGTGGTGACCGACCGAGCCAGCGCCCAGGCCGACGAAAAGCGGCGTCGGAACCGCGTTCGCGAAGGAACACGGATTACCGATAGCGTGGGACAATTCGACTGGGTGGGGGACCGGATGAACTTTATCAGCGATGACGGAACGCAAGATTTCCATGTCTTAGAGAATCTAACCATGGAACGGGTTGCCCAATCGATGGAGCAGTCGGCCAGCAAGATCACTTGGACGGTCTCGGGAATCGTGACCGAGTATCGCGGATCCAACTACTTGCTGATCGAGCATGTGACGCTCAAAGGCCGCCGTCAGTAGAACCGGCCTAAACAGGCCGGCGAAATCGAGGAACTTGCCCACTGCTAGCAAGAGGAGGCGTTGACATCACCGTTTGCACGAATATCATTTGAAATAACGGGTTACGTCAAATGGCCGATCTGCTTTTGGGCAAAGCGACGGCTGAACTGCTTCATTGCCAGCGAGGTGCATAAATGGCCGATCATAGGCGTCTTGGGGTTTCCGAAGTCAGCGGAGTAACTGTCGTCCAGTTTATTGATCGCAAGATTCTCGACGATTCGCAAATTCAAGAGATTGGCCAGGAATTTACTGCGCTGGTCGAAGACGATCAAAAGAAGAACATCCTGCTTAACTTTGCGCATGTTGAATTCCTTTCGAGTTCTGCACTGGGCAAGTTGATCAACTTAGAAAAGCAGGTCAAAGCTCACAGCGGCAAGCTCCGTATGAGCAATATCCGACCCGAAATCATGGAAGTTTTTGCGATTACTAAACTGAACAAGTTGTTTGATATTCGGGATGATGTCCCAGAAGCTTTGGCCGCTTTCAAATCGTAGTTGATAGCGTTCGAACCGCTAGGAATGTTTTACCGCAGGCAATCGCCGTCATTCTCTTTTCTTCAATCCGCTAGTGGCTCGTCCCGCGACTCTTACCAGGTCGCACTCCCGTTACTCCCGAAACCCCCAAGAAACTATGGGAGCAAGTAACAATTGGCTGTGGACTTGCTCGGAAACTATTCCGAGTGACACGCATGAAGGCCAGCGTCTTGTGAAGCAGCTTCTTTCCAAGCTGGAAGAGCATTCATGGGGCATGTCCGACGTGTTCGGTATCCATTTGGCCGCGGAAGAAGCAATCGTCAATGCGATCAAGCATGGCAACGCTTACAATCCAGAAAAAAGCGTTCAGATTGAGATGAACGTCGGAGCCGATCGCGTGTCTCTTCGTATCACCGACGAAGGTCCTGGTTTTAATCCAGTCGAGGTCCCTGATCCGACCGAAGAAGAGAATCTGGAAAACGAATCGGGACGTGGAGTCATGTTGATCAAAGCCTACATGACGGAGGTGCAGTACAACGATCGTGGAAACTCTGTTTTCATGCAGAAAGTCCGCTCGCAGTGACGATGTAGTTCGTCATTGCAAGTACGATCGAAAAAAACTAGCGTCTCACTCCAGGTCCTTGCCGCGGCGCCAGTCAGCTCTTTGATCCCAGGCAATTCCATCGCCCGCAGATCATGGCCTGATCGGAAGAGTTTCCCCTGATCCCGGCAAAACCAACCGCGCAATATTCGCCCGATTTGGGTCTTGCTAGCTCTGACCTCCCCAGGTCGAGCAAGCAGGTCAGGTCGTACGGAAAATACCAAACAAAAAGTCGCCCAGCTCTACCCTCAAACAGTCGAAGGGGTGTTGCGTTTCAAAGCGACCTAGCTAAATTAGACTCTTTCGACGATCCCCTGTAGCTCAGTTGGTAGAGCGAGCGGCTGTTAACCGCTATGTCGTAGGTTCGAGTCCTACCGGGGGAGCTGATTTAGTCTGCGGAATATCCGCCGACAAACGAGTTAACGCACAACGCCGAGAGTGAAAGCTCCCGGCGTTCGTTGTTTCTTGGCTTGCTGGCAAGGGTTTTGCGGCGATCTGGCGTTGCGAGAGGGTTCTCGGCCGATCGCACGTGGGCGGCTGTTATTGGTGCGTCGCCACGCTCCCCACTAGACTCTCTCGCTCTCTGTCACGACGGCCGCCGTGGGTTAACAATCTGATTGGTTTCGTTTGGCGAGAACAGCCCCTCGCGAAAATGGCGCGAAATGCCATGTAAGAAAGTAGCGAAACCCAAACTGAAGATGTCAAGGAAGTTTTCTGATCCGCAAAAATACCTTCTGAAAAACGTGATTTACTGGCGTTCGCAAGGTTATCTCGCGAAGGATTCATTCAAAACTGCAGCCATTTACGGTCTTCCAAAGACATCTTGGTAATTTTGAAGTTGGTCATCGAGTGGCTGATCGAATCGGATAACAATGACACGGTAGCCGCGATTCAAAAGCGCCTCACGTAGCCTTGCATCCAAGACCCTTTGATCTGGTTGGTCATGAACCGCCCCATCACAGAAAATGCAGACATTGGGGGAGTAGAAGAAATCCGGGATACATCGCGGTTCTTCAATGGATTTCTGCGCCTCATCTGGCAAACGAAGATGACTTTCAGCGATGGCGGTCAAAAAACGTCTTTCAATCTCTGAGCGAGAATCGGTCAATGACCTGAGCCACTCGAGGTGCGCGGCCCAATCTCGTCCACCTATCCTGGGCAATGTTTGCGACTGTGACAGATCTATCAAAACCTGCCTCGCGCTGAACCGATCAAGCTGCATCGCTTGCGTTTGATTGTTGAAGCTCAGCAGGCACTCATAGCAAGCGGTTTGACAGTCCGGCTTAAGATCATTTCCATCAGTATCAAAATGACACCGCTCCAGTGCTTCATTGGCGATCTGAGACAAGACGTTCGGATTGTCAACAATCTTCGCCAAAACTCCGGCGCCACCCTCATTGGCTTCGTAGAACAGAATTGATTGGTGAGACCCCGTACCAATTCTTTCTACAGACAATTCCGATTCGTCCAGCTGAAACACTTGCTCGCATCCGCGTTGCAACGCGTACTGCAGGGTGATTTGCACCGCTTCGTTGTTCAAAAGATCAGGACGGACAAAGCGAACCAATAGAATGTTCTGTGTTCCTTGGACAAACAACTTCGTACGATCGATTCGTCGGGTTCGCGGTGGACCGCCCGTCTGAGCGGCTCCTGTCACGATTTCGCCATTTTCAAAGTCGACGAGGAAACCGGATCGGTTCGTGCCGCGCCAGCCCTGATTGATTCGGATCAAGTTTGCCGCCGGTGCATATACGAATCGGAGCACCGTTGATCCGTTAAACATCACGTCCGCCTCGGATGTGCGGGCCTCGCCAGCTTCCGTCGCAAACTGAAAAGCAGTTTCGATTTCATAGCCGCGTCGTCTTCGCTCTTCTTCGTCGCATGTGATTCGCTCGCGACGCCGAACGCGGACGTTGGGCATTTCCAACAACGAAACCATTTCGCTCTTCTGGCCATCGAACCGAGTGTCACATACCTGACAAATATCGAGAGTCGAATCACAGAATGCACCGCAAACTCCACAGATCCGCCGCTGGAAACGACGCTCGTCAAGTCCACCCGGGGGAGACTGAAAGCTAGAAATCTCCCATTTACTACCTTCGTGATAAATAATGTTTCCTGGAGCAAACTCCCTGATCGCAAGGAATCTTGGGCGAGTGATAAACTCGCCATCATCTCGCGGCACCCACGCGCGCACGGGAAGTGCCGGGAAGTTATATCCTGGTAGGAAGCCTTCGCTGGCAAGGTAGCGATAGGGATAGAAATCCCCCTCTTCACGGCCAGTATTCAATTGCAACAGCAGATTTCGCTGGCGAAGTGCCTCTTGTTGTCGACGGTTTGCTGCGTCTTGGTCCTCGGGCTTGCGTGCACGCAAAAGAGCCATTTGCGACTCAAGCAACTGGCGTGTCGCACTACGGAAAAGCTCTCGCCAACGATCAAAAGTACGGTCAAACCGAATTGGCGCGTCGTCGATGATCCGCCGCAGCCATGTGTCGCTGTACCAGCCCGAAGCGCTGAGCGTCGCAACATCCGCAGATAGAGATTGACGGATCTGCGCAAACAATTGAGTCTTTTGGGAATTATTCAGCTCGATTGCGGCCGAAGTATCTGTTCTAAGCGGCAGTCGTTCGTCAATATCCGTGTCAATTGATTCTTCGATTGAACGGCCCAATCGCAAACGAATTTCGGCTAGCCATGAAGCTTGTACATGTGCTCGCATCAACGCTTCATTCGACAAATCAAGGCGAGGCGGGCGCACACTTCCTGCTACCATCTCTTCGCGACGGTTGAAGAAATATTGATCGTGACTGTTGAGAGCTCCGCAGTAGGTAAAAATCAGACCTGGTTGCCCCTGACGCCCCGCCCGCCCGCTACGTTGCGAATAATTTGCCGGTGTTGGCGGTACGTTCCGCATGTGAACCAAATCCAAGTCCGCGATGTCCACGCCAAGTTCCATTGTTGGCGAACAAACCAGGTAGGGCAGGCGACGCCCAAGCTCCTGCTCTTTGCTCTGATCGCTGTCCTCCCAGCGGAATCTTCGTTCTCGCCTTTCACGCTCTCCTGACTTGACGACCTGAGCGGTATGCTCTCGCGCTTCCATCTCCGCCAGAGACGACGCAGAATCCCGATAGAAACGTTGAAAGAATGTATTTACTGGCTGGGGTGTGGAGTCATATCCTCGCCCCGTTGCACGACGCGCATACATCAAATCCACCGGAGGCGGACTGCCATCACCCAGTAGCCAAACGATTGCACCGGCATCCAATTGGTAAAGCTGATGGTCGTCGACTGGATCGAGCCTGGTGAGTAAACCATTGCTGACCAGCAAGGAGAGTAGGCCGTCGAGAACTTGTTGATATTCCGCCGTCGTCAAATCGAGTTGTGTCCTAAGAAACTTCCCGATGGCACTTTGAGTGTTAAGGCTGAATCCGTCCACAGGCCGAGCCGAATCGCCTGTCCTTACAAAGCGATTTGCCACACGCAGCTCATTCGTCGCTGGAGCCAGTCCCCAAAATTCATTTAAGTGTTGTTCAGCCCGTCGTCGCAGCTGTTGTTGATTAGTCTCTTGAAGGCATCGACAGCGAATCGCAAGTTTTCTACGAAACTGATCGAGAATCGCACGAGTGATTGCTTCGCGATCGGCAGCCTGCAAGTCAGCCAAAGAAGAGTGAAAGGACCAGAGAGTGTCGTCGCGCGCTAATTCCTCCAAAGCAAGATAGCCTACTCGGAGCAAACCGACATGTTCCAAATTGGGCTGGACGACTCGCCAACCGCGTCGTAGATCTTCGTAGAGCCGATACTCGGTCAATTCGGTAAAAGCCCGCCAAACTTCCGCCGCCGCATTCGATTGCGGATCCAATTCGGCATTCTTCGCAATATCGCGGATCACCAATCCGCAATGCGAGACGACTTCACGAGCAACTTGGTCAAAGGTTAACCGGCGATGTTGGTCCAGTGCAGCGTAGAGAGATGAACGCAACAAAGACACATGAACAAAGTCGTTGAAATGTCCCGCCTGGAGCGATGCATCCTGTCGGTTATCCGTGAAGGTCAGCAGTTTGTCACGAGGTCCATCGTAGATCCCGCTGTGCCTAAGCATTGAACTGGCAAGCACCGTAGTCGCGCTACTGCGAGCTTCACTTGAAATTGACGCCAGTTTGCTGAAGTCACTCTCACGAGCAGTGTAGAACTCGCCACAATGCAAACACAGGGAGAATGGCGTTTTCTGCCACCACATCTTGATCGCGCTGGCATGCGGGTGCGAATAACAACGGCCGTCGGTGTCAACCCAAACCTCTTGCGGAACTCGCTCACGCCAAGTCCGAGTTAGACGCCCCCGTGCATCGCGCCACTCATCCGGAACCTGATCATCGCTCCAATCATTCCGTGCAGGAGACAGCATCAAGTACCCTGCCTGTCCACCATCCTCTTGCGTCACACCGACTGGGTGCGGTGATACTCCATAATCGTCCCGCGTCACATGATAAAAGTCCTGGCCACAGCTCCGACAGAATTTGACCGGCACGAACAACCGACCAGGCGAAGCTAGAATCTGGCCGTCGAGTGAAAACTCTCGTGTGCCCGCCTGTTCCAAAGTAGCGAATAGCGCCCGGCCTTGGCCGATGAACTGATGCAGTTTGAACGCAAACGCCCGCCCACCGTCATCACGCAACAACTGTCCGCCTTGATTCAAGACTGCTTGCAACAGCTCTCGACACGTCTGTCTATCTTGCTGAGTCTCATCGGCCAGTCGCTGAGCAGCCGTCGAAAGCGTCTGCGGTACGCGCCTAGCCAAACGAGACTCAGCTTCCGTCTGCAGTCCGAACTCCCACTCCGACCAGCGCGCAAGCGGATGGGCGCGAAAGGATTCCAACGTATCGGGAACCGGCGTTTGCATTCCTGCGATCAACTCCGCTCCAATCGGGCGGTCACCAAGTGTAAAGGGAACTAGTGTCTCCTCGACGACATGCTCCGCCGTGATGCGCTGGCCGAAGATTTGAAAAGCGAAATCGGCGACTGTTTGACGACGCTGCGATGGCGTTGCGTTGCGATCCGCGACCATTGTCGCACTCGTACCTACGTGAACCAGGCCTTCGGATGCAGCACGCTGTTTGAGGCGACGAATCAGCATGGCGACATCCGCGCCTTGACGACCGCGATAGGTATGCAGTTCATCGAGCACGAGAAATTCTAAACCACCGCGACGTCGATCCAAGAAGCGGTCATCCTCGGGACGAACAAGCATCAACTCGGCCATCATGTAGTTCGTCAACATGATTTGAGGTGGATGGTTTCGCATCTCGGTTCGCGCGGTCTCGCCCGACTCCCCGGTATATTTTGCAAATGAAACAGGAAAAGTGTTGCCCGTCCGATGCTGATACGCGTCTCGCAGCTTCTCCAATGCTTGCACTTGCGAATTCACCAATGCATTCATCGGATACATCACCAGCGCGGAAACACGATCTGTCGTCGGGTTGCGGATCAAATGATCGATGATCGGCAAAAAGTAAGTCAGACTCTTACCGGAGCCTGTTCCGCTGGTGACCACATAGCTCTGATGCTCTGCGGCGATGCGAAGAGCTTCGACTTGATGCTGATACAGATGGAACGGCGATCCATCTGCGATGCGGAACAACTGAGCGGTAAGCGGATGCAATACGCCTTCGCCTGCAAGATCATCAACGCTACTGCTTCTTGCATAGGACGGACTGACTTGCAGCAGAAAGTCTGGCCAAAGGCGTGCGGTTTCGAGCAACTGCTGTTCAACATAGGTTCGTGCATCATCCGCCTCAATCACAAAGAATGAGCGTACGAAATCGCGATAATCCGCGAGAATTTGGTCGTGTAAATCAAAGATGCTCACTTCCTCGCCCTCATCAGCTGCACATTTTGTGAATATCGTTAATCAACTTCTTGAGGTCATCGGCCACATCGTTTTCTTCGAGCATTTTGACGATTTCATGCCGTTCGCAATTGAACTTGTTACGGATCGAGAGCTTCCCCGTATCAGCGCCAGCTGGGAGCAATCCCTCAACAACCAACTTCTTTCCTGCAATATCCATAAGTCCCGGTGCACAATCGGATTTGGCATGATTCTGCCCCACCGAGAGCCCCCACTCGGTTGACAAGAACTCGTTAACCTCGTCAACAGTTTTTCCCGATGCCTTCGCGATTGCGTCCGGGACGATCAGGTAATTCTCAATGTTCTTCCTTCGCAAAGTCCGTGGTTGAAAATCATTTGTATCCAGATGGTCGTTATGTTTTAAGTCCGAATTTATATTTGTAAGCGACTCCTCGTCACGGTCACGCAACGAGATCGCTCTAAGACCCGGAATTTCGCGACGAAGCATTTCAAAAAGTGATCGACGCTGCTTATGGTTAAAGCTCGTCTGCCAAATCACCAGATTATCTGGCAAACGCCTGCCGATCTTTTCTGCTACTGCTTGAACAATCGAATCGTCCGAGGTTCCCTCAAAGAACAAAATGCGTTTGAATCTCTTTGCTCTGTCTACATTGGGTGCGTAGTCGCTTCCGAGTCCTGTAAATAGGGCTATGCGCTGTTGATCTTCAACCAAGTATTTGCCTTGATTGCGCTTTATCTCGAAAATTTCTGAAAGCTCCACACTGCGTAGCAGCTCCGTCGAGTGTGTTGCCATTAGCACTTGCTTTTGATTTTCACGGGCAAGCGATCGCAGCCGATCCAGTAGGTGCATCTGCAAAGTCGGGTGCAAATGCGCGTCCGGTTCATCGAGTAGCAAGACGTCAATTTCATGGGAAACCGCGAGCGCGTAGACACTCAGCCACTGAAGTAGGCCGCTGCCTTCGACCATGATATCTCGGGCCGCATAGCCATTATGCTTTTTGAATCGACCATCATCGTAAAGTCCGGCAACGATGTCCAATTGAAGCGAGACGTGGTAAGAATCATCGAAAGGAGGAACGATCAAATCGCATTTGAAAACGCGATGAAGCGTCTCGATTAGTTGGCACCAAGGGTTCGTTTGGTAAAATTCCCTTTTTTCTCGACCGTTTAATTGCGTGCGACCAGCGAGCTTCTCCTTCAGCGCGTGTTGAAAGCCATCATGTAGATCAAAGAGGATGTTTCGCAACGCTGCTCCGGCAAGGCCACGACCAATCATTCTCCTTTGCGCTCCCAGCGACATGCGTTCCTCTCTGGGCGTGATTCCCGCAAAGGGGGGCAAGTAGGCGCACCTAGGAATCGGATCTTCAGTCTGCACTGTTGACGACAATGGCTTGACGAAGATTCGGTCGTGACGCAGACTGAGGCCGAATTCCAGCTGACGTTCTACACTAATGCCACTTGCGTCAAGGAACTTCCATGAACAATCGATCCGCATTGTGTATGTTGAATTCGGTTGACCGGGATTGCCCCTCTTGCTTGTGTTAAGGTTGGTCCAAAGGTAACGAAGATTGGGAATCGCCACTGGCGAAAATTCATCTGCACCAATACTCACGCCGTTGCCCGCAAAGGCACCTACAAATGCGACACGTCCTAACTGAGTCTCGACCGACGAACGACAGAATTCCCATACGGCCAACGCATGAAGAAGTGTAGACTTCCCAGAGTTATTCCCTCCGGCAAGAAGTGAAACGGAGTCCGTTGAGAGGTTGAATGTATGATCCTTGAAGCGTTTAAACTTCTGGAGATGCAACTTAGAAATCATCTGCCGTCACCATCTAAGACGTTACTTTTGAAGGGTTTAAAGGATCGCTGAGCAGTGAGCATCTCGTCGTATATTTCGAGAATGCGACGTTTCGTACGAAACTCACCAAATGCCGCATGGTCTTTTCTAGCAACCAGCGGAAATTGATCCATCACGAATCCCAGAGCGTCTCGAACTGTTGGAAACAGATCACAGAGGTTTTGGAATTCGCGATTGCCTTCACGGCTTGAAGATTGCCATGTACCATCGGTTTCTGCGGGTAAAAGCAAGTGAACTAGAAACGCGTCGAGCTCACACTGGGCCTGAAAACGCAACTCATCGCTCCACGGAGTGACAAGACTAGATTTGACACTCGTTGCAATATCATCGCTGGACACCACCAACACGCGCACCAGTCGCGAAATCCAAGTTACAGGCAGAACCTCACCAAGTATTGCATGGTGGTTCCAGAACAATTGGGGTTCGGGAATCGCAAGTTGGCGAAGCACGCCAAAAGTAAGATTTATTCCGCCAAGCTTCTGTCTTGCTACATAGTCGATCAAAAACGAATTCAATACCGCAAGCAATAAACTGTTGACTTCGGATGAGAATGGTTTTATTAATGCCAACTGAGCGGAGTGAGCAATTGGCAACAAAGGAACGATTGAAGCGATAATAGTTCGTTCGTCAGTCGATCGACAAATGTTCCGCCACGCGAGTAATCGGTCAGGGCTGAACCGCTCGATCAGTTCCAATGCGAACCCTCGTCGTTCGACGCCTTCGGAAAAGATGTTTCGAGCGTCTGCTTCTGTAAGCGGATAGTCGTCGAGCAAACGCTTGCCGACTTCTTCAGCTGTACCCTCACCGAGCAAGCGTTCAATGGTGGGTTCTCGCTCGTCGTCGCTATTGATTTTTAGCAACTGATCGCCAATATCAAAGTGACCTTCGCGGACAAAGTAGGCCGCAGCCCACCAGCGAAGAATACGGTCAATGCTGGGGTAGTGTTCAAGCCGTACGGCACGAGCCAACGCTTCGGGATACTTTGGAAGAACCGACTCAACGACCTCTTCGCGCACCCAGTAACGCGGCTGAACCACAAAGTTACAGTCTTGCTTTTCTTCGAGCGTTACATTTCGCGATTCGGTCGCCGAATTGTATGTCGCCCAGCGATGATCGAAATGGTGCAGCATTTTTGCTTCATAAAGTGGTAAGTATCGATCGTAGGGACTCGAGAAGATATTACCTTCAAGACTATATCCGTCTTCGGTCAATTCATCTGCAGTGCGAAAGTGATGAGAGTCGTTTGCCATATCGAACATGCGATTAAATGACACTCGCCATGGATTTTCCTGCGGCACATCCTCACGTGCTTCTTTCCACAGGACCGGAACTCGCCTATAAATCGCTTTGGTAAGCTCAGCATCCTTGACAGATCGGAAAATCGGACATGTCCGTGTATTCGGATTCAGTAATTCGACTTCCGCCGCAGTCAGAGAAAATCGCCGCTCCTCATCGTGGAGTTCAGAGACCGTCTTCGCGTCAAACACGAAAATCGCAGGTTCACAACCAAGTGAGAGTTTGCCACAAAGAGTCAACAGACAGAACGGGTCGCGACTATCCGTTGCTAAAAAGAACTTGCGAATCTCGAAAAAGCTAAGCAAGCTAACTAATTCACCGCTGGAAACAAGATCGTCGAAGAAAACCTTCGTCGTGTCGGCAAATGCAATTCCGGACGGAATAATGATTCCCGATCGTCCGTCCTTTCGCGCCGCATCGCGGCAAAATTCCGCGAAGACGGTATAGGTGTTGATGTCTCCACGACCACAAAACGGGAAACGGCCACTTTCACGTAAAAAGCTACTGGAAGCCGTCGCAGCTCGAATCGCACAGATGTACTCGTCATACAGTCCAGGATTTTTACTTGGGAGCGACTTGATAAGTCTGCTCCTTGCCGCTTTGTTCGTAGCACTTGCGATTGTCGCATCTCGAGGACCAAAGAACTCTTGTTCCTGTAGCTTTACACGCTCCCATGGTGGGTTAGATAGCACCACGTCGAACCCACCATCGGCAAACACTTCGGGAAATTCGAGTGGCCAATGAAAGAAGCCTTGATCAAACGAAATCGCCGTTGCCATTGCGGCAACCTGTTGGTCGATCTGCTTTTCCTTCAGAAATGCATCGAGCGTGGCCGTGGTAATCACGGGGCGATCGGGGCGGAGAGGTTGAAAGAACGCTGCCGTCCATAAATCACACGCGTGCTTTTGCTTGCGCCAGTGTGGGTCTTTGTGACTGTCTTCAAAAAGCTTTTTTTTATGACGAATCGCCTCCGGAGAGTCGTCGGCAACCGCGTCCACTTCACGACTGTGCTGTCCAAGCTCGCGTGATGAGAAGCTGACGTCGAAGTCGGGCAAGTCCATAGCGCCAGCACGTTCATCACGATTGCGTTTCGCCATATCCTTCGCGAAACTCTTGTTATCACCCTCCAGAGCCGAAAATGCTTTGTCGGGAATTCCATCTCGCAAGATCTCCAGGTCGAACACACCGATCAGCGAGTCACCACATCGGATTCGATGATCGAGAAAAGTCAACGGTTTGTCTGCCGTGTGGCTTTCCAGCCATAATGCGACTCTGCATAGGTCAACCGCCAGTCGGTTTCGGTCGACGCCATAGACACAATGCGAGATGACTTCGCGAATCGCCGTGCGAATCACTTCTGGCGCCGGCTCGGCTTCGCCCGATTCGACTCTAGCCAGCTCCTTGCCTAGACGACGCGCAGCAGCGAGCAGGAAATGGCCGGAGCCACAGGCTGGATCGCAAACGCGAATCGACAAGATAGCTTGCCTGCGCTGGCCATCCGTTGAGCACTGACTCAAACGCTGGGCAAGTACTGGTTCAAGCGCCGATTGAACTAGTTCATTTACCAGAGATGGTGGAGTGTAATAGGAGCCACTCTCCTTGCGTCCTCCTCCGCGTGCGAAATCGAAACACACGTTACCGCGTGAGGGTTCATCGACGTAGGGGTGGAGCTCAAGCAAGCTTTCATAAACACTCCCGAGTTCCTCAACGTCCAGCGCCGAATAGTTGATTCGGCGAGCCGGTCCCGAAGACCGGTCCCGGTACCACGCCAAGTGCCAAAAGGCCTGCAAGAAGTCAGCATTGCTGATTGTGCATGAATCGAGCAACTGTGGCGAAAACAATTCTCCGTTCAGCACCGGCAATCCTAGGACCGATGCCATGGTTTCGCCATTCAAAGAGGGCTGAGACTGGTCTTTGATTAAGACCAACCATAGGACTCGCAGGGATTGCCAGATGTCATCGTGTTCGGTGCTCGAACCAGGCTGGTCCAAGTATCGACGCAAACGCGAGACACCGTAATGATCAAGGTAGATCGGTACGTTGCTCAGGACTCCACGATCTTCCGAAACCAGCAAGAACAGGAATCGGTAAATGAGAGTAAGCAGTTGGCGGTACAGCTCATCAGCGGAAAGTCGGTCTTCGCTGGTGCATCGGGGCGAAGCTCGATGCCGCAATTCGATATTGTTGTCGTGACGCAAGAACCCATTTGCAAGTAGTGTAATGCACTCTTCGACGCCGTCACGTAGATGCTCACGGACGCGTCCGCCTTGCTCTTCGGAATGCTCGAAATATCGTTCGAGGAAGCATTCTTCCGGGGTCGTCGTGTCGCTGGGAAAGCGAGTTCGGTGCAGTAACCGATACAGAACGGAAAAATCTTGAAACCGCTTTTCTTCGAGAATTTCGGCGAGATCGAATTCAATGTAGGCTTGTCGTCGCACGAAGGTGCAATCACGAAGAAGGCGAATGGTTTGCCCGTTCGTAACGATTCCCCACAGCCGATCATCTCGGTTGAGGAACTCCTGCATCAAGGTATGCGGCGCCATGCGGGGAGTGCCCGACGCCGGAACTCGCCCGAGGGGCTGACGGTGCCCGACAACATGAACGGGAGGATCAGCCTCTGACTCGCCACTGCGGTGTGAAATTGCAAAGGACAAACCGTCAATGTCTTGCGCGCGGGTGTTGTACTTTAGCTCGAATCCCAGCAGCCCAAGAAACGGTATCATCCAGGCATCGCGGGTAACTCCCGTAGCAAGATCATCTTGCGCAAGCTTATCGAGCCGACGCTGAAATACATCCCATAGGGATCGCGCGTCAGCAAAGCTCATCGCGATCTCGTCCGTCAAATTTCGCGACGCTGACAACCGAAAATCAGCTGGCTTCTGGCCCGGCAGCGAGTCAGTAAGTAACCGATCTAAAATATCGCTGCTGAGCAAACCGCCTTCAATACGAATCGATGGGAACTGCGTCATGCTTCGACCACCGGTTGAAGGACCAATATTCCGAGTAAATCGGGTGGCAACTGAGGTTCCACCGATAGCTCGCGAACCCGCATCGAAACGGCTCGACGGATTCGTTTGTGGCTCTTCGCAAGCTCAGCTGCACGATTGCGCACGCTCTCTTCGATTGACGGTTGCCACAACTCCCATCGATCGAGCATCGCGGCCACCAATTCACGCTTCTCCGGCATGGGGACGTTTGCGTCGGGCTTTGCCTCTCCTAGCAGGCTCAACGCATCATCTTCACTGATGCTTGTGAATCGCTTCTTTTCACCGTTTGGCTGAATCCCCATCACAACGACTTCTTCGCATAGGAGCGATGTGCGTTCGGGCTGATTCAGGAGATAGCGAACGCGGAGCGAAAGCAGGACGGTCAATCGGTCAACACTTCGTGTGCGGATGACGCCGCATCTCGATGCGGTCGCGACATTGCCTCTTGTCATAGCTTCCTCCATCAGGAAGCGAGCGAGCGCTGTTACAAATCGGTGATTGCGACCTAGATATTCGCATCCTTCGGGGGTTGGTGATGTAAAGCTGACCTTCCAGCTAGCCTCCTTACCTAGAGGCAAAGCAAACTGAATCGGACGTGGTAGTGCTAAACGGTCGGCATCGTTGACCGCTATCGAGAAAGTGTCGTCTTGCTTAAGATCCGTGATCAAAAGGCGAATACGTTGCGCCGCGTTGAGTACAAACTGGCGAACGGCTGAAGGATCACCGAGTACCGCGTCTGTCGCTTCGAGCTCAGCTTGCACTTCTTGAGGCTTTAGCGCTCGCTGAGCAAAACGTGTTCGATTGATTTTCTCGCGTTCTGCATTGCCGTCCCAGCGTTGATGAAACTTCGAGACCTCTTCACCGTCGCCGAAATCAAACTTCATTTGAGATTGGTCTGCTGCTATCTGCCTGTCACCTCGCAGGAAAAGGGCATTGAGCAACGCCTCGGTTACCGTTTCACTTTCGTCGGGAACAGGTACGTGTGTGCCGAGCGACTTGTGAATTTGTTGTGCTTTATTGAGCAGCACTTCGATAACGACACCGTCGACGGGGCTATCTGGACTGAAAAAGCGAATGGATTGAACCGTCTTTGCCCGTTGGCCAAATCGATCGACACGGCCTTCGCGTTGCTCCAGACGATTGGGGTTCCAGGGTAGGTCATAGTGCAAAACCGAACTGAAAGCCCCCTGAAGATTGATCCCTTCACTTAGGCAATCCGTGGCGACCAAAATGCGAGGAGAATGAAGCGAAAGTTCATTGATCTTCTCACGACGTTCTTCATCTCCTAAACGCCCCGTGATCGATAGAACTCGCAAACCCTTGTGTTTTCTTTTTAATTCCTTTTCGAGTGTTTCTGCTACATATTCGGCCGTATCCACGTAGCGGCACCAAACGATTGGGAAGGTTCCGTCGTCAAGGAGGCGAGACACAATCTCTGCACAGCGAGCGATCTTCTCGTCTTTCGCAGGCCCCTTCAATTTCTCGGCAAGCTTGGCAAGTTCTCGCAGCTGCCTCCGTTCACTATCTGACAGAGTTTCGTCAGCAGATTGAATTGGTGCGGATGGCGTGTCGTCCTCCGTTGACTGCTGGTCCGATTCAAACACGAAGCCCCGGTACTCAGGCTCTTCGCGTGAAATGAAGCTGTCGTCCGTCTCAAGTCTCGAGTGCCGTCTCTCCAAAGCCGCTACGGCTGCAACCGGACTCGACATAACGCATCGCAGCAGTGCAAGAGCTCCCCAATAGCGAACCCGCTGCTGACGCTTATCTAGCGACTGTCCGCCTTGAATTATTTCAGAACAGAACTCGTAAGTCTGTTTAAAGAGTTCGCGATACCCCTTCGACAAACGATAAATCTCGTCACTTGGCTTTCGGACCGGGAAACAATGATCGCCTTCCCATGTTGACTCGATATCATGCCGAGTTCGCTGGACGAAGTGCTTTACAAGCTCGTCCCGCTGCCCACTCGACAAGGAATTCGTGTCCCATTGTCCGAATTCAGGATTAAGCAAGGAAAGTAGCGAGCGAAAGGAGTCCTCGATGCCACTATGGGGAGTTGCTGTTAGCAGGATCAAATGACGATTGGGCAGGTCACCTAATTCTTTGACCAGCGAGTGTCTCTGGTGTTGGGTTGTGCGTTGATTTGATGCATTGCTGCAGCCATGAGCCTCATCGACGATTACAAACTCTGGGCAGTCCATTAGAAAGAGATGCCGATTACGATCGCTCTTGACGAAATCAATGCTCGCGATTTGGATCGGATAGTGCTTGTAGATACTTTGGTTGGAATGCTTGCGGCGCTCGAGCTGCCCGACAGTGCCAGACCGGATAATGACACTTTCAAGGTTGAATTTCTCGGAAAGCTCCTTCTGCCATTGCTCGCACAGGTAAGGAGGGCAGAGAACACAGAAACTTCTGATCTCGCCTCGATCCATCAATTCGCGTGCGATCAACAAGGCTTCAATTGTTTTGCCCACTCCCACGTCATCGGCAATGAGCAGCCTAACTGGGTCAACTCGCAACGCCATCAATAATGGGACAAATTGGTAGACTCGGGGCCGAATTGAAATCCGGCCAAGAGATCGAAATGGAGCCGCCCCCTCGCGCAGTGTGAGCCTAGCTGCTTGCCAGAGCAGATCTGCACTGGACGCATCCGCTAGGTCATTGACTGTGGGCAACGGAAATGTAGCAGAGCGAACCTGCTCATTATCCAGAGAGTAGCGGATCAAGTCAGTCAACGACTTGTGTAAAGCGACAACTTCGTCGGTAGCCCCGGTAAGCGGCCGGAGCAAATCGACGCGATTATCCTCACTGGGCAGTAGCACCCATTCGCGGTTTCGACAACTTACAATATTTCCAGGATCCATCGCGTTTCTCGATGAGCGACTCGTAAACCGTAACCTTTGCAAATAAACGCGATGCTACTTTGCACTGCGCTTCTTCGCACCCTTCGGCGTCTGGGCGGCCTGCTTGAGCACCGCTTCCAAGTCCGACTGACGAAATAGCCGATAGCCATTCATCGGATTTCGATGCATTGGAATGCGCCCATCTCGTCCCCAGTAACGCAATGTGTTTTGAGAAACGCCTAAAAACTGAGCAGCGTCCTTAATGGTCAGGTATTCATCAAGTCTTTCCATCGCTTCTCTCAAAACTTTTTAGCAATCAGATTGGGCACCTGCTAACCTTACCAATCCTTGAAGCCTCGTAGAATGCCCCTTTCAGACAAAATTTGTGCTGAAGTTGGGCTGACTATTTGGCATTTTTTTCGTGCAATCGAGATGAAAGGTAATACAAACTACCATTTGCCAATTGACTGGCGAGCCGATATCAAAGCAAAAGCGAATCAAAGGTCATCGATAACGTCTTGCCAGTGCCTTCTTTGACTTCCCCAGTCCAAATCGCTCGCGATCGGCCGCAAATCCCGCTCCGTAACAATATCACGCCCCCTCTTGGTCACCGGCAAGAACAAGATCGCCTCCTGAATATCCGGCGCCAACTGCAGCAGATTCATGATCTGCGTCAACCGAGCCCGAGTCACGTGCCCCAGCCGGGCCAGTTCCGCCTGGTCGGCAACCTCGCCATTCTGAATCATCTGGTCGAGCCGTATCGCCAGCGCCATCAACCGCGACACTCGTGGCACACGGCCCACTATGGCCTTCTCCTCCCGCAGCTTCCGCTCCCGCCGCGCCGTCTGAAACTCCACCTTTCGCTGAACCGTAATCATGCCGCCACCTCTTCCTTTACGTTCGCCAATTCGCCGACCAGCGTTCTAATCCCGCTCGGCCGGAATGTTATCGAGATATTCCCCCCGTCGCCGTCGTATTCGACCCGTTCGACGAGTAGCCCAATGACGCGTTCTTGTTCCCGCGGGGCCAGACACGCCCACACGGCGTCGAATTCGGCCAATGCGGCGGCAACCTCGGTCCGGTCGAGGGTATCACCGCCAAGTGCGGCCAACTCGTCTTCAACCTCCGTCGAACGCCGTTCCGCTTCCTGGATCCGATCATGGGCGTCAGCCAGCCTAGAATCGCCGGGGCCGACCATAGCCGCCAAGCGCCCAAGTTCAGCATGTGCGTCGCGTAGTTCCTGATGCAGATCGGCCCGTTCTGAGTTAAGTCGCTCGATTTGTTGGGCGGTCTGCACCTGCACCTGTTCGAGCGTTGCGCTGATTACCTGCGGATCGCGTCCAATCGCTTTGATCTCGTTCACGATGAATCGCTCAATCTCACCCGCGGGAATCGAAGGCGCAGGGCACGAATCCCATCCGCGTTTCTGAGCCTTTTGGCAGACGTAGTACCGATAGAGCCGGTTTCCCTTCTTCTTCGAATAGCTGTGGCTCATCCCGCACTGGCAGGCGGCGCAATGCAAGAGTCCCCGCAGCAAAGCGTGGTGCTTGTTTCTAACCGTCTTCCCGCCGCTGCTACCATTTTGCTGCAAGAGTGCCTGAACCTTCGCGAACGTCTCTGGATCGATGATCGGCTCGTGCTCACCGTTGTGCACTTCTGTCTTGTACCGGACCTTTCCGATGTAGACGACGTTGGTGAGCAGAGCGTAGAGCGAGCCCTTGTCGAACCGTCGACCGCCACGCTCGGCACCTTTCTTCGTTGTCCATCGTTTGGTTCGCCAGCAGCGGTTTTCGAGTTCCTTGCCTACGTCGAGTATCGATTGACGCTCTAGGTACATCTCAAATATCTCGCGGACCCGGCGTGCTTCTGCGTCATCGAGAACCAGCTTGGTCTGTTCGACGTTGTAGCCCAGCACCGGCAAACCGCCCGACCATTTTCCCTTGCGGCGTGCGGCGGCAATCTTGTCCCGGGTTCTCTCGCTGATCATCTCGCGCTCGAATTGGGCGAAGGAGAGCAGCACGTTGAGGACCAACCGCCCCATCGACGAAGCCGTATTGAAGGCCTGCGTTACGCTAACGAACGATACCTTGTTTCGGTCGAACGTTTCGATGATCCGCGTGAAGTCGAGAAGGCTGCGGGAGAGGCGATCAACTTTGTAAACAATCACACAATTTACTTTGCCCGATTCAATATCGGCCAGCAGGCGCCGCAGCGCCGGCCGGTCCATGTTGGCGCCGGTGAAACCGCCATCGTCGTAGCGGTCGGGCAGACAGACCCAATTCTCGTGTCGCTGGCTCTGGATGTACGCCTCACCCGCTTCACGTTGGGCATCGAGCGTATTGAACTCCTGCTCCAGACCTTCTTCGGTCGATTTGCGGGTGTAGATCGCGCACCGGATCGTGGCGGGCTCGGCGGGAGGCTTCGCACGTTTGTTCATTTGTCACCGCCGTTCTTACGCAGACCAAAGAAATGAAATCCATTCCAATGCTTGCCGGTGATCGCCTTCGCAACCGCCGTGAGCGATTTGTAGCGTTCACCTTGGCACTCAAAGCCATCGTCCAGCACTTTCACGTGGATCGTCTCGCCCTTGTACACACGCTGTAGTGACATACCTGGAAGGAGGTGTGTACTTTGCGGCGACTTGGTGGCGACGGCGATGATTCGTGACTCGGCTGCGGCGGATGTTTTTTGCGTTCGTGGGATGGTCGTCCTCAGATCGGCGTCGTTGGCAAGTTCCATCGCTCGCCGCCGTGCCCGTTCGGACAGACCTCCTTCGGCGTTGGCCTGCATCCGCCACGCGATCCGTTTGATCAGCCACTGCTTATGCCTTCCGTTGGTCGGTTCGCCAAAGACCTCGGCGTACTTTTCCCGCAGTTGGTTAACCGTCATCCGCTCCATCGTGGCGACCTCTTTGTCGATGTTCATCTTTCAAAAACTCCTGTGGTGAGAGTGGTTGCGTCAACAGGAGTGTCCAGAGAGCGGTATCTCGGCGCCGAACTCAAGGCGTCGCTGGCAGAAGTTTTCGACAATGTGACCGAAGGTGTCTGCGGCGACTGATAGCATCCCCGAACTCGCATGCGACGAATAATCGCGCGAGCCAAAATCGTCGTCAATTCGTATATTGGGTTCATCTCATCCATGCCGTAATGCGAGCGGTGCGTCATTCTCATCACCCTGTTCTTTAGTGCGAGCTGTTAACCGGTTCGCATCTCCAATACGCCCTTTCGAATTCGTGCGCTCGGAATCCGCGCGGATCGCAGAAAATTCTTATGGAGAGCCAATATGAACGAAGTCGAACTCGATGAGTTGTTAGCCGATGGAGAAGCCAAAGAGCAGCAGCGCCGGGATCGAGAGGCCGTGCGAGCCTATGAAATCAAACGCGAACGTCGCCTGGAGCAAGCCTTCCAAGAATTGAACGTGTTGCCGGATAAGTTTCACCGCGAGACGGGTGAGTACCCGGAGTATGACGATTTGCATCCTTGTCCACCGCCGGCAAACTATTGGCGTTGGTATGCCCAACGCGTGATTGGCGTCACCGATGTGATCATCGTGGATCGGTGGAAGGCCAATCTCGATCAGCTAGAAATCGCGGAAGCGAATGGAAAGATAGCCCTCGGATTGCTTTACCACGCGATGAAAGGAGATGTGGATTCTCTGGCCAAGAGGATCGAGAAGGCCATCATGCGTCAAGAAGATGGACAGGACACAAAGGCATGGCTTGTGATCAAAATTGTAAGGCTGCTGATAAATCCGCCAACGAAAACCGACAACGTGGAAAAAGAGAGTCCAATACCACCGAACGGAGACGATGACGCACCTCAGCAAGGCGGAATGTCATGGCCGGACGGGATGCCGTGGCAGGAGGCCCGTACGCTGCTCTTATTGAAAATGCTTGAGGGCAAGAAATATACAAGTGAACGAAAGTTGGCAAAGGAACTTGGATGTGCTCCGAATACGGTTGGCAGGGCGATCAAAAAGACCCCATGTCTTCAAAGTTGGGCGGGCTCAAGGGCGAGAAATGCGAAGATCTTCAGCCTAAGTGAGCAGGACCTGAATACTCAACCCCAGTCGCGCGAAGCCGATACCGTTGAGACCGTTGACGTAAAACTTGAGTTTGATGAGATTTTCAAACAACTAGTTGATGAGGCTTCCCCTGAAGAACTGTCGAGGCACGTCAAGTCCGCAGCGGATGTCTACGGTGATTCCGCGGCAATGCGAGAGTGGATTCAGGTGCACAGGGAAGCTCAAGATGATTAGGAACTGATCCCCGGAATGCGTAAAATAGCGGGTGCTCATGAACGCGCATGCGCGCTCACGCATTGTTTGACGCTTGTTTTCTCGGTATTTCAAAAAAACTTCGTGATCATTTCGCTCTCTGGAAAGGGGTTATTTTTCCTCCAGAAAGAAAGCGAGACGATTCATGACTGCCGTTCCCCAACTTCGAACCACAGGCGTCATAGCGAAAATGCTAGACGCCCCTCTCCATCGCGTGGTGCACATTCTGGCCACGCGACCTCACATCAAGCCCGCCGCTCGAGCAGGCATTCTGCGACTGTTTGACGCCGAGGCGATCGAAAAGATCCGCCACGAGCTCGAAGTCATCGACGCCATTCGCCAATTCTCCAACACAGGAGAGTCGGCATGATCCAGAAACGTTCCCCACATCCCGACGCCGCTACGGCGATCCAGCAGTCAAGTTTCTTACTCGACACGAGCGCCAACCGCCTAGCTGTAAAACTACGCGATCCATCAGGCGTCGACGACTACCGGCAGGAGTTGGCACTTCACGTTCTGAAGCGATGGAACCGCTTTGATCCGGCTCGTGGCTCCGCTGGCAGTTTCGTCAACGAACTCGTCAGAGACCGCGAACGCGACATCATTCGAGCGTATTGGCAAAAGTGCCGCGGTAATGGCCAGACGATCCAATGGCCTGTCTCACCGCATGACGGCGCACTACTGGACGTCATCGATCACCGGACCGTCCCCGGGGAAGATTGGCGCGAGGTGGACGCCGCTATCGAGGGCCTGATCGCCCCGGAGCAGACAATCTGCCAGTTGTACCGGAGCGGTCACTCCATTTCTGACATTGCAAAACGATTGCAACTATCACGAGGAGCCATTTATCGGTCGCTGAATTTCATTGGCCAGTACTTCGAAGATCAAGGACTTCGAGAATATATCGATTTTCCGAGCGCGCGGGAGGCAGACGGCGTAACTGATGATTCGTCCTCAACCTAACCCGGCTCGGAGCACCAACATGACAGCGACCAAGATTGTTTATCGATTCACTTTCGCCAGGCACATCGAACAGGAGGATGTCCAGGCGGCCATCGTCCTGGCACTGTTCGGCGTGGAGTCTCTCCATGGTCGGGCTCGCATTCGGCTCGACGCGGCTCACCACTTTGATTTTTCGCAAAGGGCCTGTGTGATCGACGCCAGCAATGAGGTTGGCGTCGATCTGAGCCGTCTGTTCACCGGTTTTCTCCTGCGGGAAATCGGTGACGACGGCTTTCAGGTCGAACGGATTGAGAAGGATGCGGTGAAGAAGACCGCCCACTCTCACTCAGGCCTCAACGGCTTTGCGAAGCCAGGAGGCGCGGCATGATTGTTCGAACCGGGGCAAGCACTGCCCTCGAATACGCTCAGCGAGGATGGTCGGTCGTACCCGTACCTTATCGCTCGAAGAATCCCGGCTTTAACGGCTGGCAGAAACTGCGAATTACCGAAGAGGAACTCGGAAAATACTTCAATGGCGCGCCCCAAAACATCGGCGTGCTGTTGGGAGAACCGTCGGGTTGGCTGATCGACATCGACCTAGATCATTCGCTTGCCGTCGATCTAGCCGATCAATACCTCCCGCCAACGGAGGCAGTCTTTGGCAGAACTTCGAGACCTGGTTCCCACCGGATCTATCAAGTGACTGGACCGCTCGAGACGAAGAAGTTCCGCAGCAAAAAAGTAGGCATGCTCGTCGAAATCCGCTCGACCGGCATGCAGACGGTTTTTCCAGACAGTACGCATGAATCAGGAGATCCAATTCGCTGGGAAAACGAGGATCCGGAACCGGCGATTGTCGATCCCGATGATCTCTTGGACTGAGTGCAGCGACTGGCGGATGCCGTGTTGGTCCAGCTCGGCGAGGATCCGTCATCGGCAACGGTGAGGCAACCAGCCAAGTGCCCGATGGCGCCCAAGCAGGTGAACGCTGTCGCTATCGATCCAACCGATAGCGCCGCCCTCTGCTTAGCGGCCATGCTCCGCATCCGACTCACGGACAAAAGCGACGGCTCGTATCGTATCTTTGTCGCCGCGTGTCGCACGGTCGAATATGACCTGGATGAGCAAACCGCCCTTGCCACGATCCGGGAGTACGCTCGTCAGCAGCCATTTCCGAAGGTTTGGGCTGACGAGGAGATCCTCAAGCGAATTCGCGACGCCGAACAAAGATGCCAGCGTGGGCAGGCGTTCGAGACGGACAGCGAGGGCTACGTTCCGCTTGGAAATCGCGATCCCAAAACAGGTCGTGTCGTGCTTTCTTCCAAACGTACGCTGCCGACCGCCGAGGCGTATGTTCGTGACTTCCACTTCTATCCGGAAGGACGGACGATTCACTCGTACGCCAACAACATCTTGGAGTGGCGGAACAACCGCTATGTCGAGGTCGAGGATGACGCCGTCAAGAACCGTCTGCAGGACTGGTTACACCGAGCGGTGCGTTATGGACGCAATCGCAATTCCGATCGGCTGGAACTGGTCGACTTCGAGTCGAATCCAACGACAGTCAACGCGGCTCTTGAATCGATCCGAAACCATGTCCACCTGCCTACTTCGGTCGAGTCGCCTTCTTGGATGGGCGAAGCGCCGAAAGGCCTCTCGATCGACGAACTTCTACCTTGCAGGTCGACGCTGCTTCACTTGCCCACGATGGAGCGCCTTCCGCCGACGCCGCAGTTTTTCACGCTTAATGCTCTGGAGTTCGATCCAGATCCATCAGCGCCTGCACCGACCGCCTGGTACGAGTTCCTGCATCAGTTGTTTGAAGATGATAGGGAGTCGCTCGACCTATTACAGGAATGGTTCGGGTACTGCCTGACGGCAGACACATCCCAGCAGAAGATGCTGCTCATGGTCGGACCAAGACGGAGCGGCAAGGGAACCATCGGTCGCGTGTTAACCCGCCTCATTGGCCAAGGCAACGTGAGCGGCCCGACTACTTCCAGTCTAGCCGGTGCGTTTGGACTGCAGCCGCTGATCGGCAAGTCTCTGGCCATCGTCAGCGACGCCCGGTTTCACGGCGACAACATCGCCACGGTGGTGGAACGCCTGCTCTGCATTTCGGGAGAGGATGCTCTCACGGTCGATCGGAAGTTTATGGGCAGCCTTACGCTGAAATTGCGGACGCGGTTCATGTTTTTGACCAACGAGTTTCCGCGGCTAAGTGATTCCAGCGGAGCGTTAGCGGGTCGCTTCATGATCTTACGGTTCACGCGCACTTTTTATGGCCAGGAAGACTCGGGTTTAACCGATCGGCTCTTTGGCGAATTGCCGGGAATTCTGAACTGGGCCATTGAAGGTTGGCAGCGTCTGCAAGAGCGAGGGCATTTTGTGATGCCGAGCGGGGTCGCGGATGTCGTTCAAGACATCGAGGACCTTTCGTCTCCTGTCTCCGCCTTCGTACGAGACCGTTGCGCAGTGCAGCCTGGCAACCGAATCGGCGTCAATGAACTGTATGACGCCTGGAAACGTTGGTGCGAAGACGAGGGGCGAAATCTAGTCTCGACGAAACAGGTTTTTGGTCGCGATCTGTCTGCCGCTGTCCCCGGCGTCACTCGCCGTCGCGGTACCGGTCAGCAACCGTTCTATGACGGGATCACCCTGAAAGGAACCTTCTAATGTCAAACGAGACAAGCATGGAAGTTTCGGCAAGACCCAACAGGCATCTACTGTCGCGCACTGTCGCGACACTTCCCATTGTTATCGCGGGTGCGCGCCCGCGCACACGCGCACGCGTGTACGTACCTCAACTGCAATGGGAACTGTCGCGACAGTATGCAGCAGTAGCAACACCCAATGGAGGGACTGAATTCATGAACGAGAAGAATCGGCAGACCAATGGTGGCTGGGAAAGCGTGGCAGCGAGAACGGCGATGATCGTCGACGGCGTGATCGGGCCGCTCGACGCGTTCGTCGTCTTTCTATTGCTGCTGCTGGCAGGCACGTGGATGCAACGAATCGTCAACCTCTGACGGCGCGTTCGCCAATTCGATGGAAACGATTAATCACTCTCAAGGATGGATACCAATGGCGACAGCGACACTTACCAAACCAAGATCCCAAAAAGCGAAAATGGTCCGCGAGGCGCTTCTCGAGCAATGGCGCAGGTCGAGCAACCGAGAGATCGCCAGTCGCCTCGGCGTCAGTAATCGGACCGTCTCGAACCACCGGAAGCAACTCGAAGAAGAAGGTCTTATCCTGCCGCGCGGTGAAACTACACAGTCCGTCGAGGCATGCCACGCCGCGGTGTGTACTTCGGCGATACGCCCCGCTTGGATCAACGACAAACTTTACGATCCGGTGGACGAGAACGAGCCATCGTTCCTGGCGCTGGTCGCCAACGTTGCAGAGCTTGGGATTTTGGAACCAATCGTGGTAAGTGCCGACGCTTATATCCTTTCGGGGCACAGGCGTTATGCGGCGGCCTGCAAGCTCCAATTGGCACGAATTCCGGTTCGCATCCGCTACGACGTTTCCTTCTTTGGCAACCACGACGAGTTTATGCGATTGCTGGCAAGCTTTAATCGGCAGCGCGTCAAAACAACGTCGGAGCAGTATCGGGAAGAACTGGCCCTAGCCTCCAACGACGCCTATATCCGGGTTCGGCGGTTTCGGAAAGACTCGGCTTACGTCGATATTAGCGAGACGATTCCGCTGCGAATCCGAAAACGGCGTTCGGCGATTACGCAGAAGCTGGAATTACGCGCCGCCATCGTTCGCACCGTGCTGGATGAGAAGCCCAACTGGCCGATTAGCGACCGCTTCATTTTCTACAGACTCCTGAATATCGAAGGTTTGGTGCGCAACGACCTGACCCGGACGCCCTTCGTAAACAACAACGCCTGTTACAACGACACGACCGATATGGTGACTCGGTTGCGTCTCGACGGCTCGATACCGTTTGAGGCGGTGGGAGACGAGACGCGGCCTGTTGTCATCTGGGACATGCATCGCTGCGTGGGTGATTTTGTGCGTCGAGAGTTCGAAGAGTTTCTCGACAACTACTACCGCGACCTGCAGCAGAGCCAGCCGAACTGGGTGGAATTGTTGGTTGAGAAGAATACCGTCGCGAGCCAGTTGCGCAGCGTTTCGTCCCGGTACAGCCTGCCGATGACCAGCGGTCGCGGCTACTCATCGCTGCCTCCCCGAAAGGCGATGGTCGACCGATATCGGGAGAGTGGTCGCGAGAGCTTGGTGGTGATCGTGATCTCTGATTTTGATCCCGAGGGTGAGGATATCCCCTGCAGCTTCGGCGTGTCGCTCCGAGACGACTTTGGAATCTCCGAAGATCAACTGCATATCGTGAAGGCGGCGCTGACCAGTGAACAGGTTCGCACCATGGATCTGCACGAAGGTCAACTCTCTAAGGAAACCTCGTCGCGCTACGACCGGTTCGTGCAACTCCACGGAAATCGGGCCTGGGAACTTGAATCACTCCCATCCGAGCAATTGCGAGAGATTGTAGAGGCTTCGATTCGCGGTGTGATTGACCTGGATGCCTTCGAGGCTGAGGTCGAGCGTGAGAAAGCAGAGCAGCTGGAGTTGGCGAAGAAACGTCAAAACCTTCGTCGTATGTTAATCAACCAGGACAAGGAGTAACTCATGAAACGAACGGATTCCCAAACCCCAGTCGCCCAATCGATTGACTGGTACTCGCAAGGTGATTCTCAAATGGTGGAGATCGATGGTGTGCGCATCACGGTGCGACTCGTTGGTCGAAAAGGGCGTCGCGCTCGCATCGCGATCTCAGCACCGTCGACAGCAAGATTTTCAGCAGCTTCTAACGAATTGGACACGTTTCCAATAGTGACTCGATAGCGTAATCGGTTAGAATGAAGACATCTTCAGTGGCAGGAGATTTCTGGTTCTCTTGCCCGCCGCTCGCATTGAGCCGCACTCCGTATCTTGGAGCTTCCAGCACGAACCCTCGTGTATTGGTGAGCTCTGTCTCATGAAGATCGAACAGTGGAAGATTTCGGATGTCACGCCGTATCCTAATAATCCTCGCGTCAACGATGGCGCCGTCGATGCGGTTGCGAAGAGTCTGCAGGAGTTTGGATTTCGTCAGCCGATTGTGGTTGATGAACAGGGCATAGTCATCGTTGGGCACACCCGTCTCAAAGCGGCGCAGAAGCTGGGCATGGAGATGGTGCCGATCCACGTCGCTACAGACATGACGCCGGAGCAGATCAAGGCGTATCGTATCGCCGACAATCAAACGGCGACCATTGCCGAGTGGGACCAACTTCTACTTCCTCTCGAATTGGCAGATCTGCAGTCGTTTGGCTACGATCTCGGGCTACTCGGATTCAACGAGGACGAACTGGCGAAGATGCTCCATCCCGATGGTAAAGAGGGCCTTACCGATCCGGATGATGTTCCCGAGCAACCGGATGAAGCAGTCACGCAGCCCGGCGACTTATGGATCCTGGGAAACCATCGGTTGCTTTGCGGAGATAGCACGAAGCACGAAGACGTCGATCGGTTGTTGGACGGCGCGGTCATACATTGCGTGAATAGCGATCCGCCGTACAACGTGAAGGTCGAGCCGAGATCGAAAGCAGCCATCGCGGCCGGTAACAGTAGCTTTACCGATCCAAGCAAACACAAGTCGGATGGGAAGGCAAAGAAACTACGTGCCAAAGATCGCCCCCTAGAGAATGACTTTGTTACCGACGAAGAGTTTGATCGTTTGCTCGACGCCTGGTTCGGCAACATGGCTCGCGTCCTCGCCCCGGGCCGGGCCTTCTACATTTGGGGCGGATATGCCAACTGTGCGAACTACCCGCCTTTTCTGAAGAAGCACGGACTCTATTTCAGCCAAGCGATCATCTGGGACAAACAGCACCCGGTTCTCACGCGTAAAGACTTCATGGGAGCACATGAGTGGAGTTTCTATGGCTGGCGTGAAGGAGCGGCGCATCGCTTCTACGGACCAAAGAATGTGCCCGACTTGTGGCACGTGAAGAAGATCCCGCCGCAGCAAATGGAACATTTAACGGCCAAGCCTGCCGAGCTTGCTGTGCGTGCGCTGCAGTACTCCACCGTCGTGGGTGAGAATGTTTTGGATCTATTCGGCGGCAGCGGCTCGACTCTAATTGGCGCCGAGCAGACCGGACGCAACGCCTTCCTGATGGAACTCGACACGCTCTATTGTGACACGATCGTTGACCGCTTCCAGAGGTTCACTGGCAAACAAGCGATCTTGGAGCGAACTGGTGACTCGCCAATTCCGATGAAGGCGCGCGAGGAGGCGATGCGATGAGAGTTTACCCGGAAGCGCACGGCTATGTCACGAAGTACGGCTATCGTCGCTTCATGTGCAAGGACCGCATCCTGAGGTTCGAGCACGTCCTGGTATGGGAAGCTCAACACGGAGCGATACCCGATGGCTATGAACTTCACCACGTTAACGGCGACAAGTTGGACAATCGAATTGAGAACTTGCGGCTGCTGACCCGCCTTGAGCACAAACGTGTGCACAGTGGCTGCATTCGAGTGGGCGATACGTGGCTGAAGCGATGTCGCCGCTGTCAGTGGTTACGCCCCATCGAAACGGAGTTCTACGAATACGTCGGCCAGAACGGTGTGATCGGGACCTGTCGTCGCTGCACATCAGAGTTGGCGGTTGAGGCGAAACGCAAACGGCGGGATCGTAAGCGTCCGCAGGAGAAATCGTTGTGAGCGTCTTACAAAATCTTTCCCAGCAAGCTCTTCTTCATGGCCTCGATCGCCTCGCAGGCAATGAGATGCTCTTCGATGAGGGCATGGTCGTTCGCCTCGCCAATCGGGATGTCAGCGAACTCAAGTGTTTCCGCCAGGGTTCGCAGGCCTTCGACGGCTTTGTAGTATGCTTCCCGAATCCGCTGGGCTTGGTGCGCGTCCATGTTGCGGAAGGCGTCGCGAAGTCTGGTTTCGTGGGCGTTGGTCATTTTCGTCGCTCCGTGGTTGGTGGGGTTACGTATGTAACACATGAGCCATGGAATCGTGGAAACATCAAGTGCCGATGCGATGAATTCAGCAGCTTTCTTTCGGCGGGCGACGTTGCCCCGTGTTGCGAGCGAATCCAGATCTGGCCCAGCGACGCCGTAAACGAAAAAACGCCCCACCGTGGCGAGCGTGGGGCGTCGTGTCGGAACCTGTCCGGGAACCTAGCCGTTGGCGGCGAACTTACCTCGCTCGGTCTTCTTGAATCGGGCGCCCTGCCCTTTCGTGTTGATCTCCCGCAAGATGGCGCTGTAGAGCGTGGCGTGGGGAGTCTTACCGCCGGGGCTCGACCAGTACCCCTTCGCCGCCATCGCCTCGACCATCTGTTTTGCGTTGAGCGGTTCTTTCGATTCCGCCAGAACCTTCGCCGCCGCGTTGATCGCCGACATGCGTTTGGGTTCTTCTGCCTTCGCGGGCTTGGTCTCCGGTTTCGGATCCGGTTTCGGTTCGGTCGCTGGTGGCGTGGACTTCGTCGTTTTTGCCGTTCGTCCTTTGGTGGCGCCTTTGGTGCTGGTCGTCTTGGCGGCGGCGGGTTTACGAGTCGAGGTGGTCTTCTTCGTTGCCATGTGTTTGCTCCGGTTCGTTGGAATTGGTTCGTCGCGATCCGTGTCGCGTTAACACACATGAGCCATGCAATTAGAAACACATCAAGCGCTGTTGGCGGCAATTCGAGAGAATCTTTTTCAAGGGAGACGACGCCATGCCGAAGCGTATGAAGCGACGAAGCGAAACGGTGAAACGTGTTGGCCGAAGCAACATCGAGGTGCGTCGTCCCTCGCCTAGATCGTTAGGCTATGACGCTGACTGGGAACGAGTCGCCAAGCAGCGCCGTGAACTGGATCGATACCTCTGCCAAGCCTGTTTGGAACGTGGCCTGCTTACTTCGGCGACCGACGTCGATCACATCATTCCACTGCACGTTCGCATCGAATGGCGACTCGAGTTAGGCAATACGCAAGTGCTCTGCCGAACGCATCATCGACGTAAGACGGAACATGATAAACAGCTATTTGGGTCAAGCACCGCGCTTGCTCTATCGACAGAACAACAGACCCGCAGAGATGCCGCCAGAAGGCCCCAGGAGCCGCCGAGAGGGACCGGGGCGGGGTCATTCATACCGGGGTACGCGCCTTGTACCGTCGCGTTCCCGGCGCGCGCGTTTCCGCGAAATTGGGTACCGGGGGGGCGTCGACCATGAAAGGACGTAAACCGAAACCGACGGTCCTGAAGATTCGCGAGGGAAATCCCGGCAAACGGGCCATCAACAAGGCGGAACCAAACGCGCCCGATGACGTTCCGTCGTGCCCAGAATTCCTCGATGAAGTTGCGCAGGAAGAATGGCATCGCATTGCGCAGATCCTGACCGAAATGGGACTGCTCAGCACCGCCGATCGCGCCGCGTTGGCCGCCTACTGCACCGTCTATAGCCGCTGGGTCCATGCCGAACAGCAAGTGAAGAAGTTTGGCACCATCGTTAAATCGCCCGACAAGGGATTTCCGATGAAGTCTCCCTACCTGACAGTCGCGGATCAAGCGATGGAAACGATGCGGAAGTTTCTCGTGGAGTTCGGGCTGACGCCTTCCAGCCGTAGCCGTATCCGTGTCGATCGCAAAACAGCCGCCGACGATCAGTTCGATCTCTTTGTAGGAGCCGGGTAGTGACCGTCCCGCAAGAATGGATTCGCAATTCCAACGACGAACGCGCCGTCAGTCGTGGTTGCTGGTTCGACGAGAAAGCTGCCGAACGCGTACGTGAATTCTTTCTGCGATTCCTGAAACACTCGAAAGGCCAATGGGCTGGCAAGTCTTTTGAACTGCTGGATTGGCAATGGCAGGATGTGGTGGCGCCGTTATTTGGCTGGAAACGAGCCGATGGAACTCGTCGCTTCCGTCGCGGCTATATCGAGGTGCCGAAGAAGAACGGTAAGAGCACACTCTTCGCAGGCCTGAGCCTTTATCTACTGACGTGCGATGGCGAACCTGGCGCCGAAATCTACAGCGCCGCCGTCGACCGAGACCAAGCTTCCATCGTGTTCAACGAGGCGGCCAACATGGTGGACTATTCGCCGCACTTGGCATCACGGTTAAAAGTGGTCCGATCCACCAAGCGGATCGTCGATCATCGCAGCCGCTCGGTCTATCGCGCATTGTCGGCGGAAGTGCCCACCAAAGAAGGTCTCAACGCTCACGCCGTACTCGTGGATGAACTGCATGCCCAGAAGACGCGGGAACTGTGGGACACGCTCCGGTACGCCGGCGCCTCTCGCAGACAACCGCTCATGCTGGCGATCACCACCGCTGGCTACGACCGTCTCAGCATCTGCTGGGAACAGCACGAATATGCGCGGCAGGTGCTGGAAGGAACGGTCGAGGATACCGCGTTTTTTCCCTACGTCTCCGCGGCAGATGTGGAGGATGACTGGACCAAGCCTGAAGTTTGGAGCCGGGCCAATCCGAGTTTTGGAATCACAATCGACGCGGAACAGTTCGCTGAGGATTGTCGGGAAGCCCAGGAATCACCCGCCAAGGAAAACTCGTTCCGCCGCTACCGTCTTAACCAATGGACGCAGCAGGAATCGCGGTGGTTGAATCTGGAGAAGTGGGACGCGTGCGATGAGGAACTCGCGGAATTGGATGGACGGACCTGTTTAGCGGGTCTGGATCTATCGTCGACGACGGACATCTCGGCGCTGGTGCTGGTGTTCCCCGGTGACGACCACTACGACGTGCTGCCGTTTTTCTGGGTGCCGGAGGATGGTGCTCGGCGACGCGAAAAACGAGATCACGCCCCGTATATCCCCTGGATTCAACAACGCTACATCGATGCCTCGCCGGGTGAAGTGATCGACTACGAACGCATCCGTGTCCGGATCAATGAACTGGGAAAACGATTCCGCATCGAACAAATCGCCATCGACCGCTGGAACGCAACGCAATTGGCTACACAACTTGATGACGATGGATTCGAGATCATTTCATTTGGCCAGGGCTACGCGAGCATGTCGGCGCCGACCAAGAAGCTAGAGGAACTGGTGCTGGCCCGAAAGCTACGACACGCTGGCAATCCCGTGCTGCGCTGGATGGCAGGCAACGTGGCGATCGAGCAGGACGCGGCAGACAACTGGAAGCCGTCAAAGAAGAAAAGCCAGGAACGGATTGACGGGATTGTGGCGCTGGTGATGGCGATTGATTTGACGACTCGGCATAAAGAGCATTTCTGCATCTACGACGAGCCGGGCGGGCTGTTTTTGTAGCAAGCGGTGCGTCAATCGCGATCACCCAGAAAATCGTCGCCTGGGAGTATTATGTCGGTGAATTCGTTGGAACTCAATGCTGATCGTCGATATGCTAACAACGCAGAAAATATCGCTCGTGTATTCCGAATCTTTCGCCGGTAGCAGATCGGTGATTTGGTCCATCGATAAAGAACTGAAGATGGCGGAAGTCGCGCATCTGCTAAGCTCGGCATCTGCATTGGAATGTCCTGAGCAGTTGATTGACACGGTCATCTTCCGAAAGTTAAACGAGATCACCCCTTTTTTAGTCGGCCAAGAATTGGTGTCACTTTAGGAGGCCCCGACGTTACATGGAATCTCATGTGAGCAAAATTGAAAAATCGACCTTAAATTACTCAATTCACCGAGATTGAAACAGTTGTCGCGATGAACAAGAAACGTAACTGCCGTCCGAAACCTCGTAAAAATGGGCGTGACTCTCGCACGAAACGATTGCTTATCCAATTAGGACTTTGGCCTCGACTCGCTAACACCAACTATGTTCGGCAACTTCTAACCACACTCAAGCCACAGGTATCCGTAGCTCCTTCGACCGACGCGCCGGACACGCCAGTTATTCGGCAAATGATTCGCGATGTTGAGAACGCGATAAGCAACGTCGTCATCGAGGTACCGATTCTTGGAAAAATCATGGCGACTGACTATTTCGCCATAGTGAAGCCGATCGTTGACGCTATTCATTTGGCACCGTGCGATGACCAAATGCTCTCCGCGTATATTGAAGCAAAACGGTACGAAACCAAAGCCCTAGCCGATAATGAAGTCTCCTCTCGCTGCTATAAACAGTTGCACAATGCGTGCGACGAGGTCTTGATTTTACATGGACGCATCGACAAGGAGCTGTATTTTCTCGAACCTGAGATTAGCTGTTCCTCAGATGACATATTGTTCATCCAATTTGTTCTTCATGTTCAAGAACCTCGCCGGAGATATTTCACTCCCCGAGGCGAAGGACGAAGAGTCGCGTATCAATGCGGACAACCCTATGGAACCAAAAGGATTGAATGGGTTGAATGGCCATCGACCTTACTTCAACTACCTGGACCTGAGCGTCAATTGCCGGTCTTTGTGCAGGGACACACCCTCGACAAACTCTACCGGATCGAAGCGCGGGCATCCTTTATTTTCCAAGCGATGGGTCTAAAACCCTCGCCTTCAGGCGAAACCTTTAGGTTCTTCCGTTTCCGGTTAAAATCGGGGAATGGAAAGATACCGCACCAGTTCGCATAGTCGTTTTGACATCAAGTACCATTTTGTCTGGGTGACCAAATATCGAAAGCCGATTCTCGGAGGGGAAGTCGGCGTTCGATTGCGGGAATTGGTTCGCGAGGTATGCCGCACGAATGAGATTGAAATCTTGCAAGGGGCAGTCTCCCGAGACCATGTTCACGTGTTGCTGTCGTGCCCTCCGAATCTTGCGCCCAGCAAAATCATGCAGTACATCAAGGGCAAGAGTTCACGGAAGCTGTTGATGGAGTTTCGGCATTTGCAAAAACAGTATTGGGGGCGGCATTTGTGGGCACGCGGGTACTTTGTGGCGACCAGCGGCAACGTGACCGACGAGGTGATTCAGGAATACATCCGCCACCAGGACGGGACCGAGCCCGGCGATGGCGGCGACCATTTTCAAATTACTCCTTCGTGAGTTGAGGACTTCAGTCCGAATCTCACGAATATCTTTAAACCTGCCGGCTTCCAGCCGGAAGTTGTTTAGTGAGAACGGTGAGTGGGCTGTTCATGACTATTTGTGGCAATCCCTACGCGAGACGCCAAGACTAGTCGCAGGCGACGAGCCTGGACAATTCCTTGTTGAGTACTGGCTGAACGCTCATAAACTGGGCTATCTTGCCGCTGAGGTTGTGGACGACGCAGTTCTGATCCGAACGTTCCTTTTCCTTACAATGAATGGAACACCTGAGGGCAAGAAGCTTTACGAAAAGCTCGGACTTTCTCGGTACTGGAAGCAAAGCCTCCAGCTTGATCAAATCGAGACATTTCTGTTAACGGATATCCAGTCCGATCCTGAATTGGTTGCAATCCTTTCTGAGTGTGGCTGCGGTCATTTGTTCAAAATCCTTGTTGAGTCACCTACGGAACGTATTGTTGAGGGATATGCAAAGCAATTCCAGGACTACTTGGCCACTACCAAACAGCAGACTTGCAGATGACGAATCCGGACGGATGTCAGTCGAAAGCAGTTCGTCTATTCTCGAAATCCATACACTTACGAACTATCGCCAAGTATGCTAGGCCACGAAAAGCCGTGCCAAACCGCAAATTGCAACATTTGATAGGTAGTACTTGTGACGACAACTGAAGAACTATTTCGTGACTTTCTCGCGCGGCTGGCGGAGAGAAAGCAATGTGACTTGCCAGTGGCCGCTCGTCAGCTCGTCGAACACGAGTGGGGTGAAGTCGACGAGCGATTCGGTTTCTACCCGGCACTACGCGATGCATTGATGGCGGACCCGCTTGAGATGTCGACCGTCGCGGATTGCATCAAACGCCTGGGAAAGACGATTCTGGGCGGCCATAATAGTTTTCGCACTCGGGTTAAAGACTTTCTGTCGTCCGACATCGCAACAGAGTCGTTCAAATGGCTTATTGCCGGTGGGAACACGCCTCCACCAGTCGAACGAATTGACACTTTTATCCAATCTCTTTTCGATAATGGCTTTCGTAATCGGCGCGGAAACCAATCCGGGGGTGACGCCGCATACTTCACCAGTGTCATTCTGACGGCTGGCTTTCCGGAGGAATTCGTTGAGTGCCGGCTGAATCGCTGGCACTGGATGGCCGAACAGTTCGATCTACCATCCGCGACGGAGATGGAGTCGTATGGAGCCCGACTAATCACTGCAGCCGCTGCGGCAAAGCAACTTGCGGCCACACCCTCGTTTCGGCAGTTTTTCCCTTCGGAACATCCCCTGTGGACAACAGGCGGAATCGCATTTTTGTTACACCGCAATACCGAACTCCGCAGCATAGTCGAAGGAAACGTTCTTGATCCGACCGTCGTTGATCAACCGCTGATAGATGCGTTCGCGAGATTCAAGGCAGACCCGTCAGCACAATTTGTAGTGCGCATGCGACGGCATCGTGCCCAGCAGATCCGTGATCTTCTCAGCGATCCTGATGCCATCGAATTGACGACCTTCAATCGCGAAATCTGGGTCTATTCCTCCGCAGCAGCGTGTCAAGGAGAAGACGTCAAGGCGGTGCTAGGGACCACGGCCAAAATTCCAAGCGAGCTGCTCGATCGGCTGAACGCTGGACTACAGTCCAGCCAATTAGAACTCCACGGCAACTTCATGTGGGGAACCGCCACGCGCGTCTATGGCCCAATGGTGCCAGGTGACGACGGGGATCGCCTGGGATACGTCCGGCAAGCATTGGAAGTCCTGAATGACGATAACTTGGACGCGCTGAATAAGACGAGTGCAATTCTCGAAATTCCTGGGTTCGGCAACAACAGCGCGACCGGCTTGGTGATGGTGTTTCATCCACAAGAATTTGCAATTCAAAATGCCGCCTCTACCAGTGCGATTCGCAAACTAGGCTTTCACGTAGGCGATCTAGCTGCCTTCGAGGAAATCGTCACCAAGCTACGTGACGCTCTGCAGGCTGAAGACTTTTTGGAGCTGGACTATTTCCTGTATCTGCTTGACCAAGGACTAGACGGACTCACTTTGCCGCAAGATGCGTGGTGGGTCTGCCAGGGAATGATGTTTGAATCTGAACGGCGAGGCGGTTATATTTTTGCGCCGCTGGAAACTGCCAACGGCAGAGTTGTGCAGCATCATGCCAACCTGGGTCTGATGACTCCAGGGCAAGTTGTGCTGCATTACAGCCGAGGAGCTTTGCGGGCAATTGGCGAAGTCATCGAGGCTCCTACTGTGACAACGAGGCCCGACTCGATGCCAAGCGAGGAAGCCGGTACTCTTGGAAACCTCGTTCGCGTGCGTTACACCGATACCAGCCCACCCATTGAACTGGAGGAGATACCAGAAGAGTGGCGAACGAACGGTGAGGCCCCTTTTACTAAGAAGGGGAAGGTCAAGCAGGGATATGCTTTCGCCCTGTCCCCATCGTTCCTCTCACGGTTTAAGACAGAGTTTGCGGATCGCTTCAAGCCAGGAGAAATTTCTCCGTCTCCGGCTTCACAACGCGTCGTCAAGATTGCACCTGGCGAAGGTGCTCGCTTCTGGGAGGAATGCCTAGATAAAGGCTATATCTGCGTCGGCTGGGGGCAGATCGGCGATTTGCGAAAGTTCGCTGATAAAGATGCGTTTCGCGCCGCCTTCGCCGAGGAGTTTGGGGAAGGATACAACAATCACGAGCCAACCATCAGCCGGAAGGCCAACGAGCTCTGGACGCTTCGCGAACTTCGTCCGGGCGACATTGTGGTCGCAAATCAAGGGATCTCGCGTGTTCTGGGCGTGGGAGCGGTTCTCGATCCGCCATACGACTTTCAGCAAGAACCTGCTCGCGACGAGTACTCACATTTGGTGCAAGTGAAATGGGATATATCAGTCGCCAAGGATATTCCCAAGCAGGGATTCTGGGCGATGACAACGGTCGCGGAAGTGCCACCTGACCTTTACGAGTTCATCGTCGGTAAGGAGAAACCGCCCACTGAGACGTTGCCGCCTCTGAAGGAGTACACTGAACCGTCGCTCGACAAGATACGTGAACATGTTGCGGCCGCTCGGTTGCGCATCCCAGATCGCACTTTGCGTCGCTATCATCTTTCTCTGAAAACTCGCGGCTTCGTGATCCTTTGTGGGCTGAGTGGATCAGGTAAAACCTGGCTAGCCGAGCTTTACGCGAAAGCAGTAGGTGCGGAACGAGAATTGGTACCCGTCGCGCCTAATTGGACGACAAATGAGGATCTGATCGGGTATTTCAATCCGATGGACGGTCAGTACCACCACACGGCATTTAGTCGGTTCCTGCAGCGTGCAGCTGAACACTATGAGGAGTCTCAAGCGGCCGGCGTAACCGCTCGTCCTTTCCACCTGATCTTGGACGAGATGAATCTCGCACGTGTGGAATATTATTTCGCAAAGTTCTTATCGGCGATGGAGCAAAGGTCGCGATCCACACTGGCCCGAATTGATCTAGGTGGCAGCGAACATGTCAACTTGCCGCCCAATCTCTACTTCGTGGGGACGGTGAATGTCGACGAAACAACGCATGGCTTTGCAGACAAAGTGTTCGACCGGGCCCAACTTCTTGAGATGGGCGTTGATCGCGAGACACTCGCCGAGCACTTGGGGCCAGTGCCTTATGCCGCTGCCCTCCTCGGCATTTGGGATGTCGTCAAGGACATCACCCCCTTCGCATTTCGAGTGATCGACGAAGTGAAGTCTTACGTGGCCGAGGCCGAGAAAATCGGAGTGCCGTGGCAGGAAGCTCTCGACGAGCAGCTCCTGCAGAAGGTGCTGACAAAGGTAAAGGGGGCTGAGCAGCGAGTCGAAAAGGTGCTCGAAGAGTTTCTATCGATCAGCGATGGGTTTCCGCTCAGCCATTCCAAGGCGCAGCACATGCTGGACATATTGAGGCATCATGGAATCACCTCCTATTTCTAAGCTGCGCTTTCTCAACGGCGCCGGAAATCCGCTCGCGGTTCCGCCGGAGTGGAGCACCGCGCAAATTGAAATCTTGCTTCCTCAGGAAGATTGGACCAAGACCGCGCTGACGCTGCAGCAGCACGATCTGCCGATTCGTTTGGCAATACTCGCAGAACGCATCGTAATGGTTGCCGAGTGGCCTCGGTCCAATCCTGGCCACTACTGCCTCGACCTTAAATGGCCGGGAGGTCGTGAACGGCAGATCGTGACCATCACTCCGACGAAAATCAGCGAGAGCTCGTTCGTCCAAATGCTCTCCGACTTAGAGATGGCGTTCCCTGCAGCAGTTGCAATTGCTTTGCAGAAAATGGGGGCATTCGCCGGCATTGAGCTCTTGCCTCCGAGCAAGACGACGCTCGCCCAGGAGGTAACGCGCCTGAATCGCGCCATCGATGGCACAGTTACTCGAGCGGGGCTGGCGGCAGTGCTCACCGATATCGCCGAGCGTCCTCACGAGATTCTGCAAGTCTATGAACCTTGGGTGAAAGCGAGTCAGGCTCGCCGCCCGCATCCCGCGCGAATCAAGGACGCAATTTGTCGCGGTTACAATTTGGCCGCAGACAAGCGCCCTGCGGCGGTGCTCGATACGCGAGTGGAGCATACATACGACGTCTACGAGAATCGGCTAATCCGGCTTTTCCTACATCAAGTTGAGATCCGCCTAGCGATTGTTTCCCGCGCACTCGGGAATGCCGGCTCGGATTTGCAACTGCGTGAGAAGCTACAGCAGCTTTCCGCGCGGCTTGCATTGGCAAAACGCCGTGCAGCGTTCCTCAGCTCCGTTAGTTTGCTTGACGAACTCCCTACATGCACAACGATGGTACTCTTAAACAGGCCAGCCTATCGCTCTGCTTTTCAAGGCTTCCTGGAGTTTCGCAAATCTTACGCGGTCCGCATCGATGAGCCACGACTTGATACGCCACTCGAGAATGTTCCGGCGCTGTACCAATTGTGGGGAACGATGGCGGTGATTCAAGTCGTGCTCGAGTGCGCGGCGGCAGCCGGTTATCGGGTCAAGAAGCACTCACTGATGCGAAGATGCGCCAGCGGACTCTATTTTCGAATTCTTCCTGATGGCGAGCCGGCATTAGTGCTAGTCCATCCCCAGTCCGGAGTGGTCATCAAATTGGTTCCTGAGCGCAGCTACAAGAAGTCCGGCTCGCTTCAGTCCATTAGCTTTCATCAAAGGCCTGACATCGCCCTGGAAATTGAATCGCCGGACGCCGAAACCAGGATTCTACTTTTTGACCCGAAGTACAAATTGCGCAGTGAAGATAGCCACACTCCTTCGGACGAGATCGACGAGGCTTCGCCAGCCGGAGTTCCAAAGAAAGTCGACATCGACAAAATGCACGCCTATCGGGATGCGATTCGTGATCGCGATCTGCTTCGCGCAGTTTCCTACGCCGCGATTCTCTATCCTGGCTCTGAAGTGCGCTATGCGGACGACATTGAAGCCTTGCGCGCTTATCCAGGGGAAAGCGAGAAACTTCTGTCAAGGCTTCGAGAAGTAATAGACCAAGCAATTCGCCCTGCCAGCGACGGATGATTCACACCGTCCTACGCAAAAAATTAAATCCCGTCTTTAGATCGTCGCGAAAGCACCAAAGTTCAGTCTATCAATGCCAACTGTATCCCTGCGTCCTTGGAATTTTTCAGCCCCACACCGAACTTCAAAATAATTATTCAACGATGATCGCGGCAGTGCACGGCCCGCTTTGTAGGTTGATAGCCGAAGAATGGGCTAAGAAAGCGTCTCGAAGACGATCACGCCGATTTTCGCGAATAGTGCTTCAGTAGACCACCGAGCCTCTCACTACAGTCAATGGAGCCGATCGAGAGCACATCGGGCTGCGGCTTGTCGTTCGACGTCAGCAGTTCATTTTCCTTTCCTTGATGTGGCCGTTCTTCGTGATAGAAGTCGACGAACTCATTCACCAGATGGTCCATGTGCAGCTCGCCAAACACCACGAAATGATCCAAACATTCCTGCTGAATCGTCTGGATGAACCGCTCCACAAACGCATTGTTATTGGGCGAGCGGAACGCACCCACTCCTACCTCCGTGCCCGCAAATTCAATCACCGCATCGAATGCCTCGGAATACGTAACCTGATACGAGATTTCGCTTTCCGTCATTTGGGTAGCAGAGAACTTTTCACGAAGAGGGTTCTGCACGGGGAGCTGATCTAGTCTGCGGAATTTCCGCCGACAATCGAGTTAACGCACGACGCCGAGAGTGAAAGCTCCCGGCGTTCGTCGTTTCTTGGCTTTGTGGCAAGGGTTTACGGCAATCTGGTGCTGCGAGAGCGTTCTCTGCCGATCGCACTCAGACGGATGTTATTGGCAATCTGCCATGGTCACACGAGAGACCCTCTCGCTCTCTACCGCAAAGCCATTTTGGGTTAACAGCCTGGATAGGCTCGAATTCCGAAACGGAACAGGGATTCTCGACTGGAGAATCGTATTTCAACCTACATCTTCAAGTCGTCCAAGAACTCCGACGCCGGATCAACGCCGCTAACCCAGAGGCAATCCCGCGCCCGGGTGCAGGCAACGTATAAGAGGTGTCGTTCCGTGTTGTACACCTCTTCCAGATCTGAATCATCGGTGACCGACTCGATCCGCTCTTGTAGCGGAATAATCTCGTCGTCGCAGGCCATCACGGCGACGCAGCGAAACTCAAGCCCTTTTGCGAGGTGCATACTTAGGATAGAGATTGCTTTGCTTGCCGCCGTATTTTCCTGTTCGATTCGGTGCGAAGTCTGGCCCGCCGCGGCGATGGCCGCTTCGGCTCGCGGAAACTGTAGTGGCGAGCGCACAACCTCGGTCGCCAAATCTCGGTCACGCTCCCTGATCCGGATGGCGCTGGCGCGGCGACTTCGCCGGTCACGATCTACGTCTATGACGCGTCTGACCAACTGACCAGCATGACCGATCCGCTCGGCCGCACGACAAGCTATACGTACGATGCACTCGGTCGAACCTTGACCGAAACGCTGCCTGATCCGGATGATGGCGGGGCACTGACCGCCCCGGTCACGACTTACACGTACAACGTCAACGGCCGCCTGGCCAGCGTCGAGGATGGCGAAAGCCAAGATGTCAGCTACACGTACAACGCGGCTGGTCAGGTCGCCACCATGACCGATCCGCGGGGCGTCACAACCTACACGTACGACGCGTTGGGGCGGAACCTGACGATCACCGAGCCTGATCCCGACGGCGCCGGTCCACTGGCGGCGCCTGTTACGACCTACGTCTACAATGACGAAGGACAGCTCGAGTCGATGTCAACGCTCGACGGCACGACCAGCTACGAATACGACGGACTTGGCCGCACGCTTAAGGTCACCATGCCTGATCCCGATGGCGTCGGTTCACTTCTCTCCTCCTGGACGGCCTACGAATACGACGCGCTTGGCCGGAGATTGAGCGAAACCGACCGCTTGGGGCATGGAACGTCGTACGACTACGACAACCTCGGCCGCCTCGTCTTGAAAACCGATGCCGAAGGGGGCGAGACGGAATATACCTACGACGCCAACGGTAATCTGCTCACCTTGACTGATCCAGAAGAGAATACGACCACCTGGACGTACGACGCGCTCAACCGGATGCTGACCAACACGAACGAGTTGAGCGATACTCGCTACTACGAGTACGATGCCGCCGGCAATCTGACCCAATACACTGACCGAAATGGTCGTGTGATTGAGTACGACTATGACAATCTCTATCGCCGCATCGCCGAGAACTGGATGGACGGCATGTCGACGGTCCATACCATCTCGTACGACTATGACGCTGCATCGCAGCTAATCGAAGCGAGCGACTCGGCCGCAACCTACACGTTCACGTATGACAACCTGGGTCGCAACACCAGCACCGAGCATGACCTGGCCGCCCTCGGCTTCGATGTGGTACTCGCCGAAGCGTATGACGCCCTGGGGCGCCGCACCAGCCTGGCCGCCGAGATCGACGGCACGGACGATCTGAAAAACGAATACGCCTATGACTATCTGAACCGCATGACGCAGGTCACCCAGGCCGGCCAGTCAGGCGGCAATGCCGTCGCCGAAAAGCGAGTTGATTTTACGTATGACGCGGAAGACAAGTATCAATTCACGTCAATCACACGCTACGCCGACTTGGCCGGTACCGAAACGGTAGTCACCACTACCTACGGCTACGACTACACCGACCAGCTCACGAGCATCACGCACGTCGATGGCGGCAGCAGTACGCTCGCCGGCTACACCTACAGCTACGACGAAGGAAACCGCCTAACCGGCTTTAGTATCTACGGATACTCCGCGGAAGACGCGACTTACAACTATGACGACACCGACCAACTGACGGGCACCGATCGCACAGGCACAGCCAACGACGAAGCGTATGCTTACGATGAAAACGGCAACCGGATCGACGGCAGTAACGTCATTGGCGACAACAACCAAATCCTCTCCAACGGCACGTACGATCACACGTACGACGCCGAAGGAAACCGCATCTCAAAAACGAACGTCGCCACCGGCGACTACGAAGTTTTTGAATACGACTATCGCAACCGCCTGGCGAGCGTAACCAAGTATGACGATTCCGATGTCAAGCAATGGAAAGTCAGCTACGCGTACGATTACCTGAACCGCATGGTGGGGCGCGAGGTCGATAGCAATGGCGACGGATTCATCGACCTGTCGGGGCATTTTATCAACGACGGCAACGTAATCCTCTTCGTACTGAACGACGCTGGGGATGTGCAGCATCGAATGCTCTGGGGCCCGCAAGTCGATCAATTGCTCGCGGATGAAAATAGTTCGGGCGATGTCTTCTGGGCGCTAACCGACAATCAAAACACGGTTCGCGACTATGCCCAGTACGACGAAGCGCTGGACGAAACCTCGATCGTCAACCACATCGCCTACAACGCCGTGGGGAAAGTCGTCAGCGAAACGAACGGCGCCCTTGACGCGTTCCGCTTCCGCTACACCGGCAAATACATCGACCCGCTAACCGGGCTGCAGTACAATATCAATCGGTGGTACGACGCTGAACTAAGCCGTTGGATGAGCCAGGATCCGATTGGATTTGCGGCGGGGGATGAGAATCTTTATCGGTATGTGGGGAATTTCTCGACACGTTTAATTGATCCAAGCGGCCTACTAGAAGAAGGAGTCGTTGCGGTCAAGAGGTTCGAGAAGATCGATGACAAGCTGGCCTTCTTTTACAAACGGCGTTCCACAAGAATACTAGGTGGCGTTCCGCTATTGACCAACTTACAGACCCCTGATGGGTTGAAATACGGTGCGGTCCTGCCTAACAATATTGCCAAAGACATAAGCAAACTTTCGCTAGGCGACCGCTTTGGTCTGAGCGTTGAATTCAGCTTTACTCCAACCGAGTCAGCGCGACCGAACTCACAACTCGACGGGAAGTACACCTACTGGTCTCAGTATCTAGTGAACTATAGCGGTGTCCTTCAACTCAATGGCCACCGACGAGTTACTCATGATAAGACGCATTTAGACGAGAATCCCGATAACCTCGGCTCGAACGCATACGGTGTGTCAAAGTGGAATGAAGATTTTAGCGAATTAACGCTCAGAGACTCCCCATCGAGAAACATTGACGTTCCTACTGGAGGACTTGGCATGTCGTACCAGATAATAAACCCAACGGAGAAAGATCCGATTGGCAAAACTTTGTTTTGGTTTCGCGACTTTGATCCAAGCAACTATGACTGGGACAAGTTGACGGAAGATCGATTTGGAAAAGAATACCGCGACGCTAACGTGAACGCTGAAGCCGGAGAAAAGTACGTCACTGGCTCAATTTTCAAGTCATATCTCGTTACCTGCGGCTCCGTCGCTGGATACTATGAGTGGGGCTATGAGGTCGTGGTCAGAAAAGACGGTGAGACCATGACCGCTAACGTTGGCAAAGTATATAGTCCGGAATGGCATGATGCTGAAGAGATCGACACGAGCGTCGCTTCTTTTAAGCATTATCCTCGTGAATAATGTCCACGAGGTTTTGCGGTGCATATTTTAATAGTCACGTTCAAATGTGGTTCGGAGTGTGAAAATGGCGAGAATTGATCTTTGGAGCGTGTGGATCGTCGCAGCTTGTTTCGTCAATACAGCTTGTGCGCAACAGAGTGAAGCGAAATCAACCATGGAAAAGTTGTTTGCGTCAAGTCTTTATGGCGAGTTTTACGACGCAAACATTCGCTTGTACGGGAACGCAGATACTGGATTGAATGTCATCATCGGCTCGGATGACCGCGCTCATCCTCCGTTTGATGCGAGATTGTTGCCCCGCTTGAAAGAGGTTGGCCCAATTAATTCGCTCTCCGTGGAGTATTATCGCGGAATTGAAAACTCACGCTACATTTTCCTGAGAGACCTTGAAGAAGTTCACTCGATTTACGTATGGCGTCACTTTGACGAAGCGGATGGCTTGCTGGCTCTAATTGGCGACGCGCCCGGCTTGAACGCGTTTCGGTTCCGTTGCGGAAAGCTTGAACCCAGCGACTTGCTTGAGCTGAAGAAATCGACGGGACTTAAAGAGCTAACGCTTTATTCGCCATTGTCGAAAGAACATCTTGTTGCAATTGCGAAAGCTTGTCCGCAACTTGAACGGATACAACTGATGGCCCAAAGGGCTGAACAACTCGCTTATGATGACTATCTCGCGCTGAAGCGACTTTCGAAGCTGAAAGTAGTTTCCTTGTTGGGGACTTCATTGTCCGACGAGGAGAAGAAGAAACTGCGGAAAGAGTTTGCTGGAATCCCCGTTTGCTTCAATTCAAGCTGTTTCGAACGCGAACAAGAATAGAGGATGGTAAGGTGAAGGCGGCGGAACCCTATTGGCATTGGGTGGATCTGCTGAGGTGGCCCGGACTTGACAGGCGCGGCTTCCTTCCTGTGCAATAAGCAAATTCGCGGTATTCGACCGATGTGAAATCTCTTGAGATCGCCATTACGTGTCGGACCGAGCCCCGCATCACTCGGATCTTTCAGCCGCCCGCTAGGACTCGGTGCGATTGCGTAACGATGATCGCAGCATGGCGCGGCCAGATTTAGCGATTGATCGTCGAAGAGGGATGAAACGTTGCGAGCAACTTCACGCCGCAGGGCGATGATAGTGTTTCAGCACACCGCCTAGTCGTTCGCGACAGGTGATGGAACCGATCGCGAGGACATCGGGCTGCGACTCATCGATCGAAGTCAGCAGTTCATTTTCCTTCCCCTGATGCGGCCGCTCTTCGTGATAGAAGTCGACGAACTCATTCACCAGATGGTCCATGTGCTGCTCGCCAAACACGACAAAATGATCCAAACATTCCTGCTGAATCGTCTGGATAAACCGCTCCACAAAGGCATTAGTATTGGGCGAGCGGAACGCACCCACCTTCACCTCAGTATCCGCTGATTCAATGACTGCATCGAACGCAGGCTGGAATTTTGTGTCCCGATCCCGCATGAGCGTTCCGACAGCTAGTCCTTCCGACTTGGCGTGCTTCTGAAATGCCTTGGCCTGCTCCACCACCCGCCCTTCATTGGGATGAAACGTCGACGGTGCGATGTAGACTTGACGCGATTCGACATTCAGAAAGATCAGTAAATACAGATCCCGCCAGCCCTTCAGCGTCAGCACCCGCTTGGCGTAGAAATCGCATTGCCATAGCGTCGCCGCATGCATCTTGAGGAACTCGTCCCACGTTCCTTCCCCGCGCTTCGGTCCTGGCTCGAGCCCGTTCTCTTTCAGGATGTTTTTGACCGTGTTGCGTGACGGCGGCTTGATACCGAGCTTCTTGAGCTCTCCCATGATCCGGGTGTAGCCCCAGTCGTTTTCCCGCGCGAACCGAATGATCAGTTCGCGGATTTCCTCTTTGGTTCGTGGGCGGCCTTTTCGAACTTGTTTGACGCCACCTAGCTTCTTCGATTCGCGAATCCAGCGGAGCATTGTACTTGGCGCCACAATGGAGACCACCTCATGAATGGCCTTGCCCAGCTTGGCGCCGAACTTGATCAGCCGGCTCTTCTCTTGAGCGGTGACCGAGATTCGCCTGGGCAATTTGGACCGCAGCACCTCATTCTCGACCTTCAGGTATCGGATTTGAGCAGCCAGCTCTTTTTGGGTCGAACCGGCGATTAGGAGCAGCAATTTGTGGTAAATGTACTTCATCGTGCTAAGATGCCGAAGTCGTTGATGACGCTGGAGATATCTTCTTTTTTGCACCCCGCAGCAGGCTCGGTACTGTTCAAAATTCCCGCCCGAATCATTTCATCGTGATTCGATCGCCGGTCGTAATGTCTAGTCGGGTCGTAGCAAAAGTTCTCTGTTCGTAAAGGGTTCGGTTCGGGGTCCGAGACGAACCCCTGATAATTCCGTAAAGGGTTCGGTTCGCTCAGAGGGGGACCGAAAAGGACGCGGAATCCGTAACCTGTTGCGAGCTTTCGCTTTCCGTTAATTCATAAGCAGAGAAATTTCACGAAGAGGGTTCTGCACGGGGAGGGGCCAATCGGCCAATATTCAGATTCAGTTGTCGTCGATCTACCCCGGATCCTACTCCGGCCAGCTCTCTTTCACCACCAGCGACGAGGACGAGACCTCTTTCCTGATTTCCCTCACCGGCACAATCATCGGCAATGGAGACGGGCAGTCGGTGATCGACCAGAACTCTTACCAATACGACTATGCCGATCGCCTGACCGGGTGGGACAGCCTGGTCTTTGGCGATCAGGACTTCACCTACGACGATACGAATCAACTGACCGACATCGATCGCGACGGCGCCGATCAGTCGTTCACCTATGACGAAAACGGCAATCGGATCAGCGGCGCCTATGTTATCGGCCCGAACAACCAGATCCTCTCCAACGGCGTCTACAATTACCAGTATGACGCCGAAGGAAACCGGATTCGCCGCACCGAGATCGCCACCGGCGCGTATCTCCTTTACTCGTGGGATCATCGGAACCGGTTGATCGGCATCACCGAGAAAGATTCGCTCGACGCAACGCTCAAGACGGTCGCCTACGCGTATGACGTCCTCGGCCGCCGAATCGCCAAAGAAATCGACGCCAACGGCGACGGAGACCTGGCCGACGCCGGCGATAGCGAGGAACGTTACTACTACGACGGCCAGCAAATTGCCATCCGAACGGACGGGGACGGAACCATCCTCAACCGCTACCTCTACGGCCCCAGCATCGACCAGATCATCGCCGACGAGGACGCCATCGCCGGCGATGTCCTGTGGGCGGCGACCGACCACCTAGGAAGCATCCGCCACCTGGCCGACTACGACGCGGTCACCAAAGACGTGACAATCGCCAACAGCATCGATTACGATGCATTTGGCAACATCGTCAGCGAAACCAACGCCGCGATTGACCACATCTACGCCTACACCGGGCGAGATCGAGACAAAGAAAGCGACCTGCAGTACAACCGGGCACGGTACTATGATGCGGATCTGGGACGGTGGATTAGCGAGGACCCGATTGGGTTTGCGGCGGGGGATGAGAATCTGGCTCGGTATGTGGGAAACAGCGCCTTGATAGGAAAGGACCCGTTTGGACTGGAAGTTATTCAGATAGTAAAGCCACCGACGGTCCAGGGGGGAGGGCCCGAAACCGAGTATATCAACAAGCCGCCATCGATGGCAGGAATTCCAGATGATGTATACGTGCGAGTAGTCAAAGGAAACCACTGGCAAGTTGTTAAGAACTATGGGAAAGAGGTCTACTTTGACTGGGGCAGCGCCCACTATTCGATGTTTCCGTTGATCGCCCACGGATCGTACCCACACAGCAAATGGTCTTATGCATATGGCTTTATCCCAATCAAGGGAGATAACGCATGGGGCGATCAAGTAGAAAAAGGATGTTACGGGATTACCGGACTTGGGGTAAATCGATCCAGAGGCGAGGTCATGCAATACTTTAATCGCGGCAAGTACGGTTATGCCACGTTTATGGAAGCGCAAATCAACAAGGCCAAGCTAGAAAAAGCTCATCCTGGAGAGCAATTCGGTATTATTAGCGCAGCTTTTCCGGGTTCTCGAGTTACTGAAACAACCCAGCCAGCAATCCATATTCGCAGCGATGGCACGATTTCCATTGACACTTCAACCGGCTTGACTCGATATGATTTTCAGTATTACGATCCAAGTCGTGACCTTTGGTTTGGTGGGACGGATAGCATTCGAGTTATTGGTGGGCGACAGGGAAAGCCGGTAATTGTTGCGGCAGAGGCGCATTTGGATCACGCCTCAAGCATGTTCAGAGGCAAGCACTACGACCCCCATGCTGGGGCAGGCTCAGCCTGGAAATGGAATAAGGCAGTGTACGTCATATACTACGTAGTCACGATTGGCGAGGGTTACGATGGTCCGCCTGATAATATTTGTCTTGAGTGACGCAGATCGTGAAAAGATTAAAGTGGATAACGCTCTTCATCAGTTTGGCGATTATAGTTTCGGCAGTAGCCGTGTCGGTTAAAAAGGAATTGAAAAATGCAGCGACAGAGGTGGAGCGCAGGCGTGTCATGATCGACTGTCGTGACGCCGCATCATTTCTTGATTTCTATTACGACACACGTGGGCGCTTCCCTAGTTTCTCTTTTGGCGAATCGCCGTGTGGTGATTCTTTGGGTTGGCAAATTGAACTAGCGGCGACGTTCGAGCCGAAGGGCGGACCAGCGAGTGAAATCGTGGAGGCGATTGACTCCAGTCAAGCAATGGATTGTGCTCAATTTTCCCGTCTTATTGCGAACTCAACACCGGGAGCTTCCTTAGAACATACGCGGAGGAAGTTTATCGGAGTTTGGCCTGTGGAGATCGTATCAAGAAATCGTAATCGATTGCTTCTCATCGGTTCGATGAGTTTCACATCAAATTGGTACCTCGCGGACGATTCTTTACAGTATCGAGAATTGACCAATGGGTCTCAAGTTGGCGACTATTCTCCTGATGGAGTCGCTGCAGTATTTGGGGATGGTGAGGTTTGGTGGTTATCTGGGCGTACACCGACAAATCTGTTTCTCCAACACACAAGCGCGAGCGAAGAATTGCCAGATCGCAAAGTCTCGTTCGAAGGTTATCGAGCTGATGTTCGATAGCGTCCTGTGCCAAAAGTAAATTCACGGTTTGCTTGTGAGCGGGTTGCGGTAGGACCGCCCGTTGCCGGGCGGCCCCCGCGCAGATCCGTACGTGCGGAATTACCGCATACGGCTCCTACTTTGGGTGCTTGGCGTAGAAGCGCTCGTTGGAATGAGGGTGCAGGATTCTTGGGCGTGGGATCCATCTATCGGCAAGGCGCCGAAAACGATCCCATGTCATACGATGCCGATGACTTCGGCGACGAAGCGAGAACAACCAGCCGGGGTGCCATGGAACGCCGTTGCGCAATCGACTCAGTAACCTTATTACACATAACGCGTTACGGAATCGCCTTGGAATGTTGCTGTAAGTCATTGCTATTAAAGGCCTTACGGCTCAAGCTTGCCCATTTGCGCAACGGCGTTCGGCGCCATGCTCTCATCGCGTCTTCGCGAGAAGAGCATGTCTTGAGGGCGTTGCGACGGTGATCGAGTGGACGGCGACAGCCCATGCGATGACGTGGGAAGCGTTGCAACTTGACTTCACAGCGACGCGGCAAGGTCTGTTGAAGGCGCTCTCTCGTCATAGCGAAGCGCGGTTTTTGGATGTGGTGGTCGGTGATGCGCGGAGTTCAACCGACTTGGTGGCGATGGGCGAACCATTACGGATTCACCTCGAAGGCGTTTGTGTCGAAGCGCCGCCTGGCTTTGATCGCGTGACACAAGCGCCAGACGGTTGTCGGAGAAACTGCATGATCCCTCGGGCATCGACGACTACCGGCAGGAACTGACCCTCCACGTTCTGAAGCGATGGGACCGCTACGATCCGTCTCGTGGCGCTGCTCATAGCTTCGTCAACGAACTCGTGAGAGACCGCGAACGCGCCATCATTCGAGCGTATTGGCCAAAGTGCCGCGGCAACGGCAAGACGGTCCAGGGGCCCGTCTCACCGCATGACGGCGCACTACTCGACGTCATCGACCAACCTAGCGATGTAGTACTAGACCTTCAGCGCAAATAGTACAGCAATCGAAAGTACTCCACCCAGTAAACGGCCCTGGCACGTGTATTGGTTTCGCCCGGTAAAGCGGATCAGTTTTTTCGAAGAATGTACACTTCGCAAACCGCTAAGGGGTTGCTTCTCGGGGGGGGCGAGGATACGCTTTTCGTACTTCCTCTTGACGTGCAAACGACTCGGATTTTTTCTCAATTCTTCTATTCTGCGCCTGATTCGGAGAGGCAAAATGCCGAAGGTCAAATCCCCCAATAAACCGTTGGCGACAGTGAATGTCTTTCCGCAGTCTGACGGGTCCGTCGACGTGGAAACTTGTTTTATGCCGGATCCTGACTTGCTCGCGGGTGAAGGTAGTTCTCGCGCCGTATTGGCGCTAGACGCTTCGCGCTCTATTAAAGCCGCCTATGGCGATTCGGGACCTTTTGGCGGAGGAAGCCCTAACTATGTTCAGGCCGTTGCGCGAAAGATTGGTGAGATCCTCGCTGACACAACCAAAGACGGCAAAGTTTCGATGATGTATTGGGCGATGGGACTTGGTGAAGAGACCGAAGCCATCGGGTCCTTCGACGCCGCTGGTTGCCAGAAGGCTAATATCAGCGGGCCCAAACGAAACTGGGGTAAGGGGACCAAACTGCTTCCTGTAATCAAGTCAATCGTTGACAACGACTTTGCACAAGCCGACTGGGTGATGGGAGTAATCATCACGGACGGCATCATTGAAGACGAACAAGATTGCATCAGCTACTGCTTACAGCTAGGTGAGGGACTGAAGCAGCAAGTGGAAGCCGGACATCGGCGCAAGCACTCTTTGAAGCTCGTCTTGATCGGCATCGGCGAAGAAGTGGATGTTGGTCAACTTGAGCGATTCGACGACATGTTTGAAGGAACGGCGCTCGCCAGCGATATTGATCTTTGGTCATCGGGCGTAGCCGCGGATATGCAAGATGAGGATGACATCTTGGGAGTCGTCTTTGGCGAGCTAATGAGCGAAGAGGTTGTCGTCGCAGACAATGGTCGCGTGCTTGATGACAAAGGAAACGAAGTTTCGAGCTTCAGCGACGGCCTGCCTGGCAAGTTTCGCTTTAAGCTTCCAGCGGGCTCGAAAGGCTTTAAGGTCAGCACCCCCAAAGGCGAAGTCACTCAAGATATCAGCGAGGCGTTAGCAGGCGCCTAGCGGTTAAACGACGACGCTAGTTTTTTTTGCGCCTCCAAGAATATTCAATTGCGGCTAAGGGAAAACGATGACAGATTCCGAAGGTCAAGCTGCTCGAAGCCAGGCAGTTCAAGTGCCGAGCAATCTCGTTGCGAAGGAGTTTGGAAAAGTTTATGTGCGACGGACCGGCGATCTCTGTGAGGTGGACTTCACCGTCTGGATTCAGGAACTCGAAGGCGCTATGGCTGAAGGATGGCAAACTGGCGTCGCGTTGGACGCCAGCGCTTCGATGAAGAATTGGTACGGACGAGCCTTGGTCGGGAAGATTCCTGATGATGTGACGGCCGAGTACCTAAAAAAAGGATTGATCGTCAATCGCAACCAGGATGGACGTACGGTAAGCGTCGCACTACCTGAAGCCTACAAAGACGCGATGAAGCGAGGATTTCTGAAGCTGTCGGACAACATCGTAGAGCCATGGGCGCGCAAATTCATTGCTTATCTTGCTTCAGAGCTGGATGCTGATGGAGGTACGACTGTCGTCTATTGGGCATGTGGCGATGGCGGAGCATTCGAGGTGTTGGGCGACTTCACGTCGGATCAGTGCCAGACACTCGAATTGAAAGGCCCGCAAAAAGAGAAATTTGGAAATGGAACGCGATTGGTTCCGGCAATGAAGTACTTCATCGATCGCTTTGATGATGCCGAACGCGGAATGTATGTATTCATCACGGACGGAAAAATCGATGATCTAAACGAAGTAAAACAGTATACGACTCAACTTGCCCAAGAGATCGCGGCGAAACAACGGAGTTTTGTCAAATTGGTTTTGATCGGCGTTGGTGATGAAATTGACGAAGCTCAAATGAAGGAACTCGATGATCTCGATACCGGCGTCGAAGTCGACTTATGGGATCATAAAGTTGCCGTCGAGCTGCGTGCTCTGAGCGAAATCATCGTTGAACTGGTTGGAGAGAATCGCATTGTCGCTCCAACCGCAGCCATTTTTGACTCTGCGGGCAATGAAGTGAAGCGTTTCTCCGACGGACTCCCTGCTCAAGGCTCATTTTCGATGGCCGGGGATTGTGAGTACTTTGAGCTTGAGGTCGGTGGGCAGAGAATCAAACAGGCGGTGGTGTTTTAACAATTTTTCTTGAGCTGTGGACTGTGTTTCCGCCCAAGGTTATCGACTGACGCAGGTTCTCACATACGACCTTGTTTAAGGGACAGCATGGGATTCTTGGATCGACTTTTTGGCCGCAGTGAGCCGGCGCCTAAGAAACACCAACTTCCCAGCAGCATCGTCGCTGAAGAGTTTGGCGAGATCAATGTTTGCGTCGGCAAGGAGATTACCGAAATTGACTTCACCATCCTGATGGAGCCAACTGGCTCTGAATCCGAAGGCTGGCAGACAGGCATGGCCATTGACGCTAGTGCATCGATGTCTCACGTCTTCGGTCGAGGACTCGAGGAAGGGCCCAAGAAGTGGCCCGATCGAGCATTAATGACGGACTACGAGAAAAGAGGATGGCTGCAAATTGTCGAACATCAAGGCCAGCGCTTCCCCATTTTTTCCGACGAAGCGCAGGCCGATCTGGTACGGCGAGGCAATTGCGTTTGGTCCAAAAATGTCGTCGAACCGATCATCCGTCGCGTTACGGCCTATCTTGCATCCGAACTGGATGCCGATGGTGGAACGACCTGTCTCTATTGGGCCTGCGGCGATGGAGGCGGCTTGGAAGAGATCGGTGATCTCACCGCCGAAGATTGCGAAACGGCTCAGTTCAACGGCCCCCAACGAATCAAAATGGGACAGGGAACACGACTCGCCCCTGCTCTACGCTACTTTGAAGAACGTTTTCGCGACGCCAAAATGGGCATCTATATTTTCTTGACCGATGGCGCTCTCCACGATCTCGAAGAAGTGAAGCAAGAGACGATCAAGATCTGTCGTCAGGTGAAAGCAGGCCAGCGAAATTTCATGAAGTGCGTCTTGATCGGCATTGGCGAAGACATCAATGTCGAACAGATGGAAGAACTGGACGACCTCGACTCAGGAACCGATGTTGACATTTGGGATCACAAGATCGCCAAAGAAATGCGTAGTATGATGGAGATTTTTGCCGAACTGGTAAGCGAAAATCAAATTGTGGCGCCCAGCGGGCGAATATTCGATGGCTTTGGAAACGAGGTGAAATCGTATTCCGACGGGCTGCCTGCAAAGGTCGCATTCACCATGCCGGCCAACTCCACTTTTTTTGAGCTAGAGGCCGGCGGAAAGCGAATCAAGCAAACGATCGAGATCCCCAAACTCTGATCATGCCAAGAAATGCCAGCGACTTTCTGTAAACGAGCGGTTGAATTTGAAGTCGCGAAACCGGACTGCTAAACTCCTATACAAGATTCAACGCGATTAACGTTTTTCGCAAGGCGCTATTATGTTCTTACGCAGACTACCCGTATATCTGCTGATAGATTGTTCAGAGTCGATGGCCGGCGAAGCAATCGAACAAGTGGAGCACGGCATCAATGCGATGGTGACGGAATTGATGAGCGATCCCAGCGCGCTGGAAACGGCGTGGCTGAGCGTTATTACCTTTTCACGCTACGCCAAACAAGAGATTCCGCTTACTGAATTAGTGCAGTTCCAGCCTCCCAAGCTTACCGTCCGCCCGGGCACCGCGATGGGAAATGCGCTGCGGCTGCTAGCCGATTCGATCGCAAAAGAGGTGCGGAAGACGTCCGCGACACAAAAGGGAGACTACCGACCAATTGTCTTTCTTTTCACGGACGGTCAGCCGACCGACGAGTACCAAGCTGCGGCTGCAAAGCTGCGGACAACCAAGCCAAGCCTGGCAAATATCTATGCAATCGGCTGTGGTCCTGATGTGGATACCGACGTCCTGCGCAGCTTTACCGACATTGTGATCAATCTGAAAAACATGACGCCAGAAGGTTGGCGAAAAATGTTCGTATGGCTGACCGCATCGGTGCAAAGCACAAGCGTCGCCTTGGAGCGTGGCGGCGAAGGAAAGCCGATGTCCATGCCGAGTATTCCGAGTGACGTGATGGAATTGGCGCCGCAATCAAGCGGATTTCGTGATCCACGGCCTCGCCAAGTTTTTCTTTACTCCTGGTGTGTACGAACGCGACAGCCCTATTTGATGCGATTTATCCGGGAAGAACATAGCCATATCTATGATGCGGCTGCTGCTCACAAGTTAGAAGCTGTGGAAGAGTGGTCGGGCGAGCCATCGCAATCGGTCAACACGTCTCAGCTAAGTGGAGTTCCTCCCTGTCCGTATTGCTCGAATCCGGTTGCAGTGATGTGTGATTGCGGGACGCTATCGTGCTGTCCGATTGATCCCAATGCGGTCATCACTTGCCCCAAGTGCAAGTCTTCAGGCGCCGTGGGGCAAGCCAATGGAGGATTTGACATTAGCGGCGCTGAAGGATAGCTCGTGTCCCATCGCGATGAGGCGGCGTTGTGCGTCCTCATTTGCAAGAATTGCCTGCGGCCAGTTTTTCTGATTCTCACAAGGATTTTTTCATGACCGAAGTCAGCCCAGGGCTGCGACGCCTGCCGGTTTATTTGCTGTTGGATTGTTCTGGCTCCATGTTCGGTGAGCCAATCGAAGCGGTGCGACAGGGCCTTTCGCTTTTACGTTCCGATTTGCAAAGCGATCCGCAGGCTCTCGAAACTGTCTGGCTCAGCGTTATCACCTTTGAGACGGACGCAAAACAAGTGGTTCCGTTGACTCCCATTGATCAATTTCATGAGCCCACGTTGCAGGCCAGCGGCGCCACATCCATGGGCGCCGCGATTCGATTGTTGCTGGAATGCATCGAACGCGAAGTGAAAAAGACCAGTGCAGAACAAAAGGGAGACTTCAAGCCGCTCGTCTTTCTGATGACCGACGGAATCGCAACCGACAATTGGGAAAGTGCGGCGGATGAACTGAAGAAAAAACGTCCCGGCAACATCATCGCGTGCGCCGCAGGTTCAGGAGCCGATGAGAATTCGCTGAAGCGAGCAACGGAGATTGTCGTCAAGCTAACTGATACTTCGCCGGGAACGCTGCAGGCCTTTTTCCGTTGGGTTACCGCATCGGTGTCCGTCACCAGCGCCAGCGTTTCTGCGCACGGCGACGCCCCCGTGAAGATGCCGACTCCCGATGAAGGAATCGTCATTGTGCCGTAGCAAGTTTTGCGCACTTCTGGATGATGAGCTCATTCGCATTTTGCAAAGAATGCGGGGTCGCATCATAAATCGGCAATTTCATTTGACTCGGATCAGAAAGGACAAGGACGTATGGTCGGTTCTGCGATGCCCGTATCGCGGCGGCTTCCTGTTTATCTGCTGATCGATTGCTCGGGGTCAATGGTCGGCGAGCCGATCGAAGCGATTAAGACGGGGTTGCAAGGATTTGTCAGCGCTTTGAACAGCGATCCTCAAGCGATCGACACTGTATGGGTGAGTGTTATCTCTTTTGCGAGCGTCGCCGAGCAACGCGTACCGCTGATGGAAGTGACTGAGTTCCGCCCGCCAGATTTTGAGCCGCAGGGTGCGACGGCGCTGGGGGAAGCAATCGAAGTTTTGATCGAATGCATCGATGCCGAAGTCCGGAAGACTACTCCGGAGCAGAAAGGGGATTTTCGTCCTATGGCCTTTCTCTTCACCGACGGCGAACCGACCGACCGCTGGCAAGAGACGGCGGGACAATTTCGCCTGGCCGATCTCGCGTCACTAATTGTCTGCGGCGCAGGTCCTGACATCAAAGATGAAACGCTTCGAGTACTGAGTGATACGGTAATTCACCTCAAGGATACGAATCCCGGAACGCTGATTAACTTCATGCAATGGGTGACGCAAGCAGTGGCCAGTACTAGCAAATCGCTAGGGGCTCATCCGCAAGCCCAGGAAAACTATGTGGCCAATCTGCCTGCGGGCGACGGCATTAATTTGATGCCATAACCAGTTGGTCGCCGGTGCGGCCTTGGAGAATATTTATAGATGGATCCACAACCGACGTCTGGCGAAAACGCACAATCTGGCGCAAGGCCTGAGTTGAACGCTGCGAACGTTTTGAAAATGATCAACTCGCTCGGCTTTTCCGCACTTCAGAAGCAGTGGGGATTTGATTTGAACAACAAGATTATCGTCGCAGAACTCAGCCAAGAAATCCTGAATCCCTGCTTCAAAAATGAGTTGATTGCTGACTCGCAAGAAGCAGAACGTCGCTGGCAGAAGCTCTACGACAAGCACAAATTCATGGCCGAGCTGCTGCCAGTCAACGTCCCTACTTCCACCGACCAAACAGATGCGCATGCGACCAGCGACACATCTTCCGAGTCGGATGTTGCTCTCGACGAAGTCGTCCAAAACCCGAAACAGGAAGAAACGCCGCAACCAGATCCGCCGCCGCTCACTCCAGTCAAGCCGCAATGGTTAAACATCGACCCGCCTAGCGACGATCTCGATTTCGTGCCGAATGAAAAGCACGAAGTGGGCGCCGCGAACGATTGGAAGGTGATCGCCGCCAGTGTGCGCGGCAAGTCACACGCCCACAAAGGGACATTTCGCGACGATGCATTTGGGTTCGCCGAGTGCGGCAAGTGGACGATTGTCGCCGTTTCGGATGGAGCAGGCTCCTCTCGGCTCTCCCGTGTCGCTGCGCAAATCGCTTGTGATGTGGCGATCAGAAGCCTGAAAACAACACTGACAGATTATGGTTTAACCGCGCCGCCGGGCGATATGGAAAAGCTGAACGGCGACCTGACGCGGATGCGTAGCTTTTTGGTCGATGCCGCCCGCATCGCGCAAGAGAGTGTGCTGCGTGAAGTCGAGCAGCGTCAAATCACCGTTCGCGACATGTACGCGACCCTGCTGGTGATGTTACACACGAAATGGGGCGACCACGAAATCGTTGCGGCCCTTCAAATCGGTGACGGAGCGATCGGCGTCCTCTACAAGTCCGAAGCCGGCGATTTGGACTGCACGGTTCTGGGAGATGCGGACCATGGCGAATATTCGAGCGAAACGCGTTTTTTGACCACGCCTGGAATCGAGCGCGAGTTCGCCAGTCGAGTCAAATTCACGGTGAAGCGGCAGATCGGTTGCATTGGGGTAATGTCGGATGGAGTGAGCGACGACTTTTTTCCCGAGGAAAAACGCCTCGTACAACTATTTTGCGGCGATCCAATTGAAGTCGAAGGCTTTGTATCCAGCGAAGGGGAGCCCGTCACTGGAGTACTGCATGGATTGCTGGAAAGGTCAGCGACGGACATCGAGCTCGGAACGGGGCTGACTCAGTGGCTGCTGTATGAAAAACGGGGTTCCTTCGATGACCGGACACTCGTCCTGTTGCACCGGAGGCTTGCGTGAAAAACGAAGTCGCCATTCTCTCGGATGGACGCCGCATCGAATACATTCCGACCCAAATCGGCGAAGGTGGAATGAAGCGAGTCTATTTCACGGCTGACAAAACTTCTGTCGTCTGCTTTTTTAAAGATGAAAGTGCGTCGAGCGATCCACATCGCATGCAGCGATTACAAGCAATTTTGGGGGACTATAATCCCACAACCCACAGCACAACCGGTGACTATTTTAAAAACTTGTTCTGCTGGCCAACCGGCATCATTATTCAACCCAAACTGGGCGTCTTGGCTCCCACCTACTCTTCGAACTTCTTTTTTGCTTCAGGAAGATTCAAGGGCAAAGAAAAAGAAGGCACGTGGTTCTGCAAACCGAAGCTGCGCAAGATGCTTGGAAACGAGCATCTTGGCAACTGGGTGAATTACGTGCAGATGTGCATGCTGATGGCCCAGGCGGTCAGACGTATGCATGCAGCTGGGTTAGCCCACTCGGACCTATCCCCAAAAAACGTGTTGGTGGATCCCCCCAATCGTCGATGCGCCGTGATTGATGTCGACGCTTTGGTTGTGCCGGGTAAGTTTGATGCAGAGGTTTTGGGAACGCCTGGATATATCGCTCCTGAAGTGCTGCGAACAATGGATCATGGAGAAAAGCTCAGAGTCTTGCCGTCAACTCGCACGGATCAGCATGCGATGGCGGTGCTGTTCTACCAGTACCTGCTGCGGCGTCACCCACTAGAAGGGCCGAAAGTGAACTCGGTTGTCTCAACCGAAGAAGACACGCTGCTTTCGATGGGTGAAAAGGCGCTTTTCATCGAAAACCCCCACGATGATTCCAATCATTGGCACAAGGGCAAAGATTGGCCCAAGATGGAGCATGCACTCGATCGACTCGGACCCTATTTGAGTAAAGTATTTCTCAAGGCCTTCGTGGATGGACTTCATGAACCGAGTGCCCGACCGTCGGCATTCGAGTGGGAAGAAGCTTTTGGAAAAACCTTGGACTTGATGATTCCCTGCGCGAATTCCAGTTGTCCAGAGAAATGGTTTGTCTATATCGAGGGGGAGAAACCGCGCTGCCCTTGGTGCGGTACTACCCTTCCCTATCAATTGCCGCTGCTTGATTTTTACTACGCACCGAGAACTGGACAATTTCGTTCCGAGTCGCATGTTCTGGTATGCTGGGACAAACGTCCTTTGCATGAATGGCACATTTATCAAAACCGCCGTTTGAATGAACTTTCGGACAAGACCATGTTGGCGACGATTCGCCAACATCAAGGCCAATGGCTACTGGGGAATGTTGGACTCGATTCACTCGTCTCTCCGTCAGGTAGTCCAGTGCCGCGCAAGCAGTTTCGTCAACTTCGCGACGACGATGAAATCTTGCTTACCAAAGAAGATCGTGGCCGGCTGATGAAAGTTCGATTTTCAAAGTAGCGACGCAAAGTGGAAAAGGCTGATGAGTAGCGAGGATATTCAACAACTAATCGATCAAGTCAGCCCCGGCGGCGTTTTAAAACTCGCCCCAGCGAGAAAAGAGTTTCAAGGTCCAGCTGTCATTCGGAAGCCGTTGACGATTGAAGGTCAGTCCTGCACGCTTTGGGCCGAAAAGGGCCCCGTACTATTCGTCGAGTCGGACGGAGTTGTGTTGAAATCGCTTAACGTCGAAGTGACCGGTCCGGATGACCAAGATCGCAAAGACGCTTGCGCCTTGCAGGTCGCGAAAGGAAAAGGAGTCACGCTAGACCGAGTCTCCGTTCGCGGCAATGTCATTGGTCTAGATACGGAAGACGGAGAGTGGCGTTATCCTCGCTCGATTCGACTGGGGCGTTTGCAATCGAATCATCCCCATAATTTCACCGCCAAACTCGTCGCACCGGCTCCCTGTCAGTTCCAAAGTGAGATCGCTGGTTTAAGCATCCAGCCAAGCAGCAGCCCTGGGGGAGCGGTCAAATTGTTGCTTGTCATTGATGCGTTATCGCCAGGCACCATACTGCGAGGAGTCATTACGATACGCACGGCGTCGTTGACGCGAACAATTAACGTGAATGCGTCGACTCCAATTCATGTCACCGGAACGGAAGCGGTGGGGAGCGGACAGGACGTCTATGTCCCGGACGATTGGCAAACACTCTTTACGGGCGACGAGGCGGTCGGACCAGCAGAGGAGGGCGATTCGCCCGCGTCTTCTCCTCCAGCTAAGTCAAAAGCTCCCTCGGCGCCGCCAATTTCAATCCCTCCCCCACCGCGCAGACCTGCCAACAATCCACACCGACCAAAATCAGGGCCGGACGTGACGGTGCCTGATCGACTAGAGCCCCCAGTCCGCAAACCTCCGGCCCCGACGCCGCCAAGCGTTTTTGATTCCGCATTACCCGCAGCGCCAACCAAGCCGGCCCCCAGCGAAGACGATGTCGATATTCCGTCGAACAATCCAGTTCAATCACAACGACGGCGCCCCGGAATGGGATCTAGTTTATTTGGCTCGCCAGGAGTAGATTCCGCGTCAGCGGGTAGTCCCAATCAATCGGGTTCCTCCAACGATAGCGTTGTACCGCCACCTCCATCGAAGTCGCCGGGAAGCAGCATCGTTCCGCCACCTCCACCAAAGTCGCCGGGAAGTAGCGTCGTTCCGCCACCTCCACCTAAGCCGCCGGAAAGCAGCGTCGTTCCGCCACCTCCACCTAAGCCGCCGGAAAGTAGCGAGGTTCCTACACCTCCACTAAAGTCGCCGGGAAGCAGTGTCGTCCCACCACCTCCCCCTAAGCGGCCAGACGAAAACCCCGCAGTTCTGCCGGCTAGTCCCCAAAGCGCCGAAGTGAATGGAAATGTAACGAGCAAAAGTGATTCCACAGCCTCCAAGCGAGAAAAGAAATCTGGTTTGGGCGGCGCATTTGGCTAACGCCAACTCGAGAATCAATTTGGGTAATATCGATTTCCACTTTGAATCTCGTCGGCGACGTAGACTATCGCATGTAGCCGTTACTCTTGAGACGAGTGTTGAATTCTCGCCAACTTAACGCCGCTGAACCAATACATAACAGCAAACCAATTGGTCCGACGCTCGCCCCCAAATTCCATAACGCGTGCAAACCGACCGCCGTTCCTAAAGCAATCTGAAATCGTCGGTCAAAGATCGCCGTTTTCAACTTTCGCCCTGATTGCCAAAATGCGGCGCAAACGATCGCCGACCACACGCCATGCGTGAAGGGCGCACTGAGACTGCGTATGACCACGACCATAATTCCCTGGCCGACCCCCTCGACTAACATGATTGTCAAAAAATAGCCCGCGGTTTCAAAAACGGCGAAGCCAAAGCCGCTCATCGCCCCCAAAATCAGTCCATCCATGGGGCGATCATAGGCCGGATGCCGCCATCGCCAAGCGGTCGCGACTAATTTGGCGGGCTCCTCCAATACCCCCGCGAAAACAGGTATCAAAAGGAGCCCCCCCAGGAACATCTCGGCGAACGAACCGGCGACAGTGGTCACGGCAAAACCAATTGCGCCGCCGAATAGAAACGTCAGCGCCAAAGTACGAAGCGAGATCCCTGTCTTATCGTACTTCTCAACCAAGTAGGTGATAATCGTCGCTGGCGCGACGAGACTAGCCGCCAACACCGTGATCGGGGCCATGATGGGGTTAAACGACAGGGCCAGCAGGATCAGCAACACCGCCGCCAGCGAACCTGATACGATCGCGACTTGCCAATGCGGCTGCAGCTTTCTAAGGCGACTCTCCGCCGAAGCGACCTGACTCTCAAGCCAGCCGGACGGTGATGCGGGCTTAGCGGCAGCTAGACCAGCGTTGATAAGTTGAAAGCCGAAAATGCCAATGCGAACTTCATCGCCTGGCCCGGCGTGATATCGCACTTGTGGCACACCATTCACGAGCACCCCATCTTTTCGACCAGACTGGTCACACACAACCACTTGAGCGGCTTGAACATCGAGCTCGACATGCCGCTCGGCGATCGTCGCGTCAGGGATCCGGATCGTCGCCATCGGCCCGCTACCCAGCAAATAAGCGCCGGGCGACAAATCGTATTCTTTACCGGCTGAAGTTCCGGTAGTAACGCGTAATTTCCAGCCTGCCGAGACAGGCATGCTCCACTCGGGCATTTCCGCTCCTCAGGAGAAACCGTCGACTAAAGTCCGATCGCTTCGAGCATTCCCAGAGAACCGAGCACCGCATACGCGATGAACAGCCCATACAGTCCACATAGCACCAACGCTTTGAAAAAGGTCAGCTGTCGATTGTGCCACATGATCGCCAACGTAATGCCGGTCAATACAAATAGGCTGATGCGCAATCCCACTAACCCAGCAATTGGTTCACCGTCCTGCGTCAAAGAGACCGGCCCCCAGTTGACAAGATAGGAGTTCAACAGCAGGGGAACCGAAAGACAGATGCAAATGTCAAAGATGTTCGACCCAAACGCATTGGATACAGCGCCAGAATCGTCGCCGCGCATTGCCGAACCAATCGACAAAAAGGTATCCGGGACGCTCGAGGCCGCAGCAGCAAGTATCACCGCCACGAAAAAAGTGGGAACATCCAAAACAACTGCGGTATGGCGGGTCGCTTCGACCAAAAAATAACAGGCGCCCGCAGCAATTGACGTACTGATGATAATGATCGCCCAGGCGGTGATCTGATTCAATGGAACCTCAAGAAAGCCGAACAGCACGCCAGCGCCATCCGGGACGTCTTCTTCGTCCTCCGCCTCGTTTTCATCGAAACTTCCAGACTTGATTTCGTCACGGATTTTATCGACCAAAAGATAATGAACTTTCACGTTCTGCGCCTTCAGCTCCGAGATGACCGTCGGAGTTGGCGTATCTACTCCCTTGGTGCTGAAGTACTCGTTCAGAGCATGCAACCGTTTACGATAAATGATCGTGTCGCGATAAAGCTGAAAGATGTAGACGAAATACATCCCGATCAAGACTAACCCCATCCACCAGTACATTTTGTTCTGGAAGAGGAAAACCAGCAGCGCCATTTCGCACAACAAGAACCAAATGCCATCACGCGCCAGAACTTCGTCTTCCACATCAATCGTAGGTCGACTCCGGCGATAGTAAGCGATCGTCAATGTCACGATGGCCGGTATCAACATCATGTTGTAGACCGCGCTGCCGGCACACGTGGCGATCGTCGCGCCAAAGCCTTCCGCTCCAGCTGCTTCCATCGCGGCGGGGTCGTCTCCCTGCACAGCGCTGATCGCGAGAACCACAAAGAAGATGCCGCTGAACAGCTCCGGCAGCGAACTTGCGATCGCATCGAGCGTGGCGCCGCGAACCGAGCCGGGGATGCCCAATTTCGTACCAATCCATTGGGCCGCATCAGCGAACGGATCGCAGGCTTGCCAGATGACAATGGAGATCACCACGACCGACATCAAGAGAAAAGCCAACTGCCAAGAAAGGAGCCAAAACGCGCCTAGCGTCGCGGCTGCCGCAATCGCGACTCCCAATCCGATCCAGTCGCCGCCACCCGCGTCTTCAAGATTCTCTTGCTGCTCCCCCGATGCCATTCGTATTTCTCGTTGCTAAGACAAGTAAAACTCATACTCATGCTCGGGAAGATTATAGGGGGGGGTAATGCCGCCCACAAGCAAGAGGCTTCGCGAAAAAAAAGTGTCTGAAATATTGTTTACGGCGGACATTTGCCCGCCCTGTACAATAAGGATTCCAACAAAGAAAGCCTAGCATCTGCGAGCAGGCGAACGATCCGCGAAGATGCGAATTGACAATTTTTGAGCCTCAATTGTCATGAGGTTTATGCGTACAGCAGTGAGAAAGGCGAAATATCAGTGAGAGGCGCTCACGTTCCTCCGGAACCGCGGCGCCAGGACAGAGAGCACCATCAACTCTCAAGCGGCCTTGTGGTAGTTTTTGAGCATTCCGCCCAGACGCGTATTGCACTTGATATCAGCCATGCTCAAAATTGACGCACCATCGACAATGTCTTCATCCTCAGGCTCGCCGCTTCTCGCCATCATTGCATTACAAATCCTCTGATGCGGGCTTTACGGAATCGGTAGCAAAAGTTCTCTGTTCGTAAAGCGTTCGGTTCGCTCAGAGGGGACCGAAAAGGACGCGGAATCCGTAACCTATTGCGAGCGATCGCTTTCCGTCATTTGGGTAGCAGAGAAATTTCACAAAGAGGGTTCTGCACGGGAAGAGGACATCAAATCTCTCGAACTCTCTGTGTTAATATGGGCAGCACCGTTTACAACATCTGGCCGATAGAGAGAGTTCGAGTGCCCCGAGATAGTCATGAATGAACCCCAGCCCAACAACCCGCTGCACGGTATCACGCTTAAAGCGATCCTGGAATACTTGGTCGCGGAGTATGGCTGGGAACGGTTGGGCGAGCGGATCAACATCCACTGTTTCAACGACAAACCGACCATCAACAGCAGCCTGAAATTTCTTCGCAAGACAGATTGGGCGCGGGCGAAGGTCGAACGTTTGTACCTTGACTCGCTGAGCTTCGATAAACGGAAGGGCAAGGATGTCCCGACCGAACAAGCCCCCGATAAGGACAGCTCTTGGGATCGAGCCCGTCGCAGTGAATGACCACTCGCGGCGGCTTTAAAGGTCCGAGATTTGCTGGTTGTAATCGAACTGCAAATCGGGATGCACCTTCTCGATCGCCGTGGCAATTTTCTTGAACTGCGTCGCGACCATATTCTCGCAGACGCGGCAGCCGCCGAAGCTGATTCGCTGCTGCTTGATCCGTCGACAAAAGTGAATCCGCACTCGCAGTTCAGTTTCTTTGTCTCCAGAGAAACGCAGCGACTTGTCCATCCAGCGGACCACCTTGCGAAGCGACTTCTTGTGAATCTTGCCCGGCGTGCTCAGCCGCTCATCGATCTCATCACACAAATCCTCCGCATAACCAATCTCATCAGCGGCCTTCATCAGCAAGTACGTCAGCAACTCTTTGCTTTCGATCTTGAACTTGGCCAACCGAACGCAAACGTCCAACAAGTCCTCGTGATCAAGCTTCACAAGCTCCTTCTTCAACTGACTGATCGTAGCGGCTTTCATGACATCTCAAAAAAGGGCAACAAACTCTCAAACACGGCTAGAGAGGAGTGCGAGGAATTAAGGGGACGGCGTCAAATGACACTGTAGATCGCAAGTCATTTTAGATGCAACGTTTAGCGATTTCTGCCCGCAGAACGTTTCGTGGCAATTGCACTAAATCGTACTACTTCGGATTGCTTTTGGGGACGCGTGGTTCAAGCTGCCCGCAGCGGTTGGCAGCCTGGCAGGACGCGATGTATTGGAGAGCGACGCGCTGACCGATACGATCACCGTCGTCAATCACATTGCCTAGAACGCCTTTGGCAAAATCACCAGCGAGGCTGAGAATCTTTATCGGTATGCGGGGAATGGGCATCTGAATGGTCTGGATCCGAGCTAACGCTTCCTAGTCTTGCGCTTGTGGGGAATTTTCTGTCGCTGATACCCCGATTCAGGGTATGGTAAACCTTTCCGCAATGGTAGTCGCGATTTTGGCGTAGAACGATGGATACTTCGAGGGTGAACAACAAAACAATCGAAAATCCGCCAAAGTAGGCATGCAACTCGCACAATTTCCTCTCGTCCCCGTTGCTCTTGCTCCTGATATCCCCCTGGCGAAAGTCTGCATGAATGGTTCGATCACTCTTGCTCTCCATCTGCGCGTTACCCTGGTTTGCAACCGTCGGCGCCGGTCAAGATCTGGTCCGCCTAGGCCCTTCGCCATTACGTGATACGCTTGGACCTAAGGTCGAGATCGTCGCCTACGATCACGCCGACATTTCGCCGTGGGCCGAGTTCTTTATTTTCGATCGCCCCAGTCACCCCAAAATTGTTCAACTTCGTAATGAGCAGGATCTGGACAAGATCATCAGCGGTGCGACGACTGACCTTGAGCGGGCGTTGGCCCTCAAGCGATGGACCTTCGGCTCACTCCATTACGGTCGACCTGCACCCAAGGTTTTTCTAGACTGGAGCGCCATCGCGCTGCTGGAAGGCGCTAAACGCAAAGAGCCGGTTTGGTGCGGTCAGGCGGCGATGGTCTTTCAACAGGCCTGCATCTCTTTGGGAATGCCGTGTCGATTTATCGAGACCGGAGTTCCGCACAATCCCGCCAATCACTTCATCACAGAGATTTACCTCCGTGAACATGAGAAATGGGCTGTGATCGACGCCACGGCTCATGAGAATTTTGACGTCCATTATACGGTTAATGGAATTCCACAATCGGCTTTGGAAATGCATGGCCATGTTGTGAACGACACGTTGGCGAGCGTCACCGAAGTCCGCCACACCGGCAACCGCCCTGCAACGGATACCGCCCCTGCCCATATTTTCTATTACCTGCGATGGTTGACCCAAAACGACATCGTCACCAACACGCCGCGATACAAGCATATGGAAGACGTCTTTAACAAACGTCTCCACACCGTCGAATGGAAAGACGATAAAACGGTGCCGTGGGAGGACCAAAAGTTCTCGGCTTGGTACATTCGCAATCAGCGACTTACTGCCTGGACGATTTCTGATCCGGAGGTCGTTTCTTGGAAACCCTCGAACCACGCTATGATCCAAGTCTTCCCGAACGAGAACCATTTGATTTTCTTTCAATTCTGGAATGCCGACATCGATTTCGACCACTACCAGGTTCAGGTGGACGGACACAGTTGGGAGGAGCTGCCAGAGGGGAACATCACCGAGGCCTACGGCGAACGTCTCGGTTGGGCGGGTGTCAAAGAGGACCGCCGTTTTGGCTGGGGCAACGATCGATGCTCGCTCTACGCGACTTCCGGCGAACATGAGGTCCGTGTCCGGATCGTTCACGGCAACGGTTCTATCGGTCCTGAAAGCTTTGTAAAGATCAACCTGCCGCAGGCCAAGCAATAGCACTTGGCGTTTGTTCCTTGGCTGCGGCCTCGCATTGCTTGGTCGCAAGACTTTTCTCCAACACTTACCACATCTCCTGTCAAACCGGCGTTAACAATATTGCACGCCCCTTCAATCCCTATCGATTTCACGCACAATCCAACAGGCAAGGCAGAGCAAATGATGAAAAGTGCATTGATCGGCATCTACGCGATTGGATGGAGCCTCTGGGCATGTTTGCCACTGGCCGCCGCAGAGAACCTGATGATTACCCAGAACGGGAAGACTTCTACAGTTATCGTCGTGGCGGCGGACGCCGGAGAGTGGGAGAAACGAGCCGCTGAGGATCTTGCCCACTTTATCGGCCTGATGTCAGGCGCCAAACCGGCGATCGCTGCTGATGAGAACGCGATAACCCAGGCTCTCGCCGGAAAATCGCCGGTTCTTGTCGTCGGGCAGCTTGCCCTGAAGCTCGAGCCTGCGCTGCGGGAGGTGATCGGCAAGCACGCCAAAGCAAATCCATTGCTTCAGACAGACGCGATCGCGCTGCGCCGCGTAGACAACCGTGTTTATCTGGCGGGCAGCAATGATGAATCGCACTATTACGCGGTGGTGGAATTGCTGGAGCGGTGGGGCTGCCGTTGGTATCTGCCCACGCCGATTGGTCAGTGCATACCATTGGAGCCAACTCTTAAGATCGAAACGCTCGACTATGCCTATGGGTCTCCCTTTGAAGTCCGCCAATATTGGCTCTCCTGGAATGCGGACTCTACTGGGGCTCGCGAATTCCAGCGCCGCAACCGCTTCAATGACGCAGGCGTACCGAACGGCCATATCCTCGGAAGATACACCGCCAGCTTGGCGCCCGAAGGGAAGACGATGTTTAACGTCCCGATTTCGGATGACGCTACCGCAGATCATGTCGTCAGTCAGGTTCTGCCGATCTATGCTGCCGGGAACGATGTTCAGTTGGGGATGGAAGACGGGATTTATGAATCCAACTCTCCCCAGGACAAAGAGCTGATCGCGTTACAGTACGACAAATACACGATGTCTCAGTCCTATACCGACGCCTTCTTGACTTTTTATAACAAGGTCGCCCAGCGACTGATGAAGGCGGCTCCCGAAAGCGATGCCAAAATTGGTTTTCTGGCCTACTCGAATATCACGTTGCCACCGGTCCGCGTAGAAAAAGCGGCCAAGCCGCTCGTGGCTTACTTGGCCCCGATCGATATCGATCCGATCCACGACATGGACGACCCACGTTCCGCACCGCGGCGTGAGTATCGCGACATGCTCTACAAGTGGACCGAGGTGATGGACGGCAGGGTCGTGATCTACGATTACGATCAAAGCATGCTGGTTTGGCGGGATCTTCCCAATCCTTCGCATCAGGCCTTCGCCGGTGATGTCAAACACTATCGCAAAGCGAATATCCTGGGCATCTCGGTCGAGAGCCGCGGCGCGATGGCGACGACCTTCACCAATCTGTTTCTGCGGGGGCAGCTGACCTGGAATCCGGACGCCGATGTCGATAAGTTGCTGGCCGAGTTTTACCCCAAGTTTTACGGTCCGGCGGCAGAACCGATGTCGGCCTACTGGGGTGCGATTTTCAAAGCCTGGCAAGATACGATCGTCACAGAACACGAGTATTTTGTTGCGCCCGCGATTTACACGCCGGAACTCATTTCAGAACTGCAGCGGCATTTGGCCGCGGCCGAGGCGACGCTACAGCCGCTGAAATCCCGCTCTGATCTAAATCGCAACGAGAAACTATATCTCGAGCGGATGAAATTCACGCGCGGTGGATTTGAAATACTCAAGGATTATAGGGCGATGATAACAGCCGCCGCGGTCGAGATTGACTTTGCTGAGGCGGTCATGGCCGGTAAACGGGGTCTGGCTGCCCGCGAAGCTCTGACCGACATGAATGAAACGTTTACGACGTATCGCCGGATTGGCGAAAATGGTTACGCCTGGTGGCCGGGAGAAGTCCTGCAGTACAGTGAGTTGCTGCAGAAAACCGCAGGGGACCAGGGGACCCTCATCGCCAAACTACCCCTGGAATGGTCGTTCCGCCGCGACCCAGACGACATAGGAGTAAAAGAGCAGTGGCAACAAGCCGCGAACCAGGAAAAGTGGAGAACACTACGCACCGACCTATACGCCCAGGCGCAAGGCATTCTGGCCGATGACAATCAAAGTTTCACCGGGCACATATGGTATTCGACAGAAGTCGACCTTGAGCAGTCCCAGGTCGCCGGTGAGGTTCACCTGATGTTTCCAGGGATCTTCAATGAAGTTTGGCTGTACGTTAATGGAGAGCAGGTAGCCCATCGCCCCTTTCAAGGAATGTGGTGGCTCAACGACTACCGTTTTGAGTGGGACGCCCCGCTCGCCGGCAAACTGCGGCCAGGCAAAAATACCATTACCTTGCGGCTTTACAATCCACATCATTTCGGCGGTATGTTCCGCCGCCCATTTCTTTATCGAGCACAGCCTTGAGCAAGCATTCCCCTGAGTCTCACATCTTCTCAGGCATGTTCATGCAAGTGAAGGAAGCTGTTCGAGCTGATTCTTCTTGTGGCGGGGAGCCATTGTGCCGCCGATCCTCCAGGAGTCATATTTCCCCTTTCGGAAAGAAGAGTTGATGCCCACACGGATAAATCTGAAGAAAGATGCAGAGCGGGTTCGTAAATACATACAGCGGCGGGTTGTAGAGTATCCGATCTACATCAATCCAGGGCCGGGCGAGGATGATGCGGAGATCCAGTTGATCACTCTCGGCTTTCAGTTCGATCAGGCCGGCTGGACGGCGATGGTTTTCGACACGCGGCCGGATGCCGAGTCCGACGGCGAATGGCAATCCTACATCGAGGAGACGGCATATCCGTTCAACGGCTGGTTCAAGGCGTTCAATCAGGTACAAGAACAGGAAGGTGTGCTTTCGATCACCGGCCACGATGCATCATGCCACGCGTTTCTTTCAAGCGCAGAGATGGAGACAGTGGCGAAGTGCTTCGGGACCATGTGCCGGGACGTTTTGATTGAGGCGCGTGACAACGGTGTTTTTCAATCGCTCCCGCTGGCCCAAGATTGTCGCTTAGCGGTTGAAGAACACGACGGCTGGTACGGTTGGAGCGAGAGGGCGCCCGATGACGAAGAAATCTGCGAAGCCCAACTGCAGGCCACAATGAAAGAGGCCGCTCGCAAGCTTTCGAAGCCGAAGAAGATCGCCTACTGGATCGAACAACTCGACCGCACGGCTCGCGGCGAGCATTATCCGACCAGCACTCGTTTTCCAGGCGGAGCGTTGGGGTTGCGTGTCGATTTTATTCTGGAGCATCTGGAGGACGTCTCTGAAAATGCTACGCCTCCGCTGCTGGAATGGGCGAATCGCTGGGCTGGTCATCCGGAATTCAAGACGGAAGCGGAGAGAACGGAGGGGGATGCCATCGAAAACCCGAATCAAATTGTCGTCTTCTCAGTGTTCCAGGCCATTGAACGCTGGGGCAACTTTCCGCGGGCCGCTGAGGCGTTGCTGCAGCAGTACATCCGTACGGCTAGTAAGGCGCCTCCGGTCATGCGGATTCCCGGCTACTCGAGATCCAAACAGCTGAAGCCGCTTTACGGCATTCTCGCTTTCCACGCGGCTCGTCTGCTGCACGAGCAATTCAAAGAATACGCCCCGCCACGAAGAAGCGATACGACGAACCAGTTGCTCAACGCAGAGTCGTATCTCAGATCGGATGGCCGCGAGCGATAGCCGGCATAGAAACAAAGAATAAAAGGGACGGCAGCACACACTTAGCAATCGAACTCATTGTAAGGGTCGCAAGATTCACACTAGCGGCCGTGTGGAGTGCAGATCACCCCAGTAAGTTGCAAAAAGGGAGCGTAGCGGAAACAATAGAAGCTGGAACGGTAAAACCTGATTATGGATTTCGCACGCACACGGATTACAAGAATAGAAACATGAAGAATCTCAATCGTCGACAGATACTGCAGCAATCGGCCGCAGCATCCGCAGCAACGTTGCTGGTATCGAATATTGCCAAAGCCGAAGTCGCGAAGAATGCCAAGCTGAACCTGGCTGTCATCGGTTGTGCGAACCGCGGCGCCGCGATTGGCTCAGAAGCGGTCAACCACAACTTGACTCAGTGCGTTGCACTTTGCGACGTGGTTCCTTCACGCGCCGAAGGCTTCAAGAGCAAAATGAACGGCAAGTGCGATGACGCAGTTGTCTATAGCGACTTCCGTGAAATGTTTGAGAAGTTGGGGGACAAGATTGATGTTTGCACCATCGGCACTCCTGACCACTCGCACTTTCCGATCGCCATGCTCGCTATGTCGCTGGGCATCAACGTGTACGTCGAAAAACCGCTCGCCCATACCTTCGAAGAATGCCAGCTGTTGATGCAGGCGGAGCAAAAATATGGCGTGAAATGTCAGATGGGCAACCAAGGTCACTCAAGCGGTCAACGTCTGCAGTTTGAATCGTGGGTCGATCACGGCATTATCAAAAATGTTCGTCGCGTCGATGCCTGCATGAACAACGGACGTCGCTGGCATCCTTGGGGAGATGTCCAAGGTTTCCCCCCAGCAGAGAAAATGCCGGCCGGTATGAACTGGGACGTTTGGGCTGGCACCGCCCCCAAGCATGCCTACAACAGCAAGCTCGATCCGGGCAACTGGCGTGGTTGGTACGATTATGGTGATGGCGCCTTCGGTGACTGGGGACCACATACCTTGGACACGGTGCATCGCTTTTTGAAGCTGGGTCTGCCGCATACGGTGCGAGCGGTGATGATCGATAAGCCGAATGAGTATATCTTCCCTCACGGCACCACGATTGCGTTCGACTTCGCCGAGCGCGGCCCCGACATGCCGGCTATGACTATCAACTGGTATGACGGCGTGAAGAATCGTCCGCCCAGCGAACAGGGCGTAGAGCTCCCCAGTTGCGGCAAAGCGATCTATAGCGACGATCTGACATTTGTCGGCGGCACCCATTCGGATTCGCTCAAGATTGTCGGCGGAAAGAAGCAACAGGAAGTTGCCGCCAACCTCCCCAAACCGGCTGTCAGCAAAACGTCTACCAACCACATGGACAACTTCCTGAAAGCCTCGGCTGGTATCGATCCCTACTGTAACTCAGCCTTTGCGATCTCGGGGCCGCTCACCCAGGTCTTTATGCTTGGCTGTATCGTGCAACGTTTGGGCGAGGACATCCAGTTCGATGCCAAGACTCAGCAGATCACAAACAACGCCCGAGCCAACGAACTGCTGAAAGGAAACCAACCACGCCAAGGCTGGGAAGAATACTACAAGCTGGCGTAGTTTCCAACGCAATCGCCGCCGGTCTCAAAGAATCAAAACCGGCGTGATCTGATCGTCATCACAGTCGGCCAAGCCCTAGTAAAGGGCTTGGCTATTTTTTGTTAACCATTAAGCCCCGTTCTGTGTTCGTGAAGCGGGCTGTTCGCTCCCAGGAAACGGAAAAAGACTCGGGGATCACAATACCGTGATGCTTCTATTTTCCGTATTTAAACGGCAGAGAACTTCTCACCGAGCGGGTTCTGCACTCGGAGAAGCATCTCGCTCAACCACTTCCCGTGGCAGCAGCAACTGTTCGGCCGAGGGAGCGAGGTAAGGCGGGACCGTCATCAACAAGCGTTGCCCTTGCGATTTGTCAAATTTCCACAATTTTCCATCTTCGCCGGGTGGAACTGGCGCCGTGAACCATCCTTCATCCAAAGTTGCAAAATCTAGTATTTGGTTACCAGAGCCGTCACGGAGGGTTCCTGAAATCCGAGGAGCCCAATTGGCGATCCGCGAAGCCCAACCGCCGATCACTTTGGTTCCTTTCGGAACATAGAAGTAGAGCGTCCATTCGCCGCGGAAGTGACTGGTCACGCCAGGCGTGTCGATGCCTGACGCGACCGTTACCGGCATTCCTGCTGGCCACTGGATGCGGGTGTGATCGCCACCGTCGATCGTCTCAATCGAGTGCAAGCCGTCGTAGGGAGTATCCAACTTCAATTCGTGTTCGACGCCGTCGGGCCGATAGTCTTGATAGACCATGACCGGCTCAACTTTTACCTCCTGCGGTGAAAACAGGCGAAACTGCGGATCGCGAATCGCCCAGACCTTATCAACCCGAACTTTAAGAACCGGGGTTTGATCAGGATCGGCGATCCAAATCAAATAACTCTGGCGATCCTGAGGACTGCTGGGCCAACTGCCGATTTCTACCTTTGGCAAGTTCAGCGACTGGACCGGAACCAAAGATTCACTAAACGTGACACTAGTAAAACCTGGGGATACCGGCTGATTATTGGCGATCCCTTCACTTAAAAAACGCGCTAGCTCATCCGCAGTGAATGGGGCGTCGCTCTTCCAAGGGTGATCGTCAGTCAGGGCCGCCTGCTGACTGACCAAACGCGACCATAACCCATAGCTATGAATCATCATCGTCTTTCGCATCCGGTAAGCGTGCCGCGCGACGGCCTCTAGTTGTGTTTGCCCCGCCGAGTATTGGGTATAAAGCTCGGCATAACGCGTGTAAAACAACAGGTCATCGAGGCGCGCTAGGACCTGCTGGTCGCTCGTCAATTTCTGCGCTTCATCCAAACAGCGATACATACGGCCAATCAAATCCGTCGCAGAACGACGACTATCATCCTGGTTGATCAGGCGATAGAACTCGCGCATCGGCTCTTTCGCTTTGCCGAATGCTTTGCTGAGAAAGTCTTCGACCAACGCGTCGGTTTGCGCGGCCTGTTCGACATCCCACATCAGGCGGCCTGCCAGGTAATACCCCAGCCCGCATGGCCCCCAGCAGTCTCCCGACTCGGCGTCATAGAACCGGGCGCCTTGCTGGTGAAAGCGAGGGAGCGAAGCCTGCACTTCGGCAAGCCGCCCTGCTTTGCCGCCGCGAGGCATGTTCCAGTCCCACGCGACCACGCTCAAATAGTCGTAAACGCCTGTCGTCGCCCCCTGGGCCTGCCAGCCTTCTACGATCTGATCAAATGTGTATCCGCCTCGCAAAAAGGCGGTTGTCACGCTGATCACCACGTGCGGATCCGCTTTGACTTGCGGGGGAGGTGAATGCTCGTTGTAGGCATACATGCCGACATACTTCTCACCGAGACCTAACGCGTTGATTCCCTGGGCGACTTCGTTCGCCAGTGTCAGCGCCCGGTCGCTGGGCGTTCCAAGAGCGCGACAGGCATCGCAAGTGCACCAGTTACCGCCATCGCTAGGGTCCATCGAAATGCTGTCGAGCGTGGGGTTCGCTTGGATGGCCCGAACAGCGTGATCGACCACCAGCTTTCGCAGTCCTGGATTAGAGATGCAGAACTTGATATCGCCGCCTTCGGTTCTCCGCTGACCGTCGATCAGAGCGAAGTACTCGGGATGGGCGGCGAACGCTTCTTGGTTGGCGGCGAGAATGCCGTCGTACGAATGACCACTCTGGAGTTGAAATCCCTGGGTCGCCCGATTTCGATTGCACCACGCTTGATACGGTTGGTTGTTGTAACCCCACAGCCCCCAGTTGTACCAAATGCGTCGGGCGTAAAAGTCAGGACTTTCGTTGGCGTCCACCGCGATCTGCAGGTCGGCCGGCGCTGGAATTACCTCCCAGGTTTCACCGGGAAAGAACTGCCGATGCCCTAGACGATAGAGTAAATCCCAGACTGCATGCGAAACGGCTATGTCGGTAGAACCAATTAGATACAGACCAGTCGGTTGAGTGCGAAGCAGGTAATCTTCGCGGTGAAAAGGCCCACCCTCGAAGGTCGCCGCGAAAGGCAACGCCGAGAAATCTTCGGTCCGACCCAGCACGATGCCGTGGCTGCCATCCCCCGTCTCAACGGCAAATTTGGCTCCGCTCATCTGGGTAAGGTAATTGGCAAACGTGTCTGCCAATTTCCGCACTTCATCCGAAGCATGCTCGCCGATCACAATCGACAATGGCGCCGCGCCCCCTTTGGCAAGTTGCACAACGGTCGGTTCGACCGCTTGGGAAATGGCGACGAGCTGAATGATCAAAATCAGAGAAAGGAAGCAGCGCAGGATGAAGGCGAGCATCGCAAGGACTCCGGATGGCTGGCAGTCAGTTATCGGTAAGACTGCCTAGAGGATTACGCCGAGCTGCTCAAAACAGCTCCTAACCAATCGCCGATAATCTCGCTATCTAAATTACAGGGCATGCAACAAGCGTTGAGATTTTGGAAGTTGCTAGCGCAAGACTGCTACGCGAACAGTTCATGAACCACGTGACAATCCTCAGGACCGGTCAGGCGATGCTCGCGCCCTTCGTGCTGGAAGGTCAGTTGATCGTGCTCGAGTCCGAGCGCATGCAGGATGGTCGCATGCAGATCACGAAAATGAACTTTCCCTTCTACCGCACGTGAGCCTGTCTCATCCGTTTTGCCATGCGTGTAGCCGGGCTTAACGCCCCCACCGGCTAACCAGAAGGTAAATCCTCGGTAGTTATGTCCGGTTTCGTTCTTGCCATCCTCAGGCGTCAGCCCCGGTCGACCGAACTCGCCTCCCCAAACGACCAACGTATCGTCCAGCAGGCCGCGCATTTCCAGGTCGTCAAGCAGCGCTGCGATTGGCGCGTCGGTGACTTCACAGTTGGCCTCCAAGTCGCGCCGATGATCTGTGTGCTGGTCCCAACTTCCATGGTTGAGCTCAATAAAGCGAACGCCGGCTTCCGCAAATCGCCGAGCTAGCAGACATTGACGACCAAAGTCCGAAGGTTTGCAGGTCCCTACCGACAGCGACTTGCCGACCCGATATCGTTGCAGCGTTGCTGCGGTTTCGGTGCTGGTATCTAGTAACGCCGGCGCGGTCGATTGCATCCGATACGCGAGTTCCATCGACTCAATGACTCCCTCCAGTTTGCCTGCGTCGGGGCTCTCGCCGGCATGCCGCCGATTCAGCGATTGAATGAAATCCAACTGCTGGCGTTTGGCGCCTTTAGCAAGGTGATTTCCCTGAATGTTTTTGATGTGGGCCGTCGACATGCTCTCGCCGTTGGTGCCGATCGGCGTCCCCTCGAAAACCGGCGGCAAGAACGAGCTGGAGTAAACGGAGGGCTTGGCCGTATTTAAGCTAATAAAGCCGGGTAAGTTTTGATTTTCGGTTCCCAGTCCATAATTGATCCAAGAGCCAAGACTTGGTCGGCTACGGAGCCGTTCGCCGGTATGCAGCTGAAGAAAAGATTGGGCGTGATTACCGGTGTCGGCGTACATCCCATTGATGATGCAGAGCTTGTCCGCATGGCGAGACGTTTCTGGCAACAAATCCGAAATCCATTGCCCACTCTCGCCGTACTGCCGGAAGGGATAGACCGACCCGGGATGCTTTTTTTGCCCCGTCTGCGGCTTGTAATCAAACATGTCCAACTGGGCCGGTCCACCGCTCATGCAGAGAAAGATCACTCGCTTGGCGCGTGGCCGCACGGGCGGAACTTTCGGTTCCAATGAATTAGACGATTCCGCCTGGATCGACTGCTGGCAAAGGGCCGAGAGGGCTAGGTACCCAAACCCGCATGATGCTGCTTGCAACAGATTTCTGCGAGATGGAATCATGGGAAGCCTCAAGTGTTTGAAAGATGCGAACTTGAAAAGCGAATCGAATACCGGCAGACGAGTTTAGTCGACGTACCGAAACTCATTCACCGCAAACAAGGCCTGACAAAAAGCAGTCCAAGGATTGATGCTTTGCTCAGCGGACTCGGGGAGATTGTCTTGGGTTGGGTTATCGGCTTGCAGTCGATCGAGAAATTCAACGGCGGACGTCAATTCAGATTTCGTGGGACTACGTAACAAAGCTCTGCGAAATCCCTCCGAGATCTTGTCTACGGTGGTCGCTGCGCCGTTTGCGTTCAAACTTGCAGCAAAATGTTCGGCCTGCTGAACCACAAACGGACTGTTCAGCAGAAACAAAGATTGTGCCGGCAACACGGTTTGATTGCGTTTCCCTGTCACCTTCAACCCATCTGGCAGATCGAATGCTGCTAACTCAGGTGGTGGAGAATTTCGCATATAGCAAAGGTAAATGCTGCGGTGGTTGCTCGCTCGATGCAACGTCGCCGCTTCATGGGGAGGCTTATTAATCAGCGCGTCGATCTCTTGAATCGGGCTCCCTACGCCGCATTCCAAGTCCAGTTGACCACTTGCCTGCAAGATGGTGTCGCGTAACTGTTCAGCGCTTAGTCGACGCTGCCAATGTCGCGTCAACAGTTGGTTTGCAGAATCTTGCTTGGCAATGTCGGCAGCACAATCACTAGAAAGTTGATAGGTATGACTAAGCACGATCAAACGAATCAATTGCTTCGTCGACCAACCCGCTTCAATGAAACTTTCCGCCAGCCAATCCAAGAGTTCTGGATGTGTCGGCCGAGCGCCGTAAACGCCGAAATCGTCCGGAGTCGCGACAAGTCCTTCTCCCATCAGCTTTAACCAAACTCGGTTCACCATGACGCGCGCCGTTTGAGGATGACGGGGATCGGTCAGCCAACCGGCCAACTGCAAGCGACCGCTCGCTTGTTCTGGAATCTTTAGCTCTGGCAAATTTGCCGCGGATCGATTGTCGGTCGCTACCTGGGAATAGGCAGTCAACGCGCCTCGCGGGACGAGGGCGCCTAGCTTGGCGCCGGTACCATTGATATGAACTTTACAGTCAATCGCCTTCTGCTTTTCGCGGACTCCCATCGCCAAGCCAAGCTGTTTTGCTCCCTGCGGTTGCCCCGAGGCTGCATGCAGCGTCTGGGCTGCAGTCGAGTCAAGCCCTTTCGCAAACAGACTGAAATGAGCCAAATTCCCATTCAACGGAGCAAATCCATCGCTCCGTCCTCCCAAGAAAAAGTGCGAATCGGCTCCGAAAGTTGGTTCAAGTTCGCTATCAATTTCTGGTTCATGGGCGCCGTTGAGATAAACTTGAATACGCCCTTGGCTACGGATCATCACGACGTGATTCCAAGTGCCTGGTGAGATGACGGTGCTTCCGCCGATCGAAGCTTTCTTCGCGTTGCCATTAAATACAAATAGGCGCCCTGCCCGCTTGGGATCATGCTTGCCGCCGATTCCTAAGTGATCGCCGGGGATACTTTTGTCTCCCCCTTCCCCGCGGGTAAACAAATAAGCAGTGATCAGCCGAGAATGATTCTCTTCCTCATTCTTAAACCAGAACGAGACGGCGTAGTCTTTCCCGACGCCGGGGACTGCGCCTCGCAGATAGGTTGCGTTAAGTTCCACAAATTTGGTTTCGGAGAACTTGGCCGCACCAACTGCTTCCCAATCTGGCGGAAGCTGATCCAGCGGAGCGTGAAAAATGGGCTTCAACCGCTGAACTTCCTCCAGATAGCTGTTAGACAACTTCAGCGATTTCCGCTTCTGCTCTAGCTCGGCCCGCTCTTCAGGCAACTGCGAACTCAGCACATGCAAGTCGGTCGGCGGCGCCGTCAGCTTCTCGTTGCCTGCCAAGCCGTACAACGTCTCACTGCTTTGAAAGATACCTGCCAACGCATAGTAGTCGCGGGTTGGAATCGGATCATGCTTATGGTCGTGACAGCGAGCGCAAGCCACACTCAGTCCCAAGAACGCGGTGCTCACCGCATTGATTTGGTCATCCACAATGTCCATCGCAAAGTCCGTGTTCATCGCTGCGGCGGGCTTCGCGCCAATCGCCAAAAAACCGGTTGCAATGAGTAGCCGATTTTTTTCTTCCGCCGACGCCGCAGGTAATAAATCGCCGGCGACCTGCTCGGTGAGAAATCGATCAAAGGGAACATCTTGATTGATCGCGTCAATCACGTAATCGCGATATCGCCAGGCTTGCGGAAAGGTGGCGTTGCGCGATAGGCCGTCGTTGCCGTTCGACTCGCCGTAGCGAGCGACATCAAGCCAGTGTCTGCCCCAATGCTCTCCAAACTGCGGACGTGACAGCAGATCATCTACCAAGACTTCCAACGCATGCTGGCGATCTTGCGTTGCGGCCTCTACCACAGAGTCGACCTCTGCCAAGGTCGGCGCTAGCCCAATTAAATCGTAATAAATCCGTCGGACAAGCGTGCGCAGATCAGCATCGACCGTGGGCCGAGTCCCTGCATTTTCGATTCGCTGAAGCACGAAGTGATCTATCGGATTATGCGGCCAGACTTCATCGTTGACGTTGGGAGGTGCAATCACCTGTCGCGGACGAAAAGACCACAGTTCCTCCGATTTCCATTCTCCCATCGGCGTCGCCACGGCCAGCCCCTTCGGCGTCGCTGCGGCGATCTCTGTTCGCGGGTCCCAAGCTCCGCGTTGAATCCACTGCGAAACAACCTGAATATCAGTCTCCGGCAACGGTTTCTCAGGCGGCATCTCAAATGTCTTGTACCGCAACGCGTCTAATAACAGACTATCCTCCGGCTTGCCCGGCACGACAGCAGGTCCTGACTCACCGCCACGTAAAATTCCTGCGCGGCTATCTAGATAGAGCTTGCCACCGACTTCTTTCGCATCGACCGAATGACACTCGTAGCATTGAGCGATCAACAGCGGGCGCACCTTCTCCTCAAAGAAAACGCGTTCGTCCGCAGGGAAGTTCTCTTCACCAACGCAATTCGCGCCAACCACCAAGGTGATCAGTAGAGAAAACAACCACAGAAGATTCCGGAGTAGCATGGCCGGTTCCAGTTTTAGGTAGGACTCAGAGAGCAGGCAAAACAAGGCGGGATGCCCCCGATTGTCGCTTTGTTCAAGATCCCAGGCAATGTTTCTTTTTGATATTTCGCCACAAACCAGCAATTTGCTTGCTGGGGGTACGCTGCCCGAAACTAGCTAGAACCCATAAACCACGATTTCACGACATATCTTCGCTAAATTATGCCGATTTCAAAAGCTGAACCGGCTGGATCGCACAATCCATGTCAACCTGCGTTTTGTCCCATATGGTCGAGCCACGGCAATCTGGGCAGATGCAGCGGCGACCGCTTTGGGTCGACTTGGCAATGCGCCCTCCAACTATCTTTCAGCGCCGAAATTGGCTAACAGCGACAACTTGGCTAAAATCGGCGGTCCGCGATGCTCGTCAAGTATGTAGCGAATCCTGGATGTCGGCTCGCGGCGATTTCTCTCACTTTTATTTTCTGGATGGAACCGCCCATGGTTGAATCCACCAGATTGCGGAACACGGCTACTTTGTTTCACGAGCGGCTCTCGCAGTTGACCTATCACCAAGCTTGCCAATTGCTCGGGGAGGACGGCGGCAATTTGCGATTACGTAAAGTCGTCTTTTGATTCCTGATAACCCCACATAACGCCACCTTGCGATGCATGTATCAGCTGCATACGGAGGATGATTTCCATGCCCACCAAAGCCGAAATCCAAAGTCAAAATGAATACCTGCTAAAACGACAACAGAACTTCCGCAATGCGGCGGAAAGGATTGCTGTAGCGCTTGCCAAGTTTTCAGAAGTCGAGAAAATCTCGCTGATCGGGTCGGTCGCCGTTCCCTTGAAAATGGAAATCCCCCGCTTCCGAGCCTATCGCAAAGCAGGGATCAAAGTTTTCCATGAGTGCAAAGACGTTGATTTGGCCGTCTGGATTCACGATCTCTCGCGTTTAAAACAACTGCAACGCGCCAAAGCATTCGCGCTCAATGAACTTTACCAAGAAGAATCGATCGGGGTCGCAACGCAAGACGTCGAGTTGTTTCTGTTCGAACCGCAGACAAATCGCTACCTAGGGCGGATTTGCAAGTTCGCTACCTGCCCGAAGCAAGGCAAGCTGGAATGCCTGGTCCCCGGCTGCGGGCAACCTTCCTTTTTACAACAACATCTTGATTTCGAGTTTGATCCAGACGCGTTATCCGCACAACGCTCGGTACTGCTCTTCGATCGTACAGCATGACTTCTCCATTCCTTGCCAAGGGGATCACGCCCCGCTTTGCTAGGCATTTCCTGTCCAGTATGGATAGATTTTTGCTGGTTCGCCAACTAGGATCGATTCAACCCAAGGTCTCGATCCCTGCCGCTCTTTACTTGCCTGCCTAGATCCCTTATGCCTACGCGTCAGATTTTCTCGTGCTTGTTCTTTGTGCTTTTGCTGCTGATTACGGCGCCGCTGTCAGCTCGTGAGTGGTGTGTTAATGCTCAGACCGGCAATGATGCGAATTCTGGCGATCCGCACCAGCCGTTCAAGACGCTGCAAAAGGGAATTCATTCGGCAAGGGATGGAGATGTCATTCAGCTTTATCCGGCTGGGGTAATCTATCGACAGTCAGGCTCCTTTAACAACCGAACCGGCATTACGATCGAAGGAAATGGCGTCACGCTTGATGGGGCAGATCCCTTGCCGGAAGATGGTTGGGAAACCGTTGGCGACAAACTCTATCGCCGCCAGTTGAAACGAACGCCGCTTGATCGCCATCTTTTAATCCTCGGCGGCGTCATGCAACGCATGGGAAGAACACAAAGTGCTGGCTCTCCTGATTTCCCACTACCTGACGATCTCCAACCAGGCGAGTTCTGCTTTGAGAACATCGACGAAAAAACAGGCTGGCTTTATGTCTGCGGATCCGTCAAAAATCTCCAATGGTCAACGCGGGTCAATGGGATCGCCACAGGAGGCGATTGTCGCCGGCTTGTCGTCCGAAATTTAGTTACTCGCAACTTTTTGAACGATGGATACAACGTTCACGGTAACGGCCGTCAACTGAGGTTCGAGAACATCCAAGGCTACGATTGCTTCGATGAAGGGTTCTCTGCACACGAAACGGCCGAGTGCGAAATCACCGGCGGCAAGTTCTACGGCAACGAAAATGGAATTGCCGATGTCAACGCTTCTGAGACCGTTTATCGCAATTGCAAGTTTCACGGAAACGTGAACACCGATGTCTTGTTGATTGGCAAATCGCATGCGCTGATTGACTGCCAAATTCTCAATACAACTTCAGCGCTGGCGTTGTCCGCAGGGCCACGCACCAAAGACCAGCCGTTTGCGTTGCAATTACAGCGAGTCTCGATCTCCACCGCCCTGAAGTCAGAACGCGGCCAACTGCGGATCCATGGAGGATCCCTGCTGGTCGACAATTGCGTCATCGAGAATGTCAGCGTTAATACGCTCGGAGCCGAAGTCTCTTTCCAGGGACGCAACCTGGTCGACGGTGAAGAAGTCGCCCAGCAGTAACGAGCGATGACGGCAAAGCGTCATAAAGTTTTCTGTTGAACGAACCTCAACCCAACCTCGCAGACAAACGAGGCGCATTTACATGGCTAGTTTCGGCATGCAGTTCTAAGAAGCATCCGCTAAGTTCAGCAATACCGCTGTTCATCGGCCCGGCGCTACGAGTCTCACTTCGGCAATGAACTCCCGCCCAAACAAAGAGCGTTTTCACAGAAATCGAGTAGATTGGGGCAGCTGTAAGATCGCCGCGATAACGAGAATTACTGACGGATAAATCCGCTCGGTTGGCGGATATTGCTTGAAGCGTAGCGAGATCTTTTCGGGTGGTCAACTGTTTGCGCGGCTGGTATTAAATCTCCAGCACGGCGATTACTTGTCGCGTGTTACAAATTACGATGTCGGGATACAAAATTTTCCGCCCAGTCTCGGTTAATATCGCGATGCTTGGCTCAAGGAACATTCTCCGCGTTTTGGCTGGCAGGATTTCATTCAGTTGCGCCCAAAGTGACGCCTGTAGACTACGCTCCGAATTGATACGTTGATGCTGGTAGTCGTTCTCGATCGCTCTCTTCCAAGCGTCCTCAAGTTGTTTTTGCAGAGTACTTCGCTTCAACTTTCCGGTTCTTCGCTGGTGAATTCCAAAATTACTTATGTCGCATCCGTGGATTCATGGCAATATTTACGAACATTCCGTTCAATTCGGTTGGAAACCGCTCTCTGATACTATAAAAAAGAACTCCTGCATTCCAATTGTCCCACCCCTAGGAACTTAGCTCGTGAAACATCTTGTTTTAACGCTCGCGCTCTTGTTGCTGACTCAGCAACTGCATGCCGAAGAGCTCAAACAACAGCTCAATCTTCCCTACGGCGATCATCCGCGCCAGGTGCTTGATTTTTATCCTGCGAAGTCTGACAAGCCAACTCCGGTTGTCTTTTATATTCACGGCGGCGGCTGGCGTGCTGGAGACAAAAAGACCAATCCCAAAGCGTTCAATGACAAAGGGATTTCGGTCGTTGCGATCAACTACCGCTATGTCCAAAACGGTGTCGAACAAAAAGTAGAACCGCCGGTCAAAGCCCCTTTAAGCGACGCTGCTCGCGCACTGCAATTTGTCCGCTCAAAAGCGAAAGAGTGGAACCTCGACAAAGAGAAGATCGGCGCTACCGGCGGTTCGGCCGGCGCATGCAGTTCGCTCTGGCTGGCGTTTCATGACGATCTGGCCGATCCCAACAGCGACGATCCGATTGCTCGCGAATCGACGCGACTTTACTGTGCGGCGGTCAACGGAGCTCAGGTTTCGCTCGACCCCAAAGAACTGCGCGAGTGGATTCCGAACTATAAATATGGCGCCCATGCCTTTGGTTTGCCAAATCTGGAAGCCGTAATAGAAAATCGCGACTCGCTCATGCCGTGGATCAAAGAATACTCACCGATTGAGCATGTCTCGAAAGATGATCCACCGATCGGTCTGTTCTATGGGGGCCCCGTTCCGGTGGTTGGCGACTCGCCCAAAGATCCTACTCATTCTGGCATCATGGGCGTTAAGCTGGCCGAGCGTTTAAAAGCAACGGATGTCGAAGTTGAACTAGTTGTGACAGGCTCTGAGAAACCGCAGCACAAAAATTCGACCGAATATTTGATCGACCACCTGACCAAGTAAGTCGAACCTCAGACAACTTGATCCACCGATCAGGGATGGCGCCCGTTGCGGCGCCATCCCTATTTTTTGGAGATTAACTCTCCACCAGGTAAAGTGAACTAATGGTTCTCATTGCCTGAACTTTCCCACCGCGAGATTCTCTGCTTTCATCTGCCAACGGAGTAAATCCCCCCACCATGTCTATTCGATCCGCCGCGCTATCGCTGATCTTGCTTTCTGCTTGCTCCCTCGTTGCGTTCTCGGCTGAGCCGGCGCGGGTCGAGCTTCCTCCTCAAGAGAAGTTCCAACTCTTTCTGCTAATCGGCCAATCGAATATGGCCGGTCGTGGCAAAGTCGAACCCCAGGACAAAGCAGTCAATCCACGCGTCCTCACCCTCAACAAAGCAGGCGAATGGGTCCCGGCAGCTGACCCGATCCATTTTGATAAACCAGGGATCGCAGGCGTGGGACTCGGCCGGACCTTTGGTCTAGAAATTGCCAAAGCTAATCCGGAGATCACCGTCGGACTGATCCCCTGTGCCGTGGGCGGAACGCCGATTGATCGGTGGGAACCCGGCGCCTATGACAAACCGACCAAGTCACATCCCTATGACGACATGCTGCCGCGTGCGAAAAAAGCCCTTGAAGCAGGCGTTCTCTGCGGCATCCTTTGGCATCAAGGAGAAGGGGACTCGAACCCGGCGAAAGCCAAAGTTTACGAACAAAAGCTCGAGGAGCTAGTTACCCGTGTCCGCACAGAGCTGAACGCCCCTGATGTTCCCGTTATCATCGGCCAGTTGGGTAAGTTTCCTGAAAGCCCTTGGAATGACTCCAAACAACAGGTCGATACGGCCCAGCAACACTATGCCGAAACCCATCCTCACGCCGCATTCGTTTCGGCAGAGGGCTTAACGCACAAAGGCGATAAGACCCACTTCAACGCTGAGTCCTACCGCGAATTTGGCCGGCGCTACGCCAAAGCCTATCTTGACCTAGTACCAGCCCAATAAGCCCAGAAGAATCCAGCATCCTTCCGCTTTCCTACCCACGCAACAATTACTAAAGTGCCCGCCGATCATGTCTCGACTGTTTGCTGGAACGCCTTTCGATATCCCTCCGCAGTGCGACGACTGCGGTGAGCTACAGTCGCAGTGCAAATGCACGCCGGCCGAGAAAGCGGCGAGCGAAACGCGGCGCCAACAAGCGGCGGCAAAATTGCATCGCGAAGCGGCCCGCTTGCCGCCCGCAAGTCAAACAGCTGTGGTCGGCGTGCAAAAGCGGAAAGGGGGACGAAAAGCGACGGTCATTACTGGACTGACGGATGTCGCCAACGACCTGCCGACGCTGCTTCAACAACTCCAGAATGATTGCGGCAGCGGTGGTACGGTGAAAGCGAAAGAGGATCTGTTAGAAATCCAAGGGGACCATGCCGATCGCGTTCGCAAATCGCTGACTGCGCTTGGCTATCGCGTGAAGTGATCGCCGGAGCTACGGAATTAAGATATCGACCGGCAGCCCTGTCAGCTTATCAAAGATGCGATGCGTTCCGGCAGCGACCAGCGTGACTGATTTCCAACGATCGGCCAATGGTTGCTGAGCTTCGGCGCCAAAGAAGCGTTCTCCCCGCGCGACATGCTGATAGTGCGACGATATCTCATCGGCCGTCAACGCAAAGTCATACAGCGCCACCTCGTCCAGCACGCCGGCAAACGGCTCTTGCTTGGACCACATATTTCCAATCACCGCAGGCGACTGACCGCCGCACAAGATCAATCCGCCAATCGGAAACTGATGCTCAAAACAAAGCTTGCCATCTACATAGATCTGTTTGCGACCGCTAAAACTATCATACGTTGCGACCACATGATGCGGTTGGCCGTCGGTCAGCTGAGCGACCGTGGGTCTCCCATCTCGCCCATCCAACGGCATGTCTAACTCGCTGTAGCCCTGCTGTTCGATATGCAGCCCAAACGACAAACAAGGCCCCGGCGTCACTTCCGGCAGATCATAGTCGCCAACATCCCCATCATTTTGAAAGCTGAGCAAGATCCGGTAGACGCCATCTTCTTTGCGAAAAATCTCGTCGTAATCGAACGACTTGCCGGACCACTCTGAAATAAACATGGCTTCCAACGTGATCCCACTACTGCAGGCCATTAAACCGCTACCAACCTCGTCGCCTGTTCCTTCGTCGATCTGTACATAAGAGTTAGGCGTATTGTCGAAACGGACCGCGCCGTTACCGATAATCCCCGGAACTCGCTGCGCGTGCTCGCCAAACGTCATCGGCGTCGAGATCGTGGGAGAATGGTGTTCCGCCGCTCCCGTTCGATCATCAAAGTGCCAGTAGTAGGCAGGCAAACGAACCCGCGACTGGACGTCAACCTGACCGTCGTAGGCCTGCACGCGGATGTGCCGATCATCGAGCATCGCAACCTGATATTCGGTGCCTGAGTCGACCACACGTAAATTTGAGGTCGTCACCGAAAACCGTGCGAGCGGGCTCTCGAGCTTCGCATGGACCGAGCCATTGTAAAGCACGCCCCCTTGCGGCGATGTCACTCCAAACAAAGCGGGGCCCAACACACGCAAGTTGGCGCCGCCTGATGAGGCGAACTCGGCCTCTCCCTGCTGGATCGCCAAGGTCAGCGGCCCCGAATCATTGGCGCCTAATTTTCCGACGGTTCCGATCGGCGGCTGGCGATTGTCGTAGTGCGATTGCGGCGGCTTCCAACCTAACTGCGGCGCCGCAGCAGGATCACGCGGAACCTGCCAAACTGCATAACTAGCCGTCAGCGAGGCGAGCAATACGATCGACGCCGCAATCACCAGCGCGACGCCGATCCAATGCCTGGATCCTTTCGAAGCCGTATGGACAATTTGGCGTGGTGGCGCCGTCGCATCGGAAGCAGCTAAACGCTGCAGCGCCGGCGGCGTTATCCCTAACTCTCCATGCAACAGCGCGTAACGCAGGTAGACCGCTTGCGCCTTAGGATCATTGGCCAGCAATTCTTCTAGCCGGACCACCTCTTCCGGGGTCGCCGCCGCGTTAAATTGACGATCGGCCAGTTCCAGAATTTGCTCGTGACGATTCACCAAAGTTCTCTTCGTGTTCCGTGGATGGCGTTAGGTGGGATTGGCTAGCTTCGACTCTACGCATTCTAGCAGCGTACGACGCATCACCTTCAGCGATTTGTAGACGGCATGTACCGAGCGCCGCCAACGCTCGGCGATTGTCGCCGCTGACTGATTGTCACCGTAAAACAATTGAATCAACTCGCGTTGACGATCGCTCAACAGACGGACGCACTCATCCAGCGCCTCTTGGCGCGGCTCCATTTCGCTGGCCAAGCCTATCGCCGTGGCCGATAGCTCAGCCAATAGCGGCTCACTAAAAATATGCCGATCACGATCACGCGTGCGCCAATACTTCAAAATTTGATGTCGAGCGATTCCCAGCGCCCACGGCGTGAAATCTTGATCACGCCGAAACGTCGCAAAGCTGCGCCAAAGTTCAAGACTCGTCTCCTGAAAGACATCGCCGGCAATCGTCTGGTCATGAATCAGCGAGCGAATATAGGCCAGGACGCGCAACTGATCGCGGGTAAAAAGCCGCAGGAATTCTTCATAGTCTAGGGCGGGATTGTCGTTCATCAGGCTCTGCTTGCCGCTCCCCCTAAGGTCTGCACTCCCACCCTTCGCATCACGCAGTTTACTCCAGCCCAGCCGGGGAGGTGATGTAAAGCGAATAACTGGCTATTAAGAAGTGGCGCGGTCGCTCCCTGATTAGTACCAGAAAAGTATCCCCTACGGCGATTTTTTGGTACCAATCTTCGCTACATCGGGTCAATTTTAGATAATACCACTCTGCTTTTGCCCCCTACCTGCCCCAACCAAGGAATTCGCCATCGTGAACCCTGCCCGGCGAAATTCGGTTTTTAGCTTAGCCTTTGCGCTGGTGATGCTTGCCCTGGTCAGCACGACGCGAGCCGCTGACAGCTTTCCGCCGCAAGTCGCCAAGATCTTGCAGCAGAAGTGTCTCAGCTGCCACAGCGGCCAGCAGCCCAAAGGGGATTTTTCGCTGCAATCGGCCGAGCAGGCGATGGCCGACGGTTATATCTTACCGGGTGATTCGTCGGCCAGCCATTTGGTCGAATTGATCACCCCCAGTCAGGGCAAAGCGGCGATGCCCAAAGACGCGGATCCGCTGATCGCCGAAGAAATTGCTGCAATCCGCACTTGGATCGAGGATGGCGCTGTCTGGCCGGCTGATTTCCGGCTGCAAGAGGCGCGTGTCTCGGACTTCGCGTGGTGGTCGTATCAACCGCTAACCGCGCCGGACGTTCCCAAGTCCGCCAATCCCTGGGCGAAGTCTGCGATTGATCAGTTCATTTTAGCAAAGTTAGACCAACAGGGACTTCAGCCTTCGCCGGCTGCCGATCGTCGCACATTGATTCGCCGCGTTACCTACGATTTGATCGGTCTACCGCCAACTCCGGAGGAAGTCGCCGCATTCATCAACGACTCTGATCCCCAAGCCTACGAAAAACTAGTCGATCGGCTGCTGGCGTCTGATCAGTATGGTGAACGCTGGGCGCGACATTGGTTGGATGTCGCCAAGTATGCCGATACATGCGGATACGACAAAGACAAACTGCGGCCCAACGCCTGGCCCTATCGCGATTATGTCATCCGTGCTTTCAACACAGACAAGCCATATGCTCGCTTTGTCGAAGAACAAATCGCTGGCGACGTCCTTTTTCCTGGCGAACCCGATGGCGTGTTGGGACTTGGGTTTTTAGCCGCCGGACCATGGGACTTTATCGGCCATGTTGAAGTTTCTGAAGCCAAGATTGACGGCAAGGTCGCCCGCAACCTGGACCGTGACGACATGCTATCGAGCGCGATCAACAGCTTCTGCAGCGTGACGGTGCAATGTGCTCGCTGCCATAACCACAAGTTTGACCCGATCACGCAAGAAAACTACTACGGACTCCAAGCAATCTTCGCCGCAGTCGATCGGGCCGAGCGGCCTTACGACAGTGATCCTGAAACCGAACAGCAAAAACGCACACTAGAAACCAAACAAGCGGAGCGCAAGTCTGAGTTAGCCAAGCTTCAGCAACAGATCAAACAATCCAACGGCCCGCGATTTGAAGAACTAGAGAAATCCATTCGTGAGTTGCAAGCCCAAGCCGCTCTCGAAAAATCGCCCGAGTTTGGCTATCACAGCGCCATCGCCGCTTCTGCAACAACCACCAAATGGGTCGAGATCGATCTTGGCCAGCCGACCAGCATTGACAGAATAGTGCTCCATCCGTGTCATGATGACTATGGCGGCATCGGCGCAGGATTTGGATTTCCCGTTCGGTTTCAAGTGCAAGTTGCTTCAGCAGCGAACCAGTGGGCGACGGTCGCCGACTATACCAAAACCGATTTCCCGAACCCTGGCCTCACTCCGCTAGAGATTGCCGAACTTGCGGCGCCGATCCGCTTTATCCGCTTGACGGCGACTCAACTCAGCGAGCGAACCAGTGACTATATTTTGGCGCTCGCCGAGATACAAGCCTTGGACGCAGCCGGAACCAATGTCGCGTTGACAGCCAAGGTGACTTCGCTCGATTCGATTGAAGCTCCGGTTCGCTGGACGCGCAACAATCTGACCGATGGCAAGTGGGCGCAAGACCGTGCCCCAGCCCGAGCCGAGCAGTTAGCCAGTCTAATCGCAGAGCGGACCAAGCTAGAAACCCCGGAGCGAATCGAGCAACGCAGTCGCATTCAGGCTTCGCTCGCTGCGATCGAACGAGAAATCGCTGCCCTGCCAAACAGTCGTATGGTTTACGCCGCTGCGACCCACTTTCCCGCGCAAGGAAATTTCAATGCGACCCAGGGAACGCCGCGCACCATCCACTTGCTGCATCGCGGCGACGTGCAAACTCCACAGCAGGAAGTATCGCCGGGGTTGCTGCAACTAGAGGAAGATGCCGACTGGCGGCTAGCCCCTGGCTTGTCCGAGGGTGAACGTCGCGCGGCGCTGGCGAAATGGCTGACCAGCAAAGAACATCCCTTGGTCTGGCGTTCGATCGTCAATCGAATCTGGCAATACCATTTTGGCGAGGGTATCGTGGCGACTCCCAACGACTTTGGGCGCATGGGAGCCGAGCCGACGCACCCCGAACTGCTTGACTGGCTCGCGTGCGAGTTCCGCGATGGCGGCCAATCCTTCAAAAAACTGCATCGCCTGATCGTCACCAGTAACGTCTATCAGCAGTCATCGCAGCATCGCGCAGCGACGGCAGAGATCGACGCCGGTAATCAATATTTGTGGCGGATGAATCGGCGACGCCTGGAAGCGGAAGAGATTCGTGATTCGATCCTGGCTGTCAGCGGCGCGCTCGATCTTTCGATGGGAGGCCCCGGCTTTTATCTCTTCGCCCTTGAGAAGACCGCCCACTCGCCCCATTACGAATATCACAAATTTGATCCGTCCGATCCGGCGTCGCATCGTCGCAGCATCTACCGCTTTGTCGTCCGTTCGCAGCCCGACCCTTGGATGACGACGCTCGACTGCGCCGACTCATCACAAAGTACGCCGCGACGCAATGAAACGCTCACTTCGCTGCAAGCCTTGTCGCTGCTCAACAATCCTTTCAACCTCGTCATGGCTGAGAAGTTCGCCGCGCGCCTAGAAAGCGAAGCACCCGACTTGCCAGCTCAAATGGATCGCGCGATGTGGCTGGTCGCTGGTCGAGCGCCCAGTGACATCGAACGGGCCGAGATGATCTCCTATGCCCAACAACATCAATTGGTCAACCTTTGCCGCTTGATGCTGAACCTAAGTGAATTTGTCTTTGTCGACTAAAGCGGAATATCACCAGATGCTCACTCGCAGAAACTTTCTCGCCCAAGGATCAGCCGGTCTCGGTAGTCTAGCGCTGGCGATGATGCTGCACGAAGATGCTCAGGCCCAAACCGGTGGCGCAGTGAAAGTGCTGCATCATCCGCCTAAGGCCAAACGGGTTGTCCAACTCTTCATGTCAGGCGCCGCAAGTCACATCGACTTGTGGGATCACAAGCCGATGCTCGAGAAAAAGCATGGCGAAAAATCTGATTTCGGCGAGCATGTCGAAGCGTTTCAAAACGGGCTCGGCCCTTGGATGAAATCCCCCTTCGCGTTCGCTCCCCACGGCGCATCGGGCAAGATGCTGAGTGAAGTGGTCGCTCCGCTGGGAGCCTGCGTGGATGAGATGGCCTTCATCCATAACATGGTCGGCAAGACCGGCGTTCACTCGCAAGCGACCTATCTGCAAGCGACCGGATTTGATCGGCCCGGCTTTCCCGGCATGGGTTCATGGATCAGCTACGGCCTGGGGACCGAGAACAACAACTTGCCCACCTTTGTCGTATTGCCCGACCATCGCGGCTTCGCCAGCAATGGTCCCAAGAACTGGGGTTCCGCATTTTTGCCGGCAAGTTCGCAAGGTACGGCGATCTTTCCGCAGCGCGACAATCCGATTGAAGATCTTCACGCACGTTCCAACTATGTGACACGCCTTGGCGACGAAGATGGATTAGAACTACTAGCGCGAATGAATCAGCGGCACTCAGCCGAGCGCGCCGGAGACTCGCGGTTGGAAGCGCGAATTCGCTCTTACGAATTGGCCGCCAAGATGCAGCGTAGTGCACCTGCGGCGCTCGATATTTCGGCCGAACCGCAGCACATCTTAAAGATGTATGGCCTCGACCGGCTGGGGGCCGAATATCCCAGCGAAATCAATCCTGCCGAAGAAGCCGAGTACTTTGGCCGCAAGTGCTTGATCGCGCGCCGCCTACTAGAACGCGGAGTACGATTTGTCCAAATCTGGTCCGGCAACGACAATGGTTTCCCACGCCGCAATTGGGATAGTCATGAAGACATCGAACGTGATCATGGCCCACTGGCTCGCGGCATGGCGATCGGTACTGCGGCCCTGATTAAAGATCTCAAGCAACGCGGCCTGTTGGATGACACGATTGTTTTATGGACCACCGAATTTGGCCGGATGCCAAGCACGCAAGGGAGCAAAGGTCGAGACCACAATCCCTACGTCTTCACCAACTGGCTGTGTGGCGGCGGCATTCAAGGAGGAGTCAGCTACGGCCCCTCGGATCAATGGGGATACAAACCGTTGGATCGTGATCATGCAACGCAGGTCTACGATGTGCATGCGACCATCTTGCATCTACTGGGAATCAATCACCAAAAGTTGACCGTCAGAAATGACGGGATCGATCGCCGATTGACTGATGTGCATGGGCACGTGCTTCAGGACTTGCTGGCTTAGCGAGTCTAGCGATGCATACGAAGCACAACGCACTGAGTAAAAAATTTTGGGGAATCACGTGCGCAATCGTCACATGCGCCCTGGTGGTCTTGATCGTGCTATTTCAAATTCTTGGCTCCCCGTCGAGATCCGTGGTCATTTCCCACGAATCGTTGGAAGTGGAGGGAGTGACCAGAACTTATCGACTAGTGGTTCCTGATCCATTGCCCGACGCTCCGCTTCCGCTGGTCATCGCGCTGCATGGGGTGGGAGATTCGGTCGACTCGATGGCCCATTATACGCAGCTCGATCGTCTAGCCGCCGCTGAGCATGGCTACGTCGTCTATCCGACTGGAAAGAACGGGATGTGGAGCGTGATGGGGCTGACGCCAGAGAACCAGCCTGAAAATCGCGACCTGCAATTTGTCGACCGGTTGATAACACACCTAAAGACCCAATTGCCGATCGACAGCGTCTCTCTGATCGGCATGTCCAACGGGGCCACCTTCGCCCAAGCCGTGATGTTAGCGCGATCTGATATCGACGTCGTAGTCGCTCATTCAGGCCCCAAGCCGGCAGACTTTCCGCTCTCCCACGCAAATACCCCAATGCTATTGATCGTCGGAACAGACGATCCAGCCGCAATCGCCGTTCGTCACGATGCGGACGAATACCGTGCGGCCGGATATCAAGTTGAATTCATCGAAGCACCAGGCTTGGGACATCAGTGGTCTACCCGGCACAATCACGAGATCGATCAGTTTTTGACGCGACAACATATCCCGAAATAGTCGCTCCTCGTTGACGTCTAAGAAGCAGGGCGAACCGCAGTCCTTGTTCGTCACCCTATCCCTTCTAATCATTACATTCCGCATCATCGGCCCGGGACTCGCCGCGAGTTTCAATTCTGATCCGACGAGTCGCTTCTATCGACCTATCTTTTCGCGGCAAGTGTTGTTCTTTTGCGACATGCACTCGCCACCGCTCCCCTCCAAAAAAACGCTTCCTACCTGATACGTCCGCGACAGCATTGCATGTCTATCTTCCACCGATACGCGCTGAATCCCCTTCCGCCGCGTCCTAAAAAAACGAAAAAAGCGAGCTCCTCGTTTGGCCAAATCGAACGCCTGGAAGTGCGCGAACTGTTCGCCGCCGACTCGGCCAACTTTCTTTCGCCGATTTGGTTTGAGCAGTTATCCACTTCTGCGCATTCCCAAATCGATGCTGGCTACGCCACCCTCGCCGAGTCGACATCCGAGGTCGCGTGGAAAAACAGCACGCTCGATGTCTACAACGACGAATGGATTATTCAGCTCGACGCAACGATCTCTGCTTCGATTACGGCGCTGTCTGAGGTGGCGTCGCTGCTGGAGAGCGGTACGCTGCAATTTGAGATCATCGGGGGGCTGGGATTGAGCGGACAACTCCTGCTCCGCACTTTTAACGCTGAAGCAGAAGCCGTCACTCAATGGCTCTCTGAACAAGCAATCGTCACTACGTTCGAGCCCAATGCACTACTCCCGGCTCACTTGGCGACCAGCGATCCGCAAGGCGATTCGCTATGGGGCCTGGATAACCAGGGGCAAACCGGCGGCACAATCGACGCCGACATTGACGCTCCTGCAGCGTGGGAAGTCACAACCGGTAATCCCAACGTTGTCGTCGCAGTGATCGACACCGGCGTCGATTACACGCATCCCGATCTGATCCATAACATGTGGGTCAATCCCGGCGAAATTGCTGGTGACGGTATCGACAATGACGGTAACGGATTTGTCGACGACCTCTACGGCTACGACTTTTTGAACAACGACGGCGACCCGATGGACGACAACATGCACGGAACGCATGTCGCCGGCACAATCGCCGCCGAGGGAGACAATGCTACCGGCGTAGTGGGCGTCGCTCCATCGACATCGATCATGGCTCTTAAGTTTCTTAGCGCTTCGGGCTCTGGCAGCACCGCCGATGCGGTACGCGCTTTGAACTACGCGACCATGATGAAAAAACTGTACGGGGTCAATGTGGTCGCCACCAACAACAGCTGGGGTGGTGGAGAATATAGCACCGCCCTCTACAACGCGATCCAAGCCAGCGGTGACCAAAACATCTTGTTTGTCGCCGCGGCCGGTAACAACGGAACCAACAACGACGTCACACCGCAATATCCGGCCAATTACGGACTCGACAACGTGATCTCGGTCGCAGCGACCGACCATAATGACCAACTTGCCGGTTTCAGCAACTATGGCGCCGCGAGCGTGGATATTGCGGCCCCCGGCGTTGGGATTGTCAGCACCATCACCCGGGGGCGATACCTTTCGCTCAGCGGCACTAGTATGGCCGCACCGCACGTCTCTGGCGTGATCGCATTGGCCTATGCCGTCAATCCGTCGGCGACGATGGATCAAATCAAAGCAGCGATCCTCGGGGGCGCCGATGATGTAGCCGGCTTAAACGGCAAAGTCGCGACCGGCGGACGCTTGAATGCGCTCAGTACGCTGCAACAACTCAACTTCAGCGTGACCGGTGCGTCGATTGACGAAGGCGCCGCGGTCGATGCTCCTCTCTCTCACTTCACGATCGAATTCAGCGGCCATTTGGATCCGTCAACCGTTTCGGCGTCTGACTTTTTCGTCAACGGTCAGACCGCTGACAGTCTGACGATTGTCGATGGCAAGCGGGTGACCTTCCATTTCTCGCAATCGCCGATCACCACGCAAGGGGCTCAACGGATGGAACTGTTGGCTGGCTCGGTCGCCAGAAATGGAGATGGCCTTCAACTATCTTCGTTCGTCCGTCAGTTTTTCTATGACGCGGCGAAACTGACGGTGACCGATACCAGCATCACGCAGGGCGCTGTGCTCAATGATCTCCCCAAGTATCTCGATCTACAATTCAGCGAAGCGATCGATCCCACATCGCTTTCCACCACCGACCTGCAACTTTCGAGCGGCAGCGTCGCATCCGTTGAACTGATTGGAGATCGGACCGCGCGATTCTGGCTGCAACTACCGCATGCCAACGGCGCAGTCACCTATCAATTGGCCGCCGGCGCCGTTACCGACGCGTATGGCAACGCCGGCTCAGGCGTCACCGCCCAGTTTTCGATCGCTCTGGCAAATATCGCCAGCTACGAAACGACCGGGCCGATCAAGCTGCCCACGTATGGCTCGATCGATATCCCGCTGCAAGTCGCCGATAACTTTCAGATCGCGGACGTCGATGTCTGGCTCGACATCGACCATACCTGGAATTCAGACCTGACGGTCTTACTGATCGCTCCCAATGGAACGCAGATCACCCTGTTTGCAGCAGTCGGCGGATCCGGTGATGGTTTCAAAGGAACAATCCTGGATAATGACGCGGCGACGTCGATCCGCGACGCAGCGGCGCCTTTCACGGGACGTTTCCGCCCGAGCGGCGATCTTTCGGTGTTCACAGGGATGTCGACCGCAGGCAGTTGGCAGCTGCGGGTCAGCGATTCGTTCTCGTCCGACGTCGGCACGCTTAACTCGTTCGGCCTGCACTTCTCGATCGAGTCAACTCCGGTGCTCGCGCCGCTCCAACTCGATCCACTTGACGATGTCACGATTCACCACACGCAAGATGTGATTGAGCTGGATGTCGCCGCGACTCCCGGCGCTATTATCTCTGCGGCGCTGGTGGGAACGGCGTCTGCAAACGTTAGTTGGAATGCCGATACCCAACGCTTGACGATTGATCCGCCTGATGGATTTGTCGGCGATTTCACGGTCCGTGTCAGCGCCACCCGCGACGGCGAGACGGTCTGGCAAGAGTTTCTCGTTTCGGTATCCAACGATGCCGTGCAGCTGGGTGAAATTGCCGACCAGACACTCGCTCATGATGGTCTACTCGAACTTCCTTTGATGGTCGTCAACAACGATGGCGACGCGCTCACCTATCTCGCCACCGCGATCGACGAGACCGGCAATTTGGTCGCTGCCCAGATCGTGGACGGCGTATTTCGCTTTTCCGCGACCAGCGCAGCGGCCGGTAACGTCCACATTACAATCGCCGTATCGGACGGCGTCTCGACTGCAACGCAAACTTTTGCGATCAGCGTCTCGGCGCCGCCCATCGCCGCTGATCCGCTGCCAACGCAATTTGTGGGCGCTGCCGGCGCGTCGCTTGAGATTGATTTGTCGCAGTACGACTTCGGCCAAGGAGCGAGCGGCTTTGCTGTCGTCGTGCCCCGCGGAACTGCCGATGGCTCTTCTCCCTATGGCATTGTTAAAGACGATTTTCTCGAGCGGACAAACTTCGCCTACAACGCCCAGCGTCAGGCAGAGAAGTATGTCAAAACAGAAACCGGTCAATGGTTTTTTGTCACCACTGACGGCCAACATGCGCTGCTGCACGAGTGGAAGGGGAGTTTTGTGCGAAGCACCGTCGTCGCAACGCTGGAGCTCGCCTACTACCACGATCCCAAGCTGTTTTATGAAAACAGCCAGGCTTCGCCGGCGGCAGATGTGGACGTCTCGATTGATCCAGCGACCGGCAAGCTAATTGTCACTCCGCGCGACGGATTCGCCGGGCGCGTCACATTAACCTTGTCCGCCAATCGACCCGGCGGAACCGAAACCCGCTCGATCGAGGTCAACTTTGCCCAACAACCGCTAGAACTTGCCCCGATTCCGAATGATCGATTTCCGACCGGCGAATCGCGATATGTGCTCGATCTGCGTGACTATCTGACCAGGGGAGAAACAGCCCGACTTGAAGCGGCGGCAACCGCCGTGTCGGACTCGGACGCCTACGCGATTGATAAACAAGCGAACTTTGTGAGCGACCCGTTCCTTCGTCGCACCAACTATGCTTACAACGCCTATGGACAACAAGAGAAGTTCATCCGCGACGCGAACTACCAGTGGTACTATCTGATCAAAGAGGGAGATCAGGCGGTGCTGTATAAGTGGACCGGCGACAACGGCGCTGACAACCGAATCGCCACGCTAGATGCTGCATACTACGAAGATCCCAGCACACTGGTAAGCGCCGTCGAGTCTGGGGGCAACATCACCGCGCGAATCGAAAACGGCCAACTGATCGTAGAGCGGCCGACCAATTTCACCGGAGAGGTCATCGTTACGATCGCTGCGACCAACGGCAGCACATCGGTCTCGCAGGTCTTTCGCATTGCCGCGACAACACCGGCGATGAACCATGCGTCGTCGATTGTAGACCTGGTGTCGGCATCGGTCAGCGCTCACCAAGCTCGTTCTGCTTCCACATCGATCGAAGTGAGCAACATCACGCCCGCTAGCGTTTCTCCCACGATGGCTGCGATCCAAGCCCACGTTGCTGCGATTGCCGCCGAGGTAGCATTGCGGTTTGGCGCCGAGATCGACGCGGTCGCGCAATCACGCACCGCGACCCAACCAACGACTGATTCAAGAGCCGCCACCGTACGAACTACGCTAGGTGCCGCGATCTCGCAAAAGAGCATGCAATTGGCCGACGTTACCGCAGCACAGTTGGCGCGAAACGATCAATTATCGATGCCGACCATCGTCAATGTGATGGACGCATGGGGAGATCAAATCGCCCACGAATTGACCGCCGACGAATCAACCTACTCGACTCGCGCCGATGACCTATTCTCGGCGCTCGACCAAGATGATTTTGAACTGCCGGAAGCATAAATTGCCAGCAGTTTTGCATTGCTCAATTTGGCGTTAGGCGCCGACCGTCCGCAGTTGTGCTGTGGGCGATTCGATAAAGCCATAATGGGCCAGCCCTTCGAGGATTCCGCCTGCGCAGTGGGCTTCGGCAAAATAGACGCGTGACGATTTACTCTCGCGCAGCACTTCGAGTTCTGGATCATAGTTGCCGACCACAATCCCGGCGGTCTCGCCGGTCAGCATATCCAGGTCGTTGCCCGAGTCGCCGGCGGTGGCGATGTTGGTGAGCGGGATGTTCCACTTCGACGAGAGATAGCGAATCGCTTTTCCCTTCGACGCGCGATGCGGCAAAATATCGAGAAAACGTCCATGCGAAAAGATCAACGAATGGGCGACGCCGGTTTCGGACAAAGCGTCTCGAATCTGCGGCAGCGCTTCGCTGGGCTCCATCGAATCGTCCAACGAGTAGCTGATTTTGAATTCACGCTGCGAGTGGGCTTCCGGCTGCAGATGCAAAAACGGCAAGTCATCCAGCGCCGCATGCACACGCTCTGGCTTCCACCGCGAACGTAGATGAGCGGCCCAACCTTTGACCGGCACGCGATCAGATCCATAGTACATCTCGGCGCCGACCGAACCAATAATCACATCGATCTCATGGATATCGTGTTTCTTCAGCACGTCGTCAATCAGTTCCAGCGCTCTCCCCGAAGCAACTCCAAAGCCGATGCGCGAACGATTTTCTTTAAGCACTTGCTTCAACTGCTCAAGCGTCTCATCCTCACCCAATAACGTATTGTCGATGTCGGTGATGAGCATTCGTTCTACATTGACCATCCGCGGTCCGACCGCCGGCTTGCCGACGGCTGACGGAGTGCGCGCCGGGGACGAGACGATTTCTCGCACCGCTTCTAGATAGTGCTGGCAATGCGTTTCCCAAGAGTAAAGCTTACGTACCAGGTTCACGCCGTTGGAAGAACATTCGTCCCACTTTTCATTGTCAGTCAGCAAAGTCAGCATCGCGTCGGTCAGCGCCTTAGAGTCAGTCACGTCGACGGCAATGCCGCTTTTGCAATTCTCGGCAATGTCCTGCGGACCACCCTCTTGCGTCGCCACAAACGGCAACCCAGTCGCCGATGACTCTATCGACGTCAGCCCAAATAGTTCGATAAATGCGCTGTTGACAAAAATTCCGCGATCCGATGCGGCCAGTCGATACAGCTCTGGCACGTCAAATTCAGAACTATGATTTTTCGGAATCGCCATCTTGCCGTACAAGTCGTAGCGATCCATCGCCATCAACATGTCGGTCAGCACCTTTTGTTCATTTTCTGGCATCGATTCGATATCTTCACGAATCCCGGCGAAAACCGCCAGGTTCGCAATCGCTTGCAGCTCTTTGCTTTCGCCGTAGGCGCTAATCAAAGCATTGATATTTTTGCGACGATCCGGGCGGCACAGCGCCAAGATCATCGGCTTTTCTGGTGAAAAGTGAAAACGATTCAGTTCGCGCCGCATGCGCATCCGAGCCTGCTTGAACTGCTCGTCGATTCCGTTGCTCGACATTTCGTAGTCATAGTACGGAAAGAAGCGATCGAGATCGGTTCCCGGCGGAATGACGCGAAAGTTGAGATCCTCTTCTTTGAAGTATTCGGCGTATTGCTGATCTCGCTCGTGTCGCGTGCTGGTAATTACCAGATCAGCGACCGAGAGACAGTCTTGCTCGACTTGAATCCGCTGATCCATCGCAAGTTCTTTGTCTGCGTCGGCGCGCGTCCAACCTTCGTCCATCAGGTAAGCCAATTTGGGCTTGCCGAGCGAGTGTCCTGTAAAGACAAACGGAACGTCAAATACTGACGCAACTTCTTTGGCGATATAGCCGGCGTCCGCATAGTGGCCGTGCACCAAGGTCGGCGTGCGCCCCTCGCGACGCGTGAAGGTGATCATCGCGTCGACAAACTCGTCGACGTAAGGCCACAGTCGTTCTTTGCGGAGATAGCGACCAGGCCCGCAGGGCAACCGAACTAAGCGACACTTGGGGCCCAGTTCTTCGATCGGTTCAGAGTAATCGCTCGAAACTCGCTTATCTTTAATTCGGCGGGTGAATAGATCGACCCCGTCAACTTCTGGCAAAGCGGCCAGATTGCGGGCCAACTCCAGCACGTATCTTACTTGGCCTCCGGTATCGGCGTCGCGTCCCATTTCGATATGCGATGCGCGGATAAGACCGTGAAGACTGATGAGCTGGATGTACATCTACTACCTCCCTCTAATTGCTCGGCGTCGAACGTTTTTAGGCGATGGCTGGACGCGCGATTTCTGTGGGCCGGTTATGGATCGTTTCGCCTCTCTCGATTCAAACCATCATTTGTTTGCAAGCGGCGTGCCGATTCTAATTCTTCAGGAAAATGGTCATTCACTCTAGGTTCGATTGCTTGCAACTCAACCAAACTGGCCGACTCACCGCCTGAGTTCTCCATCATCGCGGCGACGCGTTGCAGCGTAGCGGCAACTTGCATCTGCTCCCAACCTTCTAACCGATCCAGTTGCCGCTGAAATGGTCGATGCAGCAGCGTCGGCGATTTCTCAAGCAACGCTTGACCAGCAGCAGTCAATCGAACGCTGATATGACGCCGATCGGATTCGCTCCGTTGACGAGCAATCAGCTCCCGTTTTTCCAGTCGGTCCAGAATGCCCGTCAGCGTGGCATGACCGAGATGAATGGAGAGCGCCACTTTGCCGGCCGTGGTCGGCTGCAAGCGATCAATCGCCTGCAACGCGGCTAGCTGCGGAAAGGTCAGCCCGATCTCTTGCAACAGCTGTCGCGACTCGAGATCAATCGATCGCATGATTCGCCGCAATGCGAATGCGATCTGATCTTCCAAACGGTCATGAACACCCATGCAAACTTCCGAATTTTTCGATGCGTGACTGGAACCACTTTACGTGTACGAAAGAGTTCCTGTCAACTATTGCCGAAAAATAGCGCACAAAAGTGCATATCCGCCCCATTAATGCTACTTCAATGGTTTCACCGAGAGTACGAGCGCGAAACAAAACGCCAGCACGGACTTCCCCCACAAGCCTGACTGCCGTCCAGAAAGGTAGCGGCTCAGGCCGAAAACCCGCGGCGGGCCAACCCGGCAAGCAATTGCTCGATAATTCGCCCTAGCTCTACCCGATCGGCGTCAGGCAGCTCTTCAAACAGCTCCAGCACCACATCGTTTTTCAGGATCGTCTCTTTGACGGTCAACATGCCGCGATCGGTCAGCGAGATCAACGTGGCGCGGCGATCATCAGGGTGCGGATTTCGTTGGACCAGCCCTTCACTCTCCAGCGCGTCAACCAATTTAGTCACGTTCCGCGGAGTCACCTGCAGCCGATTGCTGAGGTCATTCATCTTGCAAGTGCCGGTGCATTTCAGCGCATAAAGCAGCCGAGCCCGAGACGCAGTCGTCCCAGCCGCGGCCATTTCGACCTCAAGCCATTGAGAGAATGCTTTGCCAAATCGCCCGATCTTTTCTGCGACTTCTTCAGATTTCAATGCTTCATCTCAAAAAATTGACACCGCTTGATTGACAAATTGTGTACCGGTCTATAAATTTCCGCTTAGCCCTCTGTTTGCGACATCCCTCGATAGCGAATTCAGACCCTAGCGCCGATATCAGGAACGAGAAAATGAGCGAACTCACGACAAATCCACCAGAAATCGCTGACTCTCCCCCTAATCGTGCTGCGTCAAACGGCCGACCGCGGATCTGGCCGTTGATCGTGCTGGGCGTTTTGCAGTTGGCGGTGCTGACGATTCCTGGTCGCATCGCGCCCAGCACGCTGTTTCATTTTATGTCAATGCTGTGGGGAGCGTTGGCTACTTTGATTCTGACTGCTGTGTGGTTAATCGCATTTTGTCGTTTGGGGCTGCGAGAACGCCTGCTGGCGATCGGCCTGGTCGTGGTGCTGGCGTTGACGGCGATCTTTGGCTCTGATCCCTCGATGAACGCGATGGTCCTGGGCGTCGTACTATGGCCCTGGACACTAGTCGCTTGCGCCATAGTCGCGTTGGTTACATTTCCCTTGGGCTGGCCAGTACAGCGATTCGCATTGGCGGCGGTCATGGTCATCGCGACAGGGCTAACCCTTTGCGTGCGGCTGGACGGAGTTCGTGGAACGATCACGGCCGAATTTTCGCCCCGTTGGAATCCCACCAAAGAAGCCGAGCTTCTCGCCGAACTCGATCAGGCGCCGGCTGCGCATCTCGCACCTGACCAACAGGCGCTCACCGCACTAACATCTACTTGGCCCAGCTTTCGCGGTCCTCAACGTGATGGCATTTTAAGAGGCGCAACATTCGCCACCGATTGGGACCAGCATCCGCCGCAAGAACTTTGGCGACAGAAAATCGGCCCCGGGTGGTCCTCGTTCTGCATCCTCGGCAAACAACTCGTCACCCAAGAACAGCGCGGCGACCAAGAGTTGGTGACTTGTTACGACGCGACCAACGGCGAGCTCATCTGGCAGTCCGCGATCGAAACGCGATTTGAAGAAGCGCTAGCCGGACCCGGTCCCCGCGCGACGCCTACTTTCCACGCTGGCAAGCTCTACGCGTTGGGGGGATCCGGTTTTCTCTCGTGTCTCGATGCCGTCAGCGGCGAGAAAATTTGGCAGCGTGATCTAACCAAAGATGTCGACGCCAAAACCCCAGAGTGGGGATTCGCCAGTTCGCCGCTCGTGCTCGGTCAAACAGTCATCGTCTTCGCAGGCGATCAATCGTACGCCGGTGAACCAGAAAAAACCGGCAAAGCAGTCGTCGCCTACGACCTAGAAACCGGCGATATCCAATGGACCAGCGGACGCGGCAAGCATAGCTACTGCTCGCCGCAACTGGCCAAGCTGTCAGGCGTCGATCAAATTGTGATGGTCACCGATTGGGGCGTGCAAGGGTTAGCGGCCAGCGATGGGCAAGTGCTATGGGAAAATGAATGGGACATTCAGCCCGGCAACCGGGTTGTGCAACCGCAGATCATCGGCGATTCGGTCTATGTCGGCACTGGCCTAGGAATGGGAACTCGCAAGCTGGATATCGCCCACAATGCCGAAAATTGGTCGGCGACCGAAGCTTGGACCTCTCGTAATCTGAAGCCGTACTTCAATGACTCGGTGCAGTTCAACGGCCACTTCTACGGCTTTGATGATCGCATCTTTACCTGCATCGAAGCAGCGACCGGCGATCGCATCTGGAAGGGAGGCCGCTACGGCCACGGACAAACGCTGCTGGTCGAAGACGCAGCCGTCCTAATCATCGCCAGCGAAGATGGCGAGTTGGCCCTGGTCAAAGCAACACCTGAGTCGCACGAAGAAATCACCAAGTTCCGTATCTTCGCCGGCAAAACTTGGAACCATCCGGTCGTCGACGCTGGCAAGCTGTATGTCCGCAACGGCGAAGAGATGGCCTGTTTTGAACTGCGTGATTGGCAAGAAACAAAAACGGCCGAGCAATAATCGCCGGCCGTTTTCGAGTATTCCTTGTCCGCTTATTTTTTCGCCGCCAAGTCGATCTCGACAAAATCTTGATCGACGGCGACTTCCATCGCTCGACGGTATTCACGCGGTCGCGTAATGCGGCGCGGGGCTCGGGTCGTTTGACCATCGCCGGCCAATTGATTGCGGGCCGCGACCGAGACAATATGCTCGCCAGGCAGCACTCCCGGGCGACCATCAATATAGTTCAACGTGAACTTCCCCTCGGCGTCGGTTACTCCCCACGACGCCGCTCCCTCCTGGCGCGGCGAAAAGGTGACGTTCATCTCGGCGACCGGTGTTCCGTTGTCGGTTACGATTCCTTGCAAAGGCGCCAACGCAGGCCCTTTGGCCCCGCAACCGATCAAAGCGGCCAGTGATACCATCAATGAAATGCTGAGCAATTTCATCTCGTGCTCCTTTTCGATTGCAATTTACTCACTGGCCAACACGGCGCCATCTGCACGATCAAACAGACGCATTAGCGTTTCTAATCCGATCGTCTCGGCGTAAAACGATACCGATCCATCCGCGCGGGCCATTTGAGCGCCGCCTGGATGTTGCGAGCGAATCACCGTATGCCGATAGTACGGAGCGTTGTGTCCATAACCGCTGCCGTTCCAGTTGATTCCATGACGGACCACCGTGACATTCAGCCACCATTCGTTCCAACCACCAACTCCGCAGGACCAAGCGCCGCCGGCCCAACTGCCGCCGCGCCAATCGCATTTGCCGGTCCCACAGTCAGGCCCCGTGAAGAAACTCGACTGCTCTCCAATCGTAATCGTGTTGCTTGCGCCATCGGTCAGATCGCGAAATCCGATCGCTTTCGTGTTCATTTCATCAATTGAGATCAACGTGCCGTTCCAAGCCGAATAGCCATAGATCGCATACTCGCCGGGCTTGGTATCCAACGATGCGTCAGCGCCGCTGTAGAACGAGCCTGCATTGCCCACGTAGTCAGCGATCTGATATTCAATTTCGGCCGGCGCCCCCAACGACTGTGTTCCGCCAGAGGTCGCGTTGACGCGCGTCGTCAACAGCGGGCTCGACGGACAGTTCAGCGCCGAGACGCGCAGGTCGTTCATCACCCTCCAATTGCGATTCGGCCCTACCTGGTCATTCCAGTCGGTGTCGACAAAGGTCATCTGATCGTAGGCGGCGCCCTGCTCCATTTGCGGCAGCAAGCGAGTCAGCCAAGACGCTCCCCCTTTGCGATCCGGCGTCGGCATTAGCTCGGCCGGCGGAAAGACATTGTGCACGTCGTGATAGTTATGAATCGACAGCGACAGCTGCTTCAAGTTGTTCGAGCAAGTCATCCGCCGCGCCGCTTCGCGGGCTTGCTGCACCGCCGGCAACAATAGTGCGATCAACACGCCGATGATCGCAATCACCACCAACAACTCCACCAAAGTAAAACCAGATTTTTTGGGCATTCGAACCATCCTCAAAAATTCGCCTATCAGTAATCTCATTTGCAGGGTAGCGGGTGAAAGTACAAATTTCATGCCATTTCAGCCGTACTACTGATTACTTCTGTGCGCTGCCGCTGGATACCGCTTTAATTGCGAAGAGATGACGAGAATTTGCGTGCTCTGGACCACGAAATACCCAAGCAATGTCAATAAAATTGAGCTGGGCGCCAATGGCAACGCCTGTTTTCCAGGCAACATTGCCAGAGAATCGCCGATCCCAGCTTGGGGATTCCGCTAGAAATAAGTACATGTTTTCAAGCTGCCCAACCAGAAGGACATTCCCCATGAATCATTTCAGCTGGCTGCTGGTGTCGATCTTTGTGCTCTGCGGCCTAATATCTGGGCCACAAAGCGCCGTGGCAAATAGTCCGCAGCAACATGACAAGCTTACCTGGGGAGGTCAGAGTTGGAGCATCATTCAATCTCCCCTAGAATCGCAAATTCGCGAAGGGGAAAAACGAGAGGGGAAATCGTTTCTGGATGTGACGACCCCTTCCAACTGGAAAGGCTATACGGCCGAGTGGGCAATCTCGAACGGCAAGCTCTACCTAGAAAAGTTTGTAGCCACTTCCGCTGGCAAGCCAATCCCCGCTGCTAAAATTGTGGGGACCAATCGATTACCAGTGCAAGCAGATTGGTACACCGGCACGCTGCAACTACCCATTGGGGAATTCGATTACGACAAACAAAGTTGGCCAATCGTCATCGAGGTCACCGTAAAAAAAGGGAAGGTCGTAGAAATCAAAGGGACGCCTGAGCAGGATGTAAAATACTGACGAGGAAAGGGTCTGATCTTGAGTCGAGCGCCATGCCATCCGGCAATCTAACCTAACTTTCTCTACCAAGGATGAATGACGTCGATATTTCGAGATTGAGCGCACCAGTTTGCGGATCGACGGATCGGCTGGGTGTCGTGATCGAAACGGCGAGATGAATTTCTTCAGCGCTGCTTTCAAGAACCTGTACACGAAAAAACAACTCTAGACCTTCTTGTTCCTCCATCCAGGTCAACGGCCCTTTGAGAGAGAGGAGTACCGCGGATGGAATCTTTGATAAAAACTGATCGAACCGTTTTTGCACCAACTCCAAAAGACGCGCATTATCGTTTGTGTTCAATCGACGATACCTCCCTCACAAATCGCCGTGTTGGCGTGTCTTATTCTTTCTCCTGCCGTTCGCTTTCTTCTTTCTTGAAGTGCATCATCATCAGAAGATCGACAAGCCCTCTGGCGCCGTCGGCGGGACCGTCTGTAGAGGCATAAAAATAGGTCCATCCGGCTTTGTCGTGGGTAAAACTTCTATCCTCTGCGGTCGGGCGGCACACGACGCAATCATGGCCACGCAAGACCGTGGCCATAACACCCAGCAAAAATTGCCCCTTGACAAACACTGAGTCTTTTGTTAGCATCTAGTCATACATTTCAGCGCACAGTGCGACCGGTTGTTTTCACTTGGGCGGTGCTCTGTCGTTGAAGATCGGCAACTTCGGGAGAGGTTGACGGGTTTGTTTGCTGCGCTGGCTGGATTCTGTGCTGAATGGACGGCAGATCGACCGAGCGCTGAAGATGCGCGCCTGGGGTGGGGACGCGATTGAGCCTGAAACAAGCAGTGCGGTGGTTGCGAATCCGCCGCAGACAACGGCGGTCAGATCGGATCAGAAACGTCCACACAAAAAAATACTGCTGTCCAGTCCTCTGTCCAGTCCTTCGAACTTGGTCCTGCCCCATCGGGGAGACCAAGGACCAATATCTGACTTGAAGAGAATCCCTAGCGACGATGTTCGATATTTGCGCTTCTTCATTGACTTGCAAACGTATTTCCCTCGCTCGCGCGTTCGGGCTACGAAGATGGGAGACAAGCAAAAAAAAGTAACGCGGTCCAGTCCACAGTCCACAGTCCACAGTCCGTTATCCGGTCTCCCAGAAAAAAAGCGACGTGGAGTCCGGTCCGGTGGCCTGTCCCATCGGGGGAGACCAAGGACCAATATCTGACTTAAAGAGAATCCCTAGCGACGATGTTCGGTATTTGCGTTTCTTCATTGACTTGCAAACGCATTTCCCTCGCTCGCGCGTTCGGGCTACGAAGAATCTGCCCCCGCAAAAAAAAACGATCCGGTCCGGTCCGCTGTTGCTAATTGCCTTTGGCGACTTCGGCTTTTTTTAGATCACGCAGCTGCTTTGCTTCGTCCATGGCTTTGTAAAACGGGTCGAGCGGGTAGCAGCCTGAGACGATGCCGTTGCGTGGCGCCGTGGTGCAATCGCTGAACGTGCGACACACTTTTTTGCGTTGCATTTCGCCTGATTGCAGCGTTGAGGCCGGTAGCTCGGGAAAGGAGAGGACCATACGGCCGAGGCCGACGCTGTCGACCCAACCTTCGCGCACGATCGCCTGAGCCACGTGCGGCAGATAGTCTTGCAAGTAAGTGAAGCCGGTTGCGACCATCGTCAAGTTGGGCGCCGCCGCTTTGCATTGCCTTGCGACCTCAATCATGCGAGCCACACCGATGAGCGGATCTTCTGGAGGTTGATAACCATCGCTCGGCGGAAAGATCGCTGGGCGCTGAATGTGTGGATTGTAGTAAGGGCTGCCGCAGGTAATGTTAACGCCGATCACGCCGAGCTCTGCGAGATCACGAATCAATTGAATCGGTTCGGCCAGATCGATCTCCAGCGGATGCTCGGGCCGCGAGCCAAACCCGCACTGGTACGGCAAACAATCCGAAAAGTCCATCGGCTCACCGAATGCGTCGCCCTGCTGATACGGCACAAAATCAAACGCGCTTAAGCGAACGCCGACTTCCAAGCCTGGCAACTCGGTTTTGATCCGTTGAATGATCGTCTTAAGCAGTCGCGTCCGGCCTGCAAAGTCGCCGCCAAACTTGCCTGGTCGCAGCCGAGCACCGAGAAACTCATGCAGCAGATAACCATGACACGCTTTCACATCGACAAACTGATAGCCCACTTCGCGAGCCAAACGCGCCGCGTTGACATAGCTGTCGATCAAGCCTGCGAGCTCGTCATCGGTCCAAACAACCGAGTCATCTTGCGGATCGATCTTAAACTTGGTGTCGAGCAGCGGATGATGATAGGCGATTCGCGGACGCAAATGATGATCGGGCGACGGCCGACAAAAGCGTCCCGAATGGGTCAGTTGCAAACCAAGGATCAGATCATCGGTCGAACCAAACGCAGCGTGATGCGCGCTGACCGCCGCGTCGCGCAGTTGTGCGAGCCCGGCGATGTTGCTGTCGATCGCCATCGTTTGGCGCGGATTGGCGCGACCATCAGGCTGTACGGCGGCCGCTTCGCCCCCCCAGATCATTTTGGCGCCGGAGAGCCCAAAGTTGTGCCAGCGACGGATCGTCAGTTCGGTCGGAGTTCCATCATGATTTGCGTCCCAACCTTCCATCGGATGAATCGTCCACCGATTGCCGGCGGTCAGCGGCCCCCAGGCCAATGGTTCGGCCAACGGAGATCCGCCTGTGGCGGTCAAAATCTCATCATCACACGGCAAGGTAATGCCTAAGGTGTCTAGCCGCTCGCGAAACTGCGTGACCGATTTCAGTTGAGCAATTTTTTCGTATTTCACAGATATCTCTTCGGACTTCAACGATGCGACTTACGATCGACCAGAATTGGCGGGACGTAGCGGACTGTAGGCGATTCGGAATTTCTTTTCACCGGCGGCGCTGGCGAAGCGAACGGTCGCGGTCCGCTTGGCTCCCTCACCGCTGAGCGCGATGATTTTGCCGAGCCCGTACTCGTCGTGAGTGACGACCATCCCCTGAATGAACGCGTTGGGATCGACACGCGGCTGCGCATCATCTGCGCGCTCACCCAGCAGATCGGCGGCCGTGCGTATATTTGTAATCCCCAACGGGGGCGCCGGTCTTGGCGAATCGAGTGGGCTTTCGCCCGATATAGGAAAGTCGGGGAAAAAGCTGTCATCCAGAGGAAAATCAGGGGCGAAGGCAGTTGTTTCTTCCATCACCTCCATCTGGTCACGAGGCAATTCCATCAAAAACAGACTGGGAATCGTCATGTTGCGTTTGCCGCGGAAGTCACGATAGCGGGCCATGCTGAGATCAAGCTCTTCTTCGGCCCGCGTGATCCCGACAAACAACAACCGTCGCTCTTCTTCGAGCTGCTCTGGATTTTCGCGCGAGCGTTCATGCGGCAGCAAGCCTTGCTCGACGGCCACGATATGCACCACCGGAAACTCCAACCCCTTGGCCGCATGCAGCGTCATCAATGTCACGCGATCCATCTCGGCGTCAAAGTCGTCGGTCTCGTTGACCAACGTTTTCTCTTCCAGATAATGCTCGAGCGTTCCATCGTGCGGATGCTCGGTGTCGTACTCGCGCGCTGACGAAAGGAGTTCTTCGATGTTTTCTAACCGAGTTTGATCTTCGACGTCGTCCGAACCTTCGTACTGTTTTTTGAATTCGGTCTCGCTGATCACAAATCCCAGGATTGCTTCGACTGGATCGTTGATCCGGGTCGAAAGCCGATCGAAGAGCGCCACAAACTTGGCCAGCGCCAATGCTGCCCGCTGGGAGAATCCGTCAATCATCCCCGCTTCGCGGGCCGCTTCTAACATCGAGAGCCCTTCAGCCGCGGCGTGAACGCGCAGCTTTAACAAAGTTGATTTACCGATCGAGCGCTTCGGCACGTTGACGATCCGCTCAAACGCGACATCATCTCGCGGGTTGTTCATTAGCAACGCATAGGCAAGCAGATCTTTGATCTCTTTGCGATGATAAAACTCGACCCCACTGACGATCATATAGGGAACCCCTTGGGCGCGCAACGCATCTTCAAAGGTGCGCGACAGCGCATTGATGCGGTAGAAGATCGCAAAGTCTCGCGGGTGACGTTTTCCCTGAGCAACCTGGGCCGAGATCCGCGCGGCGATCGCTTGGGCTTCTTCTTTGTGGGTCGAGTATTGAATCACGCGGACCGCTTTGCCGGCGGGATTTACGGTAAAGAGCGACTTTTTTTTGCGTTGTTTGTTGTTGGCGATTAACGCATCGGCGACCGCCAAGATGTTGGGAGTGCTGCGATAGTTCTGTTCAAGCCGAACCACTTTTACTGCGGGAAAGTCACTTTCAAACTCCAGAATGTTCTTCAAGTTGGCGCCGCGCCAACCATAGATCGACTGATCAGGATCGCCGGTAACGCCTAGATTGGGATGGTTGATCGACATCGACCGCACAATCGCGTACTGCGGCAAGTTGGTGTCTTGGTACTCGTCGACCAGGATGTAACGAAAACGCTCATCCAGTGAATTGCGCAGCTCTTCGTTTTCTTTCAGCAGCAGCGTGACATGCATCAGCAAGTCGTCAAAGTCGACGGCGTTGGCTTGCTGCAGCGCTGCTTGATACTTGGGATAAACGCGCTCGACAATCGAACCGGTAGCGTTGACTCCTCCGACATATCGACTGGCTTCGATCAGATGGTTCTTGGCCCAACTGATTGCCGACGCGACTTGCTGTGGAGTTGCGTGCGTCAGTTGGACGTCCGCCTCGCGAATGGTTCGCTTTAGCAGCGACAACGAGTCGCTGGTGTCATAGATTGTGTAGTTCGGCTGCAAGCCGCGGAGTTCTGCGTATTGCCGCAAGAGTCGCGCGCAAAAACGGTGAAACGTGCCGATCCAAACATTTTCGCCGGGCGCCAAACGGTCTAGCCGGGCGCGCATCTCGTCGGCCGCTTTGTTGGTGAACGTCAACGCAGCGATCTGCGAAGGACGGACTCCTTGCGACAAAAGATGCGCGATGCGATGCGTAATCACTCGCGTTTTCCCGCTGCCGGGGCCTGCGATTACCAACAACGGCCCATCGACATGCAGTACGGCTTCCCGCTGCGGATCAGTCAAAGATTGAAGTAAGTCGGCGGTCATCCGTTACGTGCTGCTTAAGGGTGTGTTGACTACGAAAAGTGCTAGCAGATAGCAAGTTGTTCTCGTAATTATTTTGTAAAGTCCTGTCCAAATAAAACGCGACAGGTATATTAACTCAAGTTCGAAGAGCGAGTCGCCGCAGTCGCCGCTTTTCAAACGACCCACTAGCGGTTCCAGGGACGAACCGCAACCATTTTCCATTCTATTGCCTGGGAGGGAACCCATGACGCGAATTCCTCTGAATGCTGCTGCTCAAGAATCCGAAAGCTTGATGTCCAAGCTCGAAATGAGCACCGCGGAAATCGGCCTCACGGTTCGCACGACAAACTGTCTTGAAGAACGTGGTATTTTCACTGTTCGAGACCTCCTCAACTGCACGCGTGCAGACCTTCTGAGCATTTCAAACTTTGGTGAGAAAACGCTGGAAGAAGTCTACTCGTCGCTAGAGAGCATCGGCTTTTTCCGCAAGGTTCGCCAAGCGGTTCCGCAACCGATGGCCGTCTAGTCGCCAAGTTCGCGATGAGGAGCGACGCTTTCGTTCAGGGAAGACGTACAATTGCCCGCGGTCGACCGTACTCGACTGCGGGCTTTTTCGTGCTTGTTCCTTATTTCTGCACGACCGGGCCGACGCGAAAACATTTCAACAGCCCGCGTCCTGCGTCAGACGTATCTCGTGCAATCAACAGCCCCTCGCTAAGCGCCGGAATCGCTCGCGGCACATCGCTAAACCCAGAGAAGCTTGCAAGTTGCTCGTACTGCTTGGTGCTGGGCTTAAGCAAATAAACATTGCCATCGTTTGCGACGGCAACCAACTTATCATCGGCCAACAACAGATGCGCCGTCCCAAAGTCTGCGCGCGACCAATGAACTTTGCCGGTTTTCGCATCAATACAAGTTAGCGCCGCCGTGCCGACATCTTCTCGTCCGTTGATGCCATAGATCGCTCCCTGGTGATGAATCGGCGTGTTGTATTGACTTGACAACGAACTATCGTTGGCCCACACCACTGCCGCATTGTTGACGGACATCGTGGCCAACTTGGCGCCTACCCCATAGCTGGAGGTGACAAATAACTTGTCATCCCACACAATCGGCGTCGCGCCGTTGACCGTGGGGCCGCGCATCCCAAAGGGAAATTGAAAACCGATATTCCCCGTCGCCGGATCAATGGAACAAACGTCCAATCGGGTCACAAAGATCGCCCAAGACTTATCGCCGATCTTGGCTGCGGTCGGTGCTGCGTAGCTGGCGCCAAAGTCGGTCGCTTTCCACTTTTCGCGGCCTGTTTTTAGATCAAACGCGACAATCCCGGCGCCGTCACGCCCGCCGACGTTGACCAACACATTGCCATCCATCACGATCGGAGTGCTCCCGAAGCCGAAGTAACCGTCTTGAGCGCCGTAGTCAGCCGCCAACTCTACATTCCAGCGCCGCTTGCCGGTTTCAAAGTCAACGCAGTACAAGTCGCCTGCCGCGCCCAGCAATATAATTGCGTCATCCACAATCAGCGGCGTGCATCGGGGACCATTGTCACGCACGATCGAACTTTGATAGGTCGCATCAAAACTGGTGCTCCACTTCTTGTCGCCGGTTTGCAGATCCAGCGACTCGACCAACTCTAAATTGGCGACTCGGTGAAATAAAATAACCTGACCGCGCGCGACCACTGGTCCGGCATAGCCGGCGCCGACCGATTTTTTCCAGAGCAGCGGTGGGCCGGCTGCTGGCCATTTCTCGGCCAATTTTTCGTCGGTCGCAACGCCGTTACGCATGGGACCAAGGATTTGCGGCCATTCTCCAGCTTGGCTAGAAACGGCGATTAGGGGGACCGTGACGAAAAATAACGCGATTCGTAAGCAGATCATCGGCGCGGCGTCCTGTGGCGGAAGTGTCAGTCGGACTATATTTTAGCGTACCGGAACGACTCCACCCAGCATTTCCACTGCTGCTATTCTTCGAGGATCGACTCGCGCATGGCCCGCTGGCCCCGACTTTGGGAGAAAAAACGAGGAAAACGTCGCACAGGCTCGCCGATCTTCGGAAGCGTGGGAGAGGCGATGTTTTTTGCTGCGCTGCTGTTTCTCGGCTCCATCGGCCTGGTCGCAGTCGTCGCGTCGATTGCGTTCGAATCGACCGTCGCGACCTTTCTGTTTCCTGAAGCGACCTTTGTCGCCGGAAAATGCGTCGTGATGGAGACCGATCTGGGCCAAAAAACGCTCGACGGTGGCGAGACGCGCTATCAGCCGTTGATTCTGGTGCATCTCCAAACCGGTCAGCAAGACTATTACGGCTGGACCTATCGCCGCAATTCGACCTGGTATGCAGACCAATCCACGGCGCAAAAAGTGATCGATGGATTTCGCCCTGGTTGGGTCTATCCCTGCTGGTATTCTGACAAAGATCCGGCAAGCGTGATCTTGCGCCGCTCGACTAACTTTACCCTCTGGATCATTTTGCTGGTCTTCGCGTCGTTTGCGACGATCGGAACGATCGGCATGTTTTATACGCTGCTGCTGTTTGGCGCTTCGGCCGAGCGCCGCTCGGCGCTTGCGAAAAGTGCGCAAAAGATGGAATTGATCGGCGATCTGTTGCCTCCTTCCGCCTATCCCAACATTCCCAGTGCTGAGAATCTGACCAATAGCCCCGGCGTCCGCTTGGCCTATCGTTTGCCAATCGAGGTCTCGCCGGCCTGGTGGCTGTTTGCAACACTGCTGTTCAGCTTGATTTGGTCTGGGATGACCGCGGTCTTCGCCCTCGCCGCAATCGCCGATCTTGAACGGGGCGCACCCAATTGGCTGTTGTTGGCGCTTACCCTGGCCTCGGTCGCCGTCGGCATTTGGTCGGGCTATCATTTCTTACGCCAGATCGCTCTGCATACGCGCGTTGGCCCGACCTATATCGAGATCTCCAATCACCCGCTGCTGCCGGGACGCGACTACAAGTTGCATCTTTCCCAAGCCGGCCGGATGCATGTCAAAAAGCTGCGCGTCACACTCATCTGCGAAGAAGAAGCGACGTTCCTGCATGGAACCGACGTCCGAACTGAAGTCGCCAAAGTCTTTGACGCCGAGGTCGCCAACTTTCGCGGCTTGGTGATTCGCCCCGGGAAGCCGTTTGAAGAGCTGCTACACTTTCAGATTCCGCTCACGGCGATGCACTCGTTCAAGTCCAGTCACAACGCCGTCCACTGGAAACTGATCGTCGACCTCGAAGTCAAAGGCGCTGGCAACCAGCGCCGCAGCTTTCCGATCGTCGTCTATCCGGTGGTAAAGTTGAACGCATGACCGATCAGCCGCACATCTCGATTTCGCTCGATCGACCGACGCGTCAGTACGCGGCTGACGACGAGCTTGTTGCGCGGTTTGAAATCAGCAATCTCCCTGCCAACAATATTCAAGTGATCGAAGCCTCGGTCTTGTGGCATACCGAAGGAACCGGCGAAGAAGATATGTCGGCCCACGAATTTGTGCGGCTCATTCCCGGCGACGAAGCCGATGGCGACCTTTCTCGACCGCAGTCTCTCAAAACTCGCCTTCCGCGCAGCCCTTTGTCCTACGCCGGCAAAATCGTCAAAATCCATTGGGTCGTGCGTGTTCGGGTCTTCGTCGGTCGGGGGCGCGACTTGGTCGAAGAGTTAGAGTTCGAGCTCAGCCAAGCCGGCGGCGAACCACCGCTGGGCGCTGGCGACGGCTTGGGGGGCGCTCGTGGTTAGTACGAACCCATTTGCAAGTCGGCAGGTTCGTCCCGGAGCGATTCCGTTTCAGTTTTCTCCCCCAGACTCGGCAAACCAGATCATCGACCGGTTGCGCAGCTTGAACTGGCGCGGCGCCATTGTCGGCCCGCACGGCTCTGGCAAATCAACGCTGCTAGAAACCCTCTCTCCCCTTTGGCCAGCGCAGGGACTGACCGAGGTTCGTGTCACGCTTCACGCCGGTGGCCAGCAGTCAGGCAAGCTGCGACTGCCGCAGCAATCTGAAATCTTGGTCATCGACGGGATCGAACAGCTGCCCTGGCCAGCACGCAGTTGGCTGCTGTGGAGATGCGCCTCGCCCCACCGACGAGTATTGGCGACCTGTCACGCACCACTCGGATTGCCGGTTGTCTTCACCACCCAACCGACCGCCGCTGTGGCGGTTCAGCTCACCGAGCTTTTGCAGTTGCAGTGCGACAAACTGGTCACGGCGGATGACGCGCGGATGATGTGCGAAAGCAACGCAGCTGACCTGCGTGAGACCCTGTTCCAGTTGTATCACTTGTACGAATCGCGCCGAAAATTGCGCGATCAGGCTGCCGACGATGCAAATTATCCCCGCTGATTTTCTACGATCGCTAAAGTTTGTGTCATCGCACGTTACTCGTTATTCGGCGCCGCTTCTCCCTGCCGTGCGACCGCCCAGCAAGCAGCGACTTTCTGCAGATTTTCGGCTGTAATTCCTGCTCTGGCTTATGTTTCTGATCTACCCTTCCTTAAATCGTCTTTTCGGACGAGCGGAGCGGCAAGGACCTGCCCCGAGCAAACGCGATGGATCCGCGACAAGATTTGAGCGAGAGAGAAAAGGCATTCCTATGTCGCGCGCCCCCATCCTGGCCCTGATATTGATGATGTCGTTTGGCGACACCGCCAAAGCCGATTGCTGGTTGACCGATTGGCTGTGTGGCAAAAAAGAAGCGCCACAACCAGTAGTCGCCGGATACATGCCGGCCGGGCCTCCGCAGCCCTACCAGGTGAACTACGTTCAGCCTGCGGCTCCGATGAGTTGTGCGCCGGTCTTCCAAAACCAGACCTCGGTGCGATACATCCCCGAGACGCAGTACCAAACGACCTACAAACCGATTCCGGTGACCGTCTATCAACCGACCACGGTCTATCTGCCTGGCAGCAACGTGCCGACCTTGGCTTACAATGGCTGCACCACCTATCGCTGGGAAACCGAACGCGTTCCCTACACCACCTACAAGCCGGTGATCCAAAACGTCCAGACGCAGGTCAATAGCTGCGCGACGGTCGGATACATGCAAGCCGCTCCGCAGGTGGGCGCTCCGGCGGTCATGGGCTCGTGCAACAACTGCAACGGCGCGCCTGGTGCTGCTGCGGCCCCTTACTATCCGCAAGGAGAAGCGGCGCCGATGCAACAATATCCCGGCCAGCCGGGACAATGGGTTCCGGCTCAAGGAGGCGGAGTCAGCTCGATGGTCAATCCGCCGGCAACCTATCCGCAAGGCGCGGCTCAGCCGATGCCCAACTCGCAGTACAACGTCGCTCCCTACCAAGGCGCGACGCCGATGCAAAACGGACCTCAACAAGGCGGAACGCCCTATCCCGGCGGAACACCGGCCGATCAACCGCCGACGCTCCGCCCTGGCGAAGCGACCCAGCCCAACTACGGCGGCCAAAACACCATGCGTGTAGCGCCCGAAGGAAACTCGGTGCTTCGTCCCACGCCTGGCGCTACCATTATTAATCCATCGCCCCAACCAACCACGTCACAGCCAAGCAACCCGCAACCAAGCACCACTACGCCATCAATCGGCTCTGGCGCCGCGATGATGACAGCTCCCGCGTTGACCTCGCCCAGTACAGCAAATCCCAGTACACCTACAACCAGCCCGATGCAGGCCCCGTTCACGCCGTACGCTCCTTCGTCGTCACAAACGACTCAGGCTCCATCCTCGGCTCCCAGCAGCGTCGCACGTCCGCAACTCAATCCGTTGATCAAACCAATCCCGGATCCTGATTACTACCCGACGCGCACCGACACGCCCAACCCATCGCCGGCGCCAGCTCTGCTCAATCCGCACGACAAATCTGCCCTGTTGCCGACAGCCAAAATTGTGCCGATCGCCTGGGACAAAGTCGCTACTCCCAAGGCCCGCGAAGTCAGCCATGAAATACCCACCGTTTCGATCCCCGCCAAAAAAAGCAGTTGGCACCAAATCGGCCGCTAATTTGCTACTACAGACAACATGATCCAAGAGGCCTGACAATCGTCAGGCCTCTTTTTTTTTTGCAAATTTTCATTCCGTGAAACTTGCCAAGGGATTTCGGTCTGGATGTAGGGTCCGCAGTGCGAACCATCGGTAGTACGATAAGACTTGCAAGCCATCGTGCAAGGTGAATTGTCCGCACCATGGCCCCCACTTTTACTGCTTGAGGAACCAGCCGATGACCAACGAACAAATCGCCAACCGTTTTGAGACTCTTGCTGATCTTCTGGAGTTCGACGGAGCCAATTCGTTTCGCGTGCGAGCCTATCGTAACGCCGCGCGTACGATCCAGGATTTGGGCGAACCGCTGGCGACGATGGTTGAGCAACAGCGCGATCTGACCGAACTCGACGGTATTGGCGACGATTTGGCGAAGAAGATCGTCGTCATGATCAACACCGGCCAATTGCCGCAACTGGATGACCTGCTCAAGAAGGTGCCGGCGACGGTCTTGGCGATCTTGCGGATCCCTGGTCTCGGTCCAAAAAAGGCGGCCGTATTGCACAAAGAACTGGGGATCACTGATCTAGATCAGTTAAAGGCGGCGTGTCAGGAGCACCGCGTTAAAGAGTTGAAAGGGTTTGGCGCTAAAACCGAGGAAACGATCTTGAAGGGGATCAAGATTGCCGCCGCTGCCGACGATCGCACCTATTGGTCGAAGGCCGATCATGTGGTGCAGGACCTGTTGGCTCATTTTAAAACATGCGGAAGCATCCAACGGATCGAACCTGCCGGCAGTTATCGCCGCGGGAAAGAAACAATCGGCGATATCGATATTTTGACCGTCTCGACCGATGCAAAAGAGGTGATGGATCGGTTCGCCGAATTTCCGTTGGTCGAAGAGACGCTGGCCCGTGGTGAGACCAAAATGTCAGTCCGGCTCGAAACGGGTCTGCAAGTAGATTTGCGAGTTGTGCCTGAAGAGTCGTTTGGCGCCGCGCTTCAATATTTCACCGGATCGAAAGAGCACAATGTTCACGTGCGCAGCATCGCCAAACAAAAGGGAATGAAGGTCAGCGAATGGGGCGTCTTTCAGGTCGAGGAAAATGGAGACGAGACGTATCTAGTTGGCGCCGAAGAAGCTGACGTTTACGCTGCGCTCGACCTTCCCTGCTTTCCGCCAGAGCTACGAGAAAACCGAGAAGAATTTCGCTGGGCCGAGGCGGACAAACTGCCTCAGCTGATTGTCGAAAGTGATTTGCAGGGTGACTTGCACATGCATACGCATGCCAGTGACGGCCAAAACTCGCTCGCAGAAATGGTCGCCGCAGCCCGCGAAAAAGGATTGAAATATATCGCGATTACCGATCACTCTCAGCGAGTTTCGATGGCCAACGGCCTGAACAGCGAGCGATTGCTAGAACAATGGAAGCGAATCGACGAATTTCGCGAGTCGATCGACGATGACTTTTTGGTTCTTAAAGGTATCGAGTGCGACATCCTTGAAGCGGGAGGGATGGACTTGCCTGACCAAGTGTTGGCTCAAGCTGACTGGGTGATCGGCAGCGTCCACTATGGACAAAATCAATCGAAACAGCAGATCACTGACCGGATTGTCGGAGCGCTGGAGAACCCGCATGTCTGCATGATCGCGCATCCGACCGGGCGATTGATCAACAATCGCCCGCCGTACGAGGTTGACTTGGAAGCGGTCTTTCAGGCGGCGCTCGCCAACCAGAAATTTCTAGAGTTGAACGCGGCGCCCAAGCGGTTGGACTTAAACGACATTTACTGCGCTGCCGCCAAGCAGCGTGGGATTCCGATTGTAATCAATACCGACGCGCATCGAACCGAAGGCCTGGCCTATGCCCGCTACGGAATCTTACAAGCCCGACGCGGCGGATTGACCAAAGCTGATGTCGCCAATACGCGGAGTTGGGCCGAGATGCAAAAGCTGCTCGGGCGATAGGAGCTTCGGCTTTTCGCTGTTATCCCCGATTGCTTAGGCAAGCGCGGCGCGGAGTTGCTCGATATACTTCGGGCACTCAATGCGGGGATCTTCGTTTTCTTCGTATTCCAAGACGACGAAGCCGCGATAGTTAGCGTCACGCAAGATTTTCGCGATCCGGTCAAAATCGGTCGGGACCTTTTTGCCGTCCGGCCCGGATACGACCACTTTGACTTGCACATTCAACGCATAGGGAGCAACCTTGGCGAGATCACCGTAGATGTCGTCGCCGTGGAAGTTGCCGGTGTCTAAATTCACGCCAAACCAGGGGCTGTCGACCGCTTTGACTAGCTTCAATAAGCCTTCGACGGTCGCTGTTGGGCCGCCGTGGTTTTCGAGCGCGAGAAAGATCCCTTGTTGGGCGGCATAGTCGCAAGCTGCCTGCATTCCTTCGACCATCAACCGATGCGACTCGTCAGGCGAAACCCCTTTTTTCACATGGCCGGCAAAAATGCGAATCACCGGCGCTGACAGAATCGCGGCGTTATCGATCCACATTTTGAGGTCAGCAATTTGCTTGTCGCGCTCGGCGCCGGCTGGATGCCCAAAGTCATTGCCGACCGCGGTGCCGCTGATGCTCATCCCTTGCAAAAAGGCCTGATGCTTGTATTGGCGCAATTGAGTGGGAGAAACATTCGGCGGAAAGTAGTACGACGTCAACTCGGTTCCATCCAACTGCATTTTGGCGCAGTCATCAATGAAATCGGCGATCGTTAATTGTGGTTTATCCCCTTGCAACAGCTTGCGATAGCTATAGGCGGCCAGGCTCAACTTGAACAGCGGCGCAGTGCGATTGGCGATTGGCTCGGCGGAGGATGCGACATGCGGTGCGCCCCAAGCAGCGGAAGCGGCGATGGCAGTTGACGCGGCGATCCATTGACGGCGATTCAGCGTGAAATCGTTCACTGGGCAGTTCTCCTTACCGGCAAGTTTTTGGGCGAGACTGGCAGTTAAGAGTCCAAGCGCGACGGGCTCTCGACATGCAGTTAAACGGAGGCGGGAATTCGATCAGCGTCCGCTGTCGCTTTGTTGTCCGCGGTGGCGACTGCCGATTTCGGCCGCACGACCAGCGGGGTGAAAAACGCGAGGTTTAAGACCAGCATGAGCAACGCAAACAGCCAATTTCCGCTTGCTAAAGCGTACGATATCCAGACCGGAAAGGATACTGCGATCATCAACGGGCGAAGTGGTCGGACCCAAATCGCAACGGGATAGGCGAGTTCAAACAACACGATCATATGCGTCCAAGCATACACGACCAGCGGATAATCGCGGAGGAACTTGAAATCAACCAGCGGAGAATCAGGCCGAGCGAGCACGTTCCACATGGCTGCGCCGTTCCACCAGATGTAGCTCGCGCCTAACTTGCTAAGCGCCATCATCACGAAAAACATCGAGACATGAACTTGGATCAAACGAATCGCGATATTGGCCGAGTAAGTTTTGCCGATCGCCGGCTTCCCTTTGCGTTGACGCAGCAGGTGATCAACCGAGTAATGCGCGCCGCACGGAGCCAGACAGAGATAAAGCAGCAGCGGACAAAGGAGCGGTTCGATCAATCCCGTGAGCACGATCGGCGAACGCTGAGCGTATGACAAGACCAACAGAAATGACACAATCGAAGTGACCCGCGAAAAAAGTCCCGCTGCCAGCGCGATCAACATGGTGATCGTGAACGCGTGCAGCATCCACAGATCGGTCGAATCTTGAAAATAATAAAGCAACGACCAATAAGAAGCGTTCACCTCGGGGTCGGTGATGCCGGTGATCTCATAGACGCGGGCAACCGGCAAAACGCCGTCGGCGGCGAACCAAAACGTCAAATCGGCCGTGTAGCCAAGCACGTACAACAGCGCGATGCAGGCAATGCCGATGCGGAGCAAGCTTAACGATTTGGCGTCAGTAGCGCGAAACCAGAACTGGGTCCAGGCCTCAGTAACGCAGCGCGAAAGATCAGCGAAATATTCTTGGATAGCGACGATCACGATTGGCTCCCCACAGCAGGCGCAACATGTTCCAGCGACGAACGTTTCAGAACTCGAACTTGACCATCTCGATCAAGCCAAACGTCGGCCTCATAGGTCGTCTCGAAATAGCCGGGGTTGTTGTGGTCTTTGGCCCCATCAACTCCCAATTCCATCGGTTGAAACATATGCCGGCGAAGCCGAAAGACGCCGCGCGTGGCGCCGGTCTCTTGAAATGCTTTGGCTGCCAAAGAGGTGGCGAATTGAGCCGGCGCCGCATCTTCGCCAAGGCGAACTTGCAGCGCGATATAGATCGCTAACATCCGCAGGCGCTGCTGGGCTTGCGAGCCATCGGCAAACTGATCGTTGAACGATACAGTCTCACCGGCCCCCACTCCCTCGGTTAATTCAAGCTGTAGCAGATGATCGTCGCTGTAGGGTTCGCCGCTATGAATGTAATACGGAGATCCAGTCACGCTGATCGCGAGCGATTCGCCCATGACTGCTTGAAAGAGCCCCCCGAGCCGCATGTGCAGACCCGACATGTATTCGTTGCCTAGCGGACAACTGAGCAAAACCCACAATCCAAACAGATAGGCAATCAACGCGAGCGAGAGGATCGATCGAGTATTGCTGGAAAGCGGCAGCGGGTCGGGTGTCGTCGGTTGGTTGGACGTCATTTGCGATAATCTAGGGAAACAGGAAAACATACAACGTCTTCTAGTCTAATCAAACGTCTGCCGTGATAAATTGGGTAAGCGCATAAAAAAATCGGACTCCCAAGTTGGGAGCCCGATCATTATCTGCCTCTTAGGGTCGTGCGGCGCTGGTTGTCACAGGGCAACCGTCATCCACATTTCCCCATGTCGACTAGCGACGGAAGCTGACGGTGTGAACGCGAACCGGCATGCGAATGCTGGCTTCGGCCGGCGGGGCCGGAGCTTCGTCGCTCGGGCTAACTTCGGCCGGAGCGGCCGGAGCTTCGGGAGCAGCACAGCTCGGTTCCGGGGCGCAGCAGGTCGGTTCCGGAGCGCAAGCCGGTTCCGGCGCACAGCAGGTCGGTTCCGGGGCGCAGCAGGTCGGCTCGGCCGAGCAGCTGGTCTTGCAGCGATGACCGAACAGGCCACAGCAACGATCACGATGAGCGAACAAGCCGCTACATTTCTCACGGCAACGATGACCAAACAGGCCACAGCAGCTCTTTACGCCACAGCAAGCCGGAGCTTCACTGCAACCATTGCAACCCCAGGCGGCGGTCGCCTCACGCTCACCACCGACCAAGGAAATTCCGACGATCGCGAAGAAGATCGCGATGCCAAGTCCAAAAATGCGATTCATGTCAGAATCCTCCAAGAAACTCTACTGTATTTGAAGCGTAAGGGGGGAACCATCACGCCACAACTCAAGAGCCGTACGTCGTGCCCTCTGCGAGGGCATGGATAACGACCGCGGCCACAATCCGCGACTGCTTATTCAGCGAACATCCTGTGATAAAGTTTGCCGAATACGCAGGTCGCATGCACTACGTAGCATAGGTCGTTAAATTATCAACTCCAGAAGCGAAGTCAACCAGCCAAGCCGGAATTTAGAAAAATTAAGGCATGCACGTAAGATTATGAACATTTGCCGGATAGGCATGTTTTAACCCCTACAAGCGCACAAAAAAAGCCCTCGAAAACGAGGACTTTGGCCTGCTAGCACCCTTATGGATCGATTGGAGCGGCAAATTACCGCCTCCCCCCTTATTACTATCGTTGGAAATATTGGCTACCAGCCCCTTCGCCCGGTCGAGCGGTGTGACTGGCCGGCATAACTTCGGGGGAAGTATTTCCGCCGCGACGCTGAATTTCGCGCTCGGCCAGCTTTTGGGCTTGGAACATTTCCTGGGGATTTTCAAATGGCAACACCAACGGCGGCTCGCCAGCGAACAACTCGGTCGCCATGCCGGCGACGCGCCAGCCGCCTGCTTCGCGGCGCATGATCCAGACAATTTCGTACGAGACCGCTTTGCCTTGCGGGTCAACGTCAAACCAATGACTTTCGACGTGAGCCCCACGCTTTTCGGACGTGATATAGATCGTCTCACCTACTTCAAACTTTGCGCCCACAGCGCCAACCGGATCGATAGCGAGATTGTGCTTGCTCGTTTCGTCGCGTGCTTTTTGCGTCAACAGTTTTGACGTCAATTCTTTGTTGCCATCACGGAGCGCCGCGAGAAAGGATTCGACTGCGGTTTTTGGATCGACCGAAGCGATCGCAAGCGGATCTTGAATCGAGCTTACTTCGATGTTTTCGTCGCTATTTTCCGCGGTAGAAGCGGGTTTTTGGTTGTTACAACCTACCAGCAATAGAGCCGCCGACAGCAACAACAGGGATCGTTGTAAAAGCATGGATTCTCTTCCTTCCTTGGAATTCCGCAGCATCGCACGAAGGTGCACTTCGCAGGCGTAATCTTGCAAAGCCGGCGATCCGAGTCAATGTCAATCGCTGACCTTCTCTTCAAGAGCGCACTGCTAGCCAGCCCCCAAGCCGCGATCGAACGCGTCTTGTTCGCGTTGATAGACTGCTAGCGTCGAATCAAAGGTTTGGCTCGAGACGCGCCAGACCGGTGATTGATCCGTATAGGCGTTGGCATGAGCCACCATCAACCGATAGAGGAACTTGAACAGATGCCGTGGAACACGCAACGAACGAAGCGCTTCGAGCAGACGCTGATCCGAGACCGAGTCATCGACCAGATCGCGCAAAGTAGGCGCTGGCGTTTTGTCAGAGACCGCCGCTAAACGCGCGTTGGCCACATCCTGCAACGCTTCGCTCGACCACTGCAAAGACGGAATCATATTTTGCTTGTCGAGTCGGGCTCGCTGATAAAATTCTTTTGTCTCCCGATCAACAAACTGGGTCAATTCGATCGGCAGCAGCAATTTGAAGCCGATGCCTGGCTGTTTTAAAAACTTATTATCCAGCATCGGCCAGAGCAACAATCTCATCAGTTCGGGCGAACCATTGATCAGATGCGGCTCGTCAACGCGGTCAACAATGACCACAATTCCGGTGCAACCAAGCGAACGCAACACGCCAAAAAACTTGTCCAGCATCTCATAGCGATCGTCGGTTCGATCATGCGTGGGGAGCGGTTGCGACGACAATTCGGGGAGCGTGAAGTTCATCAACAGCCGGCTGAGCGAGAAAACCTCGCGATTGCCGGTACGGACATGATTGACGATTCCCCATGCTTTCCAGGTAGCGCGCAACGCTTTCCAGAGCCAAGGAGACCAGCCGGCGACAAAGATCAACAGCATCAGCCACCAGGGGGGCTGAACCCCCTGCGATCCACCCGAAATGAGCAGAAACAGCAGCCCGATGGTAACGAGGGTCATACCGACGCCAACCGCAAATTGCCACCAAGCTTTGGGATTCCAGAACCGCAGCTTGCTGCGCAGATGCTGCCAACGTTCTTTGAAGGTCTCGGCGGTTGATTGATCGTAACAAGCGGCCAACAGCAGCAGATCGCGGGCCTGGCTACGATCTAGCTTGCTCGCTTCGCTCGGCTCGATTTTGCAAGCTGACGGCTTGGCGTTGCGTGTTTGCAGGATCTGATCGGTCAACTGAGTGACGCCGATCGACAGGATCGAGTCCATATGATCCCACAGTTTCCACTGCTTCAGCGCTTTTTCTGGATAACGATTGCGGCCGTACATCCGATCTCGGAAGCGATCGAGATAGGGATTGAAGTCATCGTATTCGATGATGTAGACGCGTGATTCAGGGTGATCGACGTTGTGTTTGGCGACATGCTCGACAATCTGCAAACGCATCGCAGTTTTGCCGGCGCCTTTTTCACCAAACACGATCGAGGTAGAGGGATCGCGGGGATCGCCGTACACCTTTTGCCAGGCCGGGTGATAGGTGCTGTCGATACAGCGGCTTTTAAACACCGTGTCGGTTTGCGCGTCTTCGACGGCAAACGGGTTCGAGTGGATGCCGTGATGTTCGAGAAACTGTTCAACCTTCATCGATTCGCCTCGCCGATTTCTGAAGCGCTGAAAACCAGCGTTTTTATCGCTTCTGTCGTCAAATTACTTACAATCAGCCCGGTCCGCTTGAATTGACCAAACTAATATAGCTCTCGACTAAGCAAAAGGAGGGCCACGGCCAATCGCAGGGTGAATTCTTTTTCAGTTAGCATGGCGACAAAAAAACGGACGATTTCTCGTCCGTTCGTTTCGCTCGCATAGAGTCCGCTGCGGCGCTACTTTACTTCCAGACTGTCGACCATCGCTTTGAACGCTTTTTCATTGTGGTCCACCGTCGCTTTGGGGCCGGTGAACTTGATGAAATACTGTCCTGCCTTTTCGCTCTTGATGATCGCCCCTAGCATGCGATAGTCTTTTTTGACTTCCGCCTGAGCAAATGGGCCGCGTTGATCACGGAAATCGCCTGAAATGTCGACCAGATAGACCGTTTGGCCGGCGACCTTTTCTTCTTTCATTGGTTGTTTGACGGCGCCGGCGAACTGACCAACCCAACGATCCACGTTCGCTTCGACGCTTCCGCCAGCACCCATAATGGTAATGCGTCCCGCTTCGCCCCCTTCAGCGGCGGCTGGCGCTGCAAATTCAAAATCAATGATCCGGACTGCCGGCTCTACTTTTTTCCAGCTTTCAGGAGCGACTAGCGACATCTTGCCGTCCGATAGTTCCAACTTCGCTGGTTCTGCAGCATAGGCAGCGCTGCCAAACGCGATCGCCGCAACAAATGCGGCTAGAATGTGATTTTGTCGCATGGATAACCTCTCGTAGGATCTTGGTGAGTGAGTAAATTTGCAGGCTGAGATTCTCGTCGCCGCAGCGTTCAGCCCTCTCTTTATCATACAATGCAACGCAGGGGGTTCGCCTCCCCTGGGGACGATTTCGGCCCGATTCCCGCTGAACCGATTTGTGAGTAGATTGCCGAATTGCAGTCTTGCCCCCTTATTTTCAAGTGAGAACGCCGCGTGAATCACGACGAGGAAGAGAACCAAGAGCCAGAAAAGTACGAAATCGCGATCTCGGGCGAGTTGGGCGAAGATATGTCTGACCTTTACGAGAAGCTGCTCGCCGTGCCGGAAGATGGAGAATGCACTCTCTATTTCGACTCGCCTGGCGGCAGTTCGTACGCGGCTTCGGCGCTCGTTTCGTTAATCAAGTTGCGTCGGCTCAATGCGACCGGCATCGTCATCGGCGAATGCTCCTCCGCCGCGCTCTGGCCTTTCGCCGCGTGCAACCAGCGGTACGTCACGCGCTGGAGCGTCCTTTTGTTTCATCCGATGCGTTGGCAAAGCGAAGAGAACATCCCGCTGGCCGAAGCGCGCGAATGGGTCCGACACTACAAGTTCTTGCACGAAGAAATGGATGTACTGCTAGCAAAGCTGTTTGGCGTTGACGAAGAGCTGATCAATCGTTGGACCCACCCCGGCAAGTTTGTCACCGGCCCCGAATTGGTCGAAGCCGGGTTGGCCGAATTGGTCGAGCTTTTATAAGCCCCTTTTGTTACGATCAGCGCAGTGTCCCTAAAAGTTTCGCCTTCCCCGACTGGCGTTCGCTGATCGATGTTCGTCCGGCTCACTACCTTTGTCCACTTCTGCTGCATCGCTGCGTTGCTCTTCGGCTGCGGCGAAAAGCCGCTGGTGCACGACCCGAACAAACCGGGCGACTATGGCCGGCTAACGTTGACGCGTCAAGTGAACCACCCTGAGTTAACGCGCCTGCTTGACCCGATCATCGGCGCCGGCCAATCGCCACAAGGTCTAGAAGCAGCGATCACCACCGGACTCGATCCAGCTAGTAACGGCGTCGTCGCGCTGATGAAGATCTATCCCGGCCCCATCGCCGACCAGATGGTCGACACCACCAATGCCTGGCTCCCCAACCAAGACTTTCAATACGCGCCGCTGACGCTGGAGAAAATCAACGCTTACATCGTGCGTCATCAAGACAAACTTGATCGAGGTCGCGCTGCACTACGGATGCAGCAGTGGAAATACTTCTGGCAACCGACTGCCGGCTACTTGGCCGACGTTCATTTTGTCGAGTGTACCCGAGTAGCGGCGCGGCTAGAAATTTTCTCTGCAGCCGTCGCGATTGCTGATCAAGACTTGGACGCAGCCGCCGAACACATCGCATTTGCCTTGGAACTGGCGTCGCGACTCGGCCAAGTGAATCACGTCTATGCGCGCCGCATCGCCGCCGAGTTGCGTCAAGCAGCGTTTCCGGCTGCCGCTGCGTTAGCAAAGCAAAGCGCTGTCACTCGCGAGCAACTTTCGACCATCGCCAAAACGCTTGCCGGCCATGTTCAGGCTTGGCCCGCTGACGCTGACGCTTGGATCGCCGATCGAGCCTGCGGCTTGCATCAATATGAAATGATTCGTGACGGCCAGTTCCTCTCGACATTGCCCCGCGAAGATTACCAGCGACTGAAGGCCGAAAACGAATTAGATGCAACGGTTCGAGCCGTCTCCCGCAATCTCAACTTCGACGAAGCGGTCTACCTGCAACAGATGCACGAGATCATCGAAGCAGCTCAGCTTCCGTTTCATCAACGGACCGAACTGCTGTCGCACCTTCATACTCAACTGGCCGCGCTGGAGGGAACCAACGACTACCCGCCGGTCGCCGCCCAATGGCTGTTAGTCGACATCGCCCAACAGCAACGAATCGCGGCCCGCGACCAAGCGCTGGCGACCGCCTGGAACTTGGCCTTGCAACTGGCGCTGGGCGAAGAGCCGCCGCAATCGCCGCCGATCAATGATTTAACTGGCGCGCCGTATCAGATTCGGATCGAACCGCAACGCATCGTTGTCGCCGCAGTCGATGGAAGCGGAGAAGACGAGATCATCTTATTACCCCGCTTCGCTAAGCCGTAAGCCGATCACCGTTTTCTTGGGCGCCTATCAGCCAGCGGCTTGCAAAGCGATGATTGACTCTTTCGGTTTCGCCAACTGCGCCGCCCTGAAATCGCTTCTTGGGCTGTTGCTGCGTCCCATGCCGCTTCGCATATTACCGATAGTTGCCGTGGCAATCCGAACAAGAAGCGGCGATTGCGCCGCCAGCTTCGCGAGCCAGCGCTGGGTCATCATTCTTGACGGCTTTGACCATGTCGAGGGCTGCGGTCTGCATCTTGTCGCAGAAGCCGAGATAGTCGTCATCGTCATAGTAATCAAAACCTTCTTGCTTGATCGCTTGAGCGATCGCGGCGATGATTTGGGCTTCGTGCAGGATCTCGGCTTTATTGCTGCGAAATTCAGCTTCGTTGGCGACCCACTTTTTCAACTTCTTTTCAAAGCCAATATCAAGTCGCTGCATCAGCGGAGGACGATCCGCGATGGTGTCCCATGTCGCCTCGGGATCTCCTTCACTAAAAGCAGGCGAACTGCCGCGCACCATGTCGTCGAGGTCCGTTGAGCGCTGCTTGACTGCGGCGAATGATTGATCGGTTCCTACTTTGCAGACGTCGGCTGTTTTCCAAAAAGCGTCACGCGCACCGAGCGAGGATTCCTTCCAGCGAACATCTTGCGACGTTTCGTTGATGATCTCAAACAACATCGCCAATTCGGTAAAGTTCCGACGGCAAATGGCGTATCCACCTCCTTTGAACTCACGAATGTTCATCGCGATCGGAGCCAGCTCTAGATTCAATTGCTTGACTTCGTCCTGAATCACTTCCGGCGTGATAAAGCTCCAATCCTTGCCGCTTCCATTGGATGCCGCTGCGCCTGCTGGCGGCGACATCCCGCCGCCAGACATGCCTCCTCCTGAAGCAACCATCGCTGGCGCCGCTTTTTGACTGAGCGCCGCGGGACGCTGCCCTGCTAACAATTCGCCAAAGACATCCCGGGAAAAAATGAAGGAGGCGCCTGTATTGTCAAAATTGTCCGGCAGCTTCGCGCGCCGCTGCGGTTGTTGCGCAGCAGCCAAACCAACCGCAGAGATCGAAAGCAACAGAGCCAGCAAACGGGCGATACGCATAACGAGAGAGATCCTTTTCACAAGAAGCAGGCCAAAGGGTCAGCGACAAATGCTTTGCGAATAAATGGTCCCAGGCCCCAATTCTGTGGCGAAATTGGGACCTGGGACCATTTATTCGCTGGCAACTCCGCTTTCGCCGACCGAGAGCGCTATAATCGAAGTATCGACGAAGAAACAGTTTTCGGCAAGCAATCCGACGTAAAACAGCTCTGAATGAATTCTCGCAAATCGAACCGCCGTGACTTTTTACGGGGAAAATCAGCCGTTGACGCCCTTCACGAGCTGACCTCCGAACCGTTGCCGCCCCCAAAATCACTAAAACCGGCCGCTCGCCACGCTGGCGAAGGAGCTACAGCCAGCGAAAACGTCGAATCTGCGGAAGCCGCAGAAGACCAGTCCAGTTATCTGGTCGAAGTCAGTCGCGACGCGATGGCCTGCTCGTTTGCGATTTATTTGAACGCCGGCCAACACCGACTTGGCGCCGAAGCGGCGGTCGCGGCGCTCGACAAACTAGAGGAATACGAAGACCAGTTGTCGATTTATCGTTCGCACAGCGAAGCATCGCGACTCAACGCCGCCGCCGATTTTGCACCGATCCCGATCGAGCGAGGATTCTTTGGCCTGCTCGTTCAAGCTCAAGAAATATATACCGAGACCGAAGGCGCCTTCGATGTGACCGCCGGCCCACTCGCCAAAATCTGGGGCTTCTATCAGCGCAAAGGACGCGTGCCGGACGAAACCGAACTTGCGGCGGCGCTAGCCAAAGTTGGCAGTCAGTACTTAACGCTCAACGCCGATAACCACTCGGTCTTTTACCAGCGGCCCGAGATGGAAATCAATCTCGGCGGAATCGGCAAAGGGTACGCGCTTGATCGGATCAGCGAGTTCCTGGTCGCCCAAGGAGTCGACAATTTTCTATTTCACGGCGGCACCAGCAGCGTGCTGGGTCGCGGGTCGCGACTACTGGGCGATGGCGCCGTCGGCTGGCGCGTCGGCGTGCCGCATCCCTTTCTGCCCGGCAAACGAATCGGCGAAGTGGTGCTGCAAAACGAAGCCCTCGGAACCTCCGGCGCCGCGTACCAAACCTTCATCGAAGGAGGCCGTCGCTACGGACACGTCCTCGACCCACGCACTGGCCGCCCTGCCGAAGGCGTGTTGTCGGTCACGATTGTCGCCCCCACCGCTACCGAGTCCGACGCCCTATCAACCGCCTGCTTTGTGATGGGGCCTGACAAGACGGATGCGTACTGCGAGCGGCATCCAGAAGTGGGCGTGCTGTTTGCAATGGAAGGATCGCGGCGGAATACGTTTGAGCTGCGATTTTGTGGAAATATTGCAGAGAAGTTTGTGCCGGAAGCGGTGTGAGACGATAGAGAGATGAACCTTTAGGAGAGTCTTCTTTTGATTTCTATCCGCATCGCGCCAGCCACAGAGCAACAACAGGTACGATCGATGCGAGCAGAATCCTTCGCATCTTTACGAGAAATCTACTCTCCCTTCGCGGAAGTCCTCGCGAATTCAACTCCGCCGGAAAGGGATCAAATCAATGCGATCGCGTTGATCGCCGGAATTAACGTCGGCGTCATCGGTTTTTATTCCGAGGGTAAGCTCCTGCGGATAACCGGTCTTGGCGTGCTGCCTTCATTCCGCCGGCGCGGTGTTGCATCGGCTCTGCTGGACTATGCGGAGCAGGTAGCAATACAGCGAAATTGCCCGGCGCTCGGATTGTTCACGATTCGAGAGACAGGCAATGTGGATCTGTTCTTACGACTGAGATTTAAGGTCGTGGATGAGCAAATCGCCAATTGGTGCGAAAGCGACCTGTTCGATACATTGCACGAAGTTGAAATGCATCGGCCCGTCGAGTAGAAATGCGATGTTCCCAAAGCAGTGAGTCGCAATTTCCCACTGTTCTAGTTTACTTCTTTTAATCGGGTTTCACTGACATTCGGCAAGGCTCAACGCCGTCTGCCGCGAAACGCTCCCCAATCTCAGCAATCGAATTCAAACCACTGCGAAAGCAAACCATGATCGTCACCACCGGAAACGAAATTGCTGGCTACCAAATCATCGAGTATCGCGGCGTCATTCGCGGCATTGTTGTCAGATCCGCCGGGATTGCTCGCGGTTTGATCGGCGGGCTGCGCTCGATCGGCGGGGGCAACATTCCTGAGTATGTCTCGGTCTGCGAAGAGGCGCGGCAGCATGCGTATGAGCTAATGCTGCAACACGCCCAGGAAGCAGGCGCCGACGCGATCATCGGAATGCGCTACGATGCGACCGAATTCATGCAAGGCTCCACCGAAGTTTTGGCCTACGGCACTGCGGTCAAGATTCGGCCGGTCTAACTTCGTAGACTGCATCAAGCATTACATCGCCCGGATAGCTAGTGGAAAGTCAAAGAACGCGCGTCAACGCAATTGAGCTGCACGCCTGCGATATGAAGCTGTTAAAATGTTTTCCGGTGAGGGCGGAACCTCCGAAATTATTGGGCCATTGAAGGACGAACCGGAAACCTCTGGATTGTGAGAATTGGCATGGCGCAGTGGGATGTCATCATTGTGGGAGCCGGCATCGCTGGATTGACCTGTGCGGAAGCACTTCGATCGCGTGGCCTCCAACTACTCGTGCTCGAATCCAGTTCTGCCCCAGGCGGCAGAATTGCGACCGATCGCGTTGACGGTTTTCTGCTTGACCGGGGCTTTCAAGTCTTATTGACCGCTTATCCAGAGGCCGAGCGCGTTCTCAACTACGCCGAGCTTCAATTGCAGCGGTTTGAGCCAGGAGCCCTAATCTGGTACGACGGCGCGTTTCGACGTTTCAGCGATCCCTGGAGACGACCTCGCCATCTCATTGCGACGGCGCTGTCACCGGTAGCATCCATGTTTGACAAGCTGCGGATTGCAAAATTGCGTAGCGACACTACAGCGGGTGAACTGGAGCAACTCTACGAGCGGCCGGAGATCACCACGATCGAGATGCTTCAAGAGCGTGGCTTCTCCCCGCTGGTCATTGAACGGTTCTTTCGACCATTCTTGGGGGGCGTGTTCTTAGAACAAGATTTGAATACTTCCCGTCGTTTATGCGACTTTGTGTTTCGGATGTTCAGCAACGGTGACGCCACATTGCCGGCTGCCGGAATGCAAGCCATTCCGCAACAATTAGCAGATCGACTTCCCGCTGGGGTTTTAAGACTGAACTCTTCCGTGAAGAAAGTCAGCCAGGGAATAGTAGAGCTCTCATCAGGTGAGCAGTTAACAGCCCCACAGATCGTTGTCGCGACCGACGCACCAACTGCGAGCCAACTCACTGGCAATCACTTCGCCGGCGAAGCGAATCACGTCGTGTGCATGTACTTTGCTGCGGATAAGCCACCGATAGAGGAGCCCATCCTGCTGCTCAACGGCGAGGGACGTGGACCGGTGAACAATGTGTGTGTCCCTAGTCAAGTTGCGAAGAATTATGCTCCGGCAGAGCAATCACTGATCTCTGTCACGGCATTCGGTGGAGCGGAAGTGGAGGAGGTCTTGAACCAACTTCGTACCTGGTTCGGCTCGCAGGTCGACAACTGGCGGCATCTGCGTACCTACCCCATCCAATACGCATTGCCCCGTCAAACTCCACCAGCGCTCGAACCGGTGGCGAAAGACCCGCGTATCGCTCCCGGCATCTTCCGCTGTGGTGACTATTGCGACACCGCGTCGATCAACGGCGCCATGGCTTCAGGCCGCCGCGCTGCAGAGGCGTTAATGGTGGACCTCAACTCTTAGAAATCATCGCATGAATCCTAAAGTAGATGAGTATCTAAAAAACGCCAAGCAATGGCCGCGTGAACTTCAGGCATTGCGGAAGATCCTGCTTGCCTGTGAGCTGACCGAGGACTTTAAATGGGGCAATCCTTGTTACACCTATCAAAACAGCAACGTCTTGATCATCGGTGAGTTGAAAGCAGGCTGCGTGCTGAGCTTTCTAAAGGGTGCATTGCTCAAAGATCCACACCAAGTGCTAGCCAAACCGGGCGAGAACTCGCGTGCGGGGCGGGTGATGATGTTCACCGCCGTACGTGAGATCACCCAAGCGAAATCGATCCTGCAAACCTATATCCAGGAAGCGATCGAAATCGAAAAGGCTGGCCTGAAAGTTGATTTCGACAAGAATCGAGAGCTGGAGATCCCTGTCGAACTGCAGCAAAAATGGCGCGAAAACCCGACGCTTAAAACGGCGTTTGAGGCGCTCACGCCGGGGCGAAGAAGAGGCTATCTCCTTCATTTCTCCGGCGCTAAACAAGCGAAAACTCGCGAATCGCGAATTGAGCAAGCCACTTCAAGAATCTTGGCCGGCAAAGGGCTACACGATTGCATTTGCGGGCTCTCCAACAAAATGCCGCAATGCGATGGGTCGCATAAGTCGCTGCAATAAGCAGCGATGTCTTCACACGGCTAGTCCCACCACCACGCTTCCGGCGCCAATTTTAGCGGGACGACGCTCCCTTTGAGATCGGCGTCGAGCACGCCGTATTCGTCGAGCTTGAAGTTTTCGTCTTTCATCAACTGCGACGCGTCGACACGAACGCCGCCGCTGATGCCGGCGATAATATGCTTGTTGTCGATCACTTTGTGGTTCATGATCGTTTCGACTTCTTTGGCGACCAACAGTCGTTCAGGACGGTAGCGACCTTCGACCCCAAAATAGGTTCGCCCCCAATCGCCGCGACCGGCAAGTGATTCTTTTTCGATGATCGCGGCGACTAGCGTAAGATCAAAAACGTTTTGCAGTTCGGCATAGACCGGATACTTTTTCGCCAGCGCCTCATAATGTGCGGTAAAATTGTGGGCGAAGGTTTCGTTGAGCGTGCTGGTTTTGCCCGTATGTACGCGTTCTCCATTTTTGGCCAGCAACTCGTTCTCGCTCAGTACTTGGACGCCGGGCCCGCGAATTTCAAAGATGTCACGATTGTCCGTAGTTGCCACGGCCGAGTAGTTGAGGGCAAACCACCACCGCAGCACGTCCATCGGCGGAGGCGATTCACCAGGCCCCACATCGACCATCGACAGATAACTGGGGACGTCGAGCGTTCCCGCCTCCAATCCCATGCCGATCCGTTTCATGTGATAATCGGCTTCGACCAGGATCCTGGCGACATGCGTATCAGCGTCGACCCCGTAAACTTCGATCTCTTGCTTGCCGAGCGTTTGACGCAAGTCGTTTAGCCATTTATCGCGCTGACGCGGGCTGAGACTTTTCGCGGCCGATTGCTTTAAAAACTCTTGCGTCGCCGCGAGCCGTTCTTGGTAGGGAGTAATCGAGCAGCCAAACCGCCCTTGATCACGCTGCGCGTTGCGCATCACGACGACCAGATCATCCAAACGCAACGTGGGACGCTGCGTCTCGACGCTGACGATGCGTCCCTCGGCGTTGGGTTCCCAATTTCCGGCAGGCCCAGCAAGCACTACGTCCCCGCTCTCGGGATAGACGAGGACGTATTTCACTTTGTAGATGCCGGCGAGTCGCACCATCTCTTCTGTCAGGGGTTCGCCGGCGGCCATGCGCAGATGAACTTCACGCTCTAGGCGGTTGAGCGATATCTTGCGAAGCGGCGAGCTGACCGCAGCGCGGCTGTTGCCTGAATTGCCAAAAGTCGCTTCGCGAATCAGCTCTAGCCGTCCCGACCGATCTCGCAGTTGGGCGCGCTGCAGCGTGCCTTTGGAATCTACATAGACGCCGCTTTCAAACGGCGCGATGGCCCCGGGCCCGCCAAGCAAATCCCAAGACTCAGGCTGGATCGTAGTGGTGATCAAATCAATCAACTGATCAAAGTCAGGCTCAACGCCGCCCCCCATTGCGCCGGGTCGAGCGGTTAACGGCTTCTCTAGCCCGATCAATGTTTCGGTGCGGTATTGATCGTTGGCGATCGAGCGCGCACTGGAGAGTGCGGCTTGCTTGGCGCCGCCGGCGGCCTGAGCACGCGCCAGGCGTGCAAACATTTGATCACGTTGCTCAGCGGTTTTGGCTTGCTTGGCCAGATCGATCGCAGGCGGAAACTCGCCGGCGACCAGCAACGCGTCAAAGTCAGCCATCATCGGATCAGGGCCCTCTCCCCAAACCATCGAGGCCTGCCCCAAACTGACCAAGGCGACAAAGCAGAGTACGACAGGAAAAAGCCGAGACATGGCGTTTCTCTCAATCCAACGAAGAGCACGAGGAGGAGTTTGGCGAACCGAATACGCTGGCGATGACTTGGTTCCAACCGCTAGGGGGGACATCACCAGCTGCTGTCTATTGTCGGCCGTTTGTCGGTCGCGTCAATCAACGAGAACAGAATCGGCCAGAAGTATTGGCGGATGCAAGAAATAAAAGAACCGCTTACCAGCGGTAAGCGGTTCTTTCTAAATATCAGTCAGGCCTACTGTTGTGGGCAATTAGCCACAGCAGGTCGGTTCCGGAGCACAGCAGGTCGGCTCGGCATCGCAGCAGCTCGAACCGCAGCACTTCGACTTGCAGTGGTTCAGCAGACGCTTCAGGAAGCAAGGCTTCTTGCAGCACGGTTCGCAGCAGCTCGGTTCCGGAGCACAGCAGGTCGGCTCAGGAGCGCAGCAGGTCGGTTCCGGAGCGCAGCAGGTCGGCTCAGCGGCACACGAACCACAACCCGAATCGCAGCAGCTCGACTTGCAACATGAAGCCAATTTCGCACGCAGTTTGCCAAACAAGCCCATACGGCAACCACAGGGATCGCAAGGATCGCAGCAGCTAGGGGCGGGTGCACAACAAGTCGGTTCCGGTGCGCAGCAGGTGGGCTCGCATCCGCAACCGTGGTGGCCAAACAGGCCAGCTTCGGCGTTGGCAGCAACGACGGCAAAGATCGAAGCGACAACCAAAAACGCCGGGAGAACAAGACGGCTCTTCATCTGTGAGAACTCCAAATGTCTCGACAATAAAACTAAAAACGGCTCTTGCGGCGCCAGCGTCTCGATAGCATACATACTAAGAGAATCGCCAGCTGGCAGAGATTACCTACTCGTCCATTGATGAACGCTATCACACGCTATCGTCATCCCAGGTCGCCCATATTAACCCCTCGTTGCTGATTTCCTGATCGGATTTATTTTCCTGGTCCGAACGTGCCGAACGGCGCGATTATCCGATGCAAATTGCCCGGAGATCGCAATTTACGCAGTCGAGATCAGGCCGCTTGCCCGTTCGCTCCCCCTCTCAGCTCGATCGGCGTCCGATTTATGACCTAAACTTGGGAAATGATCGCTCATCCCAACGGGCCACAGGCAAACCCACGCCGAAGAGGAGTACGAACATGCCGATTCAAACGATCACGGAACCGCTCTATTCAGAGTTAGGGGATGATCCCGATTTGGCCGAAATCGTCGAGATGTTCGTCGAGGAGATGCCCGACCGCATCGAAGCGATGCTGAATTGCGTCGATAAAAAAGACTGGGAGGGTCTCGGTCGAATCGCCCATCAAATGAAAGGGGCGGCCGGAAGTTACGGCTTTGGACAAATTACTCCCTACGCCGCCAAGCTTGAATCCGACTGTCGCAATCAAGCGAGCGTTGAGGAGATGATCGCCGCATTTCGGCAGCTTGCTGGAGTGTGCCGCCGAATTCGTAGCGGAGTCCCCTGCTAGTTCTCCTGTAGCAAACAGATATCACTTCGTCGCTGTCGCAAAGCGAAGTCGCACAATTCGTCCGGGCAGCGTCGAAATTAAGTCGGTGCTGTTGACCGTCGTCAGCCCGCTCGGCATTTCTCCAAACGACAGACGATCGGTTGCTGCTCCGTCAGCCTGCATCAGATGCAACGTGCCATCTGGTCCGAGCCCGCACCAGCCTCGCTTCGCACCGATCGCAACCGCCGTCATTCGGGGCGAAGCCTTTGGCAACTCAGCGGCTGGCAGAGGATAACTCCAAGTTGGCGCGCCATCTTTCGCTAGTGCGTCAAACTCTAGCATTTCGATTTCAGCCAGCGCCAAGGCCAGCGTTTCCCCCGAGATGAAGTCATAGGCGAGCCCCAGTATCGAGCGTCCCGGTATGCTGATTTCACGGCGAATTTTTCCTTGGCGATCCAGAACCAGAGCTTGGCTTGATGCGTCCATCAGGGCGATCTCACCCGCTCCGACCACCGCCAAATCGCGCAGTTGCAGCATCTCGCGAAAGCTCCATATTCGCTGGCCGCTTTCCTCCACACCGTGCGCGCCAACTTCTCCCTGAAAGGCAACGACCAGCGTCGTCTGCTCGGCGCCGCTTAGTAATTGAGCGTCCGCAATCCCTGGGTGAGAAGCATCACTCGCCGGATAACGATAGAGCGGCTCAAGCTGCTCATCCAAAAGCCAGAGACGCTGCCCCCCCGCGGCAAAGACCGCGACGCGTAGCCCTTTGTCTGACGAGGCGACCCGCAAGCGATCGACCACAACCCCATCTTCTAAGTTGAGCTCATGTCGTGAGATCAACTTACCATCGACGTCGAGTTCGCAAATTGCTCGCCCCGCATCGAGGGTGAAGATGCGTTCGCCCTCTGCATCGCGCAAAACGGCGACGGCCCCGGGTTCCTCAACATCTGTGGTTGACCAGACCGTTTCGGCCGCAAATTGGCTCAGCTCACGGGCAGGCGCTAGCGCGACAGCCGGCAGCGGTAAATCTCGATACGGATTTTTACCGGCCATGGATGCGGTCAGCGCCGCTTGATATAGCTTTTGTTCTGCTTTAGCACTGGCCAGCGACGCTGCGGCGACATCCTCTCCCTTGGCTAAACGTTGGGCGATTCCCCACATCCGTTCTGCTAAGTCAGGCGAAGCGCCAGCTTCAATCAATTGCACGCGCCCCTTGGCGTCCAACAGCACGACGGTAGGAGCGCCCGGGATGCGAAATTGCTTTTGGCCAATTGCCTGGATGTCTCGGTAACTCGCAAAGTTGGCGCCCCATTGTTCAAGCCGTTGTTGTATCTGGGCGCTGGTCGTTTCGCGTGGATCGACCGAAATCAGTTTCACATCCACTCCCGATGCTGGGTTGGCGGCGAAACGGGTCAATTGTTCAGTCATTTGACGACTTGACGGGTGATCATTAATCCACGCTAACAAAGTTGGCTGTCCCAGAAAGTCGGTCGAAATCACTTCTCCGCCTGACAGCCGCTCGAGCGTGAACTCTGGTTGTGATTGTCCCAGCAGGTCATTGGTCGCCGCTTGCGCGGGACGCACAAAATAGGTGACCTGTTTGTCGTCCCCTTTAAGATTGAACAGAAATTCATTTTCATGAATCGGCCCGTCGATCGCCGCATCGATAAAATCGGCCACTAGCGAAATTTTTGCATCGGGATCCGACGCTTTCAGCGCTGAGAGCATCGGTTCTTGCGGATACTCGATCCGACGAAGCAGAAAGTTTTGAGCATCTACAAACATCGTTAGCGTGCCGTTGGGAGTCTGGTAAACCAGGCGATGACAACGGCGGCCATTGATTTCCTCATCGACTCCCAGCACGTATTGAACCGCTTCCTGGGAAAAGTCGGGCATCTCTTTGGCCAACAACATCTCCAACGTAGGCGGCGGGCCAACGAGACCGCCAACCAAAATTTCCGACAAAATCGGATCACTTTGATCCGGATCGAGGTACAGAACTTCTGCGTTAATTTGCTCCGGCGCGGGGCGAACCAGGGCCTGGTGATCCATTTCGGCGGTCGCTTCGTCAAATATTTTGGCGATCAGCCGTTTTCCGTCACAAGCGATCATCACCTGATATGCGTCAATCCGCAATTGATTGGGACGCTTAAATTTGACGGAGAATGGGACGTCGTCAAAGGTAGTTTCCCCCGCTAAGGTGCGGCTGAGCCGCAACGTCCCGCGATCGAAGTAAGAATCGGCTTGGGCATAGGCGTTGGCCATCCCTTGCAGCAGTTCAATCGGCTTTTTGGGGACTTCGGCGGCTGTTTCAGTCGCTGGATTTGCGGTTTTGACGACCGGCATTCCAACCGGAGTGGTCGATTTTTCGCACCCTATCCCCAAACCTAGGCCAACGGCCACAAGCACGATCCAAACTCGCATGACGTCATCCCTTCCGACAAATTTCTGGTCGCAGCACCGGTCCTATTATCATCGATTTAGCGTCTCGGCGTAAACCTCGACTCGTTGACCCCTAGCAACAATCCCTTCTAAGATTGCAGGAATTGTTTCGCTGTCACATCGCGCGTAGCTGGCCATGCAAATCTCACTGTCGTTCGGCGAAAGCCAAAAATTCGAGCTGGAACTGAAAGATGACAAAGTCGTCGCCCTCTGCGATGGCGCCGGACCGACATTGCCGTCGGTCTTGGAAGCGGTCGACGCGGCGCTGACCAAGCCTCCGCAGTTTCCCGGACTTGCCGACGCGACCGTTCCCGGCGACCAGATCGCTTTTGCGATTGGACGTCATATTCCGGCAGTCGACGAAATCATCGCTGCAATTTTGCAGGTAACTGCTCGCCCTGATATGGCCGATCGTCAACTGTCGATCGTGCTGCCGCACGACTCTGCCAGAGATTTAGAAACGATCGTGCAGCAGATGATTGGGGAGCGCACCGATGTCACGGTCGAGCGTCATGATCCTGATGACCGCAACAAGCTGGCGTTTATCGGTGCTACCAAAGAGAATCGCCCGATCATGATCAATCGGTCGCTCAGTGACGCTGACATGGTGATCCCGGTTGGGTTGGCGCGTCTCGATTCGTCGCTCGACTACTTTGGCCCCTACGAGGCGGCCTTCCCCACCTTCACCGATCGCGAAACGATGCAGCGACTCTCGGCGCCTGCATTTGTCGAACAGCCGGTGCTGCGCAAACGCCGGGCCGGAGAAGCGACCGAGGTGGGCCATATCCTCGGTTGTTTGTTTGGAGTGCAAGTCGAAGCGAACGGCCCCGAAACAATTAGTGCAATTCGGGCCGGCGCGATTGACACCTTATCGGCGCAAATTCAAACCGAACTCGCCAAGACGTGGCGTTATCAACCTCCCAAGCGGGCCGCTCTAGCTGTTGTTGCAATCAGCGGCGGGCATGCACAACAAACGTGGGCCAATTTCGCCCGTGCACTTGCGGTCGCTTCCTCTGCCGCCGACGATAACGGGGCGATCATGATCTGCTGCGAACTAGCGACGCATCCCTCGGCGACCATGTTGCAACTTGCCGAACATGACGATCTGGATGATCAGCGCCGCCGAATTCGACGTGAACGAACCAGCGACGCTGTCGCCGCGTTACAGCTAGCGACCACGCTTGACCGCAACAAAATTTATCTGCTTAGCAACTTGCCAGAAGCGATTGTCGACGAACTGAACATGGCGGCGGTCGCCAATCTGGATGAGGCCCGCAAAGTGTGCGAGTACTACGAAACGTGTACTTTCATCAGTCATGGGCAACTCGCTGAAGTCGCGGTCGAAGGGGAAGAGATTTCGAGCGATATCGATTGGGATCAGTACGCACTATGAGTTCGCCAGCCAACAACTCCTTTGCCGATCAATGGGCGATGCTCCAGCAATCCGGGCTCTGCTTTGACGTATCGAGCCGTACTCGCCTGCAAATGTCTGGCGCCGATCGCGTCAAATTCCTGCACAACTTGTCGACGGCTGAAATCAAGAAGCTACCGGCAGGACAAGGTTGTGAAACGTTTATTCCTACGCTGCAAGGGAAAATCCTCGGTCACTTCTTCGCACTGCCGACGGACGATTCGATCTTGCTCTCTGGCACGCCTGATCAAGCCGAAGCGCTGCTTCCTCACTTTCAAAAGTATGCGGTCATTGAAGATGTCGAAGTTGTCGATCGAACCAGCGACACGCACGAATACTTGGTAGCTGGACCACAAGCAGCGAGTTGGATCGAGGAAATGTGGCGGATTACTCCGCCGCAATCGCCGCTGCAAGTGATCACTCTAGACGGCGTGATGATCTATCGCACCATTTACGTTGGTCTGCCGGCCTGGGGCGTTATCGTCTTTGGCGAAGCACGCGAAAAGTTTGCAGGCAGACTCGGCGGCGAAGAGTCGGTCGGATCGCACGAGACTTTAGAAACGCTCCGCATCGAAGCAGGCTTTCCCTTCTTTGGCCGCGATCTGACCAGTGAGCAGCTTGCCCAAGAAGCCGCCCGAGACGCGACCGCGATCAGCTTCACCAAGGGATGTTATCTGGGACAAGAGACGATCGCGCGAATTGATGCACTGGGCCATGTAAATCGTCGCGTGCTAGGAATCAAGTTTGCGTCCGAGCCGAGCGCCGACGCAACCTATGAAGTGGAAGGCAAGCCGGTGCTGCGAGTCACATCGACCACCTATTCGCCGACGCTTCAGCAATGGATCGGCCTGGCGCTGGTCCGCCGTGGCTTCGACAAACTAGGCGAAACCTTGCAAACCTCCAGTGGACCAGTCGAGATCGTGACGCTTCCCTTCTCGTCGAATTCTTTGTAGCCCGATTCGGCGAAACTTTCGCTGCGATCTAGAGCTGTAAGTTGAACGTCCGGTGAATCTGCTTACTTACTGTGAGATTCCGTGATTTATCCGTGCCCTCGGCATTCCGTTTCTTATGGTCGCGCCAAATAGCGTAAGCTACCAAGACGAAAACAAGAGTTTAAGTAGAAGTGTGGAGCTTACGACTTGGGCGCGACGACGTTGGGTGCGGCTGCGATCTGGATGTTCATTTGTCGCTCTTGCCACCAGGTGAGGAACTCTGCGGCGACATCCTCCTGGGTGGGGACCGTCGCATGGCAGATAACTTCTCCTTCGGCGATCGATTCGGCCAGCGTGCTGATGCGCCATTCGAGCTTGATCATTAGCTCAGCTTGATCGACATCGCTCAGCGGAGTAGACACCAGTGTTGTCGCTGATTGCTCATGCTGACGATGCATCCGAATCAGACGAGCGTCATCCGCTTTAAAGAGATCTCCCTCGACGTAGCCGCGACGGAGTTGACCAAGGTCGTTGAATTGGTAGACCGGATCTTGGCCAAAATAGAGACTCAACGCGCCGCTGCTGCGAAAACCAATCGTCACCACGTCAACCTCTTGCGGCGCGCGGTATTCTCCACGGCGGACCAGAGCGGTCGCTTCTTGCAGCAAATCTTCGCGGTCTTCTTCGCTTTTCGCCATATACCTAGTATAGGGCTTTGAGCCTGCGAATCGACCCGTTTTATTTCAGCCAGTCCCGAACGTCAAATACGATTTCAGCAGAGTCTTCGCTGATAATCGCACGAAGCTCGTCACGCGCGGCAAAAAAGGCGTTGATCACAGCGGGATCCCACTGCTGGCCGGCGCCCTCGCGGAAGATCGCATCCACTTTTTCTTCCGGCATTCCCTTGCGATAAGGACGGTCACTCGACATCGCATCATAGGCGTCGGCGACAGCCGTAATCCGAGCCAGCAAGGGGGTGTTAGTTCCCTTCAACGCGTGTGGATAGCCCTTTCCATCCCATTGCTCATGATGATGCAGCACCACAGGCAATACTTTTTCGATCTGCTTTAATCCTTTGAGGATGTTGTAGCCTAACTCGGGGTGCAGCTTGATATGCTCGTACTCGGCGTCCGTCAGACGGCCTGGCTTACGCAGTACGCTATCGTCAATGCCGATTTTGCCAACATCGTGCAATAGACCGGCCAAATAAAGCAAGTTGAGCGACTCTTTATCTTGCCCCATTTGTCGCGCCAAACAAACCGAAAGCCGCGCCACGCGATCACTATGACCGCAGGTATAGGGATCTTTCGCGTCAACCGCCGAAGTCAACGCTTGAACCACGCTGGTGACAAACTCGGACTGTTGACGATAGAGCTCAATGTTTCCGCTGTGGATACCTAGAATTGCACCGACACTGCTTAACAAGCTGGCTTCAACGGTCCCAAAGCCTTTGTTCTCGCAATGGTTAAATGCCATGATCCAGCCGAAGATGTTGTCTCCTTCGGCTAGCGGCACCATGATTAGCTGACGAACTTTCGGGAAGGGCCATTCTTCGCGTGCGGTGATTCGTTGATTCGCAACGAACGGCGCACCCTTTTCACCGAGATTTAAATGTTGAACCAATTGCGATAGACGTTCCGGTTCCAGTGGGCAAATGCCGACGCTCAGCGTCTTCGACTTGCTTTTTCCCTTAGAAGAAACATCGTCATCAAGCTTTGGCAAAAACTGGATTGCCAATCCTTCGCAAGGCAGCACTTCCAGCAACCAATTCAGGGCCAAATCACCTAGCTGCTCATCGCTGCTAGAGATACGCAGATTTTGCGTCAACCCATACAGCAAACTAATTTCCTCGTAGGTCGAAGAGAGACTATCCGAGATCTTATCGATTTCGCTCGAGAGACGTCGCGCCTCATCCTCCACGCTCAGTTTTGACAACTGCAAGCGAGCGATCCGCTCCAAGCTTTGCGTTGTCCAGCGATTTTGTTCTCGGCCCCATTGCGAAGCATACTCAGCGGTCGTTCCTAGTAAGCGAGACAGGGCGTCGATCTGATCATCGCAATCGAACGCTTCACCGATCAGAAACGGACTCGTCGCCACGATCGCGCCGGTATCTAGCGGCATCGCCAAAATGCATGCGCCCGCTTGTTCCGCGATAATTTCCGGTTTTTTTCTTGCCGAAACAGCGCGAACGATTGGCGAGAGATAGTTCTCGTCTCCAGGCGGCTGCATTTCGGCAGCGCGGATCAGCTCGCCGGTCTCGCCATCCCAATAGGTAAAATCAACGCCAAACCAAGTTTGCAGTTCTCGGTTTACTAACTCGAGACGATGCAAATCAGCATGCCGTTCTAGCAATTTCGTCGGCACAGCAGGTGCGCCTGGAAGGGTGGACATAGTCAAACCCATAACTCGGACTGTGCTTACGGATCAATTCCCATAGACAAGGGCAATTTTCCAGGTGAAACATAGGTCAGTCAGGTGGGCTCGGCAATTTCTGATTTCTAATTCGCTCGCTAATTAGTTGGATCCGCAACCATCCGATCAGCGACCGTTTATTCAATACCCGGCTATGCATACCTAATTTGAGCCGGAACCAGCGGCATAACCCTCTTCACCGCTTGCAAACATCGCAGTTAAAGGACTAGCGGCGAATAATCCAGTCATAAGGGGGTGTTTTTGAGAAAGGGGCCCTACGGATCCCCGAATTTCTGCGGATGGTACCGAAGCCAAGGTCTACCGACCCGAAATGAACGCGCCTAGAATGTGGCACTAGGAGAGACAGAGGATGAATTCACTGGAAGTTGCTCTTCATCAAATCCAAACGGTTCGTCGTTACAGTACCGATCTGATCAAGTCAATTGATCACGCGGATTGGTACCGGATGACCGATGAAGGAGTCTCACACATCGCATGGCAAGTCGGCCATCTGGCGATGGCCCAATATCGCCTAGCTCTGCTGCGGTTGCGGGGACCAGCGGAGGGAGATGAGCAACTGATTTCAGCCGATTTCTTACGCGTTTTCGGCAAAGGTTCGACGCCTGTGCCGCAACCTGAGGTTTATCCTTGCCCGGACGAGATTTTGGCAGTTTTTCACCACGTTCATCGTCAGGTCATGGAAGAGCTGCCGAAGTTCACCATTTCCCGCTTGTCGGAACCCCCTGAAGAGCCGCATTCTCTTTTCAATTCGAAACTTGACAGCCTGCTGTGGTGTGGACAGCACGAGATGCTGCACGTCGGACAAATCGGGCTAATTCGTCGCCTGCTGGGAGCGGACTACCGCTGGTAATGATTCAAAATTCAATAAGTGATCGCGTAAGTCTAATGTCAGCCGTAACCAATCGGCGACAAACCCCTTTGCCGCTGCTGATTACCGGCGTCGCAGGCGTGCCCGGCTTTAATGCGCTCCCCTACTTCACCAACAAGTATCCAGGCCAAATCGTCGGCGTTCGCCAAGTCAACAATTGGCGCATGCTGGGCGATAATATCGTTGCTTGCGATGTTGAGGATATTGACGGTCTCAAACGCCTGTTTGACAAGCATCAGTTTCGGGCGGTCCTCAACTGTGGAGGCTGCTGTGCGCTGAAATCTTGCGAGCTTGACCCATCGATGGCCTGGCGCATCAATTTTGAAAGCGTTCGTAACCTGTTGACGGTATTGGAAGGAAGTGACACGCGGCTGCTGCAACTTTCGATTGACTTGGTCTATTCCGACAAGCTCGGAGGCGGATACCAAGAGCACGAACCGACCGATCCGGTCACGATCTACGGCAAAACGATGGCGGCAGCCGAAAACCTGATTCAGCTCGAACGCCCTGAGTCGGCGATCTTACGGATCTCGCTACCGATGGGAGTCAGCTTTAACGGGCACGCCGGGGCAATCGATTGGATCCAGTCGCGTTTCATGAAAGACAAGCCGGCGACTCTCTACTACGACGAAATTCGAACCCCCACCTACACCGATTGCTTGAACCGAGTCATCGATGACATGCTGGGACGTACGTCAGCCGGAATTTTTCATGCAGGCGGACCACGTCGTTTGAGTCTTTATCAGATCGCTCAGATCGTAAATCGGATCGGCGACTATAACCCTCACAACCTCATGGGCTGCATGCGACTGGACGCGGGGCCAATTCCGCCGCGAGCCGGCGATGTCACGATGAACTCGACCAAACTGACCGACGAACTTGGCTATGATCCGTTCGATCCGTGGCCGCTGGACGATTGCTGGATGCCGACTCACGACGAATGGCATCACGAACGTCCCGCCGGTGAAGAGCGCGGCCCCCATCGGATTCAGGAAATTCTGTACCGCAACCCGCGATTGTTTGACTAAGCCGAATCGCCAACTCTCGATTATCCAAACAACATTGCCCAAACAGCGGGATTGTGATAGCAACTAGCCTGAACTCTTTTGTCCGGTTCAGGTTTTCTCATGTCCAAGTCGATCCCCGCTAGAATCTCTCAGCGCTTGGCCGCTTGCGGCTGGATCGAGCCGGTTGCGCTGCAAGCCGCCGAAGAGCAACTGCACGGGACGCCTGCCGCGCTGCGTGAACTGGACATCGTCTGGATCGACAAGCTCCAAAGACTGGCGTTGCTGACACCAACGCAAGCAGAATTCTTTTACGCAGGCCGCGAATCGCAACTTACTTGCGGCCCCTATCTGATTTCGCGCAAGCGAATCACGGTCGACGGGATCGCCTGGTACGAGGCCACCAGCGAAAGCCAATCAGGCTATCTGCTAGCAGTGGGAGATCAACCGCTGTGCGACCGCACGCTGTCACCGCTTGCCGGCTATCGTGGTCAAATTGTCGCCACCGGACAAAACGGTAAGTTTAACTGGGGCGCGGCGATTCTTCCCCCAGGCAAAACCTTGGCCGAGTTGCTGACTCGCTACGGACGAATGCCGTCGATGGTGGTGATTGCGCTGCTGCGGCAGATCGCTCACCAACTGCTGCTGCTTGAAACGGCAGGACGGCGACATGGGCGCGTCTCTCCCGAAACCCTCTTCCTGAGCGACGACGGAATCAGCAGCGCACCGCTCCCCGGCATTCGCTGGCCATCGGCATGTCCGCTACGCAAGACAAGCGATGCCCAACAACTGGCGCAATTGATGAGGCAACTGCTATGCGGAATCGCCCACGGTTCACCGCCGCGCGTACCGTTTGATTCATTGACTGCTGATCCGCTTCTGTGCGAACTGCACGCGCGTCAGAACCAGCCTGAAGTACGTTTGGCCGATTGGTTCGCGTTGCTAGGCCCCGCCGATGCTGCCGATGTGCAAGTCTTGCAAAACTATTTTAGCGATCCGCCCCTGGTGTTGCCCAACTTACCTGCGCACCTGCGACAGCAAGCAAAGAGACTACGCAGACGGACCGTAGTCGCCGTTGCTAGCGTCGTAGCGTTGATCGCTTCGGGGACAATATTTTGGCCAACCTCTGCGATGAATTCGCCGGAGCGAGAAATCCGCTCCCCTGCTCTGCTTCCACTGCTGGCGGCCAAACCGCTAACCACGTTGGAGCCAAGCGATCCTACTCCTGAGATTCACTTGGCCTCAATCGAGATCCCGACAGCTGCAACACGGCGCATTGTCTTGCCGAATAGTTTGACGGCAAGCGAGTTTCCGCAGGCGATTGCGGATCACTCGACGATTTGCGCGGCGGACAATGCCCGTACTGCCATCGAGATTGGCGCTGAACCGCTCCGCTTGTCGGCCCAGAAGTTGACGCTGGAGAGGATCGATTTTTTCGCCCATGGTTCTTCAGCTGCCGGTAGAACGGTGTTATTAGAAGTCGACGCCGCTTCGATCTCGCTGCGTGATTGCACGTTTCGCTGGCTAGGATCTGCTAACTCCGAAACAGTTGCGGTGCGTTGGAAACCTGCCGAAAGCATGTCCAACGGAGTCCAATCTCTGCCTGAACTGTCGATGGTGAATTGCCGCTTCAATCATCTGCTGATCGGAGTTGAAGTATCTGCCGCAGGTGAAGCCGCGGTTCGGCTGGACGAGTGTCACTATGCAGGTGTCGGCGGGTTGGTCCGTAGTCATGCAGCAACCGCACCGCTACGATTTCACTTGCATGGCTCGCAGTTGACGACCGCCGGCGGAATGCTGTGGCATCATTTTCAAGCCGATCCTGAGCTCCCTTTCTCGGCTACTGTCCAGCTCCGACAATCGCAGATTTCACCCGGCGATAATAGCGCCGCGGTGGCGATTATCGGCGGAAAAGCCAGTCCCTACGCGCCAGAGGTTCGTTTTGACCTAAGCGAGACGACGATTGCAGAAGGAGCGACGCTTGCGACGTTCTTTGATGGAGAGCAATTTCATCCGCTGCCCAAGGCTGCTTTCGCGCGTTAGTCGCGACTGTTGCGAATCGTTTCGTCGATCGCTTTCAGCAGCGACTTGTCTCCCTTGGCGTCATTGTCCAACGACCAGATCATTACGCCTCCTAGAGCCTCATCGATCACGTATTGCGTTTTGGCTTGGATCGTGGGGATGCCGTTGTACCAAATTGTTTCACCAACCTGATCCACCTTCTCGGCGCCGGGATGTTTGGCGACGACGTGATCGTATGGCTCGCCCTGATGGCTGAAGTCTTTCCCGAAACCGCGTCCGTAAAACGGTACTCCGAGTACTAACTTTGCGGCAGGCACGCGTCGCTCGGTTCGCCAATATTCGATTTGTCGTTTGGCGTCAGCGAGCGAAGAATGCTGTCCTGGTGAGTCAGGCGCCCAGGGACCTGCGTTGTCGTAGGCCATGACGTTGATGAAGTCGAAATTTCGCCAGCAATCGTCAGGCACACTTTTACCGCCGTAACCTTGTGACAGAGCGGCGGTCAGCAACTTGCCGCGCGGCTTCAACTGAGCGGCAAGTTCGGTGATGAACTTTCCATAATCGGCATTGATTGCAGGGCCTTCAAGATCGACGTCGATGCCGTCGAATTCATGTTGCTCGACATATTCGACCAACAAGCGGCAAAAGTCGGCCCGCTGCTCCTCGGCGATTAACTCAAAATAGCGAGCTTTTAACGGCTCGTTGCCTGAGGCCGCGCCTCCGCCGATCGAGACCAAGACTTTGACGCCATGCTTGTGCGCTGCTGCGATAATCAGATCGTTCTCGCGACGATACGACATTTCGCCGATTGCGTTCTTGGGATTTTCAAACGCAATATTGATATGCGTCAGCCGATCGTAGTCGATCTCTTGCGAAAACGATTTCAGATCGACCCAGGTCGGCACATAGGCGACAACCAGAGGCTGAGCCGCAGAAAACTGCACAAATGTGCAGAAGACAATCAGAGAGAGGCTTGTTTTCATGGGGTGAGCTTGGAAAATGGACCCGCGCGACCCTATTAGCTTAGCGGATCAGCGTGCCAATTGCGAAGCGTAACAACTTAATTGAAGGTCTCATTTTCAGGATCAAACAAAACAGCGCCCGGCAGTTTCTCAAGTGACTCGAGCAGCAGCACAAAATCGTTGAAATGGTCCATCTCGGGATCGTCACTCGCCATGACGATGATTCGTTGCGAGCAGTTGCCGATACGCTCCTGGTCGTCGCGATAGATTGCATATTGCAGGGCGATTTCCGCTGACTCCTGCAGCACCAGTTCGCCGCTCTCATAGGCGACTGCAATCCCCCAATCCTCCCACTGCAATTCAAGGAAACGAGAGCCATCCGAGCGCGAAGAGATCAGCATGCCGACCTCAGGCTCTGATTGACAATCCACGCATAAGTGCTGTTCTATTCGTTCGAGACTCCACGGCTCCTCTGCGGTGAGCAAGATCATTTGGCCATACGACATGCTAAATACTCCAGCAAGCGAATCTAGAAGCAAAGCGAGAATTGACACTTTTCAACAAAAAAACACCCTCTGCAGAAGAGGGTGTTTCTCATCGTTGTTTCAGAACGTTGACTGCGTTAGGTCAGCTTCCAGCCGTCCGGAATGTGTGCACCCTTTTCGACGCACGGAATTCCTTCGACGACGGTAACGCCGACGTCGTATTCTTTATCTTCGATCCCCAGATCATTGACGATCCGGACATTCTTGCCGATGTTGCAATTCTTATCGATGATCGCACCTTGGATGATCGATCCGCAACCAATTCCTAGCGGTGGGCGTTCGCAACTTCGATGGTCGTCCAACTCGACTTCGGTCTCGAAGTAATCCGCCCCCATCAAGACCGAGTCTTTGATGGTGACGTTTTCGCCGATCAGGCTACGCAGTCCAATCACGCTATTGTCAATCACGCAGCCAGCGCCGATTCGGCAACCATCTGCGATCTGACTACGCTTGATCGTCGCCTCTGACATCAATGTCGGCGGCAAAAAACGAGCACGCGAATAGATCGGTTCATCTTCATCCGAAAAGCTGAACGGCGGATTAGGATTCGCCAGCGAAAGGTTCGCTTCGTAAAAAGCGCGAATCGTACCGATATCTTCCCAGTAGTCGTCAAACGCATGCAATTGGACATGACGCGAGCGAATCGCCGCCGGGAAGATTTCGCGGCCGAAATCTTCGTAGTCGGTCTTTTCCAACACGTCAACCAACGTGTCGCGATTGAACAGGTAAATGCCCATGCTCGCTAGACAGTCGCGACCTTGGCTCTTCACTCCGAGCGCTTCCAATTTCTCTGGCGTCATACGGACGAGATCCAGATCTTCCTCGGTCTGCGGTTTTTCGACAAAGCCGACGACGCGGCCTGAATCATCCAACCGCATGATGCCAAGCGAACCGGCGTCTTGGCGAGTCACCGGGATGCCGGCAATCGTGACGTCAGCACCGCTTTTGATATGCGTCTCTAGCATCTTTCGGTAATCCATCCGATAGAGCTGATCGCCGGCGAGAATCAAGACATATTCCGTGCCAAATTGCTTGATGTACTTCAGGTTCTTGCGGACAGCGTCCGCAGTGCCTTGGTACCAGTCGGTCGATTCATCGCCAGTTTGCTGTGCGGCCAACAGTTCAACAAACCCCCCGCGAAAATTGTCAAAGCGATAGGTTTGGCGGATATGACGATGCAGACTGACCGAGAGAAACTGCGTCAGTACATAAATGCGATTCAGATCGCTATTGATGCAGTTGGAGAGGGGAATATCGATTAGGCGATATTTACCAGCCAACGGCACAGCCGGCTTCGATCGATACTTGGTCAACGGATAAAGACGCGTGCCGCGACCGCCGCCGAGTACCAGTGAGATGACATTACGCATAATTACGACCGAGATTCCTCAAAGAAGTTGTTCTGTGTGCGTCCCTTTTGCACCCCAGCATATCAGTCTCGTCGCCGCTCTGGCAAGCGTTGCATCGAGCGGCGCGGGAGAAGTTCTGCCGAGCAAGGCGATTACTCGGGAGCTTTTTGGATAAAGCCACGGCGACGCTGCTCGCTATAACGCTGCAACGCCTCTTCGATCACCGGAATCGCCATCTCGGTTGGTTGCATTTCGTCGACTTCAACCGTTTTGCCTTCCAATTGTTTGTAATCCTGGAAGAAACGGCGCAGCATATTGCGGCGATGGCTCGGCAGATCGACCGCTTCGCGATAGGACGAATACTCGGGATCGTTGACCGCGACCGCGATGATCTTATGGTCCAATTTCCCGCTGTCGATCATCGTCATCAATCCCACCACGCGGGCTTCGATCAACGTCAATGGATAGACCGGCTCTTGGCAAAGCACGAGCACGTCCAACGGATCGTCGTCATCGGCCAGCGTTTGCGGAATAAATCCATAGTTGGCCGGGTAATGCACGGCCGAATAAAGGATGCGATCCATCCGTAGCAAACCGGTTTGCTTATCTAGCTCATACTTGAGACTGCAACCGGTAGGGATTTCAATGACCGCGCAAAATTCGGTCGGCATCCGATGGCCGGGGCTGACGTCGTGCCAAGAGTGCGTCATCGTTCGTCCTGATTGTCCATGAAAGAATAGAAAGTGGGCGGGCCTGGAGAATCACCGATAGCGGCGATCAAGTTCACTTATTTGACGACAAAATTGACCAAGCGGCCAGGGACCACAATCACTTTTACGACCTGTTTTCCTTCGATCAGCGATTGGATTCGTTCATCGGCCAAAGCCGCTTTTTCTAAGTCGGCCTTAGAAATATCGGCCGCTACGACAATTTTGCTCCTAATCTTGCCCAAGATCTGCACGGGAATTTCAATTTCGTCATCCTTCGTAAACTTTTCATCAAATTTCGGCCAAGGATGATAGGCCAGCGTCTTGGTCTCGCCCAAAATGGCCCACAGCTCTTCCGCAATATGCGGTGCGTAGGCCGACAGCATCAGCACTAGCGACTTCATTGCAGACTTCGGACGGATCGCTTCTTTGGTGAAGAAATTGGTAAATTCCATCATCCGCGCGATCGGCGTGTTGAACTCTAACCGCGACAGATCACGCGTTACCGCTTCAATCGTGCGATGGATCATTTTGTTTTGCTCGACCGTCGGTTCAATTTCTTGGACCGCATCCAATAGCGACGTCGTCTCGGCATAATCGTCAACGATCAACCGCCAGACGCGATCCAAAAAGTTGCGCACTCCGCTGACGCCGGTCATACTCCACGGCTTGGTTGCCTCAATCGGGCCCATGAACATTTCATACAGCCGCAGACTGTCGGCGCCATAGTCTTCGACCACAATGTCGGGATTCACGACGTTGCCGCGACTCTTCGACATCTTCATTGCGCGAGCGTCAATCTTGATGTTGGCGTCGGCCTTCAAGACAAACGAGTCCCCCTGCTTTTCGACGGCGTCGGCTTCCAGCTTGACCAGATTGACCGGCTCGCTCGTCTTTGCGTCGACGCGCTCTCCTTCGGCGTTGGACTTGGTCTTGTTGTGCGAAACCCAACGGCCAGCGGCGGTTTGATACCCGGTATATTCCAACTCGCCCAGAATCATCCCCTGGTTGACCAGCTTCTGGAACGGCTCAGCCGTGCTAACCACTCCGCGATCAAACAGCACTTTGTGCCAAAACCGCGCGTACAGCAGATGCAGCACGGCATGCTCGGCGCCACCGATGTACAAGTCGACCGGCATCCAGGCTTTTTCTTTTTCGCGATCAATCAAAACCTGATCATTCTTGGGATCAATAAAGCGCAAGTAATACCAACATGAGCCGGCCCATTGCGGCATCGTGTTGGTTTCGCGTTTGTACTTCACCCCATCGATGACCGGATAAAGCCAATCGTGCGACGCTTTTTCCAACGGCGGCTCAGGGCGGCCCAGCGGCTTGAAGTCTTCCAGATGCGGCAAGCTAACCGGCAGTTGGTCGATCGGAACCGGCAAGACCTTACCGTTCGGCTCGCCGTTTTCGTCCAATTCTTTGAGAATCGGGAACGGCTCTCCCCAAAAGCGTTGCCGACTAAACAACCAATCGCGCAGTTTGTAATTGACGGCAGTTCGCCCCCATCCGGCGGCTGTCAAATCATCGGCGATCTTGCCTTTAAATTCAGAAGTTGGCGTGCCGTCATATTTGCCAGAGTTGATCGCAACACCATCCGCGGTCGAGCAAACTTTGCCCGCCAAAACATCGGCCCGCTCAACGTCTTGCGATTCACCAGGATCGACGACGGCGATCACCGGGATATCAAACGTTTGCGCGAATTCAAAGTCACGCTCATCATGCGCCGGCACGGCCATAATCGCACCGGTGCCATAGCTGATCAGCACATAGTCGGCAATCCAGATCGGGGTCTGCTCGTCATTGACCGGATTGATCGCGTACGAACCGCTGAAGACGCCGGTCTTTTCCTTGGCCAGTTCAGTCCGCTCCAGATCGCTCTTGCTGGCCGCTTTGTTGCAATAGGCTTTGACGGCCGCGGCTTGCTCACTGGTCGTCAGCGCGTCGACCAAGGGATGCTCTGGCGCGATCACCATATAAGTTGCGCCAAACAGCGTATCGGGACGCGTGGTGTAGACACGCAGCACATCACTGCCGGGCTTGCGCGGAAAACCACCGATGGCCCGCGACTTTTTCCAGTCGGCCAGCTTGTCAGCCGCGCCGATATAAAAGTCAACTTCGGCGCCGGTGCTACGGCCGATCCAATTGCGCTGGCGAGCCTTGATCCCTTCGGACCAATCCAGGCCTTCGAGGTCACTTTCCAACCGATCTGCATAGTCCGTGATCCGCATCATCCACTGCTTCAGCGGGATTCGCTGCACCGGATGTCCGCCTCGTTCGCTTTTACCGTCGATCACTTCTTCGTTGGCCAACACGGTTCCCAACTCAGGACACCAATTGACGGGCGCTTCATTCAGGTAGGCCAAACGATGGTCGTCTTGATACTCACGGATCGCTTCGGCGCCGGCGGCGGCGACATCAGCCGGAATCGGCAACTCGGCGATGGGACGCCCTTTCTGCTGCTCACGGTCGTACCAAGTATCGTAGACCTGCAAAAAGATCCACTGCGTCCAACGGACATACTCGATGTCTGTCGTCGCAATTTGACGGTCCCAGTCATAGCTGAAGCCCAGCATTTTCAGCTGCCGGGTGAAATTGGCGATATTTTTTTCGGTCTGTACTCGCGGGGGGGTTCCCGTTTTGATGGCGTGCTCTTCAGCCGGCAAACCAAACGAGTCAAACCCCATCGGATGCAGCACGCTTTTGCCCAGCATTCGCGAGTAGCGGCAGACAATATCAGTCGCCGTGTACCCCTCGGGATGGCCGACGTGCAGTCCTTCTCCACTGGGATACGGGAACATGTCCAGCACGTACATTTTCTCGCCGGTCGGCATTTCTGGAGTCGCAAACGTGCGATTTTCTTCCCAAAATTGCTGCCATTTGGGTTCGATTTCGGCGGGATTGTAGCGCGGCATCTGTCTGTCGTGGTTTTTGGATAGCGTCAGTAAGCGGTATTGGTCGTAAGCCGTTATCTTTGTTCGGCTTTCGCCAACCGCCAAGAAAGCCGTGATTCTAATTCTTTGCCCGATTTGCCGCAATCGACGGCCCCAGATCGGCAAAATCGGCAGGGACCGAAAAATGAACCCAATCTTCTTGCGGATTCAAGATTTACGCGCTGATTTATTGGCGGAAGCGTAGGCCTGCGGCCGGGTCGTTGTTAAACTTCTTCATATCTCATGAATCGCGTCGCTGGGCCTGTGCGGCGTTTGATTTTGCCCCCCAACCGTAAAACTTGGAAGGCTGTCCTTCATGCTCGATGGTCGTAGGAACTTGAGACTGGTCGATACCGATCGCGACGCGATGCGGATTGCTGGCAAATTTAACGCCCAATTGATGGATTTCATCCGTCCCCACGTACAAGCCGGCATCACAACCGGCGAAATCGATCGCCTGATCCACGAATACACCCTGGATCATGGACACGTGCCTGCGTGTTTGGGTTACCACGGATTTCCCAAAAGTTCATGCACCAGCGTCAATGAAGTGATCTGCCATGGGATACCCGGCAGCTATGTGCTGCAGGATGGGGATATCATCAATGTCGATGTAACGTCAATCGTCGATGGCTGGCACGGCGATCAGTCCGAAACCATTTTGATCGGCAACGTATCGGACGAAGCTCGCAGCGTTACGCAATGTGCCTTTGACGCGATGCATGCCGCGATTGACGCGATCACCCCAGAGTGCTGTGTCGCGATCATCGGCCGCGCCGTCGTCGCTGAAGCAAAAAAGTACGGCTACGGCGTCGTCGAAGAATATGTCGGACACGCGTTGGGCCGCCGCTTCCATCAAGAACCGTCAATCCCGCACGTCCCGACTCGCGCCACGCACAACGTCTTCCTGATGCCAGGCGTTTGCTTCACGATCGAGCCGATGATCAACCTCGGCACGCACGAGACAGTCCTCGATCGCCGCGATGGCTGGACGGTTCGCACCAAAGACAACAAGCTGAGCGCCCAGTTTGAGCACACCATCTTGATGAGCGAAACGGGACCTGAGATCCTCACGCTGACCAACGACGGCCCCCAAAGGGGACATCAGTTTTAAACGTTGCTCTGCAAGCATTGCTTACAAAAAAAGACGGGCCGCCGGCGAATTGCTGGCGGCTTTTTTTGTTGATTCACTTCGCCCCCATTGCTTGCCGATGAACTAAGACACGAGACACAACGTCATTCTCATTCAGCTAGCACGGAGAACAAGGATGTTCTGCTGCGAGTGCGGGTCGAAAGCCCAAGGCAAGTTTTGTTCTCACTGTGGTCATCCTCTGCTAGCGATTCATTCGCCGCCGCAGACCGACGACTGGCAGCACGATGTCCGTTATGAGGCGATCGTTAACGTCGCCGAAGTGCGTGATGTGATCGCCAGCCATGCGAAGCAGGCAAAAAAAGGAATGTCGGCCGAGACCTTTCTGGCGATCTGCGACAAAGTAATCGACTCGCCGATCTCCTATGCAGGTCTGGCCGAAGTCGTGCAGCCGATGTGGGCCAAAGTTGGCGTGAGAACCGGCAAAGAACGGGCCGAAGAAATCGCCGCGCCGATTGGTCGCGCGATTGCTAGAGTTGTCTGCAGCCTGGCGAAGAATGGCCAACCGATTCAAGAGGTCCAACAAGGTGACGGCGGCTGTCTGCTGACGGCCGAGTTCCCCTCGTCCATGCTGGCGATGAAGGGCGTATTAAAGATCACGGTTGTCCGCCTGGAACAGGGCTCCTTCGTCGGCGCCGAGACCGAAATTGGTGGCCAGATTTTCGATTGGGGCAAGAGCACCAACGCACTGGCGCAACTGTTTGCCGATTTGCACTGTGAGATGGGGCTTCCGGCGAGCGAGCAAAAGCGAATCGCGGCGTAGTTGTTAGGCTTACTCACGAGGTCTGGAATTTCGACCATTTAAGGCAACCGCGATGATCGCAAGCAGAGCGAGAGGCATGGCCAGCATGGCGACAAAAAAATAGATCGGCGCCTCAACCAAAATTGGGTCCGAACTAATGATCCGGACACCCTGTCGAATATCCATCCATCCGACATTGACGATCACATCAGTACCCTGGATCGTGAACAAGCCGGAAAAGAAGCCAACTGCCACCCCCGCAACTATTGCGACCACGATCAAGCTAATAACTAGCACGCAAATAGTAGCTGAACGCATTTGCCTAGCTCCTTCGCCATGAGCTTCGGCTTAGCAACCCGATGGCAAGGATCGCAAGCAGCACAAGCGGCCCCCCTAGAATCGCCACGAAAACATAAATCGAAGTCGTCATAGAGAAGTCGTAGAAGTAAGTGTCGTGAAGTCCGAAAGGCCCCTCGATTTGGATCAATAACTCCGTTTCCTGCATGCTGAGGACGCCGGAACGAAAACCAAGGATCAATCCCGCACCAATAGCGATAACCATCAGACTCAAGATTATCCAGACAATTAACTCGGGCCTCCTCATGGATTCGCCGCTTTCCACCCAGCGTCCAATTGCTTCTGAAGCGTTAGAACTAGCTCTGCATTCTCCGTCAGTCCGGCCACATTGTTATTCTCAGCCGGGTCCGCTTGATGGTCATACAGTTCTGTCGCAACCACCTTGCCTGACTTTTTGTTCTTCCACGCGGTGAAGCGATAGCGATCGGTCTTCATCGTGTAGCCCATGATTGGGCCGCGCGGGTATTGGCTGAATGCGGCTGCTTTCCAATCCGTATCCGGATTATCTAACAGCGGCGCGGCGCTTGTTCCTTCCAGATGGTTCGGCAGCGACAGATCGGCTAACTCGCAGAGTGTCGGATAGATATCGACAAACTCGACCAGCGCCGTCGATTTGGCCCCGGGTGATTTTTGCCCCGGAGCGCGAATGATTAGCGGTGCGTTGGTGTCGTCTTCTACGTTGGTATGTTTGCACCAGCAATTGTGCTCGCCTAACTTCCAGCCGTGATCTCCCCACAAGACGACGATCGTGTCATCCGTCAGGTTCAGCTTGTCGAGTTCGTCCAAAAGCTTGCCGACGTTGGCGTCGGTATAGCTGATGCAGGCATAGTAGCCATGCTTCAACTCGCGAGCCTTCTCTGGCGAGAGATCCCCCTGTTTCGGAATCCCATCGTAGACGCGCATTTCACCCCAACTAGTCAGCGAATAAGGGGTGACGTTTTTGGGCGGAAACGGATTGGCGGCCAGTTCGATCTTGGCCGGATCGTACATGTCCCAATATTTTTTCGGTGCGTTGAACGGCAGATGGGGTTTCACAAAACCGACCGCCAAAAAGAATGGCTCGTCTCGCTTGCTTAACTCTCGCAAGGATTTGACCGCTAGATCGGCGACGGCGCCGTCGGTGTATGCATTGTCGGCAACGTCCGCCATTTCGGTCGCGGGCCCGCGTGCGGCGCGGCTCAGCTTTACACCTTTCAGCCCCTTTGCTTTGGCCGCTTTACGCTTATCAACGATCGTCTGTTTGTTTTCGGCCAAGACATAGCCGGAGCCCCCTTTCGGCTTGCGCGCCGGTTCACTCCAGGTCGGTAGATCGTCGTAGCCGCCGTGAAAGATCTTTCCCATGCTGACGCTGTAGTAGCCGTTTTGTTTGAAGTGCTGGCCCAGCGTCACGACGTCCGGCACATTCTTGCGGAAGTGGGTCACCAGATCGTAAACCTTGGTCGAGTCAGGCCGGAGCCCGGTCATCAAACTGGTCCGCGATGGCGAGCAAACCGCTTGCTGACAATAGGCCCGCGTAAAAACGGTGCCGGCGGCGGCCAGGCGATCGATGTTGGGACTGTGGATATGTGAATCGCCGTAACAGCCGAGCTCGGTACGCAAGTCATCAACAGCGATAAATAAGACATTCGGCTGGCGATCGGCAGCATCCAACCACGAAACCCAACAAAGTACGGCCAATAGGGAGACGGAGAGCGTGAGAAATCGAGGCATCGTGAAAGCTCCCAGAAGTAACCAACAGCGCAGGAGGAGAACGCTCGATTCTAACCGCTCCAACCCCCGATTTCCTCAACCCAGCGGCAGTGGCAGTTTTTTTATGAAAATTTCTTACTTGGCTGCGTGCTCCTAATTGGCAGATTTTCGGTGACGTTCTGTGGGCCGCGCAATTCGATCCTCTCTGCCAAGTCTCTGTTTCAGCGCACAAATCCTCATCGCCGGAACGGGAGCATGAGCTTTATGACGTATAGTTGGGTATCAAACGAACTGCCCCACAAAACGGTGACTGGACGCATGGACATTTCTCGACTTTTCTCGCTTGGTATCGCTTTTCTTTTCGTCTGTGGTACTTGCGCCAATGTGCATAGCCAGGGGCCTGCCGACCCAGCAAAGTTATCTAAGACAGTGGAGCAAATCCTTGCCGACAATGCGGTTCCCGGAGCAGTTGTCCTTCTGCGGAAAGGGGATCAACAGTGGTTCAATGCATTCGGCGTTGCTGACCTCAAAACGAAACAACCGATGCAAACCGACATGGCGTTCCGGATCGGCTCGAATACCAAAACGATGACCGCCCTGGTGATTCTGCAGTTGGTCCAAGAAGGCAAATTGAAGCTGGACGACAAAGTCTCGCAATTCTTCCCCGAGGTTCCTCAAGGAGACAAGATCACGATTGCCGATCTACTCTCAATGCGCAGCGGGATTCCGACTTATAGCGATCTGAAGCCCTTCAATCAAATGCTGGATGAACATCCCGAGAAGACCTACACACCGGCAGCATTGATTCAAATGGGGATCGAACAAAAGCCGCTGTTTGCGCCGGGCACGGAGTTCTATTATTCCAATACCAACTATGTGCTGATGGGGGTCCTCATCGAGAGATTGACCGGAATGTCGCTAGAGAAAGCGTATCAGCAACGCATTTTTGAACCGTTGAAGCTGACGCGAACGTCGCTGCCGGCCCAGGATGATACCAAGATGCCTTCTCCGTTCGCGCATGGTTACTTATTTGGCACCAACGTCAATCCAGATTTATCGGAGCAGCAACAGCAACAAGCCCTTGCTGGCAAGCTTCTTCCCACCGATGTGACCAACGCCAATCCGTCGTGGACTTGGGCGGCCGGTGGAGCGATTTCAACGGCGGAAAACTTAGCGACGTATGTCGAAGCTCTTGTGGGCGGCCAACTATTGTCGCCTGCATTGCATAAGGAACAGCTCGAAAGCATCCAGTCCAGCAATCCAGACGATCCGCAAAGCGCCGGCTATGGGCTGGGCATTGCCAAGATGGGTCCGATGTTTGGGCATGACGGATCTTTGCCTGGCTACCATACGTTTATGGGACATGATCCCGAAACGGGGCAAACCCTGATTGTACTAACCAACCTGCAGGCAACGCCGTCTGGGGGGCAAACTGCCAATATCATCGCGCAAGCGCTACTAAAAGAGATGGCGGCGGAGAAATAAGCGGTGAATGGCGGAAGTCGTGCGTTTGTGGGAACCGAGCCGAGCGGCAGGCATGCCCTGCCCTGCCCTGCCCTACTCTTGGGTAATCGGGCGCAATTTCCAGAGGGCGAAGCCGGCAATCAAGCAAAGTGTGCCAGCGGCGAATAGATAGCCACGAAAGTCGGCCACTACGACTCCGGCAATGCCGAGCCCGATGAAGGCGAAGATTAGCAGGAAGGCGACGGTCTTGAACATCGAGGCGCTCGCTTTTTACTCGGAAATAAGATCGACAATAAAAATCACTCTAAAATCAGTCGCTCTCGCTAGCAGTCTATTCTATCGATCTTGAATTGCCGCGGCGAATCAAGTATTTCCTCTAGTGCATCTACGCAGGGGGGAAACTGCGCTAGCTGGGCCGATTTGATGAAACGACTACTCGATCGCATTTCGCTAACTCGATTTGCTGCTACTTGTGTGGCTCAGTTGCTGCTGGCGACAGTGATGCACGCCGCTGCGCCGCAGCCAGAACGAGCCGTGATTGTCTCGAAGGTCTCGGACATTTTTAGTGGGCCTGGCGAAAACTACTACGTCTGCGACTTTCTGGAAGAAGGCGCCGAGATCGAAATCTATGACGTCGAAGAAAACGGCTGGCTTGCGATTCGACCGCCACACGGCAGCTTTAGCTGGGTAATGGCCGATGCGTTGATCGCGACCGACAAACCGAACCTCCTGGAAGTGTCGCGCGACGAAGCTCCTTGCTTTATTGGGAGTCGCTTAGAAGAACGCCGCGACGCCGCACACGTCCGCCTGATGCGCGGGGAAGTTGTCCAAACCTTAGGGAGCGGACAATCGCTGAACTCAGAGACCGGCTTGGTCGAGAAATGGTACAAGATTGCTCCCCCTGCCGGCGAGTTCCGTTGGATCAAAGCCGAGACGGCGGAAAAACATTCGGATACTGCAGCAACCGCCGCAGCCGGCAGCACCACACCGTCGCCGCGGATGAACGCGACGGCCAGCGGATGGAGCAAGCGATCCGAAGATTCTCCCTGGAGCATCGACAATCCCGAGCCGCAGCCGGTCAAAAACAGCACCACTCAATTTGTCGCGGCTCAACCCAGCGCCCAGATCCCTGTTACGGCGAGTCTTCCGCCGGGTCCGCTGAATCACGCCAAAGCCAGCGTAGTCGCGATGGTCCCCGGCTCAATGGCGATCGGATCCGCCGGAATGACCGTCGCAGCGCCGGCCACGATGCCGGACTTCGGCGGCGACTTTCATGCGGCGATTCAATGGCTGGAGGCGGAACTAACGAAGATGGTAGCGCTACCGATCGATCGCTGGCAGCTTGACTCATTGAAGGCGGCCGCCCAGCAATTACGTTACAGCGGCGCCACTCCGCTTGAGCGGGGAGAAGCGCTGGTCATGGTCGAAAAAATCGAGGAGTTCTCACAACTTCAAACTCGCAAACGCGAAGCCTCGCAAATCTCCACGACAATCCCCCTCGACAAGCCTGCCGTAGACGTCGCATCGGCCAATATGTCGGCTACCCCGTCCAATGATGTGATCGATCCGTCGGCCGCGAAGGATCCGGTCGGCACAGGCGTCAACATTGTCGGAGATGATCCTCGGTTTGACGGCGAAGGCTGGTTGATGCCGGTAATAAAACGCGCCTCTTCGGCGAAGAACTCGGGCCGCTACACTCCGCCGTTTGCGTTAACCGACGCGGATGGCAACGTACTACAGTTTGTAACGCCATCGCCGGGGATCAACTTGCGACGGTACCAGAAACAAAAAGTGGGGCTGTATGGCCAGGTTTCGACCTCGGCCGAATTCACGCGGCCTCACCTGACAGCGCATCGGGTCGTTGTTTTAAGCCGCCATGAAAAAGCGAATACCGAGAGCCCGAGATAGTGCAGATAGGTGGGCTTCGCGATCGTGCGAGCCAACCTGGTTAACCGACCAAGCCGATCGTCTCAAACTCGAGCGTGCGAAGTTGCTCGGCCACATCATCGGCCGTCTCTGGTCTTCGCAATGGGTCTTTCGCCAACAGGCGAGCAATCAAGGTAGAAAGTGCAGCAGGCGCATTGGGCAGGAAGCGTCGCAGAGGAGGGGGAGTGTGCGCCTTATGAGCGGCGACGATCTTCGCCAAGTCGACCGTATCAAACAAGCGATGCCCTGATAACAATTCAAAGGCCAACACACCCAAGCTATACAGATCGCTCGCATCCGAAGCGGCCAGCGTTGATGTGAACAGTTCAGGCGCCATGTAACGCGGGGTACCCTTCTGGTACTGCTGGGCGACAACCTCTTCCATTCCGATTTGCGTCGCGAAGCCAAGATCGATCAGCGTCACTCTGCCGCTGGCGTCGATCAGGACGTTTTCTGGTTTCACATCGCCATGTCGCCAACCAGCGGCGTGCAGCGCCGCAAGCCCCTCGGCAATCTGCCGCAGGATCCAAATCCGCGCGGCAAGCGGCCCACGTCGGGGCACCAACTGCTGAAGGGTTACCCCCGTCAGATAAGGGAAGACCAGATACGCTTCTTCGCTGCCGTTGATTTGGTGGGCGAGAACCGTCGTCAGTCGCGGCGACGCAACCTGCTGCGAAACACGAACCTCGCGCCGCAACATTTCTATCGCTAACGGATCGACTGCATATTCAGGTCGTAACGTTTTAATTGCGTAGTCCCACGCGATCCCCTTGCCGCCGATCGGCTGAGCTCGCCAGACGTCGCAAAACGAACCTCGCGCGATCAGATTGCCGATGCGCCAGTCTCCCACAAGCGACTGGCGCGTGGAGGTGCGAAGTTTTCGATTTACAAGAGTCGGCTGCATGAGCATCTGCGGAAGGGGAAAAAGGTGAAAGACCTTGTTTCTAATAGTCGGTCTGCGCGACCGAATAACACGAAGCGGCGTCGACGAATCTTGTTAGCCTGATCGCGCCGATTTTACCGCTCTCTTTATCTTATGAACCTACACGAAGGAAAAATACGCGTAGTTGAGTAGCTGAATGCCATTCATTAGACTGGCACATACGTGGAAACGTCGCAATTTGAAGAAGGATTACGCAAAGATGAAAATCATGAAGACGCTGATGATTGCTGTAGTGCTGGCCTCCTTGGCCGCTCCGTTTGTCGGTTGTGCTCCGTCGGCCCCCCCGACGACTCCTCCGCCGGCTAACACCAGCAACTAAGTTATCTATTTCGACCTCCCAGCGACCCCAAGGGTTCACTGTGGAGATCCGAAAATCCGACGCGCGTCCCATTGGGCGTGCGTTTTTTTATGCGCGATACCGAATGACGCGATCGTAACGGGAATTTTCCTGACATTAATCTTCGCTTTGCTGTGCGTCAGTTGCCTATGAACCAATGTCCTTTTAAAATGGCGGCTTGCCTTCTTTTGATTCCTTCTCCATTCCCCTTCTCCGCGCTAGGCCAGTCTTATGAAACGTCGTCTCTTTCTGAAAGCGTGCGCCGTTGCCGCTTCGGCCGCAGCCGGATGCAGTTCTTCATCGCCTACCGGTGGCGAATCAGGCGGAGTGGTCAAGCAAAATTTCCCTCTTTCCAATGACAAATACACGATTCTCGACGTCCGCTCCGACAGCGGAAATCATGATCGCGCCAAGCAAAACGCTGAGGCCGCGATCTCCAAATATCCAAATCTGAACTGCATGGTCGGACTTTACGCCTACAATCCCCCCACGATTTTACGGGCGGTCGAAAATGCCGGAAAATTAGACGGCATCAAAATTGTCGGCTTCGACGAAGATATTGAGACTCTGAAAGGGATCGAGGAAGGGAAGATTTTTGGCACCGTCGTACAACAACCATTTTTGTTCGGCTTCAAATCGGTTGAATATCTATCGGCCTTAGTTCGCGGCCAACAAGTCGATGTGCCTGAGAGCGAAATTCTCTACATTCCGCATCGTGTCATTCGCCAAGAGGACGCGGCAGGTTTCAAATCAGACATCCAACAGATGATGGCTGGCGACGGAAAAGCCCCGGCCAGCGCACGGGAAGATTACGATACCACCGAGCCTGTCAGCTTGGCGTTTCTGACCAACACGGTCGATCCGTTTTGGACCTTGGCCGAACGCGGCGTTCAATGCGCCGAGCCAATCTTTAATGCGTCGTGCGATGTCTATCATCCGCCGACCGCCAGCGCCGAAGAACAGAAGCGTTTTATTGAACGCAAGCTGAATGATGATTGCCAAGGACTGGCCCTCTCGCCGATCGACAAAGAGAATCAGACCAACCTGATCAATCGAGCTTGCGAAAAGATGAAAGTGATCTGTCACGACAGTGACGCTCCAGATACGAACCGGCTATTTTATATCGGCACCGGCAACTATCTCGCCGGACGAGCCGTCGGCAAGCTGGTGAAAGAAGCAATCCCGGACGGAGGCGAAGTTGCAATTTTTGTCGGCAAGCTAGAGCAGCTAAACGCCCAAGAGCGCAGCCAGGGAGTAATCGACGAATTGCTCGACAAGCCGATCCCGCCGCAATACGCCGCCGGTGCTGAAGCTGCCGCCGCCTCTGCGGAAGATCCGACGACCAAGTAGCAGCGATCCGCAACAACTGCCCTCGATTGAAAGGCGCCAGCGTGCCGCTGCTCGAAGTCTGCCATGTTTCGAAACGTTTTCCCGGCGTGCAAGCACTGCAGGATGTCAGTCTAACGATTGCCGCCGGCGAGTCGGTGGCGGTGATCGGCGAGAACGGCGCCGGCAAAAGCACTCTTATGAAGATCTTGGCCGGGATTCAAACTCCTGATCGGGGAGAGATCCGAATCGATGGTCATTGCGTGGAGATTCGAACGGTCCGTGACGCCGAGAAGCACGGCATCGCGTTAATTCACCAAGAGTTGAATCTGTGCGATAACCTGGACGTCGCCGCGAATATCTTTCTGGGCAAAGAACCGCGCCGCTGTGGTTTTTTACGCCGCCGCGAAATGGATCGTCGCGCGACCGAAGTGCTGCAGCAAGTCGGGCTCGATATTCCTCCTACGACCTCCCTCACTTCCCTCTCGATCGGACGACGACAACTAATCGAGATCGCCAAGGCGCTCGCATCTGACGCCCAAGTGCTGATCATGGACGAACCGACTTCTAGTCTTTCGACCGGAGAAGTCGAAAATCTGTTTCAAGTGATTAACACACTGCGGCAGCGCGGCGTCAGTATCGTCTACATCTCGCACCGCTTAAGCGAGATTCACCAGGTCGCCGACCGCGTTGTGGCGCTGCGTGACGGGCGAAACTCGGGCGAACTGGCGCGAAACGAGATAACGCATGAGCAGATGGTTCGCTTGATGGTGGGTCGCGATCTGGATCAATTTTTTCCGCATGCGCCGCACGCTGCTGGAGAGGTCGTTCTGACAGCAAAAGGCATCCGCGTCCGTGGGAAAGCTGCTTTTCCTCTCGATCTAGAACTAAGAGCCGGGGAAATCGTCGGCTTGGCCGGTTTGGTTGGCGCTGGACGAACCGAACTACTAGAGACGCTGTTCGGAGTTCGTCGCGCTGCTGGAGGAATAGTGGAGGTCGCCGGTCAGGTGGTTCGACTGCGAAGTCCACGCGACGCGATTGCGGCGGGTTTGTTTCTGATTCCCGAGGATCGCAAAAAAGATGGATTAGTGATTGAAATGACGGTGGGCGAGAACATTACCTTGCCCGGGCTGATGCGCGCTTCGACCGCTGGCATTTTGCCAACGCGATGGGAAAAAACGACAGCGGACGAGATGATTCAAAAGCTGCGAATCAAAACCCCGGGGCCCCACCAGATCATTCAGTTTCTCTCTGGCGGCAACCAACAAAAAGCGGTGATCGCCAAATGGCTGGCGATGGGGCCTAAGGTTTTGCTGCTCGACGAACCGACACGCGGGATTGATATTGGCGCGAAACATGAGATTTATGAGATGATGGAGAATCTCGCTCATCAAGGGGTCGCGATTCTCTTCGCTTCCAGCGAAATGGAAGAAGTAATCGGCATGTCAGACCGGACGCTGGTCATGCACGAAGGGCGCATCGCCGGACAACTACAGCGTAACGACTTGCGCGAAGAAGCTATTATGCGACTAGCAACCGGCGCTAACAGCGCAGCGACAACCTAGCGATACAAGGTTTGCAGAATATGAATAAAAGTTGGGGAATGCTATTTCTGCTGGTGCTGATCTGCGTGGTGACGGCCATCTTTCGTCCCCGGTTTGTCGAGCCTGGAAATCTGGCGAACATCATCCGCTGGACTTCACTGTATGGGGTAATGGGAATCGGCGTCGCATTTGTCATTATCACCGGCGGCATCGATCTTTCGATTGGTTCAATGTTGGCGTTGGTCGGCTGTTTGTTTGGCGTGCTCATGTCGCAGTACAATCTTCCGCCGGCTGCGGCGATCGCGGCCGTGTTGGGGATGTCAACGCTGCTTGGCCTAGTTTATGGATTGTTGATCACCAAGTTAAAACTGCAGCCGTTTGTGGTGACGCTCTGCGGATTGTTGATCTTGCGTGGACTAGCCCGTGCGTCGGCCGGTGGGACTTCGGTCGGCGGTTTCCAAAGCCTAGGCTACTTAATTAACTACGAGTGGGGGAGCATTCCCGTTCCATTTCTTCCCTGGATCAACGAGGGCTACTGGAGCTTCCATAAGTGGATCCCAGGCAGAGGTGATCAAGCCGGCCACTTCGCCCTGAATGAGGCGGGGGAGCGAATTGCACTTAACTGGTACGATTGGGTCCCGTTGCAACCGCCAATCATTTACCTGGCGGTGATTGCTGTGATTGCCGCGATCTTTTTGAACTGGACTGTATTTGGCCGCCATCTGAAGGCGCTCGGCAAAAACGAACAAGCTGCCCGGTATAGCGGAGTTCGTACTGACACGATAGTGATCATCAGTTACATGATCTGCACGGCCCTGGCCGGCGTCGCTGGCGTTCTGTTTTCGATCGACATCGGCAGCGTCATGCCCAGCACCTTCGGCAACTTTTACGAGCTTTACGCGATTGCCGCGGCCGTATTGGGTGGGTGCAGCTTACGCGGCGGGGAAGGCTCGATAATCGGCGTCGTCATCGGTACGGCGATCTTGCGGGTATTGCAAAACTCAATCGAAATGTGGTCCATCCAAGAGCTGGAATTCGCGGTCGTCGGCGGCGTGATCTTGATCGGCGTAATTGCAGACGAAATTGCGAGGCGGATCATCGCCAATCGTCGCGTAAAGCAAGAAGCGGCGCTGCTAGAAAAGCAAAACGCGTCTCCATCCTAAGATGGAAACGCGTTTTGGATTGGGGTGCGACACTTAGGCGCAGACTATTCTTTCTTGGGTGGAAATAGCTGCTGCTTTAGGAAGGTGAACGCCATTGCGGTCATGAAGGCCGACTGACGATTGTTGGCGGCGCCGCCGTGACCTCCTTCGATATTCTCGTAGTAGAGCACGTCCTTGCCGTACCCTTCCATCTTCGCGAACATCTTGCGGGCGTGGCCGGGATGGACGCGATCATCCCGGGTGGAGGTGGTAAAGAAGACGGTCGGATATTCGACGTTTTGATTCACGTTGTGATACGGCGAATAGGTGCGGATAAACTCCCATTCCTCCGGCAAATCAGGATTACCATACTCGGCCATCCACGAGGCCCCAGCCAACAAATGGCTGTAGCGCTTCATGTCGAGCAGCGGAACCTGACAAACGGCCGCTTTGAACAACTCGGGGTAAAGCGTGACCATGTTTCCCACCAACAGACCGCCGTTGGATCCACCTTGGATCCCCAGATGCTCGGTTGAAGTCACCTTGCGATCGATCAGATCTTGACCGACAGCTGCGAAATCTTCATACGCTTTCAGGCGATTTTGCTTCAGCGCCGCTTGATGCCAGCGCGGACCATATTCACCTCCTCCCCGAATATTCGCGACCACATAGACGCCGCCCAAAGTTGACCAAGCCCGGCCGACTGTAGCTCGATATCCTGGCTGCAGTGAGATTTCAAATCCACCGTAACCATACAGCAACGTCGGATTGCCGCCATCCAGTTTGATGTCTTCGCGATAGAGCATGAAGTAAGGAACCTTGGTTCCATCCTTACTGGTCGCAAAATGCTGCGTCACTTTCAAGCCGGTCGTATCGAAAAACTCCGGCATCGCTTTTAGTTCTTCCGGCTGCTTTCCGATTTCACCCATGTAAAGTGTAGTCGGCGTCAAATAATCAGTCGAAGTCATGAAGTATTCGTTCGACTCGTCGGCATCAACCGGCGAAACGCTGACCGTCCCTAACGTTGGTGCGCCAACCAGCGGAGTCTTCGACCAACTGCCATCCGCTTCTGCTTGCATCACAAATAACTTGCTGGCGACATCTTCCATCACGTTCAGCAGCAAGTAGTCTTTGGTAAAGCTGTAGCCCGACAAAGCACTGCGATCATTGGGCTCGAACAACACGGTGAAGTTCCGCTTGCCTGCCATAAAGTCGTCGAATTTGGTGACCAGCAGCGAACCGGCGGTGTAAGTGGTCTCGCCCACTGTCCACGGTTCACGTAGTTCCAGCGTTAGATAGTTGCGATGAACTCCCTTGCTGGCAGAGTTGGGAGCTTCGATCTGACTGAGCGAGCCATCGTCGTTGAGCAGGTAAATCTCGTTGTTGTAGAACGCAATCGCTCGACGGACAAAATTCCGCTCAAATCCTGGCGTATCGTCATGCGAAGCACTGATCGACAAGTCGGTCATTTCGCCTTCGTAGACGACCTTGGCCTCTTCTAGTTTGGTTCCGCGAGTCCACAACTTGGCGATGCGAGGATAGCCCGAATCGGTCATCGAACCAGGGCCGAAATCGGTCGAGATAAAGACATGATCGATGTCGATCCAGCTAATTTCTCCCTTCGCTTCTCGGCGATTAAAGCCATCCTTAACAAAGGTACGCGTGGTTAGATCAAACTCGCGGGTAACATCGGCGTCGGCGCCGCCGCGTGACATGCTTAGCAAGCAGCGAGTATAGTCGGGTCGCAACATTTGGGCGCCGCTCCAAACCCAATTTTCGTTCTCGGCCTTAGCCAGTTCGTCCAGGTCCAGTAACACTTCCCACTGGGGTTCCGCTTTTTTGTATTCAGCAAGGGTGGTCCGCCGCCAAACTCCTCGCTCATTTTTTTCGTCGCGCCAAAAGTTGTAGTAGAACTCTCCCCGTTTACGGACAAATGCGATCCGATCGTTGGAATCAAAGATCGCTAATAGATCGTCACGTAACTTAGAGAAGTCTGGATCGCTTTCAAGCTTTGCCTGCGAGAGGAGGTTACGAGCCCGCACCCAATCGAGCGATTGTTCACCTTCAACATCTTCTAACCAAGCGTAGGGATCAGTTTCGCTGCTCACGCTTTCCGCCTTCTCCGTTTCTTCGGCTCTCACCACAACCAGCGGAGCCAGGATCAAAATCAGCCATGTTACCGCGGCGCTGGCCGCAACTCGCACTATCATATCGAGAAATCCCTGTTTCGATGGGCAACTATCTAGAGAGCGATTCTAGGGGCGCCCCAAACGGACGACACCCCCTAATCTTAGCCCACAACACAAGTTCGGGTCTTGTCGAAAAAAAGGGAAGATGCCGAATAAATAGACGGCGCAATTGGAATCTGGTCTCATTTTTCTGCAAAAATGAAACCGCCCCCCATCAAGAGACATGTGGCCCCATTCGGCAGCCAGAGCCTGTGCGACGCATGGCGGTCAGCGACGTGGCATCCGCATTCGCTTGTTGAGATAGTCGGCGAACATGCCGGCCATATCTTCGCGGGTATCGACCAAAATATGGTCGCAGCCATTTCGCAGCGCGATCTCTTCAAGTTGAGCATTGAAGGCGCCAACCGCTTCTAAATAGGCGGCTCGTAGATCTTCGGGCTGCGCCAAGTATTGCTCGGCGACCTCTAGGCCAACAAACCGGACCATCCCGTCCATATCAAAATAGAGTTCGTCGTGATGCATCACCTGGAACAGGACAACCTCGTGCTTGCTAAACCTTAGACGCTGGATCGCTGCTTCCACCGCGTCTAATTCGCCAAAAAAGTCGCTGAAGATCATCACAATCTCGCGCCGCTGCATGCGCTCGGCCAGTTCACTAAGACACTGGGCCAGATTGGTCTGTTCGATCGGATCGACTTCGTCCAAGTGCTGCGTCATTCGCACCACCTGATGCATCGAATTGCTGGGGCGAATGTGCCCACGAATATGAGTGTCGAACGTCGCGAGCGAAACCTTATCACTTTGACGGACGATGCTATGCCCTAAAACGGTCGCCATCCGCGAAGCGTAGAGCAACTTTTGCTCGTCCCCTTCGCCATAGCGCATCGACGAGCTGATATCCAACAGCAAATGGCACGTGAAGTTCGTCTCCATCTCGTACTGTTTGATGAAGTACTTGTCGCGCGTGAAATAAATGCGCCAATCGATATGCTTCGGATCATCGCCGGGGACATACTCGCGGTGTCCGGCGAATTCGACGGCAAAACCAGACGCCGGCGAACGATGAGCACCTGCCAGATTACCCATCACCAGTCCGCGCGGTTCGATACTACGACCCGCGACACGGCTGAGAACTTCAGGATCAAGATATCGTGCTAAAACGCTGCTAGACATCACTAAGCTTTCTAGAAACTATGCGGCGGGACGTTCGTACTTTTTGTCGGCAGGAATCGCATCTAACAGCATTCCGATCAAATCTTCGCTAGAAAGGTTATTGGCCTGGGCGGCATAGTTGCCGGCGATCCGATGTCGCAGCGCCGGTTTGGCGACTGCTTGCACGTCGGCAACACTGGCATGATAACGTCCGTACAAAATAGCCCGAGCTTTTGCACATGTGACCAGCGTGAGCAAACCACGCGGGCCGGCGCCCCAAGCGACCCATTTATTAACAAAGTCTGGCGCTTCAGGTTGTCCGGCTCGCGTCGCGCGAATCAGCGCCCATGCATAACCCAAGACTTGATCGCTGACCGGAACTCGGCGCACCAGGTTTTGGAATTCTTTGATCTCGTCGCCGGTCACGCAGGCTTCGATCTTGCCCATTTGGTTGGTCGTCACGCGCCGTGCGATATCCCACTCTTCGGCGCCGCTAGGATAATCGACCTTGATATGTAGGAGGAAGCGATCCAACTGGGCTTCAGGCAGCGGATACGTCCCTTCCTGTTCCAGAGGGTTTTGGGTCGCCAACACGAAGAACGGATCAGGCAGCTTATGCACCGAACCACCGGCGCTGACCTGACGCTCTTGCATCGCTTCGAGCATCGCCGCTTGCGTTTTTGGAGGGGTACGATTGATTTCGTCCGCCAAGAGCAAGTTGGCAAATAACGGTCCCGGGAGGAACTTGTAGCCACGTTGCCGCGTTTCGGGATCTTCCTGAATTACTTCGGTGCCGGTTACGTCGCTCGGCATCAAGTCAGGCGTAAATTGAATCCGCTTAAAGGTAAGATGCAGTGCGTCCGAGAGCGAACTGATGAGTAACGTCTTCGCCAGACCGGGCACCCCTTCCAGCAGCGCGTGCCCGCGTGCGAACATCGCGACTAGGACTTGTTCGACCACGTCGTTTTGACCGACGATCACTTTGGCCAGTTCATCACGAATCCGTCCATACGCCTGCTCGCACCGCTGTACGGCGGCGACGTCGTCTTGCGAAATCGGTTCGCTGCTCATCGAAAGCTCCTCAAAATGGAAGGCGATGAATTCGCCATCGGATAGGTCTGGTTGATTTGGTTTCGTTAATCGACGTTTTCAAAATAACGCCGGAGTCGTTGCTCGTAGCCGCGGGGAGGTTCACGCCGAGCGCCTGCTTGAATCGCCTTCTGCAAGCCTGGCGGCAGTTTGGCGAACCATGGTTCGTTGTCAAAGCGGCGCGCTTGCGCATCGCTATCTCCAGCCGACTTCGTTCCTTGCGATTCGCCTCCTTCCATTTCAGGCGAAAGGGAAAGCGGCGTTTCGGCGCCATCCTGGTTTTGCGTCTCTTGACCACCTTGCGAAGTTCCGCCTGCGGCGGCGACGCTGGAAGTCGCTCCAGGCTGTGGCTGCTGTCCCGGCGTCGCAGCACTAGCGACGGATGGGGCCGGCGCTTGAGCTGTAGGACCATCGCCAACGCCGGGTCTTGGCGCCCCGGCGACTTGTCCCGGCATGGCGCCTTGCGGCGGAGTCGGCATGGCTTGCAGCGCTTGCTGAACTGCTTGACCGCCTGCGATCGCGTCTGCCGTCGCTTGCGGCGAATTGGGAACCAATCCGGTTCCTAGTTCACTGCTGGTTGCCCCCAAGTCTTGGCCTGGGCTCGGCATCCCTTCGGCAGGGTCACTGGAGGCCATTTGCTGACCGGGGCCTTGCCCCGATGCAGGCTGACCCAGTTGTTGGCTATTGGAAGAAGGTTGATTTGCTTCACCGCCCGGGGATTCGCCAAGCGAACTCGTCTCGGGACCAGCCTCTCCCATCGCTAGATCACTAGCCGGAGGAGCAGGCGCAAGTGATTGTTCAGGCAGCGGTAATTGCGAAGCAGCTTCCAAGCCTGCACGCAGCGGTTGATTGGCGACTTGCTGCTGACCTGAGATCTGTTGAGCCCCTTCTCCGGTCGCCGTTTGCGCTTCCGCAAATTGACGCGAAGCGCTGGCGAGTTGTTGCGCCGCGGCTGCAGCAGCAGGAGAAATTGGCGGCGTTTGGCCAGCAGCTTGCTCACCCATCGGAGGACTCGGCATGTTCTCGGCTAGTGCGTCTGCCTGACGGTCGATTTCATCTCGTGCGTTTTGCTGTTGCTCAGACAAAGCGGCGAGCGCCTCGGCGATTGATTTGTCACGCGATAACTGCTGTTCTCGCGCCGTCAACGCTGCCGCCGCTTGTTGCATGCTGCGTTGTGCGCTGTCTGCCGCTTGTTGCATCTCCCCTGGTGCTGCAGACTCTGGAGAGTCTTTCTGAGAATCTCCTCTTGCCGCCCCCTCTTGGCTAGATTGTTCTGCTTGTCGGAGAGCGGATGCGGCGTTGGGATCGACAGCGCCAGCTTGCTGCGCAAGTTGATCCAATTGAGGCGATTGTTTGGCAAGATCCTTGGCCATCTGTTGAGCAGCTTGCTCAATGGCGGTCGCCAATTTTTGAGAGGCGTCGCCCAGAGACTTTTCGGCATCGGCCTGACTTTGAGCGGCGGCCTCTGGTTTATCTTGGGCGAGATTCTCAGCTGCCGCTTTGCCAGCATCTGCAGCTTGTTGAGCTGCCGCCGCCGCATCAGGCGCAGCATCTGCAGCAAGTTGCGCCGCTTCGGCGGCAAGATCGGCTGCTTTTGCCTGAGCTGCGGCGTCGGGCTGACCAGCCGGTTCCGCCGCCATCTCGGTCGCCATTTGTTCGGCTTTGCGCTGCGCGGAGGCAAGTTGAGCAGCGGCTTCCTCACGAGCAGCGGCGGCCTTGTTGGGGTCGCCGCTCAATGTTTCTTTAGCGGCGGTTGCAGCCGCTTTCTCTGCATTGCTCAATGCTTCGGCGATGGCGCCGTCGGTCTGCTCACCAAGCCCTTCCGCTTCGTCGGCAACATGTTGCTGCTGAGCGGCGGCGTCGACCGGGGAATTCGCTTTGCCTTGATTCAACTCTGCGGCCGCATTATTGGCTTGCTGCTGCATCTGAGCGATTTTGCCGATTTCCTTCGCCAACTGCTGGGCTTCGGCGGCGGCGGTTTTTCCTTCCGCTTTCATCTGCTCCATTTGAGCAGCGGCAATTTTTTCTTGCGCGGCTTGCAATTGTTGTAGATTGTCGCTGGAAGGGGCCGCGTCAAGCGACTGCTTGACTGCTTCTTTGGCTGCGGTGGTTTGCGCCAACTGTTGGCCAGTCATTTCGGCCAACTCTTGCGCCGCCTTGCCCGCTTCTTTGCGCAACTGTGCTGCTGCTTGCTTAAGCGATTCACCGGCTGATTGGGCGGCATCGACAGCGTTATTCAATTGTGACGCCGTTTGCTCTGCATTCTTTTGCTCGGCAGCTGAGGTCAGATCTTTTGCAGCGGCTGTGATCGCAGGTTCCGTTTTTTTCAACATTTCGGCAACTTGGGGAGCAGTGTGCTCTAGCCCGGCAGCGACTTCATCAGCGACTTTTTCAACTTGCTGTTGGGTTTGGGCCAAATCAGCTGCCGCGGCTTGCGCTGCTTCGGCGGGCATCGCCGCCGCTTCTTGTGCATCGGCTGCGATGTCACGTTCGGCTGCGGCAGCGCGTTCGAGTGCTTCGGCGGCTCGCGCTAACTCACCGACCTCGACCGCAAGTTGTTTCCGCTTGAGGTCGGCCAATTGGGCTGCAGTCTCCGCTTGGGCTTTTTCGATCGCTTCGGAAGCTTCTTGCATGGCTGCTTGAGCGGTCTGCTGTGCTTCTGGCGATGCGTTTGCTTGTGCTGACTTCAATGCTTCCGCTGCTTCGGCGGCTGCTTCCTGAGCATCCAGTAGTCGCGATTCAACAGGCGTCGGCGAGGCTTCGTCGGCTAGGTGAGCCAGTTCTTCCGCAACGGTTGCTTCTTTCTGCTGCGCGGCGGCGGGATCTTGGCTTGCAGTTTCTGCGGCGGCGGCCTGATCTTTGGCTGTTTCCGTCAGCTTCTCTTGCAGCGCTTCTAGTTTCTTGACGTCCTCAGCCAACTCATCAGCGCTTTTCTCAGCGTCATCTTGGGGGGCGGCGGATTCTAGCTGATGTTCCAGTTCGGCCAGCGCGCCCAGCACTTCGTTTTGATCGGCCAACGCTTCGGCTTGATCCCCTTCAAACAATTCAGCCACGGCGTCGTGCGCGGCCGCTTTGCTTTGTTCTAATAGCGGTTGAAGCGGTTCAAATTCTTCTAATTGCTGTGCGAGTTGTCCTAAATCATTCCGAATTTCTTCCTGTTTCTCGGTTAAGGCATCCGGCGTCAACTGCGTCAAGTCGGTTTCTTTGGTCGTGTCTCGAAGCTCTTCTTGTTTCTTCGTGATCTCAGCAATCAGTTTGCGTGCGGCGTCACGGTCGCTGCTGATCAGGCCGCGAGTTTCTTCTAGTTTCTCCAGTAGGCGTTTCAGACCTTTGATCACTTCGACCTGTTCTTCACCCGCTTCCGAGTAAAGTCCGGTCGAGAGATTTTGATCGGCAGTATCGAGATGAGTTCCGGTTTGCGCGGCCTTCAAAATCCGAATGCCGTCAGCTGCGCCAGCGCCAACCTTGCCGCCCCATTGCGTCACTTCGCCTAGATCATGGACTAGCCGTACAAAAAGGCCAGAGACATCGCGTTGATCTTGAATCACACCGAGCGCGATCGACTCGCGTTCTTGCATCGGTTGATCCAGCAGCCCCACGGTCCGTTCGCGAGTTTTCTCTTCGATCGCGATTAACTCGCGGACTTGAGCCGCTAATTTGGCAATTTGTAGACGGCGATAAAGACGTTGCCGCTCGGCCATCAGCGCCAATACAACTTCCCGAATTTGATCCCGGGCAGCATTGAAGTGTTGTAGGCGAGTCGGCTGATCTCCCTCTTGTGCTTTCACTAGCAATTCGACAACTGCTTGCATCTCTGAGCCAACCAGCCCATCGACGTTATTTCGCATCGTTTTGATCTCGACATAGACCGGCATTTTGGCCAGCCCGTTCTCTTCAAATTGACGAAGCTGGATATCAAGGATGCTGGTCACCAAATCGCGGGCCATCGTCTGAGCTCGCTCCTGAGCGATCTCGCGTCTACGCAGAGTCGTCGAATTCAGCTCTTGTGCGAGTACGAAACTGGTCGCCATCAGCATGATCGCCGCTGCGAATGCTGTATGTAGGTATCGGTTCATCGCGCCTCTCCAATTCCGAGTTGACGTTTGATGATTTCGGTAAGTTGTTCTTCGGACCGTTGATCGGCTTCGGAGATCGCTGCGAGAACGCCGCTTTCGTCCGATACTTCTAGCACCAACGGTTCGCTAATCGCGGCCATCCCTTCGCCGTGACCGCGCCAGTCGCGAGCTTCGATGGTAACGCTCAGACTATCCCCTTTTTCGAGCATTAGTTCAGAGAGCGGCAGCGCAAACTCGCTCGAATAGGGAAGCTGACTTGCTTTCAGCGGTGAGTCGAGAAGTTCGTAAGTTTTTACCGCGACTTCGTTTTCGCCCCGTTCAATTTTTAGTCGCAGCTTGACCGAAGCGACTCCGTAATCGTCACTAGTGCGGAAAGCGATTACCGGCGTGGCTGTGGGTAAAATGACACGATGGATGGCGCTCGCTGCGATCTGAGGCGCCCGATCGTTTTTCAAACGCAAATAACCACGCGGGACAAATTGCGGCGCCAAGCCATCCTTATCTCTCAGCTCTAGTTCAAACCGAATTGGGGCGGCGACGCTGGACAACGGAGTTTCGCCGCTGGGCAACTTCCAAGATTGTTGATTGTTGTCCGCAGCGATCAACTTGATCGATTGGATCTCTTCGCCGATCATGAGCTGCAACAAGGCTGATGCCAGTGGTTTGCTACTAGTGATGTTCAGATCGACTCGGCTTCCTTCGAGCACGGCGCGTTGCAGTCCGCGGGCCGAGTCATCGCTCTCTAAACCTGCGGCGTACTCAGGCGGAGTGACCGACATCTCGGCCTCGATTGTCGGCAGCGGCAACACTTCGATCCTCGCGTGGTCAGTCCAAGCATCTCCCAACGAAACCTGATAGACGGCCGGCTCCATGAGTCTAGGTAACGCCGCAACATAGGTTCTTGTCGGTTCGTCTTCCTCTTTCGCAAGGTTCGGCAGTAAATCCAAGGATGTAGATCCACTCTTGCCTGCAAGCGAAAAGATACCACTGGATGGCAGCACTCCGGAGGCATGCACGTGAATGTCAAACGGCTGTCCAAAACCGATCTTTACGACCGTTTGGGCGGCTTGCGTGGGATCCACATCCACACCGCCGATGCGGAGCGACTCGATTGTCGTCTTGGTCGGGTAATGAATTTCACTGAGCGCTAAACGCTGCATAAAGGTCAACACATGACGAGGCGCGAGGATCACCGTCCCAATCGCAATCGCCAGAATGACGGCAGCCCATGTTGCACGGTTACGAAGCGGGCTGCTATCGAAGCCGTCAAACACGTCAATATCGCCCCCGAGATCGGCGACGTAATCAATGACGGCAGTTTCTAATTCGGGCGAACCCCACTTGGTCGCTTCTGGCGATTCAAATTGCAACGCACCGACCAGATCGCTTTCGATACCGTGACGGCGTTCGACCATCATCGCCATGTCAAGCATAGTTTCGCTCTTCCCCAGCCAAGGAAGAGCAAAGCGGCGCCAGATCCAGATCAGCGCGGCTGACGCGATCACCAAGATGATGATTCGCTGAGCGGCATTCATCTCCAACGCGACATCTAGTCCCATCACCAGCAACAGCGCCAATAGTAAGCTGCCGATAATAACGGCCAGCGCACTTCCCCATCGGACGCTGCGACGCGCTTGCCGCAGTTTTTGAAGTTGCCAACGAAGTTGATTTAGTTTGCTGCGAGTCATGCCAAGTTCGCCCTCTTGCGCGAGTACCATTCGCCCAGCATCAACCCGACCAGCAAGACAAACCACAACGGCGTCCCCCAGAGCGGCTCATTGCGGGTTACTTCTTCGCGTACATCTTTCAATACGATTTTGTCGAGCAGCGAATCAATCTCATGAAGTTCTACCGCAAGCCCGCCCGACTGCTGGGCGATGTCGTTTTGCAAACTGACGTTGCGAACGGCGCTGCGTAATTCGGCAGATGCGCCGGTTGCTTGAAAGCGGACCTCACTGACTTTGTCGGTCACTGGATCTTTGACTCGTACAATGTATTGCCCCTGTCGACTGACAGGCACACGGATCTCAAATCGGCCAGTTCTAAGTTCCGGAATCGTAATCTCACGTGGCAACATGGCTCGGCCGGCATCGTCCGGGGTTTCGATTTCGCCTTGCAGTGCTCCACCGGCTAAGGTTGTTGCCGAGAGCGGCTCAAAGTTTTCGTCATATGCTTCGACCGAAATCAATGCTTTTTCATCGACAAGATATTGATCCCGTTCGGCTCTCACCACAAATCGTTTTTGGGCGCCTAATGCGTGACTAAGTCCCAGTCGATTGATCAATTGCGACCAGAACTGGCGATAAAATTTCTCGCCGTGTAAACGACGCAAACGCCATAGTTCGTTAAAGCTGATGTAGATCACTTCACCGGCGCCATAACGGCGAATCGCGATCAGCGGCTGTGGCGTTTTGCCATCGGCACACAGGTCGAACGGATGTTCGGCCAATACTGTTGCTTGCGAATGTACTCCCTGCACCGGTTGATACCAGGGGAGCTTGCCGAGCGACTTCCAGGCGGCGAGATTCTCGCGGCGATCGTTGGTATCGCCCAACTGCATGAAGTCCGTTTGTAATCCCAGCGGAGTCAATCGCGGCTCAAATTCTTTGTCGTCTCGCAGGGCCAACGAGCCATCAACCTTGACCGGCAACATGTCAGCCAGAGCCGTACCATTGAGTTGCGACGGTCCAAACCGCGGTCCGGCGATCACCACAAGTCCGCCGCCAAACTGACCAACAAATTCTTTGGTCATCTCACAAAAACGATCGCTGAGCGCCGACGAAGGCATATCCCCTAGGAAGATAACATCATTAGCGAAGAACTCACTGCGCTGCGGGGTCAGGGTCGGCAGAAAGAGTTCGTTGTTTTGCCGAACCTTGGGATCGGCGGAACGGAGGAACGTGCGAAACCCGCGCATTCCAACCAGGCGATCGCGATGAAACACTTCTTTGACGAAGCGCCATTCCCAGGTTGGTTCGTTTTCGATGAACATCAATCTTAGGTAGTCGTCGATGATGTTAACGGCGCGAACCGAGGTGTTGTTCTCGAGGGTCGCTTCGCCAACTTGCGGTTCGACTTCGGCGATGAACGCAAAGCGGCCTGCTTGCTCTGGGGTGAACGGCATGTCGACATACATGACGCTTGAGTCGAGCGTTACGGTTTCGGTTCCGACTGCGATACGGGACATCCCGGTCAGCGAGTCCCCTTCCAGCGGTTCGGCATAGACGCTGACATCCACCGTTTCGCCGGTCAGGCCCGATTGATTGACGCGAACCGCGATCGTGGCTCGCTCTGCTTTTTTCATCTTAGGAGGAGGCTGTACATCCACGGCGATGTCTACCGCCGACTGGGAGCCAAGTCCAATCGTATAGATCGGCGCGCCAACTCTTTCGACCGGACTCATCCCGCTGCGAGATGTGCTAAGCGGCGGAGAACCTGCGTTTTGGGCGAAGTCGCTAAACAGCAGAACACTGGCTAAGCGACTCGTGCGATGTTGCGTCGACAAGTCATGCAACATATCGCCCAACGCTGTGACACGTCCCTCGGTCGTCAACTCGGCCGCTGCATCGGCTAGTTCGATTTGGTCAGTCGCATCCTCATCTCCCAACAACCTTCGCAAGCGACTTGTATTTTGGCCGTCGAAGATAAAGGGTTCAATTTGCACTCCTCGCTCTTTAGCCAGGCGGGTTAGCAGATTGCCATCGGGATTTTGTAGATAGGCTTGCAACCATTGGACGCGTGAGGCAGCCGCAGACCCAGAGGTCTCAAGCGCTGCCGAACTCCCTTGCGTCTGAAGTCCAACAACGGCGGCCAGCGCCTCACGCGTTTCGGGGGGCAAGTCGTCGGCGATTGTCATGCTTTCGGTGCCATCGAATACGGCATAGACCACAGGCTCTGGATCGTTAGTCGCGGTGACTTGCAAGATTGGATCGGCCAAAGTGAAGATCAACAGCGCCAACAAGAAGCCACGCGTCGTCCCAAGCGAGTAGCGTGCCCAAAGGCTCAATCGCGGATGAAACTTCGCATAAAACCAAAGTGACGCGGCCAGCGCAGCCGCGCAGCCTAGGATCACCCAAAAGGCATTGCCGCTGGCCCAGGGAGCCGCCAGCGAAACCTGCACATGGTCAATCGACGATGCGTTACGAATATTCAGGAGCCAGCCGAGTATTTCGGTCATCTAGGATCGAGCCTCCTCGGAGAGCGGAGTCGCGCCCGTTGCAGGCGAGCGAGAAATGATGCGATCGACCCAACCTGGTCGAGCAATCAACAACATCTCGATCAGTAAACAGCCCAATGCCAACGCGATCAGATACTTCCACCAGTCTTGTCCGCGGATTTGGGCGCCAGCCAAACTGATCACTTCCCCAGGTGTGATCCACTTCAACTTTTCGTCAAGTCCCCGCTGGTGAAAATCTTCGCGAGTCAGACGATCAATTTGTGATTCGCCTGCTTGCGGTTGCACGGCCAGCACCAAGGTTTGCGGTGGTTCCGGCGAAAGGGTCGGATCGCTGCTCAGTTGGCGTTCGCTAACTTTCAATTCGTACTTGCCGCCGCGAAGCAACTGCGGCACGGTCACGCCGCGGGTTTGATCATCCAAAAATCCGATTGGCAGCTCTTCGGCAACATCAGAGCCGGGACGGCTGAGTTCGACCATTGTCGTTGTCGAGGCCGATTCAAGCGGCAACGAAATCTGGCCGAGTGTCGGAAAGTTACGTTGCGGCAACGTGGTTTCTAACATCCCACGCAACAAGCGGTCAAAGATCAACACGGCGTTGGTGCGAGGTAGCGTATTCCATAAATTGTCGATGCCGGTCGAGACCAACAATGCCCGCCCACTGCCAATTTGTCGTTCTATCAGGAAGGGTTGATCATTGTCAAACCGGGCGAGGACACGTGGCAAATTACGGCGGTCAAACGAGTCTCCTGGTTGCTTCGCCTCTGCAGCATCGCCTGCCTGTTTTGAATCATCGGAAACGGTTTTCTGTTCGGCAACGTCGGTTAATCCCGTTGTGCGAGTGACATCATTGCGCCACAGGAGCCATCGATTGGTCGTCATCTCCTCTTCATTGACCGGCTCGTTGCCTTTGGACAGAATTGTTTTTTCAATGGTGGCCATTGTCGCCTCATCGACACGCGGAATGACCGATTTGAAAAAGAGAGGCTCGGCGTACAGATCTAGCAACTGCGACTCAGAGAGACCCGAGAGTTGAAAATAAGCATTGTCTTTCATGCTGTCATAGGACAAGCGAAACGGCTCTAAGCGATCGAAGTTGGAGTCTAATGAAACCCCAAACGGCAGCGGTTCTAGCGGCACTGGTAATATCCCCGCTCCATCGCGCCAAGCGACTTGAGTCCAACGCGCCGGGTCAAATTCTCCCCCGGCCGAAATAACTAATTGGCCTCCTTGGTTGACAAACTCGGTCAAGACGTCGACGGCGAACTCCGGCGGTTCGGCGATTCCCCCAACCACCGCTAGGCGTGCGTCTTCCAGCAACGCCCGCAAGCTGGGAGCATCCAAGTCCTCGAGTCGACGATGACGCACTTGAATCAATTGACGCTGCTCCTCGCGACGACTAGTAACCGGAGCTAGCAACCGGCGCAAAGCCCAAGTTTCACCATATCGATTGCGGCGCGGGTCTTCGTCCACTTCTGACATCGAATCGAGAAAGACGACTGGCAGGGCCGCCACGACCGAAGCGATGATCGTGCGTGAGTCATCAGCAGGTAATCGATCAGGCGGAAGCGAAACTTCGACCGCGATCGACGTTGACTTGCCCGGTTCGATCGCCATGCCGTCAAACAGATATTCAAACGTCAATTCGCGCTCACTATTTGGTTCGAGCGAGATCATTTGCGAATCGACTTCTTCTCCGTTGACACGAAAGACAACCGGCACATCTTCGCGTGCATTTGCACCAGCATGCGCGACACGCACGACGAACGTCGAGGGCGTATCCACATCAGCCAGCGAGTCTTGGAGTTCAAAATCAGAGATCCAGGTATTGCTGGCGTCATCCGCGCCAACTTCGACCACTTGGAGCGGCGGGAACTGCTCCCATTGGGCAGGCGTGCGAAGGTCATCCCAGGCGCCTGCTTGTTGGTCAGTAAAAAAAATCGCTCGCGGCGAAAGTTGCGGCGTGCGAGCGGCGGCGACGGCGATCTGATTTCCAACGGCGATCACGTCTGCCTGACGATCGGTGGGGTCGATCGCCGCAATCGCGGCAGCGGCGTCTTCACGCGTGCGATAAGGATCGATCGATGACGTGCGAGTCGATCCACAAGCGGCGATCACGCTGATGCGACTGCCTGGAGGGAGTTGGTCGAGAAACTCGATTGCTTCTCGTTTCGCCTCCTCGAGCAAAGTTCCATTGAGCGACTCAATCCCCATGCTCATGCTATTGTCGATCGCTAGTACGGCATGCAGAGGTTGCGAAGCATCAAAATCACTGGCGCCAACCGATAGGAAGGGACGCGCTAAAGCCAATCCAAACAGTAGCACCGCGGCAGTTCGCAGGATCATCAGCAAGATATCGCGCATCTGCAATATGCGACGATTTCGTTTCATCGCTTGCTGTAAAAAGTCCATCGCTCCCCAGTGCACCGTGCGAAAGCGGCGACGATTCATCAAATGAATGATGATCGGCCCCGCCGCACACAACAGTCCCGCAATGGCGAAACCGCTTGCTGTGAGTGAGGGAAGAAAGTTCATTAGCGCTGCCTGTAACAAGCAAAAGGAAGAGAAGTGCTAGTTCGAGTTAAACTGCTGCGACAGGCCTTCAATACGGCCTTCCTGCAGAATCGGCAAATAGCGATTGGGCATCGCCAGAATAAAGCATCCAACGGCCGTGCCGTACAGATCACTCGGCATTCCGCCCAGATGAGCGCCAGCGCCCCATTTGCCATGCTCACGAGGAGTGTCGGGACGCAGAATCTGGCTTTCAACAACGCGATCTCGCAAAATTGGATATGACTTTTTCCAATCATCGCCGCCAATTTGGTACAGCGCTTGACCGACGTAGTACATCGTATAGGCGTCAAACGGCAGCTTGCCATTATGACGCTCTTGCTTGTCGTTTAGCTCTTCGATCTGGACGTTGATGATGTCCAGATTTTTGCGAATCCGCCAATCGTCATACTGGCCGAATTCCTGCAAGCAAACGACTCCGGCGGCCGCCATCGCAGTCGAGGATTTGCCGCCGTTGCGTGAATAGGTGAACTGACCAGGCCGTTTCATTTGTTCCGATTCGGGTGCGTTGCGCGAGCCCCCTTCCGGTTCGTAATGGTCACGCACGCTTGCAATCGCCATCTGAATTACTTCCGGCGGAACTTCTAGACCGCTATCGACGGCGCTCCGCAGAGCTTTGGCCTGCATCACCGCCAGACTGAGATCGTGCCCATGCTCTTGACGCCGAGCACGATAGTCCCACCCTCCATCTTCGCACTGCGTATTCGCGATTAGTTTGAGTGACCGATCCAGCACTGAGTTAATTCGCGGATCACCGGTCATGCCGTGAGCCTGACCGAGGACAAATGTCGCCAAGCCATGGTTGTACATGTCACGCTGCGCATCGGCGACATTAAGCAGCCCCGATGGTTTAGCGTTGGTCAGCAGGTAGTCGACCGCTCGTTCCACGGTGCGGCCATATTTGCCGCGTCCCGGTGCATGGCCAGCCGCCAAAAACGCCAACGTTCCCATCCCGACCAGTCCGAGATCGTCCGATTCCCAGTTTCCCTTGGGACCCTGGTTTTTGGCCAACCATTCGAGACCACGCTCAAGCGCTGCCTCGCTTTCCGGCGTGATTTCCCAATCCCCTTGCGCACGGGCATTGGGCGGAGAGGTCGCTAGGCTGATTGCGATCAAAAGCCAGCAGACGAAAAGTTTGGGTGAAAAAGAATAGGATCGCACGACAAGTCCATCAATCAGGGAAAAGTACCGCTTTCCATGATATGGAAGGACTCTGCAGAATCGTTACGCAGAATCTCGGGCTGTTTGGTTGTTTCACCAAAAATTGCCTGCCCGACCTACTGAATCGTTAGATCCCTCACCAAAAGTTTGCCGCCCCCTTGCAGAGAAACCTGTACGAGATCCGTGGGGTGGCGATTGGGGGGCAAGTTGACGGTGACTTTAGCGAGATCCCCTTCGTCGGTCATCGTTCCTTCCAACATTGTCTCCTGTCCACAGCGAACCGAGATCCGGATTGGACCCTTGACTTGCGTACGATCGACCGTCAGGGAGAGGAGCTTTCCCGCTTCGACAGGATGGATCAACGTTAATTCATTCGACGGATGGAGACTGAGCTGAAACTCCAGCTTACCAGCTTGCTCAATAATCGTCGCGCTATCCGTCGTTTCGATTGCCACGATCCGCCAGTTCGGGAAGCGCCCTGCCCAGGCCGCGGCAAAAGTGGGAGAGAGCGGCTTAGTCGCTGCTAGCGGTTTATACTGCGCCAGTGCAAGCGGATCTCCCTCCGGCTCCAAACGATGCAGCCGCATATCCAGGTCTCGCATTTCTGAGCGAAAGCTGACAAAGGCGCCTTGCGGATGAACCAGTAGTTTGCCGAGCTGTGGATCTTTGGCTGACAGTTTCGCCAAAGGGACGCCAGAGATCATTTCCCCCGAGGCAAGCGATAACCAACGAATCCAGGGAACGATTTCGTTACTGCCCCCCTTTTGCCCGGTTCCTGCAATTTCGACTAGTTGCGAGCCGGCGATCGTCGCTGCATAAACGTGCCAATCGTCGCTGCGCCGCCAAGCTACAGCGCCATCTTTGGTATCAATCGCGACGGCGGCGTTGGACTCTAAATAGATCAGTTTTCCATCGACAAGTCCGATGCACCGCTCCAGCTCTGAGGCGAACTTCGACCAGAGGAGGCGGCCAGTATCGATGTCAATGCAATCGATCGACAGCGCGCCGGGTTGCCGCACGATCACGCGATTTTCGCTCACAATCGGCGTCATCTCTTGTTGCCGGACCAGATCGACTCGCGCCGAAGTAGGCGTTGACGTTTGTTTTCGTACCCAACGCACGCCGCCAGACAAATCGCAAGCCAAGACGGCGCCTCCTAAGTCTGCAACGATCAAGTCGCCGGCGACGACTGCGGCACAAAGCCGACGTTCACCCCATGACTGTCGCAACCGGACAAGCGGATGTTTGCGCAGCGTCTCACCGGTTTCGGCGTCAATGCGGGCCAGTTGGACCTCCCACAAGTTTTGGGAGTCTTCGTCTCCCACAATCGCAAACAGTTCTCCTTGGATCCACAGAGGATCCGAAAGGACCGGCAGCTCACCCTCGGCGCGCCACACCAACTTGCCGTCATCGCGGCGATAGCAGTACAGCTCAGGGCGATTGGAATGGAGCATTCGAACAAAGATGTGATCACCGACGACGAGCGGTCGCATTTTGGTCAATTGCCAATTGTCATGGGCGCGAGCGCGATGACTGTCAATCCGCGGCGTCTTCCAAACGATCTCGCCTGATTTGGGATTGATTTGCACTAATTGAAAGCGATTGTTCAAAAAGATGCGATCGTCGGTCATTGTTGCGGCCAACGTCTCGGCCGCCCAGTCAACGTCGTTGGATGCATAGAGGTTGTCGCGATCATTGGCTCCTTCGCCATAGTCCAACTGCAATCGCACGGCGTCTTGAATTTTTAGATTAGTCGGCGCGAAGTCGAGCTTCCCTCCCTCCAGCGCCGCTGGGCGAGCGGCGTTCCAATTGGCGGAACCCGACGCTTGACGCTGCTCGCTAAATTGCTTGATCGCCGCTGTCGAGAACGACTTTCCTCCGATCGACACCGCGGTTGTCAAGTTCGCGTTTTCCGTCGCACCAATAATTGCCGCGGCTAGCGCCAAGCGAGCGTCCAACAGTTGGTCGTCAATCGTCGATTGATCGCCACCAGCCTGACGATAATGCGCAATCGCCCGCGCGACCTGACCAACGGCAAGCGCCTGATCACCCAGCCACAAGTGTGCTTCGGCCGCCGCTTGCGTGCCGTAGAACTGCAGCGTCACCAGTTCAACCGCTTCGACATCGCCTGAGTGGATCTCGGAACTGGCGCGCAACCGCGCAACGTCAGAAAAATTGCGATTCATCTCTTCGCGTAACTGCGGATTGCGGCGCATCGCCATGGTGATCGCGGCCGGCAGCGAAAAATAGAGATCGGGATCTTCACGGTCAGGCGCCAGGCCGTTGGCTCCATGCAGGTTGACACTGTTGATGATTCGACAAGCGTCAGCAAATGCGCTACTGTCGATCGCGGCCGACAAGTCTGCGCTGACGTTGTAAGCGTCTTTGCTTAATTCTTCGAGTAAGGGAGATCGATAGCGAGCATCGATCGTAGGCCAATCTCCCTCGATCCGCAGATTGGTTTCCCGCGTCGCCGCCGAATAAACCCAAGCCAGCAGTTGATAATCACGCCGCATCCGATAGTCGTCTTGGCCGGCGTACATTCGCTGCTTCAGGCAAAGCTCAATCGCAGCATTCCATTCGTGCTGGGCAAGCTTCTGCAGGAGAGCCTGATGAATCAACTGCTCATCCATCAGATCGACGCGATCGCGCATATCAATTGGCAACGCCAACATCGTGCGTCGCATGTCGTCGACATCAAAGGCTCGGCCATCCGCATATTGACGACCAACCAAGTTCGCTGCGTAAGCTTCGAAAAACTCAAAGCACTCTTTTTCATCCTGACCGGCTGGCCAAGTCTTCACCAGATAGGCGAACTTGCGTAGGTGATCGAGCGAATTCTCAAGCGATGCGGGATCATCGAGTGAGTCCGCCAGTTGCCTGAAAACGTGGGGATTGTCGGTCCCTGCAATGATGGATTTTTCCGCCGCCGCGGCCATCCATACTTCGAGCGGCACATCAGCCGGCCGCGCCGCGATCGCTTTGGTGATCCAATCACTCGAGTGTTTCACTTCGGTCGGCGCTGAGCCCAGCGACTCTTTAGTGACGGCTTGGGACAGCAGATTCACCCCGCGGACCACTACTTTGCGTAAGCGAATCTTGCGCGGATTTTGACCCGCTTTGATCGAAATGCCGAATTCCGTTTGCTGACGATTCATACCGCCGGCTGGCTGGGGATTGATCGCCCAGTTGCGGCCATCGACGCTGGTCCAAAATCGAGACTGACCGTCTATCGCGACAATCCGAATCCAGATCGGACTTGCCACATCGGTAATCGGCAGTTCCTGCGGCTTGCGTTGATCTTTTCGTCCATCGTCTCCCCACCAAGAGAGAAACGGAAAGTATTCGTTGGTCGCGTTGTTTCGGCCAAAGGCGACGGCGACGCCAGGGTCGTAGCGGGGCGGATCTTCAGCAGGGTTCGCCCGAAAGGCCAGCAGCGCTGATCCTCCCACTTCAAAATCTTCTAGCAGAAAATCAACAACGCGCAGCCCCGTTCCTGGAATGGGCGCTGTGATGTAGCCTTCCCCCTGCTCTGCAATTAACTCCACAGCACCATCGTCAAGCTTGCGAACGGTAATTCCCGTCTCGGGCAGTCGCTCGGTCCAAGTGAGATCAGCAGGCCGGTCGATTTCGGTCAGGACGGGAAGTTCAAGTCGACTCGACGGGGGCAATTCACTAAGCCGTTGAAAATCAAGCCCACGTAGCCAAGCTTTGCCTTCAAATAAAACTTCGGTCGGCGAGCCAGCGAGGGGCGCTCGCAGCAATTCGATTTCGCCGCGATAGATGACCAGCTCTTGCTGTTGATCATCATAGTAGCACCATGTGATTGGCGCTTCGTGCAGATCCGAACGGCGATCGGCAAAACCATCACTGACGGCCAGCGTACGACGACTGACATTTTCTTCCCCCGGCTTCCGGGTAACGAGGTAAGCCGACCAAGGGTCATAATCTCGGTTGTGATGAACTAGAGATATTCCTTGGTCGCCGTGAAGAAAAGTCAACGCGAATTGCTCGGCGTCCCAAACAGACAATCGCAGCGCCGCTCCAAGAGTCCAAGGAGCATTCAGTCGAAAGGCGCCGTTCATACTGGTTCGCATCGTGTTGTGATGCTTTTGTGTCTCGAACCGACCTCCCTGCTTGGGCAGCGGCGTAAACCATTGCTTCAGCGAGTCTCCGGTCGGCGCATCATGCGCCGGATCAAAATCGTGATACCACGCATCGGCAAAACTAACAGCCGGCCGCGCCAGTGAGACATCCCAAGGTCCTGGCTGCGACTCTTCCTGTTGAGCGGCAACTTGTGCGCCGCCGCTCCGAGGCGAAGCCAACGGGGTCATCTCAGAGGGCGATTGCTCGACAACGCTCTCCGGTTCGATCGGCTTCTCTTTTTCGAGCGGCTGCTTATCGGCAGGTTCGGTGGGCTTCGGAACCTCGGTCACATCGGCGACTTCGGTCTTGGGCTGCGAGAAATAAATGACGCCGGCCGTGACCCCAAAGAAGATCAGCGCCAGACCACCCCACATCGCGCGGATGGTCTGTTTGCGGCGTTGACTGCGATCAAACTTTGCCAAGATAGTTTCGGCGGAGAAACCGAGTCGCCCTAGAGCATCGGTTAAATAATGCTCCATCTGCAACTGATCGATCAGAACGCGGCGCAATTCTGCCGATTCCGCAATCCGCTGGCGCAACAATTCGATCTCTTCAAGCTTGAGCTCAGCCGGAGTGTGGGACTGCACCAGCTCAATTAGTTCTTCGTTAGTCATCGGCGCTGGCGTGGATCTTTCGCGTGATGCAATTCTTCAGCGCTTGACGAGCACGAAAGACGAGCAGCTTTACTGCGCCCTCGCTACGTCGCAATTTAACGCCGATCGCTGATAACTTCATCTGAGCGTAGTAGTGCATGTCGAGGGCGTCCCGAGCACTTTTGCCGAGCGAATCCAAACATTGCTTCAAAAAGCCTTGCACGGCCGAGTAGTCGTCGTGGTCATTGTCAGCCAATGCATCGATTTCGAGACAAAGCTCGGTCCAGGCGACTTCTTTGCGACGGTTCACTTGACGAATGTGTTCGCGCAGCACATTGCGTGCGACTCCCAACAGCCACGGCCGGACCGGCACGTGCTCAGGAAAGCGAACCTTGCCGATGAAACAACGGAGGAAGACTTCCTGACAAAGATCTTCTGCATCGGATGGTTCGAGCATTCGTGAACGCAAATAGCCAAAGACGAAACCTTGCTGTCGAGAGACAAACGCTGCAAATGCTTCGCGATCTTTGCTTTTAATCGCTTCCACCAACAATGCGTCATCATCCGCGATGATGTGTTGGCGATCTTCGCACGCCGCATGCCCTACCGATGCGCGCAAGTCAAACGGCAATGTCGCCGCATCAGGCAAGTAAGTTGTCGGCTGGCCGGATGGCATGGCGATACTGACAGGCGAAAGTAAAACAGGGGAGACTGTCGACTCGTTCTATGTTATCGCAAAATGAGTAGAAGATGCAAACAATCGGTCAGCCAGAGAGCAGCAGCGCACAAAAAAGGGAGAGTCGACAACCGACTCTCCCCCCAAAATTTATTGGCTCGACCAAGGCAAGCCTTACAGGCTGTAGCCTTCGCGATAGGTCGGCTTGATAATGTCCGCAACTTCCGGAGCATTTTTGGCGACCATGTTTTTGGCGTCCCAATCGATCTTCTTTCCAGCCCAAACCGACAAGTTACCGAGCAGGATCGTCTCGGTAAGCGGACCGGCGTAGTTGGGGAAGTTCGACATCGGTTCCGGGCCACCCTTGATGGCGTCGGCGAATTCTTTGAAGTGCCCAGGCGACCGCGGAATCGACTCAGCCGGACCTTCGTAATCCTTGTACTGAGCTTCCGGCAACAACTGGAAGCTGGCGCCGTAATCACTGGACGAATAGAGACGCCCCTTGTCACCGATCAGCAGACAACCGCTGCTGGCGACTTTGCCTTCGCCGTCACGCGGCACGCCGTCAAGCAGCGCGTTGTCAGGCATTTTGCCGCCGTCATACCACAACAATTCGCAAGCCGGACGACCGTCGAGTTCTGGGAACTGGAAGGTGATCGTTGACCATTTCGGGTAGGTGATCCCGTTGTGGCCTGAAGTGACCGCTTCGACCGACGTGGGGTCACGCAGCTTGAGCGCCATGTAAGGCATATTGACCGTATGGCAAGCCATGTCGCCCAAAGCACCGGTGCCAAATTCCCAGAAACCACGCCACTTAAACGGATGAATGTCAGGGCGATAGTCGATCGCTTTGGCCGGACCGATGAAGTTATCCCAGTGGATGTATTCTGGAGTCGGTTCGACTTCGGCGAATCCTTGACCTTGCGGCCAAACCGGACGGTTGGTCCAAACGTGAACCGCAGTAACGTTGCCGATAGCGCCTGATTGGATGATCTCCACGGCGCGACGCAGACCGGCGTGCGATGTCCCCTGGTTACCCATTTGGGTCACGACTTTGTTTTCACGAGCAATTTCGCCCAAGCGACGAGCTTCGTAGATGCTGTGGGTCAGTGGTTTCTGCGTGAAGCAATGCTTGCCTGCTTTCATCGCGGTGGCAGCGACCACAGCGTGACAATGATCAGGCGTGCTGACCGTCACCGCGTCGATCTCTTTGTCCATCTCATCGAGCATCTTGCGATAGTCGTTGTACTTCTTCGCTCCCTCGAACTCGCCTGCGGCTTTGTCCAAGTTATGGTCATCGATGTCGCAGATCGCGACGATATTGCCGGCACGGCTAGCGTCGCGCGAATCGCTCGAGCCTTTACCTTGCACGCCGATACAAGCAAAGTTGATTTGTTCATTCGGCGATTTTGATTCCGCCGCTTTCATATTCGACGCCCAAAAGCCGACGCCCGCAGCCGCCGAAACCTTTAGAAAATCACGACGGTTGTTATTCATTGTCATTGAGGGAAGCTCCTAATCCGGTGATCAACATCATCCACAAACGACAAGGCAGGTCGCTCACACTTAGCGAAATCGATGTGGCTTTGAGAGAAAGGGCGGGCGGTTTGTGCTTGGACGAAGATACCTGAATTGGATCTACCGCCAGTGGGCACAATTTACCACCGTATTGCTCTACGATACAGGTTCACTGCACATTCTGCAATTAAGAGCGAGCATGAAACCGTTAAAATTCCTCAACTAATTGTTAGAATTAGGCAGTTTTTTGCATCCCCTCCCATCGTTACCGAGATCGCAAAGAATCTCAATTTGCTATTTATTTACCGATACAGAATCGGCTGAAAATTACGTCCAAAATATCGTCGGTTGCTATCGCACCGACAACACGCCCTAGTTCGACCAACGCCATGCGAATCTCGACGGCGATTAATTCTTCCCCTAAACCAGACTGGGCCGCACTTAGCGCCGCCGCCAGCGATTCGCTCGCCTGCTCTAAACTCGCGCGGCATCGACTCGCCGTCGCATCCTCGACCGCCGGCAGAGCGGCCAACTTCTTGCCGATTGCTGCGCGCAATGCTTCGATCCCTAGCCCCGTCGCGACGCTGGTCATGATTCCAGCAGTAGCGCCCGGCTTCACCAGATCGCATTTGGTCCAAACCAACAGGCGACGATCTTCTGGTGAATCGTCCCAAAGTTTCCGTTCAACATCGGTTGCAACGCGACTCGCGTCGAAGCAGACAATGCGAATATCGGCGTGGCTTACCTCTTCGCCTCCCAAGCGCTGCGCCGACATCTGAGGTCCCTGCTGCACTTCTTCCAGGCCAGCCGTATCAATCAGCGCGACTTGCTCTCCACCGATGACCATCAACTTTTGCAGTGTGTCACGGGTGGTGCCTGACACGTCGGCTACAATCGCCGTCGCCTCTCCGATCATCGCGTTAAACAGACTGCTCTTTCCTACATTTGGCGCGCCGCAAAAAACAATCTTGATTGCGGTCTCCCCAGCATCACGGCCAGAAAGCTGGGCAAGCGCTTGCCTGACGCATTGCTGCGCCTCCTGCAACTGCGCACACAAAGCCTCCGACGAGATGAACTCGATATCTTCTTCGACAAAGTCGAGCCCTGCTTCTAAGTGGGCCAATAGCTCCAACATTTGTCGTCGCGCTTCGGCTAGTGGAGAGGATAGTCCGCCGGCAAGCTGCGCCAGCGATTGCTTTAAACGGCTGTCACCTTCAGCATCTATAACGCCGAGCACCGCTTCAGCCTGGATGAGATCAAGTCGCCCAGCGAGAAATGCGCGAAGTGTAAACTCGCCTGGTTCCGCCATGCGAGCGCCGTGACGACAAGCGGCGGCGACCAGTTCTTCCAACAGCGGCGGAGAACCAATGGTATGAATTTCGAGCGATGGCTGACGCGTATAACTGCGGTCGTTGGGCCAATAGTAGAGATCGCACGCCAGTTGGCGATCCCCGAGGTTGGCGATCGCCGACGTCATCGCAGCCCGGCGCCCGAAAGCCGGCGGCGGATCACAAAGCTCGACCCACGGCTCAACACAGCGGTAGGCGGCAGGACCGCTAATGCGGACCACCCCTCGCAGGGCTCCGCTAGCGCCGCTGCCGATCGCGATGATGGTGTCTTCCAGTGCGGCCGACATGTTAGGTCCGTCGCCTTCTTGTTGGCTTACTTTTTACCCGGCGGACGCTTCTTCGGCTTTTTCGCGTTGACCGTATCGGACACCGATGGCACGTCAGCCAACTTCGGCTTGGGGATCAACTTGCGTTCTAAGATGCCCCAGACGCTTTGAGTGATGAAGTAGATACATAAACCGGACGGCACGCGGAAGAACATGAAGCCAATAAAGACCATCATGTAGGTCATCATCTGCTGTTGCATCTTTTGCTGCTCATCCACCGCCGGCGGCATGAACATCTTTTGCTGAATCAAAAAGAGCACAATGGTGACGAGTGGCAGAATGTTTAGGTAGGGCCCCAGGAACAAAAAGCTGGTCGGAAAACTAGCAGAAGGATGGATCGTCATAAAATCGGGCAAAACGCCGACCCAGTACCACGCTTGATCGGGCGCTGCGAGGTTAGAGCACCACTGAATGCCTGGAATAAACGGCGCCTGACGCAACTGAATATCAACAGCTAACGCACGATAGAGCCCCAGGAAGATCGGCAACTGCAGGAACATCACCCCGCAACCGCCCAGTGGATTAAAGTTGTGCTTGGTGAACAACTCTTGCTGCGCTTGTCGCTGCTTGATCGGGTCATCCTTGTACATCTCGCTGATCTTCTTCATTTCTGGAGCGAGCTGCTGTTGAACCAGCATATTGCGGGCTTGCTTGCGGCTCAGCGGAAACAACACCGCACGAACCATCAGCGTCAGAAAGATGATCCCCAAACCATAGGGGATGTACATGTAGTCGTGCATGAAGTGCAGCACGGCCAGAAGTGCGGTCGAGACATAGTGGAACCAGCCGAAGTACTCAAGATTCTGCAGTCCGTAGTGTGCCAGCAGTTCTTCCTTCTTCGGTCCCGAGAAAATCGTGCACGAGACTTCAAACGGTTGTTCGCCCGGCTGGATCGTTTCGGTCGCTCCATCCAAGCGAAAAGTACAATCGGTCCGCTGCTTTTGCTCTTGATCCACAACGGCCGCGACAAATGCGGCGCCGCGCGACAGTGACGGGCCCTTTTCAGGCTCCGGGAAAACCATCGCCGATGCAAAGTAAACCGCGTCCACGCCCACAAAGCTGGCTCGCGTCTGGTCGTCAACTTTGAACATCGAAATTTGGCGATCGCTCTCTAGGTCCTCCGCCTTGGCGACGATCTCCGCCACTGTGAACATCTTGAAGTCCCCTTTGGATGACTCCCAGACAACGTCACGTAGGCCAGCGCCACCCCAACCGCGCGAGATTTTATTGCTATACCACCAGCCTTCGGTCGGCAGCCCCGTAGCCCCAAATTGACGAAACGCCGCGTCGACCGCTTCCGTTCCGTCGTTGAAAACTTGCAGCGTATACTTGAGGCCATAGGGGTTGTAGTCAGGATCGGCAGCAGGGTCCGTTGGCCGTTTTGGCAGTTGATACGTCTTTACCAAGCGCAAGCGGGCAAAACGAACTCCCTGCGGTAAATCATCCGGCGTCACCAAGGTCTCAAATTGAACGATCGTTGGATCGTCGTTTTCTACCAATCGCCAGTTCTTGTTGACCAGCGGCAATTCTTCGATCAACTTCCCTTCGGCCGGAATCATAGAGCCGTTGATTCGTGACAGCGACGTCAGGTAGGCGGACGGATGCTCAATAGTCCGCGGCAAACCGGTCACTTTGTCGACCACCGTTGAGACTTCAGGCTTGATCACTTCCAGTGGTGTTTCGGTCAGCGTCGCCGAATAGTTCAACAACGCAACCGCAGCAGAACCCTTACGTTCCACCACGAGCGAAATGGTGTCACCGGGCCGGGTTTCTCGTAATGCGTCAGTAAACGACTGAACGTCGACGACCTCTTCACCGGCCAGCGATTTGATGATGTCACCAACCTGAAGACCGACACCGCTCGCCGGATCTTTGGGGGTCGCTAGCGCCGCAGGCGTTCCCGGCCCTACAACACGGATCTCGCAACCGACCGCCGCATTAAACGGCATCAATCCACCCAAATAACCACCATCGCGGCGATCTTCGAGACTTTTGAATTTGTCGGCCGGCAACTCGAGCCGCGCGACGGCGCCACCGCGACTGTCGAAAGTGACCAACATGTCCGCTTCAGCCGAAGAGACCGAACCGAGGGTCACAAACTTGCGTGACTGGCGAACTTCTTCAACCGGATCATCGCCCCCTTCGGCCGGCGGCTTGATTTCAGGATTGGGCTGGTCGGCTTTGGGGATACCCCTCGCCTGGGGATCAGCCGCTTTTTCAGCGACCTCCGCATCCGGTTTCGGTTGCTTAGCGTCTTCATTGCGACGACTAAGCAATTGCATCGTCATGAGCGTCGCGACAGCGATCAGAGAAAACGCAATTACACGACGTTCCACAACTTCAACCTTGCTGGACAATAAAAATAGACGTCACCCTGAATTGGGCGGCGTGATCAAAGCGTATTTGCTTGTATTCTCATGGGATGGACAAATCTTGCAACCACGCCGCGCAAAAGAGAACGAAACCATTTCGTCTATTTCGCCTCAAAACGCCGTGTGGAGGCCGCTAACCCGCTGCAAGCGAGAATAGAGCGATTATCGCGGATTTAACGCCCGTCCGACAGACGGTCCGCCTGAGTATTGTCGAGACTGTCAATCGCCCGAATCTTGGCGGCTGTCACCGAAAAATCGTAAGCAACCCGGCGAAATTCGACTTCTTCGTCGTGAATAACGGCATAACTACTGCGTGGATCACCATCCCGCGGCTGTCCGACGCTGCCAACATTGACCATCAGCTTGCGGCTGCCCATGCGATATCGACTATTTTCGAGATCCGCCGAAGCGACAAAGGTGAAATCGTCGGCAAACACGCCGGGGACATGCGTATGCCCTTGGAGACAATACTTCGGAATGATCGAAAAAATTCGCTCCAGCTTGCGACTGTTGTAGATATCTTCAGGAAATACGTACTCATTCAGCGGATTTCGGGCCGAACCGTGGACGTACATCCAGTCCCCTTCGAGCCGAGTTCGCGGCAATTCGCACAGAAATTTCCAACGATTCGCGACTTCCGGATCGGTATCGCCGCCGGCTTCTAACTGCTCGCGCGTCCAAAAGATTGCACGTTCGGCCCCCTGGCTGAAGCCTTCAGGGTCAAACAGCGCTGCCTGATCGTGATTTCCCAGAATGCAGAAATCAAATTTCCGAGCAACATCGACGCATTCGCGGGGGTTCGGCCCATAGCCGATGATGTCCCCCAAGCAGTAGATCTCGGAGACCCCAATCGACGCGATATCGGCCAGGACCGCAGTCAGCGCTTCGATATTTCCGTGGATGTCGCTGACAATCGCGCGTTTCATCGAAGTCATCTCTGCAGGGCTAGCGGCAAGGAGTACGGCAAAATCCTATCTGCCGTCTTTCAATCGGTCACCCAACATATTGTCGAGGTCCGGGATATCGTAGATTTTTTTGGAGGTCACGCTTACATCGTATTCGACGCGGCGATACATCACGGACTCTTCCGTCAGGATCACGTAGCATGACCGCGGATCGCCGTCACGCGGTTGCCCGACGCTGCCGACGTTAAACATTGCTCGCTCATCACCCAAACGATAGACGTTGTCGCATTCATCCGGCCCAAAGAACTCGAGACTCGGGGTAAAAATGCCGGGGATGTGCGTGTGCCCTTGAAAACAAAAGCGATCAAGTCGATCAAACAGGTTTTCCATCTTCCGTTGATTGTAGACATCTTCCGGAAAGACATACTCATTGGTGGGATCACGCGGCGACCCATGCACAAACAACCGTTGCGGCTCGATGTGGGTTCGCGGCAGTTCGCCCAAAAAGTCCCATCGTTCGTTGACGACATTGGGACCGCCAGAAGAGTTGTCGATTTGGTCGCGCGTCCACAAAATAGCGCGAAACGCGACCGGATTGAAGCCATCGGGATCAAACAAGGCAGCTTGATCGTGATTACCCAACAGACACATGGTGCATTTGCGACGAATCAGATCCAGGCACTCGACCGGGTTGGGGCCATAGCCGATAACATCCCCCAGGCAGTAGATCTCAGTGATACCCTGCTGTCGAATGTCGTCTAGAACCGCGGTCAGCGCTTCTAGATTGCCATGGATGTCGCTAATCAGCGCTCGTTTCAAGCCTGACTACCTTTCGTTGACCGAGGGCTTTCGTATGCCGAGGGAGAGTATTGCGGAACAGCAGCTGACGCGTCTCCCCTACCGGAGCGATGCATCAATGGTAGCCTATTAGGCGTTGTGATTGCAGGCCTAGCCCCGAAGTTTAGGTAGGATAAAGACCTAGGTCAAGCATGAACCACACTGTCGTCGTCGTCCAGTTTCGTCTGTATAGAAATCCAACATCGCCATGAAGCTGCTGGCACTTGAAACATCGCTCCGCCAATCTTCCTTTGCCTTGCTGGAGGGGGATCAACTGTTGCGACAGGTAGAACTTGACCCGGCCCTCCGAACAGCCGCCGCACTCACTCCAGCTCTGGACGAAGCCTTTCGCAGTGTCGAGTGGGAGCCCAGCCACGTCGAGCTGATCGCCGTCTCGCACGGTCCGGGCTCCTTTACCGGCCTACGAATCGGTGTCGCAACCGCCAAAGCCCTCGCTTACGTCGCCAAGGCCGAAGTCCTAGGGATCGACACGCTGCGCGTCATCGCCGCCCAGTCGCCGGCAGACGTCAACAACGTCCAGACTATCATCGACGCCCAACGGCAAGAAGTTTTCGCCGCAAAATACCAGCGGCAAGCAAGTGATTGGAAATGCAACGGCTCGACTGCAATTGTCGAAATCGAAGCCTGGATCGCCTCGCTGCAAGCCGGCGATTGCGTCAGCGGAACCGCACTATCCAAACTACAGGACGAGATCCCCGCTGGCGTCCAAATCTTGCCCGAGTCATGTTGGCGCCCCCTGGCAGCGACCGTCGGGCTGTTAGCTTGGTCTGACTTTCAGGCAGGCCTCCGCGGGGATCATTGGAGCCTAGCACCACAATACTTTCGCAAGAGTGCCGCCGAGGAAAAGCTGGAAGGCTAAACCTTAGCGATTATTTACCCACAGCAGCTTCCAATTCAGCAGCGCGGCGGCGGAGCGATTCCATGAGGATCGGCCCAACCTCGACGCTGCAACTGTTGATCTCGCCATACTGGCGATCATCGCGACCATAGGCGTAAGGAGCTTGGCTGTCCCATTGGCGTTTGGGAATGATGTAGCCGATCTCGTCGTTCGCCAGCCCAAACAGCATCCACTTTTTGTCGGTGAAAATCGCGTCGACACTCGGTTCAAGCGGAGCGTCAGGAAAATCAACATTCGGCTCAACCGGGTTCTGGTAATCTCCGTAGACCAATTCTGGATAGAGTTCGCCTGGGATGCAGGCAATTCGCAGTTCTCCTAGCGCAACGACCGAAACCTCGGATTTTATGCCTGCATTCTCTGGACGAAATTCTCTCGATACCTGCTTGCCGAAGGTTTCAAAGTCATCGGTCATTTCATAACCGGGCCGCTTTACCACATTCAACTTGCGAGCCAATTTGTAAAGCGGGTTTTCGACTGGAATCGCGATTGGTTTGGTCGAAATCGCCAACGGTGTCGCCGTAATCGGACTCGCCGTATCAATCGCCGTTTCGGCACGTTGCGCAACCGCACGGCCATACGCTTCGCAGTATGCGAAATCCCCCTCCTTCAATTCCCTGCCTTGGTCGTCCTTAAACGGACCACGCGCCGGCGCGAGTAATCCGCCCACTGCGCCAGAAATATAAACCACCGGACATTGATACTTCTTTTGCAACTCACTGACCGTCGTCGCCGGAAAGTCGCCGGTCAGCAACGTATTTCTTGACCCCATCGCCTCGGGGTGTGCGTTCCACTGCAACAGCAGTCCGATATCGGCGCCGCTATCAATCGCTTGAAAGCGAAGAACGCGCAGCATCGGGTCATAAACTTCTGGCAAGCGGCTATCCCGCAGCAGGGACGCATCCTCGACTTGGCCATATTTGACCGTTACCGGAGTCAACTCTTTTTCGAGTGAAGCGACCAAACGAGAAACCTTATCGACCACCAACGAGACATATCGGTCATCGACTCCACGTGACAAAGGGTTAGGCCCCCAAATGCCGATCACATCGGGGCCTTCGTGACTGTGCGTGCTCGCGACGATCGTAAAGTCGATATTTGGCAGGCTATCTCGGATGCGCTGGACATCAGGCAAAGCCATTCCGATCAGATCAACGCCCACGATGGCGATCCGCTTGTGCCCATCGTCCAACAGCAAGGCTCTCCCCATAATAGGGTCATGGACGCCGGTTGCTCGGCGGTTGTAGCCATAGCCGGCCAAAAAGACCGGTCTCCCCGCTTTTAAATCGGGAGTCAGATCAACTTCACCAAAAGCGACGCGGAGACCATCGGCTACACAAGTCCCCGGAAAAGCCGCGATCAAGGCCAGGATGATCCACGCCAACTGTTTCGACATCTCAATACCTTTAGTTTTTGTCCCGGCAATTCATTTGATCGTGCGCTTCGCCCAGCGTCGATTCAATGGCATTCCTGGGAAAATCTACCTTACTTGTCCGAATAGACGACCGATTCTCGATCTGGTATTCTCCGAACATGGAAAGTTTTCAACGCCCAATTGCCGATCCCTTCGTTACCGAAGCCGAATTGGTACACGGCTTACAATCCGGTGATCCGGCCGCTTTTGAGCGTCTGGTGCGAGACTACAGCGGGCGGATGCTCGCGGTGGCTCGTCGCTTTTTGACGCAAGAGCAGGATGCCCAAGACGCGCTGCAAGATGCGTTCCTGTCAGCATTTCGGTCAATTAGCCGATTCGAGGGGAACTCGCAATTATCGACTTGGCTCCACCGCATTGTAGTGAACGCTTCACTGATGAAGCTACGGACGCGGCGCCGGAAACCAGAAAAGCCAATTGATGATTTGCTGCCGCAATTCTCTGGTAACGGACATCGCGACGGTCATGAGCCGGCTTGGGCCGTTACAATCGATACCGCGGTCAATGACCGAGAAATCCGCGAATTGGTTCGCACAAAGATTGCCGAATTACCAGAATCCTACCGTACCGTTTTGCTATTGCGCGACATCGAACAGATGAGCACCGAAGAAACGGCTGATGTTTTGGAACTGACGCCCGGCGCTGTAAAAACCAGACTCCATCGCGCACGCCAGGCGTTAAAAACCTTGCTAGATCCTCACATGCAAGGTGCATAACCATGAATCACGCAAAACTATCCTGCAAAGAGATCTACGATTATCTCGCCGAGTTTCTTGACCATGCGTTGCCGGCCAACCAGCAGACGGTGATGGAAACGCACTTGGAACATTGTCCATGCTGTAAGCACTACCTGGACAACTACCGCGAAACATTAATCCTGGGCAGAGCCGCTTGCTGCAACCAGATGAACCCGCCGCCGCCGGCGCCTGATGCGTTGATCAACGCAATCCTTGCAGCCCGCAAGCAAGGCGCCGATGATAGTGCCGACGAGAATCGATCTCCGGAGTAGACCATTAGGGCGCTACGGCGTAGCACGTGCTTCTCACGTGCTGATCGACTAGAATCAACCAAGTTGATTCTGCTCGCTCTATCTCCCGCCCCAAGATTGCCCTATGCTTCGTCCCCTCTTCTGCGCCGTTTGCGCGCTGCTGCTGTTCGGCTCGCTCGCCAAAGCCGAGACGCCCAATATTCTGTTCATCGCCATCGATGATCAGAATGACTGGATCGGCTGTCTCGGCGGACACCCTCAAGTTCAAACGCCAAACATCGACGGACTCGCAGCGCGAGGAACCGTGTTCCTTAACGCTCACTGTCAGGCGCCGCTCTGCAATTCATCGCGCACCAGCCTGCTAACCGGGCTGCGTCCCAGCACCACCGGCATTCATGGCTTGGCGCCCTGGTTTCGCGATGTCGAGTCGCTCAACGAACTGGTGACGTTGCCGCAGTATTTGCGACAAAACGGATACACCGCTTATTCGACCGGCAAAATCTATCACGGCGCCTATGGACGTCGTCCTAAGAAAGATGATGAGTTCGATCACCTTGGCCCCAACGCTTCGGTGGGCGCTCAGCCGAAACAAAAGCTGGTCAAAACCCCCAATCCTCACCCGCTGGTCGACTGGGGAACCTTTCCCCACAACGACGAAGACAAGGGAGACTACCAGGTCGCCAGTTGGGCGGTGGATACGCTAGAAGCAAAACCACAGCAGCCGTTCTTTCTGTCGGTCGGCTTCTTTCTGCCGCATGTTCCTTGCTACGCAACGCAAAAATGGTTTGATCTCTATCCGGAAGACGAAGTTCAACTGCCGCCGTTCATGCAGGCGGATCGGGATGACACGCCCCGCTTCTCTTGGTATCTCCACTGGAAGTTGCCGGAACCGCGACAGAAGTTTTTGGCGGAATCAGGCGAGTGGCGCAATTTGGTCCGATCGTACATGGCCTGCACCAGCTTTGTCGACGCTCAAATCGGCCGCGTCTTAGCGACGCTCGAAGCACAAGGCTATGCCGAAAACACCGTCGTCGTCATCTGGTCCGATCATGGTTGGCATCTGGGCGAAAAAGGAATCACCGGCAAAAACACCCTCTGGGATCGCTCGACTCGCGTCCCGCTGATCTTCGCCGGCCCCGGCGTCGCGATCGGGGCCAAGTGCACGCAGCCGGTGGAGTTGCTTGACATCTACCCCACCCTAAACGACCTGTGCGGGCTCCCCAAAAAGCCCGACCTCGAAGGTCTCTCCCTGATGCCGCAACTGCAAGACGCAACAACCACACGAGAACATCCGGCGATCACTACCCACAACCAAGGCAACCACACCATCCGCACCCAGCGCTGGCGCTACATCCACTACGCCGACGGATCAGAAGAACTGTACGACATGCAGTCCGACCCGCACGAAATCAACAACCTGGCCGGCAAAGCCGAACTAGCCGACGTGAAACAAGAGCTGGCAACCTGGCTACCGAAAGTCGATGTCCCAGCCGCCCCTGGCAGCGCCCACCGCATCTTGTCTTACGATGGCGAGACGGCGGTGTGGGAAGGGGAAGTGATTGGCAAGGATGATGCGATTCCGGAGTTGTAAGGATGCACAATGCAATTTGATCTGAAGTTTTGTTTCGCGATTACGGCCGGCATCGCGTTGTGTCTGGCGATTGCCGTCCAGTCCGGCCTATTAGCCATACCAGTCGCCTTGATTGTGGTCTGGGTGTTTCTTTGGATCTATCGCCCTCAGACGACGTCCCGCAGAACAACAATCGCGCTGCTCGGCGTTCCGCTACTGATGTGCGTTTTAGTCTTTCTCACCCCGTCCATGGGGCATCCTAAATGGCAGATGGATCACTTCCGCGCGAAAAATCAAACCTGCATGGTAATGCTTGCGATCTCCAACTATCAAGACACTCATCAAGCGTCCCTCCCTCGCTGCACTTACGACGCCAACGGACGCCCGATGCATAGCTGGCGAGCATATTTGATGCGGCTTATGGACGATGGTTTTGACCGGAATTTCGATCCGCGATTGCGGGACTATCGATTCGACGAACCGTGGAACAGTCCCCACAATCGCCAACTTCACGGTTGCAAATCGCCCTTCCATCTAGATAACGATCCCGGCGATCCCACGCATACCAGCGTGGTCGCCCTGGTGACGGACCAGGGAGACTCAATGCAACAGCCTTTCAACTATGACTCTTCGACGCCGGAAAAACCGGCGAAGACCTACCTCATGACCGGCAAGAACCTCGGCATCCATTGGTTGTCGCCGGAGGATGTCGACTTTGTCGATTCGCAATTGTTTCGCGAGGGAGATCGCAAGCAACCGCTGCGTAAAGGAAATTTCAAGATCCAAACGGATGGCAGCGTCGAAGATACCGGCGAACCGATCAAGTGACGAAGCGATCAGTATTCGAGAACAAGATTGTTTCTTAGGAGCTGACTGACCTATACTTAAAGCTCCCCTGAATGCTTCCCTCTTCACCATGTGAACTACTCACTCTTTCGATTGTGGCTAATTCGATGAAACTAACCCTTCCCACCGAATTCGATGAATTCTTCCAGACTTTGGTGAAGAACGGGAGATACGAGTCAATCGAAGCAGCAGTCACCGCTGGCATTCGTCTGCTCCAAACGCAAGAGGCGTTACGCCTTGAAATCGCCAAGGGAATTCGGCAATTGGATGCTGGCGATTCGTTTGACGAAGACGAAGTTTTCGCAGAAGCAGAATCGGCAATCTCCAAGGTCGAATCAGAGCGGCGGTGAGCTCGACCACATGAATCGACTGCGATATTCTGCCGCTGCAAAAGCGGATTTAATGCTCTTTGCCTCTCTATTGCCCGAGATAAGCCGCAGGCAGCAAGATACTGGCTTCGCAAGATGCGTGACAAATGTCGCTTTGTTGCAGGTCAACCCGATATCGGCGACGCTAGGGAAGAGCTGGGTGCAGACGTCCGAGCAACTGCATTTGGTCGACATGTGATCTTCTTTCGACTCCGCGCCAATCAAGTTGAAATCGTCCGAATTCTGCCCGGCGATCACGATCCGAAGTTTCTTTAGTCGCTGCGGGCCGAATCCATACTCAACGATTGGGTAGCTCGTTGTGCCTCGGCGCGTCAAGACGCGTCCTCCGAAATTCTCTGCGCGCGAACCGTCTCTTACCATGTGTGTCCCCCTCTCCACATCCACCCTTTCTATTGGAGTTTTAAACATGAAACCGATTCCTTGCACCGCGAGTTTACGGATGTCCTTTCGAAACTGTAGAGATCCTATGCGCCCCCTTGATCCATTATGGCTACCCAACAAACCAACGAAATTATTCTACAGACCGATCCGCAACTGAAGCTGCATCTCCAATCGCTGACGCTGACGTCGCTCTCCCAGTATCGCCGCTGGTGCGCTGAGAATGGTTTCTGTCGCAGACTCGATAAAAGTCCAGCGAATCGTCGCCGCGAGATCCAGCACGCCGCTCGGAAACAGGCAATCGCCGCGATGGTGGAAAAACGTCGCGAAGCTCGCCGCGTGGAGAATACCCTGGCGAATATCTGCAAAGATCAACTCTGGAACGGGCTCTGGAGTCCGCAGATTCGAGCGTTCTATTTCGCTGTCTGGCGAAATAACGGTCACCACAGCGAGCGCAAGATCTGCCGCGTCACGCTTGAAGCGCTGCTCACGCATTTGCAGAAGTGCAAAGTCAAATTCCTGGACGGGGCCCCTTACTTTCCTCGGTTTGGCGATCGTACCGGCAATACAGCGCTCGAAGCGCTGCCGTTGATTGCCGCGCATCATCAGCGCTGGGTGCGGCCGTTGCATACTTGGAAACCAAGCGGTCGCAGTCCGCGTAGTCAGTTCCGCTCGCTGCTGCAACATCTGTTTGTGCGGTTCGACGAAATGCCTCGCTTCTTCGAGCAGGTCTGGTTCTCAGGCCATGGCGGTCGACAAGGTACGGCTCGCGGTTGGTACTTGCATCAAGCCGCTGGGCATAACCTGGCGAATTGCCTGACGATGCCGATTCCTTACACCAAGAAGATGGCTCACCATCTTCAACAGGCTCCTCACAACGTCAGCGTCGATCAAGCGCTGCGCTGGGGCGAAGTGAAAGGGATGGGGGGCCAGGACGAACTAGCCCGCGCGGTGATCCGCACACGATTGGCGATCGATTTCCAGCACCCCAAGTTCTGGAATGTGGTCCTGCAGTGGATGATTCGTCACTTTGAATCGATTCGCTCGCATATTAACTCGATCGTGGATTACATCCACTTTCAACGGTTTGTGCCGAGATACGAAATCGACGGCCAAGGTCAGCCCGAAGTGGGGCAGCCGCGTGAGCCGAACTTTTCGATGCGAGGACGAACGCCCGAGTCTCTGTTGCGTCAGATCGCCCGCTGGCATGAGACTCGGCACGAAACCTTTGTGTTTGGCAAGTTTGATTGGGCGCCCTGCGGAGTTCCAAGTTTCGACCTGCTCAAGGAAAGCGACAGCGGAGACCTGGAAGCCTGGTCGATTCGCGAGTTGCTCAACAGCAAGTCCGTTGCCGAAGAAGGGCAAGCGCTGGATCACTGCGTAGGAACCTACATTGATCTGTGCTTGGAAGGACGTTCGTCTATCTGGACCATGGAGTTGGAAACGCTTAGACGTCGCACAAAACTGTTGACGATCGAAGTCGATACCGAAGACCGGTCAATCGCCCAGTTCAGCGGTAAGTCCAACCGCGCAGCAACCGCCGACGAGCTCAAGATCATCCAGCTATGGGCGAAAGGGGCCGGGCTGAAAATCGGCGAAGATGCGTAACGCGGCGACTTCTAAGCAACCTCCTCCAACAAACCATTCAGCGTATTCAAATAGGTAAAAAACACACGAAAGATCAATGTAATAATCAACCCAGCGACCATCAGCCAAACGCCAAAGCCGGCCAGCATCGCCAGGGTGTTCAGCGCCACTTTGGCGCGACCCTGGTAGTCGGCCGACAGCTTTTCCATCATTTCGGACAGATTGCCGCTGATTTCGCCGGTATCGATCGCGTCGAGAAACTCTTCGGGGAAAACGCTCGTATGACGCAGCGCTGCGCCGATATCTTCTCCTGCCAACAGATCGCGATCGACCTGCTCGATATATCGCGTGTAGTAATCGCTATGCGTCGACTCGAGCCCCAACTGCAGCGATCTTCGCGCATCAAGCCCGCCGCCGGTGGTCAGCGCCAGCGACCAAGCCATCTGCGCCAACGCGATGGTCTTCAGGGGATAGCCAACCCCGGGAATGCTCATCAGGATGCGGCCGATCGGCAAAAAGTCAAGCTGCCCGCGGCTGTAGAACATCCACACCACCCAGCCGCCAAAAACCAAACTGCCGATCAACGAAAAATAGACGACCAGCCCTCTGGTCCCAATCAGCCCCAAACCGAGAATATCCACCGGAGAACCGGTCATTTCACCGATAAACCCCATGATCCAGATCAATAGCCCAACCACAACGACCGCAAACACCAGCTGGATCATCGGCCAGGTGATCCCGGCCAGAAACGCAGTCCGCAGTTGCATCCGGTGCTCATATCGCACTGATAATTCCTGCAAGATCCGATCGAGATGTCCAGTTTCGTCCCCCAGACGAACCATTTCGCGAAAAACATGCGGGAAGTAGTCGCCGGTTCGCTTCAGCGCATCCCCCAAGGTCGAGCCGCTTTCGACGGCGTCGCGGATTTCGATCATCATCTGCCGCTGTGATCCGGTGGCTCGCTCGACTTCGCGGCGCCAGATCGTCCGGTCATCCACACCGGCGTCCAACTGCGTGCCGACCCGCCGGCAGAGCAAAACCAGCGATTGAAGTCCGATGCGTGGGGAAAAAAGCATGCCATCTCGCGGTTTTAGGGAGTTGGAACGGTTCTCTCTCAAGATACCTGGGGAAATCGTCTCTCGCAGCGCCTTGCCCCTCGGCTAAGGCGGTCAGATTTTGTTAAACTAACCGAATCTTGCATTTCGCCATTTACGACTAACACCCCCTTTCTCGTCATGCCCAAGTGGAATCAAGCCACGATCGTCGGAGTCGGCCTGATCGGCGGTTCGATCGGTTTGGCGATGCGAGCCCGCGGTTTGGCCAAGTCGATTGTGGGCGTAGGGCATAACCCAGACAGCCTGGCCGACGCCCACCGTGTCGGGGCGATAGACCAATCGACCACCGACATCGCCGCAGGCGTACAAGCTGCTGATCTGGTCGTGGTTTGTGCCCCCGTCGATAAAATCGTCGGGCTAGTGCAGGAAATCGATCGACACTGCCCCCCTGGGACGATCGTCACCGACGCCGGCAGCACCAAACATGAAATTACGACGGCCCTCGATCAAGGGCTCACCAACGCCCGATTCATCGGTGGCCATCCATTAGCGGGGGGCGCCAAAGCAGGTCCCAAACATGCCGACGCTTGCCTGTTTGTCGATCGCACCGTTGTGCTGACGCCGACGCCGCACACCGATCAGGCAGCGGCCGAAGCGGTCGAAGAATTGTGGACTTGCCTGGGGGCGACGGTGGTTTGGATGAATCCCCACGAACACGATGAGGCGCTGGCTTTTACGAGCCATTTGCCACACTGGGCAGCCGCTGCGGTCGCCGCGACAACCCCTGCCAAATGGTTGCCGCTGACTTCGACCGGTTGGTCCGACACCACGCGGATCGCCGCCGGCGACGCCGCATTGTGGAGACAGATATTTACCTCGAATCGGGTCCACGTCTTGAAGGCGCTCGACAAGTTTGAGAAAGTGCTGGCGGCTTTGCGTGAAGCACTCGAAGCAGAGAACGACGCCAAGCTCGAAAAACTCCTAAACGACGGAAAAAATCGCCGTGACGCTGTGGGAAATTGATATTTATCCGTCCGCTGACGAGCGCGACGCTGCCGCTGATTCGCTAATCGCCGCTGCCGCCGATCTGGGCCTTGTGTCTGATCTGCAGGCCGCTACGTCGCGCGGTTTTCTGATTCAGGCCGACTTCAACCGCAATCATGTTGAGCTGCTGTCCGCTCAATTGCTTTGCGACACCGTCGTCGAACAGGCGATCATCGACGAAGCAGGCGCCGACTCTCTGTCAGAGCCGCCGGCGCCCGGCTTGTCGCAAATGGTCTACGTCTTGCCGAAGCCCGGCGTGATGGACCCCGTCGCCCAAAGCACCATGACGGCAATCACTGACTTCGGTCAATCGGCCGCAGCGGTCCGCACGTTCCGCAAATATTGGCTGCCGCAGTTGCCGCAGCCGCTGTTTGACAAGCTTTGCAACAAGCTGTTGGCCAACGATGCGATCGAGCAAGTCATCGTCGGCGCGATTCCGTTCGAGCAACTCTCGTTCGGCAAGCCGTACGAATTTGCGCTGGCGACTACGCCGATCCGCAAGTTGGATGACGCTGGTCTGACCAAGCTTAGTAAGGATGGCCAGCTCTATCTGACGCTGGTCGAAATGCAGACCATTCAAAAATACTTTGCCGAGCTCGGGCGAGATCCGACCGATATCGAGCTGGAATCGGTCGCGCAAACTTGGAGCGAACATTGCAGCCACAAAACCCTGGCCGGCCGCATCGCCTACAAAGATGAAAAAGGCGAACGCAAATTCAACAACATGTTGAAAGAGACGATCTTCGCCGCGACCCAAGAGATCCGCAAAAGCCTGGGCGACAAAGATTGGTGCGTCAGCGTCTTTCAAGACAACGCCGGCATTGTCCGCTTTGATGATCAGCACAACATTGTTTTCAAGGTCGAAACGCACAACCATCCGTCTGCCCTGGAACCTTACGGCGGCGCCAACACCGGCATCGGCGGCGTCGTCCGCGATCCAATGGGGACCGGCATGGGCGCCAAGCCAATCTGCAACACTGACGTCTTCTGCTTCGCTCCGCCCGAGATGGATCCTGAATCGCTTCCACCCGGCGTGTTGCATCCGCGTCGCGTGATGAACGGCGTCGTCAGCGGCGTCCGCGATTACGGCAACCGCATGGGCATCCCCACGGTCAACGGCGCCGTCTACTTTGACGAGCGTTACCTGGGCAATCCACTGGTTTACTGCGGCAACGTTGGCCTGATCCCGCAGCAGCACTCCTTCAAAGAAGTGAAGCCGAACGACCTGATCGTCGCCCTGGGCGGACGCACCGGTCGCGACGGCATCCATGGGGCCACGTTCAGCTCGGCTGAGCTCACCAGCGAAAGCGAATCGCTCTCTGGCGGCGCCGTGCAGATTGGCAACGCGATCACCGAGAAGATGGTGCTCGACGTGCTGCTCGAAGCTCGCGATCGCGGCCTGTTTAACGCCGTCACTGACTGCGGCGCCGGCGGGTTCTCCAGCGCCGTCGGCGAGATGGGCGAAAAGCTTGGCGCCGACGTCTGGCTCGATCGCGCTCCGCTGAAATACGACGGGCTGTCCTATACCGAAATCTGGATCAGCGAAGCCCAAGAACGGATGGTCTTGGCCGTGCCGGATGACAAATGGGACGAGCTGGAAGAGCTTTGCTCCAGCGAAGGGGTCGAAGCGACCATCATCGGCCGGTTCGCGCCAACTGGCCGCTTGAAGTTGTTCTACTACAAAGAACAAGTCGGCGATCTCGATATGAAGTTCCTGCACGATGGGCGTCCGCCGATCGTCCGCGAAGCGACTTACAAGCCGGCCGCGATCAAACCGCTGAAGCTGCCTGCCGCCAAGTCGTGCGATTTCGCCAGCGATCTGAAGCAGATCCTGGGCTCGCTCAATGTCGCAAGCAAGCATTGGATCATTCGCCAATACGATCACGAAGTCCAAGGGGGCAGCGTCATCAAGCCGCTGGTCGGCGTCATGAATGACGGTCCCGGCGACGCGGCGGTTGTACGACCGGTGCTGACTTCGCAGCGCGGCGTGGTGGTCTCGTGCGGCATGAATCCTCGCTTCGGCGATTTTGACACTTACGACATGGCGACCAGTGCGATTGACGAAGCGATGCGGAACTGCGTCGCCGTCGGCGCCGATCCGTCGCAGATCGCGATCCTCGACAACTTCTGCTGGGGCTATACGGATCGGCCCGAAACGCTCGGCTCGCTCGTCCGTTCGGCGATCGCTTGCTATGACATGGCGATCGCTCTCGGCACGCCGTTTATCTCGGGCAAAGATAGCCTGAACAACGAGTTCAGCTACTTCAACGAGGCTGGCGAAAAGCAGACGATCTCGATCCCGCCGTCGCTGTTGATTAGCGCCTTGGGTCAGGTCGACGACGTCCGTCGCTGCGTGACGATGGACCTGAAAAAAGTGGGCAGCAAACTGTATGTCGTCGGCAAGACATTCAACGAACTAGGCGGTTCGCACTGGTCGCTGATCCACAAGCAAACCGATGGCGCCGCCCCCAAGGTCAACGCCGCCGTCGCCAAAAGCACGTTTGCTTCACTGCACAAAGCGATTCATGGTGGTCTGGTTCGCGCGTGTCACGATCTCTCCGAAGGTGGTTTGGCCGTCGCGATCGCCGAGATGGCGTTCGCAGGCGGGTTTGGCGCCGAGATCTCGCTCGACAACATGCCGCATGACGCAGCGGCCAAGCATGCGATCAGCTTGCTATTCAGCGAATCGAATACGCGGTTTTTGGTCGAAGTCCCGGCCGAGAACGAGAAGCAGTTCCAATCGCTGTTGGCCGGCATTCCGCATGCGGCGATCGGCACAGTGGTCGAGCAACCGAAGCTGACGATTTCGCTGGACAAAACGACGCTGGTTTCGGCTTCGCTCGACGAACTGAAGCAAGCCTGGCTCTCGCCGCTCGACTGGTAAGCGATTTACTTTCCTGTTTTTCTGTTTGCAGCACCTTTCAAGAAAAAGTATCCGACGATGGCGACTCCCAAGGCGTTGATCCTGCGAGCCCCTGGCACCAATTGCGACCGCGAGACCGCGTTTGCGTTTGAAGCAGCCGGCGGCGCCGCCGAGCGCGTCCATCTCAACCGCTTGCTCGATCAGCCGAGCTTGGCCGAGGGATACCAAATCCTCTGCTTGCCCGGCGGATTCAGCTACGGTGACGACATCGCCGCCGGTCGAATCGTCGGCAGCCTGATTCGTCATCACTTGGACGAAGTGCTGCGTGAATTTGTCGACGCCGGCAAGTTGGTGCTGGGGATCTGTAACGGGTTTCAAATCTTGCTTAAATCGGGTCTTCTACTTCCTGACGACGAAGATGGTCACGCGCCGGCGACCTTGGCCTGGAACGAATCGCAGCGTTTCATCGATCGCTGGGTCCACTTGAAAACCTCCGGCGACAAATGCGTCTTCCTCAAAGACATTGAAAAAATGTACTTGCCGGTCGCCCATGCCGAAGGCCGCTTTGTCGCACGTTGCCCCAAAACGCTGGAGCAGCTGGATACGTCGGGCCAACTAACCCTCCGCTACACCGACGCCGCAGGCGAAGAAGCCGCGTTCCCCGATTGCCCCAACGGCGCCCAATTAGGCGTCGCCGGAGCCTGCGACGCAACCGGCCGCGTCTTCGGCCTGATGCCGCACCCCGAACGTCATCTCGATCCGACGCATCACCCCCGCTGGACCCGCGGCGAAGCCGGAGAAGTGGGCGACGGCCTGAAAATCTTCCAAAACGCGGTGCAGTACTTCGGGTAACTGCACTCCATTCTAGTAGGGTGGGTGAAGAAGGCCGCGATCGGTATTACCAATTTCATACATCCTCCAATCGGCCTGCGCAACCCACCAATCGCGCCGGGCAGAGGAAAATCGTAGCCCAATTGCGCAAGCACGGGTACCGACGGGCCTCTCTGCATCCAAGTTGTCGTTGAAAATCGCAAACCGGGCGGAGATTTAGATGAACAGATCCTTTCGATGGTGGTCGGGCCTAGCTCCATTATGGATCGCGCTGACGGTTCACGCGTCAGCATTCGCTGTTACTCCGTCGGAGTTCAGCCACCTCTCAGAGAGCGAACAGACACAAGTGGTTACGGATGCGATTTCTCGCCGAATAGACCACGCCCAAAACCTGAAGTATCACGCTGCGGTGGTCATCAAGGACTATGAATTTGCCGACGGAAAGCTGGGCGCTGCGCTAGGGCCCGGCAAAAAGGACTATTACACGCACTGGCAGTTAGGACAACAGTATCGGATTGACGCCGAGATCTTCCATCGCTCGACCGACGAACAGCCTGTGATGACGACGCAAACCGCGTTTAATCCGCAAATCGAACTGGGGATGCACTACTCCGCAATGCAAACAGATCCCCTGCATCAAAACGGCCGAATTGATACGCAACAAGACCCCGTGATCAAACACAACCGCTACCGCTATTGGCTTTCTGGAGAAGCGGTCCCAGACGCCGATTTTTTGTTTCCGCTACTACTATCCCAGCGTGATCATTTTCGCTTCGGTGAAGTCCTCGGCGAGACAGTCGAACTGACCGTCCCTTGGATCCCGTTCCACCTAGCCGAAGCCAAAGGGGAACGCGTCTTCACGCTTGATATCAGCAAAGATTTTATGCCGATCCAAGGACGTGCGCGCTGGCAGGATGGATCCGAGTGGCGCACGGAAACGTTCGAGGTAAAAGCCTCAGAACTAGTGGGAGATGTTTGGATGCCGACCGAAATACGAGAAATAGTTCGAACGCCGCGCGCCGAAAAAAGAGGCGCCGCGAATGTCTGGGACACAAAAGCCGACGCCTTCAAGCAGGGAGCGGTGAATGCCGCAGATGTGGTAGTCCTGTTTCCGAAAGGAACGCGAGTGGTAAACGCGATCAACGGGAGCTCTTATACGGTCGAGTAGCATCCCAGTCTGGCAGAGCGGGTGCGGCAAGGCCGAATTCGGTTTCGCTAATGTCAAAGGGCACTGAATCGGCCTGCATCCCCCCCACGTTCGCCGGATCGGATTGCGGATTCGATCGTGGCTTAGTGAGAAGAGCACGGGTGCCGTTGCCAAGGCCTTGCGTGGCAATGAATCGGCGTAGATGAAAAATTCGATCACGACCATTTCAAAGATGTAGAATGCCGGAAGAGCTACGACTTCGAGAGTTCTGGACGCGGACTTGATTGCCTATGGAAAGCATGCTTCGATATGGATTGCTCATTGACTAACCTTGTATCGAATAACAAACGAGCTCGCTTGGCGACGGTCTGGTCAATTCTTCTCACGCTGCTCTCGTTCGATGTCGGCTGCAATCAGGGTGACACGCGCATGTCAACTCTAACGGTCGAACCCGACGCTCGCCCCGCGTTCGTTCTGGATCCGTCGCAGCCTTTCGTCATCGAGTTTGGCCGGGGCAGTGGTTGGCACGGTCTGGATATTGTGAAGATCAACGAGACCGGCGCCGTCCAACTTTCCCGCTACGAAGGAAGGCAGAGTGCCGAATCGGCATCGCTTCAACTGTCAGCCACCGACGTTGCAACATTGGTTAGCCTAGTGAACACCAAGCAACTGACGAGCATGGGGCGAATGTACTCCGACCCGCAAATCGCCGATGGCACCCAATGGGTATTGTGGATCGAACAATCGACGTCTCAGAAATCGATCTATTTCAACAACGCGTTTCCCCAACAGATTACCACGTTTGCAAGTGACCTCGATCAGTTGCTGCAAAAGGCTGGACAAGGCGCCGCAAAGTGGACCACGGCGCCTGCACAACAATCGGCGGCTCAGCATAAAAAACTATGGTCCCGCATTGAAACGCGCTGAACTATCACGCTTTCAAAAAATGCTCTCCGATCCCGACGCTGCTGCTACTCGGCCTGCGTAACCCACCATTTACGGCGTATCGGCAAGCTGGTTCGGTGGGTTGCGCAAACCGATCATGTCGAATGAAGTTGTTTCAATCATTCTCGGTTTTGCTCCACCCACCCTACCGGACTGGCCGCGTTACTCGCAACGTTCGTCGATGCCAATCCTTGATCAACAACCAAAATTCAAATGGCACAATGGCTTGGGCAGTTCAGCGGAAACACTCACCTTACAAAGGTGCAAGATCGTGAGCATCAATTGCGGCACGCCGTTGAATCCTTGCGTACGAAACAGTCTGAGACAGATCGTCACAGCCAAATGAAGACGGTCTTGAGACTTGCCGAACAATTGCAACTCGCACGTTTGCGAGCACTGAATGGCCAAATTGCCGCACTCGATCCACGCGACAGCCAAAAGCTTGCAGCCGCCAAGCGAAAACTTGATCAGCTTACGACCGACGGCGTTCCTGAAATCCTTCGTGAATTTAGAGTCGAAGATATCGGCAGTTGAATGCTTGCCCGGGCCGGCATGGCGCCCAGCTAGTCTCATCGTGCTGACGTCTTGTTGTTTCTCTTAGCAAACTTGAGCTTGCGATCGGATGGCACGGCATCTTGTTGCTGACGCAACCCGGCCAGTTCTGGACGAACTGCCCGGGCCACCCTGTAGCTCGTTCTCCGGCAGGCGTTTACGGCCAATCTCTAAAAATCGCTTCGATTCTGTTGACTCAGAACCCGTGCCTCGCTATATTATCGCTATTGAGACTCACTATCATTTCAGCCGCCAGCCATTCTGTCTTTTTGAAGCAGAAGCCAGCTCTGCTGGATGTTCCGACCTTGTTTGCCGTTTACGGCGGACTCGGCTGGCTTGGTGCGTGTGCTGCGCTTTTCGCGCAGTTACTTGCGACCGGTGGCTTCGGCTTGAAGGAGAGATTTGGTGGATTTTTACTCACTTGCGGCAGACTTGTTTCGCCAGGGACGAAGTGGTCAGGCTCTTCACGTGCTTCAGCGTCATCATGCCCGGTGGGTAGCGGATGGTCGCTGTTGGCAGTTGGCCGGACAAATTCAATTTAGCCTGGGCGAACTGGGCTCTGCGGCTCGGATGCTAGAAACTGCCGCGGTTCTTATTCCACTCTCGGCGGCGGCTCAGTGCCGGTTAGCCGAGTGTTATCTCCGCTCGCAGCGGGCTGATTTGGCGAGCTGTATCTACGTTCATTTGGCTGAAATCGAGAATCTCGACGAAGCTTCGGCCGTGGATGCGGTTCGCGGGCTGCTGCGTGTGGACGCGATTGGAGTGGGTGTTGATCTGGGGCTGCGCTCGTTGCGACGTTTTCGTGAAAACCATCGGCTGCTGGTATTGGTGGCCGAAGGTTTGGAACGCTCGGGACTGGGCCCGCAAGCGGCGCTGCCGCTGCTGTTGCAAGCCGAACGTCTGCAGCCCAAAAATCTCCAGTACAAAATCGCGGTAATCAAGCGATTGGTTGAAGCGGGACGGCGCTTGGACGCCGTTCGTCGGTTGCGCGTGATCGAGGTCGAGTCCTTAGACTGCGTCGCATCGCTCCAGCGGTTACGTCTGCTGTGGGCGGCCTGTGGCGAAGTCGCCCCAGCCGAGGCGTGCCGCGCACGTCTCGCACAAATTGAGTACGAGGCCGTTTCCTCGTACCGACCGACTGACGAAGAGGACGTGGATCACTAGTCACGCCCGATTCACCAACTGATTGCTTGGAGAGATTGCCTGTGATTCAAAATCCCTTGCAGCGCGCCGTCGCTTGCTACCGTTGCGGAATGTTGGCCGAAGCACTGCACCATGTAGACGCCGCGTTGGCCGAAGGTGAAGTCGCCGCTGACGCGTTGGAATTAAAAGGAGTGATCCTGCAAATGCAGGGGTCACATATCGCGGCGCTGCATACGTTGGTGCAGGCACGTCAGCTGCAACCCTTATCGATGGCCGCCCTGTTGGCGATCGCCGACTGTCATTGTCAATTGGGCGATATCGAACAAGGCCGCTCGATCTATTGCGAACTGTCCGAGCGGACCGATTTTCCGCCGACATTACTGTCTTGCCTGGCCGAAGGGCTAGGGCGCCTACAAGAGTTTGAGCGAGCGCGTCGCATCTGCGAATTGGCGGTGCAGCACAATCCTGAGTGTCACGCCGCGCTCTACGGAGTTGTCTACTACATGTCTCGCGCGGGTGAACCTGCTGAGCAGTCAATCCCTCTGGTCGAGAAGCTGATCGATCTGGCGCCGCGAGTGTTTCGCTATCGCATGTCTCTGGCAACCTTGTGGGGACAGCTGGGCGAAATCGAAAAGTCCTACCTGGCGATCGCCGACGCATCGCACGACGAACTCTACTCGGTCGATTGCACGTGCTGCATCACGCGCTTGATCGAGCTGTTTGCTGAGTTTGGCGATAAAGAACGCGCCGCTTATTGTCGCTGTCGGATGATAGAAATCGCGAGCGATTAACACGCGGCGTCTCGATCCTGATTGTACTTGAATCGACGGTTGGAAAAGACGCTCATGGGATAAAGACGCCGTAAAAGCATGGCGCCATGCAGAGCGTGTGAACTCTTTCGAGGCCGTTTCTTAATCGACAAAACAACCATTCTGGGAAGCAATATTGATGAGCACCACGATCGCAATTTTTTATGGTTCGACCACCGGCAATACCGAACTGGCCGCCAACAAATTGGCCGAAGAGCTGGGCGGCTTACTGACGCATATCGGCGATGTCCGTCAAACAGATCCCGCCGAGCTTGGCCAGTACGATGTACTGCTGCTAGGCGTCTCGACCTGGAACATCGGCGAAATGCAGGATGACTGGTACGACTTTTTGCGGAAGCTGGGCGATCTAGATTTGACCGGCAAAAAAGTGGGGCTATTCGCGATGGGAGATTCGTATGGGTATCCCGATAATTTTCTGGATGCGATGGGAGAGCTGTGGCAAGCGATACAAAAACGGGGCGCTGAATTGGTCGGGGTGTGGCCGAGCGCCGGCTACCAGTTTGATGAGTCGCAGGCGATGTACGATGACGAGCACTTTGTCGGTCTGGGCCTTGACGAAGATAACGAATCGGATCAAACCGAAGAGCGCATCCGCGGTTGGCTGGTCCAAGTGCTGCAAGAGATCGGGCTATTGGACCTGCAGGACTTAGCGGATGCGGGGTAAAGTTGTTTTGATGATCTGAGTGCGGTTTCTTGACGCGCTCCAGAAATAGAATTTTGAGGTCGTGTGCATTCGAACCACTTGAACACTAGCCCGCAGCGCAAGCGAGGGAAAGCGGCCTCGCCTTCAATCCGCGTCCTTATTGCATGTCGTATTCCCTCGACGGCGATACGGGCTAGCGTGAAAGTGTTTGGCTTAGTCTCTATCGTGTTTTACCGTGCGTTATCTGCGGCTTGGCCGCGTTCCATTATTGCACTCACGAAGAACGCCACAGAAACGGGACGCAACTAACATTCGGTCCAGTTGACCGCCAAGCCGCCGCGCGAGGTCTCTTTGTACTTCTTCGACATATCGGCGCCGGTACGGCGCATGACGTTGATGACACGATCGAGCGAGACGTGATGGGTGCCATCACCGTGCAGCGCTAATCGCGATGCGTTGATCGCTTTGGCGGCGCCCATTGCGTTACGTTCGATGCAGGGCGCTTGCACCAACCCGCCGATCGGATCACAGGTGAGCCCCAGATTGTGCTCCATGCCGATCTCGGCCGCTTGCTCGACTTGTTGCGGGGTTCCGCCTAAAACTTCGGTCAGCGCGGCGGCCGCCATCGAACAAGCGACGCCCACTTCGCCTTGACAACCGACCTCGGCGCCAGAGATCGACGCGTTCTTTTTGTACAGCACTGCAATGGCGCCAGCCGTCAGCAAAAAGCGGACGATGCCGTCGTCATTCGCTTGCGGGCAAAAGCGCGCATAGTAATGCAACACCGCGGGAATAATCCCGGCCGCCCCGTTGGTCGGCGCGGTGACAACGCGCCCGCCGGCGGCGTTTTCTTCGTTAACGGCCATCGCAAAAGCATTCACCCAATCAAGAACCGAAAGAGGATCGTTTGCGCCGCCATAGCGTTTGATCAACTCCTGCGACAAGCCGTGAGCGCGGCGTTTGATCTTAAGCCCTCCGGGCAAAATGCCGGGGGTGGCCAAACCTTTCTCAACGCATTTTTGCATCGCATCCCAAATCCGCATTAAGCCTGCCCGAACTTCGGCTTCGTTCCGCAGCGACTTTTCGTTTTCGAGCATGATGCTGCTGAACGACATGCCGGTCTCCTGGGAGATACGGAGCAGGTCAGCCGCTTTTTCAAACGGATAGGGGATGAGGTCGGCCGTTTGCGGCGGCCCTTGCGTGAGCTCTGCTTCAGAAACGACAAACCCGCCGCCGATCGAATAATAAGCGATCTCTTGCAGGAGAGCACCGTCCGCCGCAAAGGCGGTGAATTTCAATCCGTTGGGATGCGCCGGTAAAGACTTGCGGCGATGGAACAGCAAGTCGGTTTCGACGTCGAACGCAATCTCTTGAGTTCCGGCCAAGTTCAGCCGGTGAGATGACTGGATTCGCTCGAAGGTGGGAACGATTGCTTCGGGATCGACCGACTCAGGAGTTTCTCCTTCCAGGCCAACAAGGACCGCTTTGTCGGTGCCGTGTCCGATGCCGGTCAGGGCCAGTGAGCCAAACAGCTCGGCCTGGATTCGTGTAACGGCGTCGATCTGGCCGGCCTCGGTAAGCGTGGCCAGAAATCGATGCGCGGCCCGCATCGGGCCGACCGAATGAGAGCTGGAAGGTCCAATTCCAATCGTGAATAAATCAAAAACACTGATCATTTTCGCGCGCCTCGCCTCCGCTGATAATTGTACGCGTCACACGGCCGATCGGCGCTGGCGACGCATTGCTTATCAATCTGACGGAAGTGCTGCGGCGTCGATAGGCGTGCAGTCGAAAGAGCGAGAATTTCGCGCAAACGAGCGAGAAAATGAACAAATCCGGATAGGCTCTTAGTCCAATCGTCTTCGTTGTTTGATTCCGGCGGTCTTTTTGATCTGTTTTTGCTTCTTGAGCGTGTCGGCGATATCGGGGATCGGCTTGAAGTCGTCCTCGATCGAAGCCTGCTTGTAGTACATCTCTTCCAGCTTCTCAATCTTGTCGAGAGCGGCGTTGCGAGCACTGTTGAGCGAGGAGAACCCGGTCATGAATTCGCGCAGCCGCGACTCGTGGCCGATGAGCTGAACGCTGTAGACATGTCGACGAATGGTCGTGCCGCACTTGCGGCGCTGGATCGACAACTGCCACGATCCATGAGTTTCGACCAAGGCGATCTCGGTCCCCAAGCGATGAATGCGCACCGGCTTATCGTCATCATCGCGCGAGCGAAAATCGAACATGTAGTCGGCTCCTTGACTGCCCCATCCCTGCACGAATTGAGAGGATTGTCAGATAAGATCGGTATCGGCGAATGCCGCTGGCTAGTCGAAATGTATCTTGCAACTATCCCCGTCGCATTGATTTCGACCAAATCTGTACCGAATACGTGCAAATTGACGGTAGAAAAACGACCAAATAGGCAGACTGTAGGGAATATGCAAGAGTGGTGCAACGATCCACAAGGGGGGCAACTTGCGCGTCAAATACCGAAAAGCCTCGGCGCCCCCGTGCCGCTGGCCATTGGGCTGGACCACAAACATTTCTTCCATTAGCTGGTCAAAGGTCAGATCGCCAGCATACGGACCGACACGAGGATCATGCAGTGAAAGGTAAGAAAGCCGCCGTTTCCCCCCCAAAAAGTCGAGCCAACGGACTCCCGCTGTACAAAACCGGCAATGCCCGTCGTAGATCACCACATCGCGCCCCGGAGCTTCGCTGGGGGTTACCAGCGGTCGATCTGCGGTTTGCGTGGTGGTTAACATAACGATTCTCGGCCGAAATAGCGAAAACAAAAGTCCCTGCTGCGGAGTCTAACTGACGGTCGCAAACTTCCCAAGCTAAGAACTGCGACCGGCGTACCACCGCAACAAATTTTCCCCATTTCGGTGGATATTTGTAGGTGAAATCCGGTAAACTTCTTAGATGGAGCTTCTCGGCACGAATTACGAGAAATCCTCCCTATTTTTCGCATCCCCCAAGGGGCCTGATGATGGACAAGTTGCAACAACAAGTTGGCGCGGCGCGAAGACGACTGAACGCGCAGCAATTTCTAGAGCGACTTGTATGGTCTTTGCTGTTCGCTTATCTCGCGGCCGCAATCGCTTTGGCAGTCCCCAAGATCTGGCCCATCGGCGTTGATGGTGAGATCTGGAAGTGGAGCTGGCTAGCCGGCGCCGCGATCCTCGGTCTGGGGAGCGCGGTGATCTGGACCTATGTGGTGCGGCGCAACTCGCTGGAAGCGGCGCTCGAAATCGATTTGCGCTATGGTCTGCGCGAACGCGTATCAAGCTCGCTGACGCTGGGTCAAGCAGAGCGCGAGTCGGCATTTGGACAAGCGTTGGTTTCTGACGCGGTTCGTCGCGTCGAGCGAATCGACGTTCGAGAAAAATTTCCGTTGCGTGCTTCGTGGAAAGGCCTGTTGCCGATCGTGGTTGCGGCAGTCGCATTTATGGTGGCGATCTTCGTCCCAGACGCGCAGCCCGATCCGACCGCGGGCCAATCGGTCGCCGCCAATGTCAATCAGGAAAAAAAGATCGTCAAATCGACGACCGAAGAACTGAAAAAGAAACTCGAAGAGCGTCGCAAAGAAGCAGAAGAAAAAGGTCTCACCGACGCCAGCGAGCTGTTTAAAAAGCTGGAAGAAGGAACAGAGAAGCTCGCCAAGAAAAAAGATGCCGACCAAAAAAACACCCTGCTAGAGCTCAACGATTTGGCCAAGGCGCTCAAAGACAAAGTCAAAGAGCTTGGCATGTCCGAGATGCTGAAAGACAAGCTAGAAGCGCTGAAAAATATCTCGAAAGGTCCGGCCGATAAGATCGCCGACGCCTTGAAAGATGGCGACCTGAAAAAAGCAATTGAAGAGATGAAGTCGCTGCAACAAAAAATGGCCAACGGCGAGCTCTCGAAAGAAGAGCAGCAGGCGCTCGGTCAGCAGCTCAAAGAAATGGCTGACAAGATGAAGCAAATGGCCGACGCTCAGGCCCAAGCCAAACAAGATCTCAAGCAACAGATTGAACAGCAAAAAGCAGCCGGCAATCAAGAAGCGGCCGCGAAGCTCCAGCAGCAGCTTGACGAAATGGAAATGCAAAACGAGCAAATGGGCCGCATGGAGCAAATGGCCAAGCAGTTGGGTGAAGCGGCCGAACAAATGCAAAACGGCAACATGCAAGAAGCCCAACAGCAGCTAAGCCAGATGTCGCAGCAGCTAGAAGATCTGCAGAGCCAGATGGATGAGCTAGAAATGATGGACGAAGCGATGGACCAAATGACCGCCGCCAAAGAAGCGATGTGCAAAGCGTGCCAAGGTCAAGGCATGGACGGCATGGGGCAGATGGGGATGCAACAAGGTCAGCGTCCCGGCAACGGCATGGGAGAAGGCCAAGGTCAGGGAGATCGCCCCGAAGAAGAAACCGACACCGGCTTTTATGATTCCCAAGTTCGCGCCGACCCGAAAAAAGGGAAAGGCGTGATCGTCGATTATGTCGACGGCAAGAACATGGCCGGTAAAACTATGATCGAAATCAAAGCAGCGATGTCGGCCGGATCGTCGGAAGACGCCGATGCAATCGTCGAAAAACGACTCTCACGCGATCACGAGAAAAACGCTCAACAGTACTTCGACCTGATTCGCGACGGGGAATAAGTTTCCGTCTCGTTCAGTCCAATAAAAAAGCAGGGCGTCACCAATTGGGACGCCCTGCTCTGTTTCTTGCTCGGCCTCTTGCCGCGGCTCATAGCGCCGCGGCGCCAAACGTGAGGGTGAGCAGCCTACGGTCGAAAATCGGCTTCGGCTTCAATCATCTCGGCGAAGCGGGCCAGCAGCGTCGCGGCGTTGTCCATATCTTCGAGCGAAACCACCTCGACGGCGCTGTGCATGTAACGATTCGGGATCGATACGCAGCCGGCTGCGACACCTGCTTGCGACATCTGGAGCGCGTTCGAGTCATTGGAGGCCGGCTTGCCCAGAGCCGCTAACTGGTATGGAATCTTTTTGTCGTCAGCGGCTGCAATCAGTAGATCGACCACCTTGGGGTTCATGTTCGGCCCGCGGTAGATCACTGGACCTTTGCCGAGCGCCACTTCCCCTTGCTGACGTTTGTCGATCGTGGGGCAGTCGGTCGCATGCGTCACGTCCACACCGATCCCAACATGCGGGTTGATCCCGTGCGCACTCGTTTTGGCGCCTCGCAACCCAATCTCTTCCTGTACGGTCGAAACGCTATAGAGGGCGCAGTTTAACGTACCGGCGCGGCGCAGCGCTTCCAGCACCACCCACAGACCGGTCGTGTTGTCCATTTTCGGAGCGTTGGCCAGACCGTTGCGCATCTCTTGAAAGCCCAGCTTTAACGTGACCGGATCGCCGATGCGAATCAGCTGCTTGGCTTCGGCCTGATCCTTGGCGCCGATGTCGAGCCACAAGTCTTTTGCGGCGACCACAGTCTTTCGCTCTTCGTCGCTCAGCAAGTGAATCGGCTTGCGGGCAATCACCGCCGGGACTGGGCCGGTCGCAGTCCAGATCACCATCCGCTGGCCGATCAATTGCTGCGGATCCCAGCCGCCGATCGTTTGGGCGTAGATAAAGCCCATTTCATCAATCTGGGAGACCAGCATGCCGATTTGGTCGCAATGCCCGGCGTACATCACGCGGAGAGAAGCTCCGGTGTTCTTGGCGCCGATGACGTTGCCGTGCAAGTCGGTGTCAACCGTCTCGGCGATCGGCTTCAAATAGTCGCGCACCAGATCTTGAACCGGCTTTTCGTAGCCAGAGGGACTGGGAGTATCAAGCAAACGCTTAAAGAATTCGAGCGGCGCAGATTCCATGACGTCCTTTGCAGACAAAAAACGAAGGGGCAAAGGTTCTATCTTAACGGCTCCTCAGAAACTCAACAGCACGCTCGACACAAGCAAATTGTCGAGGATGGCTTTCGGAACCCTCGGCTTCCGGCCTCGAACGCTGGTCGCCGCAATAATCGACCTGATCCCCTCCGACGGCAAGATCGCTCCAATAAGCAACGATCCTACCCAGGCCGTCGATAACCCGCACTAATCGAATCCATGAAATCCGAACCGTAAGCCTGGCCAAGGCTTCCTACTGCTGAGAAGCCGCCTGGACCTGCTCAGGCTGCGTCGACAGGCAATGCTGACCGAATTTGAGGGCCGAAGCACGGGGAATATCAAACTGCGTCCTACGGCGTGCGGGATCGGTTCTTTGAAACCCCGAAACCTTTACCCTATAACAACTTTAGCCCGGTTGACGACGCTCACCGTGCCCCTCTACGATGAATGATTCGCTTGGAAGTCGCAGTCAGTTTGGGGAGTAGAGCGTATCGCCATGCCAAAAACGAAAGTCGCCATTGTCGGAGTCGGCACCGTGGGCGCCGGCGTTGCGCGCATTCTACTCGACCACGGAGATCGCACCGCCAAAAATGCTGGCGCCACGCTCTGGCTGCAAAAAGCGGTCGTCCGCGATCTAAGCCGCCAGCGCGACTGCCAATTGCCTGATGGCGTGTTGACGGACGACTTAGACGAAATTATCAACGATCCCGAGATCCAAGTGGTCGCCCAACTGATGGGCGGGATCGACTGCGCCCGTACAACGATGTTACGTCTGCTTGAAGCAGGCAAAGATATCGTCACCGCCAACAAAGCGCTGATCGCCGAACATGGGCCAGAGCTATTCAGCCGCGCGCACGAACTAGGGCGTTCGATCGCCTTTGACGCGGCCGTGGCCGGCGGCATTCCGATCATCACCAACTTGACGCAATGCATGGCCGCCAACCAGGTGACGTCGCTGGTCGGCATTTTGAACGGCACCAGTAACTTCATCGTCTCGAAGATGGAGGAAGATGGCGACAACTATTACGACGCCGTCCGCGAAGCACAACAGCGTGGTTACGCCGAAGCCGATCCAACCATGGATGTCGACGGATCAGATGCGGCGCAAAAATTGGCGATCTTGGCGCATATAGCCTTTGGGGCAGCGATCGATTGGAAAGAGATTCCGCGCGTCGGCATTGATTCGCTCGACCCCGTCGACTTGCAGTTTGCCCAAGAGCTGGGCTACCGGGTCAAACTGTTGGCGGTCGCACGGATGACCGACAAAGGTTTGGAGCTGCACGTCTCGCCAACGTTGGTCAAAATTGGTCGCCCATTGGCCGAAGTTCGCGGCGCGTACAACGCAATCAGCGTAACCGGCGATCAAGTGGGAGACTTGCTGTATCACGGATTAGGCGCCGGTCAAAAACCGACAGCTTCTGCTGTGGTCGCTGATTTGATCGATACCGCCGTGGGCCGCACAGCGCTGACCTTCCGCACGCTCAAACTGTTCACCAGTCATAATCCAGACATTGCGATCTGTCCTCCGCAAGAGATTGTTGGTCGCTATTACTTCCGGTTTTTGGTCGACGATCGTCCCGGCGTACTGGCCGAAATTGCGACGATCTTGGGCGAGCACAACATTTCGATCGCGTCGGTCATTCAGCATGAGCCTGACTATGAAGGCGACAACGCTGTGGTCTCGTTGATCATCATGACGCATACCGCAACCGACGGCGATGCAGACGCCGCGTTAGAAGAAATCGTTCGACTCGACAGCGTGCGAGCCGGCAACCGTAAACTTCGCGTTCAAGATTAAAGCGAGCTAGCGATGAAATACGCCATCATTATTCCCGACGGTTGCGCGGACGAACCTCAAGAATCGCTTGGCGGCAAGTCGCCGCTGGCCGCCGCCCATACGCCCAACATGGACGCAATTGTCGCCGCCGGCGTTGTCGGCCGCGCGAACAATGTCCCTGACCATTTGCCGGCCGGCAGCGATGTGGCCAATCTTAGCCTGCTGGGCTACAACCCCAACGAGTACTTCACCGGTCGCGCCCCGCTAGAAGCGGCGGCTCAGGGAATTTCGCTCGCGCCAGAAGATTGGGCGATTCGCTGCAATCTGGTCACGGTGCAAGACCAGCAAATGCGCAGCTTCACCGCCGGGCACATCAGCAGCGAAGAAGCGGCCGAACTGCTGAAAGCAGTCCAGGCCGAACTCGGCGGCGATCTGCTCGAATTTATCCCCGGCGTCAGCTATCGCAACCTGTTGTTGTACCGCGGCGAAAAGTCGCCGGCGCCGTTCTCGCAAGATACGCGCACCACGCCGCCGCACGATCTGACTGACAAATCGGTCGCTGACGATTACCCACGCGGGCCCGGCAGTGATTTGCTGTCCGAGTTGATGAGCCGCAGCGTTGAGATCTTTGCCGAGCACCCGGTCAACAAACAGCGGATCGCCGCCGGCAAGCTGCCTGCGACCAACGTCTGGCTATGGGGCATCGGCAAGCGTCCCGCGCTCAAATCGTTTCAAGATGTTTATGGTCGCAGTGGCAAGATGATCACCGCAGTTGACTTATTGCGTGGTCTGGCCGCGCTGGTTGGTTGGGACCGAATCGAAGTCCCAGGCGCCACCGGCTATACCGATACCGACTATGCCGCCAAAGGCAAGTATGCGATCGACGCATTGCCGACGACCGATATCATCTGCGTCCATGTCGAAGCGCCGGACGAAGCATCGCACGAAGGGGACGCCGCCGCCAAGATCAAGGCGCTGGAAGAAATCGATCGCCTGATTGTGGGTCCGTTGCATGAAGCCCTCAAAAAACAGGGCGACTATCGCATCCTGGTCACTCCGGATCACCCGACGCCGGTTCGCACCAAAACGCATAGTCATGGCTTTGTACCGCTCGCGATTTGCGGAAGCGGCGTCACTGCCGACAAATATACGAAGTATGACGAGGAAAACGCCGGAAGCTCGACGCTCTCCTTTGATGAAGGCTGGCGCATGATGCGTCATTTCCTCGATAGCTGACGAACGGAGAAGCACGGCCAGCATGAACCAAAAGTGGTCACACGATCCCGAGGCGCAAGCCAAGGGAATGAAGATGGCCACTTCAAGTCGTGCTGGTGTCGCTAGACAAATTCCCTCGGCTTGCGCCTTGGAATAGTGTCCAATCCGGTTCGCAAAAGCGCAATTTCAAAAAACAAGCTCCCCCTGCAGCACTTGCCGAAAGGCCGAAATCCAACATGTCTTTGATTGTTCAAAAGTTTGGCGGCACCAGCGTTGCCGACTGTGACAAGATTGTCGCCGCAGCGCGTAAAGCGATCCGCGCCCAAAAAGAAGGTCACCAAGTCGTCGTGGTGGTCAGTGCGATGGGCAAAAACACCGATGTTCTGGTCGAACTGGCTCGGCAGATCAACGATCGCCCCCCGGCGCGCGAAATGGACATGCTGCTCTCGACCGGCGAACAGGTCAGCGTTGCGCTGATGGCGATGGCGATTGATGCGCTCGGCGCCAAAGCGGTCAGCCTGACTGGCGCTCAGATCGGCATTCGCACTGATAGCACGCATACCAAAGCGCGGATCATTTCGATCGAAACCGAACGCGTCAAAGAGTTGCTCGCCGCAGGCAACATCGTCATCGCCGCCGGCTTTCAGGGGATCGACGAAAACCTGAACATCACCACGCTGGGTCGCGGCGGCAGCGACACCACAGCGGTGGCGCTCGCGGCGGTGTTGAATGCGGACGCCTGTGAAATTTATACAGATGTCGACGGCGTCTACACGACCGACCCACGACTGTTGGCCGAAGCGCGGCGCGTGCTGCAGATCAGCTATGACGAGATGCTAGAGCTGGCCAGTTTGGGCGCCGGCGTGATGCATAGCCGCTCGATCGAGTTCGCGAAAAAGTTCGGCGTGCCAATTCATGTCCGAAGCAGCTTTACCGACATCACCGGCACGATGATTGTCGATCAGCCCGAATCGATGTCGCGTCCGGTCAGTGGCGCTGCGATGACCAAAAACGAAGCCCGGATCACGATCGAAGGGGTCCCGGACATCCCTGGGATCTCGCACGAACTGTTCCACAGCATCGCTACCAAAGCGATCTCGGTCGACATGGTAGTGCAAAACATCGGCGCCGATGGCCGGGCCAATATTTCGTTCACCGTACCCCGGGATGAACTGGACCAAACGCTGGAAGCCGTCCGCAATGCGGCCCATATCTTGCAATACGCTAGCGTCGCCTATGACGAGAAGGTCTCAAAGATCTCTGTCGTCGGCCTGGGCATGGCCGAACAGTCTGGAGTCGCTGACAAGATGTTCCGCGTTTTGGCGGACCAAAACATCAATATCCAAATGATCACCACCAGCGAGATCAAGATCTCAGTGCTGGTCTCACGCGAAGACGCCCAGCGCGCCTTGGCTGCCGTTCACTCGGGCTTCTTGCTGGATGTGAAGCCGGAGGACGCACCGGAGTCAGTCGCCGCCGTACCACGCGATAGTGAACGAGACGCTGCCGAAGTGGTTGCGCGGCTGCGAACGATGGAAGATCTGACGATCGACAGCATTGTCCTCGACGATTCCCAGTCGGTTATTTCGGTTCGACGAATTCCGGATCACCCCGGCATTGCCGCTCGAGTGTTTGAAGCAATCGCCGCCGCAGGCATCTTGGTCGATATGATCGTCCAGAACGTCGGTCGCGGCGACGCGGCGAATCTCAGCCTGACTGTCCCCAAAGAAGATAGCGAACAGGCGCTGGTGGTCGCCAAGCGGATCGGCGCCGAACTAGGCGCTGAAGAGATCTTGTGCAAAACAGACGCCGCCAAGCTGTCGGTTTCCGGCATTGGACTTCGCAGCCATACCGGCGTCGGCATCCGCATGTTCCGCGCACTCAGTGACGCCGGGATCAACGTCGAGCTGATCAACACGTCCGAAGTGATGGTCAACGTCATCGTCGAAGGTAAGCAAGGTAAAGCCGGCTTAGCGGCCCTCAACAAAGCCTTCGCCGATGTATTGGTGTCGTAGAGCCGCGTCTGCCGTGGAAAGCGCTGGCCAATTCGCTTGGTCCAGCGCTGTGCGAGAATAACGGATTGAAGAGAAGCGCTGTCCGCTGAGCAGCGCTTCAGCAGGCATGGCCCTTCTTCGTGGTTAGCGAATCACGTCCCCTTCAACGTCTAAGATCTGCGAATTGGGGACTGAGTTACCGAAGCGGTCGTACTGGTCGAATGTCCAAACCACCTTTTTGGTCTTCGGTTCAATTTCAACTAGCAGCGGTTGACCGGGGCCAGCATGGCAGTTTCCGATCACATAGTTGCCGCTAGGCAAGACTTCCAACGTGGTGACCCAGGCCAACGTGATGCCGGGTAATTCTTTCTGTTGCAAACGCCAAACAACTTTTTTGTCGTGGGTGACTTCAATTACGCCGTGACCATTGCCGGTCGAGATCAGCGTGTTGCCGTTCTTCAATCGCAGCGCGGCGAAGCAAGCGTTGCCCCACGCTTCGGGTCCGTGACCACCAGCCGGCTCTTTGTCGAAGAGCGGCACGTCGTATTCCCAGACGATGTCGCCCGACTCGCCGTCGTACTCACGAACCTTGCCGTCACCTTCATGACAAACCAGGTAGTTGCCATTCTCGAGCTTGCGAACCAGTCGAGTGTCGCGATGCGGGTGCGGATTGTCGATGGTCAGCTTCACTTCTTTCAGCAGCTTGCCTTCGCGGTTGATCTCGATGATGCGGCCAATTCCCGATTCGGCGATCATCATCTTTCCATCGGCCAGCGGTTGGAATGAGTGAACTTCGATCGGCTTGCCGGCGTTCCCATTTTCATTCGCGCAGTCGTAAGACCAGACAATCTTCTTTTCGGCTGGATCAATCTCGACAATCTTCCGCATCCCCACTTGGGCGAAGATGTGTCCATCTGAGGTGACGTGGATGTCATGAATGTCGTTGAACGGCATTTCCCATTCAATTTTGCCAGCGGCGTCAACAATGGCTAACTTGCCGTTGCCTTGCGTCACGAGCCGATGACCGGCCAGCGCGGCAGCAGAGAATGAGACTGCGATCAGCAGCGTAAGAAGAGGCCGAAGCATGGGGGAACTCCAAAGACGGGGGATAGAGACCAACCGTCATCCTAGTCCTCTGGCCGCGCGAAACAACCCAACCGCTAAAGTTCAAAATCGAACGAAGCTTGGTTACGCTTCTGGGACGCCATGTTTTCGCTTATCTTCACGAGCAGAACAGGCCGCCAGCGCTAGTCGAGCAGGTCTAAGTAGCCGATTCGTCCAAGACATGTTCTTCGACGTAGATTGGCAGATTGGGCTGACTGGTGACCGCGATGGCGATCGCGTCCGAAGGGCGCGCGTCAACTTCGATCAACTCCCCTTCCATCTTGATCCGCAGGTTGGCGAAATAGGTTCCTTGATTCAGATCGCAGATGACGACGCTATCGAGCTCGCCCCCCATTTGATCAATGATGTTGCAGATCAGATCGTGAGTCAGCGGCCGCGGCGAGGCAAAATCTTTGACGCGGCGATGAATGCTGGTCGCCTCAAAGATGCCGATCATGATCGGAAACTGCCGATCACCGTCGATTTCTTTCAGGTAGATGACCTGCTGATCATTGATCTCGCTGATGATGATCCGCGAGAGTTCCATTTGGACCGGCATAAGATAATTAGACCCAATGGGTGGATTCGCGAGGAGACGGGGACAGGACACGCCTGCATTATAACGGAGCAGCGATTGCGGCGGCCAGACCAAGCGAAAATCGCCAGATGCAGACCGCCGCGATGTCGTCTACTTCTGCTGGAGCTTGACCAAGGCCGCTTCGACCGATTCCAGTTCACGCTGGGCGTTTTCTAGCCCTTCACGTTCTTTGGCGACGACGTCCGCCGGCGCTCGTTCGACAAAACTGGCGTTGGACAGTTTTTTCTCTTTGCCGGTAATCATGCCGAGCAAACGCTCGCGTTGTTTCTCGTTACGCTCAATTTCGGCGCCGATGTCGATAAAGTCTTTGAGGTCGACATAGACTTCCATGCCGGGCAAATCAATCCGCGCGTTGGTCTCAGGAATGGTCACCGTTTCGCCCCAGCCAACGCCGCGCGCATTGGCCATCGAAGCAAAGTAAGGCTCCATCGCTTCGAGCAGCTCGACGGTCTGGGCGTCACAGCGGATGACAAATTCGAGCATCTCGCGCGGCGCGATGTTTTGACGACTTCGAATTTCACGCAGGCTGGCCAGCGTTTCCTGAAACTTGGCGAACTGCGTTTCGATCTTGGCGTCTTGCCAGGCGGCGTCGATCGACGGCCACTCAGCAATCATGATGCTGTCGGTCGCGGTCGTCACTTTGGCAAGCCCGCGCTGCGGCGCCAACAGACCAAGCGACTGCCAGATTTCTTCGGTAATAAACGGAATCAGCGGATGCAACATCCGCAGCAGCGAATCCAAGACAAAGGTAATCACCCGCTGCGCCAGCGGACGCGAAGCTTCGTCGGTGAAACGTTCCTTCGTCATCTCTAGATAGAAGCTGCAAAAATTGTCCCATGCAAAGTCGTACAACGCCCGCGCGGCGTCGGCATAGCGATACGTCTCTAGGCAGCGCGTCATTTCGGCTTCGGCCGAAGCCAAGCGACTGAGAATCCAGCGGTCTTCCAGCAACAGGTCGGCCTCTTTGACCGGCGCCGGCTGAAATCCTTCTAGATTGATCATCGTGAATCGAGCGGCGTTCCACAACTTGTTACAGAAGTTGCGGCCAATCTCAAAGCGTTCGCTGACCACAGCGCCGCGCGGCAACGCCAGATCGGCTTCGCTTTGCGCCCATTGCGTCGAGAAGACTCCTTCGCACTTTTTGCAGACCACCGTGTGCTGCACTCGATTTTTCTTGGTCTGGTCAATCAAAGCGCCGCAATGCGGACACTCGTATTGCACCGGCATTCGCACATCTTGCGTTTCGGTGGTCAGATAGACGAGCCCAAACCGCAGCGAGTCGGCGCCAAACTTCTCGATCACATCCAACGGATCGACGCCGTTCCCCTTTGACTTCGACATGCGTTCTCCCATTCCATCCAAGATGGTCGGGTGAATGAAGACTTCACGGAATGGAATCTCGCCCATGTTGTTCAAACCGGCCAGCACCATCCGAGCAACCCACAGCGTGATGATGTCGCGACTGGTAATCAACGTGCTGGTTGGATAGAAGTACTCCAGTTCTGGAGTTTGCTCAGGCCAACCCAACGTCGAGTGGGGCCAAAGGGCCGAACTGAACCAGGTATCCAGCACGTCTTCTTCACGGACAAAGCCGAGCTTCTCGTACTTCATCGCCAACGCGTCGTTATCTTCGTTGATGCAGACGTGAATCATCGAGTAAGGCATCCCCACGCGCGCGGCGCCTTGGATGGTGCCGGTCTTTTCGGCGGCCTGACGTTCGACGTCGCGCTCGATCTGATACGAAGCGCGGCCAGCCGTGATATCAGGGTCAGCCTCTAAATTCGCAACCAGCTTGTTATGATCTTCCACCAACTGACAAGTTTGCGACCAAATCGGGATCTGATGACCCCACCACAATTGCCGACTGACCGGCCAATCCCGTTTTTCGCTGAGCCAGTCGACGTATCCTTTGGCGTAGCGAGCCGGGTAGATCTTCACGCGACCATCGGTCACGGCATCCATGGCGCTTTGCGCTAGTTCATCCATCCGAATGAACCATTGGTCGGCCAGATACGGTTCGATCGGCGTCTTGCTGCGATCGGAGTGAGCCAGATCGATCTCACGATCCTCGACTTTGTCCAGCAGACCGATCGCATCCAGATCGGCAACCACGCGATCCCGAGCGTCGTAGATCTTGAAGCCTTTGTACTGAGCCGCGTTCTCGTTGAGCGTCCCGTCGGGATTCAAAATATTGATCATCGGCAGCTCATTCCGCACGCCGACTTCGTAGTCATTCGGATCGTGCGCCGGCGTGATCTTCACGCAGCCAGACCCCATTTCCGGCTTGGCCCACTCGTCGACGATCAATGGAATCTCACGTTCGATCAGCGGCAACATCAGCTTGCGGCCGGCTAGCGCCATATCGCGCAAGATAATTAACTGCGGCAGCATGGTGCGGCGACGCTCGGTCAATTGATCGAGTTCGGTCTGGATCTCCGCTTTTTCTTTGCCAGGCGCCGTCTTGAGCTTCTCTCGAAGCTCCGCTTCTAGTTCGTCAAGCGCTCGCTGGGGATCGGGATGCACGGCCACCGCCGTATCGCCCAACATCGTCTCGGGTCGGGTGGTTGCGATCGTCACCACCGGCGGTTCGCCAGGCTGCGGATCAATCACCGGATAGCTAAAGTGCCAGAAGTGCCCTTGGGTCGTTTCGTGGGAGACTTCGTCGTCGCTCACGGCGGTCTGCAGGAACGTATCCCAGTTGACCAACCGTTTTCCTTTGTAGATCAAGTTCTTGGAGAACAGATCAAAGAAGGTGCTACGCACCGCACGGGCACACATCGGATCAAGCGTAAATCGGGTCCGCTCCCAATCGCAACTGCTTCCCATCCGCTTCAACTGACCCAAGATACGGGTCTCGTATTGATCTTTCCATTTCCAGATCCGCTCGACCATCTGGTCGCGGCCGAGATCATGGCGCGAAAGACCTTCTTCTTCCAAGATTCGGCGTTCGACTACCGCTTGTGTGGCGATGCCGGCGTGATCGGTACCCGGCACCCACAAGGCCTCAAAACCCTTCATCCGCTTGTAGCGAATCAACACGTCTTGCAACGTGCTGTTGAGCGCATGCCCTAAGTGAAGCGCGCCGGTCACATTGGGCGGTGGAATCACAATCGTGTAGGGAGTCTTGCTGGGATTCACCTCGGCGTGAAAGTAGCCCCGCTCTTCCCACATCGGGTAGATCCGTTGCTGCGCGGCCACAAAATCGAATCGATTCGGGAGATCTTTCGGATTGAAAGTCACAGCTTCCACTTTCTTTGGTCTCAAACGGGGGTTGGCAACAGGGACAAGCGACGATTAGTCCGCCGCAGTTGACTGGGCGCTAGCCCGCACCGGCAACTTACCCCGTTGTTCATCTTTATAAAGTTTGTACTCAATCGCATCGACCAGCGCGTTCCAGCTGGCTTGGATGATATTTTCGCTGACGCCGATCGTGCCCCATACGTCATGCTCGTCGGCGCTTTCGATCGTCACGCGAATCCGCGCGGCGGTGCCGGCTTCTTGATTCACCACACGTACTTTGTAGTCAACCAGATGCATCTCTTCGAGCGTCGGAAAGTAGCCGTTCAGCGACTTTCGCAGTGCGACGTCCAGCGCCTGCACCGGGCCATCCCCTTCACCCACTTCGTAGCGAATCTCGCCGTCGATCGAGACTTTGACAGTCGCTTCGGTCATCAAGTCGACCATCTGATGTTCGACTAAATCTTCAACTTCGACGTGATATTTGAGAACCTCGAAATGAGATTGAAACACGCCGGCAACCCGCTTGACCAACAAGTCAAACGAAGCTTCGGCCGCTTCAAACTGATAGCCTTGGTTTTCTTTGGCGACGACTTCGGCCAGGATCTTATCCATCAGCTCGCGATCGTCCTGCAGATTGTGCTTGGTCGTCAGCGCGACAATGTTGGATCGGCCTGACAATTCGCTGACCAGCACGCGGCGTTCGTTGCCGACGGTCTGCGGATCGATATGCTCGTAGCTGGATGCGGCGCGGTTGATCGCGTGGACGTGCATGCCACCCTTGTGAGCAAATGCGCTTTGTCCGACAAAGGCCTGATTGTTGCGACGATTGACGTTGGCCGTGTCATACACGAAGCGCGAAAGCTCGGTTAGGTGCTGATAGCCGGCGCCGCCGATCACCTCATATCCTTTGCGCTTTAAGCCCAAGTTGGCGATCACCGAAATCAGATCGGCGTTGCCGCAACGTTCGCCAAAACCGTTAATCGTCCCTTGCACTTGCACCGCCCCGGCATCAACTGCGGCCAGACTGTTGGCGACCGCCAGATCACCATCGTTGTGCGTGTGAATGCCGACCGGCACGTTGAATTCGGCGAGCGCGGCGATCGCTTTGGCGGCAAACTCCGAGATCTCTTCGGGCAAGCTGCCGCCGTTGGTGTCACACATCACCACCAGTCGAGCGCCGGCCTTTGCGGCGGCGCGAATCGTTTCGGCGGCGTACTCAGGATTCGCTTTCCAACCGTCAAAGAAATGTTCGGCGTCATAGATCACTTCGCGACCTGCGCTGATCAGGTAGCCGATCGAGTCAGCGATCATCGCCAGATTTTCTTCCAGCGTCACCCGCAGTACGTCGGTCACATGAAAATCATGGGTCTTGCCGACGATGGTCACCACCGGCGCGCCAGAGCCGATCAACGCTTGCATCCCGGGGTCGTCCGCGGCGCTGATCCCTTTGCGGCGGGTCATCCCAAAGGCGCAGACCTTGGCGTGTTGCAGGTTCAGATCTTGGACACGACGAAAATACTCGGCGTCTTTTTCATTCGACAGCGGGTATCCCCCCTCCACAAAATCAACGCCGATCTCGTCCAGGCGCTGCGTAATCGACAGCTTGTCCTGCAAAGAAAAGCTCACGCCTTCTCCCTGGGCGCCATCGCGAAGCGTCGTGTCGTAGATCTCGATTTTTCTCATGAAGAAAGTCCCTATTGGCGGGGGCGAGCCACGTTGGGTATCTGCGCTGTTAGTTTTTTGGCGCTGCCGGGTAGTAAACAAAAAAAGCCCTGAGGCCGCGAAGGGCTTCAGGGCTGTTGGAAGTCGGTGATTCGCCGTTCCACTAGCCAAGCCCACAGCGGCCCGGTACTACGATTTGTACAATCGTAATCGGTCCCTGCTGCGAGCCTACGTTGATCAGCGTGTTGGGCATTTCCCTGCACCCTTTTCAGGCGAACGGCCAGTCTTTCACAAATTGTGCGGAAGACGTAAGTCTAAAATTGCCAGGATTCTATGTCAACCAGACGCTCCCGCCGGGTGGGCGGTTCGCGCTGCGGGTTTGGCCTCTTATTCCCTTGTTTCTGGAATGACGCTGGGTGACCAACCGGGACATAAAGCTCGCAACTTGCCCATTCTAGGCTGCTCGCCAATCCGTGGTGACCCTTCGCGATTCTTCATTAACCAATTGCATAAGCAATCGTCAATCCATAGACACCTTCGCTGTGGCCCCCATTAGGACCATTTATCCTTGCTGGCCCTGTTGAGAGTCGCGATTTACCGATCTGAAGGAGGGAAATCTACAAAAGCAAGCAATCTAGTTGAGATTCTACTTAAAATTTGATAAAAGATGATTAGCGAACAAAGCAAGTCATTCCCTTGTAATTCAAAGAACTAGGGAGCGTAATTGCTTGCCGATCGCAGGCGTGATCTTCGCCAATCAAGCATCGGTCCGATTTGAAGGGCGCCGGGCTCACTTTGGTCTGCTGAAGGGATCATTACCCTATCGACATTGTTGCTTTTCCTTTTTTGCTGCGCGGCTGTTTCTAGCTTTTTGATACTATTCTTATCTCTTCTAGTTAAATAGGTTCTCTGATGTCCGTACTTTTCCGCAGACGGGCCGGTTTTACCCTGGTCGAGCTGTTGGTTGTCATCGCAATCATCGGCGTGCTGATTGCTCTGTTGCTGCCGGCGGTGCAACAAGCCCGGGAAGCAGCTCGTCGCATGGCATGCTCAAATCACTTAAAGCAGCTTGGACTGGCGCTGCACAACTATCACGATACGTACGGCAGCTTTCCACTCGGCTGCCAAGGAGACTCGGAACGGACGGCCTTGCATGTCGCTTTGTTGCCGTTCCTAGAGCAGAGCAGCTTGTATGACCAGATGGACACGAAGCTCAATTACGGATCAGGAGTGAACGCGCAAGCTTTGAGAACTCGTCTAGACGCTTATCTCTGCCCCAGCGGTAACGAACCGATGGCCGACGATAACATTGAATACTACACCACGCATTATTACGGCGTGCTGGGCGCTAAGGGGACCAATCCCGCGACCGGCAGTTCCTACGAATATAATCCAGGCACCGACACCGCTTACGGAGGTTTCTCTAAGGGAGGGATTTTTTATGAAGGCGAAACTCGTGCGATGCGTGACATGATCGACGGTACGAGTAATACGTTGGCGTTCGGCGAGATCTCGTGGAGTGATCGCAACGGCAAGGCGACTCGCTATCGTCCTTGGTCGCGAGGCGGACGCGTCGGCTATTACTGCGTCGGAGCAAAAAATGTGAACGATGCGATCAACTCGGACCAAACAGGACGCTTCAACGATATGTCTTTCGGCAGCAGTCACCCCGGCGGTGCGATGTTCACCTTGGGAGACGCGTCGGTTCGCTTCCTCGCGGAAACTATCGATCACGACACCTATTTGGCGGCCGCTAGTTGCAAAGGCGGCGAATCACTTCCCCTCGACTAACCGGCTGCTGACACCGCGCATCCTTTGTTTCGTCTTAACTCTTTGCCTTTCTCTTTGGTTTTGATGATGAATTATATTCAATCCGCCTTTGGCGCCCTCCTCGCGGTTATGCTGCTGGCGACCAGTGGTTGCGGTGCGGCAGATTCGACGGGCTTCCCCGTTAGCGGCGTCGTGACGTTCAAAGGTTCGCCAGTGCCGCGGGGGACGGTGACATTCAGTCCTGACTCGTCGCAAGGGAACTCCGGACCTGCTCTCACTACCGATATCATCGATGGCAAGTTCAATACTGCCGGCGCGAGATTCGGGATGCAAGAAGGGGCTTACCGCGTGCAGATTTATGGTTATGACGGAAACGCGAAGCCCGAAATGGAAATCCCGTTAGGACGAGCATTGTTCAGCGTGTTTCGCACCGAAGCCACCGTCAACCAGCAAAACGCCAGCGAGCTGGCGTTTAACGTCGCAAAGTAAAACGCGATTTGCCGCAGCAACAGAGGACGCTCTATGGGAGCGTCCTTTTTTTGTAGGTCCCAGCAAGCATGGCTTACGCCCGCTTCTGACGCCCACCCTTCTTCGGCTCCTCTTCTTCCTCGGCTTCCTCCTCTTCGTCGACTTCTTCTTCGTACTCCTCTTCCTCGTATTCTTCTTCGTCGCCGTCCTCTTCTTCATACTCGGCGTCTTCGTCGTACTCTTCGACTTCCTCCTCGTCCTCGGCTTCTTCTTCGTCGAATAGTTCCGCTTCTTCCTCTTCGTATTCCTCTTCCTCTTCTTCTTCGATATCAGGTACCGGGACAACCTTATTGGAGCGTTTTGATTCGGCCGCCGCTTTCTTTTTCGGCTTGGCTTCGATCACGTCTTCTTCGATCTCGATCTTGGCGGCAGGCGAATCGCCGGACTTCATCTGCTCCCACTCGATCGAGGTGATTGTCACTTCGCGAGCCTGGGATCCGTTGTAAGGTCCGACGATGCCATCTTCAGCCATGAAGTCGATCAACCGGGCGCCGCGACCATAACCAACGCCCAGCGCGCGTTGCAGCAGCGACACGCTGCCGCGCTGTTCGGCGACGATCACGTCGACCGCTTGCTCGTACAGCTCGTCCCGTTTCTTCATCTTGCTGGGGTCGGCGACGGCGCCATCTTCGACCTTCAACTGGACCAACTCTTTCACAAAGTCTTGTTCGCCGGTGCTGACAAAGTCGACGACGCTGTTGATTTCTTCGTCCGACAGGTAGGTCCCCTGACCGCGAAGCAGCGAGCTGGTGCCGGGCCACAAGAACAGCATATCGCCGTTGCCCAACAACTTGTCGGCGCCCATCTCGTCCAGCACGACGCGACTATCGGTACGGCTGGCGACCTGGAACGCCAAGCGAGCTGGCAAGTTGGACTTGATCAAGCCGGTGATGACGTCGACCGTCGGCTTTTGCGTCGCTAGGATCAAGTGAATCCCGACCGCTCGGCTCTTCTGCGCGAGCCGAATGATATGCTGCTCGACTTCTTTGCCCGAGGTCATCATCAAGTCGGCGATTTCGTCGGCGACGATCACGATGTAGGGCAAGTTGGTCGGGACGCTCTTGCGATCTTCTTCGTCGCCGACTTCCAGACGTTCGTAAATCTCTTCGGCGCTCAGCTGGTTGAAGACCGCCAGATGTCGCACGCCAACCTTGGCCAGAAGTTGATAGCGTTCTTCCATCTTCTCGACCGCCCAGGCCAAGATCGCCTCGGCCTTTTTCATGTCGGTGACGACCGGGTGCATCAAGTGGGGAAGCGTTTTGTAGCAGCTCAATTCGACCATCTTCGGGTCGATCATCAGCATGCGAACTTCGTCGGGACGTCGGGTCATCAGGATCGACGTGATCAGCGCGTTCAAACAGACCGACTTACCGGTACCAGTACGACCGGCGATCAACAAGTGAGGCATCGACGCCAGATCAACGACCAGCGGATTGCCAGAGACGTCCTTGCCCAAAAAGATCGGAATCTTCATCTTGGCTGATCGTCCGAGACCTTCTTCCATCACCTCACGCAGGCGGACCATCTGGCGTTCTTCGTTCGGCACTTCGATCCCGACCGTGTTTTTGCCGGGGATCGGCGCGACGATACGGACGCTCGGCACGCGCAGCGCGATCGCCAAGTCGTCGGCCAGGCCGGTGATCTTGGAAAGTCGCAGCCCTGCCTCTAGCTCGACTTCGTACTGAGCGATCACCGGGCCGGTTTCGATCTCGACTACTTTGACGTTGAAACCGAAGTTGGCGAAGGTTTTCTCCAGGATCTTCGCCTTCTGCCGGACTTCTCTTTCCTGGGCTTCGTACGAGAACTCTTCGTTCTCGATCAACAGATCGATCGGCGGCAGCTCGTAGTGCTCATGCTTCGGCTCGTCGTCGGCGGCGGCGTTCAATTCTTTGATGACGGCGGCGCGATCGTCCTCTTTGGCCTTCTTCTTGGACTTCGCGTTCTTCACGGCCATCGGATCGTCTTCGACTTTGACCACTTTGTCCGCCAACGTCTTGACTGGGATGCTCTCCGCTTCCGCCTCTTCCTCGTCTTCTTCCTCTTCCCATTCCGAGTCGTCTTCCTCCGCTTCTTCTACCGACTCTTCCTCTTCCCACTCTTCGGCGTCGGCTTCCTCGGCTTCGCTCTCGTCGTCGTCGGCTTCAGCTGCTTCTACCTGGCGACCGCCGATGCGGATCGTCATTCCTTCTGTGATCTCTGCTTCGGCATCTTCCAGATCAGTTGCAGCTTCTGCATTGTCCTCCGATCCAGCCGCGGCGATTTCGGCAGCCCCCTTCTTGCTGATTCGTTTGGCGACGATTTCTTTGCCCAGAACTGCGGTCTCGATTCCCTTAATCCCCACGACCATCGCCAATCGCAACAGTTGGTACTCGGTGCAAAGGAAGAGTCCCACGCCGGTCACGGTCAGCGCTAACAGCGTTCCGCCGATGGCCGCAAAGTGCTGATGCAGCAGGGTAGAACCAAGCGTGCCGAGCACGCCGCCGGCGCCTGACAAAGGCCCGGTTCCTAGCAGTGGAGCATACATCGAAGCGAGCGCCGTCAGCCCAGTCAGCGAAGCGAGCCAACCGAACATCCGCAGCGCCGGCGCCGTGACCTCTAGCCGTCTTAGCAGAATGAAATCCAGGGCCGCCAGCGATAGCAATAGATAACAGGCGCCCAAGCCCCCTAATCGGGAGAACAGCAAATCGGCCGCCAAAGCGCCCATGCCGCCGCAGATATTGGAAGCCCGCTCGGCGGCCGGATAAACCACCTGGTCTGGCTGATAAACTTCGCTGATCGGAAAAATCGGCGCAGGGATTGGGTCGGCCGCATTGTAGCTGACCAACGACAACAGCAGAAACAACACCACCGCCGCCAATCCGATTGCGATCAGGTCGCGATGTAGGCTGCGATTTTCAAACATGGCGGGCGCCACTCCATTTTGGCTGACGACATGCCGTGCATGTCGCAAAGTCGCGGGGCGATTCTTGCCCGACATAATCCTGCTGGTCCGTCTCCTTCTTTTTCGGCATTGCTAGCGAGATAAAATCAACGTCACCCAGTCGCGCAGCGCCGTTTCGCTGGTGAAAAAATCTGGCCCCACCGGTACGACCGGAATAGGCGACAAGACAGGCAGTGACGCATAGCCGCATCCAACACTTGCCAGAGGCGCAAGTTTTGAAGTTGCGCTATTCAGCAGGTTCGTAAGAAATAGAACGCGGAGGACACGGATGAGTCACGGAATTACACGGCCAGAGGGGTGATTTGCAATTTCGATCACGCCCAATTTGTTTACAAACCAAGCCAATTTGAAAATGCCTGCTTGCGGCACAAACAACGATTTCGGACCGTGAAACACCGTGATTTATCCGTGGTATCTGTGTTCCATTCTTGGTTTGTCCTCCAATAGCGCAACTTCAAAAGGCGCAAGCCGGTGGAATCCGTGCCCCCCGAAACCTCAGTTCAAACGCTTACCCTTCTCCCCTCACCTTCCCGTTGAATCCCCTGAATGGTTGCTGGAAGATCCCGAACTTTATTCCGCGGTCAACTCGACGAGCTTACTTTCGAGCGCTACTGCCATGCAGAGCAGAACGCCGCTCACCTAAGGTGGGCTGTTCGTATTTCGCCCTCAAAAACTCAACGAATGCCCCGGCATTCTCTCGACGTGATCCGTATTTGAGCCCAATAAATCCCCCAACGAGACGACCGCAACAGTAGACAAATCGCCATTACAATATATTTTCGGCCTGGATTGCGCCAACAAAACTTTATTGAGCTTTTTTATCCGGCTTACTTGTAAGGATTGGCGCCGTAGCGGTAATTAGTAATGGCCCAAGTGCACGATGTTCTGGCCCGCGAGGACCTCGATTCGCGTGAGCCTTGACGAACTACTCCAGCGTATCGCTGATCCCCGAATGGCAAGAGAAAGCGACTCCATCGCAGGCTATGACGAACTTTCGATCTTGTCGGTGAAGTCGCGATTCCTCTCTTTTTGACTAAACGCTCGAACATTGGAGAAAGATGTGAGAAGTTCTGGGCTCGCGATTATTTTTTTCATCGCCTTGGCCGGCACTGGCAATGCAGCCGAGCAATATTGGAAAGCTGGCTCTGCGAAAGCGATCATCACGCCAGAAACGCCAGTCTGGTTGGCCGGTTACGGAAGCAAACGCGTTCCAAGCGGCAAAATACATGAACTATGGCTCAAGGCGGTTGCTCTGGAGGACCAGAATGGCAATCGAGCCGTGCTGATTACTAGCGATTTTCAGGGAGTGCCAAAAAGCATGAGCGATCGCGTCTTTTCAAAGCTGAAAAGAGATTTTCAGCTTGAGCGATCTCAAGTGATGTTTACGTTTTCGCACAACCACTGCGGCCCTCGTCTAGGCGACGATCTTTACGATTACTATCCGGTGGAAATCGAACAAGAAAGACTGATTGAAGAGTATACCGCCAAGATGGTTGAGCGCACGGTTGAAGTTGTCGGTCAAGCCATTACCAAGCTGAAGCCCGCCGTCCTGAAGACTGGACAAGGAAAAACAACCTTCGCGGTAAATCGGCGGAACAATCGAGAAGTGGACGTCCCCAATTTGATCGCTGAGGGGAAACCCCTGGAAGGCCCGGTTGATCACACCGTTCCAGTGCTTTCGATTTCCAGTCCTGAAGGAAAACTGGAAGTCATTCTTTTTGGCTATGCCTGCCATCCCACGACGCTCAGTTTTACCAAGTGGTGTGGCGATTATCCTGGGTTCGCGCAGCTGAAACTGGAAGAAAATCATCCCGGCGCAATGGCGATGTTCGTCAACACCTGCGGCGGGGACCAGAACCCGCTACCACGTCGCACCGTGGAACTTTGCCAGAAGTATGGTCACTTGCTGGCCGATGCCGTCGAAGAAGCGCTCGAAGGGCCTCTTCAAAACGTATCCAACCAACTAAACGTTGCCTTTGAAATTGTAAACCTTGAATATCGCAAAACCGTAGATCGCGAGGAGCTTCAAGCTGCCGCCCGAAGCGATAGAGATATTCGTAAAAGATGGGCGCTGCGTATGCAGAAGAAGCTTGACGCAGGAGAAGACATGGCGTCCTCCTATCCTTACCCCATACATGCATGGCGCTTGGGAACGGAAATGCTGGTCATCGGCATGGGAGCAGAAACTGTCGTTGACTATTCGCTCAGATTCAAAGTCGAGTACGGACCGAGGACTTGGGTAATGGGGTACGTCGACGATATGGTCGCCTATATTCCATCACGAAGACTTTTGTCCGAGGGAGGCTATGAGGGAGGCGCCAACATTTACGAATACGGCCATCCCGCGACCTCCTGGAATTGGGATGTCGAGAGACAGATTGCGGTGACGGTGCAAAAACTCGTCCAACAAGTGAGGACGGAATAATTGCTGGGCGTGGAAATTCTCCTAGGCTGGCGCGCGACTTTTGAAGTTGCGCTATTCGCCACCAAAAGAATGGAACGCGGATGCCACAGAGGAAGAACGGAAATACGCGGTAATAACGAAGTCGAAAACGTTCACACTAGCCCGCAGCGCCAGCGAGGGAAATCCGCTGGGCGATGCCAACTCGGCCTGAAGTAGCGACCGTTTTCCCTCGCTGGCGCTGCGGGCTAGTGTCCTAGCGGTTCGATATAGCGCAACCTCAAAAAACGCGCGCCCCAGCCTGCAAAAAATACCGCCCCAAGTCCGCGCTGCTCCCTACGCATGAAAGGCATGCTCATGCGGCGAAGACGCCAAAAGAGTATGGCGCCAGGGCCCGGCGTATCTTCATGGCCACGTAAGACCGTGTGGCCATCGCACCATAATCGCACGTTACTCTAGAGTTAGCACAAAATTTTTGACCGGCTTCCAGCTTTGGTCAGCGCGGCGAGTGAGGATCGCGATCAGGCGTCCTTGATCGTCCATCGCCGCTAGTTCAGCGTGCTGGCTATCCATGGTGGGACGAATGCCGCGCGCGTAAAGCATCTCGTTGACTTCGTCTGCGTTGAGTGTGATCTGCGGCAGATGGGCGACGGAGGTTGAAAGGGGTGACAAGTTGGCCGCGACGGTCTCGGTGCTCAGATCATCTAACTGCACGGCATCTTCTAGACGAAAGTCACCGATCGCCGTTCGCTGAAGTCCGGTCATCACCGCGCCGCTGCCGAGTCGTTCGCCGAGATCGCGTCCCAGCGCTCGCATGTAGGTTCCGCCCCCGCACAGCACATCGAGCTCAAAATGGGGAAAATCGAACTTGCGGAGCGTCAGCTCATAGATCGAAATCTCGCGCGGCTCCAGTTCAACAGCGGCGCCTTGGCGGGCCAGATCGTAGGCCCGCTTCCCATCAATTTTGATCGCCGAGAAGGTCGATGGTCGTTGCTGGATCTGACCGACAAACTCAGGCAAGATTGCTGTCAGCTGGTCGGCAGTGATGGTGGGGGCATCCGCAAGCTTGGTGATGATTCCTTCTAGATCCTCGGTATCGCTGGTTTTTCCCAGTTCAAATTGACCAACATACCGTTTGGGCATTTGTTGCACGTACTCGATCAGGCGTGTGCCGCTGCCGACGCAACAAATCAACACGCCGGTCGCCATCGGATCGAGCGTGCCGGCATGCCCTACTTTGGCTGGGCGAACGAATCGATTGACCCGATTGACCGCATCGCGCGAGGTCCAGGTCAGCGGCTTGTGGATGTTGAGAATGCCGTGCATACGTCGTGATTCGGGGGAGAGGCAGTAGCGAAATCAGGCGTTTCGACTATAAAACTAAGAAGTGTTTTGCTATCGCAACAGGCCCCCACCTTAGAAGATTCTCCTATGTCACGCACTCGCAGCCACGAGATTTTCCAGCGCGCTTTACAATTGATGCCCGGCGGCGTGAACAGCCCGGCCCGAGCTTTTGGCGGAGTTGGCGGCGAGCCGCTGGTTTTTGAGCGGGGCGAAGGCGCCTATTTGTTTGACGTCGATGGCAATCGCTACATTGACTACATCGGCTCTTGGGGACCGATGATCCTGGGGCACGGCAACGACCAAGTTCGGGCCGCAATTCATGCGGCGGTCGATCAAGGAACCAGTTTTGGCGCCCCTACCGAGCGAGAAAATACGCTGGCCGAATTGATTATCGAGCTGGTCCCGTCGGTCGAGAAGGTGCGTCTAGTCAATAGCGGCACCGAAGCGACCATGAGTGCGATTCGGGTGGCCCGGGGTTTTACCGGGCGCAACAAGATCATCAAGTTTGCCGGCAACTATCATGGGCATGTCGACAGCTTGCTGGTCGCCGCCGGCAGCGCCGCGGCGACTTTGGGTGTTCCTAATTCTCCCGGTGTGACGCCTGGTACGACTGCCGATACGATCGTGCTCCCCTACAACGATCCGGCTGCGCTAGCCGGCGCATTTGCAAAACATGGGGATGAATTGGCCTGCGTGATCTTTGAGCCGATTGTTGGCAACATGGGGACGGTGATCCCGACGCCGGAGTTTATGGCGGCGATTCGCGATCTCTGCACTCAGCATGGCGCGGTGATGCTGATGGATGAAGTGATGACCGGCTTTCGTGTCGCGATGGGAGGCGCCCAACAGCTGTTTGGGGTGAAGCCTGATCTGACGACCTTGGGCAAGATCGTCGGCGGCGGCTTGCCGATCGCCGCCTATGGTGGACGAGCCGACATCATGAATCACGTTCTGCCGGCCGGCAAAGTCTTTCAAGCAGGAACGCTAAGCGGAAACCCGCTGGCCACGGCCGCCGGAATCGCGACGTTGTCAGTGCTGAAAGCGACGAATCCCTATCCGCGGTTAGAGCAGTTGGGGGATCGTCTGATGACCGGCTTAGCTCAAGCGGCAACTGACGCCGGCATCTCTCACTCGGTCGCGCGAGTCGGCAGCATGGCGACCCTCTTTTTTGGCCCCGGAGCAGTCATTGACTGGGACACGGCTGCGAAAAGCGACACCAAGCGGTACGCTGACTTCTTCTGGGGATTGATTGACCGCGGCGTCTACTTCCCCTGCAGCCAGTTCGAGGCTCTCTTTATCTCGGTGACGCATACTGATGACGATATCGATGCGACCATTGCGGCAGCTCGTGCAACCCTGCAGTCGTAAAACGGAACCGAACAGAGCGACAAGAACGCAACATGCCGACTCAATGGTCGGCATGTTTTTTTACGTCAGTCTAAATGAGCTTACCGACGAATCGGCGTCTGGGACCGCATGTCTTGGTTGAAGTTCAGTTGCGGCGGGTTAGGCGCTGCCGGCAAACGTCGCAAGTTTGGTTGCGATCCGTAAGCGGGCAAGCTGGCGACTTCAGGCTGCGTCCGATCCAGGATCGCCAGCAATTGCCGAGCAGCGTCGAGGCTCTGATCCTTCTCGATCGCCAAATTCAAATGCGTGCGAGCTAATTGAGCATCGCCCCGTTTGTACAACAGATAGCCGAGGTTGTAATGAGCCGCCGCGGCGCCATGCGCGTATTCTAGCTGCGAGAAGGCCTCTTCTAAACGATTTGCATCAACCAACGCGCTGGCCATATTGTTGCGATATCGCTTGTTCTCTGGTTCGATCGACGTTGCTTTAAAGATCGCCGACATCGCTTCATCAAAGCGTTTCAGCTTCAAGTAGCAAAGCCCCAGGTCATTGGTTGCGACTGCGCTTTCTGGATGCGCCGCCACCGCTTTGGCGTAGTACTCTAGCGCCGCCGTCGATTTTCCTTGCCGATCCATCAGTCGGGCGTAGCTAAGCAGTGCGTACAAGTTATCGGGAGCCTCTTCGATCGCCAACAAATATTGCTTTGCTGCTCCGTTGAAGTCCCCCTGCTGTTCGTGCATCCGGCCTGACCCAAGATAGACCGATGCATCCAGATGATCGGGCATTGACGCCAGACTCAACGGATCATCAGCCGGGACATGCTTTGGTTTGATCGTGAACGCGTCTTGAATACTATTGCCGACGCTTTTTAGCGTGGCCGAAAAACCACTCTCGCTGGGCTTGCTGTTCTTCCGCTCTTCGGTCTCTCGAATGTATTCGTCGAGGGTCGTCGATTCGCTCTTATCGCTGGTAAACTGCACCTGCCGCACGTTGTAAGAGGGAAGATTGTCAAGCAATCCCCCTTTCTTTTCTTCTGCAGTTAACGGCGATGTCCAGACGGCGCCGACCAGCGCAATCGATGCGAGACCTGCACGCAGCGGATGAGAATTCATAATGGTCTTGTTCAGGGCCACGCGACACCTCCGTGCGAACGCGCTTGTGGGCTGCTAGCACCAGCCGCACTAATAATCGGAATAACTCGCCCGTTTTGTTTTCGACGCAAGCCGCCATCGCTCTGCACCGAAAATGCGTCGCGGCGGCAACCTAGCACGATTACGACGATGTTTTCTCGAAAGCGGCGCCCTGCTGGCGCCGCTACCGTGATGCTTCCGACGATTAAGGAGACGTCGACTGCTGTTGCGGCAATCGCGGAGCGGGGATCGAGCTTCGTTCGGCGCGATAGATGTCGTCGATAAAGTCGGCGGGGCGGCCGTAAGGCTCTGATCCCGTTTCGTACAGTTCCAGCGGCACGTCGGGGCCCACCATGCGGACCATCGCGGCATGTGCTGAAGCCAGCCGAGCTTGGGTCACCGCTTGCAGCAAACCACGTTTCACAAAGACGGCGCGGCGGTCCGGCAAGCCTTCGAGGATCTGGCGAATTTTCATTTCGCCGCCGCGGGTGATCTCGTTGGTCTCATTGTCAAAATGATTGTCACCCAGCGTGTTCTGCAGGCGAATGCCATTGGCCGTCATTTGCGACAGATAGTTCCGCGTCGCTTGTCGGTCATAGGTGAGAAACGGTTCTGGCCAGCATTTGTTTCGCGCGTAGTCAATCTTAGAGCGTTCCCAGAATTCGTGCCAACCGGCGTCGCACGTTCCCGCCATGACAAAAGCAGCGGCGATTGCAAGCGCGATTCCCTGACCTCGATTCATCCCTCTATCTCCTCAGATGGGGCTAGTCCAACTAGCTCGGTAGTTCTTTTCGCGCAATCGCGATCTGCCCGTTGGCCCGGTGCTTATTGGGCTTATCGGACAATCACGCGCAGCGCAGCCAATCGGAGCCCTCGAGCCGGTACAGTTTCACATTTCTGTACCTCTCGCAAACGAAAAAAAACCTGGCTGCATGGGATACAGCCAGGTTCAGTTAGGTAAGATTTGCCGTTTACGTCGACTAGCTGTTGGCCGCCATCATCGGCAACATTTCGCGAATCACGGTGATCGCCGCCGGTCCGACCAACACCACAAAGATGCCGGGAAAAATAAAGAAGACCAGCGGAAAGATCATTTTCACGGCCGTTTTGGCCGCTTTTTCTTCAGCAATTTGCCGGCGGCGCGTCCGCATCGAATCGCTTTGCACACGTAAGGCTTGGGAGATGCTAGATCCAAATTTGTCAGCTTGAATCAAGATCGCCGCCAGCGAACGCAAGTCGTCGACGCCGGTACGACTACCGAGTTCGTGCAACACGTCGCTACGTCCTCGCCCGACTTGCAATTGAAAGTTGCAAAGTCCAAATTCTTCGGCAATCACGCGATAGGTCTTTTTCATTTCTTCCGAAACGCGCCGCATCGCCTGATCAAGACCGAGACCTGCTTCGACGCAAACGACCATCAAGTCAAGCGCGTCCGGCAAGCCGAGGAAGATCTGTTCTTTCCGCTTTTTGCCCAGATACCACAGCCCGATCGAAGGAATATAAAACGAGATCCCGGCGATCGCAATTCCTTTGAACAGGTCGCTTTGATTGTAGTTGCCAAGCAGCAAGATCAAGCCGCCGCCGGCGATCAAGCCGATCAGCAGCGAAGCGAACTTCAATCCCAAAAAAATATTGGGCGCCGATTCACTGCGGAAACCGGCGTGCGTCAGACGTTCTTTCAACGCGTTGGCGTCTTTTGCGTTTTTCGGTTGCAGCGGCGCCGCAAACGCAGGCGTCGCTTTCTCTAACACGCGCGAAACCGTGTTGCCGGCGCGGTCTTCACGCCCCTTTTTGCCCATTGGATCTTTGAAGTCGTCGAGCCGGTCCTCCGCTCGTGTGGCGGTGGGGGACATCGAGTCAATCATCCACCAGATGCCGGCTGCAAACAGCCCGAATACGGCGAGCGGCACCAGGATCGACCAGTTGAGAAATGATAAGTCCATGGTTGGATTACACCTTGATATCGATGATTTTTTGGATGACCCACGCTCCGATGATCTGCATGACGATCGCGACGGCCAGCATTTTGTTTCCCAACGGGTCGGTAAACAATGTCATCACGTAGCCTGGATTGAGACGCCAGAGCGCCACAAATAAGGCCGGAGGAAGTCCTAACAGCACGATGCCAGAGATCCGACCTTCGCCGGTCAACGCCTGAATCGTGCCGAACAGTTCAAGTCGTTGACGAACTAACCGGCCAATCTTATCGAGAATTTCGGCCAAGTCGCCGCCGGTCTGACGCTGCAAAATGATCGCGGTGCCAAAGAACTTGAGATCCAAGTTCGGAACCCGTTCCGTCATGTCAGTAATCGCGTCTTCTAGCGAAACGCCCAGGTTTTGCGCTTCAAAGACTTTCGAGAACTCACGTCCTATCGGGTCATCCATCTCTTCGCTCACCAAGCGAAAACCAGCGCCCAAGCTATGACCAGCGCGCAGCGCACGAGAGATCAGCTCCAAGGCGTCCGGCAACTGCTTGCCAAACTTGCTGAGGCGGGCCTTGCGTTTAAAACGAACGATCGCAAGCGGAATCACGCCCAGAGCACAGGCAGTAAACGGCGCAACATAAAATGGCATTTGCAACGCGATCGGCAAGATCCCGCCGGCAGCCGCGAGACCGCCCGAGATCAACACCAGATTGGCGACGCTCATCGTCATGTCGGCTTGATCAAGGAACAGCCGCAAGTTGAAATATTGCAGGACATACGCTTCAATCGCGTTGCCTTCGTCCTGAAAACCAGAGAGCAAGCCAGCGGCCGGATCGGCGTCTTTGCCGCGCGGCTGGCCTGCTCCGGTCAGAACGTCAAGTCGCATCTCGGCATCTTCGCTGCCGGTGTTGCGGAAGCTCAGAGCGACACCGCCAATCAAAGCAGCGATGCCTGCGAAAACGACGATAGGGATTAGAATCGACAGCATGGGGCAGTACCTCTTGTGACGTCTACCAGAAACGGGACTAGTCGACCAACATCACGCGTTGTCGGAACGCGCTGGCCGGCAGCCGAACGCCTGCCGATTCAAGTCTCGACATGAAATTCGGCCGGACGCCGGTCGCTTCAAACTGGCCTCGCGCTCGCCCTGTCTCATCAATTCCTGTTTTGTTGTATCGATACACGTCTTGCATCACGACGGTGTCTTGCTCCATCCCGATCACTTCGGTGATGTGCGTCACGCGGCGCGATCCCCCTTGCATGCGATTAGCCTGAATGATCAAGTCGACCGCACTCGCGATCTGCTGACGCATCGCTTTGATCGGTAATTCAAAGCCGGCCATCGAGATCAAGGTCTCGACACGCGCGATCGCGTCACGGGGAGTATTTGCGTGGATGGTGGTCATCGAACCTTCGTGACCCGTGTTCATCGCTTGCAGCATGTCGAGCGTTTCGCCGCCACGACACTCGCCGATGATGATTCGTTCAGGCCGCATACGCAGCGCATTGCGGACGAGGTCGGTCGCCGTGACGGCGCCCTTCCCTTCGACGTTTGAGGGCCGCGTTTCTAGCCGCACGACGTGATCCTGCTGCAATTGCAGTTCCGCCGCGTCTTCGATCGTCACAATTCGTTCTGACGCCGAAATGAAGCTTGACAGCGTATTAAGCAACGTCGTTTTGCCAGAACCGGTGCCGCCGGCGATGATGATGTTTAAGCGGGCTTTGATCGCCCCTTCCAACAGCATCACCATCTCGGGAGTAAACGCTTTGTAGTTGAGCAGGTCTTCCAGTTTCAGCGGATTCGAGCCGAAGCGGCGAATCGACACGGCGGCGCCATCCAGCGCCAGCGGAGGAATGATTGCGTTAAATCGCGACCCGTCCGGCAGACGAGCGTCAACCATCGGGCAGGTTTCATCGACGCGACGACCAACGCGCGAAACGATGCGGTCAATGATTTGCAGTAGGTGATTATTGTCGCGAAAGGTAACCGGACTTTTCTCAAGCCGTCCATTCTTTTCGCAATAGATCTGCTTCGGTCCGTTGATCAAAATATCACTGATCGCTTGATCCTTTAGTAGCAGTTCAAGCGGTCCCAGGCCGAAGGTTTCGTCTAGAACCTCTTCGATCAAGCGTTCACGTTCGTTGCGATTAAGCAGCGTTTCTTCGGTATCGCACAGATGCTCGACAACGAGACGGATCTCGCGGCGCAATACTTCGCCTTCGAGCTCGCCTACCTTGGAGAGATCCAGCTTGTCGACTAGCTTGCCATGAATGCGACGCTTCAGGTTTTCGAATTCGGCCTGCTTCGCGTCTCCGCTCTTCGCTTCTGAGCTCAATGATCGTACGGACATATTCAGTTCTCCGCGTCGGCTTCATGCGACGCTCTTTGCTGATGTTCAAGAAATCGAGCGCATACCGTCAGGGGCGACGGTCACTGGACCTCGTGCAAAACATACGTCATACGATTGACAATGTCAGAAGAATTTCGGCGACCCTGCCCAGAAATCGGGTCGCAGCGATTATGCCGCGGGAAGAATCGTAGGAGCCCTGACTAAAAAGGAGATTGGGTCTCCTAGATCGTATCTGGCTCTCCGGAGACCGCTGCTACTTTGAGGCGGTCTCTTCACCGCTTTCGGCGGCGGATGCCGAGTCAGAGTTCTTTCCACCGAGAAAGCCGAACCATCGGCTAAGGCCTGCTTTGCTGCCGGTCGCACTGCTCTTTTTGTTTTCGCCTGACAACACATCCGCCAGCGCAGCCATCGCTTGCGTAATGCCGGCCTTAGGAGCTTGCTCGATCAGCGGCACGCCGTTGTTGCGCACTTCGACCATCACGCGATAATCATTGGGGATCTGCCAAAAGATCTCGCTCCCGATCGTTTCTTGCGCCTTCTTCAAGCTAATCTGGCCCGAGTCAAGCCCGACGCGATTCACCACAATCCGCGTCTTCTCTTTCAGGCCATCCGTTTCGGAGAAAGACATCATCAAACGCACGACGTTCCGCAGACAAGGAAGATCCAGTTGGATCACCATCAAGTTGTCATGCGCTTCGCGCATCGCGACAAAGTCGAGCGGACGAAAACCTTTCGACAAATCGATAATCAAATGCGTGAAAGTCGCTTTTAACAGGCCGATCACGCGCGTGAAGTCGCTGGGACTGATCAGCGAATCATCGTGCAATTGGACCGGTCGCGGCAACAAATAGAGCCCTGACGAATGTTTAGTAAGCGATCGCTTTAGCAGGTTAAAGTCAAGCCGTTGGATGTTTTGTGCAACGTCGACCAACGTATAGTCCGGGATCGTGTCGAGAAACACATCCGCATCGCCGAGCGCCAGATCGAGATCGATCAAAACAACATTGTTCTTCTCATTGGCGGCCAACAAACAGCCAAGATTGACAGCCAAGCTGGTAGCGCCAACGCCGCCGGTCGCTCCTCCCACCGTAATCACGCGGCAACCGCGTGATCGTGACTCTCCTTTGCCAAACCGGTGACTACTGATGCGCTCTAGCGCAGCCATCAAGTCTTCAAGCACCACAGGATGCGTCAGAAACTCTTTGGCGCCGGCTCGCATCGCCCGCAAGATCAGGTTGCCATCGGTGGATGCGCTGACGACCAAAATACTGCACTCTGGATTCGCTTCGTGCAGTTCTTCGATCAGCGCCAACCCTTTTTCGGGGCTTGCGTCCAACGAGACGATGCCGATATCGGGATTGGTTTGCCCGACAACGTCTGCAAAGAACTCGTATCGAGAGCATTCAGCTTCAAGCCAAATCACTTCCATGCCGAGCAAGGTCGACTTCAGTTTTTCGCGCGTCGAGTCGGTTGGATCTACCAGTGCGACTCGCAATACGTTGTTCATGGCCGCCATAATTCTTTCGGCATCGTCATGCGATTGGACAGACGGATCTAGGCAAGGTGCAAGTTAAGGAAGTGTAGTACGCAAATTGCGCGGGGCTACTAAAATCTTAACGAGTCATACCCCACCGGCCCGATCAGCGCTGGTTCTGCTTGGGTCGGTTGCACCGGACCTGAGGCTTCCACCCTCGCGGCCTGACGCGGTTCGGAAGGAGTAATCCGAACCGGACCCGACGGCGCCTGGGGCTGCACCGGCTGCTGTCTTGGGATCGATTGTCCCGCTTGGCCAGGCTCGACCATTTCGATTACCGGAGGACCAGGAGCAATGTTTTCGCCGTCATACGGTCCAATCATCCCTGGTTCGCCCATGTAGGCGGCTCCCCCCGGCGGGCAAGCAGGCACTTCGACATAGCCGCGCGTGTACAGTTCGCAATCGGAGGTGATTCCCGTGTTAGAGCCGGGGTATTCGCACGGGACTTCTTCCGGATCCATTGCTCCCACCAATTCAGGCGTCACAATGATCAACAGTTCGACTTCGTTGCGCGAATCGGTATTCTTCCGAAATGCGGCGCCTAGCCAAGGAAGATCCGCCAAAAACGGGACGCCACGGGTTTCTGTACTAATCTTTTCTTCAATCAAACCCGCTAGTGCAAATGTTTGCCCAGACTTCATTTCAACAGCAGTATCCACCCAACGAGTTCGGAAACCGGGCGTTCCGTTGACAGCCAAACTAGGGTCAACCGCACTTACTCGGGGACGAACCTCGAGCCGTAGATAGCCGTTCCCTAGAACAATGGGAACGAAATCGACGCGCGTACCAAATTCCTTGAACTCGATCGAAGTGGTCCCCAGACCGGATGCGATCGGAACCGGCAATTCTCCACCAGAATTGAAACTTGCTGGACGTCCGCTGATCGTCACCAACGTCGGCTCGGCTGACAACTTGGCGACGTTGTTTTGTCGCAATGCATCGATAAAGCCAAAGAAAGAGGCTTCCGATCCTAGGACCCCGAACTGTACCGTTTGTCCCGCAGTTTCGAGCGCCTCCCCAGCGACAATCTCGGCCGGCCCCAAAATCCCTGCTGCCGTAGAACTCACAAAATAGTCCGATCCAATGGTCGCCCAGTCGATGCCCAATCGGCGCAGTTTGGTTCGCGAGACTTCGTAGACTTTGACCTTCAGCATGACTTGCTGAACGCCGCCAACGCTGATGTTGTTGATGACTTTGGGATAATAGTCTTCGGCCATCTGGATGATTCGGCTAACCGCTTCGGGTCGATCGACATAGCCTGACAACACCACGCTGCTGGCCAGCGGACGGACCTTGATCGCTGAGTTGGGAAACTCCGTTTCCAACAACAGTTGCAGTTCACGCCCGTCGCCGATCACGATGATGTCGATTGTATGGATCGCCCCCTCTTCGTTCCACAGATTGACCTGGGTCACGCCCGGCTTAAGAGCCGAGACCTGGATCTTGTTAGGCGAAAGCGGAGTCAAACGCAACAAGTCAGGGTTGTTGACCTGCGCCTTGGGGATCTTCGCATCCAACGTGAAGATGCGACTGGAGTTCACCATCATCTCCAAGCGCTGGTTGGGCGCATCAACCTGAAAGTGAACGTTGGGCACGGCGCCCATATCTTGGGCGTTTGCGGCTGGGATCGCGGTTGCAATCAGCAAACACGCGACTCCGTAGCGATACAAGAACCCCAAAGGGCGGCGAAAAGTTATCATCCGTGAACATCCTTGCGTATTGGGCGCGAGTCCAGTCCGTGTCCTCGCGTACCCGAATCGAATTCCGTTTTTTTTCTACTTAATCATCCAGGCCCAGGGGCGCCGCTTGGTCTTGCGACGCATCATCTTGTTGCAGTGCGTCGCCGCCCTGCGTAGCATCAGACATCGGTGTTCCCGAGGATAAGCCATCTCCGTTAGGAGCAAAGCCCGGTCCTTGCGGTAGAGATCCCAATCCTTGCATTGGAATCGAAACCGGAGCCGCAATGGGAGTAGTCGCCGCGCCAGGCGCGACTTCCAACGGCAGCTTTCCCTCTTCTCCAAACTCAAAGCGACGCACGCCATTGGGATCAAGCAGATCCATCGTCCACTGCGGGCCAGTTTCAACCGGCAGTTCGGCAGGCTTGTTACTGCCGCCATAATTTTGGAGGAATCCCAGGAACCCGCCGTTGTCCGGCTTCGCGGCGGCGATTGGCTTCTTTTTCTGCTTGGGATCGGCATCTTCGTCGATGCCCATCAGTTCTTCCACCGTCGCATCATCCGTATCGTCTTCAAGCGTGTCATCATTCGGCGGACGAAGCGACAAGCTCAAACTTCCTAGTTGGCTCGCTAGCATCAGGATTTCGACCTGGCTCGGTTTCACCAGCAGCGACACCGTCTTGGCCGTGATCGTGTTCCCTTCCGAGTCCGTCTCGCGATGCGTTTGCTCATTCACCGCAAACACCCGCACGTTTTTCAAAATCGTGCGGGTCAATGTCTTGCTGATATTGCCCGAGCTGCGCAGGTACACCAGCACGTCAACGCGGTCGCCTGGCAAAATCAAACCTGAAGCCGAGGTTTCGGCCGTAACGCGAACCGAGTGCACGCGAAAGCCATTCGGAATCATCTTCGAGGCGCCTTTGTCCTCGTTCGATCCAAACAGCTTCCGTTCCAGAATCGGCTCACCAGCATACAACCGAACGCGCGGGCGACGGTCTTGAAGCTCTTCCAGCTTGGTCACCGCTCCCTCAGGCACTTTGTCCTTGGGCCATGGCTCCAGCTTGATCAGTTCGGGGGCAAGTTGTTCGTTGATGTCAATATCTTCAATCGCGACAAAGATGTTTTGCATCTCCATCTGGGGCGCTACGCTCTGCTGCTGCTTGTTTTCGAGCACCTGACTGATGCCGATCGAAGCTACTAAGCCGCAGCCGAGCGCGAATACGATTAAAATAAGTGATTTGGGACGCATGAATGTTTCCTTAGTTTGCTAGCATCCGTGCCGTCATAATCGAGCTAGCAATGCGCGCCTGGCCATAGCGCAAAATAGTTAATTTCTTCATCGGCGTACTTGCGACGCGAAGCCAACCCACGCTGTCGCACCGTTACAACCGATGTAGTCGATTCCACTGGCGCACACGTCGCCAACTAGATTCGTTTATTTGATTCCTTCACGACGCATCACCGTCTTCGCTTCGAGTGTCGTCCCTCCCAGATACATCGGGGAAGGCATCCAACTGACATCGCTAAACGGCACGCTAATCGTGACCCCGACTGGATCGCCGTTGGCCGCGCTGCCCGGCGGATCTGGCGTAACACGGATTTCTAAGTTCGCACCGCTCACCGAAGCTTGTTCGAGAAATTCTTCGACCGCAGCCACCACCTGACCGGTGGTCGCCCCATCGAGAACCGCACGGCGAGCTCCTTCACGCGACGCGTTTGTGATCACCTGCTGAACCATCACCATCCGGCCGTATTCGATCATGCCGAACACCAGCAGGAAAAACAGCGGAGCCACGATAGCAAACTCGACGACCGCAGCTCCTGTTCGTTTTGATCGGTACAATCGACAAGGTCGATGTAACCTGAACTTCGGCGGCGTCAAACTCGACCCAGCTTCACACTGCGTCCAAAGTTCGCTATTTACCTCGGCTTCCGCTGCGACGGTTCTTGTGGGGGTCATACCAGCATTCCCATCCAAATGAAGTAAGCGATCGATCCGATTGCGATCGGGATGCCGTAGGGAAGCAACATCATGGTCGGCTTCCGCTCGGCCGCGATCGCCGAAAGTTGATTCGGGTCACGGATCGTCAGAATTTCGTTCAAAATCATCCAGGCCTGGTTCGAGTGCTTTTCCCAAGCGCCCCGGAACAAGACCATGCCGATCGCCAGCACCGCGCCAACGACAGCCGAAACGCAGAAAGCGTAGAAAGTAGTCGTGCCGTACATCCAAGCACCAACACCCGCTAGCAGTTTCACGTCGCCAGCACCCATGCCGCCAATCGCATAGGCCGGCAACAACAGCGCCAACCCAACGATGGTCCCTAGCATGCTCCAGCCCAGACCTTCCCAACCGAAGGCCAGCGTGCTGTAAGTCCAGCCGGCGATAATGAACGGAAACGTAATCCAGTTCGGCACCTTCAACTGATAGCCGTCAATCACGGCCGCAACAATCAGCGTCACGGTCACTACCCAAACCTGCCAGTTTTCCGCCATCGAGACGCCTAAGTCACTTACATACTGCATGTTTCTCTCCTGGTAGCTCTTCGCCGAGATCAAGCCTCGGGCATTGCATGAATCGTTGACATCCGCGCAAACTGCGCGAAATTATCAGAAAACCTAGCATGCGCCGGACGTGACGACGGACGATGCGACCGATTTCTGCGACTTTTCATGACGGCGGCGAGCCGGGCTCCCGCGTCACTGCCATCCCCTTCGCTGCACACAGCGGGCGCAGCGAAAAAAAGCCCGCTTTGACGTCGACCAGCCGAGGACGTCAAACGGGCTTCTTCTAAAAAACGCGAAGAGCGTGCGACGTGTTTCGCACGCTCTGCTGGGCGTCGACTCGACTACGGCGAGGCGCCGCCGGTGGTGTTGGCGGTCGACATGTCATTGCCGATCTTGGTGAACGTAGCGTTCGCCTGCGTACCGATGGCCTGAATGGCCGTCAAACATACGATGACGATGAGGGCCAACATCACGGCGTACTCAACCGCGGTGGGACCATCTTCCGATACCAAGAAGTTCTGAATCTTTTGAGCGAGATCGTTCATGAGAAATCTCCACAAGTGCCTAAAGCGGCATTTAACAAGGATGCGATCTTGATTCTCAGCTGCGACGTTGTCTCCGACGTCAGCCTGCAAATTGCAACCGAAAATCAACCTACGACGAAATTCGCCAAGTCTCTCTCGCCTCCGAGGTTCATACACGCTGCGATTGCTCGCGAGCGCACCCTTCGGCAGCCCGGCTTCCACTTGCGTGGCCCTTGGCTTTGCGTCCCGACCTCACGATCGGTTTGCCTTTTTCGAGGACGTCTGGCAGCAGGCCATCCTCTGCTTCACCGAATTAACGAGTTTTTGAACTGCTCGCAGAATTCCGGATAAAACAGAAAATGACGGCGACGTTCTGTCACCAAACAAGGTTTCGCGACTCGCTACTCCCCTGTTCACGTGAAACTTAGGTCGGATCCCTACCGAGTCAAATCTGCGGCTTTAGAAAATCTGGAGAAATTCCCCCAAGTTTTCCAAATCGGCCGTTTTGAGGCCGTTTTCTGGGGAAAACAAGCAGGAAATGGAATTAACCAGTACGCACGAAGCGCAAAAAAGGGGCTCATCAGACTTGATGAGCCCCTGAAATTGCACTTTTGCTGGTCTCTATAACTGTTACCAGCAGCGAGAAGACTGCTTTAGTGGGCGCTCGGCGTCGAAGCATCTTCGTCCGCCACTTTGTCGTGAAACAGCAAGCCAAACAAGATCATTACAATGCCGGCGAAGATACAAGGAACCAGCCAGATCATTCCCCAGTCCATCATCTGCACCGCTTGACCACCCAACTGGCCCGCTTTTTCTCGCAGCTCGGCCGCGGCCGCCAGATCGGTCATCCCGTAGGCCTGAACGGTCAGCTTCTGGGCTTCGGCCTGCAGCGCTTGCGCCTCAGGCGGCGTATACATCGCGGCAATATAACCAACTAACTTGGCCCCAATCCCCAAACCCAGTCCCTGCGTCACAAACACCAGAAAACCCTGTGCTTGACCGCGCAACTCCTTAGAACACTTTTTATCGGTATAGATAAACCCGGTCACAAAGAAGAAGTCATAGCAAATGCCGTGCAGCACGATGCCGGCCAGGACCAACATCCACATGTTGCCGTCATCTGCGGCAGAAAACAGACCATATCGCACCACCCAGGCCAACATGCCGACAAACAACATCCACTTCACTCCCAATCGAGCAAAGAAGACCGGGATCAGCAGCATAAAGATGATTTCAGAAACCTGACCAATCGACATCCATGCTCCCGGACTGGTGAAACCCACTTTGCCGACAAACACCGGAGCGTAGGCGTAGTAAGCAGCCAACGGAATACAGATTAAAAACGAGCTAACGATAAACACGGCGAACGAACGTTCTTTCATCAGCGCCAGCGCGTCGACCCCCATGATCTCGCGGAAGGTCGCCTTCTTCCCTGCCGAAGGGGGCGGAGTATGCGGCAACGCAAAGCTAAACAGGCCCAGCGCCAGTCCCGCAGCACCAGTTACATAAAACTGAATCTCCGACGTGTCCGCCTTAAACAATTTGCTCACCACCAGATTCGCAGCGATCCAACCAATCGTCCCAAACACGCGAATCACCGGAAACTGCTTCTCTTGATTTTCGATGTTATGAAACGCCAGCGTATTGGTCAGCCCTAACGTCGGCATGTAACAAAGCATGTGCAGCAGCAACACAATAATGAACAGCGTAGGACTGACCCCTGCGGCGAACGGGGCGGCGAACATCGTGATTCCACCCAACAGATGCAGCGTGCCCAGCACTTTTTCGGTCGCAAAATAGCGATCCGCGACAAACCCCAAGAAGAAGGGAGAAATGATCGCCGCGATCGGACCAACGGTGTACGCCCAGGGAACTTCGTCAAACATTCCTCGCGCATACATATAGTTGCCGACCGTGACGTACCAAGCGCCCCAGATGAAAAACTGGAGAAACATCATCACCGAGAGGCTGAACATGGCTGGCATCGCGGGCCCTTTTCTACTGGGAATAAAGTCGTCACGCGTCGATTCTTGAATCGCGAGAAGGTCGCATTCTAGCCTGCGCAGCTATCAGCGTGAAGATTCGCCGCTTCTCCGCGGCTTGATTTTCTGCTGAAAACAGCCCTGCTTTCGCCTCACACCTCGACTGGCGCAAATAGCCGCCCAGCTTGGGCAAAGCGTGCGCTGGTGGCCCGTTTCTGGCTGGCGCCGCCGGTGTTATACTCCCGCTAACGTTTGGACCCTATTTCGAACTAGCACGAACGAGACCCAAAGCCGATGAGCGCTGAAGCCAAAATCACCGAACTGAAACTGGAACTCCCCACCGCGCCAAAACCGATGGGCGTCTACAAGCCGGTCCTGATTCACAACGGCTTGGCCTACATCTCGGGTCATGGCCCCCTGAAATCGGATGGTTCCCTCTCGACCGGCAAAGTTGGGAAAAGCGTCGATCAACAAGCAGGCTACGACGCCGCGCGTCAAACCGGACTGGCGATGCTGTCAACGCTGCAGGCGCACCTCGGCAGCTTGGACAAAGTCAAACGTCTGATCAAAACGTTCGGCATGGTCAACGCCGTCGATGACTTCACCGCGCACCCGGCCGTGATCAACGGGTTCAGCGATCTCATGGCCGAAGTCTTCGGCCCCGACAACGGCGTCGCCGCCCGCAGCGCCATCGGAGTCAGCGGACTGCCCGGCGACATCATCGTCGAAGTCGAAGCCGTCTTCGAAGTTGAAGAGTAACTCATTCGCACTTCGAACCAACGCGGCCCGGCCAATCTGGCCAGGCCTGCATCCAAGTAGCGTCCGCTGTGCGTACAGACCGCACACATAGAGAACACCCGTTCGGTCACATAGCTAACACCGGGGTCAGTTCGTCTTCTCGCATGATTGCGGTCGGCAATCCAAGAGCCGGTTTGGTTCCCAGAGGATGCATGATCCCCATCCCCGTTGTTTGACCCTCTTTATTTAGCGTCCCAGTTGTTTCGGCATTCCCGTTATGTGGCATACCCGCTGCTTGGAGTACCCTTTGCTTGGCATTACCCGTTGCTCGACATCCGTTGTTTCTTCAGGCCCAACGGGCCGACCTAAAATAGCCCAGGGCGCTCGTCGCAGCAGCGACGGAGCCCTGGGTAATCATCCACCAACGTAACGTTGACGTTGGATGGAACCCGGGGAACTGCCGACTCAAACGTCACCATTCTTTGGGATCGCGTGGACCCAGGGCTGCGTCGCTAAAAGCGACAGTCGCTGGGCTAGAATAGGTCGCCCCGATGGGGCTGTTTTGATCGGGCGTTTGCGACTGCGTTTGCGTTTGTGACTGGGACTGGGACTGACTTTGCGACTGGGACGCTCTGGACTGCTGAATTGGATCGAATTGGCGAACGGGACCAAACTGGCGAATTGGATCCAATTGGTTTGAATTTGCTGGGCTGCCCCCTCCGTCCCCTTTATTGGCAGATTCATGGAATGGCTCCGCCAGGTAATAACAAAGCTCTAACCGGTTTTGCCCTGTCGTATCACTATTGGTCGGCGCGATTTCTCCGTCTTCAATCATCTGATCCCACGCAAACCCAAATTTGGCGCTGCTGATTCCGCTAAGTTGACGGATTTTAGACTTGGTCGTGTTGTGGCGTGCAAGTTGTCGCAGCGCGGCGCGAATTTTTCCACGGCGCCGTTGTTGTTGCGATTGGGCTTCTAGCTCCGGCGCCTCATCTTGCAACGACTCGGCAGCGTGCAGCGTGACATTCCACTTACGGCCGCTGGCGTCTGTCAACCGACCTTCGTCGATATCGACGCCCCAAACCGCGTCCTGTCCGGCGTTTCCGCCGACCGTTAACCACAGGCGATGCTGTCCGCTGCCTGACTCGTACGCGCGGCGACGGTTTACCAATAACCATTGCTGGGCAAAATCATGTTCGGCGTCGTTGAGATCGGCGATATTCAGCGCGCGTTTTGAAGTCGATTTGCGCGTCGCGCAGCAAACAATCGGAGTCGCCCCAGCTTCAAGACAGCAGCGGACCAGTTGGCGAATTTGCGATTTTTGCGAAGCAGCGCGCGTCGAGGTCCATTGCAACGGATCGATCAACACGACTTCTAATTGATGACGTTCAATCCAATCACGCAGCTCCGCCAGGTTCTCTTCAAAGCTGGCCGGGTTGGCGGCAGCGGGCATGGTCAACGCCCAAACCAGGTTGGGAAGTTTCTCAGTATCGACGCCGGTGGCGGCGCTCCAGCGTCGCGCGAGATCGTGCAGCACGGCTCGGCCTGCTGCGCCGCTGAGGAAGCCGACGCGATAAGCACGCTGCGCGGCGAACTCGCCCAAAAATTTGCCCCCGCTCGCTAATGCGCCGCACAAATCGACCGCCAGCGACGTCTTCATACTTTTGCTCGGCCCCAAAATCACCGCCGCTTCATGCCGCGCCAGCACGCCAGGCAACAGCCATTCACGCGGCGGTTGCTCACGCAGCAGTTCTGAGGTGGTGAGCTCTTGAAACCAGCAACTGCGCTGCGCGTCAGGCTGAGACTGCGAGGTCGCCGCGGCAGGGTCAGTTTGCCTGGGCTCAGAATGGATTCTTTGAGAATCTTCCAAGTCCTGAATGTCCATTGCGTCACCAATGTCACATATTTTTCCAACTAATTCCATCGTCTGCGGGGACTGATAACCCAGGGCAGCCATCCGATCAATCACCTGCGGCAGATCGCTGATCGAGATCCCTGCGGCATCCATTTCTGAAAACACGAATTTCAGGTCATCAAAGCCTTCGGTTTGAAACAAATCGGTCAAAAGCAGATCTGGAGACAGGAAACCGGAGGGCTCTGAATTGCCATTTATTCCCGGTATTTCAGCGGCATTTGGCGTCACATTAGCGGTTTCCGCCGGTGTATTCCGGGCCGCTTGGCGATTGCGCAGTGTTAGACGTTTCCGAGCCGCTTTGGTTCTGCGCGATCGCGATTTTTTGGATTGACGTGGTTTGGATCCCATGGGATAAGTTTCCTGCTGGTGAGACGAGAAGCTGGTGCGATATTTGGGTGGTTGGCTTTGGGTTTCCGCATAAAGCGGAGGGTTCAAGATATAACTAACGAATGTTCAATACAGACATCCTAAGCAAGTCCTTAGACTTTGTCAATAGTGAAATTCCTGGGGATTCTCTGTGGTTGGCTTTTGCGGCGCCAAAGAATCGCAGCCTAGAGGGGGCGAGAGGAAGACGCTACTTTCGCGGGAGCGAAAGGCGACTTTTGAAGTTGCGCTATTCGACCCCAAAAAAATGGAACGCGGTAAAGCCACGAAGAAAGAACGGAAAAACGCGGTAGGAACTAAGTCGAAAACGTTCACACTAGCCCGCAGCGCCAGCGAGGGAATCCGCTTGGCGATGCCAACTCGGTATGAACTAGCGACCGGATTCCCTCGCTGGCGCTGGCGGGCTAGTGTCCTAGCGGTTCGAAATAGCGCAACCTCAAAAAGGCGACTCTGGGGGGCTGCTGGCTCAAACGTCAGCATTTTTATGGGCGGCGTTGACCCAGGGCTGCGTCGCTAGACGCGACTTACCCTGGGCTAGGTTAGGTCGCCCCGGTGGGGCTGTGGGGATTTTTGTTGGGTGGTGCTGATGCGGGTGGTGTTGCCTGGGCAGTCTGTTCACGATTGGCTGGATTGCGGTTGCAACAAGATGCCAGCGCCATGCGGTTGCAAAGTTTTGCTGACCTCACTCCGCATTAGACATTCGTCATTAGAAATTAGACATTTCCCCCATCGGCAAACGCGGTTTTCCTACCGCCCCCATCCTGCGTTTATTGGCGTCGATTACTTCAAGAGTTCGTGCAGGTGAAAGTGGAATTTTCCGAGTTTGCCGCCGTAGTTGCCGGCGGAGATCGCCAAGACTTCTGGTCCGGCTGCAGCGTACATGGCGGCTTGCATGGCGGCGGCGACGGCGGCTTCGGTGGCGCCGTCGATGACGATCTCGAGCACGCAATTGGCTCCGGTGACCAGTTGCGTCTCGACACGACTGCGGAGCGTCGGGCAGTAGACGTCGGCGGTCGAAGCTCGCAGCCCTTTATAGCGCGAGCCGACTTTGCTGCCGCTGCGTGCGACTCCGGCCGGAAACGGCGTGATCGCGTCCGACAACTCTTCGATAGACTGCACGCCTCGTCGAGCGGCGTCCAAGGTGGTTGATTGATCGACGGCCTGAATCAAGATGTTGCCGCCGGCGACTCCTTTGGCGACGCCGAGAGATTCTTCGCAAAGAAACTCTCCGTCCATCACCGGAATGCGCCAGTAGCGGCGCCCGGCGACTACTTTGCTCTTTTGAAAGCCGTCGCCAAAAAAGCGAAGCTGCTTGCCCAGCGGCACGCGTTCTTCCCCGGCCGGCATTCCATCAAACACGGCAGTCGATGCGCAGGTCATGACGCATTGGCCAATCCGATTGACGATCGCTTTGCCGAGCGCATCGGTAGAGAAGCCAAAAGCCAAGATCGCGACGCCGACGCGCCCATCGGGGGACTGATCTGGCGAAAGCCAACGTTCGACCCCCACCTCGGCATCGCAGGCAATCACCGAACTGCCGTACCCGCACAGTTCGCGTGCCGCCGCTTCTAGCCAATACCGATCATGCGCCGTCACGATCACGCGGCAATAGCGCATGCCGAACGCTTCGGCGAAAGTCTCCACGATCTGGGTCGAACCGATTTTCACGACGTACACTGCAAAAAAGAGGGACCAGGCGAAACGCCCAGTCTGGCCCGGCGAGCGAGAAAACGCAATAAGGTTGCCCGGCGCCCTAGTCGTTAGGGATTGACGGATCACCGGAAGTTGAATCGGCTTCAGGCGTTCCCTGCGAATCAAACAGGGGCTGCGGTGATCCGGTATCGGGGCCTCGCTTGATCCAAGGACGATTGTGCCGAGTGGGTGATTCTGGTCCTGCGTCGACCAGATCAGGCGGCAAAATTGTGATCGGATGTAGCGCCCATTCGGCGAAGGTGCGCTGGATCACTGCATGTCCTTCGCTCGATTGCGAAATCGTCAGCGCTTGGTCGGCGATGATAAATCGATCGTTCGATCGCCAGCCCAGGTTCGGCAAGTCGGCTTGAAGTCGCATCGCGACATCCCGCAACTGGGCGCTCGAAAGCAATTGCCCTTGTTCATCGATCAAGGAATATTCGACGATGCGATACTCCAGCGGGTTCAACAACCCGATCCGCTCTCGATTCGAACGCAGCGCCGTCAGCATTGCGCCAAGCTGTTGATGCTGGCTAATGGTCTGGACGACGATCAGACAGTTGGCTGCCGGCAGATCGATGAGAGAGCCGACGCCTCCCTGCTCTTCCCAACTGGCGGCCGGCGTCGCTGCCTTCAACAGCTCGATCAACGAGCGTTTGTCGGCGGCAGGATCGGCGAGTTCTCGATCACTGGTGAACTGGATTTCGCTTGGCAAGTCGCCCAGCGGATAAACCTGCGCGTAAGGGTCGGTCGGTTGGTGATTGTGATACGGAAACGCGCGCAGCGCCTCGCCGTAAAATTGGGGTTGCCCGGCCACTCGTTGTGAGAAATTTGCCGCACGTCTTAAGATGTTCACCAGCGCGCCGATCTCTAAGTGTGCAGGCTTGTTTTGATAGACCAACAGACTACCGTTGATTCCGAAGATCCGCCCTGCTCCGCCGGTGGTTTCCCAACTGTCAGGCGCGACGAAGCGTTGAATTAACTTGATCACAGGCGCGATGTCTGAGGTCTGCCCCTCTTGATCGATCAAGAGCAGGCGTAGATCGTAGGAAACAAACGACGGCTTTGACTCAGACAACGGCAGCGGCAACATCGCTGCGGGCCCTTGCGCCCAACCAGGCGCTGCCCCACCCAACAGGAAGAGCAATACCCACACCAATCGTCGACTTGTCATCTTGTGTTCCTTGGAAAAGCTGTTTGCCATTACATTCCGTTTTTGACAGCCTTGGGTGCCGGAGCAGCGCGGCCACTGTTGGCGTTGCCCCCAAAACTTCCTCCTCCGCCAAAACCGCCGCCGGCGCCAAAACCACCTCCACCAAAAACGTCGAGTCGTTGGGCGTATTCGCTTTGGGGATAGAGTTGCCCGAGCCATTCTCGGATTTTCGCGTGCGTCTGGGGCGTTTGCTTCACCAGCAATGTTTTCTTACCGAGAGTTTGCACGTATCGCTGGGGGTCATTTTGCCGATCCGCTGCGACTTCGGTGGTTAGCAATTTGGCGAGCTTATGGATCGCGTCATCGCTGTCACCCTCCAGCGGAATCGGGTAACGCAACAGCACCGGTTCGGCACGCTTGGCGATCGCGGCGGGCGAAGCCAGGGGTCGCGGTTGTCGAGCCTGACGCATGTTGTAAAGTAGCTGAGCGATCTTGTCGTGAACCTGTTCAGTGTGGGCGATTACGAGCGCGTCGGAAATCTCCAACGGAGCGATCGCCCCCGGCCCCCCTAGTTCTTCCCAGCTTTCGGGTTCGATTGTGCAGGTGATCGTTTGGATCAGCGGATCAAAATCAGGAGCATTCGCGGCGAAGTAGTAGTACCCACTGCCGCCACCAAAGTCATGACGCACTTTCACAATTAGACGGTGGCTTGAGTCCCCCTCCGCATAGATCAAGTCGCGGATAGGATAGACCTTGATGATCAAGCTCGACTCGGCGGCTTCCGGCGTCGTCATCATGATCACTTCGTTTTCTAAGACGTACGCCAACCCGTGCTGATGGCAGATTGCATTCAAAATGGCGCCAGCCGACGCTGATTGGAAGTCGCAAGTTATCGGCAGATCGAGCGACAGCCCCACATCTTCCAGCGCTCGACGATCGATCAAAACGATGGAGCCGGTGAGCTGCGACAGATAGTCGGCGACCTCCATCAGGGGAGTATTGTTCAAGGTAGGCGTCCCCACTTTGTCGAGCGAAGCACGCAACTCTCGCCAGGCAGAGGAATCGAAATTGGGAACGGCATGGATCGGCGCTGGGTCATAGTCGTCTGTCGGGAGGGACTTCGCCGCTCGCAGCGCTGCTAGAAGTGCGACGATTTGTTCGTGCACCGCTTCTGACTGGGTGACGACGATTCCATTGTCCAAAGGCTGGACGCCAGGCATCGGACCACCGACGGCATCCCAACTCTCGGGACTAACCGTCGTGCCGATCACCTGGATCAGCGAGTCAAAGTCAGGCGAAATCTTTTCTCTGGTCCAGGGTGCACTTGGATAAATCAAATCGGGACAGGGATAGAAAACCCCGTGCACAAAAACCTCGGCTTGTTCCGAAGTGGTAATCAGCAGCCGCGTGTGATCCACCACGTAGGTCAACTCCAGTTCGCTTAGCATCAATCGCAAACCGCTTCGCAAACTGATCCCGTCCGCTTTGAGTGAACACAACACATCTGGCGTCAAACCAACATCTTCCAACGCGCGGCGATCGAGATGAATCTCGATTTGGTGCAACTTCGCAAGATACGCAGCGACTTCGACCAGCGGGGTGTCGACAAACGCGAAATCGGTGGGGGAGGATAACGCGGCGCGGATGTTGTCGACCGGCGCCGGATCAGGACTTGTCTCGAGGTACTGCGGGGCTACTTTCACTGTCGTAGCTTCGGGCGGAACGGCGACAGGCTGACAGCCGACCAGCAACAGTGCTGCTCCCACGAGCATGGGCCAACGGTGTCTCAGCGGCAGTACTCGGTTAACCTGCGTGCTTTGAAAATCCATCTCTGCCTACTTCCCCTCTTTGACGGCGTCTGGCATCACTTCTGGCTTGGGAGGCGAGCCTCCGCTGCTCAAACCGTTGGCAACTTCGCCGGTGACTGCCGGTTGTTGATGGAATAACTCAGGTGCATAGCAATTGCCCCACGCAGAACCGGAGCCTCGTGGACCGCTCTCACGCGATTGCTGGCCGTATTCGCTTTGAGGATAGAGTTGCCCCAGCAATTTGCCGATTTTTGCGTGCGTCTGGGGCGATTGCTTGACCAGTAAGTTCTTGTTACCGAGCGTTCGCACGTAGAGCGTTTTATCGTTCCAGCTGTCGCTGTCCACTTCGGTTAACAGCAACCTGGCGAACTGATTGATCGCGTCTTTATCGTTATTGTCGGCGTCATCCAGAGGGATCAGATAGCGTTTCAAGATAGGCTCAGATTGCTTTGCAGTTGCGGTTGGCGAGACTTCGGGGCGGCGTTGTCGATGGAGGCGAATATCTTGCAACAGCCGCGCGATTTTGGCGTGATTTTGTTCGGTTTGGGCGATCACAAACGCATCTGCGACTTCCAGATGTCCCAGCGAAGCAGGCCCGCCTAGTTCGTCCCACGATTCTGGATCGATCGTTAGAGTGATCGAGTTTAAAAGTCGACTGGTGGCCGTCACCCAGTAGGGCTCTGGGGCACGACCGGTTCCGCCAAAATTTCCGTAGTAAACCGGCGTGACCAACATCGGCAAGGGATCGACTGGTTGCATCAGATCTCGCACGGGGTAAACCTTGACGACCAGATGCGACTCGGCGTTTTCCGGAGTGGTGATGAGGATGACTTCGTTCTGCAAGGCATAGGCCAGGTCATGATCACGGCTGAGTGAATTCAAGATGTAGCGTGCCGACACGTTGTTCAACTCTTTACAGATGACGCTTAGCTCGGGAGACGCGCCCGCATCTTCGAGAGCGTGCTCATGAATCAACACCTGCGACCCTGTCAACTGCGATAAATAGCGGGCCATCTCGTCCAGCGAGAGCTCGTCCACCTCGGGCGATCCTACCTTGTCGAGCGATGCACGTAACTTTGGCAGCACCGCGGCGATGCTGGGCGAAACAGCATCGATGGGCGCTGGATCGTAGGCGTCCGACGGCAGTGATTTTGCCTTGCGCAGCGCTGCTAGGAGTGCGGCGATTTTGGCGTGCACCTCGTCACTCTGCAGAATGACGAGACCGTTTTCTACCAACTGGATATCCGACGAGGGACCACCGTTGATGCTCCAGGTCTCTGGGGAGATCGTCATGACGATCAGCTGAATGAGACTGTCAGCATCGGGCTGGGCGTTGTCGTTATCTTCAAACCCAGCAGGGTAGATCAAATCGACACAGGGATAAAATACAGCGTGGGCAAAATCCTCGGCCGCTTCAGGCGTGGTGATCAGCAACCGCCCCTGATCAACGACGTAGGTCAAATCAACTTGGTCCAGCATCAGCCGCAAGCCGCTTTGCAAACTTAGCCCGTCGGCTGTGATCGAAAGCGACATCTCGGGCGATAAGCCAACATCTGCGAGTGCCCCATGATCGAGGTGAATCTCAATTCCGTGCAATTTTTTGAGCAAACCAGCGACTTCGTTCAACGGAGTATCGGTAAAAGCGAGCTTGGCGGGAGAGGAGAGTGCGGCGTCGATTATCTTGTTTTCGTCCGGTAACTTCGTGGGTAAATCGCTCTCGACCAGTTTCACTGTCGGCTGCTGGGCGACGCCGAGCTGGCCGATCAACAGTATGCTGATTCCGACGATCATCGCTGAGTAAAATTTCATGGTTCTGTTTCGCTGATAGTTGTTGTTAAATCGTGCGGCGCGATCGAACTAAAAAAATCCGCCGTTGTTTATGCTTCCACTAGATCCGTCTCGGGAATCCCCTAGTTTCAAATCGTTGGTGATCCAACTGCGGATCTGGCGCTGAACCGCAGGGCGATGCCTGACCAACAAACGGTCTCCCAGGACTTGCACGTTGTGCGTCTCGCCGTCCCAAGAGCCGGGCTCAATTTCTTCGCGTAGCGTTTGCGCCAGTTCGAGCAGCGTCTCTTTACCGCCGTCGATTGTGACAGCATAGGTGATCATGACTGGCGCTGTATCCTGTTGCAGCTGCGGCACAGAGGCTGGCTTGCGATCACGGCGAAGTGTCGCCAACAGACGCTGGATTTCGGCGTGAACCTGGGGAACTTGTGCGATCGCGATTGCGTCGGCAGTGGGTACGATAGAGTACGACCCCGACCCGCCGAGTCGTTCCCAAGAATTGGGCTGGATTGTCTTTTCTAACATCTGAACCAGTGGATCAAACGTCGAGGTATCCTGCCCCGGCGGCATATTGAGTGGCGCGGCCATGCGATAACTGTTTTTCTGATTGGAGCCCCTCTCTGGCTGCACCGGCAACAGGTCACGCACGGGATAGACTTTGACCACCAAGTCGCGTTCTAGCTTCTCTGGGGTCGTAATTTCCAGCACATTGTCCCAATACCGATAGTCCAGCTCGAGCTTTCTGAGCACATCGTTCAAGATCGTTTCGGCGGTCGCCGCTCGCCAATTTCCGGTGACTTCTGCATCGACAGAAAGCCCAATGTCTTCCAGCGCCCGGGCGTTAACCACAATCTGGATTTTGCATTGTTGGCTTAAATAGCGAATCACATCGCTCAACGAGGTCTGCTGAAAAGTGACCTTTTGAAATTGCATTTGCAGCGCCTGCTGCGTTTGGTTTTGCTGCGCATTGTCACCCGTTATATCCCAAGGCGTCGGATCGTAGTTTGCTGCATGCAGTGACTTAACTTGTCTCAGCTTGGCCAATAATCCGGCGACTTGCGTGTGGATGGTTTCGCGGTGCGAGATGACCAAGCCGTTGCTTTGCGGCGTGATAGCGCCGGGCCCGCCCAGGTCTTCCCAACTTTCTGGATCAAGACAGGTGGTGATCGTATCGAGCAGATTTTCATAGTCGGGCGCTTCGCTCTGATCGCTATACAGCAAATCAACACACGGGTAATAAACCACGCGATGCTTGTTCTCTAATTTCTCACAAAGGGTCAGTCGGATCCGCCCTTCGTCGATGGCGTAATCAAAACGCTTGTAAGTTGGCAACGCCAATAGAAACAACCGGAGGGCGGTACGAAGTCGCACATTATGCACGACCCTTGTCACCAAACTGTGAGGATTCAGCCCACTCTCCGCGAGCGAAGAGGGGTCAAGCTGAAACTCGAGGCCTGATGCGTCGCTCAATTGTTGAACAGCTTGAGCAAGCGGAGTATTGATAAAGGTATAGCTTACGCGCTCTTCCAGTTTTTTCTGCACCGCTTCAATCGTATCCGCATCAGCAGGGGTCGTTTCGAGATATCCTTCCACCAACTTCAACATCGGCGGCTCGGCGGCGGCGGACGAACCATGTAGTAACAGTCCGATGACGATGATCAACGTAATATTTAATTTCATCATGGAAGATCCTGGTGGTGACTTTTTTGCTGAACGAACCAAGTCGATCGCTGCGGAAACATCAGGAATTCCCACCGCCGTAGGTTTTCGGTGAAGAAGACGGCAACAGCTGCATAATCCACCGCTTGATCTGGAGCTGCACGTCCGGGCGATGCCGGATCAGCAAGCGATCTCCCAGCTGCCGTACATAGTGCGACTTGCCGTCCCACGAGTCGGGCTCGATCTCTTCACGCAGCGTTTGCGTGAGGGTTTGCAATGCAGCTGTGTCGTCGTCAAGTCCGACGCTGTAAACGATCACGATCGGTTCAGCATCCGCCGCTGCTGACGGTTGCTGATCGCGGCGGAGCGACGCCAACAAGCGTTCGATTTGAACGTGAATTTCCGGCATCTGACGAATCACCAGCGCGTCAGCGGCCCCAACGGGATACAACGTGCCGGGGCCCCCCTGCTCTTCCCAGGAACTAGGTTGAACGTTTGTGGTTAGCGTTTGGATGAGACGCTGGAACCGCTGATTTTTCTGGTGAATACTTGGAAATTTAGAAGGGGCCTTGATGCGACGAGACTCCCTTGTGTCGTCATCCGGATGCTCCAACAGCAACAAATCACGCAGCGGATAGACCTTCAAAACTAGCTCGCGCTCCGACGCTTCAAAGGTCGTAATCTCTAACAGATCGTCCCGATAGCAACAGGTCAGTTCGAGCGACTGCAGGATGTCATTCAAAATAACCTGGGCCGACGCTGCATTCCAACTATCGGTGATCGGCGTGTTGAGAGCAATTCCCTCTGCGCGCAACGCCTGAGCGTTGATCACGATGGGAACCTTGCAATGTTCGCTTAACATCCGCACCACAGCGGCCAGCGGAGTCTGGCGAAAGTAGATCCCCTGCATCTCTACCTGCAACGCGGCAGGAGGGGGCAGCTGCTGGTCGTTACCAACTTCGATCGGCGTCGGATCGTACTGATCCGACTCGAACGACTTTGCCTGATCGAGGATCGCTAAAAGTGTGGCGATCTGCGTGTGGATCGCATCCATTTGGGCAATGACCACTCCGTTACTCTGTGGTGAGATCGAGCCTGGGCCGCCTAACTCTTCCCAGCTCTCATGATCGATACAGTTGGTGAGCATAAGGATCAGATTATCGTAATCGGGGCCTGCTCCTGATTCGTCATACAATAATGGTGCGCACGGATAGAAGAGGACCCGCAGCTCGCTCTCTAAACGCTCTAAGCTGGCGATCTTGATCCGATCGCCGTCAATCGCGTAGGTCAACTCGTCGCCGTTCTGCACCGACATCAACAGCAGTTGCAGGACCGTCCGCAGGCGAACATCCTGCGCGCAAACAGACGACGGCGCATCCGGATCAATTTGCAGCTCGTTGAACGAACGCGAATCCAGCCGAATCTCAACGCCTAGCTGCTCACTTAATAATCGGACAGCGACATCCAACGGCAGCTCGGCACAGTCAAAGGTGACTCGCTCATCCAGCTTTTTCTGCATTGCTGCTAAAGCGTCCGTCTCGGCAGTGAAGGTGTCGAGATAGTCTGTAGCAAGTTTTACTTTTGGCGGATTTTGGGCGGCAGGCTGACAGCCGCCAGCGAACAGTCCGATGCCGAGGATCAACGCAACAATTATTTTCATCATGGAAGATCCTGGCTTTCCCATGTTTGCATTTTCGACCAAGTCGTTCGATCCGGTCATCGCACGTCTCCCGCCGCATGTTGCGTCGGATTTAATTTCAACACGTCAGAGATCCACCAGTGGATGCGATGCTGGATGTCGCGACGATGTCGGATCAGCAAACGATCACCCATGACACGTACATAACTTGTCTCGCCGTCCCAGGAATCAGGCTCGATATCTGCTTGTAGCGATCGAGCGAAAACCTGCAACGCTGCTTCGCCACCGTTGATCTCGACTTTGTAGGCAGCGACGATTGGCTCGGCGCCTGCTTCGGGGTGCTCGGCATCATGCTTTGGCGCCAAGGAACGATCCCGGCGAACCTTCGTCAGCAAGCGTTGAATCTCGGCATGGTTGGCTGGCGTTTGCGCGACCACTAGCGCATCGGCAAACCATAGGGGCTGGATCACTCCAGAGCCTCCCAATTCATCCCACGATTCGGGCTCCACCTTGCTTGTCACAGAATTGATCAGCACCGGGTACTTGCAAATCAAACGATTGATTGCGGAATACTCACTTCCCCGCACCATGCGAAGATATTCGTTCTCAAAGTTGAGCACCTGCTCTGCAGCTAACAAATCACGCACTGGATAGACCTTAAACTCCATGTCCCAATACAAATCTTGTGGCGTTGAAACCTCCAGCACTTCGTCGCGGAAACGATAGTCCAGTTCCAGCATGTCCAGCACATCATTCAGGATCACTTCCGCCGTCGCCGCTTTCCAATGGTCAGTAATCGGAGCATCCAACTTGACGCCTTGATCTTCGAGGGCAGCTGAGTTCAGCACGATTTGAACTTTGCAGTGATCGCTTAAGTACTGCATCACGTCGTGCAACGGGGTGATCTCAAAGCGGACATTCTGCAGCGGAGTCTGTAGCGCGTCGTGAAGCTGTTTGCGCATCGCTGGATCGACTCCTACGTCAATCGGAGCCGGATCATAGTTGTCGGACGGAAGCGTTTTCGCTTGACGAAATGCCGCCAAGAGCGCCGCCAGTTTTGTATGAACCGCTTCACTTTGCGCGACCAGCAGTCCATTGCTTTGCAGTGATATCGTGCCGGGACCGCCCAATTCTTCCCAGCTCTCTTGATCCACGCTGTTGGTGATCACACGTCGCAGACTGTCAAACTCCGGGCCTTCTCCCTGGGGTCCGTACAACAAATCAGCGCAAGGGTAATAGACGACTCTCTGACGAAGCTCCAAGTTGTCTTCGTTGAGAATCAACAACCGATCACCATCGATGCAGTAGGCCAATGGAAGGGGATCTAACAGAAAGCGGAGTGCGGTCCGCAGACGCACCTTGTTCAGCGAGATTGTCACCGGCGAGTAGGTGGTAAGGCCAATCTCTTCCAGCGATCGCGGATGAATGCGAATCTTGACGCCAGACTTTTCGCTCAGATTTAAGATTGCTTCGCTGAGCGGCGTCTCGTCAAAATCGCAGCTGATCCGCTGATCCAGTTTCTGATACATCGCGTTATAAGCGGCTTCTTCGGCGATTAGCGGGGACTGATAGTCGTCCACTAATTTGACATCTGGCTCGGCTTGGACGAGACTTGTCGCAAGGATTGCAAAAGCCGAGAGTAGTAGGATTACAATTCGCGATATCATCTCGTTGCTCATGCTTGATGCTAAAGTTGCGTCGGTAAGGCTTGGTTGAGTTCTCGTCGCCGATCTAAAAAAAGCCACCCTCGTTTGCTGGCGTTGCTCCGGTTGGCGGCAACATCGGGGCCTGATTTCGTTCCACCGTCGCAGAACCAGTTGGACCAACGGCGATTCGTTGCAGCCAATACATGACTTGGCGATGGGTCTCGGGCGTAGCTCTGACCAACAACTCCGTTTTTCCCAACGGGCGAACGTAGCGCTGCTGGACGTTCCAGATTGCCGGTTCGACATCTTGCTGCAGTGCGTCGGCCAAGCAAACCAGCGCCGACTCTCCACCATCGACCGTGACACGATAGATCCAGGTAACCGGTAGTTCCTGCTTCGGCTCTTCTGGTTGGGCGGACTGTTTGGCTTGACGAAATTTCAAAAGCACCGCTTCGATTTGTTGGTGAATTTCTTTCGTCTGAGAGATGACCAAAACGTCACTGGCCAAGTAAGCGTTTACTTCGCCTGGTCCGCCCAAGCCATACCAACTCTCAGGATCGACGATGGAAGTCAGCATCTCGATCACCGGTTGATATTCAGACGGCGGCTGAGCTGGAACGTCGAATTGGAGGAGTTGCGTCTGGAAATCGAGGCCCTCCTTTGCTTCTTGAAACGAGGGAAGCGTCGCTCTCGACTTCAGGTCTTGAACAGGGTAAAGCTTCACGACTTGCTCTGGCTCTCCTTCTTCAATTCCAGCGATCACAATGACATCATCACGCAAGTAGTAAGAAAGATTCAGCTTTCCCATCAGGTCACGCAACAGAATCGTTCCTGTGACGGAATCCCACGATTCGCGGACCGACTCGTTGATCGTCACTCCACTTTCTTTCAGGGATTGCTGATCGAGCACAATATTCAAATTGCATTTTTCGCCCAAAAAACGAATCACTTCCTGCAGCGGAACGCCTTGGAACTCAACATGATTCAAATCCGTTTGCAGCGCAAGCTCTACCTTGCGTTGATCGGCGCTCTCTTCATTCAGCGCCAGCGGAGTGGGATCATATTTGTCGCTGGAAAGCGATCTTGCGTGACGCAGTTGTTTTAACAACCAGGCGATCTGATCATGAACGTCGTCCGTTTGCGAAACGACCATGGTTTGGCCCAACAATCGAATCGAACCAGGACCGCCGAGTTCTTCCCAAAGATGACTCTCGACAGATTGGGTGATCACGTCCAACAAGGGATCGCCAGTCTTGGGCAACAGCTCTGTATCTGGTTCCAATAGATCACCACAGGAATAGACCTGGATGTGCAGCTCGTCTTGAACGTCTAAAGCGCTGACAATCATCACCTGATTCTGATCGAGTTGATAACTGAGGCCTGACCCCCGAAACAGCAGGTCCATGACGGTACGGAGGCGGACGTCATGCAAGCGAAGCGAGATCGGATCGTTGACCGTGACGCCAGCATCCTTTAGCGAGTCGAGGTTAAGCAGAAACTCGATTCCCGATTTTTCGCTCAACTGCTTCGCAACATCGATGAGCGGCGTTTTTTTAAAGTCACAGCTGATCCGTTGTGTTAGTTTTTGCCGAAAAGCGGCATGCAATGCGTCTTGGGGATCAACCTGTGCTAGATACTTCTCCGCCACGTGGACCGGCGGATCTTCTGCTGCGACGAAACTTGGCGCAAGCAGCCCCGCTGTCAGTAGTAGAAACATCACGCGTTGGGGCATCTGTTTGTTCCTCATTGTTTGTCTCGTAGCGTCGTCTCGATTCTGCTGGTTACCTGTCACCGACCGAAAAAAATCCGCCTGAGTTCCTAGGATTGATTCCATCGAGTTGCTGGGGTTCGTCGGATGGATTCTTGGTCGATTGTTTGAACCCGGCCGTTTCCAATATCCGGGGCAACTCAGAGCGGATCGATCGTTGAATTCTGGCGGTGTTTCGCACGACCAACTGATTGGTTCCCAGCGTCCGAATGTAAACCTTTTGACCATCCCAGTTACCGTACGAGACGCAATCTCGCAATGTCTGCGCGATCTCAGCCAGTTGCTGTTCGCTGATCTGTCCATCGATTTTGTAAGTCTGATCGACCAGCACTGCGGATGCCGGAGAGATTCGCCCGAAACTGAACTGCGGCGTGCTTGTCGCTGAGACACGCGTCTCTTGGCGACGAACCGTAGTGCTGCGATGCTTGCGAATCTGCAGCAACAGATCATCAATCTTCGGATGAATTTCTCCCACCGTCGAAACGATGAGCGATTCAGAAAGGGCGAAGGGTTGAATCGCGCCGGGGCCTCCCAGCTCTTCCCAACTCTCTGGTTCAATCGTAGTGGTCACCGTCTGGATGAGAGAGTCGAACGAATCATCATCGTAAAAACCACGCCTCATTCCTGTTGAACCACAGGGTCCTACAAAGTCCCGCACGGGAATGACTTTCAGTACGAGCTCACTTTCGGCCTCCTCAGGCGTCGTAATCTTGAGAACGTCATCGCACTGCATCGGCGTTAGTTGAAGTTCGGAGCAAATATCTTGAAGCACTGTCGCCGCCGAGGCCAACCTCCAGTTACCGCTGACGATGACGTCTGGCTTTAAGCCGACATCCTGAAACGCTCGCGTGTCGATCACCAACTGCACTTTGGTTCGCTGCTGCAACAGGTCGATCACCTGATAAAGCGGCATGTTATTGAACTGCAGGTCTGATAATTGGACCGAGAGCTGCCGCTGTAACTCCGCTCGTTCGGCCTGCTGAACGCCGGGCTCGATGGGCGTAGGATCATACCTATCGCTGGGGATCGCTTTGGCGCGGCGCAGCGCAGAGAAAAGCTGCTTGATTTTGAAATGGATTGCGTCGGTTTGCGATATCACCAGCCCTTCCCCTTGCGGCTGAATGTCGCCGGCCCCGCCTAACTGCTCCCAATCCTCTGGCTCAATCACGGACTCGATTACCTGAATCAGTGAATCGAAGTCGGGGGTTCCTCCGCCGGGGTAATAAAGGAGATCACTACACGGATAAAAGATCGATCTTAGATCTGCTTCTGCTGCTTCCTGCGTCGTGACGACGACCTGATCCTCACCAATTTGATAGACCAGTTCCAACTCCCCCAGAATGAAGTCAAGCGCCGTTCGTAACCGAACGTGCGACAGCGACAACGTAACCGGCTCGTCAGGCGAAAGTCCGGCCTCTTCCAAGGCCTGATTGTTGATTTGTATCGACAAACCAAGTTGGCTGGAGAACTTGAGCATCACTTGTTCTAGCGGCATATCGCTGAACTGGCAGTGGACTCGCTGCTCTAGCTTTCCTTCCACCCGGCGCCGCTGTTCTAAGTTGAGCAAGAGTGGATTGTGAGGCTCCGCCGCTGGAAAAGGCTGGGCATGCGCGACGGCGAACCTTGACGCAAAAATCCCCGCGATCAACAGCAGTAAAGTAAAGCAGCGGAGCATTCTCTCGTTCCTCAGTGCAGATAGGGAAGCGTTGCTTCGGTATTTCCACTCCTGTTCAATCCCCAAATGGGTTGTCGCCCGCGAAGGAGCTATCGGCTGCGAAGGGATCTGGAGACGATGGCTGATTTGTGGACGGTCTAATCGCCGGAGTTTGGGGTCTCGGATTGCTGGCTGTCGGTGCGGAGATTCGCTGCAGCTCAGCCCGGATCGCTTGTTGAACGTGGATGCTGTTTCGCACCACCAACTGATTGGCGCCCAGGGTTCGGATGTATGCCTTTTGACCATCCCATGAATCCGACGCGACTCGTTCTCGCAACGATTGGGCGATTTCGGTCAGTTGCTGTTCGTTCAACAGGCCCTCTACTCGGTATGTTTGGTCGACCAGCTTTGCGGTTACCGGCAGCATGCGGCTGTAGCTGACCTGCGACGGGATCGGCCGCGGAACACTTGTTGGAGGGTCAGATCTGGTATTGCTGGTGATGGGGAGATTGCGTCGCGTGCGAATATCACGCAACAACTTGTTGACTTTCTGTTGGATCTCTGCGACTGTCGAGATGACGATCACATCAGAGAGCAAGAAGGGTTGAATCACGCCTAGGCCGCCGAGCACTTCCCAACTGTTTGGTTCGATGGTGCTGGTCACCGTCAGCATCAAATCCTCGCAGGCGTTGGCTCTTGTTGCGACACCGGCTCCCAGAAGGTCACGGACGGGATAGACGACCAAGTGGGGTTCGCATTTTGCGAAGCCGGGGGTCGTGATACGAAGAACATCATCACACTGCATGAATGTTAAATCCAGTTCAGAGCAAACATCTTTGAGCACCGCCGTGGCAGAAGCCCGTTTCCAGGAGCCGCTAACCAGGACGTCCGGCTTCAAACCAACTTGCGACAAGGCTGCTTGGTCGATAAAAAATTGCACGTTGGTGCGCTGCTGCATCAAGTCGATCACCTGACTCAGCGGGGTCTCGTTGAACTGGAGATCCGAGAACTGGATCGCGAGCTGCCGCTCGATTTGCTCTCGTTCCCTTTGCAACACGCCCATTTCAATCGGCGTGGGATCATACTCTTCGGTAGGAAGCGCTGTGGCATGGCGCAGAGCAGTCAATAGCTGACCAAATTGAAAATGTACTTTTTCGGTTTGCGAAATGACGAGCCCGTCGCTGATCGGCTGGACCGACCCTGCTCCCCCTAGCTCTTCCCACGATTCGGGATCAACGGCGCTGGTGATAACTTGAATCAGCGAATCGAAGTCGGGCGAACCGCCGCCGGGGTAATAGATGAGATCGCTGCAAGGGTAAAAGATGGTGATCAATTCCGACTCAATATCTTCTGGAGTCGTGATCTCGATGCGATTTTGATCAATCTGATAGACCAGTTCCAACTCACGCAGCATGATGTCGAGCGCCGTCCGCAACCGAACGTGCGACAGTGACAGCGTCACCGGCACATCGGTCGCAAGCCCCACATCTTCCAACGCTCGATTGTTGATTTGAATCCACACGCCGAGTTGGTCTTCGAGCTTGTGGACGACTTCGACCAGCGGCGTATTACTGAACTGACAGGTCAGTCGCTGCTCGAGTTTGGTCAGCATCACGCGCCGCTGCTCTAACTTGGGCAACGGCTGGTTGAGATACTCCGGTACGACCTGGACCGGCGCGTGCTCGAGCCGCGGCATCGCGAACAGTTCCTGCGGAACAGGCGGCCGATCGTAACTGATTGCAGGAGGAGCGTCGCGGCCGCCAAATTGCGCTAAAAGAGGAGCGCAAAGAAGCAGGATCAGGGCAATTGCCGATGGCGGCGAAACGATGAAAGAACGCATGCAAGAGCCTCACAGTACAGCGGCAAAGTGGAACGCTGACAAAACGCGATCGACCTACCGCTGAGGTGGAGTGGGGAATCCGCTAGAGGAGTATCTTGCACGGTACAGGCCAGCGCGACGAAACGCAACTAATTGGTCCCTTTTAGCTTACATTTCCCCGCCTAAGGCATCTTTTTGGGGATTTGCTACACTACAAGATTACGAACCAGCATTGGAGAACCGCACCTTGGACGCCGCTGCAGTCAAAGCATCACGCATTGCCGTTATCGGAGGCGGTGTCAGCGGTTTATCAGCTGCCCATCGCTTGTGCGAGCTTTCGCCGACGACCGAGGTCGTGCTGTACGAAGCGGCCGAGCGACTCGGCGGGGTCTTAGAGACGCGGCGCCAAGACGGTTACTTGGCCGAACAGAGCGCCGACACGTTTATTACCAATGTCCCCTGGGGGATCGATCTCTGTCGACGATTGGGGATCGAAAGCGACCTGCTGCCAACCAACGAGTCGCTCCGCAAAGCGTACGTCGTTCGCGCTGGGCGATTGATGGAAGTGCCGGCAGGTTTTCTGCTGATGGCGCCTGGTAAGGCTTGGCCGATCGTATGCTCATCGATTCTCTCTTGGCGCGGCAAGCTGCGAATAGCGTGGGAGTACTTTGTTGCGGCACGTAAAGAAACCAGCGATGAAAGCCTGAAGTCATTTGTCGTACGGCGTCTGGGGATGGAAGCGTATGAACGGTTAGTTCAACCGTTGATCGGCGGCATCTATACGGCCGACCCCGAAAAGCTGAGCGTCGCCGCTACGATGAAGCAGTTTGTTGACATGGAACGTCAGCATGGCGGCTTGATCCGCGGGATGCGACAGCGGAAAGCTCGAGAAGGGAAAGCCGACAGCGGAGCGCGGTACTCGATGTTCGTCGCGCCGCGCGGCGGCATGTCGGCGCTGGTTGACGCGATCGCTGCTCGACTGCCGAGCGATTCGATTCGTTTGAACGCGCCGGTGGAATCGGTGGTTCGTCAGGCGGATGGGTCTTGGCAAGTTGCGACCGCTGCAGGAGTGGATACCTATGACGGCGTGATTGTCGCCGCGCCGGCGCCCTCTGCTGCGACCCTATTGCGATCCCAGGATGAGCATCTGGCTACGCAGTTGGCCCAAATTCAATACGCAGGCTGCGCGATCGTGCTGCTAGGAGTCGAACAGAAACAGATCGCTCGGCCGATCGCCGGATTTGGATTTGTCGTGCCGGAAGTCGAGCAGCGGCAGATTTTGGCGGCGAGTTTTGCGAGTTACAAGTTTGAGGGACGTGCGCCAGGCAACGGCGTCTTGATTCGAGTTTTTGTCGGCGGCGCTTGCCACCCCGAAATGAACGAATTGCCAGCAGAGCAATTGCGCCAGATCGTCACCAGCGAGCTCGCCGATTTGATTGGCCTGTCAGGCGAACTACAAACGTTTTCGGTTCGTCGCTGGTCGGCTCAGATGCCGCAGTACCATGTTGGCCATGTCGAACTAGTAGCGCGAATCGAAACGCTGGTCGCCCAACATTCGGGGCTCGCTTTGGCCGGAAACGCCTACCATGGTGTTGGCGTACCAACCTGCATTCACAGCGGAGAGCAGGCAGCCGAGCGCGTGATTGAGCAGTTGGCCTTAAACCAAATCGAGCGATAGCCCCTCGGCATCGCGAAACGTAAACTGCGCGGTGCGTGGGCTTTTGTCGTCGAAGAGCGCCTGATAGGCGTCGACCGATTTCGAGGGATCTTGGTTGTAGGCGGCCGAAAAATCTTGATGCTTGGCGGATGCTTCAATCAAGTTGCGATTGGCGGCGACCTGCCGAATTTTGCTGGCCAATGACGAATCGCCGTTGATCAGCTTGGCGAGAGTCTCATCCGCGGTTCCGGCGCCATCGACCTCAATTTCGCCGCGGTCGTTAAGGGAGAATTGAAATTGAGAGCTGGGATTGATCCCTTCGTCCTGCATCAGTTGCCTGAGGGCGGTTTCAATCTCGCTGACCAATTTTTGGGTGGCCGTTGAGAGTTCCTCCAGTGACGCGGCGCTTAAATCACCAGAAGAAGCGAAAAGAGAATCGAGGGCCGCTGAGGTTTGCTCTTCTTCGATGTCAGTTGGATCCGCAGGTTCGACCGCCTTATCGCCCAGCGAAAGCAGCTTTCCGAAACTGTCTCCCGAGAAGTTTGCAGCGACATGCGTGGCGATACCAGCTGCTCCGATTGCTAGCGGCGTAATCACAAACGGATTCATCCTGCATCCTCTGGATTCAAATCGAGCCCCCCCGACATGCTTATTATCGGCAGCACAATTGCGCCAGATTCACGTCGAATTGCAGAAACTCGACCGGCGCGAGAGAAAACCGCAGAGAAAAAGTTCCCGCTAGCTAAATTCATTTGAATCGAATCGAGCGATCTTGCATCAAGACGATTGCGTCATCTCGAAAACCTCGACTTGCGCACCTCTGGTATCACTGTCGTGACGCCCTGCCCCAGAGGTTCAAATACTAGTTAGCGGGAACCGTTTCTTATCTGGTTTTGGTTATAAAACCATTGGCGCCGACAAGCAAGCATTTTCCGGCTGATTTGGCGGGATTTGAGCGTTCGACAGCTGACAATTCGCTAGGTTGTGGTTCACAGGCAAGTTACTGTGCTATGCCGCCGCAACTACGTGCGGCCTTTGGATTCCACCGATCGCTTCATAAAGATCGACGTATTGTCGAGCTGCGGTGCGCCAACAAAACTTCCTGGCATGCGATTGAAGGCGCTCAGCATAAAGAGGATCGGCGGCGTAGCGCTGCATCCCCGCGAGAAACCGCTGATAAAGATGTTCGCCATCAAACTGGTCCCAATAGAAGGCCAGATCTCCGCCAATTTCGGGCAAGCTTGTCAGACGCGAGAGAAAGGTTGGTTTTCCGCCGAGCATCGCTTCAATCGGAGGCAAGCCGAACCCCTCGGTAAGCGACGGAAACAAAAACGCGGAGCAGTTTTGGTACAGCCATTCGCGTTCGCCTTCGGTCACCGGCCCCGGCAGCAGAAATCGGTCGCTGAGTCCGCGGCGGCGAACTTCGTTTTCGATCTCCAGCGCGTAGTCATCGGATTTAATACCGGCCAAGATCATGCGATAATCGCCGGCCCGCTCAAGGAGATCAATCAACACATGAAAGTTTTTCTTGCGTTGAATCAAACCAATCGAAAACAAAAAAGGGCGATCGTCGGAGACAAATAGGGGCCGCACCGGTTCGGTAGGAGTCCTTGAAACGCCGTTATAAATCACATGCACCGGCTTCTCGCCGACGCGCATTTCGGCACGAACCTCATCCGCGACAAACTGCGAGATCGCAACGATCTCGGTCGCCCGATCGATGAGCAATTGGTGCTTACGACGTTCGCGGGCTATTTTTGCTGGCGACTTCTCACGCAAAAAATTCAAATCATGAATCGTCAACAATACCGGCGTGCGCGGATGGAGCGGCAAATAGCGAGTCTGCTGATGCGTCGCATGCCATACCAAATTTTTGTCGTAAGCGCCGGTATAAAAGAGGCGAGAATAACGCTGTAACCATTCTTTGCGCCACCGACTCGCCTCTAAGGTCCGCTCTTGCCGAAACTCGGCAAGCTGCGGCTTACGAGCTAGCACAATCGGCTCGATTCCACGCAGATGCAATTCAGAAATAAGCGCATCGCCCAGATAGCGCGAAAACTGCCCCAAGCCGCAATACGGCTGACGCAGTTTTTCGAGATCTAGAACGACTTGCGGCATGGGAGGTATTACGAATTGGACAATCTGTCGCAGCATAATGTCTCGCGGTAGTCGCTGGACGCCGCGAGATGTTCATTAGCCGCGGTATTACAATACCGACTAGGCCGATTTACGGACGAGACTAAACTCACGCCCCTCAAGTCTTGAGACACGTTGCAAATCGTAGTCGACCATCGTTTCAGCGAGTACTTGAAACGACATCTTAGGCTCCCACCCAAGTTCATTTTTGGCACGCACCGGATCGGCAAGCAGCAAATCCACTTCCGCCGGACGATAGAACTTGGGATCGATTACCACGTAATCTTCCCAGTTTAACCCGACGCGATCAAACGCAATCTCGACGAACTCACGAACGCTGTGAGTTTCGCCGGTACCGACGACGTAATCTTCAGGGGCATCTTGCTGGAGCATCAGCCACATTGCTTCGACATAGTCGCCAGCAAAACCCCAATCGCGTTTTGCCTCGATATTGCCTAAACGAAGTTCACGGGACAAACCGAGTTTAATTCGAGCGACGCCATCGGTGATTTTGCGTGTGACGAATTCAAGTCCCCGGCGCGGCGATTCATGGTTGAAGAGAATCCCCGAGCAAGCATACATATCGTAGCTTTCACGGTAGTTGGCGGTCATATAGTGACCATATGCCTTGGCGACGCCATAGGGGCTGCGAGGATGAAAGGGTGTCGATTCGCGTTGCGGAGTTTCGTGCACTTTGCCGAACATCTCGCTGCTGCTGGCTTGATAGAAGCGGATCGATTTATCAACAGAGCGGATCGCTTCCAGAATTCGAGTGACGCCTAGCCCTGTCACGTCTCCGGTCAGGATCGGCTGTCCCCAACTGCTGCCGACAAAGCTTTGAGCGCCCAGATTGTAAACTTCGTGAGGTCCCACAGTGCGCACGAGATGCTCTAGCGAAGTTTGATCAAGCAAATCGGCAGGGTGCACGACAATTCGGCTGAGGAGGTGTTCGATACGCTCAAAGGAATTTGTGCTAGCACGCCGAAAGCAACCGTGGATCTCATAGCCTTTTTCAAGCAGAAGTTCGGCAAGGTAGGAGCCATCCTGGCCCGTGATACCTGTAATCAAAGCTCTTCGAGACATAGAACCGTTTCTCATCCATTTTGAAAAATGAATATTAGGTGAGTCCTACCGACCCAATGGGAACGAGGCGAAGATTAGCCGAATCCCCAGTGTTGGCCAATCCCAATTGCTCGTCCAATAAATAATTTTACCCAGGCCCCCATCTGCGTTACTTTAGCTGAAATTGGCATTCTCACCCTGGATGTACGGTGATACGATCACCAATGCTATTTCAGGGCGTTGGCCCATTTCGAAACGTGAGTTCTATACTGAGTAAGCCATGCGTCGACTCCTAATCGACATAACGCACTCCGCTACCAGCGACACGCACCATGGAATACAGCGAGTGGCCCGTAGTCTCGCCCAAGAAGGACTGGAATTCTCGAAGTGTAACGACCTTTTGTGTGTGCCGGTGTTATTTCGAAAAGGTCAGTTCTTTGTTGTCGACCAAGCTTGCATGGACAGAGGTTTTCAAAAATCGTCTCCGACTTGGCTGCAAACGAAGAAGAGAATGACCCGATGGATCTCTTCGCCAGGTCGCCTTGGAGCGACAAGGGCTCTGACACGCGTTCGTAAACTCTGCTATCCCAAAACAATTGAACGGAAACTCTCACAAATACTGAGTTCTTTTCGATCTCCACCCATCGCGGCCAATCCGGGTGTTGACGATGTTCTATTCCTACCTGACTCTTGGTGGGGCCTGCCGATGACCGAGGCGATTGAAAAGGCACGTCAAAACGGAGCGATTGTGGGGACGCTGATTCACGATCTGATTCCGATCCGGCATCCAGAATTGTGCGACACTAAATTCGTTACGATGTTCGAAGAGTGGCTCGTAAAAACGATGCGTTCCATGGATTTTTTCATCGGAAATTCAGAAACCACACGAAACGATGCATGGGAGTTCATGCAATCAGTCAATGCGAAAATTGCGAATTGGCAAGTTCGTCACGTGCGACTGGGATGTGACATCCATCCCCACTCTCTGGTTACTGCCTCCCAAGTCTCATCGAACTTAATAAATCGCTTTGAAGATAAAGATCAGGCTCCGTATTTGTTAGTTTCAACCCTGGAAATTCGCAAAAATCACACGGTGGTGATCGATGCTTTTGAGCGCCTTTGGCAACAAGGTTCGAAAGCGTCCATTGCGTTTGTGGGACGAGTGGGCTGGAAGTGCGAAGAATTACTCCGACGAGTGACAAACCACCCCGAGTATGGCAAAAAGCTGCTTTTGCTACCCGACATAGACGACGCTGAATTGGCCTACCTTTACCAGTCCAGCAAAGCGTTTGTCTTTCCATCGTTCGCTGAAGGGTTCGGATTACCAATCGCAGAAGCAATCCACCATCGCCTACATGTCTTTGCTAGCGACATCCCCATCCATCACGAGGTAGGAGGTCCGAATTGCCAATATTTCTCACCCCACGACCCCCAAGTCCTTGCCGATCAAATCAACCACTTTGAAACCATCAAAGGCTGGCGAAATCCGCCGGCAATGGCTGACTTGACCCATCCGTGGTCGAATACTTTTGAAGAATTAGTCAAGGAATGCTCAACCATCGCCGGTCGGTTACGGCAGTGTAAAGCGATTCCGAACTCCAATGCCGCCTAGTTGCCAGACGAAACGAACTGCCGTCGCCATGGAGCGTAAGCGTTAGCCTAGATGCATCATGATTACCCCGCTGACGTGGCGCACAACACCGCTGAAGTAAGCGTTTCATCTACACGGCGGAGATTGCCACCAGCATCACTATCTACTGTTGCCCCAACTGGCAAACCTCGAAAAAAACAAAATATGAATCGCAAGTTAACACGAGCCGTGAAACGATTTCTTCGTTTCCCCCTGCCTCATGAATACAAAAATCCCTACGCAGCGGCGACGGCAATCGGCTCCCCAGACATTTACAGCCAGCATCCGCCGTTGGACTTCGAAAATCTACGTGTAATCAAGTCATGCAACGATGCAGAAGCAATTGAGCATGATATGCCAATGCTGCAGTCCTGTCTGTGCACTCGTAGCCAACTTGAATCGCCAGCATTTCGTGCTTGGGCAGTACAGATGCATGAAGCTTGGCATATGCATCGTAAGCTATGGGAATTCTGCTACATCGCCCAAGCAATCTATGAGCGCGGACTCCTGACTCCAGAATCTCGCGGCCTCGGGTTTGCAGTGGGAGCTGAACCGCTCCCCAGCTTGTTCGCAAGCTTTGGTTGCAAGATCGTTGCAACTGATCTAGCTGCTGATGATGAGCGAGCAGAGGCTTGGGCCAATACTAATCAACTGGCGACTTGCCTGAGTAATCTCAATAATCGCGGAATCTGCGAAAAACAGCAATTCCAACGAAACACCTCGTTTCGCCCGGTTGATATGAACTATATCCCAGACGACCTCAATGGTTTTGATTTCACCTGGTCCTCTTGTTCTTTTGAGCACTGCGGCTCCATCGAGTTGGGTCAGCGGTTCTTACGCGAACAAATGAAATGCCTAAAACCGGGCGGGGTCGCCGTCCATACGACCGAATACAATTTAAGCTCTTGCGAAAAGACCATCGAAAAAGGATCGACCGTCTTCTTTCGCCGTAAAGATATCGAATCGGTCATACGCCAATTACAAGCCGATGGCCACACTGTCGAATTGCTGCAACTTGATCCTGGCAACACGGCTGAAGATGAGCACGTCGACATCTTCCCTTACTCAAGCAACCCACATTTAAAGCTGTTGGACAACTACGAACGCTTCGTGACGACCTCGATCGGATTAATCATCCGAAAGTCGATGCCCAGCCATTCCGTAGCGAAGCGAGTAGAAAGGCTGGCTGAGTGAGTGCCTTTCACCCGGTTACTCTGCAAAACGAGAATGCTGATATGTTCGGCTGGGATGCGACATTCAATCCCATGCTACAGTCCACGAGCAGAGGATCGCTCCTATAATAAAAAGTCGATTCGCCAATCGCGACTCTGCTCCCTATTTGATGGTTTCGACGATTGGAATACGCAAGAACCATAAATTATTGATCGACGCCTTTGAAGAACTCTGGCGTCAGGGCAGTGACGCCTCCGTGGCGTTTGTCGGTCGTATTGGCTGGAAATGTGATGAACTCATTCATCGAATAAAGAATCATCCCGAGTATGGGCGACGCCTTTTACTCGTTTCCGATATTGATGACGACGAGCTCGCCTACATGTACCAAAAAGGCAAAGCTTTTCTCTTTTCCTCACTAGCTGAGGAACTTGTCCCCCCACGAGATTGTTCAACAACTTCGGGAGCTTGAAGCCTTCAAAGGCTGGCGAGCAACACCCCAGGCGCCATCCGTGAATCACCCATGGTCTGTGACCTTTGAAAATATTATCGAAGAATGCCTAACCATGGCAGCGAAAACCGCACAAAAGCCTGTCGCACAAGATGCACTCATTGCATGAAAATCTTACGCCGAAACGTTCCTGAAATGCCGGAAAGCCCCAGAGAGACAATGCTAATCATGCTGTCTTCATGACTCGCATTTCTTAAGAAATTAGACCAGCCGCTCGGCAAACCTCCGTTCGCCGGCTTCGGGCAGATCAATCTGATATTGTGCGTATCAGGAAACCGCTTTAGTCTCTTCTGATCTGGAATATGCCGAAGATCGATCGCTCTTTCGGCCAACTTTGAGAATGGAATCCGAACTCGACAATGCGATACCTAAATAAAGCAATTTGGCTGGCCTGGAGCAAATACAAGTGGTCGATCGTGCTCTCGATATTCAGCTCACTAATGGTCGGACTCCTTTGGGGCGCCAATATCGGCGCCGTCTACCCATTTGCGGAAGTTATCTTTAGAGGCCAAAATCTCCACGAATGGGCTGATAGAGAAACTGAGACCTGCCAGGCGGCGATTCGTGATGGAGAAACGAAGATCGCCGGACTGGAAGCCGCGAACGCCGATGCAAAAAGCATCTCTATCCAGCAACAGATAATCGACGGATGGAAATCTCGCCTTGAGAATGTCAACAAGACGAAACCTTGGATTGAGAAATATGCGCCGACGAGTCCTTTTAATACGCTGCTAGCAATTGTCGCCTTCTTAGCTATCGGAACAGCCCTAAAATGCGTGTTCTTAGCACTAAGCATTATCTTGATGTCGCGAGCCGCCTTTCGAACCGCTCAAACGCTACAGCGGCAATACTTCGCTAAGATCCTCGATTTGCAACTAGGGAAATCAAATTCGAAACAGAATGACACCGGCGATTCAGCTACTCGCGTAGGAGGCGATATCGGCGCAGTTGGCCATGCGATTTCGATTATTCTCGGAAAGTCGCTGCGAGAACCAGCGAAGATGATTACCTGTATCGCCCTTGCAGCTTACATCAATTGGCGATTATTGATTCTCTCACTTCTGGTTTGCCCTCTCGCAGCCTACTTATTGATGCACCTAGCCAAATCGATCAAGCGGACCAGCATCCGAGCCACAGAGGCCAGGGGGCGTCTAATCGGATTTTTTCTGCAGATAACCAATGGCTATCACGTAGTAAAAGCATTTGGCAATGAAGAGTTAGAAAACAAACGGTTTATTGAGAAAACAGATGACGTATATCGACAGCAAATGAAGCTGGAGATCTACGGTTCGCTAATTCGCTCCAACAACGAACTGCTTGGAATCGGCATGGTCTGCCTTTCCCTGATTGCCGGCGGATATTTGGTACTGAATCAGGCAACGCACATCTTCGGCATACGCTTGGCTGACAAGCCGATGGATTTTGGCGGAATCATGACCTTTTACGCATTTTTGATCGCGGCATCCGATCCAATCCGTAAGCTTGGCGACGTATTTGGCGCTATTCAAGCCGGGACAGCCGGCGCCGAACGTGTCTATGCGGTGCTTGCCGCTGAGCCCTCAATTAAGGATCCGGAAAATCCAATTCCACTCATCAATGGTGATATCTCCTTTAATAATGTTCATTTCCGTTATAACGAGAACGTCGCAGTTCTAGAAGACACGCAACTGACGATTCGCAAAGGCGAAAAAGTTGCAATCGTCGGCCCCAATGGTTGCGGCAAGAGCACCCTCATCAACTTACTGCTACGTTTCTACGATCCCGACGAAGGCTCCGTCACCATTGGCGGCATTGATCTTCGCGACGCCAAACAATCTGACCTCCGTGGACGCATCGGGCTAGTGACGCAGAATACAATCCTGTTTAACGACTCTATCATTGAAAACATTCGATATGGTCGGCTTTCAGCTACCGACGAAGAAGTCACCAGCGCGGGCGAAATGGCGGAAGTTGAAGCCTTCGTTCATACGCACACGGAAAAGGGATATCAATCGAATTGTGGCGAGCTGGGCTCTTCACTCTCTGGAGGACAGCGACAGCGTATCGCCATAGCTCGAGCGATGCTAAAGAATCCAGATATCTTTATCTTCGACGAAGCAACCAGCCAGATTGACCTCGAAAGCGAACGCCTGATTCATGCGGCGTTTGAGCGATGCGTTGGAAATAACACAGCAATCCTGATAACGCATCGCCCGGCAGCATTGGAATTAGCGGACCGCATTGTCGTGATGAACGCCGGGCAGATTGAAGCGATTGGGACGCACCAAGAGCTACTAAAGCGAAGCAAGACTTACTATGAGCTCTATCGTGAAGCTGCAGTCATGGACCGACAAGCGGCTTAACGGCAAATCACTGATACCATCACCCACCCCATTTGCTCAAACATCGAATAGCGTGCCATTTGATTCCATGACACGACCACCTATGTATTCTTCAAATCCCATTACCGATTCGCGGTCTTTCGTGAAATTTTAAGGTGCGATCGGGTGACTAGAGCAGGAGAAAAACTGCTATTGTAACGCTCTATTCGCTTTGACTAAACTTATCGCGAAGATTGGATACTCAATTAAATGCCAGGAGGGCAATCAGTGAGAATTCCTCGATTTGTACAACGGCTTCAGCGATCCATAAAAAAGCGACTACCGGATTTTACGTCGCGACCGCCGAAGAAGGCGTCCAAGCCTGTGGCAACGGGCAACCGCAATGTTCCGTCCCACGTTCCTTTCATTGTACCCGGCGCTACGCTCTCCGAGATCTTTGAGGGTGCTGACCAAGCGGAAACCATCATGCTACCGCGTCTGATTCGCTCCCATAAATGGGCGATGCCAGAGCACGAACTGCTAACGTTGGGCGCTCTTATAAAAATGCTTCAACCGAAGTTGATTGTTGAGTTCGGAACGTTTATGGGCGGATCGACACTGACGATGGCTGCGAACATGCCCGCAAACGGCCGCATTGTTACCATCGATTTAGATCCGAACGTCCGCAATACGCATGTCCACGGTCAGGGCGTAGGCCTTTCTGAATTTGAAGTTGGTTGCCTGTTTCACGGCACACGGTATGAGAAGCAGATCGAGCAGCGGTTTGCCAATACGATCGAATTCCATGATTCAGATCTACTTGCTGCAGCAGATTTAGTATTTGTCGATGCAGACCATACCTACGAATACGTAAAACGAGATACGCGAACTGCCATGACATTCGCGAAGCCGGATGGCGCTATTTTGTGGCATGACTACACCTGGGAACCTGACGCCACCGAATGCGTTGGCGTGACTCAGACTGTAAACGAATTCTGGCAAGAAAAAGGCGGTTGCAGACAGGTCAGCGGGACACGATTTGCTGTTTATCTGCCTAAGTTGACAAACACCTCGCACATGGCGGCTGCCTGATTGGAATCCAAAGAGAATCCGCCTCTGCACAAATGAGTCACTTTATGAATCGCAAAGCAATAGTCACAGTAGTTACCCGAAATTACTACCATTTCGCGTTGGCGCTGGCCGATTCTGTAGCGCAACATCATCATGATGCCGACGTTCATATTTGCCTGGTCGATCGACCGCCTGTTGAGCTAACGCCGCTACCTGAGGAAGTCAAGCTATTCCATGCGGATTCGCTGCCTATTCCGCAATGGAAGCGGTTCTGCTTTCAATACACTCCGTTCGAATTGTCCTGCGCCCTTAAACCATACGCAATCAAACACATGCTTGCTCAGGGATACGAGGAGGTAGTCTATCTCGATTCGGACATGCGGGTCTACGACAGTCTAGACGAAGTTTTCGCTGGACTGACGCAGCACTCGATCCTTCTCACCCCACACCTTCTCAAACCATTCCCGTGTGACGGAAAGCTGCCTGGAGAAAGCCTATTCCTGATGGCAGGCACCTTTAATGGTGGATTTGTAGCGGTGCGTAACGATCCGATCGCGAATAGGTTTATCGATTGGTGGAGTGATCGCATGAAGTCCGAAGGACATAAGGACCTTGGGAGCTCCATCGACTGCGATCAAAAGTGGCTCAGTCTAGTTCCCGGATTATTCGAAAACTTTTCTGCTCTTCGTAATCCAGGATATAACACCGGCCACTGGACGCTGCATCAGTATGAGCTATCGTCCGACCAGAATGGTCGATCGCTGATTGGCGGACGCCCGATCGTGCTTTTCCATTTCAGTAATTTTAGCCCTACAAAGCTAGACGAATTCTCTCGGTGCCAAACTCGCTTTGCAGCGGATGCTATACCACAGCTTACTCCCTTAGTCGCTGAATACCACAGAGAGGTAGCCGCTAAAAACCAGATGCAGTGCGATCGATGGGGATGCGCTTTTACTACTCTTAACGATGGCACACAAATTCAACCGGGATGGCGTGAAGCAATACGACGAAACCATCCGCTGTTTGAAGGCGCCGAGGATCCATTTGACGTCATATCTAACCCTCAGCTATTAGCCAAGTTTCGGGCGATTGAGGGCGGCGCCTATAAGTGGCGAGTCGACTGGAGGCTTCGTCCAGACATGGCTTATCCGACTCCGGCAACCAAGCCGCTAAAAAACAAGTTTAAAAGTTTTCTATATAAAATAGGACTGAGAAAAAGAGCTGCTTAAGTAAGCGCATGCTCAGTTCATCAATATTCAACAGCGCCGATTGGTAAAAGAGGTTTCACGCCATGACAAGTCTAGCCCCTGTTCGAGTTTTCATTGGCTCCGGTGAAGCAAGTTGTCTTGAGCGTAAAACGCTTATTCACTCCTTGCGAAAACACTGCTCTCGTGAACTCGACATATACGTATTCAACGGTACGCACAACTCAATCGAACACAACGATGAAGAGCCTGTGCTAGCTAATATGTCTCTTAACGTCAAATATCGAAACATCACCGAATTCAGCAACTATCGCTTCCTAATTCCAGAGATTTGTGGCCACGAAGGCCGAGCGATCTTTCTCGACTCCGACATGGTTTGCTTATCGGATATTGCCGAATTTTTCGACCAGCCGATGCATGACAACGACATGCTCGCCAAGGGCGAAGCCTACAAGGGCGATTGCTGCTGGGGATTAAGCCAAATCCTATTCGACTGCTCGAAATGTCACTTCGACTTGGAGCAAATATTTCGAGAAATGGACGCCGGTGTGTTCACAAACCTCGACTTGCATCAAATGAAAGCTCCATTCCTTGCCAAACATCCTATCAAGCTGGGCGCTTACGATGAGAATTGGAATGTTTTTGACAGACGTGATGATAATACCAAATTAATTCATTACACGAATCTGGGGACTCAGCCCTGGAAATTTCCGGGGCATCCGTTTGAAGCGGTTTGGTTCAAGTATTTCAATGAAGCGCGTCAAGCCGGGGTGATTACGCATTCAGACCTAAAGAAAACATTATCTCGCGCCTATGCAAGACAAGACATTCTTAATCCCACCGCAAATGGCCAGTCACATTTGCATCCAATACAGTCACACTCTAAGAAGAAGACGCTGCTGAAAAAAATAGAGCGGAAAATCAAGACGTTATGGCGTGGCAAAAAGGCGGCATGAGAGAACAGCGCCGATGTTCATTGGCGAGAAGGGGGGGGGTAAAATTGCAAACTGTATCACGACTGGGAGAAAGACGAACTCGTGTGGTCGCTTGCTCGGGCTTAGTTCAGCTGGCCTCAGCGATCGCCGCAATGTGGACAGTTAGCGGTCGAACCGGAAACAACTCGGGATTTAGAAATCACCTGTTGATCCATGATCTCTCAGCTCCCCACGGCCAAGCGGAAGAGTTCGCTGACTGCATTCGGTTGCTCGCCGAAGAAGTTGAAACATGGGAGTCCATTGAGTTCGTCTCCCTCCCAAAGATTCAACAGTTGCAAAAGGATTTGCAGGCCGGAAGCGCCGACGAACGGAGTGCATTAGCCGACTCGATTGGAATCAACTCCTGTAACGAATTGTACACAGGACTCATCGAAAAATACCTGCCGACAACACTTCGGAGATTGCTACCCGACGCCTATCAAATCTGCTTTGGAGACGGAATCGGACTGAATTTTTCTAACACGTATTATCGCCCACACGAGTACGCGAAGCGAGGATTACGACAGTACGGGAAACGGATCCTAAAGCAATTGAAGAATAAGAGCAAAGCGTGGCTAAGCCGTGAGCCTCATCATTCAAATGAAATTCCTCAGCCCAATGAATACTGCCTGCTTCTAAAAAATCTTTTCGACCAAAACCTCTCTCGTGTGAATTCACTTAATGCGTCATTGTTCATTGAATTGTTTGAAAGGTTCGCCGCCCACCTTCCAGATCGGGCCCCAAGCGCACACTCGGAACTGACAAAGCTAGCCGAAAGCGATGGGAAAACCGCGATTCTACTGACATCTAACTTCTCTGAGACGGGACGAATGAGTCTCGCAAGTGAAGTCGACGGCTACCTTAAAATGCTAAGCAGTCTCCCCAGCGGAGAAGGCGCCGCACTGATCATCAAGCCGCATCCTCGTGACTCGTACGAGAAGATTGAAATCCTCAAGGATAGAGCAGCACCAAATTACGAGCAGGCAATCTGCCTAAGTGATCCATGGACATTTTATCTTCCCTTTGAGTCCATCTACACAAGATATCTGAAGAATTCCCGTCGAGAATCCCACATAGCCACCGTCAGTAGTGCTTGCATTTCGCTGGAATATCTTTACGGTCAACATTGCTCACTCGGCTTCGGCAAGAGTGTAGTAGAGCAAGAATTCGTCCCTCTCTGGGCTCCGCTACGACAAGTACACGAACGCGACTTACAAAACATTATCCAAAAGATTCGTAAGATGAAGTTGCCATGCAATTCTAAGCATGCAGCGTAATATAAACCCGAGCGTGTTGAGAAATGAAGTCGAAATGAGTTGGATTGATAATGTACGCCGACTGGCTTCCAGAACACCCTGGCTTAACTCACTTTTGGGTGATTCGAATTCAGCAAAAGAAGAGCCTGTTTGCTTCTTTGTGCCGGAGAAAAGCCGGGGATGGATCCTGGAAGCTGTGAGCCGCGAAATTGCACAGCGTCTTAATGCTCCGTATGTTTTTTGCAACAACTACAAGAAGCTGCCGCGAGCGAAGGCCTATTTTTTTTGCCACTATCACTTCTACATGTCGGCCCTGCAGACTAATCCACACCTCCGCGATGAAAATTGCGTCGTGTGGTTCACGCACCCCAAGGAAGTCGACCTTGGCGGCCGAAACACGATAGAGGCTTTGAATAAGGCCAAGGTCGTTACTATGTGTACTAAATGGAAAAGACATCTGATCGAATTAGGCGTCGAAGAAGATCGCGTTACAACCATTATCGGAGGAGCAGATCTTGATTTATTTCCACCGCACCAACGCGGAGGAGGAAAGATCGGTTTTTGCACCGCATACTACGATCGAAAAAGTCCGGATCGGATCCTTGACGTCGTGCGGTTGCTGCCTGAATGCAATTTTGTGCTAATGGGCAGGAACTGGAATGAATATTCGAGATTCTCAGAATTGGTTGGATTAAAAAATTTAGAGTACAGAGAATCTAGCTATGACCAGTACCCGGCCTTTTATGCTGAGTTAGATGTATTCATTTCAGCTTCACAACTAGAAGGTGGACCAATCCCTCTTCTTGAATCAATGATTAGTAATGTTGTACCAGTAGCCAGCGATACTGGCTTCGCCCCAGATATAATCATCAACGGTGAAAATGGTTTCTTATTTTCCGCCGAAGAATCTGATCCACGTGTTATCGTCGAGCTAGTCCTCAAAGCGCAACAAATAAAATCGGACATCCGACAGAGCGTAATCCATTACGACTGGGTAAATTACGCCAAGCGCCATGAACAGCTTTTTCGGGCCGCCTAACTAGGCGAAAATGAAACTGCTCCCATCCGAATCGATCATACAGTAACAATCATTCACTACTGAGCAGGGACAACAAAGCACCTGCTCGGTATTCAGAGAGGGATCAAACATGTTATCAGAGTTTCAAAACGCAAAACTGCTCGATCACGAAGATAACATGCAGGACATGTTTAATGTGTCCCTCGAATACCTCAAAGATAACATTGAACTCATTCCAGGGCAGATGCTTGAGTTCGGAGTTTTTGACGGCAAGTCGATCAACAATCTGGCAGAGTTGTAGCCGGATCAGACAATCCATGGTTTTGATAGCTTTGAGGGCCTTCCGGAGGACTGGGATCTCGGCAGTAAAATCTATCGCAAAATGACAAAATGGCACCTGCATGGCAGTTTACCTGAGGTTCGCGAAAACGTTCGCCTCATAAAAGGTTTCTTCGATGATACGCTACCCGGTTGGCGGGAACAAAATCGCGTTCCAATCTCGTTTCTACACCTAGATTGTGACCTTTATTCAAGCACCAAAACAGTTCTCTCCATCCTCAACGACGGCATTCTGCATGGCACCATTATTCGATTCGATGACTTGATCGATTTTCGTGAATTTGAGCAGTACCAGGGAAAGGGGTCGCACATCTCGCAATACACCTCATGGCGAGAACATGAGTGGCGTGCCTTCGAAGAATGGCTCGACACCTACGACCGAGCGGTGAAACCGCTCTATCGCGGGTGGTTTCAATGGGCCGTTGTCGAAGTTCTACGGTAGCTACAAACAAGTAACTAAGCGGCACAACCCGCCGATTTCTGACATCGAGCAAGAGGCTCGCCCTCTAAACACTTATTCCTCAGTAGTTCAGTTTGATTTATAAACTTCACCTTACGTAACATAAAACTTAACTTTATCTTTTTCTCGGCAATTTTTGGACCGGCAACTTCCCAGGAACGGACATGGCGACGCAAGATTTCTAATCGTGCCAGATGAACCTCGGAATCTCAAGGAATTTCGTCGCATGCTAACCTTCCTTCTAAGTAAATTAGTCTCCCTATTTGGGTACGATTTGCATCCTCGATATAAGCCTCAGATACGAGGATCAATTCCGACAGGTTCAAAATTGTATGTTGGATGTGGGGAGGACCAGATTGAAGGATATTATGGCTGTGACATCCGGCCTTTGGCACATGTTCATTTAGCCTGCAGAGCTTGGGAGGTATCCCAATTTTGCGATGATCTCGGAGAAATTTACAGTCGGCATATGGTTGAGCACCTAACACTAAGGGAAGTTCAAGTCACCCTAAGGGATTGGCATGATGCGCTTAGTCCTAGCGGTCAACTGCGAATCGAGGTCCCCAATCTGGCGTTTGCTTTGGAGCAGTGGCGACGAGCGAAATGGAATGACGAGGAGTTTGACGATCGATACTCAGACGCTCGCTGGGGCTTCGCAGGACTCTTCGGCTGGCAACGGGAGTGCGATCCTACTTCCGCAGAATACAATCAATCGTATTGGGATGTTCATAAATCGGGTTTTACCGCAGATTCGATGCGATATTTCCTTGCTCAGGCAGGTTTTGAAGACATCCAAATTTCATTCGATCGGTTTAGCGATAAGCAAATTCAACGCCGCAAGATTCATCCCAATGCAAGCGATGATTGCCATTTAATCGCTACGGCTCGAAAACCCCCAGTTCTACACCGAGAATTTTTGCTTCCGAAGAGCCGAGTCGCTTAGATCACAACTCACGTCAATCGTCGAAATCTGCCACAAATCTCTATCTCCCAACTGGTCTCCAGCCAGACAGTTGCAATGCTGTCCCGATTCATTAAGGAGAGCATGAGATGGTGCGTTTATGGGACATCCAGTCCTCTCAGTTATGCATGTATTTTTATTGATCTCGACAGGACCAAGCGACTTGGGTATTTTTTTGCCGAATCCGAGATTGATGCTTGAGCCGGCCTAAAAGAATGGTTCTCTCCTGTCTTTTGAAATTTTAAAAGTGTAGAAAGCGCGCCATTCGGCGGATAGTCAGTCATCTATATTCGAGGAATAGAACCATGTCCGAGCGTCAAATGGCGACCACTCTGAATGAAGTCCGCCCTGACCATCGACTTCGGTACGAACTAGCGATCGCCGAATTGAAACGTCGGGGAAAAACAGGCACAGTAATCGACGCTGGGTGTGGAGTTGGCTACGGTTCATGGATGCTAGCCCAGTACGTGGAAAACGTTATTTCGGTAGAAATTAGCGACGAAGCACATGAACTCTATCAACAGAATTGGCAATGCTCCAATATCACCTATCACAAAACCGATCTACTAGAATTTGAACCTCGAGTTCACGTCGATGCGGTCGTGTGCTTTGAGTTTATCGAGCATGTTGAATTTTACGACGCTGCTATCAAGAAGTTTTCTGAATGGAGTGACTTCCTGATTATTTCCACGCCGAATGAAGAAGTGAGACCTCACTTACAGGAACCGGTAAATCCATTTCACTTTCGCCACTTTCGTCCTGGCGAACTTGCTGAGGCACTGGAGAAACATCAGCTACAGGTCAAGAGTTGGCTATGCCAGCGGAGCGGAGCCAACCCTGAAATTGAAGAAGGGACGAATGGCAAGTTCATCATTGCGATCTGCCAACGAACGGCAGCCTGAGGTGATTCCGTAGAATATAGCGAGATCGGAGCATCACGACATGGAGTCTTTTGGAATATTTGTCCCCAAAGAACCGGCGATGCATGTAGAAGCGTTGCATGCCGTCGCAGAAGGACTAAATCTCCGCCAAATCCCACATACAATCTATTCTCTTGAAAAGGGATACCGTCCTTGTAAATTCGCCATAACCTTTGGGGTCGCGAAACAACGAACAGTACGCGGCCGCATGGTAGGTGAAGTTATTGCCAAGCACAGCCGCGTATCGTCAAAGAATAATCATCTTGTCATCGAAAGAGGTTTCATTCATCGTGATCGCTACTTCATGATTGGCTGGGGAGGCTTGAATGGGCGGGCAGAATATTTCAATCGCTACAGCCCAGACGGTCGGTGGAAACAGCTTAACGTGGATGTCGCTCCTTGGCGAACCTCGGGAGATCATGTTGTTCTCTGTGGACAAGTCCCTTGGGATGCTTCGGTTCAACATGTTGATCACGTGGCTTGGTGCCGTAATACGGCCCGCACACTGCAGCAACTTACCACACGACGTATTATTTTCCGTCCGCACCCTCTTGCCACAAACGCGATCAATATGGCGGATAACGGACTTGACATTATCTTGTCAAAAGCTGGAAGTCTTTCCGAAGACCTACAAAACGCTTGGGCGGTGGTGACATTCAACTCAAACGCTGGCGTCGAGGCAACCTTGGCAGGCGTTCCGACTTTCGTATGCGATCCGGGAGCAATGGGATACTCACTGCTGAACAAGGACCTTCGGAAGATCGAGACACCTAATATGCCTGACAGGACCAAGTGGTTACACGGCTTAGCCTATACTCAATGGACACTGGAAGAAGCGGCGATAGGCCTGCCGATTGAGCATCTTTGGGGAAAGCGGCGGCCTCTCTTGAAACGATTTGTGCGGGCAATCTCCTATTTCTGCCAACGCGGGCAAAGCAAAAAGCATGCAGCCTAATTCCCCCCCACGTCAGTGGCCCCCAGTCGCTTGGTCTGTGATGTAATCTTCCTTTTTCTTGCTACTCGTTGCATGAATGGGAACTGCGAGATCTTCGGTGAAAAGTCGTAATTAGTGCAACGATAACACTGGAGAATGAAGCTGAACTTGATCCCATCAAATTCTCGGGCTAAAGCCGCAAAGAGCTTGCTATCCATGGCCTACACCATGCCGCTTGATGTGAGCCCTGCCGATTGCTGTCCTCTATGATTTGCCGTAACTACCGGCCTGCTCTATACTTCAACAAGTTCGTGATTACTGTTCGCGTTCTCTTGTTTCCCGGTATGCATGCCCTGCGAGTAGTTACGCCCATGTGGAAAATTCCCGCTTGTATTGCGATTGCATCGCTCTGCTCTTTGGCGCCGTTGGCCTCGGCTGCTGGTCCGGTTCCTAGCAAATCGACGGCTGCGCAGCCCAGTCCGTATGCCGAAATCGATGACGATTATGTCGAACTAATTCAGATGTTCGCCGATGCGCTGGACCAAGTGGATCGTAACTACGTCGAAAAGCTGGATCGCCGTAAGTTGATTGAAGCGGCGATTCGTGGGGTCATCACCGAGCTTGATCCTCATTCGACTTATATCCCCCAAGAAGAACTAGCTCGATTTCGTACCAATATTGACCAGCAATTTGGTGGCATCGGGATCCAGATTGATTCTCGCGACGGTCAGTTGATTGTCGCCAGTCCTTTGGTGGGGGGCCCTGCCTATGATGCTGGCCTTGGCGCCGGCGATCGGATTTTAGAGATCAATGGACAGAGCACCAAAGGGATGACGATCGATGATGCGATTCAGAACCTGAAGGGAGAAGCCGGCGAGACCGTCTCGCTTGTGATTTATCATCCGGCTGAATTTAAGACGGAAACGGTTGATTTGCAGCGAGAAATGATTCAGTTACAAACCGTGCTCGGCGATCAACGCCTGGAGAACAGTGACTGGGATTATATTTATGACCATGACCAGAAGATCGCCTACGTTCGTATTACCATCTTCAGCCGCAATACAGCGGAAGAGTTCGCTACTGTCTTGCAACAATTAAAAGCTGCCGAAATCCGCGGGCTCATCGTTGACTTGCGTTCCAATCCTGGCGGACTGCTCAGTGCGGCGATCGAAATCTCGGATCGTTTCATCAGTAGTGGAAAAATCGTCAGCGTCGAAGGCCGCAACACTCCGAAGCGGGAATGGAGCGCAGTCGCGGATACGACCCTTGTTGACGTTCCGGTTGCCGTGTTGGTGGACCATTTTAGCGCCAGCGCTAGTGAAATCGTTTCGGCTTGCCTGCAAGACCATGACCGTGCAGTGGTGATCGGCCAGCGAACGTGGGGCAAAGGGAGCGTGCAAAACATCATTGATCTAGAAGAGGGCAAAAGTGCGATGAAGCTGACGACCGCCAGCTACCATCGGCCCAGTGGGAAAAATATCCATCGCCTGGCCGACGCCAAGGATTCTGACGAATGGGGAGTTTCTCCCTCGCCTGGGATGGAAGTTGAGATGACCCCCAAGCAACTCGCCGCTTTGCAGAACTATCGACGATTTCGCGATCTGCGAACGCTTGTTCCCCACCCGCCGGAGCCAGAACAGCCGCTTGCCGAAGTTGACCCGGTGTTGGCGAAAGGGATTGAATACTTAGAATCGAAGCTGGCGGAACCTGTCCCTTCCCAATAATCCAGCTACGGCCCATGAATCTGTTGACGATCGAGTCTACCTGCGACGAAACGGCTGCAGCAATCATCAATGACGACCTCCAGCCGCTCGCCAGCGTCGTCGCTTCTCAAGAGAAACTACACCAGCGATTTCATGGAGTCGTTCCCGAAATCGCCGCGCGAGCTCACCTAGAGCGAATCATGCCGGTAATTGACGAAACTCTCGCTCAGGCCAAGCTGACGCTCAACGATATCGACGCGATTGCGGTGGCTCACACGCCGGGCCTGGCCGGATCGCTACTGGTGGGGGTATCGGTCGCTAAGACGCTTGCTTGGTCGCTAGGAGTGCCGCTAGTGGGGGTCAACCACCTGCATGGGCACATTTATGCATGTCGACTATCTGCGGGGCGTGACATTTTTCCATGCGTGGGGCTAATCGTCAGCGGCGGGCATTCGAGTCTTTATGATTGCCTTGGTCCTGCTGACTTTGTTCCCTTAGGCGGAACGATCGACGATGCGGCAGGCGAAGCGTTCGATAAAGTTGCATCGATGCTTGGACTTCCCTACCCTGGCGGCCCTTCGATATCACGGTGTGCAGCCAGCGGTGATCCGCGTGCCATTCCTTTTCCGCGGCCCTTTCTGCAAGATACTTCCCGTCTTGATTTTAGCTTTAGCGGTCTCAAGACTGCAGTTCGCTACGAAATCGCAGGGCCTGGCCGCCCTGATTTTTCGGCGATTGAAATTTCAGATCAGCGTCGCGCAGATATTGCGGCTAGCTTTGAGCAAGCGGTCGTTGATTGCTTGGTTGGCAAGGCCGAGTTGGCGATCCGCAAAGCCGGACGGGGTCGATTGTGCGTCGGCGGCGGAGTCGCGGCGAATGGACGATTACGCGATGCATTGCAACAGATGGCGGATCACAACCAGATCGAGTTGATCATCGCCCCATTCGCCCTGTGCACCGATAATGCGGTGATGGGGGCGATCGCTTGGGAAAAAATAAAGGCCGGTAGCTACGACGAGCTTTCGCTCGACGCAGCACCCGGCCTGATTCGCGAAAGCGTTGCGTAACGCTTAGTTATTACCGGCGCCAGATTCAATCGTATTGAAGTCTCCGGAACCAATGTTGAACGTCGTGACGTTACCGATACCCGTAAAGCTTGGGAAGCCGGTGAAGCGAACGTAACGACGATCTGCAGAGATCACTGCGAAAGCCGTAAACTGAATGCCTTCGGGCAAGACCGTGATCTCCGGCCGGAAACCCACCCCGCTGCGATTGCGAATGAAGGGCCGTGTGTTGGCCACTTCTTCACGGTCCGTATTGTACGCTTCGGAGCTGTACGAATCGGAGTAGCTATCGAGCGCTTGAGCCAAGACGGCTCGCCCCATTTCGGCGTGCGCCTTGGCGGCGACTTGCACTTGGCTTTCTTCTAGGCTGTCCGTGCGACGACCTTCTTTCAAGGTGAAGTTAACAATCGCGGCCGTATCACCGAGCGGAATTTGTTCACGTAGGTGATTCTGCTGCTTCGCGCCATACGAGGTATAAACGTCGACGGTCACTTTGCCGGCGGTCACTTCACCCCAGATCCGACGGATGAGCAGCTTGTACTCACCTGGGAATCCGACGGGACAAACGTAAGTCTCGGAGAAACCTTTGTCGTCTTGTTGGTTCAAAGAAGAAGCTGCGTCTCCCAGGAGCACGCCGCCGCCAATCGAGCGTGGATTGCGAATCGAACAGACCGTGCCGCTCGGTTCTTCCACCGCGATATCGAGGTCCGCATCGCCGGTCCAAGTGACTTTCACGATGCAGTCTCGAACCAAAGCTTCGTTCAGCTCTTGGCTAAATGCTTTCGCTTCATCGAGTCGCCCCTCTTGCTGCAAGCGAGCTAGAGCCGCTTTCGCCGAGAGGAAGGCATCGGTCTTGATTTTCACACTTTCGGTTGGCCAGGCTTGTTTCAGAGCGCCCACACAGGCCCAACGGATACCATCAAAATCATCCAATCGCTTGGCGGCCGATAGGCCCAAAGCATACGGCTCAGGACGAAGCGGTTCGATCTTGGCGACTTCTTGGAACAATTTGAGGGCACGCTCATCCAGCCCAACTCGAGTCATATAAATTGCAACGTAGAGCATGTGCTCGGGGCCCGAACTGAAATCGATCGCCGACATCAGGCTGCGTTCGATATCTTCTGGCGGAGCATGATTTAGTTGCATCGCCATCCCTAGCGCTTCGTACATCCACGACTGCGGTTGCCCATGACGCAGGAACGATTGAATCAGCGCGGTCACTTCGTCATATTGCTTTGCAGCCATCATGCGACGAACTTCCGTGCGAACTTCCGCGGCCGGAACGTCAGCGCCCGCTTCCAGCAAGCGATCCCAAGCAGCACTGCGAGTTTCGCCTTCGCGAATTTCCAATTTCAATTCTGGCTGGGCTTCGATCGCGGGAACTGTTTTCACAGGCGCCGCTTCGATTGAGGTCTTCACTTCGGCTTCCGCTTCGACGGTCGGCCCCAATTTTAAGACAGCTTTTTCATCCTCGACAGCAAAGAAACCACCACCACCACCGCCCCCTTGCTGACCGCCACCAAAACCGCCGCCGCCTTGCTGACCACCCTGGCCACCAATGCCGCCACCTTGGTTATTCGATCCGAAACCACCGCCGCCAGAGGGAATCGGCATCACCAAGTCCGCGACCGGATAAACCTTGGTCACTAGCTGTGATTCAGCGTCCTCAGGAGTTGTGATCTCCAACACTTCATTGGCGACCATATAGGTGAGTTCTAGTTCTTTCAGCAACAAGCGGAGCGCCGAACGTAGGCTGATCCCTTCTAGATTGCGCGTCACCAACACGTCCGCCGAAAGACCAACGTCTTCCAAAGCGCGGTTGTTCAATTGAATTTCGATGCCGTGCAACGTCTTCAAGTATTCCACGACTTCGGTCAACGGCGTGTCGATAAAGGCGATCTTGGTCGGCTCGTTGAGCTGCTCAAAAATCTTCTTCTCGGCGTCACCGGTTGTTGCTAAGTCAACCGAAGAGTATTTTTTGCGTCGGCGAGTGATATCTTCCCAGAACTGACGATCGGGGTAAACGATCGGCGGTTCATCGGGGAACGGAACGTGAGACTCTTCCACCAGCCACAACGTATCGATCACCCCTTTGTAGCGGCGTTCACGAATCCGTTCGATGTTATAGAAATTGCCAACCAGCTCGGCATTGTAAACGGCGCTGTGGGTGGCCAAATTTCGCGGATCAATCTCGCGAGCCGCAAAGGCCGCTTCTTCCGCTTCCACGAATTTGTTTTCCTGCATCAGTGCGTTGAACATTTCCATGATGCTACGCACCCGTTCTTCGTCCCGAAACAACGTTTCGGTAATGCGAATACGTTCGGCGGCGATTGCGGCGTTTTCGTCACGCTCTAGACGTTCAGATTCCACCTGAACCGCACGTCGGTCCGCCATCTGAATGGCGCTGACGATCTTGTTCCGCAGACCGCGTCGGACGTCGGCTTGCAATTCTGGAGCACGATCAACGCTTTCCAACAAGAGCTTCAACGAGTCTTTCACCATCGCAGGCTGAACGCCCATCTGTTCACGGGCATTGGCCAACGCGTTTTCGACTTCAATCTTGATCACTTCCGCCTGGCGAATCTGTTGACGTTGAACTTCGTTCAAAAAGTTCCCCTCATCCGCATCCAAGTCAACACTTGGCTGAGACTGGGCGTTGACCATGCGCAGCGAGTCCGCGTCGCCGAGTTGCGATGTGGCCGCTTTTCTGACGAGCGCCGCTTGCGGATTCGCTGGGTCCCGTTGCAGGGCTGCGTCAGCCAGGCGCTGTGCTCCTACCGCATCACCAGTCGCGAGCGCTTGGCTGCTCATTTTCGAGAAGGTATTGGCCGAGGCGAGCATCACGCGAGCCGTTTCTCGCAAACCCACCGAACCCACCGTCGGCAAGCTCATTCCGTCATCTTTTTTGGCGAGCTCTATCAATTGCGGCAGATAGGCCTGATCGTCTGAAGGTTCTGGCTTGGCGGAAAAATCGAGCTGAACTGTTTTGCCATTGGACGTGCCGGTCAAATTGACGGTTACGTCGCCAGGTTTCGCTAGTTCGCCCACTACAATCGTGTCACGATCTCCACGTAGCGGAGGAGTTTGTTTCGGATAGACGGCAGAGACATTGCTCGAAAATTTGACATCGGTCGGCCAAATCACAGGCGTCTCTGCAGCCGCAGCGATCAAAGCGCCAACATCAACCGACGCCGCTTCGTTGCTGTCTGCGATCACAACGCCACCGGTTTGATTGGCCAAGACGGCCAACAATTGGATGTCACGCTGAGGCCCGATCGCGAATGCGTTGACTGCAGCTCGCGCCTTGGTCAAAGCACCAACCACGTTCTTCAGTTCGGCGTCTTCCAACGCTCGAGCACGACTGGCTCCGTCTCCCAAGTAAACAATCGAGCGGGGAGTCTGAAGATTGCCTTCAAATTGCGAAGCGGCTTCTGTCAACATCGTCGGCAGATCGGTCGAACCAAGCGGAGCTCGCTTTGCCAACTTGGCCAGCGCAGCATCTGCTTCAGCACCGGTCGGAGCCACAAATCCGTCGTTCATCGCGACTGCATGCAAATCGCCGCCCATCACTTTGACGCGTGTCTGCGGTGAGAGCGACGCCAGAAACGCCTTCAGCGTTTTAAGAGAGTCCTCACGATAGATGCCGGTTTGGCTTGCCGACGTATCGACAATAACCACGACTTCGCCTGGTGCGGCTTTGAGATTCTCGCCCGGAGAAATACTCATCGCAAAGTAGGTTTGTCCGCCGGTCGCTTCGTAGGTGGCAAGCTTCGACTCTTCGGCCAGGACTTGGCCCCCGATGCTTGAACCCAACAAGATTGCAAGCGATGCGAGGACGCATCGTGCCATGCGCTCACCTATGGGCATATTCAGACTCCAAAACCGTCGAAAGGATGTGTCGAAGAGGTTATTCCCTGTTCCAGTGAATAACCACTGTTGTAGCAGATGCGGTTTACTGAAGGCGCAGAATTGCATACCGCAACTGAGCTTGTATTCTATTTCCTGCCTGAAATAGAGGCTACAAAAATCTACCGATTGTCGCAAGTTTAGCTGGATTAACATTTCCGGAGAACCGGCATCCTCTCGCGCCGGCTCTTGAAATACCGATATCCGCTAGGTCGACACCCCCTTAGCGAACCAGCTGGAATCCATCAATCACCGCATCCCAACGTTCAAGGACCTGACGCTCGGCCGTCCGATAGCTACGAATCTCACGCTCTTGATGGGCACGCCGGGCTGCTTTCATCGGCCCCGAGATATCCAGGGCTCCTAGCCACCGAACCCCCTCTTCGGTGCTGTGCACTACTGCAAGCAGTGGCTTCGTGATCGCAATGGTCCAGGCAGCACCTTGCTCTGGCCGCGACGTCTCGCTCGGTTCTTCGTCTAGATAATCGTTGTATTCTGAATAACCATAAGGATCGAGCGAGTTGACAAAGTCGGCTGGGCCCGAAGAGAGATAGGCGATCTCTTCATCCGTCAGAGGGGCAGCTTCGTCATTGAGCAGGCGGAGAACTTCGTCAACCATTAAAGCATCGATATTCGCTGGATCGAGCGTGAAATGCTCAACGACTGGCGAAATCGGCGGGCAATCATCTTGGATTTGTTGTGCAATCACCGGCTGAGCGGCGACAAGATCGGCATATTCTTCATCCAGAATAAACTCTTCCAGCTCAGCAAGTTCCTGCTCTGTCACCGTTTCGGCAGCAACAATTGGCGCCGGCAACCAGCCAGCCAAAGAGCGCGAAATCAGACTTTTGATCTGAAAGTCGAATTGAGCTAAGCGAAAATCGGAAGGATTCTCAGGACTCTCCCAGAAGAGCTCGCTCACTTTTTCCCACGAAATTTCTAGTTCGTAGCGCTCGGAATTCAAAGAATGATCGCCGCGGTGGTCTTTCGCCGCATTGATGGCGAAGCGGCTTTCACCGCATGGCTTGGTCCGATTGGGCTCTAAGCAATCGCGGATTGCCTTGTTTACCCAGTCGGTTTGGGCGTAATCCGAAATGGGAGTCTCGACGGCAGAATACGCCGACGGACTAGATTCGTAAGATGCAAAGTTGCAGGGTCCCGGCAATTCGTCTGCAAAAGTAAGGGTGGGGATGCAAACCAGCAGGACGCTAAGCGAGCGTAGGCCCAAGAACGACATCCGTTGTCTCCAGCGGGGGCATAGGTTGATTGTATCTTCAGAGGGCCCGCGAAGATCCGTTCGCGGTAGCCCGTATTCGGCGTGACAGATTTCGTATCGACCAATTGTTACGTGAATCGCCAGGCAAGCAGGGATAACTAGGAGAGATGCAGGTTATGCGAGATATGAAGGCGATGTTTCTCGATTTACCGTTTACAATGGATCGATTCCTGAAGAGTTGACTCCTCTTAGCGGTACCGCATTCCCAAGCGGCGCTGGAAGCCTCAGAATCATCACTTGCCTAGCACTCCGCCTGACCTGTCGCCAACATTGATTGAATGGTTCCTGAATTTCTGCATCCTTGGCTCGCTATTGCGACAACGGTAAGTGTTTTTGTCACGCTCCAAGTGACTCGCCGTATCCCGATTGACCTGCTGTTCTTGCTAGCGCTGGTTTTTTTGGTCCTGACCGGTGTCCTGGCGCCGGCCGTTGCGATCTCTGGCTTCGCAAGTCGCGCCGTCCTGGCGATTAGCGCTTTGCTGGTTGTCGCGGCCGGGCTGCGTAGCACCGGCGTACTGGATTGGGTCGGTAATTTGCTGTTGGGCGATGTGAAGACTGAAAGCTCGGCCCTGCGTCGTATCGCTGGTCCGATCGTGGCCAGCAGTGCGTTCATCTTGAATACGGCGCTGGTTGCGATGATGATGCCGGTGCTGATCGATTGGTGCCGTCAACGTAATCTCTCGCCGTCCAAACTGCTGCTGCCGCTCAGCTACTTGACCATCCTGGGAGGCGTCTGCACGTTGATCGGCACCAGCACTACGCTGGTCGTCAATGATCAATTGCGTCTGAGCTACACGGCGATGCAAGCCGAAGTCGCTCATCTCGAAGAACAAACGCCGCTCAACTTGGAGGCCATCGCACCCCGAAAAGCGGCGCTGCCGCAAGTCGCCCCCATGGGATTCTTTGAGATTGGCATGGTCGGGCTTCCCTGTGCGATCGCTGGTACGCTCTTTTTGATGTTCGTGGGTCAGAAGTTGCTGCCGGGTTCGCCTGATTTGATCGAGCAACTGGGGGATCAACGCCGCGAGTATCTGGTCGAGATGCAGGTCCAGCCAGAATGCCGACTAGTCAACAAAACGGTGGAAGAAGCAGGGCTGCGCAATCTGCATGGTCTTTATCTGATTGAGATCGATCGCAATGGAGATATTCTGACGCCGGTTGCGCCGGAGGATCAAATCCGTAGCGGCGATCGACTAGTCTTTACCGGCGTCGTCTCTACGATCGTCGATCTTGAGAAAATCCCTGGATTGGTTCCGGCTGCCGATCAAACCTATGAGTTTCATCCTCCCTCAAGGCAACAACGTCACCTGACCGAAGTCGTGCTGTCACGCACTTCGCCGCTGATCGGCAGCACCGTTCGTCAGGCGAATTTCCGCGCCCTTTACAACGCCGCGGTCATCGCTGTCCATCGTAATGGGATGCGGCTGACCAACAAGATCGGCAATATTGAACTGGAGCCCGGCGATACGTTGTTATTGCAAACGCGCGGTGACTTTATCGCCCAACATCGCAACAGCCGCGATTTTTACCTGGTTAGCAGCGTCGAAGGCGCCGAACCACGGCGACATGATCGCGCCCTGCTGGCGGCCGGCTTGATGGCCGTGCTGATCTTATGGATGACGCTCGCGTCCCTGTTTGGCGGCGGAGGCGTGGCCGATCCGGCGATCGCGTCGTTATCGATCGCGGCGCTGATGGTCTTGCTGCAATGCGTGAAATCGTCCGATGCGCGAGCCGCGATCGACTTGCAGGTAGTGGTCACTATTGCGTCGGCACTTGGCTTAGGGAGCGCCCTGTGGCAAAGCGGCGCCGCCAACATGATCGCTGAAACGCTAGTGCAAATCGTCGGCCCGCGTCCCTATCTGCTGCTGATCGTGATCTATCTACTCGCAATGATCTTTACCGAAATGATCACCAACGCCGCTGTCGCCGCGCTGCTATTACCAATCGCGATCGCTGTAGCGATCGAAGGCGACCTGAACCCGCGTCCCTTCATTATGGCGATCGCACTAGCGGCATCCCTCTCGTTCCTGACGCCGATCGGTTATCAAACCAACCTAATGGTGATGGGTCCCGGCGGTTATAAGCCGCGCGATTATCTGGTAGCCGGCATCCCGCTAGCCTTGATCGTGGCGACGACGGCGCTGGTGATGATTCCGTTGGTCTGGCCGTTGACGCTGGGGAATTAGGGATTTTTGATCGACAAGATTCTCGCCTGCCGCTCGAATAGCAGAGAACGAAACTCTTATCGCAAGTCGGCATGTCCCGAAAATTAAAAACCTATCTGGCGGTGATCGGCGGCGGGCTGGCCTTGTTTGTCGCGATGCTCGCCTGGTCGATGTTTGGACCGGCTCGCCGGCTAGTCGTCTCGCGTGAGACGACTTATCTGACATCGCCGTTGACTGCCGATGGAAAAGTTGACTACGTCGGCGAGATCCTCCGGCAACGGAAGTCCGACGTTACGCCTGAAAACAACGCCGCCATCCCGCTATTGCTCTCTACCTGGCCAGGCAAACTTTCGTCTAGCGAACAATCGCAGATGTGCCAAGAACTAGGCTTCCCCCTTCCTACCCAAGTCGGCTTGGAAGAAATTTATGATTCGCCGTTCTACCAGAAGTTAATTACCGAATGGGCGAGCGAGAAGTGGGGAATCGATCTGAGTGATTCCCATAAATATGTTTTTGATCCCAGGTTCTATTTGGACGACGCCAGCACTCTTCCCTGGCGTCGTGAACAACTGCCGCCGTTGGCGCATTGGGTTGATTCGCAACAGGCGAATTTGGACCGCTTGCATCGGATCACGAGCGACAGCAAGTTCGACCTCCCGGCAATCGTCGAAGGTGCGTCAGACAACGCCCAGCGGCTCACGAATTACCACCGCGCGCTTCCCCTTCGCACGGCGGCTCGCGCATTGGTTCGGCGAGCAAATATGTACGCAGGCGAACGCCAGCCGCAACTAGCCTGGAACGATCTGAAAACGGCGTTCGTCATCGCTCGGCTTTATCCCAATTCGCCCTCGGGAGTTGATCTGGTGATGAGCAGCGCTCTCGAGGCGTTTGCGAGCAACCAACTATGCCAGCTGATTTCTTACGGCGAATGCGATGGCCCATTGCTGAATGAGATGGAACAATTTTTCGCCGCACTAAAACCGTCTCCCACCACCGCAGAGATTGCTCAAGATTTCGAACGACCGCTGACCTTGTACAACGCCGCTTACCATATCGAAGATTACTTCGTCTTGTTCGACCGCACGCCGCCGCCACCGACGCCTGGTCCGATCCAGTTACTCAAGTGGCCCTACGACAAAAACAAAACCCTCCAGCGAATTAATCAGGCTTACGATCGCATCCTCCCAATTCTGCAAATCGAACAGCCCGCCGATTTTGCCACAGCAGCCAAACAACTCGAAGCGGACTTCACCCAGAACGCGGACGCATGGAACCAATGGCGCTGGTCAGCGGCAGCGACGCTCAGTCAATCAACGCGCGGCGTCTACATCGCCGATGTAACCCACGCCGGATGGAGCGTCGCTAATTTCACTTACAAGCAGAACGAGTTCCGTACACGGCAAAATTACAACTTGCTGCTAGTGACAATCGCACTGGCGAAATACCATGTAGATCACGACGAATATCCTCCTACGCTGAGTGAACTAGCGACACGTATCGATCCGACGTTGCTGGAAGATATCTACCTCTCAGGCAAGCTGCTGCGATACGAACGTCGCGGCGACGGCTTCTTACTTTACAGCCGGTTTATCGACGGAACCGATGACGACGGCGATTCTGGCTTCGATATCCAAGACGGGGAATGGCTTGATGATGGCGTCTACCGGAGCTATCCCGGCGACGAAGCAACGGACTTGGTTGTTCGGTTCCCGATGCCCATTTCGATTGAACTTAAAAAGCCGCTAACGAAAGTGGTATCTGACGTCGATTAATCGCCGGCCAAAGAAAAAACAGCGAATTCTTATTCCCACGGGATGATATGTTCCAAAAAGCGAAAACAAAATGGATTGTCTTTAGCAGCACGCTGTTTTTGTTCGTCAGCTTTATCGCATGGTCCATTTTCGGGCCAGCGCGTCGGATCGTTGTATCTCGTGATACGACGTATTTAACGGGTCCGCTGACGGAAGATGGTAGAGTGGATTATGTTGGCGCACTCTTGAAACACCGCAAGGCAGGCGTTAAGGCCGAGAATAACTCCGCCGTGCCGATATTGAAGTCGACTTGGGACACCGATTACTCCACGCATAAATTTCGATCAGCCCTGTGTCGCGAATTGGGAATTCTTGAGCCGGAATCGGATGGCTTGCAGGACTTCCTCGTCTCGCCGAAATACCTGCAGCGAATCACTGAGTGGGCCAGCGATAAATGGGAACTTGATCTGAGTGACCAGGAAACGTACGCCTTCGATCCTCAATTCTATCTTTGGGACGCGACAAAACTCCCCTGGAAGCGAAGTCAGCTTCCCCCTTGTGCTGCTTGGGTCGACGATCAACAAGAGCATCTCGATCGACTGCATCAAATCGAGAACCATGACCACTTCTATCTGCCATTTGGCGATGAGGACACATCGGCGGCGACGATGAGTTCGCAAATGCTTGATCGCGTACAGCGACACCGTTTCGCCGCTCGTTGCCTGGCGATGCGGGCCTTGATGTACGTGGGAGAAAAGCAACCCCGCTCCGCATGGCGCGACATCAAAACCATCTTTCTCTTGTCACGGCAATGCTCTAAACAACCGTCCCTTGCCGAAACACTCACTTGTTTAGCGATCGAGGGTGTCGCTATTTTTCACACCAAAATAATGCTTGCCAGCGGAGACTGCGATAGCGAGTTACTGAAAAGTATCGAGGTGTTCTTAAATAGATTCAGGCCGATTGTCTCGGCATCACAGGCGGTCAATAAATTTCAGCGTCTGTTGATGCTCGAAACTGCCGCATATCACCATTCGGCGTTTCAGCAAGAGCTTCTTCTAGATGACGCGACACCTGGCCCAAAACTGTTGTTGGCTCTGCCGTTTGACAAGAACTCAGCGCTTGTCCGAATCAACTCTTGGCTGGATCGCATCGTTCCGATACTGAACCTTGCCGCTCCAGAGAAGTTTACACCGGCTTATGACCGTCTCATGGAGCAGATGCGAAGCGATTGGAATCGATGGAACGAGTCGTGGCCAACTACCGGCGCGACTCTCAGCCAATCGGTGCGAGGGGAATACGTTGCTGATCTGATGATCGCAAATGAACTGTACACGATTCGAGCATTTAAGCTTGCCGAATATCGAGTCCAGCAAAACCGCCAACTGCTCCTGGTCACAATTGCGTTAGAACAATTCCACGCACAGCATGACGCTTACCCGTCGTCTCTTCATGAGTTGCAGAATTGGATTGAGCCGACAATGCTCGTAGATCTTTATCGTCGCGCTGAATACTTACAGTATCAAAAGAGAGGCGATGGCTTCCTACTTTATAGTCGCTACTTAAGCGGCATTGATAACAACGGCGATTCTCTCTCCGGCGACATTCAACGTGGCGAATGGAGTGATGAAGAATTCCGCGATCAAGACGAACTGAAATCCGACTTGATCGTTCGCTTCCCATGGCCAATGACCTCCCCAAAATTGGAGAAACCGCAAACCAGGGCCGACCGCGCCAAGGAAGTTCTTCGCGAAATCGAAGACATCGTGCAAGAAATATCACAAAGTGAACAAGAAAACGGGATAGAGAACTAGCAAAAAAAGCTCGCCAAATTGGCGAGCTTTTAGGAGCTTTGAATTCAACCGCAAAACTACGGAGCCAACAACAACCGGCTCGGCGCTTCCAAATAAGTTTTGATCTCATTCAAGAAGCGAGCAGCGGTTGCACCGTCCACTAAGCGATGGTCATACGACAGGCTCAGCGGCATCATCATTCGCGGGACGATCTGATCGTTGACCACGACCGGCAGCTTGCGTGAACGGCCGACTAGCAGGATTGCGACTTCCGGGACGTTGATGATCGGGGTCGAGTAGGTACCGCCGATCGCGCCTAGGTTACTAATGGTGAACGTGCCGCCGCGGATTTGGTCCATGCTGAAGGTTCCACCACGGACATCGGCGGCGAGCTTCTGGACATCGCGAGCGATTTCGGGAATCGCCAGTCGATCAGCGTTGCGGATGTTCGGTACGACCAAGCCGCGTTCTGAATCAACAGCGATGCCGACGTTGACATATTCTTTGTAGAAGACCTGGTTGTTTTCCATGTCGATCGTGGCGTTGATCGCTGGATTGTTACGCAGCGCCAAGGCGACTGCTTTGACCAGGAAGGCCATCGAGGTCAGTTTGACGCCGGCCGACGCATAGTCGTCTTTGCTTTGCTGTCGCAGTGCTTCGAGCGCGGTGACGTCCGCATCGTCAAAGTTGGTGACACGCGGAGCACTGGTCCAGGACAACAACATTTGGTTAGCGATCGTCTTGCGAATCTTTGGCATCTTTTCGATGCGGACCGGACCGTAAGCGTCTTCCCCTTGCTCGCCGGGCGGAGTAACCGCCGGCGGCGTCAATGGCTGATCGGCCTTGGCCGGAGCAACCGCAGTCAAGGTTGCGGCGCCCCCTTTGGCGCCACCGGAACTGAGCTGACGGACCGTGGCCAGCACATCGTCACGCGTAATCCGCCCATTGTTGCCAGATCCACTGACGCGGCGCAGATCGACCCCTACTTCACGAGCGAAGCGGCGGATCGCCGGACCAGCCGGGACGTCGTCTTCTTCTTGATAGATCAGGCCTTCCGACGAAGCTGCGGCGCGAGCAACCGGCGCTTCGTAGGTGACGGCCGGTTCCGGCGTCGGAGCCGGCTTGCTGGCGGCCGGGGCCGGTTTCGGCGGTTCGGCTTTCGGCTGTTCCGATTTGGGAGCTTCCGCTTTCGGAGCAGGCTCCGTCTTTTTGGCTTCGGCCTTGGGGGCTTCTTCCTTCTTCGGCTCGGGGGCCGGTTTCGATTCGCTCTTGGCGGCGCCATCCGATGCTTCGACCGAGATCAACGCGCCGCCAATCGGCACCGCGTCGCCGGTTTTGACATGGACCTTGGTCACTTTGCCGGCGACGGTGGTCGGGATTTCGACAGTCGCTTTGTCGGTCTCAAGTTCCAGGATGTTCTGATTCTTCGTGACGACATCTCCTTCTGAGACGTAGACCGAAAGAATGTCGCCTGATTCAATGCCATCGCCCAGTTCGGGCAATTTAACTTCTGTCGCCATGATGCTGCTCCGGCGGAGTCGATATCGATTTATAGGGAGTGCGCGAAGATCTCCTACGCAAAGTAGGGATCAATCTTTTCGGGATTGTAATCGAGGTCTTTGATCGCTTTAGCGACCTTCTTGGCGTCGATTTTGCCTTCGCGTGACAATTGGTACAAAGTGGCGATCACGACCGAGGCCGCATCGATCTCGAAGTGACGTCGAAGCGCATCACGCGTTTCACTGCGTCCCATGCCGTCAGTTCCAAGGGCGAACAGGGCGCCTGGCAGGTAATCGCGGATCTGCTCTGGCAACGCTCGCACATTGTCGCTTGACGCGATGAACGGTCCTTGGACCCCTTCCATCACTTCTTCTAGGTACGACTTGCGCGGCGTTTCCAAGGGGTGAAGCATGTTCCAGCGTTGGCAAGCATGCGCGTCACGTCGCAACTCGGTATAGCTAGTGACGCTCCAGACATCGCTAGAGATGTTGTACTTGTCGGCCAAGATCTGCTGAGCATCCAACACGCAACGCAAGATTGGTCCGCTGCCAAACAACTGGACGCGGGTCTTGCCTTTGCTTGCTTCGAGCGAGTTAAACTTGTAGATGCCGCGGACGATTCCTTCTTCAGCGCCTTCAGGCATCGCCGGCATCGCGTAGTTTTCGTTGCCAACGGTGATGTAGTAGATGGCGGTTTCACCATCGACGTACATCTTTTTCATACCGTCAAAGATCAGCACGGTCGTCTCATAAGCAAACGCTGGATCGAACGAGCGAACCGTCGGGAAGGCGATCGCATTCAAGTGGCTATGGCCATCTTGATGTTGCAAACCTTCGCCGTTGAGGGTTGTGCGTCCTGCGGTGCCGCCGAGCATGAAACCCTTGGCCCGCGTATCGGCGGCGGCCCAAATCAAGTCGCCGACGCGCTGGAAGCCGAACATCGAATAGTAGATGAAGAACGGCACCATATTGATACCGTGTTGGCAATAGGCGTTGCCAGCCGCGATAAACGACGACATCGAGCCGGCTTCGGTGATTCCTTCTTCCAGAATCTGCCCGTCTTTCGCTTCCTTGTAGAACATCAGCTGATCAGAGTCGACCGGCTCATACAATTGGCCGCCGTGGGCATAAATCCCGATCTGGCGGAACATTCCTTCCATCCCGAAGGTGCGCGATTCGTCAGGGACGATCGGCACGATGTTTTTGCCAATGCTTTTGTCTTTAACCAACTTGCTGAGCAGACGGACAAAGCCCATCGTGGTCGACAGCTCCTTGCCGCCGCTATCACCAAGGAACTCTTGATAGTCATCCAGCGACGGAACTTCCATCGTGGGGCAAGTCGTGGGACGCGTCGGCATAAATCCGCCCAGCGCTTCACGGCGTTTGACCAAGTACTTCATCTCGGCGCTATCTTCTGGCGGTCGATAGAAGGGGGCTTTCACCACCTCTTCGTCCGAGATCGGAATACTGAAACGAGTCCGGAAGACGCCGAGCTCTTTCTCGTTGAGCTTCTTCTGGTTGTGCGTGACGTTGCGACCTTCGCCTGCTTCGCCCAAGCCGTAACCCTTGACGGTCTTGGCCAAAATAACAGTCGGTTTAGAAGTGCATTCGACCGCCGCTTTGTAAGCGGTGTATACCTTTTCGGGATCGTGGCCGCCGCGAACCATTTTCTCGAGACGTTCGTCCGAGTAGTTCTTAACCAGCTCAAGCAGTTCTGGATACTTGCCGAAAAAGTGCTCACGGATGTAGGAGCCCGGCATCACGACGTATTTTTGATACTGACCGTCCACGACCTCTTCCATTCGCTTGACTAGCAAACCGGATTGGTCGGCTTCAAGCAACGGATCCCAGTCGCTGCCCCAGATCACTTTGATCACGTTCCAGCCGGCGCCGCGGAAGACCGCTTCCAGCTCTTGAATGATCTTGCCGTTGCCACGGACCGGACCATCCAACCGTTGCAAATTGCAGTTGATGACCCAGGTCAGGTTGTTCAAGCCTTCGCGCGCCGCCAAGCTGATCGCACCCAAGGTTTCCGGCTCATCGCATTCGCCGTCACCCAAGAAGGCCCAGACGCGCGTGCCGTCCGTCTTTTTGATGCCGCGATCTTGCATGTAGCGGTTAAAGCGAGCCTGATAGATCGAGCAGATCGGCCCCAAGCCCATCGACACCGTGGGGAATTCCCAGAAGTCAGGCATCAGCCAAGGGTGCGGATAAGAAGAAAGGCCTTTTTCTTCTTGCAGTTCGCGACGGAAGTTCTCTAGGTTCTTTTCGCTCAAACGACCTTCGACAAAGGCGCGAGCATAGATACCAGGCGAAGCGTGACCCTGGAAGTAAACTTGATCCCCTTCGTAGCCGCTGCTGCGACCGCGAAAGAAGTGGTTGAAAGCGACTTCATACAAGGTCGCGGCCGATGCGTAGCTCGAGATATGACCGCCGAGACCGCTGAAGTCGCGATTGGCGCGAGTCACCATCGCCATGGCGTTCCAACGAATGACGCTCTTGATACGGCGTTCAAATTCGCGGTTGCCTGGGTAAGCCGGCTGTTGGCTGACGTGAACCGTGTTGATGTAAGGAGTATTGGCCGCAAATGGCAAATCAATCCCGCGGGAATGTGCGCGGTTCTCAAGAGCAGAGAGGAGATAGCGAACCCGATCGCCCCCTTTGCTCTCAATGATGTAGTCGAGTGAGTCGAGCCATTCTTTGGTCTCACTCGGATCGATATCTTGCGAGTGAGCCGCCGGATTCTGTCGCAAAATGTTTTCTTCGGCGGGCAACAACTTGGCTTCTGCCATTAAATTTTCCTCGCTAGCACATGGAAACTGCGTAGGCGCCAACTCTGGGCGCCGCGACCGCTGGCATCCTCTCGGTAAGTGGAAGATCCGATCCAGCAGTCGGAGCCGGGAAAGACGTCATCAACATCCCTACCCGTATGGAGCATTTAAAGTATAGGCCGCACTCTAATTTGGACGCTAGACGGTGGCAATCAGCCCTACTAGCCCCAGCGGCACAATCGACACATTCAGACGTTCCGGTATTCTCCGCCAGAACGCCCCCTTGGAAAAGGGCTCGGCCCAGAAATCGTGAGCCCTTGATAATACAATATGACGTAAGAACTTACGTTGCTTACTTCTTCGGCTTGTAAATCTCAGTCGCGGTGCCGAAAAAGACTTCGGCAGCGTTCATGACAGTTTCACTGAGCGTGGGATGAGGATGAATCGCCGCGGCGATATCCCCAACTTCGGCACGCATCTCTATTGCCAAAACCGCTTCGCCGATCAATTCACCGGCGCCGGGTCCTACGATTCCGCAGCCCAAGACTACTTGGGTGACAGGATCAACGATCCATTTAGTCATACCGTCTGAGCGCCCCAGCGATTGAGCGCGACCGCTAGCGGCCCACGGGTACATCACGACTTCGACTTCGCGACCTTCTTTTTTCGCCGCTTCTTCCATCAAGCCGGCCCAGGCAATCTCTGGATCGGTGAAAATCACCGCAGGAATAGCAGCCGGCTTAAATTCGACCGGATGCCCCAAGAGGGCTTCGATCGCAGTGCGGCCTTCGTGCGTCGCTTTGTGAGCAAGCATCGGATCACCGGTCACGTCGCCGATCGCCAGCAGCTTCGGATCACCGGTCTTCAGCTGGCTATCAACTTCGATAAAGCCCCGCTTGTTGACGGTGACCTTGGTATTTTCCAGGCCGATTCCCTTGGTGTTCGGCCAACGTCCGATCGAAACCAGGACGCGATCGTACTTTTCGGTTCCAAATTTAGCCGGACCTTCAAACGCAACTTCAACCTTATCGCCGCGGATGCCAATCGAGCCAACTTTGGTATTGAGATGCAAACGCCCCTCAAACAAGGCTTCGATCCGCTTCTGCAGCGGCTTCACCAAGTTGCGATCGGCGCCTGGCAACAAGCCATCCGTCAGCTCAACAACGCTGACCTGGGTACCGAGCTGGGCGTAAACAGTCCCCATTTCGAGACCAATATAGCCGCCGCCGATGACTAGCATTGTTTCAGGAACTTCTTGCAGCTCCAGCGCGCCGGTCGAATCCATCACGCGATCCGAGTCGATCTGGAAAGCAGGCGGAACCGCTGCGACCGAACCGGTAGCGATCACGCAATGATCGAAGGTCAGCTTGCCCCCTTCAGGAATCGACGGACTATCGCCGGTCAGTTCTAGGGTGCCGCTATCTAAAAACGTGCCGCGGGCTTGAATAACGGTGACATTACGACGCTTGGCAAGCTGCTTGAGCCCACCTGACATTGCGTCAATCACCTTGTTTTTACGAGCACGCAGCTTATCAAGATCAATCTGCGGCGATCCAAACGATACGCCCCATTCGTCATGCAGATCGTAGGTTTCGTCGATCACTTTGGCGACGTGAAGCAAAGCCTTGGAAGGAATACAACCTCGCAGTAAACAGGTGCCGCCGAGCTTCGGCTCCTGCTCGATTAAAGTGACTTCCATACCATGGTCGGCGGCGAGAAAGGCGGCGGCGTATCCGCCGGGACCACCCCCTAAAACAGCAAGCTGCGTGTGGCTCATGTCGGTTCTTTCAGCGCTTGTCTAACAATCAAGCAAAGACGCTCGATCGCTGGGACATAAAAAAAGGGATTCTTCGATGTGGGTTACACCTAAAAATCCCTGGATAGTTCGTGATGTTTCGGCGAATAGGTCGTCCGGGTTAGCGCGACATAAATTCGACCACCATATTGACGTCTACCGGTAGGCTGACGTCTTCAGCCGTCGGAATCGAGTCAAACGAAGTCGACAGCGTTTCTTGATCCGGCGAAACGAAAGCGGCGACCTGGCTGCCGTTTTCGCCCAGGATACTGCGATACAAGATCTGCAGCTTCTCCCGATTACGGACGCTCACAACATCGCCGGGGCGACACTGGAACGACGGCTTGTCGACCTTCGCGCCATTCACCAGAAAGTGACCATGCACGATCCCTTGGCGAGCTTGTGGGCGGGTCAAAGCCATGCCGGATCGACGCACGACGTTATCGAGACGACGTTCGCACAGGACCAACAGCTGTTCGCCGGTGTTCCCCTTCATGTGCTTCGCCATTTCGAAGTAACGACGCAACTGGCGTTCGCCCAGGCCGTAATAATGTTTGATCTTTTGCTTTTCCATCAACGCAGCGCCGTAGTTAGACGGCCGGCGAGGACGGGTATGCATGCCAGGCGGAGTCGCACGTCGATCATAAGCCTTGATCGCGCCACGGTTCTCGTAGATCACGCCGCCCAAGCGACGATTAATCCTGGCCTTAGGACCGGTATAATGGCCCATCAACTACTCCTGATTGCGGTTCGACGACGACCACACGAGGCGATCGATAAGTAAATTCGGTACTCTGCGGACGGGAACTCGGAGTTCTCCTGGCCTGATGGCGGGCCCACAGATAAACCGCATATCGTGCCACAAAGAGTCCACCCTGGCAAGAGGCTGCGACCTCTTTTTATTGACTTCACGCAAAGCGACCTGAGATCTGCGGCAACTCAGGGGAAGAAAGGCGGCGATCAACGATCTCGCCGGGATCCCGAAAGACTTGCCAAGACTTGTCGGGCAAGCTGTGAAATGCCCGAGCATATCGCGCCGAATGCGAGTTTTTGCCACCCAAATCACGGATATAGATCCGCTCGACCTGCTGGGGAAACTTGCGAGCGATCACCCCGTAGGTTTCTGGATCTTTTTCGCCTGAATCACCGACCAGGACAAACTTGCGACTCGGAAAAGTCTGCAAAATATGCTTAATCGCTTTTCGCTTTCCCCACCGCCGAGCAATAAACAGCCGCAAAACGCTCGGATCACGGAACCGGATCGACTTCATATGAAATGTCCCGCCCGGCAAGCCTTCGGACAGAAAAAGATCGACCAGCGGCGAAAACAACTGCCAGGGAGACGAAGTCACGTAGTGAAACGCGGCGCCCTGCTCTTCCCAGCCTTTGAATAGCTGGGTAATCCCTGGCACAGTGCTAAATTCACGCAAAAACGTATTGGCCAACATCGCTTTGCGGCTCGCGACATCGGTGTGCTTCACCGTGTCGTCAATGTCAGAGATGATCGACATGCCGGAGTGCTCCAGCAGTTGAATCCGCGCAGGAAAGGTTCGCTCGTCCTCTGGACTTATCACCAGCTGAAATGGCAAAGAGACGCCGAACTCACTCGAATGCAGCGACGACTGAACTTCATCCCGATCGATCTCGAGTTTCCCGCGAAATTGACCATTTTTGCCCGAGAGTTCCCGCAACCGATAGCGCCGCTGACCAATTTCGACGACGATCTGCTTCCCGCTGTGCTTGTAGACCGTGAAACCCAATATCCGCTGCTGAAAGATCTCGGTTTGCAGATCCTCCGGCGTCGCGTCCATCAACCGCGCCAACAGACGCAGCATGATCCAACGGGGTAAGTTGTCAGGCACTTTCTCAAAGATACAGCCATGGACTTCCACCACCCACCGTCTGCCGTCGGCAGACGGGTAACCGTAGGTTGGATAAAACACCACCGATTGACTGGTAGTTAAGTCAGATACGGCCATGTCGTCTGGCTGCATGACGACGCTCCGCCGTTAGCGGAGACCCAATACTAGCAAAGGTTTACGTTCAAATACCACTCGGTATTGTAACGAACAATCACGAGGGCGGAAAACGATTCCGATCAAATTACCTGGGATTCCGGGAAAGCTTCATGCACCGGTGACAATATCTCGTTTTACGGCGAGTTTAGCGGCAATTCTATCCCAGAAGCGGATTCTCCAGCGGGGTAGGCTCGGCTGCGCAGACCTGCTCGCAAGAAATAGAGCAGATCCGCTTTCTCCTGCTTGCTCAACTTGAGCCGTCGCATCCGGACATCCAGTCCGGGGCGTGGATTGCCGCCGCGATCATAATATTCCACCACATCCTCTAGGGTGGCTAAACTTCCATCGTGCATGTACGGTGCAGTTCGCTCTAGGTCACGCAACATTGGGGTACGAACTTTCTGCGGGCCAGCGCCGATCCCTGTATCGTGGAATTGATGGTCGGTCAGCACCTTGGCGATATGGCAGTCGCCGCAATTGGCGCGGGAGAAAAAAACACTCGATCCACGCGACATTTGGTCATCCATTGCGGTCGCCCGCCCATTCCGAAAGAGGTCATACGGCGTTTCGGCCGCTAGCAAAGTCCGTTCAAAAGTAGCGATTGCCTGGGCGATTCGTTGAGCGGTGATAGGCCCAGCAAAAGCTGCTTGAAACTGCTTTACATAGGTAGGGTCCGCCGCGAGCCGTTTTTCTAACTCACCGAGATCCATGTCCATCTCGACCCGATTTTGAATCGGCTCCAGCGCCTGATCTTCCAACGTTTTCGCGCGGCCATCCCAGAACAACGCGTGCTGCAAGCCGGCATTGATGATCGACGGTGGATTACGTTCTCCCTGGCGACCTGCGACTCCTTGCGCCACCGGAGTTGCGGTGGACCAGCCATGCGCGGGATCATGACACGAAGCGCAGCGGATCGTCCCGTCGCGGGATAACCGCCGATCAAAGAACAAACGTCGACCGAGCGCCACCTTCTCAGGCGTGATCGGATTATCTGACGGAACTCGCACCCAATCGAGCCCCAGCGGCACCTCGGAAAGAAAATCATCAGCCGCTGCGACGCCGATCGGCGCGATCAAAAGCGAGAATAAGATGAGAGCACGATGGATCATAGGCAGGACGCAAGAGGAAGGCTTTGTCTATCATACAACAAACCGACGTTTCTGAACGCGATCTTTTTTTGAGTCTTTGCGCCAATGGATGCACCGATTAAACCCTCGCTACTTTGGCAGCAAAGTGCGACTCAAATCGCCGCAGCGGTTGCCGCAGGAGAAACCTCGGTCACCGAAGTTGTCGATCAACACGCTCAACGGATTGAAGAGGTCAATCCGCAGATCAACGCGATTGTCTATTCACTGCTGGATTCAGCGCGGAAAACGGCTCATACGCTCGATGCCGCAGGAATTCCTCGCGAGCCAGCCTTGCTGCATGGCGTGCCGATCACCATCAAAGAATGCTTTTGGGTCCAAGGAGCGCCGGCGACGATTGGATTGACGCATCTGCGATCGATCTCGCAGCAAGATGGCCTGCATGTTCAACGAATGCGCAGCGCTGGCGCGATTCCGCTCGGCGTGACCAATGTGCCGCAGTTGATGATCCTGCACGAGACCGACAACCCTGTTTATGGACGCACCAACAATCCCTGGAACCTAGAGCATGGAGTCGGCGGCTCAAGCGGGGGCGAAGCGGCGATCATCGCCTCCGGCGGTTCCCCCTTAGGGCTGGGAAGCGATCTAGGCGGCAGCATTCGCTTGCCGGCCCATTTCTGTGGCATCCACGGCATTAAACCGACCAACCGCCGACTAGCGCGGGCAGGCGCCATATCCAACTTGCGCGGGATGCAAGGAGTCGAATATCAACCCGGTCCGCTTGCGCGACATGTCGAGGACCTAGAACTGGCGCTGCGTGTCCTCTCGTCACCTCACCATGGCTGGCGCCACAGCGATGCAGGCGGTCCTCCATTGGGTTGCAGCAGCTTGGTCGATTTCACCCAATTGCGGATAGGCTACTGGGAGGACGATAGGTACTTTGCCGCGGCGCCGGCGATCCGTCGCGTCGTCCGCGAGTCGGTCATCGCTCTACGTGAATGCGGGGCAAAACTGATCGAACTCGCTCCACCCGATGTGCCAACAGCGCTGCGACATTACTTTGCGATGGTGAGCGCCGATGGAGGTGACGATTTTCGCCAACTGATGAACGGTAGCGAAAGAGACCCCGAAGTTGCCCGAGTTGTGCGATTAGCGCAGACTCCCCGCTGGATTCGGCCGCTCATGGCTACGATGCTGCGATGGCGAGGAGAAAAGAAGCTGGCGGAACTGTTTGTCGCAGCCGGGCCACGTTCCGCGAAATCGCTCTGGAGAGAGACGGCGGCTTCACTCGATTTTGTGACTTCGATTCAACAAAGATGGGATGACGCCAATTTAGACGCAGTCATCACGCCACCGCATGCTTTGCCGGCGTTTCTACACGGCATGGCAGTCGAATTACTACCATCGGCCAGCTATTCGCTGCTGTTCAACCTGCTGGGAGTTCCCTGCGGCGTAGTTGCCTGCTCACGAGTGGGCGAGAACGAACTTTCGGATCGTATGGATCTTGCCGACCCGGTTCAGCGCAGCGCTCAACGCGCTGAACTGGCAAGCAGCGGGCTGCCTGTCGGACTACAAGTCGCCGCGCGCCCCTGGCGCGAGGACCAAGTGCTCGCAATTATGTCCAAACTCGAATCTTATTTTCGCGGTCGCAATGATTACCCGGACGTCTCTCGATTGTCGATCTGATCTGAACCAACAAAAAAAGGCGTCCTGCACAGGACGCCTTGGTGAGCTTTTTGTCGCAAATGAGCATTAATCGGCTGCCGTCACCGAGGAATCTTTGCTGGCTGATTCATTGACGGCGGCGTCTTTGACATTAACCGTCGCGATTGTTTCGCCAGATGCTCCTCCAGCAATGTCCGTCTTGATAACAATCTTTTGCGTTTGATTACCTGACTTGCCGGCAGCGGTGTAGGTGAGCGGGATGAAGTGCAGCAACTTCGCTTCGTCCGATGGTTGCGCAAATTGAAATGACTTGTCGTCGCACTGGATCGAAGTGATTTTGAACGGCTTTTTGGCTCGCACGATCAGCTTCTTCTCGACTGTTGCTCCCAGCGAAACTTCACCTAGCGCCAATGCAGCAGGGCTAACGGTCACGGCCGGAGCCACCTTGCCTTCGACTGGCAATGTGATGTTGGGATTGCGGCCGTCATTGGTGACCAAAGTCAGATGATCTTGAATGTAGCCGACTGGAGCGTCGTCTTTTAGCTTCACCGTCAAATCGTAGGCGATTCGGCCAGCGCCTCGCATCGGCTCTGACATTTCAACCGACAAGTGCGGATTGTCACTGCGGACGTCCAGGATTTGCCAATTGCTGCCGCCTGCATAGGCAACATTGACCTTAGCCGAGGAGGGCTCCCCTTGATCGACCGAACCGAGCTTGACGGCGCCAGGCTGAAAGACAACGTCTCCCCGAATGTGGCCGCGTACGTTGAGTTGAACTTCGGCGTAGTACGGCTTGTCAATCGTGACCGTAACCGTGGCGCTTTTTTCGCCGAGAAAGCTGTCTGTATTAAACTTGCAAACAATGGCGCCCTTTTCCCAGGTCTTCAAGCTATCACTCTTGATCGACGGAGTGGTGCAACCACAACTGGAGCGAACAGAAGAAACGTGGACGTTTTCTTCATAGATGTTTTGCAGATCGAACTCGTAAATTGCGTCGGCGCCCCGGGCCACCGTACCGAAGTCGTGCGACGTTACGTTGAACATCTTCCGCGCCCAATCTTGCGCAGAAGCGACGCTAGCAAGCATCAAACAAAATGCCAACGACAGAATTGCTGATCGAGACACGAGCTTTGCTCCTAAGCAAATTTTCGAGGCGGGAGACCGATTCTTCCCAGTTGGAAAACGGGCTAAACCGGCAAATCGACCGTTTCTATTGGAACATAACGGAGCACGGCCGAAAAACAATCGGCTGCACTTAGGAATAATCGGAAGAACCGCTACAATTTTCCACCCAAACCAATCACATTCGTAGAAGCTGCGCGATTCAGGTATTTGTTACGCAATTCACTGCATCGAATGAAACGCAATACTTACCATAACCGCACCATCTTTCCGATTTTCACTAGGTCGGCGCCAGCAATTCGCTAAGATGAAAAAAAACTCCACTACCATCCCACCGATTTAATCCCCCCTTTCGCACGAATTCGAGGTGCATGATGCGAACGAATCGATATCTCTCCATCTGTTTGATAGCGGTGACGCTCCTTTACTCCAGCGGATGTGGCCCCAGTCGGCCCGCGATTGTCGCCGCCGCAGAAGAGGGGCGCAAGGCCGCCGAGCAAGCAGATTCCGAGACGGCCGATAAAGCACCCCCTGCAGATGAAGAAGCCGCGGCGGAGATCCCCGTCCCATTCCCGCGGCGCATTCCGGCGCCAGAATTTCCGACCGACATGGAATGGATGAACACTTCAGGCCCTGTCCGCCTGCGCGACCTACGCGGTAAGTTTGTGCTGCTCGACTTTTGGACCTATTGCTGCATCAACTGCATTCACATTTTGCCAGAGCTGAAAAAGCTGGAGCACCAATACCCCAACGAACTGGTGGTGATCGGCGTTCACTCAGCAAAGTTTGAAAACGAAGGGGATGCCAAAAATATCGCCGAAGCGATCCTCCGCTACGAAATCGAACATCCGGTCGTCAACGACAACCAACATCGCATCTGGAACTCGTTCTTTGTGCGGAGCTGGCCGACGATGTATCTGCTCGATCCTGAAGGGAACATTGTCTACGGCAAGAGCGGCGAATTTGAAGCCAAAGAGATCGCCGCCGTTTTGGATCGCGCGATTCCGTACTATGAACAGCAAGAAACGCTCGATCGGACGCCGATTCGCTTTGAACTGCTCGCTTACAGCCAAGAGCCGACGCCGCTTCGTTTTCCCGGCAAAGTTCTCGCCGACGAAAAATCACAACGCTTGTTTATTGCCGATAGCAATCACAACCGGATCGTCATCTCCGATCTCGATGGAAAACTGATCGAAACAATCGGCAACGGAGCGATCGGCACGACCGATGGCGATTTTGCGACCGCTAGTTTCCACCACCTTCAAGGAATGGCCCTGGATGGTGACACTCTGTACGTCGCGGACACCGAAAACCACCTACTCCGCAAGATCGATCTGAAGACGAAGCAAGTGACCACCATTGCCGGAATCGGCGAACAAGGTCGCAACTCGTGGCCCGGGATCCCGGATAGCGGCTTGCTGCGAACGCAAGTTCCGGATCGTTACGTGGGCAAACCACTAGAAACTGCGCTGAACAGCCCCTGGGCCCTCTGGGTCAAAGGGGATGACCTCTACATCGCAATGGCCGGCCCGCATCAAATTTGGAAGATGAAGCTCGATGGCTCGGAGATTGGCCCTTACGCCGGCAACGGTCGCGAAGATATCGTCGACGGCCCGCTTCTGCCGCCAGTTCCGTATGAACAAGGCTTTTCTTCGTTTGCACAACCATCCGGACTGACCTCGGACGGGACCTGGTTGTATGTCGCCGATAGCGAAGGAAGCTCGATTCGCGCAGTTCCGTTCGACCCCCAGGGGAAAGTTCGCACCGTGACCGGCTCGGCTCACTTGGCGTCAGGGCGACTGTTCGACTTTGGCGACAAAGATGGCTCGGCGACCGAGGCTCGACTGCAGCACGCCCTGGGGGTCTGCTATGTCGATGGCCAAATCTATATCGCTGACACCTACAACAGCAAAATTCGGGTCGCTGACGCCAAAACAGGCGAAGTCCGCACGGTCGCCGGCACGGGCGAGCATGGACACGATGACTCGGCGCCTACCTTTGACGAACCGGCCGGGCTAAGTTACGCCGCTGGCAAGCTGTATGTCGCTGACACCAACAATCACCTAATTCGGACGATTGACCTAAAAACCAAGCAGGTCAAAACGCTAACGATTGCCGGCCTGACTCCTCCGACACCTCCCAAGGTGAAGCAGGCGCCCAATTTCTCTTCCGCCAAAGAAGTCGAGTTACCGCCGGCCAAAGTGACTGCAGCTAGCGGTCAGGTAAATTTGAATGTTGATATTCAGCTCCCTCCTGGCTGGAAAATCAATACGCTGGCGCCGACTAGCTACTACCTAGAAGGGGAATCGAACGGTCCGACACAAATTGCTGCCGAGGTCGAATTGGTTACACTGGCTGAGCCCAAATCAAAGTTTTCGATCCCGGTTCCTGTGGCCGGTGAAGGGAAATCGATCGTAAAACTATCGCTGCGATATTACTACTGCGAAGAGGGGGTCGACGGACTTTGCAAAACTGCAGAAGTCCGCTGGACCATTCCGCTAGAAGTCGTCGCCTCGGGGGGCGAGCCTGGCGTGACACTGGCCACCAAGCCAGAGCTTGGGCTGTAACTTACTGCCGGGTAATTACTTACACCGCTAATCGTCAAAGAGCCAGCAACTGGGCCGCTCCGCCTAGCGACTGGCTCTTTTTTGCATCAGCAGCGCCCAAATTCATTTAGGGGACCAATTTACAAACTGGGCGCAGCTTTGCTAAGATACGCGTTTCGTCTCAATCCGCCCTCGTATTCTGGGGAGCGGAAGAGTCGCTGGTAAGTCTGCTACTTGGACCCTGGTCGTATTTGATGTTCGCTTCGCTTCAAGACAATCTCCGATCTGCGCTAAAGACATTGCGCGGCAAGGGAAAGCTGACCGAAGCGAATATGCGCGACGGCCTGCGGATGGTCGAAGAGGCGATGATCGAGGCGGACGTCGCCTATCCGGTTGTCAAAGACTTCATGGCACGCGTCTCGGAAGAGGCGATGGGCCAAAATGTTCTAAAATCGCTCAATCCTGATCAACAGCTGGTGGGCGTCGTCCATGAGCAGTTGATCCAGCTGCTGGGTCCGGTGGATCCCTCGCTGCATCTTGAGAAAGACGTCACCGTCCTCATGATGTGCGGCTTGCAGGGCGCCGGCAAAACGACTACCTGCGGCAAGCTGGCTCGCTTGATCGGCGCCGAAGGCAAAAAAGCCTTGCTGGTTGCGGCCGACTTGCAGCGCCCAGCGGCCGTACAACAGCTACATGTTGTCGGCGAGAGCGTCGGCGCCAAAGTCTATAGCGAAGAAAACGCGACCGACCCGATCGCGGTCTGCCAAAACGCGGTCAAATATGCCCGCGAAAATGGCATCAACGTCGTCATTCTCGATACGGCCGGCCGGTTGGCGATCGACGAAGAGTTGATGGAGCAGCTGAAAACGATCGATCGCAAGATTGCTCCAGATCAATGCTTCCTGGTGGTCGACGGCATGACCGGCCAAGACGCGGTTAACAGCGCCAAGGCGTTTAATGACGCGTTAGAGCTGGACGGCGTGATCATGACCAAACTAGACGGCGACGCTCGCGGCGGCGCCCTCTTGTCAGTCAAGCATGTCACCGGCGTGCCGATCAAGTTTATCGGCATTAGCGAACACATGGACGGCCTAGAGCCGTTTTACGCCGACCGCATGGCGGGGCGCATCCTCGGGATGGGCGATGTCCTCTCGATGGTCGAAATGGCGCAGCGTGAGTTTGATCAAGACGAGGCGATCAAAGCCCAGAAGGCGCTTGAAGCAGGCAACTTTACGCTTGACGACTTCAAACGCCAGATCGAACAAATCTCGCGGCCCGGCCTGATGAAAAAGATGATCGGCATGATGCCGGGCATGGGCGACCTGGCCGGGATGCTGCAGAACTCAGATCACGAAAAAGAGATGCGTCGGCTGCGCGGGATCATCGATTCGATGACGAGCCAGGAACGACGCACTCCCAAAGTCATCACCCCGGCTCGTCGGCAACGAATCGCTGCCGGAGCGGGAACAACGCCGCAAAAGGTAAACGAACTGCTCAAGCAGTTCGACACAATGTCGTCGATGATGAAGGGTGCATCACCGTCTGAGTTAATCAGCAAGATGCAGCGCGGCGACTTGGTCGATCCGACCGGTAAGATGAAAAAGAACAAAGTTGGTACGGGCAAACGCCTTAGCACCAAAGAGCGACTTGCGCAAAAAAAAGTGCGCGACAAGGCGCTCCGCAAACGCAAAAAAAGCTAGAAGTCATGTTCAAAACACTGTTTTGAATCCACACAGTTGAATCAATTCGAAATTGCACAGGAGTAATCGTTCGTGGCAGTACGAATTCGCATGAAGCGGATGGGTCGAACCCACCGCCCGTTTTACCGGATCTGCGCCATGGATTCTCGTTCGCCGCGTGACGGTAAAGCGATCGAGTATCTAGGGACCTATGATCCGTTCGTGCCAGAAAAAGACGCTCGCGTCTCTTTGAAGCGCGAACGCGTTGACTATTGGTTGGGTGTTGGAGCCCAGGCTTCGCCCAAGGTTGCTGTCTTGCTTCGCAAGTACGGCACCGGCGGCTCGCACTTGGACGCCCAAAGCTCGGCTCTCGAAAAGATGCAGGTGACGAGCAAGTTCGTCCCGCAGAAGGTCGAGATCAAGGAAAAAGCTCCAGAAGCTCCGGCTGCTGAAGAAGCCCCGGCTGAAGGTGAAGCCGCCGAAGCTCCTGCCGAAGAAACAGCCAAGGCAGAAGGCGGCGAGTAATTCGCCATGCGTTTTGATGTCCTGACTTTGTTTCCTGAGATCTTCTCCAGCTATCTGGGGCAAAGCCTTCTCGCGAAGGCGATTACAGGCAACTTGGTCGAGGTCCAGTCGCATGATATTCGCAATTGGGCCAATGATAAGCATAACCGCGTTGACGACCGTCCTTTTGGTGGCGGCGCGGGGATGGTGATTCGAGCTGAGCCCGTCGTCGAATGCGTCGAAGCGGTTCAGCAAGCAGGAAGCCAACCCGGTCGCTTGATCATGCTGAGCCCGCAAGGGAAACGGCTTGATCAGCCACTGGTGGAAGAGTTAAGCCTAGAACCGCGTCTGCTGCTGTTGTGCGGACGTTACGAAGGGTTTGACCAACGTGTGAGCGATCTCCTACAGCCCGAGGAGATTTCGATCGGCGACTACGTCCTCAACGGGGGCGAAGTTGCGGCGATGGTGATCATCGACGCGGTGATCCGGCTCATCCCAGGCGTACTGGGAGACGAGACGAGCAGCGTCGACGATAGTTTTAGCTCGGGCAACCGGCTGTTAGAGTTCCCGCATTACACGCGACCACGCGTCTATCGCGGGCTCGCAGCGCCTGATGTCCTGCTAAGCGGCGACCACGCCCAGATCGCCGCGTGGAGAAAACAACAGAGTATAGAACGAACAACGCGGCGGCGAGCCGATTTACTCGATCGCCAAGCCGAGTCAGAAGACGAATAATCGCTGGAAAAGGAAAGTTACCATGAGCCAAGATTTGATGAACAAGGTCGAAGCGGCCTACAAAAAGCCGGAAGTCGACCAGTTCGAGATTGGTGATACCGTAGAGGTTCACACCAAGATTCTCGAAGGCAACAAAGAACGCATCCAGGTCTACTCCGGTACGGTCATCGCCCGTAGCGGCAGCGGCACCCGTGAGATGTTCACCGTCCGTCGCATCGTCGGCGGCGAAGGTGTCGAAAAGAAGTTCCCGCTGCATAGCCCGAAGGTCGACAAGGTCGTCTCGACCCGCAAGTCGGTCGTTCGCCGTGCGAAACTGTACTACCTGCGCGATCGCGTCGGCAAGGCGACCCGCCTGACCGAACGCCGCGTGTAGTTGCGGGGCTCTCTCCAGCGATTTCGATTCAAAACCGCTCGGCTGTATCGGCCGAGCGGTTTTTGCATGCGCTGATTTCAGCTCTTTTATGCGTGATTTAACCTGCATCTCGCATTAAAATCTGATGTTCAATCGAAACATCACGTTGGATGCTTGAGTCGCCCTATGCTTTTCCGCTGGATCACCCAATGGCGTAAGCCAATATCCCTCGGCGCTCGTGGTGAAGCGGCTGCGGCCCAGTTTCTTCGCCGGCTGGGTTATGTGATTATCGCTCGCAGCGATCGCTCAAAACTGGGCGAGATCGATCTAATCGCGGTCGACGGCCGCACGTTGGTCTTTGTCGAAGTGAAGACCCGCACAACCAGCGACACCGCTCATCCCAGCGAAGCTGTCGACGCCAACAAACAGGCGAAGCTAACGCGATTGGCGATCAGCTATCTGCGACGACACAATCTGCTGGAATGCAAAGCGCGCTTCGATGTGATCGCAATCACCTGGCCTGAGAGTGCCCAACGGCCGACCATCGAACACTTCATCAACGCATTCGAACCGGCTGGCGAGTATCAGATGTTCTCCTAACTGCTATAAACCGAGTCACTAGACAGGGCACTTCGGGCTATTCAATCTCCCCCGCCGTAGGTGGATTCTCCACTCGGCTGTGGCTATCATCTTGGTTAACCGCCGAACATTGATTTCTCGCGGATCATAGCAGGCCAGTACTAGGCTCGCTGTCGTTACACAGAGTTTGGGCCGTCAAAAAGGCAACCGAGATTCAGGGATCCCCATGACTGATCTAATTCACCGCCTGCGATTGCTTGTTTGCTTGCTCTGTGTAACTGCATTCGCCGGCTTCGCCACAGCTTGGGAAATCGAGAAATTCGATCTGCCGCAATCACGTTGGCCAGGCTTTCAAGACGTGGTGATCGACGAAACCGGTGCTCCCTGGGTTTTGGCCAACCAGCTTGTCCACTACTTCGATGGCGAGAAGTTTGTCGCATTAGAAAAATCGCAACTCAACTCGGGTCTCGATCTGACCAGACTTTACGGAGACCCCCAACGAGGAGCTTATCTTACGCAAAAAGGCGAGAAAGATCACGAAGGAAAAATCTATCGCTTAAATGCCGGTAGGTATGAGCGGATCACGACCTTTTATTACGACTCCGCGCACAATCGTCCCGGCCTCTATGTTTCAAAGAATGGGCGACTTTTCAATTGGGGACAAACCTTTTTGGCGGTGTTTAACGGCGCCAATTGGAGTCGCGTCGAAGGGCATTTCGGGGAGTATTTCGATTTGTATCCCCCTGTGATCTGCGATTTTGGCGCTGAGGTCTATTTTTATTCCCCCCATGACAATCGCATCTACGGTTGCAACGCAGCCAACGAAATCAGCATTACAGACGGTCCTGCCGTGGTCATGGAGCAAATAGAAGCACGAAAGCGCAAAAGTAATTTCCCTCTGCTGATCGCCGCATCGGTGTGGAACAGCAATCGAATCCTCGTGTTGCTGCAACACCCGACTCAGATCTTGGCGTTTGACGTTCGCACTAAAGAGTTGATCGAAGTAGAACTGAAGGCGGAGGAGAAGAAGCTGACCTTTGAAGACGCCTTTGAAACCAACAGTGGATCGGTCTGGCTGACGACGCTGGTGCATACCAAAAACGGTCACACCATTATCGAGCTTACGCCCGAAGGCAAGTTAATCGAAATCCCGGCTCTCCAAAGCAACGGCTGGGCGAACGCGCAGCGTATGGAGTATCCCGACTCGGTTCTCGAAACGGATGAAGGCGTTATGGTGTTCGGATTGCATGAACCTGGGCTCGTTATTTACCGCGATGGCAAGCAGGAACATCTCAATTGGAAAAATGGTTTTTATGACGGCGCCGTGTGTATCCAGCAAGGACTGAAAGGCGAGCTTTGGCTTCCGTACGACCGCTCGGGACGTGGGATAGCCCGACTATCGCTCGGCGCTGGCCCTCCCCCCACGACAAAAATGGCCCAGGAGTGGGCTGAATACAACCTCGTGACCGGCAGCCAGATCTGGAAACTCAGCGACGACACAGTTGCGCTGTTTGACATCGCCCATCCCAATCAACTTTGCCGTATTACTGCTGGCAAGGTTACATTTCAGCAAATACCGGTCGAAGTATCCCGGATTAAACGTTCGATCGTTGACGATCGGGGGCATCTATTCGTCCAAGTATTTCCAGGAAATGTCTTCGAGATCAGCCAAGCTGGCGTCGACGAATTTGAATCGATGGAAGAAGCCTTGGCGTCGGCCGTCAAGGGTGGCGCGAAGCGTTTTCGGGGTTCCGCGGACATCGGTGGCATTGTTCTCACTGACGACAAACGGCTCTGGTATCTCCTCCACAATTCCAACACGGTCAACATGCTGGCGGATGACGTCTGGAGCACCTTCCAATTTCGCGACGACGTCGATCACTTGTTCGAGTCCGCCGAGTATGGAGCAATCATCTGTACCCAAGGCGGCAAACTATATCGCTACAACACAGGGCAAATGGAGGAGCTTAACCAGCCGCTCAATTCACGCCGAGAACTGATGCTAGGCCCTCGACAATTGCAGCCATTCGACAAACAAATGGCGTTGAACCAGCTGAATCAATATTACCCCGTGCTGCGAGATCCTGCGGGCGCGCGGCTGTACTTCGATATCGCCGAGTTCGAGCAAGCTGTACAAGCACCAGCGTCATCCGCAACAAAATTGACTGGCTTCGAGCTTCCTAAATTATTTCAACATGTCGTGCCGTCTCGTTCGTACGGCGCTTGGCTGATGATCTCGCAAGGAGGCGGGGCGCCATACCGAATCTTCAACAATCAACTGACTAGGCTGAAGCTTACCGGAACGCCGCTCTCCAGTTATTCCATCAGCGACATTGTGGAGACGGCGAACGGCGATACATGGTTCGTCAGTGGGTTCGGGGGCGATACGAAAGCCTTCCAACTTTTGAAGTCGCAAATGAAGATCCAGCTCGATCCGATCGCAGAGACATGTGGTCGAGAACTTGAGGTTTCTGGCGAGGTAAAACCTGACTGGCTCGCTCCTGACGTCAAGCTGTTCACGACGATCAACGGCCAACTACAACCGGCCACAATTTCGTCCGCTGGAAACATCCTCTTCCGTTTTCCCAGCAGCGGCGAGTATCGCTGCTCCATCGGCGGAATTCGCCTTGGGGCCACGACGCCTGAGCCTGCGGAGTTTACCGTGAAAGCAACGGTACTTTTGCCGGAAACCACTTGGAAGGACTCGTCGATGGAAGCTACTGTCACTTCCCTCCGCTGGAGTCCTCCCGTGATCGCTTCTCCTTCAGAGCAAGACCACCGCGTCCAACTTGCTTGGCGCGTTGCTGGAGAGCCATGGCGACTATTCGACAAGGACGCAACGATCTCATTGATCGATCGCATGCCGGGAGATTACAACCTTGAATTTCGCGCCACAGAAGACCAGTACTGGCACGATCCGTCGCCGATCACCGTCAAAGTGCACTACGCCCCTAATTATGAATCGATCGTGCATGACTTGGCTCAACAGATGATTTCTTCCGATTATAAAGCGAGAGCACTCGCCGTCGAACAGCTGCAGAAACTCGGTGCAAGCGCGCTTCCGCAACTGAAGCTAGAGATCGAAGCGGCGGAAAAAGCGACTCGAATGCTGCCAAGTTTGCAATCCGTTCATCAGCGTATCGAGCAGGCCGAGCAACGCCGCAATAGAAATGCCCCGGTCGGCAATCCTTTGAGGCAACCCTCTCGCTAACTTTGGTTAGTTGTCACCCTTTGGGTCGGCGGCCCGTTGTGCGTTAAACAACCCCATGATTCCGCGGCCCATGCCGAAGGTTTCGCACAGTCTATTCCGGCGGGTCATCCACGGCATAATGTTCTCGGAACGTACATCGGGACGAACGGCGCCCCGCAGTTCCATGGGAGAGATTTGTCCGTGACCGGCAAATCTGTCTCTGGAGTATTTGGCACAAGTCCACCCCAACAGGATTGTGGAGACACAGAGCGAGCTCGCTTCGTGGAACACTACGACGATCCCCCTAGCCATTCCCCTGACTGTCGGCAAATTTCTCGTTTTTACGAACAAAGTAATCACATCAATTGGCGGAAAGCCGACTATCGCGACCCGGGAATCTCCCATTAGACTGCCAGGGTCTCGCTCTGTTTTTTTTTGCTCTGATTGCCTTCAACCAAGAGCCTGCTGCCGATGACTAGCGCCTGGGTAAGCCGTGCGATTTCCGCGATCGAACGTGACTTTAACCGCTCTGCCGACACGCATTTGATTCAGGTCCCCTGTCTGCAGTTGCCGAACATTTCGATCTATCTCAAGGATGAGTCGATTCACCCTTCCGGCAGCTTGAAACATCGCTTGGCTCGATCGCTGTTTCTGTACGGTATCTGTAACGGGTGGATCCGAGAAGCGACGCCGATTGTCGAAGCCTCTTCGGGCAGCACGGCGATTAGCGAAGCTTATTTCGCCAAGTTGCTAGACCTGCCATTTCATACGGTCATTCCGGCCAACACTTCGCGCGAGAAGATCAAGAAGATTGAGTTCCTCGGCGGCGTTTGTCATCTGGTCGATGGCGGCGATATCTATACCCATGCAGAACAAATCGCCGTCGAGCTGGGTGGCCATTACATGGATCAATTTACTTTCGCCGAACGTGCGACGGATTGGCGCGCCAACAATAACATCGCCGAGTCGATGTTTCGGCAGATGTCGCTGGAAGCCGACCCCGAGCCAAAGTGGGTGGTCGTATCGGCCGGTACCGGCGGTACGTCGGCTACGATTGGACGCTACATTCGCTATCAAAAGCTGGCGACCAAACTGTGTGTCGCCGACCCCGAAAATTCGGTTTACTACGACTTCTATCAGACCGGCGATCGTAGCGTTACTTCGTGCGGTCCGTCACGGATTGAAGGGATCGGTCGTCCTCGGGTCGAAGCCTCATTTCTGCCGACGGTCGTGGATCAAATGATCAAAGTAGAAGACGCGGCGTCCCTAGCCGCGATGCGCGTGCTGGAATGCTTGCTCGACCGCAAATGTGGTGGTTCGACCGGCACCAACTTTTGGGCGACGATGCAAATTGTGGCCAAGATGGTCGAGCGTGGGGAGAGCGGTAGCATTATCACGCTGATCTGTGACGGCGGTGATCGCTATCTCACAACCTACTACGATGACGCGTGGATCGAAAAACAAGGACTCGATCCCGCGCCGCACGAAGCTTGGTTACGCAACTTTCTAGAAACCGGCCAGCCGAGCGATTGCTAGCGACGCGGCCTCTCTACAGAGAGGCCGTCGCTTGACGATAGCGAGCCGGCGTCAGCCCTGTTACTTCGCGGAACTTACGCGTCAACGCCGCTTGATCGTAGAAGCCGGTATCGATGGCGATCTGTCCGACCGACAAAGCGGTCTCGCGCAACTGCTTGGCGGCCGCGTCGATGCGCAGCTTGGTTAACAGTTGTCGCGGCGAGAGCCCTGTGATCTTGCTGATGCGACGTTCAAACTGACTCGCCGACATATTGGTCTTCTCGGCCAGATCGCCGATTCGTAGCGGCTTGCTGAAATCACGATGCAGCGTATCGAGCGCTACTTTCACTGCGCCCAACTCTTGCCCGTCGTCGGCGCGAATCTCGAGATCGCGCGAGATGCTCGCCAGGGCGATCACTTCGCCAGTGCTGGACCGAATCGGCGCTTTGTGCGAGACAAACCAACCAACGTCACAGTCAGCCCGCGTGATCATCTCCAACCGATCTTCAATGTTAACGCCGCGTTGGAAGACTTCGTCATCCTGCTGTTCATAACCGGCAGCCAACATCTCAGGAAAGACTTCGGTGGCGCGACGATTGAGCACTTCACTAACCGTCTTCTTAAGGGTCGCGGCGACCAATGCATCATTGGCGGCCACATAGCGACGATCGCGATCTTTGATGCAAAACAAAACGTTTGGCAAAGAACGAAACAGAGTTTCCATCGTCTCTAAACCGGGAGATTCCGAATAAATTTCAGCCCGTGACGAAGTCATAGTTGCGCGATTCAAAACTGGGTCCCCTCACATAGTTTGCGGTTTTCCGCCGAACCCGCCTTTGTAGTTTTTCTTCACCGCTAGAAATTGTAATCGCAAGACAGTCGGCGTACAGAGACCTAGAATTGTAAAAAACCAGCTTTTGGCAGAACTATCTTTCCTCATGATGACGTATTCGCCATGATTGTTGAAGAATTTCACAATAGCCCCCCCAGCGAGTCCTCTCTAAGTGATGAGCGGTTCGACTCGGTGATCGCAAATCGCACCATCGAATTGGCCAAACAACTGCTTGTCGCCGCGAATCAAAACATTCGCCAAAGCGAGAAAATCCAGAGCGAACAGCTCGCTCGCATGATGAATGACACGGCAGGCAAAGCATTTACGTTGGCGATGGTTGACGAAACTTTCCGCAGCGACAACCCTTCGCGTCAGGCGCAACGTTGGCGCGGCCTCTTGCGCAAGTTCGGGTTCCCACAATATTTCTCGTGGGTCGACCGAACTTTACTAAGAATCGCCAGCGCGGTCAGCGTGGTAGCGCCGCAGATCGTGATGCCGCTGATCGCCGCTCGGATGCGAACCGACTCTTCCAACGTGATTCTTAACGGTGAAATGAGTCAGTTACGCCGTCACCTAAAACAGCGCGTCTCACAAGGTTTCTCAGTCAATCTAAATCACCTGGGAGAAGCGGTTCTGGGTGAAGCAGAAGCGCAGAATCGGCTTCGCATTGCGCTCGAATATTTGCAACAGCCCGAAGTCACCTACCTGTCAGTCAAAATTTCGGCAATCTTCAGTCAGATCAACCTGACAGCCTACGATCAGACATTGGCGGCGATCAAAGATCGCCTGCGAGTGATTTATCGCGCCGCGGCGCCTCTCGGCAAGTTTGTGAATCTCGATATGGAAGAATATCGAGACCTGCGCCTGACGCTAGAAGCGTTTCAACAAGTGCTGTCGGAAGCGGAGTTTCATCACTACTCGGCCGGAATCGTCCTCCAGGCCTACGTACCTGACTCGTGGAACGCGTTGCAAGAGCTGGCCGCGTGGGCTAAAGAACGTGCCGCCGCAGGCGGCGCCAAAGTCAAAGTTCGCCTAGTCAAAGGCGCCAATCTGGCGATGGAAGATGTCGAAGCCGAACTGCACGGCTGGCAATCGGCCCCCTATCGCACCAAAACAGAGACTGACGCCAATTATCGCCGCATGCTTGAGTTTTGCGTTCAGCCAGAACATGCGGCGGTGCTGCGAGTCGGCGTCGCTTCGCACAATCTGTTTGACGTTGCATTAGCGTTGACCTTGCGCGAACAGTTTGGAACCAGTGATGCGGTCGAAATTGAAATGCTGGAAGGGATGGCCAACCACCAAGCGCGCGTTGTGAAGGAACAGGCAGGCGGGCTGCTCCTTTATGCGCCTGCGGTGCAGCCCAAAGATTTCCAAAGCGCCATGGCCTATCTCGTCCGACGGCTTGACGAAAACACGTCACCGCAAAACTTCTTACACGATCTTTTTGGGCTGACGCCTGATTCGCCGGCTTGGCGAGAGCAACAGCGGCGGTTTATCGAAGGGTGGGAACATCGACACGATGTGGCTTCTATCTCGCGACGACAATTGCCGGTCCTCGATCCCAATCGCGCTGCTCACTTTTTGAACGAATCTGACAGCGATTGGACGCAAGCAGCGACGCGTCAGCAGCTAAACGAAGCAATCGCCCAGTGGGCTCCAGCCATGCCGCCGGAGCCAGAAGATCTAGATCTCTCGCTCGATCGCGCCGTCGCAGCCGGGCAGCGCTGGTCGGCCGAATCGATCGCGCAGCGAGCCGAAGTTCTGCATCACGCGGGCCAAGTGATGCAGCAACGACGCTTTGAGTCGATTGCCGAAATGCAGCAAACGTGCAGCAAAACAATCGCCGAAGCGGATAGCGAGATCTCCGAAGCGATCGACTTCGCGCGTTACTACGCCCAGCACTATCCCAACGACACGGGAATTGTCAGCCAGTCGCTCGGCGTTGTGGTGATCACTCCCCCGTGGAATTTCCCCTACGCAATCCCGTGCGGCGGCGTGCTGGCCGCTTTGATGGGGGGCAACGCCGTCTTGCTGAAACCAGCGCCCGAAACGATCGACATCGCCTGGCGGCTGGTACAGCAACTGTGGGAAGCTGGCGTCCCCCGCGACGTGTTGCAGTTCTATCCTTGCGCCGACGGCGAGACCGGCAAACGCCTGATTACCGATCCGCGCGTCAATGCAGTTGTCCTGACCGGGGCCTATCAAACGGCTCGACTGTTCCAGTCTTGGCGTCCCTCGCTGCGTCTGTATGCCGAGACAAGCGGCAAGAACGCGCTGGTCATCACGGCCCAGTCCGATCGTGAACTAGCGGTCAAAGATCTGGTTCGCTCCGCCTTTGGACATGCCGGTCAAAAGTGCAGCGCCGCCAGCTTGGCGATTGTCGAAGCCGAAGTTTACGACGATCCAATCTTCCAGCGGCAGTTGCTGGACGCGGCGGCTTCGCTGCAAGTCGGACCGGCAACCGATCGTGCAAGCGTCGTCACTCCGCTAATTCGAGAGCCTGAACCAACTCTCCTGAAAGCGTTAACACAGCTCGATGAAGGGGAAAGCTGGCTGCTCACACCCCAACGTTCGTCCGACGATCCCTGCCTGTGGAGCCCTGGGATTCGACTCGGCGTTCGACCTGGATCTTGGTTCCACAAGACCGAGTGCTTTGGTCCGGTGCTGGGATTGATGCGAGCCGAGAATCTCACCCAGGCGATCGCCTGGCAAAACGATGTCGAATTTGGTTTGACCGCCGGCATTCACTCACTCGACGAGCGAGAACAACGGCAATGGCGCGAGTTGGTCCAGGCCGGCAACTTGTATATCAATCGGCCGACAACTGGTGCGATTGTGCAGCGCCAACCGTTTGGCGGCTGGAAGAAGTCGTCGATCGGCCCAGGTTCTAAGGCTGGCGGACCGAACTACGTTTCGCTGTTCGCTCGCTGGTCCGATGCATCGGCCGATGTCGCCCCGTCGACGGTCGAGCACAATTATCGCGCCGCGTGGAAAGAATACTTTTCGTTAGAGCATGACCCCTCGCATCTGGCATGCGAAAGCAACATCTTCCGCTACCGCGCGGCCCGCGGAGTGATCCTACGTTTACCGTCAGCAAATGCCGCGGCTGTGGCTTGGGCGGAACTCGCGTCGCAGTTGACAGGGACTCCACTGCTAGTGAGCGTGGCGAGCGAAGAATCAGACGCCGACTTCGCTGCATGGCTCTTACGCGAAGGCAGCAAGTTTGAGTTTCTCCGCACGATCGCCGTACCAAGCGACCCGGTTCTGGCCTCGGCCCACCAAGCGGGCCTCAACTGGATCGACGCGCCGCTAACGGCCAGCGGCTATGTCGAGCTTCGCTATTGGCTACGAGAACAAGCGATAACCCGCACGCTCCACCGCTATGGGCAGATCGCCGAACAATCACGCACTTGCACCTAGCGTGGAAGTGCGTGGGGCCAGACTTGGACTTAGAAGCCGACCACGCAAGAGAAGTAGAGACCTTGCAAACCAAAGTCTTGATATTGCGTCAAAACTAAACCGTCGGCTGCATCATCCGGAAAGGCTTGTCGACTAATCGCATTGAAGTAGTTGTTGACTTCATAGCCGGTCGACAACCGCACCTTGCGCCCGCAAACACAGCGGTCGTAATTCAGGCCAACTCCGATGTGGAGCGCCGGAATAATTCGCGCGATCGAATTATCTTCTAAACTAATCACGTTATCAGGGGCGCCATCGCCGCCCGGGTATTGTTGATAAGTCGATGCCTTTGCCGTAGCAAGCAAGAGACTGCCGGTCGAGTTCATCGTAAAGGATAGGCGTCCGTCTCCGCAGTCATCGCCGCAAAGTAAGTCATAGCCAACAATGAAGCCCATCTCGGGGCCAATCCCTCGCATTTGAGACCTATAGACCTCCGTGGCATAAAATGACGGAGAGTCATAGAGATAGCTCTCGTTGACGCTAACATCGGCGTATTCAAACCCAAATTGCAGCCCCAGATCGAGGCTGCAAAGGTTGAGTGGTTCGGTAAAGAGCGCGTCAATTCGATTATGGGTGATGTCCAAATTGGCGTTCGCGGTTCCCGTATATCCCTCAAAGAGGGAAACAAGATCCGCAGCCCCAATGGAAGCCCAGAGATTATCACCGGTAACCAACGTAGATTTGTTGGTATCGAGACGAGTCCAGGTTACTTGAAACTGGCCCGGCGAGTTCACAAACTCGTAAGCGGCGCCCAAACGAAATGCAGCCTGAAACTGCGGGTCATTGTTAATCCGTTGCCCAGACGGAACCGTGGATGCGTTGGGCGCATCGATGACAAAGTAACTGTCCATGCCTGTCGGTTGAACCAACAGCAGATCCGCAGAAAACTTCCAGCCACCATGACTCCCCGGCGCCATCGCGGGCACGCCAGCGATTGGCAACTGGTAAGAAACCTGCGAGGCTTCCACTGGCTGTGCTATAGGCGACTGGTCTTGCGCCGAAGCAGAATCAACCGGCAAATAGAATCCTAGTGCCAGCAGAGATGAAAGCATCCATACTTTCGAGGGCATACTTGTTCTCTTGTGTTGTCAAAAATCGCAACAAGCCACAGTAACCACTCCGGCGATTAGTTAGCTTGCGAATTTAAGATCGACGCTTGCGGGAAGTAGCAAGCATTTTTTCGATCCTGACGTCAAAGTCGACGCAACCTAACAAGTGCAAGAATGGAGCTAGCGGTTTGTGCGGATGGATGATTCGCACGCTCCGGCGCATTGGGCAGATTGCCGAACAACCGAGCAATTGCACCGAGCGTACAAGTGCGTTCTGTTTTGGACGTGGACCTAGAAGCCGACCACGAGACCTTGTACTCCAAAGTCTTGAGATTGCGACATCATCAACCCGTCGGCGACGGCAACCGACGTAGAGTTGCTGGTATCTAATCGAGTCCAAGTTGCCTGAAACTGCCCAGGCGAATTCGTAAATTCATAGGCGGCGCCAAACCGAAACGCGGGCTGAAACTGCGGATCGTTGATAATTCATGGCCCGGTTGGACTGACCGATGCCGTGGGAGCATCGATGACAAAATAACTATCGATGGCCGTCGGTTGAACAATCAACAAGTCGGCGGATAATTTCCAACCAGCCTGATCCCCTGGGGCCATCGCCGGAACGCCAGCAATCGGCATTTGATAGGAAACTTGCGAGCCATCCACTGGCTGCGAAGCAGGGGCCAATTAATCTTGTGCCGAGACAGCATTGACCGGCAAATAGAATCCTAGCGCGAGCAGCGTTGGAAGCATCCATACTTTCTTGGGCATTCTGTTCTCTCTTCCGGGGTCGAAATCAAGCCAACTCGCAACCACCCATCAATCTGGTGGTCAATTTACCTATCCATCCATCGACGCATGCGGCAAACTGCAAGCAATTTTTCGAGAGAGAGGGGGTTAATACCGCACAACCCGCCTAGGACACAAGAAATGCTATCAGTATGGGCAAGTGGATTGACCACCATGGATCGAAACTACCATCTGCTGGGTGACGATTGCCTAAGCCGTCCAGAGTGGCATAAGTGATTTGCTCACAAAAACTTGGGGCGAAGATTCTGGTTCGATATCAAACGAAAACAGCCGGATGATATCTTCCCCAAAGGGCTAAATCATCCGGCTATTTACAAGAGCGGGAGACGAGGCTCGAACTCGCGACATCCAGCTTGGGAAGCTAGCGCTCTACCACTGAGCTACTCCCGCATTTTTTCCTCAAGCAACATTAATATAGCGTTCCCCTGCGATGCAGCAAGCGATCAGCCGCGGGAACCCGACCAGGGGTGAAACTTCCCCGTTTTTCTACAGGTAAGATCGTTACGCTTGGCAGGATCGTCTAAGTTGGGAACAGATGCGTCTTGCCTGCGGACGGAGCTGGCGAGTACACTTCTTCGCCCCGGTCGCCTGATGGCCTCTGTTCTCAGCGATCTACGCCTATCCGCTTTCATCAATCCTTGCGGCCGACAACACCATGTACGGAACGATCGCCGCCGCCTTAGCAACTTTGGTTCTGGGTGCGGCTCCTCAACTGCCGACTGATACGCTGGTCGTTTGCCCCGCACCGCTGGTTACGGCGCTTCGCCCTTGGCTTGATCATCGCGCCTCCCAGGGGCGTCAAATCGGTCTGATCTCCGAGACCGCCTCCAAAGAACGCATCCGCGCCGCGATCCGCGAAACGGCCAAGTCCGGCGCGTTACGCTGGGTTGTGCTGGTCGGAGATGTTCCTGGAGCGGAGCCTACGCCAGAAGCCCCAGGCGTTCCGACGCATGAGATGGACGCTGTCGTCAACGTTCATTTTGGTTCTGAACCAACGCTGGCGACCGATAACTACTACGCCGACATCGATGACGATTGGTTACCGGACGTCGCGATTGGACGCTTGTCGGTTCGGACGGCTGAGCAGTTGGAAGTGGTCGTCGCAAAGATCTTAGCCTACGAGCAGGATGTCTCACCCGGCGCTTGGCGACGGCAGTTGAATGTGGTCGCCGGAGTAGGCGGGTTCGGCATGCTTGCGGATACGCTGATGGAATCGATCACCAAAAAGTTTTTGACCGACGAGATTCCCTCTTCGTTTGAAACCAAAGTCGCCTACGCCAGTTGGCATAGCCCCTACTGCCCTGACCCGCGCGAGTTTTGCGACGAGACAGTCAATCAACTGAATGCCGGCTGCCTGTTTTGGATTTACATTGGACATGGGCAGCGGCGCTATCTTGACTACATCCAAGTCCCCGAGCGCCGTTACTATCCGATCTTTACTGCCAAAGACATTCCCCGATTGAATTGCCAAAATGGTTCGCCAATCGCGATATTTCTGGCTTGCTACACGGGCGCATTTGACGAACCTCAAGATTGTCTCGCCGAAGAGATGCTGCGCAGCCCTGGTGGTCCGGTCGCGATCTATGCCGGCTCACGCGTGACAATGCCGTATGCAATGTCTGTGATGGGGGCGGAGATGTTAGAAGAATACTTTGACAATGATCGCGAGACGCTGGGCGAATTAATCCTTCACGCAAAACGGGATATGGTCGGCGCGACCAACAAAAGCGGCAATCGCAAATTGCTTGACTCTCTGGCAAGCATGGTCAGCCCCAAACCGAAGCTGTTAAAAGAAGAACGCCGTGAACACGTACAGTTGTTCAACCTAATCGGCGATCCCTTGCTGCGATTGCCACGAGCCGAGACGGCGCAAATCGAATCTCCTGCCGTGGCCAAGGCGGGCGAAAAATTGTTGGTCAGCGGCGTTTCGCCCGTCGCAGGCAAAGGGCGACTTGAGATCGTCTGCCGTCGCGACCTACTGACGTTTAAGCCCCAGCCACGCATCGACTACGATCAAAGCCTGCCCGAGTTTCCTAATATTTATCAGCAAGCGAACGATCGCCGCTGGCACAGCGTTGAGCTTGAACTGCCAGCAGGGCCCTTCCAAGCCGAGATTCCGCTGCCGTTGCATTGTGTTGGCGAGTGCCACGTCCGACTCTTCGTCGAAGGCGCCGAGCTGTGCGCATTGGGAGCGTGCGACGTACTCGTTTCTCCCGCCGTCAGCGAGTAGCTGCTCGCCGTAAGTCGTTACCCGGTCTGATCCTGCTGGGAATGAGCGAGACGGCAAAACGCCACCCAACGCATCGATCTCGTCTGTTTTTGAAACAGATGGCCAATTGTAGACAAAAAAGGATCGATGCGCTCTTCAGTGAATGATATAATGCAGGCCTGCGTTATTCCCTTCCAATCGGGTGGGTCCCTCACTCCCCACATCCGTCGCTCTCCATTTTCCTACCTCACGTGTCAGGTACCGGCATGAGACTTTCCTCAGCTAGCTCTCCCTGTTCATGGATGATTATCGGCGTGTTGATCTCGCTGGGCTGGATTCAATCTGGTCGAGCGGAGGAAGCGATCGATTTTGGCGCCGATATCCGGCCGCTCCTCTCGAACAATTGCTACTCGTGTCATGGTCCAGACGAAGAGCATCGCAGCGGCGGATTCCGGCTTGATCTGGAAGAGAGCGCGTTAGGCGCAGCTGACTCTGGCGAACATCCTATCGTTGCCGGCAATGTTGACGCCAGTGAGATCATTGCGCGGATCATGAGCACCGATCCCGATGTGATGATGCCGCCGCCAGATTCCAACAAATCTTTGAAACCGGCAGAGATCGCGAAAATTCGCCAGTGGGTCGCTGAGGGTGCGAAGTACGAACTTCACTGGTCGTTCCAACCGCTGACACGGCCAGAACCGCCGGCGATCAAGCAAGCTGCATGGTCGACTAATCCGATCGACCAGTTTGTACTCGCGCGAATTGAGAAGTTGGGGCTGTCGCCCGCTGAGCCCGCCACCAAAGAGCGCCTGATTCGGCGTGTGACATTTGATCTGACCGGTTTGCCGCCAACATTGGCCGAAGTCGACGCATTCTTGGCGGACGAGTCTCCCGACGCCTACGAGAAAGTGGTTGATCGATTGCTCGCGTCTCCCCACTACGGCGAGCATATGGCGCGATATTGGCTTGACGCCGCTCGCTTTGGCGACACGCATGGTTTGCATCTCGATAACTATCGCGAAATGTGGCTTTACCGCGACTGGGTCATTCAAGCGTTTAACAACAACCAGCCGTTTGATCAGTTCGCCGTTGAACAACTAGCCGGCGACTTGCTCGAAAACCCCACCGAAGCTCAAAAGATCGCCAGCGGATTTAATCGCTGCCATGTGACGACCAACGAGGGAGGCTCGATCAAAGAAGAGGTTGAAACTCGAAACGTGATTGATCGAGTTACGACCACCGGAACGGTCTTCATGGGACTAACCTTCGAATGCACGCGTTGTCACGATCACAAATATGATCCACTGACAATGAATGACTTTTACTCGATGTACGCCTTCTTCAACAGCTTTGACTACAACCCCATGGATGGCAATGTCAAGGATCCTGCGCCGACGCTCCGCATGATTTCGAGCGCCGACCAAGAGAAGATCGCCGCGCTGCAGCAAGAGATCCAGCTGGCCCAAACCGAGATCGGCGAGCAGCTAGCCGCATTCGACTACAAAGAGCCCGAAGCCGCTGCTCCCGAAGAGGATCAGCCAATTGAAGTTGTTTGGATCGATGATGACACCCCGGCAGGCGCCAACCTGCAAGCCAACCTCTATCCCTGGCAATGGGTCGAAGCGCCAGAGCCGGTTTTCGCTGGCAAACGCGCCTCCAAACGAACCAGCAAAGAGCTCGATCAACACTTCTTCACCGACGCGAATCCGCCGCTAACCGTCTACCAAGACGACTTACTATTTACTTACGTCTATCTTGACCCGGCCGATCCGCCGAAAGAGATCATGTTGCAGTGGAACAACGGCAACTGGAACTTTCGCGCCTACTGGGGCGAGAACCTGATTCCTTTCGGATCCGAAGGTACCGTTTCGCGACAACGTCAGGGAGATCTGCCTGCTTTGGGCGAATGGGTTCGCCTTGAAATTCCGGTCAGCGCTTCCGGTCTCAAGCCGGGTGACAAGATCAACGGCTGGGCATTTACCCAGTGGGGTGGAACAGTCTATTGGGACAAGTCAGGCGTCGTGACACGTGAAGGTCGCCCGCGTGCTTATCGTTCATTAGCTGCATGGACGACTGAGCTAGCGGCCAAGGAAAAGCCGACCGAGCCGAAAGAAATTGTCGCCCTTGCCAAGAAAGCGGCGGAACAGCGAAGTGAAGCGGAACAAAAGCAGCTTCAGCTATATTTTGTTGAACACGCATTTTCAGAGACGCGTGATATTTTTTCACCGCTCCATAAAACGGTTGCCGCCAACGAGAAATCAATCGCCGAACTGACCAACGCGGCGCCAACTACGCTGATCTCTAAGGAGAAGAACGAACCTGTCCCTGCCCATATTTTGCTACGCGGCGAATACGATCAAATCGGCGAAAAAATCGGGCGAGCGACCCCAGGCATGCTGCCGCCGATGAAAGCAGATGCGCCCCTCAATCGATTGGGACTGGCTCAATGGTTGGTCGATCCTCAGCATCCGCTTACTGCTCGCGTGACGGTGAATCGACTTTGGCAGCACGCTATGGGAACTGGATTGGTCAAAACGGCCGAAGACTTCGGCCTACAGGGAGAACCACCAAGTCATCCGCAATTGCTGGATTGGCTCGCTTCGCAGTTTATCGCCGATGGCTGGGACGTCAAAGCAATGATGAAACGGATCGTGCTCTCGTCGACCTATTGTCAGTCATCAAAAATGTCGCCCGAGAATATCGCTCGTGATCCCGGCAACCGCCTGTTGGCCCGCGGACCGCGCTACCGTCTCGACGCCGAAATGATTCGAGATCAAGCGCTGGCGGTCAGCGGATTGATGGTTGATCAGATCGGCGGTCCCAGCGTCAAGCCTCCGCAACCCTTAGGTCTGTGGGAAGCGGTGGGATATAGCGGCAGCAATACCGTTAAATTCCAAGCGGATGAAGGTCACAAAAAAGTCCATCGACGCACGCTCTACACGTTCATCAAACGGACTTCACCGCCGCCGCAAATGAGCACGCTCGATGCCCCTTCGCGTGAGTCATGTACGGTCCGACGAGAGCGGACCAACACGCCGCTGCAAGCACTGATGCTGATGAATGATCCGCAATTTGTCGAAACCGCCCGCGCACTCGCAGCACGAACCCTCCAAGAAGGAGGAGAGACGCCGGAGTCTCGCGCCAGCTTCCTGCTTCGCTTGTGCATGAGCCGAGCCCCCCACGCACCAGAGGTGACGGAAATCGTGCAATTGGTCAACGCCGCGCAAGATCACTTTGTCACTGATCCGAAGGCGGCTGCTGCGTTGCTTCAAGAGCAAGCCCCTAAGGTCAGTGATGCCGAAGCGGCTGATGCAGCGGCTTGGACACTGGCGGCGAACCTGGTGCTGAACCTAGACGAAGTTATTACCAAGAACTAGCTCACCCCTGCCGACCAATCCCCGGCCCCCTCCTAGGAATGTCGAATCATGGATCCACGCCAAGAATACGGATTGGCCCTTTCGCGCCGCCATTTCTTCAAACTCGGCGGACTCGGGCTCGGAACGGCTGCGCTCAGTTCGATGTTACCGCAGCGCACGGGGGCGGCTCCTCTTTCTACCTCTGGTGGGCTCCCTTCGGTTCCTCACTTTGCCCCCAAAGCAAAACGAGCGATCTATTTGTTCATGGCCGGCGCGCCGAGTCAGATGGACCTGCTCGACTACAAACCAAAAATGAACGACTGGTATGACAAAGATCTGCCAGAATCGATCCGCGCAGGACAGCGTTTGACCACCATGACATCAGGCCAAACGCGTTTTCCGATCGCGCCCTCGAAGTTCAAGTTCACCCAGCATGGGCAGTCCGGCGCTTGGTTTAGCGAATTGATACCGCATACCGCAAAGTTAGCGGATGATATCGCCGTGGTTCGCTCGGTGCATACCGAAGCGATCAACCACGATCCGGCGATCACTTACATTTGCACCGGAAATCAGTTACCAGGTCGCGCCAGCCTGGGCGCTTGGCTCAGTTATGGACTCGGTTCAGAGAACAAAGACCTGCCGTCCTTTGTCGTGATGACCCCCAACTGGTCCGGCCGGCAGCAAGCTCAAGCTTTATACAATCGACTGTGGGGCTCTGGCTCTTTGCCAAGCAAATACCAGGGAGTCGCGCTCCGCAGTCAGGGCGATCCGATTTTGTTTCTGTCGAATCCTGACGGGGTTAGCGGGGATCTGCGTCGCCGCATGCTGGATTCGCTTGGAAGCATGAATCAACAAGCTTTCGCCGAAATTGGCGATCCAGAAACGCAATCTCGGATCGCCCAGTATGAGATGGCGTTCCGTATGCAAACATCGGTTCCAGAGCTAACCGATCTGCGTGACGAGACCCAGCAGGTTCTGGACATGTACGGCCCCGAAGCAAGCACCCCAGGCACCTTTGCGTCCAGCTGCTTGATGGCTCGTCGCATGATCGAACGTGACGTTCGCTTCGTCCAAATTTTCCACCGCGGCTGGGATCAGCATGGTAATTTAGGCGGCGACTTGCCGAAGCAGTGTCACGATATCGATCAGCCTGCCTGGGCTCTGATTCAAGACTTAAAACAACGTGGTCTGCTAGATGATACGTTGGTGGTTTGGGGTGGTGAGTTTGGTCGCACGGTTTATTGCCAAGGGGGATTGTCGCGAGAAAACTATGGCCGCGACCATCATCCACGCTGCTTCAGCATTTGGATGGCAGGCGGCGGAATCAAGCCTGGCGTCGTTCACGGCGAGACCGATGACTTTGGCTACAACATCACCAAAGACCCGGTTCACATCCACGACCTGAATGCGACCATTTTACATTGCCTGGGAATCGATCACCGCAAGTTGTCAGTGCAGTTCCAAGGTCTTGATATGCGGCTGACCGGCGTCGAAGAACACCAAGCGGTCCGCGATATTTTGATCTAGAGCTCCCTGGCTCTAGATCCGGTTTTCAGCAGGGATCAACTTGTTCGTCTCGCTGATCCCTGCCGTCGACGCGCTGCTCGGTTTGTCGCCTCACCCAAAGTGCCCACGGAGAAGAGGGGGCGGTGCAACTCGCTTTGCCACGTGCTTTGCGCCGACGGCGACCTCGCGCCACGGCATTTCAATTATGGCTTCTGACTAACATAGACCGGCTCTTGAGCTTCCTGGTGCTCGGCGATCAACTTGTTGGCACGCGTTTGCACATCCTGGTCCTGCGACTTGCTGACCAGTTGCTCAATTTCGCGATGGCGAGTGACCAGTTCTCGCACTGCCGGTTCCAACAACATAATCTCGGCCAGTCCGCTACGGATGCCGACGGTAGTTGTCACGATTGCCGACAACGCACGGTTCAGGCCGCGGATCGTTTCGGCGTTATGGACCAACTCGCCAATCGAATCCCGCATGCTCGACACGTCTTTATGAATCGCGTCAATCTGTTGCAGGTTCCCTTGAGTCATCGCGAGTCGCGGCGATTGCGAATTCAGATATTCGCAAATCCAGACCATTTCATCTAACGTCGTCAAAGCACGTCCCGAATTGCGACGATTGTCGGCCAGGGCTCCTTGCAACTCCGCCGATTGCGCGGCGACTTCGGCAGCCAAATTGAGCGCCGATTGAGCCGACGCTACATCGCCAGCCAACTGGCTTTGCTTGCTCAGGACCGCTGCGACCCGATCGACCGTCAGCTCGTTTTCTTCAAGCGATCCGGCAATCTGTTGCATCTTGGCCTGATTTTTGGCGAGCGAATCAAGCGAGCGTTTCGCCGAATCATGGGCCGAAGCAACAGCGATCAACTTGGACTGAACAACCTGTTGTTGATCGAGCGCCGCCGCTAATTCGCTGGCCAGACATTGCTGGTTCACGATTTGCAACTGCAACTCTTCCATCTGAGCCAATACCGCTGTGGCGCTGTCAATCCGCGAAGCGGCCATTTCGACTTTGGCGAGCGTGTGCTCTAGTTCGCCAGCCAAGAGTTGATTTTCGGCCAAGGAAGTTCGCTGACGACGAAGCTGACCAAGCAGCGAGTTCGTCTTTAGCGCGTCATCGGCATAGCCGGTCAATAGCTGGATATCTTGGCGAGATGCAGCAAGTTCCGTTTTGAGCGAAGCGAGCTCGCGATGAAAATCTTGCTGAGCAAAGAACATTCCGCCTGCCGCGCCGGCAGCGACGCCCAGCAAGATCAGGGCGAAAGTGGCGAATCCTGACCGCTCTCCGTTAGAAGCGTAAAGATCGTTGGAATCGTGATATTTCGAACGTGATGACATAGGTTTCCTCCGTGGCGAAATTGCGTTCTCTTTCCGTGATAGCCGCACTTACCTTATCGATTCACTTGACGCAAACAGAAAAGGGAAGTGCTGGCGTTTCCCCAATCTTTTCCCATCGACCTAGGAACAGCCTGTAAAACCGACATATCACGAAACCGGTCACCTGGGGCAAATCCGGTTTCCGCTGCTTTTGCAACTAGCTTGAAGACGATTCGGAACATAGACTACAGGCAATCTTTCTCTACTAGGGCTGCAAGATGAAAATTGGAAAACACACGATCGTCACCATCGACTACACGTTGAAGGATGCCGAAGGCGAGATTATCGACACCTCCAGCGGAGCCGAACCGTTGGTCTACCTGCACGGCATCGGGGCGCTAATCGCCGGAATGGAGTCGGGCCTGGAAGGCAAATCGCCGGGTGATGAATTCCAAGTCGTCATAACGCCCGAACAGGGTTATGGCGAATATGACGAAGAAGACGTCATGGAAATCGATCTAGCCGCGTTTGAAGACCCGACCATGGTGCAAGTCGGCATGGAGCTTGTCTTGGAGACCGAAGATGAAGGCGAATTCGCCGCGGTCGTGACCGAAATCGGGGAAGAAGTTGCGATTGTCGATCGCAATCACCCGCTGGCCGGCATGACGCTGCACTTTGAAGTTGCTGTGCGTGAAGTTCGCAAAGCGACCGCCGAAGAAATCGATCACGGTCACGCCCACTAGCCGGGCGCGGCTTGATGACAACGTTTGACGACTATTCGTCAAACGTACTTTTCTTCCGCAAGATATGGTGGTAGTGCTGCGCAAAGCGGTGCGCCTCGTCGCGCACATACTGCAACAACCGCAATGCAAATGCGTGTCGACTTAACCGGAGCGGCTCGGACTCGCCGGGGCGGAAAATTTCTTCCTCTTTTTTCGCCAGCGAAATCAGAGTCGGCGGTTCGATCTGCAGATCACGAAACGCGGCCAGCGCGGCATTGAGTTGTCCTTTACCACCATCTATCAATAGGATGTCCGGAAATACCTCTCCTTCGGCATGCAACTTTTTGAAGCGACGCGCTACCACTTCATGAATACTCCGAAAGTCGTCGATCCCTTTCACCCCTTTGATCTTGTAGCGGCGATAACCTGGCTTGAACGGCAAGCCATCCAAAAATTGCACTAGACTCGCAACGGTTTCGCCTCCTTGTAAATGGGCGATATCGACCCCTTCGATCGAACGCGGCGTGGTCGGCAGTTGCAAAACTTTACGCAGGCCCGCCAATCCCTTTTTGGGATCAATGTAAAACACCTCTGGCTGTGCGTGAGTCTCTAATTCGCCCCGTTCATCCAAACGCTCCAGCATGTCGATCTCGTCACGCAGTTTGGCCGCTCGTTCAAACTGCAGCTCCTTCGACGCGTCCAGCATTTCTTCCCGCAATTGCTTCAGCAGGCTATTCCGATTTCCTTCTAAAAACATCTGCAAACGGCGGATGTCTTTGCGATACTCTTCTTTCGAGATTCGCAAGTTGCATGGCGCTGTGCATTGATTGATACTGGCCAATAAGCAAGGTCGAAACCACTTCCAACGCTCGTCATTTTCATCAATGTCGAGACTGCACGTGCGAAACTTGAATATCCGCTGCAACACCTGAATCGCACCGCGCAGCGCGCCGGCGTTGGCGAACGGTCCGTATAGTTTGGCGTTCTTCTCTTGCGGTTCGCGGGTGAACTCGACACGCGGAAAATCTTCCCGCTGTGAGATCATCAAGTAGGGGAATGACTTGTCGTCTTTCAGATCTTTATTGAATTTGGGCTGAATGTCTTTGATCAACCGTGATTCCATCAGCAGCGCATCGACTTCGCTGTCAGTCTCCACAAAGTCCGCGTCGGCGATCTCTTTGACCCAATAGCCGGTTCGAATATCAACAGCCGCTTCGGCATTGAAGTAGCTGCTCGCGCGGCTACGCAGATTTTTCGCTTTGCCGACATAGATCACTCTCCCTTGGCTATCTTTCATCAGATAGACGCCGGGCGTGGTCGGAAACTTGCGCACCTTACCGGCTGCTAGCACAAACGGGACATGCTCTTGCGGCTTCCCCTCGGTCGAGTGGCTTTCGGGTTCGGTAGGTGAGTCGGCAGATTCGGTCATGCGCACAAAAAATGAGGGGGAATAAGTTCTCCCTCATTGTAGAGCGTCCCATACATTCGGGCAGGGGCGGCTTTACCTAGATCGAAGCGGCGAACGCTTTTAGCTCGGTTTCAAAGGCGTCGATCCGCTCCTGCATCGCTGACTTGGCCATGTCAATCAGCGACAGTTGTTCTGGCTCGACGTAGGTGAACATGTAAAACTTCACCTTCGGCTCGGTGCCAGACGGGCGAACCGCGACGTAGTTCCCTTCGGCCAGGTCGAGAATCACCATATCTCCCGGCGGACCGTGAAGCGGCGATTTCTCTCCTGCTGGTGTGACAATCACGTCGTTCTTGTAATCTCGAACACGCTGCAGCGCCATTCCTCCCAGCGAAGTCGGCGGCTGCTCGCGGAATTTGGCCATCAGTTTCTGCATGTTGGCCATCCCTTCCGAGCCTTCCATCTTTTGGTTCAGCAGATGCTCGGCATGATAACCATACTGCCACCAGAGGGATTCCAGCTTTTCATGCAGTGATTTGCCGTTGGCTTTGCACTCGGCCGTAAGTTCGCACAACAGCATTGCCGCGACGGCGGCATCCTTATCCCGTGCATACTGACCAACCAAGTAACCATGCGACTCTTCGCAGCCAAACAGGAAGTTGTCTGGCCCTTCTTCGTCCATCGTGCCGCCGATGTATTTGAATCCAACTTGCAAGTTGCCAAACGTCTTGACGCCGTAACCGTCTGCGATGCGGCGCACCATTTCGGTTGTCACAAGCGTTTTGACAACATAATTGTCAGCAGCGACGCCGACACCTGCTTTCTTTTTGCTTAGGACGTAGTCGCACAACAGCACGCCGATCTGATTGCCGGTAAACGTGCGCCATTCTCCCTTGATATCAAGCGTCACCGGCGCTGCGCAGCCGACCCGATCACAGTCCGGGTCGGTCGCCAATACAAACTCGGCGCCGATTTCTTTGGCGCGCTCAATCATCGCATCAAAGACTTGCGGGTTCTCCGGATTCGACACATGTCCCGGCACGTTCGGAAAATCGCCGTTCGGCTCAGCATGCGGGCCAAAGATCTCGTAGTCCGTAAAGCCGTCCGCCTGCAATGCGGGAATCACCGCCGAAGTCCCTACACCGTGCAGCGGCGAGTAGATCAACTTCAAATCGCGCGGTCCGCCAAAGCGTTGACTTTTGACATTTTCGATAAACGCAACATCTATTTCGTCGGTGCAAATATCGACGCTGCCGTTTTCCACTGCTTCATCAAAGTTGACATCCAACGGCAACGCTTCGACATTCATCACCCGGTCGATGATCGCTTTGTCGTGCGGCGGTAGAACCTGACCGCCGGTCGACCAATAGACTTTCACCGCATTGTCGCTGGGTGGATTATGGCTGGCCGTAACCATAATACCGCAGCTGCAACGCTTGTAGCGGACCAAGAACGAGAGTTCTGGAGTACTGCGGTAGTCATCGAGAAAATAGACTTTAAACCCATTGGCGACCATGATCCGAGCACACAACTCGGCGAATTCACGCGAGCGATGCCGCGTATCGTAGGCGATGCCGCAGGACAACGGGCCTTCGACGTTGTCATTGATGTACGAAGCGAGACCTTGGGCACTTTCGCCGATCGTCCGCTCGTTGATCGCATTCGAGCCGATCGGATACATCCGGCCGCGGCGACCGCCGGTTCCAAACGGAATTACCGTCCAGAACGCATCATCCAGGGCCTGCCATTTTTTTGCCTGAATGTGCTCGGCGACTTGCGAAGCGTAAGCCGCATAACGCGGCTCGGTCAGCCAAATCTTGATGTTTTCGGCAGCGCTGGCCGTAATCTTTTCGGCGCTGACGGCCGCTTGAACTTCGGTCAACAGTGGTTCGACTTCGCTGGTCATCGGTGCTCCTACAGCAATACGGCAGTTATTTTCCGTTTCGATTTTACGGCGGATGGGGAAGTTGCTTCAATCGGGCATTGCCAAGTTCGCCCTTGACTTTGCGGCGCCGTTACGGGGAAATTGGTCCCATAGCAGCGACCCGGACGATGGCGCCAGAGAATTACAAGGAAGAAACTGTGAAGGATCCAATCATCAGCGTTTCTGGCCTGCGCGGCGTTGTCGGTGAGTCACTAACTCCAAACATTGCAGTTCGATATGTCGCCGCATTTGCTCAACAACTGGGGCCAGGCCCCATTTTGATTGCCCGCGATGGTCGCCCTAGCGGTAAGCCGTTGGCCGAATTGATCGCCGGAACCCTGGCTTTTTGCGGGCGAGACGTGATTCAAGCCGATATCGCCGCAACTCCGACGGTCGGCGTTTTGACTCGGCAGTATCAGTGCGGCGGCGCAGTGCAGATCTCGGCCAGTCACAATCCTCCGCAGTACAACGGGATCAAACTAATGGGCGCCGACGGCCGCGTGATCCCGGCCGATCAGGGAGAATCGGTCCTGACCGCCTATCACGCAAACTCGGCCGCTTGGGTTTCTCATGAAAAACTTGGCTCGCGCAGCGATTGCGAAGATACTCTTTCGCAGCATCTGGAAAAAGTTTTGGCGATTGTGGATGTCGCGGGGATCAAAAAGCGGAATTTCCGCGTCTTGCTCGACTCCAACGAAGGCGCCGGCAGTTTGCTAGGACGAAAACTGCTGCAGGCTTTGGGCTGCGAATACGAGATCCTCGGCGATCAGGCGAGCGGTGATTTCCTGCACACGCCTGAGCCGACCGCCGCCAACCTGCAAGGGGTTTGCTCGAAGATCGTCGCGTCAGGCGCTGATGTCGGCTTTTGCCAAGATCCTGACGCCGACCGCTTGGCGATTATCGACGCTGCAGGGCGATACATCGGCGAAGAATATACCGTCGCGCTTTGCCTTGATCATGTGCTGGCCAGCCGTAAAGGCCCAGTCGTAATCAACTGCGCAACGAGCCTGATGAACGAGGCGCTCGCGAAAAAGCATGGCGCGCCGATCTTTCGTTCAGCCGTCGGCGAAGCGAACGTCACCGACATGATGCTCGCCAAACAAGCGATCTTTGGAGGCGAAGGAAACGGCGGGCCAATCGATCCGCGCGTCGGTTATATCCGCGACAGCTTTGTGGGAATGGCGATTGTCCTCGACGCGATGGCGGCCTCTAGTTCAACTGTCGCTGAACTGGCCGACTCGATTCCCCGCTTTGAGATCTTAAAGACCACCATGCCGCTGGATCGCGAGCAGTTGGCAGGTTCACTCGATCGATTAACGGCCCACTTTTCCGATGCACAGGCAAGTCGGCTGGATGGATTGAGATTCGCCTGGGATGACGCCTGGCTGTTGATTCGCGGCAGCAACACCGAGCCAATCGTGCGGATCATCGCCGAGAGTCCTTCGAACGATCGAAGCGCCACATTGTGTGAAGCTGCGGCGAAAGTGATGCAGGGATAGTCCACTCAGGGCAGCTTTTAGCTCCATACTTTCACAGCGTCTTCGCTGAGTAAGCAAGTCTTCAAACTGTGAAGAAATCATTCGCGCTGACCAAACGCATCACAGCATGCTCTTCCGTCGAAGACGTCGTAAGAGCATGGCGCCTGAGAATGTTCGTGGGGGGCGCAGCCCCAAGCCGTTATCCTTGCGGAAATTGCCGGCAAAACTCGTACAGCGCCATCGAGGTCGCAGTCGCCACGTTATAGCTGTAAGGCATTCCGTAGACCGGGATCTCCACCACATCATCCAACAGACGCAGTACGTCGTCTGGAGTTCCTTGGCGTTCATTGCCGATTACCAGCACGGTATTGCGGACGAACGAAAAGTGATGGATATCCTGCGAGTTGGTTGTTTGCTCAAGTCCGACCAGGCGATAGCCTTCGGCTTTTAGCTCTTTCAGGACCGGCGGTAGCGATCGATGTCGCGAGAGAGGCAGCTTTTCGGCGCCATCGCGGGCAATTTTTGGATCAATTTTCATGTTGCCGGTCACGATCACGCGAGAAACGGCGCAGCACGACGCCGCGCGGACGATGCGCGACAGATTGACGTTACTCCGCAACTGGCAACAGGCGACGATCAACTGTCGCGGTTCGTCAAGCGCCGAGGGAGGTTTGTGACGGAGATGTTCGAAATCAGACATTTTGGAAAGGCGAGTTGGGCGATAATCGAGAATTCCTTATGCTAGTGTTACCTTCCCCCCACGAATAGATAGCGAAAGCAAGACCTGTGAAATCTCGTTCCCCCTTGTCGCTGCTTGCCCTCGTAACGCTGGTCTGCACACTTGGTTGCTCCCCATCCAGCAGTCAAGGTCCAGCGAATGGAACCGGCGATTCATCAACGGATTCAACCAAACCAGCGGTGAGTCCCCCCAAAGAAGTCACCCTGCGTGTTTTGGACTACGATGCGATCCGCATGCTGATCGAAAGTCAGCGCGGCAAGGTGGTGGTCGTCGATTACTGGTCGACAACGTGCCCTCCCTGCTTGAAAGAATTCCCGGGCCTAGTCGATCTAGACCGACAGTACGCGGAGCAGGGAGTCGTCTGTATGAGCGTCAGTCTTGACTTTATTGGTGGCAAGAACAAAACCCCTGCTGGCGACATTCCGCGGGTCAAGGGATTTTTAGAAAAATTTGGCGCAACGTTCGACAACATCCTCGCTGGGGATGATACCGACACGATGTTGGAGAAGTTAAAGCTAGGATCGCCGCCGGCGGTTTATGTTTACGCACAAGACGGATCTCTGGCGAAGCGTTTCGATAATTCTAACGTTGCGTCCGAAGAGGACGCTTTTACTTATACCGATGTAGAAAATCTTGTCGTCGAGCTACTGGCCGCGAAGCACCGGTGATCGTTCGCGGCCAGTCTCTCGGACTTTGATCATTGCTCGCTTGGCTCGGTTTACTTTTCGACGGTGAAATAGCGGATGCAATGCTCTTGCACGCGAAGTTCACTGTTGTCGACTCCGGGAGTATGCCGGAACAGCAGGTCCATTAACTCACCTACGCGATCCGGCAGGATGCGGTAGAAGTTGTGTTTGCCGTCACGTCGTGAATCGACCAGCCCCGCGACGCGCATCAACGCCAAATGGTGACTGACCGCCGGTTGACTTTGGCCTAGCAACTCGCACAGTGTTCGAACATTCAATTCTTTTTCTTGCAGTAAAAAGCAAAGAATGCGTAACCGAGTCTCATCGGCTAAAAGCTTGAACAATTGGACGAGATCTTTCGCCGTGGCGTCGTTCAAGGGATCAGGGCCAACCGCAGACGGAGTGGATGCAGATGGACTCGATACTGCTGGATTTGCTGCTGCCTGAGTATCGATCGGAGCGTTTACGTTTTCTGTTTCGTTCGGCTGAAAAGCTCGCGGAGCCTGAGTAGCGGCAGGGCGATCCGAAAGCGAGCTGAACGCGTAATCTTGCGCTAGCGACATAAGCTAAGTTCCTTGTGTGATACATCTACCGCGCACGGAAATACGAAAGGTCGCAGACCGTGAGCGTCGAACAGCAGGATGCGTGAGCAAAACGCGGCAGATGTAACGCCGTTTGGTGCAAATGAGAAGTCGCGACTCATTTACGCGGCGCAACAAGGTTCCAACGAAGCGCGCTTGCGTACTGATACTCCTGCGGTCGACTAAACCTTTTCCGCAAAAGCTGTCCCAATCTTGTCGTTGCGATTTCCTTCGCGATGACAAGCAAAATAATAGGTCTTCCTAGCTAGAAGACAACGATGCCTTGCGCCCGATGTGATGTGGATACGTGCACTATTCTAGAAATGTTCATGTGAAAACGGAATAGAGGAGATCTCAATTTCGTCTCTGGACACTGCTGGCGAAAAAACTGTTGTGGAGAAATCACGGCCACAGCATGAAAAAGGTCCAAACAACCTAACCATCATGGGGAAAACAGGTTGAGTTCCACGCGCATGCCGCCTACATTCAGACTTAGGTCGTCGTATCCGCACTTTTCTATGTTTGCGCAAAATCATGAAATTCCCTCTGCGCTATCTGCTTCCCCTGTTCTTTTTCGCGTTAACTGCGATTGCGTTCGCGACGGTCTTGCAGTTCAGCGACCTCCCACCGGCCGATTTTACCTTCGCCAACGGGACTGAAGTGAAGTCCGTTGATCCCAAAATGGTGACCGGCGTCCCCGAAGGACGCGTGATCGAAGCATTATTTGAAGGTCTTTATCAGCGTCTCCCAAATCCAGAAGATCTGACCACCATGATTAACGCGCCAGGTCAGGCGACTTCTTACGATTTGTCCGAAGATAAACTGACCTACACGTTTCATATTCGCGAAGGCGCCGTCTGGACCAACGGCGAGCCGGTAACGGCCCATGACTGGGTCTTTTCGTGGCAGCGTTTTTTGCACCCGCAACTTCCTTCGGAATACGCTTACCAATTGTGGTACGTAAAAAATGCCGAAAAGTATTCGCTCTCGAAAGTCGAGCCTGGTGATCGGGTTGAAATTGAGCTGCCCGATCGCGCTGGCCCCACTAATCTTCCGGCGACCGATGGAAATTCGGATCAGCACTACCCTCGCGGTACGACGCTAGCCGGCATTTTGAAATCGAAAGCAGAGGTCACAATCGGCACAGGGGATCAAGCCAAAACGGGAACTATCTTTACCGTTGACGTCAAACCGACAAAAGATGGCCAGATCGATTGGGATGCATCCGGCGAAACCGAAAAATTTGTCCGCCTTTCAGAACCCGATGCAGTCCTTGCCAAAATCAAACAGGAAGAACCTAGCGTCAAGCCGATCAATTTTCTCACGATTCACTTTGACGAAGTGGGGATCAAAGCGACGGATGACCACACGCTAGTCGTCACGCTCAATAATCCGACCCCCTACTTTCTCGATTTGGTTGCGTTTTATCCGATGCACCCAGTCAATCGAACCTGCATCGAAACCTACGGCTACCCCGCTTGGACCAAGCCGGAGAACATTGTGACCAACGGTCCCTTCACGCTGGAGTCGCGCAGAATTCGAGATCGGATTCGGTTACGAAAAAACCCCAAATATTGGGATGCGGAAAGCGTCAAACTGAACATTATCGACGCGATGGCAGTGCAGTCTGACACCACGGTGTTGAACATGTACATGAATGGCCAAATCGACTGGGGGATTACAGTACCGGTCCCTGCACTGCCGGAAATGTTGCGGCGAGACGCCGAGAGGGCAGAAGACACCGAACCCAACATGCGCATCGCGCCGATGCTGACCACTTACTTTTATCGCATCAATACGACCAGACCCCCGCTCAATAACCCGAAGGTCCGCCGCGCGTTAAACCTCGCGATCGATAAAAAAGCGATCGTCGACTTTGTCACCAAAGCGGGACAAATTCCGGCGGACAGCTTGGTGCCGACCGGACTAGCAGGCTACTTAGGGGGGCACGCGGGCGAATTTAACCCGACTGAAGCCCAGCGTTTGTTGGCGGAAGCTGGTTTTCCTGGCGGAAAAGGACTGCCTAAAGTTCAGATTTTGTATAACACCCACGAAGCGCACAAAGACATCGCGTCGGTTGTGCAGCAGCAGTTGAAAAAGAACCTCCAGATCGATGTCGAACTTCGAAATCTAGAGTGGAGCGTCTATCTGGCGTCGCAAAAAAATCTTGAGTTTGATCTGTCGCGGGCTGCGTGGACGGCTGATTATCCCGATCCCAATACGTTTCTGGACATGTTTGTCACCGATGGCGAAAACAACCAGACAGGTTGGAGCAACGCCGAGTATGATCAACTGATCCGCGATGCTCAGTCGGAATCCGACCCGGTCAAACGTCTGGAAATGTTGAGCCGGGCCGAGCAAATCCTGATGGACGAAATGCCGATCATCCCGATCTACTATTACGTCTCGCTAAATATCGTCCGCCCTTACGTCAAGAATTTTTACCCGAATCTTCAGGACTTGCATCCCTTGCACATTTTGGAAATCGACGAGGCGGAGAAACAGCGCATCTTCGAAGCGGAGGGACTCCGTTGATTCGCTTTCTCATCCGCCGAACAGTGTGGATCGTCATCACACTTTGGCTCGTCTATACGCTCAGTTTCTTTCTCATGAAAGCGGTCCCCGGCGGACCGATGTCAAGTGAGCGCTCGTATCCTCCCGAAATCGAAAAGATGCGGAGGGAGCAGTTCCACATGAACGACTCGCTGCCAGAGCAATATTGGTACTACCTCAGTAACGCCTGCCGCGGCGACTTTTTGTCAAGCCAAGTGCTGAACGACTACGAAGTCAGCGAGATCATCGCGCAAGGCTTTCCGATCAGCGCGACATTGGGCGTGTTGGCGATGTCGATGGCATTGGTGGTGGGGCTTTCGGCAGGGATTGTTGCGGCCCTCTGGCGCAACTCTCTACTGGACGTCGTCTTTCGGTCGCTGGCGACCGTGGGAATCGCGGTCCCTAACTTTATTTTGGCCGGCTTGGCGATCATCATCTTTGTCTTTCAATTGAAATGGTTTCCCGCCGCTGGCTGGGGCAAACCGATCGACATGGTGCTGCCGTCGATCTGCCTGGCGGCGCCGTTCGCCGCCTATATTTCTCGTTTAACTCGAACCGGCATGCTTGACGTCTTGGGCCAAGATTACATTCGCACCGCGTACGCGAAGGGATTGATGCCCAGCACCGTGGTTTTAAAACATGCGGTTCGTGGCGCGTTGTTGCCGGTCGTATCGTATCTAGGCCCGGCTGTCGCCGGTATTTTGACCGGCTCGCTTGTCATCGAACGTATTTTCTTTCTACCCGGCTTGGGAACGCACTTTATTGAAGCAGTCACCCAGCGCGATTACACGACGTCGCTGGGGATTGTGATGGTCTCGACCGCGCTGGTGCTGGTTATGAACACGCTGGTCGACGTCTCGTACCAATTGCTCGATCCGCGTATCAAACTGAAATAGCCCTTTAGTTATCGGCTTGTCCTCTTGAACTCGAACAACCGCAACTTTGAATCGGCTTTGCCGCCGCTGGATCGCTATCGCGAAATGCTGCGCGACGCTGACGCGATCCAGGGGGTCTCACTCTGGCAAGATGCTTGGCGTCGCCTGCGCCGCAATTGGGTCGCCATGGGATCGCTGGCGTTTTTAATCTTGCTAAGCATCGCAGCGGTGCTGACCCCCATCTTTCCGCTGCAATCGCCGGTCGATCAGCATTTGCAAGATCGGTCGTTTGCGGCCCCCAATCAAAATGCGGTGCAGCTTGGTTTAACCGGCAAGACTCCCGACGAGCTGGACGCCGCAATCAAATCGCTTTGGAACGACCCCGGCGGCTTTGACGAGTTCCTGATCCGTACTCGCTTGGCGATCTTCGGCGATTGGGCGATTCCCAGCCTGTGCGGCTCTGACCATCTGGGCCGCGACTTGCTGTCACGTCTGTTCTGGGGCGCTCGCGTGTCGTTAATCGTCGGTGTGGTTGCGACCTTTGTTTCGCTAATCATCGGCGTGAGCTACGGCGCGATCTCGGGATTCGCCGGCGGGCATGTCGACGACGCGATGATGCGAGTAGTCGATATTCTCTATTCGATCCCGTTCATCTTCATCGTGATTTTTGTGGTCATGGTGATCAGCGAACCGACGATCAAACAGCCGTTAGAAAACATCGGCATTAACCGTTTGGTCGCGTTTTACTTTTTGATCGGCGCCATCTATTGGCTGACGATGGCCCGCGTTGTGCGTGGTCAAATCATCAGCTTGAAGAATGAACAATTTGTCGACGCAGCTCGCACCATCGGCGCTGATTCGACCCGGATCATTTTTGTTCACTTGGTCCCCAACGTCCTGGGTGTGGTGATTGTTTACCTGACGCTGACGATTCCGTCGGTCATGCTGTTTGAGGCCTTTCTCTCGTTCCTGGGGATCGGTGTTGAAGAGCCGGATGTTTCATGGGGGCTGCTCGCCAACGAAGGTCTGAAGGTGATCACTCCGATTCGGATCTACTGGTGGTTAATTGTCTTTCCTGCGCTAGCTTTGGCTTCTACGTTGTACTCGCTCAATTTTCTCGGGGACGGCCTTCGCGACGCTCTCGATCCCCGCATGAAGAATCGCTAAGGAGCCAGCATGTCAACGAACCAGGGTAAAGAACCGCTGCTCCGCGTCGAAGACCTACGCGTCGAGTTTCATACTGACGACGGCTTGGTGACTGCGGTCCGCGGCGTCGATTGGGAACTACACGCCGGCGAGACCCTGGGAGTAGTCGGCGAGTCAGGCTCTGGCAAGTCGGTTACCTCGTTGGCGCTGATGGGGCTGATTCCGCAACCGCCAGGCAAGATCGCCTCGGGCCGCGCCATCTATCGGGGCCAAGACCTGCTAAAAATGTCGACACGTGAGTTGTCAAACATCCGCGGCAACCGGATCGCGATGATCTTTCAAGATCCCATGACCGCGCTTAATCCGTTTTTGACGGTCGAAGATCAATTATCCGAGGTGACGCGTCGGCACTTGGGCTTTTCGGCGCGCCAAGCGACTGCGCATGCGATTGAAATGCTCGAGAAAGTTGGCATCCCGTCGGCCAGTAAGCGGGTCTTCGAGTATCCGCATCAATTCTCAGGCGGAATGCGGCAACGCGTGATGATCGCGATGGCGCTGTCGTGCAAGCCAGACATCTTGATCGCTGACGAACCGACCACGGCGCTCGATGTGACGATTCAAGCGCAGATTCTTGAGCTCATGAAAGAGCTACAAGAGCAGGAAGGGACAGCGATTTTAATGATCACGCACGACCTAGGCGTGATCGCCAACATCGCGCATCGCGTCCAGGTGATGTATGCCGGCCGCGTGGTCGAAAAAGCGACAGTTGATGAACTGTTTCAAAACCCACGTCATCCGTACACGCTGGGCTTGCTCGAATCGGCGCCTCGCGTTGATCAGCTAGAAGCGGAACTTCGCCCGATCCCGGGGCAGCCGCCCGACCTTTCCAAGCTGCCTGGGGGCTGCTCGTTTCGCCCGCGCTGCCCCTTTAGCATCGCTAATTGCAGCACGATCGATCCACCACTGGTCGATTCCAAGACGGGGGGCAGTTACGCATGTCTGGTCAACATTGATGAAGCTCCGCGACACGATGCACTGTCGCAAATCAGCGAGGAACTTTCGTGACGCTGGAAATGAAAGAAGAAAGCTTAATCGCTAAGGTGGCGACGCCCCCGTTGCTTGAAGTGCGCGACATGAAGGTTCACTTTCCCTATCGCCGAGGCGGCTGGTTCACCGGCGAAACGGGATTTGTCCGCGCAGTGGACGGGATCAGCTTTACGCTGAGCGAAGGAGAAACTTTGGGGCTGGTCGGCGAGTCCGGCTGCGGTAAATCAACCACCGCCAAAGCGATCCTCAATCTGAGCCCGCCAACTTCGGGCGAAGTTTATGTGGACGGCAAGCGGATCGACGGGCTCACCGGCAGCGCGATGCGTCCCTACCGCCGGGATGTGCAGATGATATTTCAAGACCCATTTGCGTCCCTCAATCCTCGCATGTCGGTCGGCTCGATTATCGGCGAGCCCATCAAAATCTATCGGCTGGCGCGCGGCGTCGATCGGAAACTAGAAGTAATGCGGCTGATGGAACTGGTCGGGCTCAACCCGCGTTACATCAATCGTTATCCGCACGAATTCTCAGGCGGACAGCGTCAACGAATCGGCATCGCACGAGCTTTGGCGGTTCGCCCACGGTTGATTTTGTGCGACGAGCCAGTCTCTGCGCTCGATGTTTCGATCCAAGCGCAGGTCGTCAATCTGCTGATGGACTTGCAGCAAAAGCTGGGACTAGCGTACTTGTTTATCGCACACGACCTGTCGGTGGTGCGACATATTTCGACGCGGGTGGGCGTGATGTATCTGGGCCGCATCGTCGAGATGGCGCCGGCCGAAGCGTTGTACGAATCGCCGCAGCATCCCTACACCCAGGCGCTGCTCTCGGCGATCCCGGTGCCTGATCCAGTGATTGAACGGACGCGACAACGGGTCGTCTTGTATGGAGAAGTCCCGTCGCCGGACAAAGAATACCCCGGCTGTCCGTTCGCCGATCGTTGCCCGATCGTCGACGACGCGCTCTGTCGCAGCAATCCGCCGAAACTGGCGGGAGCGGCTCACAAAGCAGCCTGCTTTAAGGTAGATGCCAGCGGGCTGTAGGATTCGCTCCTAACGCACCACGGGCACCGTGAGCTTGTCGCGTCTCAAGAACGCGAGGTCGGAACCGGGGGAGAATCGATCGAGTCGGCGCTGTCGTCGTGACGCAAGATTGAAGAACCGCCGCCTGTGCGGCGGATCTGCAGATAGAAATCAATAATCTCTTGGATCTCGTCAACCTGACCGGGCCCTGAGATATAGATATTGCTCAACTCGGCCGCCGCCGCCGCGTCAGCCGTGAGATAGATCAACACCCCTTTGCGCTGCGACTGGCAGCTTTCGACGTTGCGCCATTGGATGCGACGTACGCCCCACAAATTCTTTTGCACGACCCCGCGCGGACCAATTTCAAACATCGCCGGCAGCCACATTCGCCACGATGTTAAGAGCAGCAACAGCGTGCAGAGCAGCCCCAGAAAAAGATTGGAGGATGCGTAATAGGCGACCAGTCCCACGGCCGCAAATGCAACTGCCATTGCGCCTGTCTCCCAAGGAGATTGCACAAGTGGCCAATGCCGTACGTGCAGCTCTGGTTGTCGCGATTCGTTTTGCCGACTGGACGGGCTCATGCACTCATTCTAACTCAAGACGGTTGTTCATGCTGTATGAGCTGCTAAGACTCGGATGCGCCAAAATGGGTGGTGGTTCGCAACGCTCCGAGAATCATCCAAACCGTCACCCAGTAAAGCATCGAAGCTATCAGCAAAGCAAAGGCCATCAAGAGGTAATGATGATCTCTTAACAGAACGAAAGTGGGTGGTTCGGTGCTTTTGGGGACCGTACGCGCCACCGGAGCTCCCCCCTCTTCCATCTGGATCTGCACCTGATGTCGAAACTCGCTCCATTGCTCTCGACTGTCGGCTGTATCCAATTCCACTAGCGCCCAAGTTCGCGCAGAACTAATCGAGCCGACGATTGCCGCGACCAGCAAAAAATAGCCGCCGATCATCAGGCCTATTCGCAATTTTTGCATACTAGTTGCGCTGGTCTGCTGCCACAGGGAGCAGGTCGATCGCGCCTGCTATCATTGCCTGCAACCCTGTCTCTAATGTCGGCTCGATATCGGGATAATATTGCGACGAATGGAGCGAAGGTGGACTTTGTCCCAATTCGGCGAATCGATCCAACCGTTTTTGCTCTACTGAACCTAGCTGAAACATCAAGATCGGAACACCTGCCTGACCATAGCGGCCGAAGTCTTCACCCCCCATCGAAGGTTCGCTTGGCACAACTTGTTCGTCTCCCAAAGTCTCACGAAATACACGCACCATCCGTTTTGCCAATTCTCGATCGTTGAAGAGACTCGGCGTTCCCTCCAAGTAATCGATGGTCGGCGGGGGAGCATCATACGCCGCAGCGATCGCGTTGGCTCGCCGGGTAATCGCCGCTTTTAATTGAGCACGAACTTTCTCGCCGTAACTTCGCACGGTTAGTTTTAATTCGCAGCGATCGCTAATCACGTTATGCTTGGCGCCGCCGTGAATTGCTCCGACCGTGACAACTGCCGGATCGACCGGCTTAATCTCGCGACTGACAATCGTCTGAAGCGACATCACCAACTCGGCCGCTTGGACAATCGGGTCGATCGTAGATTGGGGATATGCGCCATGCCCACCGCGGCCATGCACCGTAATATCTACGCTGTCGACATTCGCCATCGCGTACCCGGCACGATAGCCGATGGTCCCTGTTGGCAAGGTCGCAGCAACATGCAACGCCAAACCGTAGTCAGGCTTCGGGAAGCGTTCGAGCAGTCCAGCCTCTAACATCGCTTTGGCTCCGCCGCCGCGTTCTTCGGCCGGCTGGCAGATCAACACCAGCGTTCCCTGCCAAAGCTGCGGGTGGCTCGCCAGATACCAAGCGACCCCAACTAGGTTGGTCATATGTACATCGTGTCCACAGGCATGCATCACCCCAGTCTGGATCCCATCTTGGGTCGTGATCATTTCTTGGGACGCATAAACCAACTCGGTTTGTTCTGTCACCGGCAGACCGTCCATATCAGCCCGAATCATCAAAGTGGGACCTGCTCCGTTTTTGAGAACTGCGACCACGCCGTAGCCCCCAACCGAGGTCGTGACTTCATATCCGCTGTCGCGCAAGATGTTGGCCAGCTTTTTTGAGGTCTCCGATTCTTCGTACGAAATCTCTGGGTGTGCATGAAGATCTTTGTAGATCGTCAGCAATGCCGGCATCTTTTCGCCGATCCACGCAGCCGTTGTTTCGCAATCGGCCGTCGCTGGAATCGATACGGCGATCCAAATTGCCAGCAGCGCTGGATAGATTTGTCGCGCTGCCAAAATCTGCACAATCACGATTCAGCTCCGAAAAATAATCGTCAAAAATTGCCCAAATGCTATTGCAACGATTATAGTCGCTTTGCTAATCTACAAAGGTCATCTGACGGTCTACATTTTATAAAGAGCGAGTCGACGTCATCCCACGACTCGCTCATTTTCTTTTCTTGGGTCTTATCCACCCCACTTGCCTGAAATTTGCAATTGTCGCAATTGAGGCAACAATCGCCGAGAAGCTCTCGCTCGGTGACTAAGCATCGCTTTGACCGCGCCACCCATTTCTCCAAACGTTCGACGATATTCAATCAGCTCGAACAGCGGGTCATATCCAAAACCACCGGTTCCCCGCTCGACTTCCACGATGCGGCCGCAGCAAACTCCTTCGCTGGCCGCGGTGATTTCGCCCTGAGGAGACGACAATCGCATACAACAAACGTAGTGCGCATTGCGTCTAGCAGCAGGCACGCCGGCCAACTTTTCTAGCAGCAGCTGATTATTTGACTCGTCGGTCGCTTCCAGACCAGAGAAGCGGGCCGAGTAGATCCCCGGTTCGCCGGCCAACGCATCAACGCACAGTCCGCTATCTTCGGCCAAGACCCACATGCCCAACCGGATCGCTTGTTCCGTCGCTTTCTTCTCAGCGTTACCAGCAAAAGAGTCGGCATCCTCCTCGACTTCAATCGCGCCGGGAGACTGGGCCAACGTCTGAAGTTCGATTCCTAGTGGAGCGAGCAGCTTGGCCATCTCGGCCCCTTTTTTCTGGTTGTGCGTCCCGAGCACCAATCGTCGCTTTCCCGCCATTTTCCGCTCCCTCGATTTTTACCTGGATCCACGTCAATCTAGCAATCCTGACACCACGGGCCAAACCGGGGTGCAAGAAATAAAAAGACTTCTCATCCACCGATGAGAAGTCTTCATGTTGAAAGCGGCTAGCCAACCGGCCAGCGGAGTTACTTCTCCCAGAAGTTCCATTTGGCGTACTCGGCGCCCACGCTCCGCTTCGGCACAGTGACCGGAATTGGTTGGACGTCAAACGGAACTCCGTCAATCGTTTTGGCTTTGAAATTTGCGGTGCCGAGTTCAGGCGTCGCCCGAAACTCGTTAATAATGCGATTGATCTGCGGGTTGATTTCCATCTTGCCATCGGCACGCTCCGTACCGACCGAATCAAAAGACCCCACCGTGACCATGCTTTCTGAGCGATCGTGGAAAACGTAGGCGGGCACTCCTTGCTTGCGCAGTCGAGAGGTCAGCCGCTCCGCTTTTTCAGCGGCGATTGCCAAACGGCTTCCGCTAATTTGGTTGGCCTCTTCGATTTCGGCAATTCTCTTGGCGTCAACTTCGGTCGCTCCCGAGAAGGTTGCGACGCGAACACTGTACTTACCTTCGCAGTCAAGCAAGCTATTCGTCGCGCCCTCGTTCATCTTCAGAACCAATGGATCGAGCCCCTTGGGAGCGAAATACTCGTCAGGAAGCATCGGATTGCGAGAAACAAAAGCATGCCCCATGGGGCCTTTTTCTTTTTTTTCCGCGTCTGTGACCGCTTCGCGAATTTTGCGACGCATATATTTGATCACATCATTCTGCGTGGTTTGCGTTTCGCTTGTCATGCACTTCGGCTTGGCCGTCTTCAGTTTCTCTAACGTCTTTTTCAAGCCGTCGTCATCGACTGATTCAAAGTTACCAACCAACACCGCGATGCTGGTATATTTCCCTTCGTCGGCGTAACGCATCATCTTCCGTTCGCCGTACTGGTTAAAGCCCAAGCCTTGCACTTTGTCGGTGAAGTCATACTTCTGCTCAAAGACGTAGGCTTCCATGCTGAAGTCCTTACGCAACTCCATCACCAAGTTGTGTGCGTCTTGCGCCGCGCCAGGACCACTAAAAGAGGTCGCCATGATCATCCAGGGACCATTCGTATCAGTCAGCTGATACGGCTGATTAACGTCGGCTTCAACGCTTTTGAACGGAATCAAGCGAGCCCAGGGAGGAGCAGCCAGCGCTGCAGCGCTAGTCACCGACAAAAGGAACGCCGCTAACGGTATCTGTAAGTTTCGCATCCTTGCTCTCAAATTCGCTCGGACGTAGAGATTGTCGCGACCTACAAAGGCCGCGCGACCGGGGCGAACAGTAGCAAAAGCCCCCCGGCCAGAGCAAGGCGACTTGAACAGACCGTGCCGAAAAATTGAGAGATAAAGGGACGGCAAGCTTTGCTAGCATGCCGGTCGGTGGAACGGTGCGACTCCGCCTTAGTAAACCTCGGCCAGTTCGCGGACCTTCAGGACCAGTTCGTCATATCTCGGCTTCGCGACCTGACAGGTCACGCCAACTTGTCGCCCCTTCTTTTCGTTATCGCGCGAGACGAGCGACGAAAAGATGACGATCGGCAGGTCGGCAAACAATGGATTGCTGCGCAGCTGTTTCGTCAGACTAAAACCATCCATCCGCGGCATTTCGACGTCGGTCACTACCACACTGACGGCCGAACGGATTGTCGATGCGTTCCGCCCTGTCGCTATCTGACGTAGATAACGGAGCGCGTCTTCACCGTCCGTAAATCCCTGGACATTAGAAAACCCCGCTGCCTGCAATGAATCTAAGATCATTTCTGAGATCATGCGAGAGTCTTCAGCAAACACGATCGGACAGTTGGCGGCGTCAACATGCTCGATATGATTTTGCTGGTTTGCGCCGAGATGATCGAGATGCCCGATCTTGTTGCCAATCGATTCGAAATCCAGAATCTGAATGAGCTTGCCATCCAGCAAAATGATGCTGGTAACCGGGGGATTCATGCCGGGGGCCTCCGGCAACGGCTTGGTCGCCGCCCAGCTGACGCGATAGATCCGCTGAATGCTCTGCACGCGAAAAGCAAGTTGCTGCGAATTGAATTCAAGTAACAGCAAATAATCTATCGCATTGCTCGTCCCCACGACTTCTTCATCGTCGTAAAGAAACCGGGCGAGATTCACCAGCGTCACCACTTCGTTGCGAATCTGGGCCAAACCTTCGATTGCTGGATGACCGTGCGGAATCGACGTTACCTCGCCAATTTCCAGCACTTCCTTCACCTTCGCGACATTCACGCCGAAGTTTTGATTGTTGACTTGAAAGACGAGGATCTCCGCCTCGTTGGTGCCTGCTTCTAAGAGAATGCCACCTTCTTTCGATATTGCAGTCGCCACTGTCGTCGCCTCACCGGGGATTACCTTCGGCGCCAGGATGCACCTTCCTCTATTACATCGACGCAAGACGATCTACGCGGCAGAAAACGCGAGCAGCTGGCAAATTGAACGATCATAAGGTTTGCGCCTTCGCTACAACCGCGCCATCTCTCGCTAGTGAAACCAAAATTAAAGCAGAGTCGCAACCAGATGCTCCGCATCGGTAGACTCAACGAGCACTCGGCGGAGCTTTCCGACGTCGTCGGCGGACGACGCGAACTCGACAGGAGCGTAACGACACGCCGTCCCCCGCACCAGATTGCGGCCAGACCGAGTTGCCTGACAGGATTCGCCCAATACCTCCAATTGTCGCCCCACGAGCGACCGGAAGTAGCTTTGTCGTGACTCCGCTTCCACTTCGGTCAGGCGACGCCTTCGATCAGCTTTCACATCGCCGGGAATGTGATCTGGCATGTCAGCTGCCGGGGTTCCCTTACGCGGACTGAACGGAAAAACATGGATCTTTGAGAAACCGACTTCACGCGAGACAGCGCACGTCTCTTCGAATTCTGACTCCGTTTCTCCAGGAAAACCAACGATAATGTCCGTCGAAATCGCCGGCTTGTCGAGACTGGCCTGCAGTAACTTACAACGATCGACAAATCGCTGTGCTCCCCAGCGGCGTCGCATTCGCCGCAAAACCGAGTCGGATCCACTTTGCATCGAGATATGCAAATGGGGACAGACGCGCTGAGGGAATTCGCCCATCACATCGATCAATTCGCGAGTTACTTCAGTCGCTTCGATACTGCTCATTCGAATGCGAAAGTCGCCGTTTAGTTGCGCCAGTTGTCGCACCAGATGCGCAAGTCGCATCCAGTCTGATTTTGGTTTACCCCGATTTCGATCCACGCCAAAGTGCCCTAAGTGAATCCCCGTTAGCACAATCTCGCGAAACCCAGAGTCGGCCAGCCGGCCGACCTCGGCGAGAATGTCCTCGCTCGAGCGGCTGTACATCTCTGGCCGCACCGTCGGGATGATGCAGAAGGTACAGCGGAGCAAGCATCCATCCTGCACCTTCACGAAGGCGCGATGACGGTCACTGAAAGTCGAGAGCCCGCTGGGGACGTCAATCACGCCGAAACGGCCCAGCAAATCGGGAATTTCTCGCTTGTTTTCAACGACTTCGACGACATTTGGGAGTACGGCTAATTCTTCTGGCGCTCGAGTCGCGTAGCATCCCATCACCACGATTCGCGCGTTTGGGTTGTCACGAGCCAAACGGCGGATCACCTGGCGACTCTTTGAGTCTCCTTCGTTGGTGACTGTGCATGTGTTCACAACACATAGATCGGCCGGCTCTTCACTGATCGCATCGCGATAGCCGGCAGTCACCAAACCCGCGCGAACAAGTTCTGTTTCGTATTGGTTGACTTTGCAGCCTAACGTGACAGTTTTCAGTGCTTTATCAGTCATCATCGCCAACAAAATAACCGATCCCGCACCAGGCGCGGATCGGTTCGTTTGAGATCAAATTGTTAATCAGGGGAGTTTAGGTCTACTCAATCGGCTCAATGGTAGCCGACATCGACCCCTTCGATCGAGCCATAAGCTGATCTTTGCCATAAGCGTGGATCTGATCCCGCTTTAGCTCGGCATGCTCCCTAGTAGTGGTCAAACAAACGGCCTTGCCTGCGGAGTCGACCGTTTCGGCGATTTTAAAGCCGGCTTCGATCGAAAGTGCAAACAAATCACGCATCATTAAAATGACGTAATCGTACGTATGGTCGTCATCGTTCCACAAAATCACGTTATAACGTGGCTGCTTTTTCCGTTTGGGGTCAGTTTTCGGTTTTGCTTTAACCGTAGTCACTTCCCAAGGTTCAGCAACGGCTGATTCGTTGTTCCCCATGCTTTCCGTCCAAAGGTTGAGGCGAATACGCGTAAACTTCAATCCACTAACAGTTTCCCGCTCGCGGCAGTGGCATACTCGAAGCTGCGGCCTGCCATTATATTGTACGAGTGTCTTCTGCGGGAACTATTTTTTGTGGTCAATCCAAGGACCGCGCATCTTTCAATTCATTCTGAGCATTCATGTCTGAACTACAGACGTATCTAACCGAAAATCGGGCCAAATTTGAAGCCGATCTTTGCGAGTTGCTAAAGATCCCCAGTGTCAGTACCGACAGCCGCTACAAAGCGGATGTACAAAATGCGGCTCAATGGTTGCATCGGCAGTTTGAGGGGCTGGGCTTTGAAACGAAAATTTATGAAACGGCAGGACACCCGATTGTCTATGCCGAAAGCCCTGCCGTGCCGGGCGCACCGGTCGCGTTGGTCTACGGACACTACGACGTCCAGCCTCCAGAGCCCCTCGAGGAATGGAAGAGCCCACCGTTTGAACCGACCATTCGCGACGGCAACATTTACGCTCGCGGCGCTACCGATGACAAAGGCCAGATGCTGACGCATGTCAAAAGTGTCGAAGCTTGGATGAAGTCGGTCGGCAAACTCCCGATTCAGGTCAAATTTCTGATCGAGGGGGAAGAAGAGATCGGCAGCGAACATCTGACGCCGTTCATCAAAGAACATGATGATCTGTTGGAGTGCGATGTAGTTGTAATCAGTGACACCAGCCAATTTGGTCCCGGCCAGCCGGCGATCACCTATGGCTTAAAAGGCATCGCCTACTACGAATTGAAACTGGTTGGTCCCAAGCAAGATCTGCACAGCGGCACCTTTGGTGGCGCCGTCACCAATCCAGCCAACACGCTGACCAAGATGCTCTCGTCGCTGATTAACGAGAAAGGGCGTGTCCAAGTCCCCGGTTTTTACGACGATGTCGATCCGCTGACGGACGAAGAACGCGAACAGTTCGGGTCGCTTGATTTTAACGACGCCGACTTTATGCGTTCGATTGGCGTTGCGGGACTCAGCGGTGAGTCTGGTTACTCGACGCTTGAGCGCCGCTGGACGCGTCCAACGTTTGACATCAACGGCATTACCACCGGCTATCAGGGGGAAGGCGCTAAAACAGTGCTTCCAGCCAAAGCTTCCGCCAAATTCAGCTTTCGCCTGGTTCCACACCAAGATCCGGCGCAGCTCTCGGAGTCACTCAAAAAGCACCTCGAAGCGCTAGTGCCGCCAGGCATTAAGATGGAATTGATCGACTTCCACGGAGCTCCCGGCTTCGTCGTGCCGCTGGACAGTCCCTACATGACGGCCGCCGCAGCGGCGATTGAAAAGGGTTTTGGACGTCCGCCGGTCTTCATTCGTGAAGGGGGATCAATTCCGATCGTCACCCAATTTGTCGAACAGTTGGGCGTCGACGTCCTGCTGCTTGGCTGGGGACTGAACGACGACAACACCCACAGTCCCAATGAAAAGTTCTGTCTGGCCGACTTCCATCGCGGCATCAAGGCCAGCGCCGCACTGTGGCAAACGATCAGCAAAATTATCCCGAACCAAGCCTAACTTTCCCCGATCTGTCTATATCATGCTCGACCGTAAGTTCGTACTCGACAACGTCGATCTCGTCCAAGAAAACTGCCGACTCCGTGGGGCTGACGCTGACGTCGCCAAAGTCGCTGCGCTCGAAAAAGCTCGCCGCCAAAAGCAACAGGAGACGGAGGACTTCAACCGTCGCGCGAATGAGACCAGCAAGCTGATCGGCAAAGCCTCGGCCGAAGAACGCACGCAGATTATCGAAGAAGGACGCAAGCTGCGCGAAGAAAAAGACGCCGCGCAGAAAGAAGTTGATCGTCTAGACGCCGAGATCATCGATCTTCTGCGTTTGATCCCTAACCTGACGCACCCTGCCGCTCCGATTGGCGCCGATGATCAAGCCAATTTAGAACTGCGTCGCGGCAAGACCGAGCCCCGCAAGTTTGACTTTAAAGTTCTCGACCACGTTGAATTGGGCGAAAAGCTTGACCTGATCGACTTTGAATCAGGCGCCCAAGTTGCCGGCGCCGGCTTTTACTTTCTCAAGAACGAAGCGGTGCTGCTTGAGTTGGCGCTGCAGCGGTATGTGCTTGAGATCCTCATGAAAGAAGGTTTCACGCCGACGATCACTCCCGATCTGGCGCGGACCGAGATCCTGCATGGAGTCGGATTCATCCCGCGCGGTCCTGAGACTCAGATTTACAGCGTCGAAAATACTGATCTCAACTTGGTTGCGACGGCCGAGATCACCCTAGGCGGCATGAACGCCGGCAAAGTGCTGGAGGCGGAAGACCTGCCGCAACTGTACTGCGGGGTTAGCCATTGTTATCGCACCGAAGCCGGCTCGGCCGGTCGCGCGTCGCGGGGGCTCTACCGCGTTCACCAATTCACCAAAGTCGAAATGTTTGCATTTACGCTGCCTGATCAAAGCGACGCGACCCTCGACAAATTTTGCGATTTGGAGTGCCAGATCTTCGATGGACTGGGGATCCCCTATCGCGTTGTCGACACGGCGACTGGCGATCTGGGTGGCCCGGCTTATCGAAAATTTGATCTCGAAGCCTGGATGCCCGGCCGCGGCGAGTCTGGCGAGTGGGGGGAAGTGACCAGCACTTCCAACTGCACCGACTATCAAGCACGGCGGCTAAACATTCGCTACAGAACCAAAGGGGAGAAGGGAACGCAGTTTGCCCACACCCTTAACGGCACGGCAATCGCAATTAGTCGCGGGATCATCGCCGTGCTAGAAAACTATCAACAGGCCGACGGATCGATCGAAATCCCGCCGGCGCTACGCGCCTTTATGGGGGTCGATCACATCCCGGCAAAGCGAGATTCATAACGGCTGGCGAGCCGTGAGCCACCTCGTTGAGAAGTGAAAAATAACCTATTTTCGGCCAAGAAACTGACGTCGCCGCACTTCTTGTGTACTTGACGCTCGAAAGAAGCCTCCATTACATTGCTGGCTTTGTCTCGCTTGCAGATACCGTTCTGTGGTAGGAGAAAGCGCCCCTATCCGGCGCAGCTTTCACAGTTCGTAACCATATAAAACATCCGTTTCCACAAAACACGCATCGTGCACCACAACGTACAGAAGGCTTGAAAAGATGGCGAAAAAGAAGGCGGCTGCCAAAAGCGCTAAGATGGTCTATTACTTCGGTAAAACCAAGACCGAAGGCAAAGGAGTCAGCAAAGCGATTCTTGGCGGCAAGGGTTTGAATTTGGCCGGAATGACCAACATCGGCTTGCCGGTTCCGCCTGGATTTACCATCACCACCGAGGTTTGCGACCTGTACTACAAAGGTGGCAAAAAGCTGCCGAAGGCGATGCAGGAAGAAGTCTCCAAGAACATCGCGATTCTTGAAAAAGAGCTGAAAAAGAAGCTCGGCGATGACAAGAATCCGCTCCTCGTCTCGGTTCGCTCCGGCGCCGCCGTCTCGATGCCGGGCATGATGAACACGATTCTTAACCTGGGTCTGACCGATGCTTCGGTTGTTGGCCTGGCGAACGCGACCAACAACGAGCGTTTCGCCTACGACGCCTATCGCCGCTTGATCAACATGTTTGGCGACGTCGTGATGGGCATGGATCACCACGACTTTGAAGAAGCGTTCTCCAAAATCAAACTGAAGTACGGCGCCGCGCTTGATACTGACGTCCCGGCCCAAGGGATGATCGAGTTGTGCGAAGCGTACAAAGCGGTCTACAAGAAGGCGACCGGCGAAGACTTCCCGCAGGATCCGCTCAAGCAACTTGAGCTGTCGATCGAAGCGGTCTTCAAGAGCTGGAACACCCACCGCGCAGTTCGCTATCGCGAAGTCGAAAACATCCGCGGCCTGCTCGGCACCGCCGTCAATGTGCAGTCGATGGTTTACGGCAACATGGGCGATGACTCCGGCACCGGCGTCGCGTTCACGCGTAACCCGTCCAACGGCGAAAACAAGTTCTACGGCGAGTTCCTGATCAATGCCCAGGGCGAAGACGTGGTCGCCGGTATTCGTACTCCGCAGCCGGTCTCGGAGATGTCGAAGTGGAACCGCGCCGTCTACAAGCAGCTGATCGAGATCAAAGACACGCTCGAAGCTCACTACAAAGACGTGCAGGATATCGAGTTCACGATCGAACGCGGCGAGCTATTCATGCTGCAAACGCGGAGCGGCAAGCGTACCGGCCCCGCCGCGGTGAAGATCGCGTGCGACATGGTCAAAGAAGGCCTGATCGACGAAGAGACCGCATTGGCTCGCATCCCGGCCAACGACTTGACCCAATTGCTGCTCCCCAGCTTTGACGCCGCGGCCAAAAGCGCTGCCACCGTCCTGACTCGTGGTCTGCCCGCTTCTCCGGGTGCTGCGGTTGGTGCTTTGGCCTTCTCGGCCGAAGAAGCGGTTCAGCGTACGCACGCCGGCGAAAAGGTCTTGCTGGTTCGTAAAGAAACCAGCCCTGAAGACATCGACGGCATGCACAGCGCCGCTGGTATTTTGACCAGCACCGGCGGTATGACCAGCCACGCGGCGGTCGTTGCTCGCGGTTGGGGACGTTGCTGCGTCGCCGGCGCCGGCGAGATCGAAATCGACGCCAAAGCAAAGAAGATCAAAGTGGGCGGCAAGACCTACGGCGCGAAAGACATTCTCTCGCTCGATGGTTCAACCGGCGAAGTGATGCTGGGCGCAGTGCCGACCAGCGAACCGAAGCTGTCAGGCGACTTCTCGAAGGTCATGAAATGGGCTGACGAATATCGCACCCTCGGCATTCGCACCAACGCCGACACGCCGGCCGACTCGCAACGTGCTCGTGATTTTGGCGCCGAAGGGATCGGCCTCTGCCGCACCGAGCACATGTTCTTTGAAGACGAACGTATCGGCCTGATGCGAGAGATGATTCTCGCCGAAGACGAAGCGACTCGTCGCAAGGCGCTTGGCAAGTTGCTGCCGTTCCAACGCAAAGACTTTGTCGGCATCTTTACCGCGATGAAGGGCTTGCCGGTTACGGTTCGTCTGCTCGATCCGCCGTTGCACGAATTTCTGCCGCACGACTCCAAGGCGCAAGCCGAGATCGCCAAGGAAATCGGCGTGTCGGCTGACAAGGTGCGTTCGCGTGTTGCTCAGTTGCACGAATCGAACCCGATGCTCGGTCACCGCGGTTGCCGCTTGAGCGTCACCTATCCCGAAATTCTCGAGATGCAGGTCACCGCGATCGTTGAAGCCGCGATCGAATGCAAGAAGAAGAAAATCGACGCTCAGCCGGAAATCATGATTCCGTTGGTCGGAACCGCCGCCGAACTGAAGCTGCTGCGTGGCCTGGCCGAAGAAACCATCGCCAAGGTCAAAGAAGCGGCCAAGTTCACCGGTGAATTGCCGATCCTGATCGGTACGATGATCGAGATTCCGCGTGCGGCCCTGACCGCCGACGAAGTCGCCGAGCATGCCGAGTTCTTCAGCTTCGGCACCAACGACCTGACGCAGATGACGTTCGGTTTCAGCCGTGACGATATCAACACGTTCCTGCCGGATTACCTGCACAAGGAACTGTTGCCGATCGACCCGTTCCAATCGCTCGACGTCTCAGGCGTCGGTCAATTGGTCGAAATGGGCGTCACCAAGGGTCGCTCGACCAGCAAGAAACTGAAGGTCGGCATCTGCGGCGAACACGGCGGCGATCCGGCGTCGATCGACTTCTGCCATCGCGTGGGACTCGACTACGTCAGCTGCTCACCGTTCCGCGTGCCGATCGCCCGCCTAGCGGCCGCCCAAGCTGCGATCCGCAACGGCGCCAAGAAAAAGAAGAAGTAAGTCGAAGCGGGCAGCGTTTTGTTTGATTGCCCGGTTTGATTCCAGATTCAAAGAGGCCGCAAGCATTGCTTGCGGCCTTTTTGTTTTGATCCCTTCGTAGCTCGTTGCGCAACAAAAAACGCTGACCAGGAGCGTGGTCAGCGTTTGTCACAAGCAGCAGATTGGATTATGCGAAGCAGGTTAACCCGCTTGGCGGACGTTGACGTTTTCGCTTTCATGCTCGCCAGGCATCACGCGCAGTTTGACGGCATCGTTGAGCGGGCGTTGGCGGCCACGGTCGCGAGCTTGGATGAAACCGCGTTTGCCGCTATGCAGAAATGTATGGAAGTGTTCGGCCGGACGCCCGGCAAATTCCATCCGGATCCGCTCTAGCGATTCTCCATTGGTCAGGTTTGAGCGATACAGAATTCGATACGCTTTTTTCAATTCGCGGATCGCTTCGCTATCAAAACCATTACGCTTTAGTCCCACCAAATTCAGACCAACGACCAAGCTGGAACAGCCGTCGACGGTCACATATGGCGGAACGTCCTGCACCACGTGCGCTTGACCGCCCACCATGGCGAAGCGTCCCACGCGACAAAACTGATGGATCGCGACGGCGCCAGAGACGTAGGCGCGATCTTCGATCACGACGTGTCCTGCAACCATCGCGTTGTTGGTAATAATGATGTTGTTGCCGATGATGCTATCGTGCCCAATGTGGGACTGAACCATCAGCAAGCAGTCGTTGCCGACGACGGTTTGTTCGCCAGCATGCAAGGCGCGATGGATCGTGACAAATTCGCGAATCTGATTGCGATCGCCTACGACTAGTCCGCCAGAATGCTCAGGCGCCCGGATGTGCTGGGCGGCGCCGCCGATGACAGCATGATCGCAGATGCGATTATCACAGCCGATGCTTGAGCCCGATTTGATTGTGACAAAGGACTCCAGTCGACAGCGATCTCCTACGACTACCCCGGCTTCGATGACGCAAAATGGTCCAATTTGAACATCAGCGCCCAGGCGTGCCTGAGGCGATATGACCGCGGTCGGGTGGATTTCTGTCACAGCAAATCCTTTTGCTGATGGTAGTTGCATTGCCCTGCCAGCGGCGCTTGATAGCAATCCTTGCCAAGTGAGCCGTAGCGTATTCACTTCCTCGGTATATCGACGAAGTCGACGCAAGATTATCGCGCAAAACGTCCTAACCTGCGAAATCTACACGGTTTTACCCCGAAAGGCCTGCCTGCGTGAAGGCCAAAAAGATTAGCCCATGACTGCCCCGACGATCAGCAACCCCACTAACATCAACAGCGGCAAGCTATTCAAGATTAAGCCAGCGATCCCCCACCCCTTGCCGCTGCCGGGCAAAAAGATCGCTAGCATTCCGATGACAATCCCCGCTAGCATCAAAACAAAGTTGAAACAGAAACTGAGGCCGATTCCCACCATCACCGACTCCGGCGGTTCGCCGCCCCCCTGCTCTGCCTGCACCGCCATATAAATCACAAAGCCAAAAAACCCGAACAAAATCAGCCATGCCGCTCCCCCCAACAAACAGGAAACAATTCCGAGCGTTCGCGGCATCCTCGACTGGTTCCCCCCTGCTTCGCGAACTTCGGCCTGTGGTGACGCATAGGGTGAAGACTCGGCGACTAAATCTCCAAAATCTCCATACTGATTTCCGCTGCTGCGGCGGAAAATCGGCTGCAGTTCAGGAAAGTCACTGGCGCGTCGCCAAGCGTCGGTTCCCTCCTGTCTAACCGGGGTCGATTCAGCAATCGGCTGCGACTCAAGCTGAAAGCGAGAAAAGGGGCCGCGTTGCTCGCCGCCGATTTGAATGAAATACTCGCTCATGTTTCGCATCGCCGATCAATTGTAGTTTGCCCTAAGTCGTTGCTGCGGTAGCGTTAATGTACTGAACTTTGCAACCTGCTGCACGCCTGGGATTTCGCTGAAAATCACGTATAATTCGGTAAAGTTGCACCATTCGCCGATTCCAACCCGCTAGAGCTTCCCCATGTCGACCGCCAAAGAACTCTACAAAGCCGCCGAAAGCCTGAAAGACGCCGGTAAGTTGGACGAAGCCGCCGCCCAATACGAAGCCGCGCTCGCCATCGATCCCAATCATGTGCTCTCGCACATGGCCCTCTCGGTCGTCGATCAAAAACTGGGCAAACATGCCTCGGCGGTTGAACATGCCGAAAAGGTCTGCGAACTAGAGCCGACCGATTCATTCAACTTCACTGCACTTTCAGTGACCTATCAACGCGCCTTCGAAGGAACGCGCGATCCGATGTTCATCCAAAAAGCGGAAGAAGCCAAGTACCGCGCCGATATGGCCCGCGGTTAGTCAAACTGCGCGTCGGTTTTTACGCTTCAAAGTGCAGTCCAGCGTCGTCGATCGTGTACGGGACAATCTCGTCGGTTACGGCGCTGCCACGATGCTTGGGGACATACATCGCGCGACGTAGTTTTCGCCCGTCCATAAACTTGCCCAAGTAGATGACGGTATTCGCGCCCGAAAGGATGTCTCCTTCGTCGAGCGGACGCGAGATTAAATCGTCGAGCATCGCTTCTTTGGAGGTCTGTAGTAGCATGCACCCGACCTCCGACGGATCGTACAGGTGACGCTCTGCTTCCGCCGCATGCTCACGGAACTTTTGACGAAACAGATCTCGTGCGACCCACAGTGGATCTTTCCGCACGATCTGGTGATAGACGTACTCAAACAGATTGAACTGGATCGATTCGCTCGGCGTGTCGACCGGCTCAATTCCGTCAATCACGACGCGTCGTGAGCCGCGACAAAGATTGCCGTACAAAAAGCCGATGGTTGTCGCCAGCTTTTCGTTCAATTCGCCTTGCCACTCGTGCCAGGCATCCCAGTCGAGATCCCGTTTGGTGACCCGCTTGCCAACGTAGTCAAACACATGCAGGAAGTTGCCGTACTCCGCATCACGCGCAAAAAAATCGTCGAGATTTGGCTTGGCCTGCGAATCGCATCGCGTTAGCCGCCAATCGACCATCCGCTGTGCATAGGCGGCATGATTTTGCGAATCGCCGCGCGAGCTCATATCAAAAAAGAGGCCGCTCTGACCATCGGCGGCGACCCCGGCATGCGCAAAGTGTACCCCTAATTGCGTCTTGCCAATTCCCGTCGCGCCAACGACCACTGTCAACGTGCCGGGGATCAATCCCCCCCCCAAAAGCTCATCCAATCCCGGAACGCCGGTCGTTTGTCGCTGCATCGTTCACTTTCGTAAGTAAGGGCCGCATCAGAGATTGCTCCGATTCTCAACAGCCGCCGAAGCAACGTCAATCGCCCCGCCTAGGTTCAAATTTGTCGACTAGGAAAACAGCAAATGAAATTCGCTCTCCTAGAGGAATTCACGGTTAGAAGTCATCAATCTCCTTCGTTTGGCCACGTGAATCGAAGTCCGGACTGGACCGGACTGGACCGGACCTATGCGCGTTTTTTTTCGTCAAAGTCCTCCATCTTGCCCGAGTGGTAGTTTGCGCAATTTAGCCGTCTCTCCTGCGACGGAAATAGAAATGCCTAGGTGGTTAGCATGCGAATGAATAGCGGCTCTCCTGGGCCACGAAAGAATCAAGAAACTGCGGCCAATTCCTAAGCAAAGTATAACGAAGTCCTAAGACATAGTCAACCCAAGATTTTTTGAATCCGACTAAAATCTACAACCCCACTCAGGCGGCATGCGCGGTTGACGCGAACCCGCAGGTTCGCCGCGAAGCATCCAATCCAAGATCAGACGGCAATCGTTTCGCCGTTTGATGCGGCGAAAACGCCGCACCTACCGCACCAGATTGGACCAGGCCGAAATCAGAATATCGGCCGCTTCTTCGATTTCTTCTTCTGACGTGTACCAGCCGACGCTAAAGCGGATCGTGCCGGCTGCTGCGTCATCGCCCATGCCGATCGCTGAGAGAGTCGGCGAGTTTGCGCCCGGTCCGGTGTGCAGTGATGCGGCCGTGGAGGCGCAGATTGTATCGGCCTGGCGCAACAGACGTGCTCCGTTAACGCCGGGAAAATGAACCGATAAAGTGTTTGGCAGGCGTTCTGCTTTGGCTCCGGGAATTCCTAGCCGATCAGGTATCCCTGCACAGAGTCGGTCTTGCAGCATATCACGTAGTTTGGTTTGCACGCCGGTCGACTCATCCAGACAACGGCGAACCAGATCGGCCGCGGCGCCCATACCGATCAGTGCGGCGATATTCTCTTGTCCGCTGCGCAATCCCCGCTCTTGGCCTTCGCCATGCAGCAGCGGCGCAAGCGGCGTGCCATTGCGGATATATAGCGCGGCGGCGCCTTTGGGGCCGTAAAACTTGTGAGCCGACAGACTCAGCATATCGACCCCTAACTCTTGCACTTGAACCCGAATCTTGCCGCAGGCTTGCACCGCGTCGGCATGCAACAAAACGCCGCGGCTACGGCATACGTCTGCAATCTGGCGAATCGGCTGAATCACGCCGATCTCATGATTGGCGAGCGTTACGCAAACCAGACGCGTCTCGGGGCGAATCGCCTTTTCGATCTCTGCAGGATCCACTATTCCATTTTGGTCGCAACGAACGTAGGTCAGTTCGATTCCGAGCTGCTTTAGAAATCGCGCGGTCTCGGTGACGGCAGCATGCTCCAGCGCCGAAACGACCAAGTGCCCGCCGATATCGGCCGGGTTACGAAAGAAGGTCCCTTGGATCGCCAAGTTGATGCTCTCGGTGCCGCACGAGGTGAAGACAAGTTCTTCGTTGGTCGCGCCAATCAGATTGGCGACCTGCCCCCGTGCATCCTCCAACGTTTCTTCCACAATCCGTGACGGCGGATATTCGTAGTCAGGGGTCGAAAAATACTCCGCCAAGAACGGCAGCATCGCTTCTTGCACGCTGGGAGCAAGTGGAGTGGTCGTGTTGTGATCCAGGTAAATTCGCCGCATGGGAAGCTCTATGAAGGAAAGTCGTGGTCGAGTGTCACTCTGCGTATCGGATTGCGCAATTGGGCGATTCACGAAAAATAGAATGCGGATGCCGCGGATGAAGCACAGATTTCACGGTAAGAAAAGAGATCGGCAGGCCTACATCTCCCTTATTCCAAATTTCCGTTCCTGGGGAACCGATTTGCATAGCATTCCCGGTGCAAACTCTTATTTCTGTCCGTGCTCCATCCTTCGCTCGGACTACAAGCAGCAGACCCTCGCCAATCCCTAAACCTTGGGCAATGAGCCTTTGAATCCAAAGTCGTTGAACAGCTTGGTGGGGACGACGGCGGTGATTTTCAAGCAAGAAATGGAGACAAACGGGACAAAAACCTGTCGCCCCCCCATCGCATCCGGCGCCGGTCGTTGCAGCAAGATCATCTCGTCATCAAAGACAAAACCGGTAAAGGGGATCTGTTCGTTAAGCGTGGTGACGATCAGCCCCTGTTGGGGGAGTTTCTCGGGCCAAGCCTTTAATAGGCGTAACCAGACGTTTTCGGTTCCGTTTTCTACCGTCATAGCGATTCTCCAGGCAAACTTTTGGTATCGGTCGGCCGCCCCCCCCCCACAGCAGGCCGTCTCCTCCCTGTTTTCCAGCGTGAACGTCGCCGCCGCGCAGACCACGCAAACATAGGTTGCAATTACACTTACGGATTGATGAAATCTTCTGGTAGACCGAACCAAAGACTCGACATCCCCACCAAATTTTGCGATAGTTACGTATGGCTAAGCTTTTCGCGGTTGCTCCTCAAAAAATCTCTCTTTCGTAGAGGATACGTTATGTCTTCTCCGCTCCGTCGCGGTTTTACGCTCGTCGAGTTGCTGGTCGTGATCACGATCATCGGCATTTTGGCGGGGCTCTTGCTACCAGCGGTCGGCATGGCCCGTGAAGCAGCCCGCAATGCCCAGTGCAAAAACAATTTGAAGCAGCACGGTTTGGCTGTGGCCTCTTACAGATCAGCCAAGCAAAAGATGCCGCCGCTGATGTCGTTTCTGCCATCAGCCAGTTCGCCCGGTTATACGTCGACCCAAATCGTCAATTGGCCGGTGCCATTATTAGCTGAGCTAGACCAAGCTGCTTTGTCCGATAGCTACAGCGAAGCGTATCGCAGTGGAAACAGCAACGCATCCAACGTTGAGTTGAATGGCGTAGTTCTTGATTTTTTGATTTGCCCAAGTGATCCGGTGGATGTGATCGATACTGACTCCAATCCCATCGGCTACTTTGCAAACGGCGGGATTAAGAATCTCTACGGCGCAACAACTACCAACGGCGTAGACATCGCAGCCAATGGAGCTTGGAGCGATAATGCGATCACCTCCGGCGATCTGAAATCGCTGGTCGATCGGATGAAAGACGGCGCTTCTAACACCATTTTGCTGGCCGAACGAGTGAAACCCAATGTAGACTTTCACGGTCAAGACTTTCAGTGGAATGTCGTCAGCAACGACGGAACCTATCCGAGAGATTTTGAAGCCGCTGTCTTTTGGTCTGTTTCTATTGGGAGTTTAGACGCACCGATTAACAGATTTATCGACGATGCGGTGACCGCTGAAAACTCGGTTCCCTCCAGCTATCACTCGGGCGGCGTCAACATTTGCATGGTGGATGGCTCGGTCAAGTTTCTCGACGCTAATATCAACGGCACCGTACTCGGTCGCTTGATGTCGTCCAACGGCGCCAAAGCAACTTCGGATCCAGGTCCTTCAGGAACGGCGGCTCCTTATCCCACTTGGCAAGGGAATCCGATCAAGGGGACCGAGCTGGAACTGTAATCGGTCCACGCTCTACTTCACATTTCCAGCGTCCTCTTACAGCGAGAGGACGCTTTTTTTGTTTTTCTCGATTGCCTGCTAGCATGATTGATTCTGCCGAACCGCGTCAGTTTGAGTATCCCTCGTTCCACCAGATCTTCATGTATCAAGCGCTGGAACTTGCAGAGCAGGCCGCCCGCGATAAAGAAGTCCCCGTGGGTGCGATCATTGTGCATAACAATCGGGTGATCGCCGCCGCGCATAATCAGCGCGAAACGTTGCACGATCCGACCGCCCATGCAGAGATGATCGCGATTACCCAAGCCGCCGAGTCGCTGCAAAGTTGGCGCCTGGCGGATTGCACGCTGTACGTGACGCTGGAGCCGTGTCCCATGTGCGCCGGCGCGATCCTGCAAGCGCGCATTCCCACGGTCGTGTATGGCGCCGTCGATCCCAAAGCAGGCGCCGTCACATCTCTGTACCAACTGCTAAGTGATTCTCGTCTCAACCATCGCTGCGAAGTAGTCGGAGGAATCCTAGCACCGCAATGCGGCAACGTGCTGACCGAGTTCTTTCGGGCTCGCCGCGCGGAAGGGAAAAAGTAGAGAAGGGAAATGTCGAATGTCTAAATCCTAATGCCTAATGAAGAGAAGAGCGTTCATGATGACGTCTGTTATTAGACATTAGGTTTTAGACATTCGTCATTTTATGCAAGCAGCCCTTGGACCACATGGTGTTCTTCAACGCCGGTTAGTTTGAAGTTTAGCCCGCGATGCCGGTAGTTAAGCCGTGTGTGGTCGACTCCGAGGCATTGCAGAATCGTCGCGTGGACATCGGAGACATGGGCGGCATCTTCGACGACATTAAATCCGAGCTCGTCGGTTTTTCCAACGCTGACGCCGGGCTTCATTCCGCCCCCGGCAAACCACATGGTGAACGCTTGTGGGTGATGATCTCGACCTTGGCTACGGCCGAGAGCGGCGCTCGCTTCGACCATCGGCGTGCGGCCGAACTCTCCGCCCCAAATGATCAACGTATCATCGAGCATTCCGCGGCGGCGGAGATCTTCGACCAGCGCGGCGGCGGCCTGATCGGTCTGCTTGGCTTGAGCACGCACGCCTCCGGCGACGTTGCTGTGATGATCCCAACCCGAGTGATAGACCTGGATAAAGCGAACTCCGCGTTCGGCCAGTCGCCGAGCCAGCAAACAATTGTTGGCGAAAGCTTGGCCTGGATCGGTTGGATTGGCGCCGTACAGATTCAGCGTCTCTGGCGTTTCTTGGGTGAAATCCATTAGCTCGGGAGCTCGCGTTTGCATCCGAAAAGCCATCTCATAGGCTTCGATCCGAGTCTTAATTTCGGGATCGCCATGCTGATCGAGCAGTTGCTCGTTTAAGGTTCGAATCAAATCGAGCGAATCGCGCTGGGCCTGTTGGTCGTAGCCCGGCGGATTTGCTACGTGCAGGATGGGATCACCTTGACCGCGAAAGGGAACTCCTTGATGGACCGACGGCAAAAACCCAGCACCCCACATCGCCGCGCCGCCGCTAAGGCTGTCGCCGCTTTGCAAGACGACAAAAGAGGGAAGATCATGCGCTTCGCTCCCCAAACCGTAACTCAGCCAAGCCCCCATGCTGGGACGCCCCGGCACGCCGCTGCCCGAGTTGCAATACAGTTGGGCAGGCGAGTGATTGAACAAGTCGGTTTTTACCGACCGCAGGATCGCGATGTTGTCGACCACTTTGGCCAGGTGCGGCAGGACTTCAGAGATTTCGGCGCCACACTCGCCATGCTTGGCGAATTTGAATTGCGGCCCTAACACCGCCGCATCGGGCTGAATAAACGCGTAGCGCTGTCCGGCGATAACAGACGGCGGAATCGGTTTGCCGGCGATCTCGGCCAGCTTGGGTTTGTAGTCAAACAGCTCAAGCTGACTGGGGGCGCCAGCCATAAACAGGTAGATCACCCGCTTGGCTTTGGCCGGAAAGTGGGTTGGCCGCGGCGCGAACGGACTTACTGATTCGGCCTGGGCTTGCTGCGGTTGGCCCCAAGACTCGGCCAGGAGCGAAGCGAGGGCAAGCTTGCCAACACCGACACCGCAGTTGCGAAAGAAGTGACGTCGCGTCTGATTTTGCAGCCAGTTCATCTTGAAATTGCTTTATCGCTAGGGCTTCGTAATCACTTCGTCTAGGTTCATCAAGCTGCGGGCCGTCATCACCCACGCAGCCGTCTCGGCCGTGCCTGAGGCTTGCCCGCTCATCGCCGCCGCATCGAGTTCTTTATTTTGCAGGCGAGCGAGTTGCGTCTGACGAAATTGCAGAATCGCTTGCAGTTCGCTTGAGTTCGGCGGCCGGGTCAACAGACGTCGGAAAATATCGGTGGCGATTGCTTCCTCAGAAGTCGACGATTGTTGCGAGGAGATGGCTAACGCCTGGGCGAGTTCGATATACATCGCATCATTGAGCAGGGTCAGCGCCTGAAGCGGCGTATTGCTGCGATCGCGCCGAGCGATGCAAACTTCACCGCTGGGAGCATCAAAAACGGTGAACGCCGCAAATGGCGCCGTCCGCTTGCTGAACGTGTAGATCGAGCGGCGATAGCGATCTTCGCCGGTTGAGGGCTTCCATTGAAAGTTGCCATACGCGAGCGAAGTCACATTGGCCGGTTGAGGCGGAAACACGCCGGGACCGTACATCTTGCTGGAGAGGAGACCACTTGATTTCAGCATGCTATCGCGGACGATTTCGGCATCGACACGAAACCGCGGACCGCGCGCAAGCAGGCGATTTTGGGCGTCTTGCTTCTGCAGTTGCTCGGTGGCTTGCGAACTTTGTCGATAGGTCGCACTAAGGACGATCGCACGCTGCACCGCCTTGAGCGACCAACCGTTTTCCATCAAGAGCGTCGCCAAATAATCGAGCAGTTCAGGATGCGAAGGGGGCTCCGCCTGCGTACCAAAATCGCCGCTGCTCTCGACAAGTCCGATGCCAAACAAGGCCTGCCAGACGCGATTGACGGTGACCCGTGCGGTCAGAGGATTCTCCTTACTGACAAGCCATTGGGCAAATTCTAAGCGATTTGACGGGGATGGCCGTTTGTCATCCGCCAGAAATTGAGGAATCCGCGGCTGGACCTGTTGCTTGGGACTGAGGTATTCGCCGCGATGATGCAGATAGGTGGGTCGAACCTCGCCGTCGGTCCATTCTTGCATCACCAAGGTGGTTGGATAGTCGGGCAGTTGCGCACGTAGCTTGTCGATTGCTTGGCGTGCATCGGCCAGCTCTGCTGTGGTAAGCAGGAAGTATCGCCGCACGCGTTCGGTTTGCTCCGCAGTCCATGTAGAGGAATCTTGCGCGAGTAGCGTTTCGACTTCGATCGGCATGTCGGTTGCAACCAAGGTTTGCTCTGCCGCGGCTGAAGCAAGCCGAAACCGCCCAAGGCTTGCTGCGAAGTGCCGCTCGAACAGAAGCTCGATTTGCAACTCACCTGCTGTTGTGATCGGTTGCGCTAAGTTCAAAACCAACTGATGCGGCTCTCCTTCGCGCTGTGCGGTGGACCAGCCGGTCGAACCATCGCTATCAAGCACGTTGGCGGCATCGGCGTTGCCGCTGCCGATCGCGATTTTGCCATAACTGCGAGATGGATCAGAGAAAGTAATCGCCCGACCATTGTGCTCTGCCGTGAACTCACTGAGGAAGAAATCTCCTTTGCGACCTTCATAGTACGCGCGGCCGGGACCGCCTGCGGGTAGACGCTCGTCAGGCAAGACTTCTAAGCGAATTGCGGTCAGCGGCAACTGCCGCTGGTCGATCGCAAAGGTCAACGTGAAAACATCACGCTTGGTGATGTCTCCGCTGGAGAAGATTGAACCATCCTCAAGCAGTTCTAACTTGGGGAGGTTGGTCTCCATTTGCGTGGGACGCAGCGTGCGCCAATCAGCCGCTTTGGTTTGGGCGTCTGTTACCCAAGCGTTGAATTTGGACGTGAGATTCGCTTCGCGACGATCCTCGAGCGGGCCATCTCCAGCGGCAACGGGAAAATGACTCGGCAGCTCGGATTCTAACTTCGCGATCTGCTGCTGAAGCTGCTCACGACGCGCTGTGATATCAGGAGTTTTGAGAATCAGATCTGGCTCATTGGCGTTGTTCAAAAAGGCCATGAACGAGAAATAATCGGTGTGTGTGATCGGATCATACTTGTGCGTATGACACTGAGCGCAGCCAATCGTTAGCCCTAGCCAAACCGTGCCGGTAGTTGCGGCTCGGTCGACCATCGCATAGTAGCGAAACTCTAGCGGATCGATGCCCCCTTCTTCGTTGAGCATGGTGTTGCGATGAAAGCCGGTCGCAGTAAGTTGACTGGGAGTCGCGTCAGGCAGCATGTCGCCAGCGAGTTGCTCAATCGTAAATTGATCGAACGGCATGTCATTATTGAGAGCGCGAATCACCCAATCTCGATAAGGCCAGACCGAACGCTCGCGATCTTTTTCGTAGCCGTTGGTATCGGAGTAACGCGCCAGGTCCAGCCATTCGCGGGCCCAGCGTTCGCCATACCGGGGCGATGCCAATAGCCGATCCACAAGTTGCTCGTACGCATTCGGATCTTTGTCCTGCACAAACGCGTCGGCTTCTTCTGGCGTCGGAGGCAAGCCGATCAGGTCGAGATAGACGCGTCTCACCAGACTGTAACGATCTGCGGCCGGTGCAGGCTGCAATCCGGCTGCTTCTAGTCGCGCCAAGACAAAGCGATCGATCGCGTTTCGTGGCCACTGCAGATTGGCTACCTCAGGAGGCGCCGGCGCTGTGGGGGGAACAAAAGCCCAATGTTTTGCGTAGGGAGCTCCTTCTTTGATCCACCGCCGGAATAACTCTTTCTGCTCAGTCGTCAGCCGATCATCCGCCCCAGGCGGCGGCATCTGTAGGTCAGGATCGTCCGAAAAGATCCGCTCCACCAGCAGACTTTCGTCCACTTCGCCCGGCACGATCGCCCCATATCCGATTGCGGCATCGCGCTGGTCAAGCCGTAGATCGGCCTCTCGATGTGACTCGTCCGGACCATGGCAGGCAAAGCATTTACCGGCGAAGAGAGGCCGGATGTCGCGATTGAAATCAATCGGCGATTCGGCCAGCCCATCGGACGCAACTCCGCACAGCAGCAGGAGTCCAGTCACAACTTGGTGAGAGATTCGCATGAACAAGCACTGCTTCTCTATATTCTCGAAACGTCGCTAAAAAGACGCTTCTTATTATAGACGCAGCTCTCCGCCGACCAACCTCCATTTGGCGATTGCCCGAAGGAGTGGCAAAATCAGGCGTAATGAGCGAAATATCAGGAGGTTGCATTGTGAGCGCTTGCGCAACGAGAGTCGCGCCCAGACTTTTGGCATCTGAGCGCGACATGCGCGTCACTTACCAGACGAAGCGGAGCCCGCTGTAGGCTCCGATTCCGAGCGTACCAAACCCTGGCACCTCTTCGTAGTCTTCGTCAAACAGATTGTCGATTCGCCCCACCAGCGTCATTCCTTGTGCTAGTTGGTACGTTCCGGCGACATTGACGGTGATGTAAGACGGCAGAGGGCCTGACAAATCAAACCGGTTGTCTACATACAGCATGTAGAGATTCAAAGTCGCATCGCTGGAGACCTGACGTTCCACCCCTAGCGTCACTTTGTTCTTGGGACGTCGCTGCAGCGGTTGATCGTTGTCCAAGTCGCGTGCATTGGTATAGGTGTAGGTCGACCGTAGATCCGTCAGTTCGTTCAAGCCCCACACGCCGACCACTTCAACGCCGGTCGAGCGGGCCGTGCCGATATTTTCAAGCAGGAACGTGTTGAAGTCGAACTGAATCAAGTCAGTAAAATCATTCCGAAAGTAGGTCACATCAATTGAACCTTGCTTGTCGAAAATGTACTTGGTCATCCCGACATCCCAGCCTTTGCTACGCTCAGGGCGCAAGTTGGGATTGCCGAACGGAAACAAGTTTTCGGCCAGCGATGGCGCCCGAAAACCGGTGCCAATACTGCCGTGAAACTCGGAACCAATTTCCCAGGCATCGATCAAAAACGTAAAGCGATAAGTCTGCGCCGTGCCTGCAACGCTGTGATCGTCCCAACGCACGCCGGCTGTGCCGTAGAAACGATCTCCCAGTTGATATTGATCTTGTAGGTAGACGCCTGAGAGATACTGGCTGACGGTTGGCGTTGACGTGTTGGACGCATCTTCGTTCTGATGGTTGGCGCCAACGGTGAAGATGTTGTCTTCTAGCAGCTGCATATTTAGTTGATATTCAATCTGCTTGGTCGAGCCGTTGTACAACGGATCGAGAAATCCGGGGTCCGTATCAACCCGTTTGTAGTTGGTATGATCAAACGCAACCCGATGCTCGATCATGCCGTCAAGTTGAAACGACTGCAACTGGATCTTCTCGTAAAAAACGTCGCTTAGGTTAGAGCGAATCAGATTGTCGACCGGCAATGAACCAAACGGCTGATCATCGACCGCCGCATGCACGTCGGCATAGCGAAACACATAGTCAACGTTCAACAACTCAGACGGAGTCCAGCCATATCGTCCCGAGATCGTGCCGTTGTAGTAGCCGTCTCGCTCGGGATTGCCGTTGGCAAACTGGGCCGAGCTGACGCTGTCGGTTCCTTGGTATCCTAAACTGGTCGAGTGATAGAATAGATCGTTGCCGCCGCTCAGCGTCATCGCGGTGTTAGAAGAGTTAAAGCTTCCCCCTTCAACCAGCGTCGTGACGGTCAGCGGTCCTTCGCCGCGCGCCGTGATGATGTTGATCACCCCGCCAATCGCATCCGATCCGTACAACAAGCTTTGCGGGCCGCGCAAGACCTCGATCCGCTCGATGTTTTGCGTTGACATGGTCGAAAAGTCAAAGCTGCGTCCGGCGTTGCTAGGATCATTGATCGGAATCCCGTCCAAGATCACTTTGGTTTGCTGCGAATTGGCGCCGCGGATAAAGACCGACGTGATCCCGCCGGGACCGCCGGTGCGCACCACGTTCAGCCCTTCGACTTGTCGCAGCACTTCGGCGACGGTCGTTTGTTGCGTCCGCTGAATCTCTTCGCCGGTAATCACCGTGACGCTACTGCCGGTTTTGCCAACAGCGACTGTGGTCCCGGTCGGCGTGATCGCCGCGTTATCCGGGATGGGATTAGCCGGAAAAGAGTTGAGACGACCAACGACCTCGACCTCGGGCAAGACCGTGTCTTGCTGCGGGTTCAGCGGTAGAATTTCGGTCTCGGCCAAAGGAGACTCTTCGACCGGCGGTTGAGCCGGAAGAGAAGTGGTCCACCATGAGAGACATGCGGCAAGTGCGCATGTCGAAGTCCAGCGAAATGGCATCGTTTCCCTTCCCTCGAGGAAAATCAATAATTAAGTTGTCCATTCGCCGGACCAGATATCCTGGCTCCGAATCGTTCTACTTGCCCTCCTTCCCGACTTCCTAAGATCGTCAGTGGAATCCGCTGGGCGTTCGTCCTCGTTACAGTCGCGGGGCGGCGGGAGCTTTTCACTCCGCTTCCCTGAAATCCGGCGAAACGCGCGTCGTTGCGCGCTCCCCAGATTTCCCGGAAAACGCAGATTGACGCATGAGTCATCGACGATCACGGTCTAGAACGGTTAGTCCGATTATTCCGACCTTCCCGGTCGCCCACATTCTTCCTATTGTGAAATCCATGCCGAATCCTGGGCGATCCTTCACCACACTTGCCGTCCAAGTGGCTATTCGGGGGCTATATACCCCCTTAGATGCTATGAAACGCTGGACGCGAGTGTCGCGAATTTGGCTGAATCGCGGGAATGCCAAGGGAGGATCGCAGACGGCGCCCAAGCACGTAGATACGGCCGTAGGAGACACGCGCTAAAGGATTTGGACTGCCATAATCAAAGCGAGGCCGCTTACTTCGGCCCTGCTTTCGGCAACAGGTCGCGAATTTCGATCTTGCGAATCGCGGCGGTCGTTTGCCAGGCCGAAAAGCCAAGTGGCTGTGAATCGTTCACTTCGTTCCGCGTCGTGATTTTGCGATCCTTGATCGGCTGATCGATCACTAGCTTGTCATCGATCCAGCCTGAGATCTTCTCTGGCGTCACCTTCAGCCGAAAGCGATACCAGCGATCATCGTCGAAGCCCATATACTTGGTGGTTTCGTTTTGCGAAGCATCCTTCCCGTCGATGCTGGAGAGCCCCACGACCGCGCCTCCCCAGCCCCCCACAATCCAGCTGCAAAACGAATCTTCGACCGGGAATGTCAGCCCTGCGAAAAAATCGATCCCCTCGAGCCGTTTCGCTTCAAAGCGGATTTCGTAGTTTGTCTTGGCCGGCGCCTTTTGATAGGTGACGCCGGTCAGATTGACTCCTTGCGCCATCACGATCGCGCCATCCTGAACGGTGACTTCTCCTTCCCCCCCAAAATTGACCGGCTTCCAATCTCCCAGCGACTTGCCGTCAAAGAGCTTGCGCCAAGGTTGCTCTTCGGCATGCAGCGCGCCGCTGAATGTGAACAACAGCAGAGCGATTGCCAATCTGGTTAGTGAGCGGGCCAACATGCAGCTGTCTCCACGAGTGATGGGATGTAGCAAAGTCGATATCAGAATAACCCGCAACAGAGCGAACGCCAAATTATGGGCGAATCATGCCTAAGTTTTAGGAGTACCATGACTTAAACCACGCGACATATTCACGAATTCCAACCTCAATCGGCATCTGCGGCTCGTAGTGGAGCAAACGCTGGGCTTTTTTCAAATTAGCAAACGTCACCGGCAGATCCTCGGGCCGCTCTGGCAAGCGCTGGATATTCGCCTGTTTGTCAAATGCATGTTCCAGCAGCGCAATCAGGCCGCGCATTTCGATCGGATCACTGTGCCCCAGATTGATCGTTTCGCCGATCACATGATCGGCCGTCAGCGCCGCGATCAGGCCATCGCAGATATCGCTGACATGCGTAAAGTCGCGACGAATCGTCCCATCGCCAAACAGTGGAATGGTTGCGCCAGTATGAATCGCTTTGGCGAAAATCGTCAGCGCCAAGTCAGGGCGAAGCCGCGGACCATACACGCTAAAGGGACGCAAGCAAACTACTGGAGTTCCATGCAGTTCAGCGTAGGTTAGGCCCAACAGTTCTGCCGCGCGTTTGGTGGCGCCGTATGGACTTGCCGGAATGCCGTGCGGCGCATCTTCAGCAAACGGGATCGCCGCGCCTCGTCCGTAAACCGTAGAAGATGAGGCCAGCAAAAACCGCTTCACCGGATGACGACGAACCGTCTCAAGCAAGTTGAGCGTGCCGCCGACGTTGGTATGTTGATATAGCTGAGGCTGCGCGACGCTAACGCGAACGCCGGCGTAGGCGCCCAAATGGACAACTGACTCGATCTGGTGCTGCGTAAACAGACTTTCCATCGCCGCCGGATCGCAAAAATCGGCTTCGATCTGCGTCACTCGCGGCTGATCGGCAAAAAGAGCGACGTTTGCCCGTTTCAGCGCCGGATCGTAGTAGTCGTTAAAATTGTCCAGGCAAATCAGATCATCGCTCGATCTGGCCAATAGCCGCTCGATCAGATGACTACCGATAAATCCGGCCCCGCCGGTGATTAGAATCGCCATCCCTGCTCTTGCTCCTCTGGTATTTACTACAATGAAGTTCGGCGGGCAGTCGATCGAACTTCGGCCTGTTTTGTTTCGCTCAACTTGTCACTTGGTTCTTACTGCTTGTTGACTGCATGAATCGACTAGTTTCAGCCCGCTGGTACATTTTTTTGGCCGCTTCGGTGTGGCTGATCGCTTTTCTCGCGACGCATTGGCCAGCCGAGCGTATCCCGGTTGCCGCAGGTGCTTGGCGCCACTGGGACAAAGGAATTCATTTTTTGCTGTTCACGCTGCTGGCGCTGATCTTTTCGATGGTCGCAGCAAAGTTTGACAAGTTCGCTCCGCTGCTGGTCTGGCCGCTGTTGGCTGCCTACGGTCTGTTGGATGAAGTTACGCAGTCGTTTGTCCCGGGGCGGAGTTGCGATGGATTGGATTGGTTGGCCGACTGTCTTGGCGCCGCAACCGGAGTTGGTCTCTATTATCTGTGGAGCCGATACCGCAACCCGGCGCCGGCCGAAGAGGCTTAGTCGTGATTTGGGGTCGGCGCTCGATAGTGTGACATTTCGATATTGCGAAACCACTCGATTGTCGCTTTCAATCCAGCCTCCAATTCGATCTTCGGCTCCCAGTCCAATTTCTCTTTGGCCAGCGTGATGTCAGGCTGACGTTGCAGCGGATCATCCTCGGGCAGCGGTTTGTGGACGAACTTTGATTTTGAGCCTGTATATTTCACGACCAATTCGGCTAACTGACGGATCGTAAATTCGTGCGGATTGCCGATATTCACTGGGCCGATAAAGCTGGGATCGCAGTTCATCATACGAATCATCGCTTCGACAAGATCATCGCGATAGCAGAAAGATCGGGTCTGACTGCCGTCGCCGTACAACGTGATTGGTTCGTTGTTGATCGCCTGGCGAATAAAATTGGAGACGACGCGTCCATCGTAAGGATGCATCCGCGGTCCATAGGTGTTGAAGATGCGGACGATTTTGATGTCGACCCGATTCGAGCGGTGGTAGTCCATAAAGAGCGTCTCGGCGACACGCTTTCCCTCGTCATAGCAGGCCCGCGGTCCGATCGGATTGACATTACCGCGATACGACTCAGGCTGCGGATGAATTTCGGGGTCGCCGTAGACTTCGCTGGTCGACGCTTGCAGCACGCGGGCGCGGCAGCGTTTGGCCATGCCTAGCACGTTGATGGCCCCCATGACCGAGGTCTTGGTTGTCTTGATGGGATTGTATTGATAATGTCCCGGCGCTGCGGGACAGGCGAGATTATAGATCTCGTCAACTTCCAGCCAAATCGGCATCGTGATATCGTGCCGAATGAACTCAAAGTTGTGAAAATCAAGCAGGCGAACGATGTTCGATTTTTGACTCGTGAAGAAGTTATCGAGACAAATCACGTCATGCCCTGCTTCGACCAGTCGCTCGCAAAGATGCGAACCGAGAAAGCCAGCGCCTCCGGTCACAAGGATTCGCTTGATGTGCGACACGCTGGTTTCTCCGGGATGCTAACGCGGTTGGGGCAGAAAAGCCTCTGCACAGATTATCGAAATCCACCCAAGATGGAACAAGCCGTGACTGACTTTTTGCTGCTTGAGCAGGAGATTCAGGCTCGATTGCCCGATTTATCCGCCGAACTGCACCAGAGAATCTCGCAAATTCCTGCTGGGCGTGTCGCGACCTATGGACGAATCGCCCAATCGCTTGGGGATCGCGCGGCAAGTCGCTGGATCGGCGATTGGCTGCTGCATAGCCCGGCGGCGCCCCATGTCGCCGCTCATCGTGTGGTCCGCGCAGGCGGCGAACTGGGGCTCTTTCATACCGGCGCCATCGAAGACAAGCGACGCTTGCTGGCGGCCGAAGGAGTGATTGTCGAAAATGAAAAAGTGGACCTCCAGCAATATGAATTCGACGACTTTGTCGCCGCGGCGCCCTTAACCCAACTGCGAGAATGGCAATCCGAACTCGCAGCACAGAACCAATTCAAATCGCTCGATCGCACGCCCACGCTAGTTGCAGGGCTCGATGTTTCGTATCACGGCGCAGAAGGAGTCGTCGCGTACGTGCTGTTTGACTATCAATCGCGTCAGTTGGTCTGGTCCCATACCGTGCGCCAGACCGTATGCTTTCCTTATATTACGTCTTATCTCGCTTATCGCGAATTGCCGCTACAGATGGCGGTGCTGGCGAAAGCCGCGGCGACCAACCGGATGGCTGATGTGCTGCTGATTGACGGCAGTGGTATTTTGCATCCTCGGCGCTGCGGGATTGCCAGCATGCTGGCGGCGCTGACGGGACTACCGACGATCGGCATCACCAAGAAGCATCTGATTGGCTCCTTCTCTGCAAGTGATCTGACGACCGATCATTTTTGCAATCTACATATTAAAGGTGAAACGGGCCCAACCAAGTTAGGCGCGGCGATCTTGCCCACCCCCAAGACGAAGCGACCAATCTTTGTTTCGCCCGGCGGAAATCTTAACTTCGCAGAGGCCGAAGCGATCTGCTTGCACTTCATGGTCAACCGGCGACTTCCTACGCCGATCGCCGCTGCAGATCGATTGAGTCGACAAATCGCTAGCGGGACGTAACGAATCACTCTGGACGAGGCCCCTTAGGGTATGTAGTCTCTGCGACGATTTCGTCTGGTTCATCCGTGCGCCAAAATTCGACATATCGAGGAGTGAATCATGTTGCGTCTCTGGCTTGCTATCCTTCTTAGCGTTCTGATCACCAGCGCCGTTTCCGCAGCCGACTTCCAGGTCACCAGCGCGATCTTTTATGGCCAGGACAAAGAACCAACCGTAACGACGCAAACCATTTTCAAAGACAATGTGGTTTATGATCATTCGATGGGCCAATCCGCTCAGGCGATGATCATTGATTTCCACGCCAATCGGATCACGCTGTTGGACCCGATTCGTAAGTGCCAGCTTACGGTCGACATTCGCGAAGTGATCGAAATGGCGACTTATCTGCGAACCAATGGCGACTTCAATACGCCGCTGCTTCAATTTTGCAACGAACCGGATTTTAAGCTTCAAGTTGAGCCGAAAATCAATCGAGTCCTCTTCGAGGGAAATCCGCTGAGTTATGACTTGACGACGCTGTCGATTACCGACAAGCGAATTGTGCAAGACTACGCGCGATTCTGCGATTGGTCGGCCGACATCAATTTTACCTGTGCGGCAGGTCATCCTTCAAAATCGCGAAAAGTGGTGAACGGATATTTTGCCGAGAACAACGTACTGCCGAAAGAAATCCGCCGCGTGATCCGCACCAGTAACCCGGCCCAAAACCCAATGGTCCGCAGCCAGCATGATTATCGCTGGATTTTGAACCAAACCGACTTGGTGACCGTCCAGCATCTACGGGATCAGCAGGCCGAATTTACCCAAGTATCCCTAAAGGAGTGGCTAAATGGGCAGGCGAAGTAGCACGACTAACTGCTAGCGATTAGGATAGGTGGGAGTCTGTAGCTTTCCCGCCTTCCTAGGAATTGCCCGCCATGAATCGCTTTCTTGCCGCACTGGCTTTATCCGCCGCGCCCCTGATCGCCGCCTCTGCTTTTGCTGCTGAGGTCACCGTACGCGAAACGGACGCCGGCGCCGAAGTCTTGATCGACGGCGATCTTTTTACTCGCTATCTCAAAAAGTCAGGCGCCAAGCCGATCCTCTATCCGATCATTGGCCCCGGCGAAATGCCGATGACCCGCAACTATCCGATCACGGAAGCGACTGCGGATGAAAAGAACGATCACATCCACCATCGTGCTTTCTGGTTCACCCATGGCGCCGTCAATGATACGGACTTTTGGGCCGAGACCGGTGACAAGTTGGGAACGACCGAACATCGCGAGTTCAAAAAGCTCACCAGTGGTGAAGAAGGCGAGATCGTCGCAGCTAGCGACTGGGTCGACCACAACGGCAAGACCATCTTGCACGATCTGCGTTCTTACAAGTTTGGCGTTGTCGGAAAAGCTCGCTATATCGATCTTGAAGTCAAGCTGACCGCGACTGACGCTGCGGTTAAGTTTGGTGACACCAAAGAAGGTTCGTTCGGGATTCGCGTTCCTGGCACGATGAAGGTAGACGCCCATAAGGGTGGTGAAATCGTCAACAGCCATGGAGACAAAGATCTAAAGGCCTGGGCCAAGCGCGCTCCGTGGGTCGACTATCACGGACCGGTGGGAGACAAAACAGGGGGAATCGCTATCTTGGAACATCCCAGCAGCTTCCGAGCCCCCACCTATTGGCACGTTCGCACCTATGGACTGTTCGCCGCCAATCCGTTTGGCGTGCATGACTTTGAGGGCGACAAGTCGCTCGACGGTTCTTATACGCTTTCGCCAGGGGAATCGATCGAATTCAAGTATCGCGTCCTCTTTCACGCAGGGGATGAAAAAGAAGCCGATATTGCTGGCGCTTTTGAGAGCTATCAGGCCTCCAAGCAGTAGGCCGAGCCGCTTCACTCTTTAGTCAATCTCCAAGCTCTACGAGAGAAATCTCGTAGAGCTTTTGCTTGCGCTGAAGAACCTTAAAAAACATCCAAACTACCGAGTCTTCCTCGTAAACCAAGACGACCCAGTCAGCCGATAGTTACCTGTACGAACAAGCCTCCCAATCATCCCAGTCATCGTCTTTAACACTTCGAGCTCAGATGATGGCCTTGCTAGGAGTTGATTTTCCATATGAGTAATGCGTTCCCGTGTTTTACGCGTTTGGAACATCTCCGTCAGTACGTTTATGAAATGCTTTGCCAACAGGAACACCTCGAACCGGGTTGCTTTCCGATGACCGAACGCGTGCTCGTCCGCTCCGGCGATCCTTGCGGAATTTATTTCTGCTTGCATGGACCGCGCAGCGTCAAATGCACGGCGATTTGGGAAACCGAAACCAACTCAATTTTGTTTTATGGATCCAGCGGCGAAAGATTCCTGAGAACTCACCTGACGGCGGCGCCCGCGCTGCAAACTGCTGCTTAAGAAACAGGGCTCAAAGTCAACGTAGACCAAAACTCTTGACAAAAGCTCTGAACTGAACACACTATACATTTGAACACACAAACCACCTGACACCTTAGAAGGCTCTTGATAATGTTGGTACTGTCGCGCAAGGAAGGCGAACGACTGAAACTCGGAGATTCAATCGTTATCACCGTGGTGAAAGTAGCCGGGGACAAGGTTCGCATCGGCATCGAAGCTCCGCCCAACGTCTTAGTGCTTCGCGATGAGCTCGAACTGCACGAGCAAATCGCTGAAGCAATCGCTCCGGCCGCCTAGCCCAGGCGTCCGGCAGGAAGAATGGACTGTCGCCATCGACGAATCGACTGATTCGTCGATGCTGGGTCTGCGGCTCAGAGAGTAGCCACTGCGGCGACTGCTCGAAACGAATGATTCGAGCGAAGTGCGCAATAAAAAGGGCGCCCGAATTAAAAGGCGCCCATTCCGCTTAAGTGATCCGCAACGCTCGCTTACTCGCGAGGGCGGATCGCTCCGGTCAAACCAGAGTAGTCGCAGCGATCGTCCTCGTGCCACAGCGGCAAGCCGAGTTCAACACGCTTGCGCAGAGTGTCGATCTTTTCAGCCGATCCGGCTGGGGCGCTGGTCGCCGAAAACTCTTCCGAAGCATCCGGAACGAAGTCCTCGTCATGGCCATACTTCAGGATCGCGTCAAATACGTTACGAATTTTCTGCATCGAACTAATACTTCCTCCAAACGATTCGGGGCCTCGTTTCCCTACCTCAGGAAACGAGCATGGCTCGCGCGTACTGCGAACCGAACCTATCACTAACTCGGCAAATTGCGGCGTTCGCTCCATTCCCGTCGAGCGATTCCGCAGAAATTACGCCTTCTTCTTCCTGAAGGCATATACTTCGTCTCGCCTAAACTTCCGTGAGTCGGCGTCTCGAAGGAGCGTTACATTATTTACGCAAGGGGTCTAGTGTCAATAGATTTTATGGGAGGATCGGAAACCCGCAGATTCGTACGTAAGTTTTGACTTTTCAAACACTTCCGTTTCATGCGCAGAACCGCATAGCCTTGATCTCCCCCTTGTGCCGAGGAGGTCAACTGACCGCCCCTTCACGCCAATTTTATGGAACCATAACTTACCTACCGGCTCACGTTTCGACCTATCCAATTATTCAAATCAGGCGCTACTAGCAAGGTTTAGCGAAGATCTGGCCAAACCCCACCGCTAGCAGAATTTTTTTAATAAGGACCATTTCATGCCTTGGATTCAGCGGACAATCACCTTGCCTGCGATGGATCGCGGTTTCCATTTGATCACGCGCAATGTTATCGACGCACTGCCGCAAATGTCGTCACTTCAGGTCGGCCTGCTGCATGTCTTTATTCAGCATACGTCGGCATCGCTCACAATCAACGAAAACGCCGATCCCGATGTCCGCACCGATCTTGAGATGGCCTTTTCGAAGATCGCGCCTGCTAGTTTTCCTTACGTACATACTTTGGAAGGCCCCGACGACATGCCGGCCCACATCAAAGCGGCAATGCTAGGCAGCAGTGTCAGTATCCCGATCACCAAGGGTCGATTAGCCCTGGGTACCTGGCAAGGAATTTACCTTTGCGAGCACCGCGATCACGGGGGAAGCCGACGCTTGGTGCTGACGATGCAGGGTGAGTAGTTATCAGTAGTTCATTCTGAGTTCTTACTCTATCCGCTGTTCTAGGCGACCTGGATCGGATGCCGGCAATAAAATCCCCGTATCCCTCTCTTACTGCACGGGCGATCGCCACCCCCACCAATTTCTACGGGATTTTCCTTTAACGCGGGGCTTGAGTGTCCACGAAATTTTACTTAGGATAGAAACCAACTCGATAAAAGAGATCGAGTCTCAATATCCACAGCCAGCCATCGCCAGCCTGCCAAGACACCCCCCCGTTAGAAGAGAGTTGTCATGAGACGCCGCATTGGCTTTACGTTGGTTGAGTTGTTAGTCGTGATAGCAATTATTGGAATCTTGATTGGGCTATTACTTCCCGCCGTTCAACAAGCCCGCGAAGCGGCTCGGCGGATGCAGTGCTCGAACAATCTAAAGCAAGTCGGCCTAGGAATGCACAATTTCCACGCCGCCTATCAATGCTTTCCCACCAGTGTGTCGGGAAACGGCGCTTCTCATTATTGGTGCGCTCAGATACTGCCGTATATGGAGCAAAATCCCCTCGCAGATATTTACGACTACACCGTCAAATTTAATGACATCGTCAATCGTGAAGCGGTGCAGTACCCGGTGCCGTTTATGCTCTGCCCTAGTACGCCTGGTGGCCCGATCCCCCATCCCAAATTTAAAGTTTCAACCAGTTCTAGTCCGGAGACATGGGGATCGATCGGTTCAGACTATGCAGGTTCCTCGGGGCCCTATTCAGCCATGTGGAATAGTCCACCTTACGTTTCTTATCCCAAGCCCGGCAATTCCGAAGGATTATTCAATGGAAGCGTAAAGCCTGGCGCCAAAGGAAGACGAATTCGTGACGTCACTGATGGAACTTCCAACTCGATTGGTTTTGTCGAATCAGCAGCGCGTCCTCAAAAATGGCAAGGTCGTAAGATGGTCGCTGGCTCTGGAGAACTGACTAGCGCATCCAGCAACTACGTCTCGGTATGCAGTTGGGCGGAAGGCAATTTGTTCGCTGTGCGTGGCTATCAGTACAACGCATCCGTTGCCGACGAGGATAGTCGCTGGTCCTATCCGGGCCCGCAGATGATTAATGGCTCTAACTACTACAGCATCTACGCATTTCATCCAGGCGGTGCTAATGTAGCGCTAATCGATGGTTCGGTCCGTTATCTGAGCGAGACGACGAATGCCGATATCGTTTGTTCGCTTTTGACCATCTCTGGCGAAGAGGTCGTGGGAGAATATTAATGTCTCACTCAAACTACTCCTTGCTCCGTAAACCTAGCCCGCTTCCTGTGATCTACCTGCTTCTCCTGTTCGCGGCGCCTTGGCGCGCTTCAGCGGAAGAGCCAGCTTTATTTCAATCTGCCCATTCCTCAGCAGGCTTGCCAATATCGGGTGATGTGCAAGCCGTTTATGACCACGACGCAGCGCATCCGCTTAATCGTCTGCACCGCCTGCTGTTTATCGATCAGCTTGTGCCTGAAGAAATACAATCGCAATTACCTGCGGAGCTCGAAGCGGCTGGCATCCCACCAGAAGATTTCTATCAGGGAAAATGGTACTTCGGAAACCGCAAAGGGAGCGAGAGCGATCTCAAATTCTTTGGTGGCGACGTTCGTGTTAGTCCGGTTCGATCGTTTTCTTCGGAGGAGCGGACGGAATTACTACCATTGCTCGCCACTCTTGCTTCGCCTGGAGAACGCGAAAAGTTATTGACCAGTCCACTACAGCAGTTGCTTGTTCAGTGGGACTTGATGAGCGTCTGGTGGCAATTGGAACAGCGAAAATATGAGGACCCTGAACTTCTAGCTGCGATGGCCAGGGCGATCCAATCTCTGGCGCTGAATCGTCAGGTCATCCAAAAGTTACCGAGCGGTTTTGCTCAGTTGCAATCACAATTTTCTGACGCTGAACAGAGAACGAACCTGCTCCCTTTTTTACCGTCCGACTTTGATCCTACGAGAGACTCACTCCAATCGACTTGGGTAGAAATAGGCCGCAAAAGCTCTGCTTTATTTCAAGCGAATCGTAGTTTACATGCTTCGCGTGTCTATCTTAACTTTGGCGATCAATCCGAAACTAAGCGTCTGCTGAATGCGATCCAAGCAGGAAACAATGTTGCAGTAAATACTCCGGCAAAGATCGAAACCGCTTTAGTGCAAACCCTTGTCGTGGTCGACAAAGATCTAAATCCTGTGGCGACTCCGGTCATTGATGAGGTCCGGATTCGAGCGTCTCTTCCTCCCTTTGAACTGAGCGCTACCAATTCAACGAGCAGTCGAGACGGTTCAAGCCACTGGATTTATCACCGCACTCGATCAGGCTCCGTACTTAATAACGAGCACGTTTTTCGCTTTGTGCCCGACACGGCGGAGTCCTTGTTTCTTGAGTACGGCAATATGAAACACGCTACATACGCTGCACAATGCGCCCTCTGTCATCGCATGACAAATACGGGCAATCAAGCTCCCTATGCAATTCGATCGCTCTCTCAACATGCCGCCCCGCATCTCGCGACTCCGGGTGAAAGAGAAAGTCTGGCGGAGAGCGAGATGATGGAAGTGGTGGAAAAACTTAAGTCTCGCTTAGGCAACGCCAATCCCACCCAAACTTCGGCCAGGCGAAAACCAAGAGCAGAGCGAACGGAACAAGATCAAGCCAAATTGGCCGAAGAGTTGCGGGCCATCTACTCTCAGCCTTCTGAATCATGGCCGGCGCCAACAATCGACGAAGGGGTTCAGTGGCGAGAAATCGGTTTACTTCCAGAAATTGAGCATCCCCAGGACAATCCCTACTCAGAAGCTAAAGAGCAGTTGGGCAAAGCACTCTTCTTTGATCCTCGACTTTCTGGAAGCGGGCAAATCGCCTGTGCTTCGTGTCATGATCCCGACCTGGCATGGAGTGATGGACGGACAACCAGCTTTGGTCACGCCCGCAAATCGTTGGCGCGAAACTCGCCCTCAATTCGCTTTGCCGCATTTCAAGATACTTTTTTCTGGGATGGCCGAGCTAAATCTCTCGAAGACCAAGCAATCGCCGTTTTTTTAAATCCCGATGAGATGCATTCAACAGCCGAACATGTCGTCGAAGCAGCCGCTCCCTATCACGAACTTATCTGCGAAGCCTTCGGCGACGAAAAAATTACTTTCGAGCGTATCGCTCAGGCAATTGCCTGTTTCGAACGAACCATCCTACATGGGCGAACGCGATTCGACGCTTTCATGCAGGGGAAAACCGATGTCTTATCAGACTCGGCCGTACGTGGCATGGATCTATTTCGGCGGGATGCCCGCTGCATGAATTGTCATCACGGACCGCTGCTAAGCGACGGAAAATTTCATGAGGTAGGGCTCAGCTACTACGGTCGCAAGTACCAAGATCTAGGCCGATACGCGACCACAGGCGAAGCAGCCGATGTGGGCAAGTTTCGAACTCCAACATTGCGTGACGTGACCGCCACCACGCCGCTTATGCACAACGGCTTATTTGAACTTCCCGGCGTGCTGAACATGTACAATGCCGGCATGCCGACGATCAAGCGAAAAGAAGATCAGATCGATGACAAGCTCTTTCCCCAGAAGTCTCCGTTGCTCAAGCCGCTTGGCCTGAACCGTCAGGACTTAGCCGATTTAGCCGCCTTTTTGTCATCGCTAGAAGAAGCAAAGCTAAGAGTTCGTCCTCCGGAATTACCTGGATTACATTCGGCGCCGTAGCCCACTGTCTTAGGAGATAGGGTCATGGGAATACCAACGCGTACTGACCGAATCTTTGGCTGCTTGATGTGCGGAGCGATCGGAGATGCAGTGGGCGCGGCATCTGAGGGATGCCTTCCTGCGGCGGATTCCGATAAGTCGCCTGGTACGCTTTTCGCTGCGACAAACACATTGACCGTCACTGACGATACCCAGCTGACGTTGGCCACTTGTGAAGCGATTGCCGAAGTTGGCTGTGTTGACCCCGCCGCGATCGCCGCTCGCTTTTCGGCCTGGTTTCGGTCCCGCCGCATCACCGGCATCGGATCGAGCACGCTCAAATCACTAACCGAACTAGCGGCAGGCGCGCACTGGGCGTTGGCAGGAGCATCCGGCGAACGCGCGGCTGGCAACGGGGCAGCAATGCGAATCGCACCGCTCGCTTTCTTCTTGGACCCGACCAACGACACTGATCGCCGAACGATTCACGATGTGTGCCGAATCACGCATCGCAATGAAGAGGCCTACTGCGGCGCCTTAGCGATTGCTGCGGCCGTGCGATGGGCAGCCGAGGGGGTCTCATTGCAGCAAACGCTCTTACCGCGCGTGATTGCGATCCTACCGGACTCTTGCACACGAGATCGCCTCGCCGAAATCGAAGTCAAGCAACTTTCTCTTCTCCAGGCCTCGGAGCGTTTTGACACGACGGGTTATGTCGCCGATTCGGTTCCGCTGGCGATTCTTCACGCGATCCACGCGACAGGGTCCGTATGCGGCATGATGGGATCGGTAGTCGAAATAGGCGGAGATACCGACACAATCGGATCAATGGCCGGGCAAATCGTGGGCGCTTCGCTAGGGGCCGCTGCGTTACAAATGGATCAGAGGATCTTTGAAACGATCGATTTGGCGGCGGAAATTAGGGAAGCAGCAGAGAGCCTGGCGGCGATTTCCAAGTAGCCTAAAGGGATTCACAAACTCCCAATCCTTGCTCAAATTCACTGCCCCAGCGGCACATAGCCTAACCGACCGGCCGACGAGAGATCGTCCATCCATGCGTCGACCAATGTCGCCAGATTTGCGTTGGATTCGACCTCTTGCTCTGCTTCAACGCAGCGGGCCAAGCAAGCGGCCGCCGCATCAGGTCCGGCGGTAAAACGAGCAGCCGCGCGTTCGACTTGCTTTCGCAGCAGGTCATCGCCGGCAACAGGGCGACCGCAGAGGGCCAGCATTAGCTGCTCGTAAAACTCAGCGGCGAACTGCATGACCAAGATCAGGCGAGCTCGGCGCGGGGGCGCTTCTTTGCCGGCTCGATCAACAAATTCGGCCGTCTCTTTGGCCAACGGAACACTCGGAAAATCAGGGACGGCTAACCGCGGCAGCAGCGCGGCGCGAAACTCGCGCAGTTCTGGATCGGCGACTTGCATCGCGCGCTCGAGACTGCCGTGTCCTAGTTCGGCCAGAACGCGGGCTTCTTCCAAATCGGAGACGACCTCCAGCTTTATCAACAGCGCCGCAATTACTTCGTTTGCCAAAGGGGCGAAGCGTATAATCTGTGAGCGGGAACGGATCGTCGGCAATTGCCGCTGCAGACTGGTCGAGAGCAAAATCAGCACCGACTTGGGCGGCGGTTCTTCCAGCGTCTTCAGCAAACAGTTGGCGCCTTCGACGTTCAAATAATCGGCGTCATCGATGATTGCGACTTTCCGTCCGCCGCGATAGGGACGGAGCGTAATGTCGTGGCACAGCCCTTCCCGCATCCGATTTTGTCCATCGCCGATCAACACTTCGACCGGAATCCGGGTCCGATTGGCAGGCCGCTGGACCAGGATTAGATCAGGATGCGAATGGGCGCGGACTTGAATGCAGCTTTCGCACTTTCCGCAGGGATTGAGGTCAGCCGCGGGGTTTTGTTCGCACAGCAGCGCTTCGGCTAATTTTAACGCGAACTTGCGTTTACCAACTGCCGGCGGCCCAACGAACAAAAATGTACTCGCTAGGCGTCCGCGCGCTACGGCGGTCCGAAACTTTGCTTGAACCGCGTCATGGCCTTGAATCTCGTCCCAACTCATCGGTCGGCTTGTCTCTCTAGCACGGTCAGTGCGATGCTGCGAATTTCGGCCTGAATTTCTTCGACCTTCCGACTCGCGTCAATGATATGGACGTGCTCAAACTTTTTCGCTTCGGCGAGAAACCCAGCGCGAACGCGCTCAAAGTATTCAACTCCACGGCTTTCAACGCGATCCAGCGTCCGGTGCAAGCGGCTGAGCGCCACCTTGGTTGGCAGATCTAGCAGAAAGGTTGCATCAGGCAGAACTCCATCAGTCGCTACCAAGCCGACGCTGCGAATCGTATCGACATCGACGCCGCCGCCGTATCCCTGATAGGCGATATTGGCCAGCAAATAGCGATCCGAGACAACGGCGGCGCCTGATTCCAACGCAGGGCGAATCGTTTCGGCGACCAGTTGCGCACGCGCAGTCATGTACAACAACATTTCACTGCGCGGTGCGATCTCCAAGTCGCTTTTGTCAAGCAAGATTGCCCGTAGTCGTTCTCCCAGCAAAGTGCTGCCGGGATCGCGACACGATACAACCTTGGCATTCTGCATCTCAAGCCAGGCGGTAAACAACGTCTGCTGCGTCGATTTGCCGACGCCATCCAATCCATCGAACACGAAGAACATAGTTGTTAGCTCACGGTCGCCTGAAACTGCCTCATTTTACGTCTTACTGGGAGAATCGAACAGTCCTTGGTTTCGCAGCACAAATGACGCGTTAACTGTGCTCGTTGGTCTGGTACTTATCAATAATCGCTCGGGCATGTGAGACGACGATCTGTTGCATCTCGGGGGGAGCGAGCACGGTCGCTTGCTCTCCATAACCGAGAATCCACCACGACATTTCTCGTAGTCCCGAAACCGTCACTCGGAAATCGATCGAGCCATCTTCGTTCCAGGCAACCTGCTGCGTTTTGTGCCACTGCACTTCGGCGACGTTGGAGGCGACCAATTTGTGAAAGCGGACCACCACATCTTGATCGGGGCCTTCCTCTGGAATCATATGCCAGGCGCTGCGCAAATAACGTTCGACGCGAAAACCGCTGGGGATTTTAAACGCATCTTCGAGATCTACAAGCGATAGAATTCGTCCGACCTTGAACGTACGGGTCGAACGATGCAGCGACGAACGGCCGATGACATACCAACTGTGCCGACTAAAAAGTAGCTTGTAGGGAGAAAGCTTCGTGCTGATATCGGCTTCGTCAAATAAGCTCTTGTACTGAATGCGGACCGAGCGGCGATTTCCGACAGCATCGACAAGTTGCTGATATACCGTCTCGGCCTCCTCCGGCTGGGGCGAATGATTCAGCTTGATCTCTACCGCTCCAGATACGCGTCGTAACCGACTCCGCAGACGATCCGGCAGACTGTTTTCGAGCTTGGTCGCCGCTTTTCGAGCATTGGAGTAGTAGGGGAGTCCGCTCCCGTCTCCCAGTTCGCTGCAGAGGACCATCACCGAGAGCGCCTCTTCGGCGTTGAGATTGGTCGGGCTAAGAAAGTAGGTATCAGGAATGTGATACCGCTGAGACTCTGAATCGAAAGCGAGGGGCACGCTGGCCCCTCGCAAGGTATCAAGATCTCGAAAGATGGTCCGGCGGCTCACGCCGCACTCGACCGCTAACGAATCAACGTTTTGGGGCCTGCCACTTTGCAGCAGTCCCAACAGTTGCAGCAGGCGTTGAATTCGCGACAGGTTCATGACTTGCAGCCGCCGTGGTTTTTGTAGAGGGCGTCGACGAGCGGACGTCCATATCTTTCATCATTCCAGACAAGCCTAGTTTATTAAAATCGAGCTTCGCTTGCGAATTGGGCGAAGCCGGCTTTACGGCTGCGGTCCGCTGCTTGGCATTGGCCGGCTGGTTGAGCGAAACGCGAGCAACCTGCGATCCCTGCTGAGTCGGCTGAAGGCCGATCGGCCGCAGCGTGGCGCCCTCAGCGGCGACTTGCTGCCGCTGAGTTTGTTGTCGCTGAGAGGCCGGAGCCATCACTTGAGTGTCCAATGCCGCCGGAGTTGGTTGACCAGCCGGTGTCGGCACTTCTTCCATGTAGGATCCACCCGGCAACGGAGCCTCTTCCCAAATCACTCCCTCTTCAGTGTTCAATCCGCTGGGGATCGGGCCGCGGCTGATGACGCCGGGACGGGTGTAGCCGTAGTTCATATAGTGGCTGGCCGCACGACGACGGGCGTTACCCTTGGCGTCAAAGTAAGCCTTGTCTGGCCACGGGCCTTCCGCCAAGTAGATGCCGTTGTAATCAAGCAGCGTACCCTTGCGGAGATGGACATCTTTGACTGCGATGTTGTATTGAACCAACGCCTGGAAGTAAGCGATCTGAGCTTCGCTGCGGCGACGCTGTGCTTCTAGCAGCAAGTCGAGCGTGACCGTACCGGCGTCGTAAGCGGCTTGCACCGAGTCGACTTCTTTGTCCGAGGCGATCAAGCGGTTCAGGTTCGATTGCACCAAGTTGTAGTTCGAGTCAAGATCGCGAATCGCGTCGGTCAGCAGGTGCGACACTTCTAGCTCCATGTCTTCTAGCACCGCCTTGTCGCGAGCAATCCGGAGTTGAGCGTTGCGTACGCCGGAGAGAGCCTGACGGAAACCAATTGGCATGCTGTATTGAGCTCCCAGCGTCCACTCTTGATAGTTGCCGTCGGTCAGTTGTTCCCAGGCGGTCGAGCCAACATTCGGGAACGGAGGCGTGTTGCTGTTCCCTGAGCTCAAATTGTCGCCCACACCGAGGAAGCGGTAGAGCCCAACCACGTCAAGTTGCGGCAGCAGTTGGTTGCGAGCGGCGATCATTTCGATCTCACGCTGCTTTAGGCGCCAGCGTTGACGTCGCAGTTCGGCCGACATCGCAATCGCTTCTTCCTGAATCTGGAACCAGTCAAACTTCACCCAGGCGTCGCTCGGTTCTGTCGAGGGACGGATCAGGCGACCATCGTTGGCGGCGATCCCCATGAAGTAACGCAACGCGTTTTCGGCTTTGTACAAGTCGCGAAGAGCAGCCTGCGTACGAGCACGGAATTCGTAGTATTGTTGGCGAGCTTGAGCTTCTTTTTCCGCTTCACCACCTTCGGCGCCCTTTTGCATCAGGGTGAAGATGCGACGCCAGGTGACCAACGCACTGTCGCGTCCCGTCTTGGCTGCTTCTAGATTGTGATAGGCGAAGTAGGTTTGCCAGTAGGCTTCTTCGACATCGCTCACCAGGTTGCGAACGTTGGTCTCAAAGTCAGCCAGGCTGATGTCTTCTCGTACGCGAGCCAGCATCACGTTGACGCGATTGACTTGAACGCCCGAACCGCGAAGCAACGGATGACGTGCTTCCAATTCGATGTTGGTTTGCCAGTCGCTGGGCAACGGCCGCGTCAGCGGGCTACGATTGTTCCACTCGTACTGATAGTTGTTTCGCAAGAAGAACTGCGTACCAGTCGCCGCTCGCTTGGTCAACTCGATCGAGCCGGTTCCCAGGTTTTGCTCGAAGACCGACGGGAAAAGCGTATTGGACGTATAGTTTTGAGGGCGATCGGTGTTGTTGTAGTTGGCGGTCATGTTCAACTGCGCGTCGAATGCCGACAAAGCGCCTTCCACGCCCAACGTCGGATCCGATTCAACAATCGCCGGATCATAGATCGTCGGCATGGCGTCGTTTCGCGTGATCAAACTGGTTGGAATCGCATCGCTGGTCAGCGTGGTGCCGGGGATGACGCGGAAGACCGCGTTGCCGCCTGCAGTACGCAAGACCTTGCTATTTTTCAGCGTGATGCTGACCGCTTCTTCGAGCGAGAGTTCCCAGATCTGATCCTTCTCTAGCGAGAACGGATCCGAAAGGGTGAACGGCTCTGAAGCATTCTCCACCTCGGCCAAACTTGGCTCGTTAACGTCCGGATATTCAATCTCGGTCGCTTTATCAAGGTAGGTCGAGAGGTCATTTCTCTCGGTGAAATAGAATGGCTGCGTCGGATGACAACCCGTCAGTGCCGAAGCTCCGATCAAAATGATCGCCCAATACTTCGCGGTGTGCCGGCTCATGGAATTCCGTTTCCTGATTGAGCCGTACTCAAACGCTGGGCGTTTTTTTCGGCTCGGGAAGGTAATCAGTACGTTGGTTGGGCGCAGTTTCATACCAGAAACAACGACAACAAAAGCACTGGATCCCCCCCCGGGACCGAACGCCTGCAACAAGTGCAGGACGGTCGTAATCCAGCTTGGTAGAAGTATCGGCCAGCCTAACCGGCAAACTTTGAAGAATCTCTACAATCGTCAAAGTTTTCCAGCGGGGCCGCTAGCGAAGCACGGCTAGCTGCGTCGTGCTTTAGAGATACATCCCGACAAAACCGCCCGACGCGTCACTTTCGGCCTGGATCTTTTGGATCCGTTGCTCGGTGGCCGAGAGATCGCCGGCGGCGATATACCGATCAAAATCGGCCAAGACGCTGCGTGAGACGGTCGACATGAACCATTCAACAATCGGTTCCGACAACCACGAGCAAGTCTCACGCGTCAGCGTCACTTCTAAATCGGCCTGCCGTGCTTTGCTATCGCCAGCATCGGTTAAGACGGTTCCCTCAAATTTAAATTCGAGCATTCCGTCCGTTTCATGATTCAGCAGATGGTAAACGCACTTGGCGTTATAGAGATAGAACGAATTTAGCGCTCCATGTTTCTCCAGAGCTTGCTGGAGATTCTGGCAGTGCCGTTGGTACTTCGGCGAAGCGTCGATGGGGATATCCATCCGCCCTATGGTCCGAAGCGGTAAACAGTCAAATTCAATCTCTACCCAGCGCTGCATAACCGGTGCTCTTCGAAAGTAGGAAGCCCAGTGGCGTTCGTTCGATAATTATTTTACCGAATTCGCGCCGCTAGCGAGAACCTTGCTGTCAATTTTCTCGGCCGGCATCACCCATCCTAGAGTCGCCCAACCGTCACCAACGACCAACTCTTCCAAGGAGAGCGGTCCAGCGCCTTCCCAGCGTCCTTTCAATTTGAGCCCTTCACCAACGATCTCTTGCTCGAACAAGGCCTCAAACTTTTTGTGCAAGAAGGTTTTCAGCGTAATATCGCGAATCCCCTGACGCTCCTGGCTTAAATATTCGACAGAAACGTCTCCCTCACGCGTCAGTTTGGCGCCAGATTCCCCACGCTCGACCAGATAGACGGCGCTGATCCGGGCTGGATTGTTGAATTCGCTTTCTCCGCGAGTGAACTGGCGTCCTCGAATGGAGATCTCGATCCGGTTATTCCCAAAGCGAACCTCAACCGGGCGTTGATAATCGAAGGTGATCGACCAAGGATCCTTCTCTGGAGTAATCAATAGTTCCCCTGGAACCTCTGTTCCCCGCTCTTTGAGCAATTCCACTAGCTTTACATCGGTCAACTTGAGCCCACCCACGAGGACTTCGGCCATGTTGGTTGGCATCGACTCATGCAATTGGACTCCAATATCGGCGGAGCTCGGCGGACTGGTCAAAGGAAGCGTGGGCGCCGAAAGCTGAAACCGATTAGCCTTCATCATGATGACCTTCAGCTCATCCTCTGTCGACGAGATCTTGAAGATCTCCGGAAATTCGTCGCGACTATCTAGCGGCTGACGGATTTCTTTACGCAGACGCTGGTTAGCGTCCCGCACAAAATCAACCGATTCTCCATCCATTCGACTAACAACACGTTGTTCTGCATGTTGCGAAGCGATCGCTTCGGCCTGCGCCTTCTGCTGATACGCTTTGTTGGTCGCGATATTGCGGACCAAGCCTGAATTGGCGCGGATCGAGTTGAAGGTCGAATCGGTCTTACAGTCCGCCGTAGCCTTGCTATCAGTCACCCCATTCGGATCAATCAACATCGTTTTTTTGCCCAAAACCGAGGTAACCCCGCTCGAGTAAACGGTCACCGGGCCGTTGTAGCCAACATTGTTAGTTCTCGTGACTGCATCTAGCACCAACTGGAGCTGGGCGGCAGTCGCGTTCGGAACCAAATCGGCCTTCAAAGTACCGACGGTTCGGCCGGTCCCGTGGATGCTGGTTCCCAAAATGTTGTCTCGAACCGGCATCGTGTCATTAACTTTGCGGCCGATGCCATATCCGATAAATCGTTCCGAGACGGAGAGAAACAAGTTGGGGTAATTCAATGAATTACGTGCTTCTTTGACCAATTCCGGAATTTGTCCCCCTTGCGCGAGCCAACCAAGCTGTGCTCCGATCGCAGCTGCATCATCGGGGTTGGGATTTTCGGTATATTTTTTCAGGCTTTCCCCCAGCAGCCCCAACTGCATTTCGTACATCTCTTTGTATTGCTTGTTCGACGCAAAGAATTGCATGTCGATATAGCGACGCAGCGCTCGACGCACGTTGGCGAACTGATCGTATTCCAAGCCTTTGGCGCCAGAGTGAAAGCGAAGATAGCAGCGTTCCAACGTTGTCAGATCAGGCGACTCCGCCGCTAGTTGTTCTGTCAGATCCTCCCACCGCAGAAAGCTTTTCCAACCTTGCTCTGTGGCGCTGCCGCTGTTGTGCAGGTACTTCTCTAACGCGCTCATTGCGGTAGTGAGCTTTGCCTTAGCTTGGGCCGCTTGCTCAGGCGTCACCGGCTGAAAATCAGCCTGCGCATCGGCAAAGAGTTCTGCAACAGGGACTTTATTGCCATCAATTGCCTGAATCCAATTATCTAATTTTGTGCGGACCAGGGCAAATTGCGGCAAATCCAACCCCGTCTGATCACTTTGATAGCGGAGCAGCACTTTCTTTAAGATCTCCGGCGACGCCTTCTCCCCCAATTGGATCTGGGTCAGCAAGATATCGCTCTGAAGGTAGTCTTCCCAGCCATGTCGGACTTGCCCGTCTCCCAAAAATTGCCCAAGCGACTTATGAGCAGCAAAGACTTGCTGCGGGAGGGATTCTTGCCCCAAGGCTTGGCCTGCGGCGCAGGAAAAAAACGCACCTGCCAAAAGTGCTACTGTCCAACTACAGATTTTAGCCGCCGTGCTGCGAAACATGAATCGTCCTTCAAGAGCATACGCAAAGAGGTGTAGGTCGTCGCAAAAGTTCCTAATCTTGATAACACGAATAGATTGCGAAAGCCACTATGTTTCTGCAATCATAAATATTTGACCTGCGCACAAATCCCATTTATCCTATTCTTCGGAATGCACGCACTTCATTCTTTCTGCGCATTCCTTTTGTTCATCCTGTTCTTCCAACCGCTAGCCGCGTCACCCGATTGACTCGGATAATCCGCACGCGCTATTCTGAATCTCTTACGCAGCTCCTGAATTCGGCAGAATCGTTCTATTCTGCACATGCTGTTGCGAATCACCCCCAGGGCAAAGTAGATGCTGAAGCGAACCCCCTTGGCGATCGTCACCCTGCTCGTCATTTCGATCACGCAAACCGCAGTCGCCGATACTCCCTATTGGTATGACGACTACTCCACTGCTGTCCGCACAGCCGTGAACGAAGGCCGGATGTTACTGATCTACTTTCGTGACGAAGATCAGCAGAAGCAAGCAGAGTTTCAACGCGTCATCGCCGACCCCAAAGTCGCCGATCTGTTGACTAACTATATTCTTGCCGAGCTTCCGATCGACGCGACCGTCGGCACCGATAGCGGCAAGACCAAGTTAATGTCACACGGCTCGTTCCAACACATGGCGGGACAGCCCGGAATCGCGATTGTCGATTATGTCGATAAAGCGGATGAGAACTACGGTTACGTTGTCAGCCAGTTTCCCTTCCGCAACCATCGCGTGCGCAGCACCTATCAGATGCAGACCATCCTGTCGCTCCCCCGCGGATCGCTGACGCAACGCACTTTGGTTTATGCGGTTCGGATGCACCCCGAACAACCGCGCAGCACTAACGGAGTATTCCGCCGGTTGCTAGCAGTGGCCACCTTCCAGCACAGTCGTCTGCAAGCGCGGATGCAACTGCAAGGACATCACTCTTGGGATTCGCGATTCCAACAACTCTCGGGGCAACTTCCCGGCCACATGCTTCCGACCGAAGTTTGTGCCGAAAGCTGGCCCGGCCAAAATCTAGAAGACGCCGCAATCGAATGCGTCCGTAGCTGGCGTCATTCCTCAGGACACTGGTCAGCCGTTAGCGCCGACAATACTTATTACGCTTATGACATGAAGCGCGGTAATAACGGCATCTGGTACGCCACCGGCATCTTCGCCAAGAACCGCTAAAGGCTACCGAAATTCACTACCGCCGGTGCAATCGTTAGCACCGGCGCCTGGATGTTGATTTTCTACCACATGCGGTGATGTAAATTCGCCGCATGTCCTCTTTTCGCATGCTAGGTTTGCCTAGCCCGCATATTTTCAGTGCGCGGCAGCAGACCGATTCGGCGGCTCAGTCAGCCCCAACCGAGTAGTAGCATGCGTCCCAACCAACCTGACAACACAAGACGATTCATCGTGATCGGCCTGCTCGTTTCCCTCTGGGGAAGCGGTTGCTCGTCGCTTCGCGTTCCGTCCATCGACCCGACGGGTCGTCACATCTTCGCGTGTAATCAGTCAACTACGCTCACCGGTCCCGGCGATTGCCTGCCCAATCCGGCCTATGCCGTTCCGGCAACGCCTGGCCCGTGCAATGCGCCCGGTGTTGCCGCTAGTACGCCGCTACCGAAACCTCCCAAAGGCGCTATCGAGCCCGAAAAATCGCTCAGTCTCTCGCCTTCACGTGTTGTCGCGCCAGTCGGCACCGAAGTGGTGCTAGTCGCCGGACTGAACGGTGACGAATGCTGCTTGACCCAAGGAGGTCGTCCCATTAAATGGATGCTCTCGCAAGACAGCGTCGGGCACTTCTCCGAGGTCGGCGGCAGAGACACGACCACGCGGTTTGCTTCTTTCGGAGCCGAGCAAGGTGTTATCAGCCCGGTCTACGCCATTGGGCGAACGCAGTTGTGTGATAAAACGGTCGATCGTGGAACCGAGCTCCCCGGCGATGATGTCCGCGTGCTAGCTGGGCAAAACTGGATCAGCGTCAGTTCGTCATCTCCCGGCACAAGCCGCGTCACTGCTTTGGCCGAAAAGCTAGAGAACTGGCCCGCTCGGCAGCGAGTCGCCACGGTTGAATGGATCGACGCGCAGTGGCAGCTACCGACATCTGCATTTCAACGTGCGGGTGAGCGAGCCTTTTTGACCACGGTGGTTTCGACCCAAACAACCCAATCGCCGCTTGATTCGTGGATCGTCAAATACGAATTGATCGATGGCGCCGCCGCCGGCTTTATCGTCAACGGCGTCGTCGCGAGCACTCCTGCCGTAGAAGTGACCACTGATTCTACAGGTCGCGCCACCGCCGAGATCGCTCCTGCTTCCCGAGATCAGCCAGGCGCCGCACGCGTCCGAATCACCGTGATTCGTCCGGCAAACGCCAATTTTGGCACCACCGAACGACTGACGTTAGCGACCGGCGACGCAACCGTCACTTGGAGCGCACCGCAATTGTCAGCCGAAATCGCAGGGCCATCAGTCGCCGAGATCGACTCAACCGCGACGTATGACTTGGTGATTTCTAACCAAGGGGATGTGCCTGCGTCGAATGTCGTCGCGTTTATTCCCCTCCCCTCTGGCATGCAATACGCCGAAAGCAGCTTGCCTGCGACCCAACGTGGTAACGACATCGAGTGGAGCATCGGCACGCTCGAAGCTCGCGGCTATCGACGCATTCAACTGGTCTGTGCCGTCCGCGGCGCCGGCAATCATCAACTCTGTCTGTCGGTCTCCGGCGACGGAGAGCTGCGACATCGCAGTTGCGCCAACACGCAAGTCGCGTCCAACAATATCTCAGTGCAGATCAACAGTCCGCAGTCGATCACCAACGGATCGCAGTTTGACACTGTCATTACCATCCGGAACAACGGAACCCAACCGCTGACCAACTTGATCTTACGAGACGAGTTCTCCAACGGTTTGCAGCATATCAGCGGCGCTGGCAATATGATTGCCACCGATCCTGTTAGCTTGCCTCCCGGTAAAACGATCAACGAAACGCTCACCTTCCAGGCAGTCGGCACGGGTCGACAGTGCCATCGGATGACGGTGACCGCCGATGGCGAAGCACCGGTACTGCGTGAAGCGTGCGTTGACGTCGCTCCGCCGGCAGCCCAGCCGAACTACCAACTAACGCTGGTCGCCAGCGACCCACAGTCGCAACCGGCTCAGCAGATTCAATCAGTCTCGCAAGGCGAGAACGTCCTCTTCACCTTGCTGCTAGAAAACATCGGCAGCGTTCCGCTGACAGATGTTCGGGTCGCACTCAACTACGATGCTAATTTCAGCGGCCTGGAAGCAACCGCAAATTCGGATAACAAAGAGCTGGGAACCGTTAAATGGCGATATGACAACGGGATTGCTCCGGGGCAAGTTGCCGAGCTTCGCTTGCTCTGCCGTGCCGACGAACTCGCTCAGTCTGCGTGCGTGCGAGCCACGGTCAGCACCGGCGAAACGCAACCCAAAACGCAACAAGTCTGCGTGCAAGTCACGCCGTCTCGCTCGCAACCACAAGAACAACCGCCAGCCGTGACTCCCAATGGTGGCTCTAGCAATACTCCGCCGCCGGCTCAGCCGGGCAAACTAACGGCGAAAATCAATTCGCTGGTGGGCGACGTTCGCATCGGCCAGACCATTAAGTATGTCCTGTTCATCAAGAATGAGACGCAAGCAGCGGACGAGAATGTGCAGATCACATTTCGACTGTCGCCGGGGCTAAAATCGCCCAATGTAATTATGCGAGACGGCGGAAATTTTGGCGTCCCCCGCATCAGCAATGACGGCAGCACGCTTGTTCTGCCGCCGATCAATCTGCTGCGTGCCGGTGAAACGCTGGAATTTGAAGTTGCTGCGGTTGCAACCACGGCGGGACCACAAACGATTATCGTCGAGGCGACCAGCAATCGCTCCCGCGAGTTGGCCACCTCGCAAGAAACCACCAACGCGTTCCCGAATTAGAGGAACGCCGGGTCCGTTATTAAATAAAACAGTAGCCGACAGCAGCAGTGAGAGAATTCGCTTGACGAACCCATCCCGGCTCGAAATAGTGAGCCGAATTCCATCGCTGACGCGGCTGGCTAGTGTGAACGTTTTCGACTTGATTTCTACTGTGTAGTTCCGTCAATATCAGTGATCTGGCCATGCTCCAAGCTTACTCTCCAACCAACTTCCCGACTTTTAACGACGCGCTGCATGCTGAGCCAGTTAGCCATTCGTTGATCCGCACCGCGGACCCAACTCCAGAGAAACGCATGAATCGTTTTGTGCTGCTCTTCCACCAGTTTCCCACCGGTCACTCGGATGTCAGTCACTATGACTTGATGTTAGAAGAGGATGGACTGCTGCGTACCTGGCGATTGGACGAGAAGCCCGACATGTTGCAGCCGGTTTATGGGCAGTCGATTTTTTCCCACCGCTTGGATTATCTTGACTACGAGGGAGAAATCTCCGGCAATCGCGGCAATGTAATCCGCATCGATCGGGGCGAATATGAGCTCCTGCGCGACGATGCCGATGCGCTAATCGTCAATCTTTACGGCGACTTACTAAGCGGCAGACTCGCCGTCTTGATCTCTTGAACAGGCTCCTCCGCCGGCAGATCGGGCTTCACCGCTTCGATCGTTGGCTCTTGCTTTTTCAAGGTTTCGCCGGCCAACAAGATTTCTCCATCACGCAGTTCTAACGTATCGATCCTGATCGTCCCTTCAATCTCTTCCCCTTCGCTTGGAACGGTCACCAGCGCGACCGGATCGCCTTCGACTTGCTGCCAACGAAGCGGAATTTTGGCTTCTTCAGCGCGACGCGCGACCTCATCCAGCAAACTGCCCAATGGGAACGGAAGCGAACCTGCCGACACATTTTGAATCTGGATCGCAACGACATTTTCTTCGTCTTCGACCAGGTAAGCATCTATATCTAGCGACAAAACCGAATGAAATTTTTGCCCCTCGAACCGGCAGCCGAGTTTCACTTGTCGCTCGGTGATCGCGATCCGAGGATCGTGCATTCCAACGGGCAACAACTTCGGAAACTTTTCTTCCAAGTCGGATGCAAGCCAACCGTTGATTTGATCGTTGGTCAGACGCAGCTGCCAGCGCGACGGTCGTCGAATCTCGTTGGAGAAAGCGAAAACTTGCTCTTCAAGAATCTCGCCGGTCTCTTGCGCGGCGTCCGGTTCGATATCGAGAGCCGCGGTGTAAAAATCGGGCACATGGCGCGTCGCCTGATACAAATAGATGCCAATGCCGCTGATCACGACAATCAGCGCCAGCACCGCACAGGTCGCGATTTTCCACGACAATTTCATTTTCGACAGAAATCCCGCTACATCGTACACGCCAAGCTAGGGAGGACTGCCGGAATGTTACGGGCGCCACGGCAACAGGTCAATCGAAACCTGCGACCGCTAGCGTTGTAGGCGCCGACTGCTGAAACTAATTTTGGAATCGCAACAAGGCGTATTTCTTCTTGCCGCTACGCAAAACCATGACCGTTTCGCTCGCTAAATCTCGCTCGGTTAGCAACTGATCGACGCTTTCAGCTCGGACATTGTTGATATAAGCGCCTCCCTGAGCAACGGCGCGCCGGGCCTCGCCTTTGCTTTTGGCCAGCCCTGCTTCGACAAACGCATCAAGCAAGCTGAGCCCTTCACCGGTTAGGCGATCGCGCGCTAACTCACAGCTAGGAACGTCTGCGAAGATTTGGCCCAATTGGGAGTCGTTCATGTCCTCGATCGTCCCGCCGAAGAAAATCTCGGTCGCACGCTGGGCGCTCGTCAGACCTTCCTGACCGTGGATTAACTGCGTCAGATGTTCGGCTAGACGTTTCTGGCTGGCCCGTTGATGCGGTTCTTCTTGACGCGACGTATCGAGCGACTCGATTTCTTCGTGCGTCAATTCGGTCAAAAACCGCAAGCACTTGCCGGCATCTTCATCGGCGACATTGACCCAGTATTGGTAAAATGCGTAAGGGCTGGTCCGCTCGGCAGAGAGCCAGATCGCGCCGGACTCCGTTTTGCCCATTTTGGTACCGTCAGCTTTGGTCAGTAGCGGACACGTCATGCCGTAGAGTTGCTTCTGATGCATGCGGCGCCCAAGCTCAGTACCGGCGGTAATATTACCCCACTGATCGCTGCCGCCGATCTGCAGTTCGCAGTCGTATGCCTGATTCAGATGCACAAAGTCATACGCTTGCAACAGCATGTAGCTGAATTCGGTATAGCTGATCCCTGCGTCTTCCCGCTCTAGCCGACTCTTGATCGAATCCTTGGCCATCATGACGTTGACTGGAAAATGCTTGCCGACGTCGCGCAAAAATTCGAGATAAGTAAACTTGTTCATCCAGTCAAAATTGTTGACCAACTGGGCCCCGTCAGGCGAATCGTCGAAATCGACCAGTTTGGCCACTTGGGCTTTGATGCCAGCAACATTGCGCTCGAGCTGCTCGACTGACTGCAGGTTGCGTTCGGCACTTTTGCCGCTCGGATCGCCGATCATGCCGGTCGCTCCCCCCACCAGCGCCAGAGGCCGATGTCCCGCCTTTTGGAAGCGGCGCAGCAGCATCAGCGGCAACAGACTGCCGACATGCAAACTTTCGGCGGTTGGATCAAAGCCGGCGTAGACAGTCCGCGGCTTTTCGTTCAACCACTTTTGCAGGTGGTCATCCGCCGTGGTTTGAAATACCAGTCCGCGCCACTTCAAGTCGGCGAAAATATCGTTCATCAGAGCTTCCAGCCTAAGGTGAAACGTCGCAGGCAGCCCTGCAAAAATCAGAGCCAAGTGGCCATTTTAGGTTCGCTTGGCCCTCAGGAAAAGGCGAGCCAAATCAGGCCATGTTCACAAGGTGTGTAGTTGAGTGGAACAAGGCGCACACGACTAGCCAAGCGAGAATGGAACACCACCTTGTGCAGCTCACCATTAGGAGCATCCAATGCAGGACAATGTTGGGTATCGATCCGCTGCACCCAACTTACAACGACCGCAAGACGTTAAATCATTCCCAGCGTCGCCGCGGCAATCACCAGATCTTCCTGCGTGGTGATCTTCCGATTGAGCTGTGATCCCGGCACGATCAGCACCCGATACCCCACTCGCTCTAACAATTGCGCATCGTCTGTGACTGTATCCGTAGTGCGAGTCTCATAAGCGGCAACGAACCAATCACGGCGAAAAACCTGCGGCGTCTGAGCTTCCCAGATTCCGGCCCGCGAGACGGTCTCTTGGATCGTGCGATCGTCGAAGACCCGTTTGAGCGTGCCTGCGACCGGAGTCGCCAACATCGCGGCGCCATGCTCGATCGCAGCGGCAAAGACATCCTCAATCAGCCGATCACTGACGCATGGTCTAGCCGCATCGTGAACTGCAACCATCTCAATATCGTCGCCCAAAAGAGCAATTGCATTGGCGATCGAATCACTCCGCTCGGCCCCTCCCAGGGCGATCGCAAGGTGAAGCCGCTCAATCTCGGCGGCATAGTCCGTACGGAATGAAACTTCATCTTCCGGCGAGATGACAACAATCAACTGCCGCACATCGTCGCGCGCAGCAAAACGCTGCGCGCTATGCAGCCAAACCGCTTGGCCGGCCAGCGGAGCATAGACTTTTTTTTGTCGCGGATCGCCAAATCGCGTGCTGCTGCCAGCAGCCGGTAAGATGACGCCAAATTTTTTCACCGGCTACTTCCTTGCTGCTCGTTATTTCTCGTACTTCATCAAGATTTCGTCTGGCGCCCCTTCGACTCCTGGGAAACCATGCTCGGCGATCTTTGCTCCCAGATCGGTCACGCGGCGGAAGTGACGATCACTGACCGGATTGTTCAAGATCTCGTTGGTCAGATCGCGGCAGATGATATCGGCCGCGGCACGGATCATTTCGTTGTCCTGCTGGGCTGCGTACAAGCTGGTGCAAAGTATCGTAATCAATTTTTGCACTTTGCCCGAGAGGAGCGACATCCGGCACTGGCGATCGGCCAGTTTCAATTGATGCTTGCGCATCACGCCCGAAATCGTCAGCGGCATTGCCTGCAGCCCTTCGGCCGCAAATTGGGCATGCGTTTTAAGATCGTCGGGCATATCTGGATAGTGAGGACGCGGTTTTGGCGTCATGTACTCTTTCATCAACCAACCGGCGTACGGTGCGATCGCCCCTTTTAGCGCCCACGCATGCGCAGGATTCAGCGGATTTGGCTTTTTGATCCCGGCAGCCGCCAGCGCTTTTCCGACCGCTTCAAAGTACTTCGTACCGTGCTGCTTGACGAGCGACTTGAAGAACGCCATTCCCAGCATCTCCCCTTCTCCTTCGTAAATGCAAGGAGCGAGGTACTCGTGGACGTTGTCGCCAAACATGTGACCATGCAGGAAAGATCGCCCCCCGTGCGTTTTCATGTACAGCTCAATCGCAGCTTCCTTTTGCGCTTCACTCCCGAAGATCTTGGCGATGATACATTCCATTTCGCCGCGATAGCCCGAGTCAATCAAGGTTGAGCACCACGCGACCAGCGCGTCAGCGGCGACAATCAACCCTGCCAATCGGCCCAGGCGGCGCTGGACAAGTTCGCGCTTTTCAATCGGTTCGCCATACGTTTCGCGAAACTTGGCCCACGGAATCATGCTGCCCATCATCAGCCGCATCGTGCCGGCTGCGTTGGCACAAAGCGAAATGCGACCAAGATTGAGCCCGTGATAGGCGATCGTCAGACCATTCCCCTTGATCGGCTCGAGCAAGTTGTCCTTGGGAACCTGGAAGTCTTTGAAGATAATTCCGCGATTATAAGTATGCTTGAGCGCCCAAAGACCATACTTCCGCAGTTGGAAGTTTTCGTTTTCTTCATCCGGCAAATCGACAACCAGTACCGCTGGCTTATCTTCGATCAAACAGACCAGCCCGATCGTACGTCCCGGGGTGATATTGGTGATAAACAGCTTTTCGCCGTTGACCACATAGTGATCTCCTTCCAACACCGCCGTCGTGCGAAGCGCCGTCAGGTCTGAGCCGGCGCAAGGTTCGGTCAGCGCAAAAGCCGAGAGCCGTTGGCCGCTGGCCAACTTCGGCAACCAGCGTTGCTTTTGCGATTCATCGCCAAACGTCCCAACCGGATCGACCGCGCCGATACAGCCATGCACCGAAGCGAGCCCGGCGATTGTGGGATCGGCCATCGCCATGCGGGTCAGGAACGGCGCAAAGCAGCGAAATGGCGTGCCGCTGCCACCGTATTGTTTGTCGACCAACAGCCCCCAGTAGCCGGCGGCCCCCAAAGCATCCATTACTTCGGTGGTAATCTTTCCTTCTTCGTTGTGTAGTGTGCCAGCGGCCTTGAAGCGATTCACAACAGCAATCGAATCGTCCATCACCTTTAGGATCTCAGGCGGCGTTTCTAACGGCTGCGGCAGAAAGAGATCCATGTTAAAGCCGCGATCCCAGACCACAGCGTGAGCCGGACTGTTGATTGTTTGATACTGCGGCTGAAAGAGCTTTTCGACCTGATCATCGGCGCTGTCGATCGCGCCGGTGCGTCTTGCTTCTTCCGCACTTTTACCGCCCAGCTTCAGGGCGGTTTCGGCGAACGACTCTTGTTCGCCAGACTCCGAACGGGGATTTTCAGGCATTTGGGTCGACATCGGGGAATCTCCTTCCAGGGGTGTACTCCATTTTACCGCATAAACGCCGGTCCGCCTGCTTTCTTTTCGCCAAGATTGCCGCATAAACCCTGAATTCCCATAGGGTTACAAACGTCAGGAATCTCCTATTCGATACGACACTAGTTTGCTAACTATCGATACATTGCTTTGATCTCGGCGGTGCAATTCTGCTGAATTAGCTCGCGGCGGAGGGATAATTTAGGGGTCATCTCCCCAGAATCAGGCGTAAAACCGCGCCCCATCAGCGTAAATCGGGCAATCTGCTCGTGCTTTGGATGATCGGCGAGCAGGCGATTGATCCGCTCCCGGTAGGTCGCCAAGACTTTGCGATGACGCAGCGCCCCTCGCTTAGAAAAAACCCATAACCGCTGCCGGCGAATCTCCCGTCGCAACTCGTCCGGATCCGGCACAATCAGCGCCGTCAAAAAATTGCGACCTTCGCCGATGACGATTGCCTGAGCGATCAGCGGGTCGGAGGCGAGGACCGCTTCAATTTGCCCCGGAGCCACCTTTTTGCCGGTCGCAGTGACGATCAATTCTTTTTTTCGCCCAGTGATGAACAGAAAGTTATCTTCATCCAGCCTCCCCAGATCACCGGTGTGCAGCCAACCGTCTTGGTCGATCATGGCCGCGGTCGCCGCTTCGTCGTGATAATAACCGAGCATAACATGCGGGCCGCGCGTCAACACTTCACCGTCAGCGGCGATCTTTAGTTCGACACCAGGAAGCGCCTTGCCAACGCTACGCGGTCGATAGATCTTTTTGGACGATGCCGAAATCACGGGCGCTGATTCTGAAAGGCCGTAACCATTGCGAATTGGCGATTCCTGTTTGGCGAAGATGTCCGCCGCGTAATCGGCGAGCGCCGCGCCGCCGCTGGCGAACATCTTTAACCGTCCACCTACCATTTTTTGCAGCGTGCCTGGCTCGTTGATCTTGCCTTGAGCGCGAATCGCATCGGCCAACTTTTGATAGAAATAGGGAACCCCGTTGATCAACGTCGGCCGCATTAATTTGCAGTCGTCGAGAATCGTCTCACGCGAGCGGGCCAAAACCAACTCATTCCCCAAAATGATCCACGTATAAAGATCGCACGTTCGCGCGTACAAGTGACTGAACGGGAGAAACGTCAGCCGACGATCTGCGGCCGAGTCCTCAAACGCTTCGACCAGCGCCAGCGCATCAAACGCCAGGTTAGCATGCGAAAGCATGACCCCTTTCGGCTCACCTGTGGTGCCGCTGGTATAGACGATCGTCGCGAGCGATGTTGGATCTGGCGGCGAAAAATCGCGCAGGTTCCCAGCATCGACGGTCAAAAACTCCCACGATTCCAGTTCCGTGCTTCCGATCAGATCGACCAAGCTGACATTTTTATTGTCGTGGCCGGGTTGAAAAGAATCTTCGTCATCGCACCCTAACGAGCGAATCGATCGATTGGCGCCGCTATGCTTCATCAGTCGCAGGCGTTCTTCGGATTTGTACGTGACATGCAGCGGCACGCTTACAGCGCCGATAGCTGCCAGCGCTAAGTCGGCGACGATCCACTCATGGCAATTAGGAAGTTCGACCGCGACCCGTTCGCCGGGTACTATGCCGAGCCGTCGTAAGCTAGCAGCGACGGCAGCGACATCGGCCGCGAGATCCTTCCACGTGCAACTTCGAAATTCTCCTGCTTCAAACGTCCAGAGAGCCGGCGCCTCACCGCTTGCCGCAACGCGACGGGCAAACAGTTCAAACATCGACTCGCCATGGATCGGGGCCGACATGCTTAGTCGATCCGCTCAAAGATGGTCGCGATACCTTGACCAGCGCCGATACACATTGTCGCTAGGCCGTACTTCACCTTGCGGTCTACCATCGCGTGAATCAATGTGGTCGCGATGCGAGCTCCGCTGCAGCCCAGCGGATGGCCAATCGCGATCGCCCCACCGCGCACATTGACCTTGCTGACATCCATTTTGAGTGCTCGGATGCAGGCCAGAGACTGCGATGCAAACGCTTCATTTAGTTCGATCAGATCGATATCTTCGATTTTCAGACCGGCTCGTTTCAACGCTTTTTTGGTGGCGGGAATCGGCCCTGTCCCCATCACGCTGGGATCCACGCCAGCGACGGCCGTAGCAACGACACGCACTAACGGCTTTAAGCCCAACTCTTTTGCTTTTCCATCAGACATCAGCAGCAGCGCTGCTGCGCCGTCGTTGAGCGGCGAACTATTGCCGGCGGTGACGGTTCCGGCGCCCGGCATGAAAACCGGTTGCAGCGCGGTGAGCGCCTCGATGCTGGCGTCGGTTCGCACGCACTGATCCATGCTGATCAGCGTACGATGGCCTTCCTCATTACGGCCGTAGATCGGGACGATTTCGTTTTTGAACTCGCCTGCGGCATATGCGGAGGTCGCCTTCTGGTGGCTGGCCAACGCAAACTCATCCTGATCCTTGCGGGTGATCTCTTGAGTCTGCGCTAAAAACTCAGCCGTAATCCCCATCATCAGCGCCGCTTTGGACGTTTGCTGAAAGAGCTTCGGATTGATATCGAGTCCGTAGTCCATCGGGACATGCTGCATGTGCTCGAGCCCGCCAATGATCTGCACATCTTCGCCACCGGCCAGAATGCTGTGCGCCGCCTGATTGAGCGCTTGCAAACTGCTGCCGCAAAGTCGGTTCATCGTCGCGCCGCCGGCGGTGTGTGGAACGCCAGACATCAGCCCGATCAGGCGCCCGACATTGAGCCCTTGCTCCAGCGTCTGCTGCGTATTGCCGAAGATGACATCTTCGATCTCTTGCGGCGGCACGCCGGTGCGCGACAAGATCGCTTCAACGCAGGCAACCGCTAGATCATCGCTGCGAACGTCACGAAAGACGCCTTTTTCGGGATGCGAACGGCCAATCGCCGTGCGAACTCCATCAATCACTACGGCTTGTGTCATCGCCGTGATCCTTCTGTTGGGTTACCGCCGAGGCCGACGGAAATCGATCGTGATTACAGGTCGTAAAACTTCTTGCCGCTGCTGGCCATTTCAAGCAACAGCTCGGTCGGCTTGTAACGAACACCAAGGTCTTCCCAAGGTTTTAGACGTTCGACCAATGCTTTGGCGCCAATCGTATCAGCCCAGAACATCAGACCTCCCTTGAACGGTGGAAAACCGAGTCCGAAAATCAAACCAAGATCGATGTCGCGAACATCACGGACAATCTTGGATTCGATCGTACGAGTCGCTTCGAGCAGCATCGGCAGGAATAAGCGATCCATCAGCTGAGCATCTGACTCATCACGCGGCATCCCTTTAATGTAGGGATCGATATATTTGGCAGACGCCGGATCAGGTTGGGCTTTCTTCTTCTTGTTCTCGTAGCTGTAAAAGCCGAGCCCTGACTTTTGGCCAAGTCTGCCTGCTTTGACTAGCGCCGGCAAAATCGGCGACGCGAGCGTCCGATCAGGAAACGCGTCATACATTGTCCGTCCGGCGTAAAACGCCGTGTCGATGCCAACCATGTCGTACAACATGATCGGGCCGAGCGGCATGCCAAATTTCTTCGCACATTTGTCGACCCGCTCCATTGAAACCCCTTCCTGCAACAAGGCCAACGCCTCGTTCATGTAGGGAAAGAGAAGTCGATTGACCAGGAAACCTGGCCCGTCATTGACGACGATCGGGAACTTGCCAAGCCGCTTGGCGAAAGCCACGGCAGAAGCAACGGTTGCGTCACTGGTCTGCTTGCCGCGGATCACTTCGACCAGCTTCATCTTGCGAACCGGATTGAAAAAATGAATCCCCACAAACCGCTCTGGCTTTGCCAAATTGGCCGCTAATTGCGTGATCGGCAACGTCGACGTGTTGGAGGCCAAGATCGCGTCATCCGCCATTTGCGGTTCTAAACGAGCGTAGATCTTGCGTTTGATCTCGGTATTTTCGACGATCGCTTCAATGACTAGCTTGGACGCGGTGACTTCGCTGTCGCTGACCGAAGCGTTCAGCATCGCGGCGGCTTCCACCGCTTTGGCGATCGTTTTTTTGCCGGCGTCACGATCATAGGCCGCTTCGTCCAGCACGCCGGTGACTCCGCGTCGCAAGGCCTCGGCGCTGGCGTCCGATAACGTCGTGAAGATGCCGCGGCGGATGTTTGCCGCAGCGATCCCAGCCCCCATGATGCCGGCCCCGATCACACTTACCGAGTCTATCTTGGTCTTCTCCACGTCATCATGGTCGACCCCTTCGTCTTTTTTGTTGCGATCGGTCAGAAAGAAGACGTTCATCAGCGCGGCGTTGACCGGAGTGCCAAACAGCTGAGATAACCCCTCCGCTTCCATCTGCAGCGCAGACGCAGCGTCCACCATCGAGCCGCCTAATAAAGTCTCGAGCGCCGCCATCGGCGCTGGGTACTGACCTTTGGTTTGGCCTTGAATATAGGCGGATGCGGTAGCTCCCAGGAAACCCATTTCGGTTTCGCTCAGTTCGATCGCGGCGGCGCGAATCTCGCGTTCTTGCAGATACGACTTGGTCGTTTGTTCCTGCTCGATCATGCGGATTGCGGCGGCGACCAGATCGTCCGGAGACGTAACATCGTCGGCCAAGCCCATCTTTGCGGCGGCCATGGCCGAGACCGACTCGCCGCCGGTGATCATTTCGACTGCGTTGCTTAGACCGACAATTCGCGGCAGACGGACAGTACCGCCCCAACCAGGAAAGATGCCAAGTTTCACTTCCGGGAAGCCAAGTTCGGTCTTCGGGCCGGTCGAGAGGATCCGACGATCCGACCAAACGGCCAGTTCGGCGCCCCCGCCGACACAGACTCCATCGATTGCAGCGACACTAAGATAGCGGCTGCTAGAGAGTCGCGCAAACAGTTGCTGTCCACGCTGACTCATCGCGACAATTTCGGCAGGCTCGGCTCCAACCGACGCGACAAACTCGCGAATGTCAGCGCCTGCAATAAAGATACCAGGCTTTCCTGAGTTGATCACCAAGCCATAGATATCGTCGCATCCATCGATCTCGTCGAGGTGGACCGCTAGTTCATCCATCACCGAACGGCTGAGGATGTTCGCGCCTTTGCCCGGGTCATTGAAGGTCAGCAGTGCGATACCGGCTTGGGGAAACGAGAGCGTAATCGTCGCGGTCGGTAACATCGAGCGGCGTCCTTCTGCGCGAGTAATCCTGCTCGTCGCCGGTCACAGCGACGTAAGGTAAATTCATCGAAGGAATTATAGCGTTTCGGACCCGCCGCGGCAGTGCAGCCAACTCTCTCGCGAGAGATCTCCAGGGCGACTAAAATAAATGCCGGCCTTTGACCCACCATTTGGCAGGATATCGACCATGATCGCTCGGCGTTTGTTTTTCAGTATTTGCATTGCTCTGGCCGGACTCGTAGGTACATCCCACTCGGCAGAACCCGAAAAAACGGTCCAAGTGGTGATCGATTTCGGCGATGGCTGCGAAAAGCACTACACCCAAATTGCTTGGAAGCAGCACGAAAACGTCTTCGGTGCGACTTTGGCAGCCAGCAAACACCCGCGGGGTTTTGTGCTGCAAAATCGCGGATCGGGTGAAACTCGCTTCGTTTTTTCGATCGATGATGTCAAAAACGAAGGAAATGGGCGAAATTGGATTTTTCGCGTGAATGGTAAATTAGCGACACGTAGCTGCGAACTGATCGAAATCGCCCCTGGCGACGTGGTTTTGTGGCGTTTTCAGCGATACGAATAACTGTGTAAGATGGCCAGGACTAAACCATGTGTCGATGCGAGCAAACGATGAAAAAAGAAACCGTTGAACGATTGTTGCTGGTCCTGCTACTGATCTCAATCGGCGTCGCGCTCCGCTGGATGCTGTGCAGCTATCCCAACGTCGCACCGACGGCCGCTTTGGCGATGTTCGCTGGCTACAAGCTTTCGAGCGTCCGCTGGGCGTTGATGGTGCCGATCTGGATCACTACGCTCAGCGACGTCCTGATTGGCGGTTATGCTTGGCCGGTAATGTTGACCGTCTATGTGGCGCTGTCGCTTCCCGTGTTTCTGGGAGTAGTGCTCCGCCGCTTTCAACCCCAAACGCAGACTTGGCTTGGCAAGCTGACCAGCGGCTTGATGCTGGGAGGAGCTTCGGTCATTGGCTCAATCTTGTTCTTCGTGTCCAGCAATTTCGCCGTCTGGGCTGCGACGGCCGCGGGAATGGGGCTGCCGATGTATGCCCCCAATCTCACCGGGCTCATCGAATGCTATTCCGCCGCGATCCCCTTCTTCCGCTATACGATGGCCGGAGACATTGTCTTCAACGGAGCCATCTTTAGCGCCTACGCACTGGGTTGTGTGCTGGTCACCGCATCGCCAAAAGAGAATTCCGCGGTTGCTTCGGTCGACTAACATGGATCCTGGTTGCGCAGGAACCACACGTCTCGGGCTAGCGCCCGTTGCATGCTTATTACGTTACACGCTGAAGGCTGGATCTGACTTAGTCGTTCGTTTGTTTCGCCGCATACCAAGCCTGCCATGCTGCGACCTGCGAATTGGAGTCGCGGAACCCTTTTTCTTTGGCGGCGATATCTTCACCAACCACTTTCGGCAGCGCTTGTAGCGCTGCGTGCTGCACGCTGATCGATTCTCCCAGCATCCGAATCAACGTCGGTGCGAAAGTTTCGTCGCCGCTGGCGCCCATCGCATCGGCAGCTAGGCGCCGTGTCCGCTCAACTCGATGGCGAGAATAACGATTCAGCGCATCGGCTCCCTCAGGCACATGCATGTAGGCGAGCGAACCGGCGGCGGCGACCCCCAGCTCGTCGTCGCTGTCGCCAATCATTCCCAATAGCGCCGTCTTGGTTTCGGCGCCGGGGTAATGACGCAACGTCATCGCCGTCGCCAAGCGAACGCCGCGATCTTTGTCTGAGAGCATCGTCGAGAGCATGCCGCTGTAATCGTGGCTCGTGAACCGCTCGCACCAAGCGACCGACTGCCGGCGAATGGTCGCCGCTCGATGATGCAAGGCCAAGCCAACAATCCGTGCCGCAGCAGGGCGACTGTCTTGCTGTACGATTTCCAGAATCGCGTGCAGTTCCTCCTCGGGAGCGTCCAGCCTCACCGATTCAGAAATTAGTTGAAGCAGATATTGATTCAACAAATGTTTTCGGCTCGCGTGTTCTAGTTGACGCAACGCCGAGAGTCGCATTCGGGCAGAATCCTCCGTCGCCGACTTCCAAACAGCGAAATCTTCGTTTATTTCCGGCAGTAATTGCGTACACAAGCGGTTGAGGGGAACGCCTGCCAGCTCTGGGGCGAACTGGTCGAGCGTCGCCAACAAGATCTCGTGCTGGGCGAGCAACTGCTCTTTGAGTAGCGCTGCCTGCGAGCTTGTTTCCGACTGTTCGTATTGTCGCACCAGTTGCAAAAGCTTCAGCGCAGTTTGCTGCGAAATACGCTGTTCAGCGGGAGCAATGGCAACTTCGGCGGTCGAATCGAATTGCTCGCGCCAGACTTTCTCAAGCCGAGCCAATACCTCTTCCACGGTTTCGTCGGACTCCAATTGCGGCGCCCCGATTCGAAGTGCCAGCCGCCGAGCGATAACCTTGCCAGAATAGGGGGATTGTGATTTACGAAGTGCGACTAGCATTGCCGCGGTCGCCGGCTGTTTCGGCCACTGGTCGAGCGAATCAAGCGTAAGATCACGAACTTGCATGCTGGGATCGTTTAACAACGGGGCAACAATAGCTATTAGCTCTTGCTTTTGATCGATCGCCAGCAGTTCAGCCACGGCGCTGCGCACGCGGTGCTCGGAATGTGTCGCCAGTTCCGCGATCCGCTGAAAGTCTCCGCGAATCGCCCACACGTCGGTCGCCGCAATTAAACAGACGATCGGCGCGTTATCCTTTAGCGTCGCCAAAGCTTCGATCGCCGCTGGCTGACCACAGCGAGCCAACCCATAGACGGCGTCGCGTCGCTGACTCATCTCCGGCGACAACAGAGCGGCACGTAGCATGTCCAGTGGCGCCGCGGTTCGCAGGGCCGCAGCAGCGACTAGTTCGGAGCGATCTTCCAACAACTGCGCCGCTTCAGCGGGAAGTTCACCACGCCAATCAAGGTACATCGCGTCTAGAGCCGCGGCTCGTACGTTTTCGTAAGGGGAAGCAAGCGCTTCGACCACACGCAGATCACGGCGAACATTGTCTCGCAACGACAACGCATACATCAGCTCGGACTCTAACTTTTCAGCGTCGAGCAGTTGCGTGGCGACCGACGGATCGGCCTCCAGCCATGTTTCGCGCGCGTCGTATAGTTGATCAATCGCCGTCAAATCGTTGGCTAAAGCCAACGCTTCTAACGCCGCACAACGCGTCGAAGCTGGCAATTCTCGGTTCTGGACAGCATTGATTAACTCCTCAGCATCCAATTGATTGCTGCGAGACCGTCCGATCGCAGCCGTTGCCCGTACCATCGGATCCTCGGATTCGGTAGCGGCTTGCAAGATTGCTGCGGCGGTTTCATCCTTTAAGACCAGTTCTAACTCACGATGACGCCAGTGAGTCTGGCGGTAATAGGGAGCCAGAAATCGTCGATCGGCTGCAACTTGCCGCCAGCCGTCGGTTTCGACGACCTGGCCGCGCAGCCCGCTGCGCGATGGCAACTGAATCGTCGCCTGCAAACGCCGTTCTGCGTTGGCCAGCTCAAACTTATGTGAACGTTGGGCGGAAGTGGAGCGTTCTTCTGGCGGCGCAAGCGACGGCGTAGGCGTTTCCAACAACGTCTCCAACGTGCCGTTGGCGCCGGCGGCAGTCTCGGAGTCGACCGTTTCGCGCGCAACGATACATCCAGCGGCCGTAAGTCCGACCGAGAGCAGAATCGCCAAATTGCGCAGTGCTAGCATAAAAAGAGCCGCTCGCAGGAAGTTTCCTCGGCGGCTGTTGATAGCTATCTATCGGTGCGCAGACAAGAGCAATCAGCGAATGCGGCTATTTTGCCGGCGCCATAGGAGCTGCTGCGCCGTCGCCTGCGGCTCCAGGAGCCGCCGCTCCAGGAATAGCGCCAAACGGCATATCAGCACTCGGAGCAGCCGCGGCAGGCGGTTTGGCCGCAGCAGGATCAGCAGCTGGACGCTGCGGTGCAGCGCCAGCAGGCGCAGCTCCGGGAAGTGCGCCAAACGGCATATCGGCACTCGCCGGCGCCGCCGACTCGGCTGCAGCATTCCCGGCCACGACGCCAGCGTTGGCGGCCAGCTTGTTGGCTAGGCGTTCTAGCTTGGTCTGTTTCTCTTTAATGCTCTTCGCTAGATCTTCGTAGGGGGTCAACGGATCCATTGGTATCGTGCCGACATTCGGCCCCATTGGAGCGGCTGAGTCGGTCGTTTCGGCGTCGGTAGCAACAATCAACTCATCCATCGCTTTCGATAGATCGATGATCGCAGCCTGCTCTTCGGCGTTCGGCACAAATCGAAGCAAACCACTCTTCAGCTTGCTGAGATCTGCAGGAATTCCATCCGAACCAACCAAGCTGACCTTCAGCGTATCGACATCATTTTTCACGCGCCGACGGAAAGTGAGTTGCAAGCTATGCAGCGGTGGGTTGGTGTTGACAAACTCCTTTTTCTTGGGCTTTTTCTTCTCTCCTTCGGGCCCCCCCATGAGATCGTCATAGCCGCCGTATTCAGCCGCCGGCATCGCTCCGCCCGGATAGGCGCCTTCGAGGCCATAGGAGCCGCCTGGGCCCCCCATTCGCATCTCTTTTAGCTGATCAGTAAACCAAGTGATGTCTTCATCCACGGACTGTGAAGCGAGCTTGGCGACCATTCCGACTTGCAGATTGGGGTCGAAGCTTTTCATCACCGCATCATCGCTCGGCAGCGCGGCCAACGTCATCGCTGCATCGATACGCAGCGACTTGTCGGCAGTTGGGCTTTCGACCATTTGCCCCAGCGATTTGGCGATCCCTTCCAATGACTTTCGAATCGAGCTAGTCACGTTTTGATTGCTGCCGGAAGCCAACAACGTCTGAAAGCCAGGCGAGAGGGCCCGGACGATATCCATTGCGCGCCGCTGCGTCCACTGATGCGCATCGGCAGAATGTCCTTCGGCAACTTCTGACGTGATCAGCTGATTGGCGACTTTGGTCAAGCGTTCAATGTCGGTTAGCGTCATCGCTTCGCCAGCCGGCTTGGGAGTGCTTTGAGCATAACGAGCATGTCGTAAAGCTCCGAGAATCGCCGCGACACGCACCACATCATCCGATTTCGGATCTTCCAGCGTCTTCAGCATAATTTCGAGCGCCCCATGATAAGGGCAGACCGGCGATTTGCTGAACGTGTCAAACTCTTGCGAATTTAAATCGCCAATCAGCAGCATCGCGTTGTAGCGTACAACAGGGTGATAGTCGGGCTTCGACATCTCCGTCATCGCTTGCAAGGTCAATTGATTCAGTTCTTTTTTACTGGTCGCCTGCGTATCAAAGGGGCCATTAAAATTCCGCATAAAGTCGTGACGCTTCACGTCGACACTGGTCCAGTTGGCAGGCGCTGTCCAGCTAGGAAAGTACGCTCCCATAAAGAAGCGTGTCATTAGCTGCTTTCCGGCGTCATCCAACGGCTTGCGCCGCATATACTCCTGGACCTCCATCTTGGCCGCTGTCACCCCGGCGCGCATCTTGGAATCATCCGGATTCAATTCCGGGACGTTCATGGGGATCGCTTTGTATTGCTGAGCCCAGATGTCTCCACACAAAAGAAGGGAGAACACAAAGGCGATAGCCATTGCTTGCAATTTCATGATTTCCACCTGAGGATCGAAAACGGCGGTGAGTGCCAGAAAAGTCAGAAGAGAAGTTTGCGAGATCAGCGTAAATTAACCGATTTGGACATCGCAGGTTAGTCCTGCCATACCTTGGGCTTCTCTTCAGACTACTTGCGGAATAGGGATGCTGTCAATTTTAATGCAAGCGGTACAACTTTTGCTCACCCCTAAAACTCCCATGACCCTACTCTACAGCGACCATGAGTTTTTAGAGCACGACACGGGAAACCACCCCGAATCGGCCCAGCGCCTGCTTGCTGTGACCGACCGACTAGAGAAAAGCGGCTTGTTAGAGCAATGCATACGGCCTGAGTGGGCGCACGCGACCTCCCAAGAGATCCAGCTGGTACATACCGCCGCGATGCGGAGCTCCGTCGAAGGGTTCTCCCTAAAAGGAGGGGGGATAATTGAAGTCGATACCGCTGTTTCTCCAGATTCGTACCATGTGGCCACGCTGGCGGTTGGCGCCGCGATCGATGCAACTCGTCGCGTTTTGTCAGGCGATTCCCACAATGCCCTCTGCCTGGTCCGTCCTCCAGGGCATCATGCGACCCCGACGATGGCGATGGGGTTTTGCTTATTCAACAATGTCGCGATCGCTGCGCAATACGCGCTAACCAGACTGGATGTCGATCGCGTGCTGATCGTCGATTGGGACGTACATCATGGCAACGGTACGCAAGACGCGTTTTGGGAAAGCGAACGAGCCGGTTTTTTGTCGGTTCATCGCTACCCTTTCTATCCGGGGACCGGTGATTCAACAGAAACCGGACACAGCGCCGGTCTCGGTTATACGCGGAACCTGCCGCTCCGTTTTGGAGTTTCGCGGCGTGATTTCATCGGGCAATTCGAGCGCGCTCTCGAAGAGATTGCAGCAAAGGTCCGCCCTGAACTGATCCTGCTTAGCGCCGGCTTTGACGCACATGCGGCCGACCCAGTTGGCAATCTCGGCCTGGAGACCGAGGATTACGACGAGCTAACGCAAATCGTGCTCGACGCGGCGGCCTCCTATTCAGGCGGCAAGCTCGTTTCGCTTCTTGAAGGGGGATACAACCCGGAAAAACTTGCGGAATCGGTAGAGGTCCACCTACGGAAACTACGCAGTGACGCCTGAAATCGGGATAGCAGAGAAAATCCTGAACTATAGTTTGGTTGGTTACCGAACGGCCCAGGCACGTTATGCGAAGCCCACGCAGGATCACCCAGAGATTTTCACCATGGTTGAAACGCAAGTGAGTCTAACGCCTGGATGTCGTGTATGAATTGCAGCGATCTTGTTTCGGCTTACTCTTCTCATCGTTCATTCATAGTGATCTATCCACATGACTTCGCAAAATTCCATCGCCGCATCGAACTCGAATAACGGCGCCCGTCCAATGCGTTTCCTGGTGATTGACGATGATCGTCTGACACGCGCCCTGCTTTCGGACATGTTGGCCCCGCATGGCATCTGCGATGAAGCGGCTGATGCCGATACTGGATTGCGAATGATATTGAGCGCTGACGACAACCAGCGCCGGTATGACGCCGCCTTTGTCGACCTGATTATGCCGGGCTCTGGAGGCAAAGAACTACTTCAAGCGTTGCGAGCGGCTGAAACCGAAATGGGACTCGGCGGCAGCGATGGCACCAAAGTGGTGATGATTACATCGTCTCGCGACACGCGCAGCTGCCTGCAAGCTTTTCTGCTGGGCTGCGAGTCGTATTTGACGAAACCGTTCACCACCGATGAAGTGGAGCAGAAACTGCGCGAGATTGGTACGCTGGTGAACGCGTAGCAGCCGGTAGATTAGCTCAACAGGCCGCCGGTTGACGCAACATCAATCTCAGATGTCTTCATCGCCGGTGGGATTGGTCGCCCAGCGGTCGTAGCGAACAGGCGGAAAAGAGGGCGTAGTCGTATCAAGTGGCAGATCCGCTTCGTCCGTTTCTTCGGCGATGAGATAGCCGCACTGCTCGATCTCATGCAGCGTCTTGAGCAGGTAAACGACATAGCGTGACGAATCGACCGCTCTGCGCGGTGAAGTCATCCGATTTCCTACTAGGTCCCACGCATCGATATTCTTTACCATTGGGCTGCTCCGCTAGAAAGGTCGTCATTGAGCACTCGTTGCATCGATCAGCGGTGCACTACCATAGCAACCGCGGCGCCGAGAATCGCGACTTGAGAAAAAATCGCCGAGAATCGCCAGAAACCCCGAACTCGTTGACGATCTGCGTCCCGCACTGAAAAGTGAACGCAAACCACACAATAGGCAGCGTCTGTCAGGTCACTAGAAAGATTTACAAACGCGTTTGTAAATGACTGTTAAGCTTTGCGATGAATCCGCAAAGTAGGGCCTGCCATCTCTGACAAATGCGTCCGCGAGTTCATTCCGATTGAAGATTCATCCCGCAGCGGAAAGCTCGGGCGAACCTAACTCGCGGCGACTTTATCTTTCAGCCGCGACTGGATGTACTCAATCGCCTTCTGTAGCTGCGGATCAACAAAACCATCCAATTTGATTTCTTCTTCTGATTTTTCCCGCGCCTCAATCGCCGCTTTGTCGGCGATATTAGAACGGTCGACATCGCGGAGACTGCGTGAGCGCAGCATGTTCTTCAAATCCTCGTCCGAGAGCTTGATATCGAATCCTTCGTCAGGCGAGACGCCCCAGGGATCGTCATCTCCATAGTCCGGAAACCGATGAATGTTCTGCTCGCTTGGACGCCAATAAGTTGCGGTCGTAATCTTCAATGCTCGCTGTTGTCGATCCAGCGGAAAGATGCTTTGGACTGTTCCTTTGCCGTACGAACGCTGCCCGATGACGACCGCCCGATCATGATCTTGCAGACAAGCGGCGACAATCTCGCTGGCGCTGGCGCTAAATTGATTGACCAGCACTACCACAGGTAAGTCTTTTGGAATGATCGTACCGCTGGGAGATGCTTCTGCGATGTCCTCAATTCGGCCGTCACGCCCGCGGGTCGAAACGATGACTCCCTCGTCTAGGAACATATCGCAGATCTCTTCGGCCGCAGTCAAATAGCCGCCGGGGTTGTTTCGCAGGTCGACAATCAAGCCATCAACATCGCCGTCAATGCTTTCCCAAGCGACACGAAACTCATCGGCAGTTAAGTCGCCAAAAGACTCGACGCGGATATATCCGATTCGAGGATACTCCTCGAAAAAGAAATTCCAATTCCCCTCTCCATCATGCGTGTCCCCCAAGACCGATGCGACTTGAATTCGAGCCCGCTCAACCACAATCTCGGTCGGTTCGGTCTGCCCAATGTGGCGTACTTGCAGTTTGACCTTAGATCCGACCACGCCGCGAAGTCGTAGCACCGCTTTTTCAAACCCGTCCTGATCTACATTTTTGTCGTCGATCGCCACGATCACGTCGCCGGCTTGGACCCCAGCCAAATAGGCCGGCGTTCCACTGACCGGCGTCACGACAAGCATCTGGTTGTTCTCCTGGTCATACATGACATGGATGCCGATGCCGCCGAACTCTTGATCCAGCTCTTCTCGAAAGTCCTCGAATTCAACCGGCGGGATATAGGTCGAGTTTTGATCTAGCTCCATCGTCATGCCGTTCATTGCCGAATTGAATAGCGTCTCGGCGTCGATCGAACGGACATATTGGTACGAGATAATGTCAAGCGATTCGCCAAACAAACGCATGAACCGATTGCGGCTAGCGGCGCCGTAGCAAATCAGCGAGAGGAAAGCGATGACAAAGATGATCGTGAGATTACGTCGCGGCATAACAGGTCCCAGGGACGAAACAAGCGACTTAGGGGGGAGCGGTCATGTTTCATCGTAACTGCCGCAGGCCAATTGGGGTAGGCGCAGCCATCGCTGACTTGGAAAACCGCAAATTCCGCATCCATACCTACTAGCCGCCGACAAATGGCGCCGGCACTAAAAACGCATGTTGCTCTAGCAAACTGTAGGCGCCGCTCCAAGAAACGTAGAGCGCCAGGTACATGAAAAAAACGTAAACCACCACCACCGGAATCTCTCCCAATCGAGCCACCCAACGCAAGCAGAAATGGGTCGGTTTCTCCCGGCGACGCGCACAACCCAGCGCCCAGCCGCTCAACAATCTTGCAGGCAACATCAACGCTACAAAGAACAGACTTGGTAGCCAAGCAATCTCGCGATCGATCAACTCGATCTTCAACAGATACAAAGGCAACGCAAACAACAACGTGATCAGCAGGGCCAACCAAAATGCTAGCGGAGCATTCCGAAACTGCTTGCGGACTTCACGCCATTCGAACATCGCCCGCCAACGATTCTCGGCGGCAAAATGAGCCTGCATGAACGGCAAGTAGAGCAAGACAAAACAAAAGGCCAACATCCCCGGCAAGCTGACCAGAAACGCGATCGGCGGATCTTCGATCCCTCGTGCGGCGATCATCCAGCCCACCGGCAGAATCAGCCAGGCCACGGTTGTCAGAAACCCGCGCAAGCCAAGCGAAAAATAGTAACCCAAACGAAGCGACGCCAAAAAACCCAGACATTTGTCCCGCGCCTCGGAGAACATCCCGCCGGCTCGGATTTGTCGCCACAGTCGCACCGGGGCTGGCCAAAGGAAATGCCGAAATTTCCCGCCGCGGAACCAAGCCCAGGCGATGTGAAATCCAACCGCCAGCGTCAGAATGACAAGCACAATAGTCAGCCGCTGAGCGACCGGACCGCCCGGTTCGATCAAATTTGCGCTGTCGCGCAAATCCGCGAGAAACCGAAGCGGCCAGAAGAAGAGCCAAGTCCCTAGCGCGATCGAACCGATCCTTGCGGCGGTGCGAATTCCGATAAATCCTGCACTGAACTTGCCGGTCCGCGCGATTCGCCCGCTCACTTCTAGCAAATAGCCCAAGCTCAACAAGTTCGCGATCGGAATCGTCGCCAGAATTGCGAGCAGAAAAACCAGCGAAACCAAGCCGAAGGTCCATTGGCTGACGCTGTAAATCGTGTCAAAAAAATAGCGCAGCCACCCTCGAACCGGCGTCGTCGCGACCACCGAAACCTCCGACGCGGATGGTAACGCGGCCACTAGGTCTTCGTTAGATCCGACTGCATCCAGGAGATCGGTGATCGTCGCCATTGGTTCCCGTTGATCGAATCGGCAAGAAAGGAAGAGGCCCGGGGAATCGCCCCCCTGCATTTGGATTACCCCCAATGCAACAAGTTAGTTTTCGCGTCAAGCTATTTTTCTGCAACGAAACTATTTTCCTTCAGCGCAGGTACTTAGTACAACGGGATTATGGAAGGATTTTAAAATACCATGTGGCTCCGAAATCTACTATTTCTCGGCATTTGCGGTATCGCGATTTCCGCCGTGGTAGGCGGCTTGGTCGTGCCGCAACGTCCTGCTCAGGTTGCTCAAATCCCCCACCCGCTGACCCTAAGCGAACAAAATGCGATTCAATCGGTCGCCGATCGCGTAGACCATCAGTTCCAAAAAAGCTGGGAGGACGCCAACTTGCAGCCTACTGGTCCGGCGGATGAGCTAACGCAGATCCGACGAATTTCACTAGGTCTAACCGGGACAATCCCCTCGCTCGAAGAGCTACGCGTGCTTGAAGGGCGTCCCCCAGACGATCGCCTGGCATGGTGGCTCTCCAAAACGTTCGCCGATCGGCGTTATGGCGATTTTGTCGCCGAGCGTCTCCGCCGAGCCTATGTTGGCTCTGAAAATGGTCCATTTCTCATCTATCGCGGGCGCCGTTTTTTGACTTGGCTCAGCGATCAGTTGATGGCAAATCGGCCGTATGATGAACTGACACGCGAGTTAATCTCCGAAAATGGACTTTGGACCGATGCGCCAGCGGTTAATTTTGTCACTGCAACTATTGATCAAGATGGCACCCAACGTCCTGATCCGGTGAAACTGGCTGGACGTGTGACCCGAGCGTTTCTGGCGACTCGGCTCGATTGCGTCCAATGCCATGACGACAACATGGGGGGCGATCTGAAACAAAGCGATTTCCACCAGCTCGCTTCGTTCTTTCGCGAAGCGGAAAACTCTTTCGTAGGGATTCGCGACGACACGCGTGCAACCTACGAATATCAGTATCTCTATGACGACGAAACGACATTGGTCTCGTCGGAGGTCCCCTTTAACAAGCAGCTATTGCAAGAGGGGACGACCGAGCGTGAGCGTCTGGCCAACTGGGTGACCCATCCCGAGAATCGCCCCTTTGCTCGCGCGATCATCAACCGCATCTGGGCGATCACTACCGGCAAGCCGCTGATCGAACCAGTCGATAGCATCCCGCTCAACGGCTCGTTTGAGACCGGCGAGTATCCTGCGGGACTGGAGCCGCTGGCCGATGATTTTATCGCCCATGGGTTTGACCTGCAGCGGCTGATTCGCGTGATTGTCGCAACCGAAGCCTTCCAACGCGATAGCCAAGCTGATTTCGAAATCACTGCCGCTCACGAAAATGCTTGGGCAGCCTATCCGGTGACTCGACTTCGCCCCGAACAGGTGATCGGCGCGATTCAGCAAGCGGCGGCTCTAAAGACGCTCGACGCCGAGAGCCATATCCTCACACAGTTGATTAACTTCGGCGAGCATAACGAATTCCTGCAGCGCTACGGCGATGCAGGCGAAGATGAGTTTGCCGAGCAAGGAGGCACGATTCCACAGCGTCTCTTAATGATGAACGGCAAACTGGTCAAAGAACGAACCGACAACAACATCGTCCGCAACGCAGCAACCCGGATCGCCCAGCTTTCTCCCACCGAGGAAACGAGCGTGGAGGTCGCTTTCCTGACGGTGCTGACTCGCCGTCCAAGCCAAGCCGAATCCGATTACTTCGTCGAGCGAATGCACGACGCTGCGTTAAGCCGGAGCCAGCATGTCGAAGACTTGATTTGGGTCTTGCTGAACTCCTCTGAATTCGCCTGGAATCATTAATCGCCGAGAACCATTGATGACACGCAAACATCCCCAAAGCGTCGGTTGCGGCGGACCCGATCATTTTTCACGGCGCACCCTGCTCAAAGCGGCCAGCGGATTACCTTGGCTGACTCCGCTTGCCGCACAGTTAGCTGCGGCTGCCGCAGCGGACAAGAGCGGCGCACCTGCCAAGTCGGTGATCGTCCTCTGGATGCAAGGGGGACCCAGTCAGCTAGAAACTTTTGATCCGCATCCCGGCAAGCTCATCGGCGGCAAAACCAAGCGAATCGCAACTTCATCGCCTGGCGTCGAGATTTCGGACTTGATGCCGGCGACTGCCGAAGTGATGGATCGCATCGCACTGCTGCGCGGAGTCACCAGCAAAGAAGGAGATCACGAGCGGGCGACCTACAACATGAAGACCGGGTATCGCCCTGACCCGACGCTGATTCATCCAACAATCGGCGCGGTAATGTGCCACGAACTATCAAGCGCAGGGGTCGAGATCCCTCGTCATGTCTCGATATTCCCAAACCAATGGCCGGCACACGGCGGATTTCTCGGCAACAAGTACGATGCGTTCAAAATGCACGACCCGCTCGGCGATTTGCCTGACTTGCCGCGGCGCGTCGGGGATGATCGTTTCAACCAGCGCCGCAAAGATCTTGAGATCCTAGAGCGCTCGTTCGCCCGGGGACGACGATCGGACCTAGAGCAGAACCGCACTCTTCACCTGGCGACGATCGACAAAGCGATCACAATGATGGATAGCGAGCAGATTAAAGCGTTTAACATAGAGGAAGTGCCGCAATCGCTGCGGGATGATTTTGGCGATACGCCGTTTGGCCGCGGATGCCTGTGCGCCGTTCAACTTATCGAAACCGGCGTTCGCTGCGTCGAAGTGACGCTCAATGGCTGGGATTCGCACATTAATAATCACGAACTGCAAACTGGTCGCATCGCCGAACTTGATCCGGCCTTCTCGGCGCTGATCCGACTGTTGGAAGAGCGTGATCTGCTGCAGAGCACCGTCGTCCTCTGCGGGGGAGAATTTGGCCGCACGCCCAAGATCAATCCAGCCGGCGGCCGCGATCATTGGCCGCATGGATTTAGCGTCGCGCTGGCCGGCGGTGGGATTCGCGGGGGAGCCTGTATTGGTGAGACCGATCCCGAGGGAACCAAGGTCACGGCGGAGGTCGCCGGTTCGGTCGGCATCGCCGACATCCACGCATCGATCTATCAGACGCTGGGAATCGACTACCACCACATGTACGACACGCCGATCGGCCGCCCGATGGCGATCAGCGAAGGGAAGCCGATCGCGTCTATCTTGGGGTAGAGAGCACATAGCCTTCGAAGCCTGTTGAGCGAGCCAGCACCATGCGCTGAACAATAAAAGTGCGACTCGAAATAATCATCGGCGCCGAAGACATGCTCATTCGTCGAAGATGCCGCGAGACTATCGCACCCGAGAATTGTCGTGTGACTGAGCCCCTCAAATAAAAAAAGCTCGCCCAAAACGGGCGAGCTCTTTTGTAACTTGCAGTCTGCAAACGCAGTCCGAGCGATTAACGCTTCGAGAACTGAGTACCGCGGCGAGCACCACGTAGACCGTATTTTTTGCGTTCCTTCATGCGAGAATCGCGGGTCAGGTGACCATTTTCTCGCAGTGCCGGGAAGGCCGCTTCGTCCATCTTTGCAATCGCACGGCCTAGGCCCATGCGGCAAGCACCGGCCTGGCCAGAAGTACCGCCGCCGTTGACGAGAATTCGGATGTCGATCTTGTTGACGAAACCGGTGTCCTCCAGCGGCCCCATGAACGACACTTGGTCTTGCAGGTTCGGGAAGAAATCTTCCAACGAACGACCGTTGATCGAGATCTTGCCGCTGCCGCTCTTGATGCGAACGCGAGCAACGCTCGATTTACGGCGTCCCGTGCCCAGGATAATGCCTTCGGTCGTCTTCGATTTTTTCACCGGAGCCGGAGCCGTTTGAACTTCGGCTTCTACGGGCGATTCGACATTAGTTTCGTCAGTCGACATATTGTTCCCTTAGGTATCGCTTACTTGCGTTTCTTTTGCTTGACTTGACCCAAGCCAGTCAGCGGCTGCGGCTGCTGGGCTTGATGTTCATGCTCGGGACCGACAAAAATCTTCAGCTTGTCGAGCATCTTGGTCGCTAGTTTGTTTTTTGGCAGCATCCGACGGACCGCATCTCGCAAGATCCAGTCAGGGTGACGCTCAAGGCGTTTGCCGGCCGTTTCGGTACGCAGACCGGGATATCCGGTGTACCAGGTGTATTCTTTTTTGTCCCACTTGCCGCCGGTGAACTTCACCTTCTCAGCATTTACGACAACGACATAATCGCCAGTGTCAACGTGGGGGGTATAGGTGGGGCGATGCTTCCCCATCAAGATCATGGCCAAGTCGCTCGCCAAGCGACCGACGATCTGGTCTTCCGCATCGACCAGCCACCATTGCTGTTCGACTTGACCGGTCTTCGCCATGAAAGTTGTAGTCGACATAATATCCTGGCTCACAGTAAATCCTGGCTCAACAGTCCACCCCGGCTCGCAGATTCCGAACCGGTTCTTTGATTTTTCCGCTCAAAACCGGGACTTCAGCGCCCTAATGGGGCCCAGAACGGTCAGGGGAAACACGGATTTTACCGATCTACGTGCTATTCCGCAAGTGACCGCCGCCCCGATTTACAGAAAGGGAGAAAACCCGCAGATACTATGCAGGAACTAGGCATAAACCAACGGAAAAAGGGTTCCCAGACGCCTCCAGGTGTGTAAGAATTTTTCACGATTTGAGTTGTGCTGCGCGGCCAAGTACCCCGCTCGCTTCAGAAATTCCCAGTCGCCGCGCCCCACGACCTAGGGAAATAACATGATTATTGCTGTCGTACGCGAAAATTATCCGGGCGAAAAGCGTGTCTCCCTGATTCCCGCGTCCCTTGCCCAGTTGCAAAAAGCTGGCGCCGAAATCCTAGTCGAAACCGGCGCCGGAGTAGCTGCCGGCTTTCTGGACACCGCCTACGAAGCTGCTGGAGCTAGTATCGTTGCTTCCCGGGCTGACGCATTCGCCCAGGCTGACGTTGTCTTTCAGGTCCGCTCACTGGGCGCTAACCCAGAAGCGGGGAAGATCGACCTCGATCTGGTTAAGCCGGGACAGATTCTGATCGGCTGCTGCGATCCGCTTGGTAATCCCGAGGCAATCGCCGAAATGGCCGGCAAACAGGCGACACAGTTTTCGCTAGAGTTAATTCCACGCATCACTCGTGCGCAGAGCATGGATGTTCTCTCCTCCCAAGCTACCATCTCTGGCTATCGTGCCGTTCTAGTCGCCGCAATTGAGTTGCCCAAGATCTTCCCGATGATGATGACCGCAGCTGGCACGCTGGCTCCGGCCAAAGTTTTTGTGATCGGTGCTGGCGTCGCCGGATTGCAAGCGATCGCCACGGCCAAGCGACTGGGCGCCATTGTGATGGCCTACGACGTTCGCAAAGAAGCTCAAGAGCAGATCGAAAGTCTCGGCGGCAAGGCGGTTGACTTCCAATTGGAATCAAGCGGCGCTCAAGACAAAGGAGGGTATGCCAAAGATCTCGGCGAAGACTTCTACCAGAAGCAGCGTGAGTTCATGGCCGATACCGTTCGCGAATGTGATGTTGTTATTACCACCGCCGCAATCCCCGGCAAGAAGTCACCGCTGCTAGTGAACACAGCAGCGGTAAATGGAATGCGACCAGGTTCGGTCTTGATTGATCTGGCCGCCGAACGAGGAGGAAACATCGAGCCGAGCCAAGCCGACACGCGAGTTGAACACAACGGCGTCGTGATCCTAGGCCCGACCAACCTCCCGTCCGAGGTTCCGCAGCATGCCAGCCAGATGTTCTCCAACAATATCACCAAGTTCCTGCTCAACATGGTGAAAGATGGAAAGCTGGTCATTAACCCAGAGGACCAGATCATCGCCGCAACTCTGGTTGCCCGTGATGGGGAAGTGATCCACAACCGGATTCGCGAGATGCTTGGCCTTGCGGCGATCGAACCGCCGAAGCCCCCATCGGACAACGACAAAATACCGCTGGATGACGATCCGGCGCCTCCCTCAGAAGGAAACGCAACATGAGATGCCTTGTACTGCTACTGCTGATCTGGGGAAGTGCTACTGCTGCGTTGGCGCAGGATGCGGAAAAGCCTACCACGACAGAACCGGCTCAGGCTGCAGAGCCTAGGAAAACAGAGGAGGCTGCAAAAGCTGCCGAGCCAATCAAAGCAGAAGCCGCCCCCAAAGCCCCGGATCCTGAGCCGGTAGTAGAAACTACGCAAGAGCCTGTGGATGGGGAGCCGCAGCCCGAGGAGGCCAATTTTACTCGCTATGACGCACTTGTCGCGAGTCTGACAATTTTCATTTTGGCGATTTTTATTGGCTTTGAGCTGATTACCAAAGTTCCGCCGACGCTGCATACTCCACTGATGTCGGGCTCTAACGCGATTAGCGGAATCTCAATTGTCGGAGCGTTGATCGCCGCTAGTGCTATCGATTCGCCGCTGGCGGCATTCATTGGGCTGATCGCCGTAATCTTAGCGACGGTAAATGTCGTGGGCGGTTATCTGGTGACGCATCGGATGCTCGAAATGTTCAAACCGAAGCGCTAACGCAAGTCGGCCTCAACGAAGGAATCCCCCTGTGTACGACGCCTTGATTAATCTGGCTTACGTTGTTTCGGCGATCCTATTTATCCTGGGCCTGAAGTTCATGTCCCATCCGCGCACCGCGGTAAAGGGAAATCTGATCAGCGCCGCAGCGATGTTACTGGCAGTGTTGCTGACGCTGCTCGTCACCGGCATCGGTACGTATATCATCATCGGCTTGATAATCGGCAGCATTATCGGCGTGGTGCTAGCGGTCAAAATCCAAATGACGGAAATGCCGCAATTGGTTGCGTTGTTCAACGGGTTCGGTGGCGCAGCGACCATCTTTGTTGCAGGCGCGGAAATGCTTCGACTAAAAAATGATTCGCCTGAAGTATTGCTGGCAGGCGCCCTGTCGGGCCTGATCGGCGCTGTCACCTTTTGGGGATCGCTGGTCGCCTATGGCAAACTACAAGAGCTGGCGATGTTTAAGAAGCAGATCACCATCCCGGCGGTCCATCTGATCAATGCGATTATGTTGTTGGTGCTGCTGTTGTTGGTGATCGTGATGACCAGTTCTGGCTACGCCGTTGTGCCCTATCTGTTGATTGTGATCATCGCCTCGGTCTTGGGGGTCACGCTGGTCGTCCCGATCGGAGGCGCAGACATGCCGGTGGTGATCGCGCTCCTCAACTCCTACTCAGGTCTCGCGGCGGCGGCGACCGGATTTGTGATCGATAACAACGTCCTCATCATCTCCGGCTCCCTAGTCGGCGCATCGGGTATCGTGCTGACGCAAATCATGTGCAAAGCGATGAACCGCTCGTTGCTCAACGTCGTTTTTGGCGGCTTACAATCGGCCGCCGCCTCAGCGGGTCCTGCCGCTGATGAAATCTACGCCAACGTTCGGTCGACCTCGGCCGACGACGTGGCCATGATCCTAGACGGGGCTCAACGCGTGGTGATTGTTCCCGGGTATGGTTTGGCGGTCGCTCAGGCACAACATGCGGTGCGCGATATGGCGAATATCCTGGAAGAACGGGGAGCCAAAGTCGAATATGCGATTCATCCTGTTGCCGGCCGTATGCCAGGACATATGAACGTGCTGCTGGCCGAAGCCGACGTTCCGTATGAAAAGCTGCGCGAGATGGATGACATCAATCCGACGATGGGTCAAGTTGACGTAGCCATTGTGGTCGGCGCCAATGACGTGATCAATCCACTCGCGAACACCGATCCCAGCAGTCCCATCGCCGGGATGCCGATTATTAACGTCGACAAGGCGCGAACCGTGATTGTGATTAAGCGGAGCCTGAGCCCCGGTTTTGCTGGTATCCCCAATCCACTGTTCGCTGCTGACAATTCGCTGATGCTGTTTGCTGACGGCAAGAAAGCAATTCTTGATATAGTCATGGCGCTTAAAGAAAACGGTTAACCAGCTAGACGCGTTGCGACAGATGCCGCCAAACTCATTGCGCAGGCTTCAACCGATTCCCAATTACTGCCGTTCCAGCGTTCGATCGCGAGCCATTGATCACTACGGATCGAGCGAAGCGAAGCGTACCACCCCAGCGGATCGCTCCCTAACCGCCGCGCCTGCTTTTCAATCCTCAGCAGGTCGGCTGTTTGCACTCCGCACATTGTCGCAAGCTCGCGCCACGAAACCAAGGAAGTGCGCGCGGCGATCTCAAACCGAAACAGTCCATCACAATACGCATCGGTTTGATCTCGATTGCAGCGCAATACCGAACCGTCAATACGTCGTACCGCTCGATTAGCGGTCTCTTCCCACGTATCGACTGTCGATAACCACACCGCTGGTCGCATCCGACCAGTTCGACAATCGGTTGCTGGCTTCAATTCTCCGCTGGCGAAGATCGCATCGATGCGTCGCCCGTTGGTGTAGTGCCATCTCATTTGCTTCAAACCCTCGCTGCAAGCTTGACGAACATTGAACTGTTCTTTTGTCCACCAAGCATCGGACACCTTCGGTCATTTCGAAGTTCAGACGGTGACGATTTGATCGGTTCTGCAAATGAAAACTCCACCTAATAGGTACGAACTACCGCGGCATGTGTGAAATTAGGAAAAGCAGCTAATGCGTGCTAGCTGTGACGCCGATTCCCTAACTGTTCGACGAAGGATGTCGACGCAGGCTTGTGAGTGCTATGGATCAGCGCTTCGAGTTAAAATCGCCACGGACGAGGCGGAAAAGGAAAAAAGCAGATTCCAACTAGCGTGTAACTATGGCTCGGCCCTTTCCCAGCTATCTCCGTATTCACCGTCACGCGGCGGAACGACCATCGACCGGCGGGAAGACAATCTTCCCCGGCTTGGCTTCCGCCAGTGCGGCTTTGGTCGAAGCCTTTGGCTGTCAACTCGAGTACCGCGAAGGTTCGGCCGGAAATGGATATGCGATTGTGGATCTGGATGGATCCGCAACCGGCCGCTTACTGGTGAAACCGGTAGTGGATGACGCCGACTTTACGCCTCCTCGCGAAGTCGGGCAAATCGCCAGCGCTCTGGCCGAAATGATGTCGGAAGTGCAGCGAGTCCGCACCGGCATGATTCGCGTCGAAGCTGAGCTTGCCGCTAACATTCCGGTCTCGGCCGTCGAAGCGAAAATTCATATCGCCGACAAACTGCAGGCCGTGATGCGCGGCGCGATCGAAAACGTGCATGCTTCCGCCGCCGCAATCTACATGCTGGATGACACCAGCAGCGAGTTGAAACTTCGCGCGGCGCTCAATCTGCCGCCAGATCGTTTTCTGGAACCGGCTCGCCCCCTGGCCGCCGCGATCGCCGATCTTGAAGCACTAGCCGGAAATGCTGTCGTGCTTGAAGACACCGCGCTGCTTCCGCATTGGCGCTGCCCTGAGAATTTTCCGTCGGCTTGCTGCATTCCGGTTTCGACGAGCACCAATCCAATTGGCACGCTCTGGATTTTCTCGGAAGAATATCGAGACTTCACTAGCGCCGAAACGCAAACGCTAGAAATCATCGCCGGGCGAATCGCGTCGGAGCTGGAACTCGACGTATTGTTGAGGGATAAAACCGAGTCGCACGATCTGACGCAACAGCTGACGTCAATCGCAGCTCAACAAGATCACCAATTACCGCACGTCAAACCACTGCTGGAAGGTTGGGACCTAGCTGGCTGGACCGAACAAGCCGAGCAAGCCGGCGGCGACTTCCATGACTGGTCGATGCTCGACGATGGCGCGTTAGCGATCACGGTCGGCGATGCCGATGGCCGTCAATTGGAAGCGGCGATGATGGCCGGGCAACTAGCATCGGCGGTCAAATCGCACAGCCGCTATGCCGCCGACTCGCGAACCTTGGTAAACCGTGTGAATCACACCTTTTGGTCGACTTCGGCTGGTGATCGGTTCGCTTCACTCTCTTACGGCGTGATTCATCCTGAAACCGGTTTAATCGAAATCTCGAACGCCGGCGAAACCTGCGGCCTATTAATTACGCCGGATGGCTGGGAAGAACTTTGGGATATGTCTTTTTTGCTGGGCGCCAGAACCGACGTCGATCCGCGATTTGTCGAACGACGGCTAAAACCAGGATCAGCAATCACGATGATGTCGTCCGGCGTTCGCGAATACCTGTTTGATGAAGCCGGCGCCGCAGGAATAGCCCAGTTTGCCGAGAAACTGCGTGAGCATCTCGAACTTCCAGCCGAACGAATCTTGACCGCAGGGCGTGAACTTCTCGCCAAGCTGCACCGTCCTACCACGTGCGACCGGACAATTTTCGTGGTCAAACGACGGCCAGATCGGTAATCGCCCCCCGCTTGACCCGGAGAGCGGTTTTCCTAGACTAATGTGTTCCATTACAGTCGCCGCGAGCGACTATAAAGGAAAGCCACGGGCTAGTGGCGGAATTGGCAGACGCGCTAGGTTGAGGGCCTAGTGTCCGTAAAGGACGTGCTGGTTCGAATCCAGTCTAGCCCACTTTGAAGATCCCATTGTTTCGCCTGCTTTACGGCGCCGCGAGCAATGGGATTTTTCTATTTCTTGACCGGTTTTGAGCCTCTTTCTCGCTCTCTGGACGACTTTCACTGGGGCCAGTGTTCGACGTGTCCGCTAATAATCCCGGGGACAGCGTATCCTGGCCACTTGGTAGGCATCTGCTTATTAGGCGAATCAACTATTTACTGGCGAAGGAAACTTCCGATGTCCGCTTTAACGATCTACACGATTATCCATGTCGCAATCAGCTTGGTCGGTATCGTCTCGGGTTTTGGGTTTGTCTATAGCTTGCTTAGCTCGCGACCATTGCGGGGCTGGACCGGCACTTTTTTCATCACGACGTTATTGACCAGTCTGACCGGATTTGGATTTCCGAATCTGCAACTTACCCCCGGCGTGGTGATTGGGATCTTGTCGCTGATCGTGTTGGTGATCGCGGCGGTTGCTCGCTATGCAGGACATCTGCAACACGGCTGGCGAATCACGTATATCGTCACTTCATTGCTGGCGTTCTACTTCAATTTCTTTGTGCTGGTGGTCCAGTCGTTTTTGAAGATCCCGGCGTTGCATACGTTGGCGCCTACCAATGCAGAACCGCCGTTTGCCATCGCCCAACTGGCCGTTTTGGTTGCATTTTTAGTCGTGGGGTACTTGGCGGTGCGTCGATTCCACATCACTCCGGTCGTTGCAACGGGGACGGCGCATCGGGTCGCGTAGCCGGTTTTAACTTGCCGTCATCCATGGAGTTCGGTCTACTGAATCAAGCTCGTGCGCCAGGGCCCTCGTCATAAAGTCATGCCCGAGCATAAAAGAACCCCGGTTCGTGCTCACGACAAACCGGGGTTCTTTGCGTTAATTCAATCCAAGAAACCGGGCGACTACGTCACCGGCGTCCAATCGTAGTCGACATATTCATAGTCGAAGGTACCGTTCGGGTTCAAATCGACCAGTCCAAAACCTTCTTGTACGTCACCACGCGGACCGCGCCACCAGCCGCCGGAGACGGCGCCGCCGCAAATGTAAGTAACCCCTCGATACTCGATCCGCTCCAACAGGTGGTGATGTCCGGAAAGCGCCAGTTTCACGTTGTGCTTGGAAAATAGATTTCCAAGCTTCACCGCGTCACGGCACATTGCGCTAAAGCCAACACGGTAGGCGAGATCTTCTTCGCGACCGTTATCAAAGGTGGTGACGGTATAAATCGGGATATGACTGACGACTACAGCGGGGGTTTCAGCCGGTTTTTCAGCTAAATCTTTTTTCAGCCAATCAAACTGCGCTTCATCGAGGTAGGCCTGATAGCGGTTGTTGGGCGCCATTTGAATGTCGTCCAAGATGTAGAACCGCCAACCGCCTTGGTTGAAGGCGTAGTACGTTTTTTCCAGCCCTAGTTTTTCGCAAACCAAGCCTTTACCAAACGCGGGGTCTTCCGGTTTCACATCCTGCTTATGCGACCAACCGAAAACATCATGGTTGCCGATACAGCTGCGAAACGGGATGTCGGTTTCTCCGCTAGTGACGTCGCTGTAGAGCGAAAAAAGCTGATCGGCGCGATCGCGATTATGGGCAAAGACATCCATCACCATATCGCCGCCGGTGACAATCACCTCCGGCTTGCTCTCCAAAGCATTGATCGTCGCCAGGCACTTACGAAGTCCTTTGTCGGCCGAGAGCTCTGGCTGAACATGGATATCGGTTAAATGGGCAAAGCGAAACGGTTTGGCCGCTTCGTCAGCTCGAACCAAGCCCGGCAAAAAAGAGCCGCCAACTGCAGCGCCAGCCAATTGAAGAAAATTACGTCGTTGCATCGCAGTTGCTCCTGGGAGAAAAAGCCAGATATTTGAACTTCCAGAATAGCAATACCAAGGCAATCCGAACCTAGCTTAGTGCACTTGTTCACCAAAACTTTATCTGCGAATCCCGCATCTACTCGCGGAGCTCCACTTCTTTCAGCGGTACCTGCAGCAGACCAGCGAGTTCTTCGGCACCTTTCTTCGCTCCTTCGAAATGCTGATCCCATAGCCGGATCGCCACCATGATTCTCGGACCGCTTGTTACCAGCGAAATGCAGAGTTGCCGATACGGCTTCGCCTTGTACGCATATCCGCTGTTTACAGAGATCCCACATTCGATGTGATCGAGTTCGGCGAAACGGATCTGACGAATTCCCAAAGGGATAAACCTGAACAAATAATCCCGCACACAAACAACCTGGAAAACTTGGTTGATCTCAGTTCGTCGGCTCCAACCTGCCATAAAAACGAAAAACAGGAAAGCAAGGGTCGTAATCAGATAGCCAGCCATCATAAACGGCCGCATTTGTTCCGGCTGGCGATTTGTCATCGCGGCAAAGACTGCGACGATGCCAATCGTTCCAAAAATCAGGGCGAAAAACCCCAAGCCGAATCGACGTTCGCGGCGGGCGTAGAAATCGAGGACCTGATTAGAACATGCTTGAATCGTCATGCAACTTTATAGAACTAGGTTGCTCGCGAAAGAGCAACGGCCTATGTCGCCACGTTCTCATTAATTTTACCCGAAGAATCGTGCGAAATCAGTACGCACAGAGACAACGAGCGCACGAAAAAAGCTCGTGATAGATATCTCTATCACGAGCTTCGTATAAAAATGGTTGTGACCCAGTTAAGCGTTATGAGGCTGTCCCACCGTTAGATGTCTATTGTACAGGCGAAGATCTTTCGATCGTCGCTGCTTACCGAAGTAAGCGACGCTAGAAGGAAGTGTGAGTCTTCCTGAGTCATCTAACAGTTTTCCTTAGAAAGGAGGTGATCCAGCCGCAGGTTCCCCTACGGCTACCTTGTTACGACTTAGTCCCAATCGCAGAGTTCACGTTCGGCGCCTGCCTCTCTTGCGAGTTAGCTTAGCGACTTCGCGTGCACCCCACTTTCGTGGCTTGACGGGCGGTGTGTACAAGGCTCAGGAACATATTCACCGCGGTATGCTGACCCGCGATTACTAGCGATTCCGGCTTCATGCAGGCGAGTTGCAGCCTGCAATCCGAACTGAGGCGCGTTTTCTGGGATTTGCTTACTCTCGCGAGTTTGCGTCCCTTTGTTCGCACCATTGTAGGACGTGTGCAGCCCTAGTCATAAAGGCCATGAGGACTTGACGTCATCCCCGCCTTCCTCCGGTTTCACACCGGCAGTCTCTCTAGAGTCCCCGACATTACTCGCTGGCAACTAGAGATAGGGGTTTCGCTCGTTAAGGGACTTAACCCGACATCTCACGACACGAGCTGACGACAGCCATGCAGCACCTGTGCAAAAGCTCTCCGAAGAGCACTCTCCCCTTTCAGGGAGATTCTTAAACATGTCAAGACTAGGATAAGGTTCTTCGCGTAGCCTCGAATTAAGCCACATCCTCCACCGCTTGTGTGAGCCCCCGTCAATTTCTTTGAGTTTCAGCCTTGCGACCATACTCCCCAGGCGGAGCACTTAACACTTTCGCTACGACCGAGAAGATGTGGGAGTCCCCTCGATCCAGTGCTCATCGTTTACAGCTAGGACTACCGGGGTATCTAATCCCGTTCGCTCCCCTAGCTTTCGTGCCTCAGCGTCAGTAGAGACCCAGTGAGCCGCCTTCGCCGCCGGTGTTCCTGATGATATCAACGCATTTCACCGCTCCACCATCAGTTCCGCTCACCCCTATCTCCCTCAAGCCCTACAGTTTCAGGCGCAGTTCCACGGTTGAGCCGTGGGATTTCACACCTGACTTGTAGGGCCGCCTACGCACCCTTTAAGCCCAGTAATTCCGAATAACGTTCGGACGGTTCGTCTTACCGCGGCTGCTGGCACGAACTTAGCCCGTCCTTCCTCTGAGGATCAGTCAAAATTTCTTCCCCTCTGACAGCGGTTTACAACCCGAAGGCCTTAATCCCGCACGCGGCATCGCTTGGTCAGGCTTGCGCCCATTGCCAAAGATTCTCGACTGCAGCCACCCGTAGGTGTCTGGGCAGTATCTCAGTCCCAGTGAGACGGGCCACGCTCTCACGCCCGCTAACCATCGTAGCCTTGGTGGGCCATTACCCCGCCAACAAGCTAATAGTGAGCAGTCTCATCCCCGGGCGCCGGAACTTTGATCCGTAGATGTTATTTGGTATTACTGCCAGTTTCCCGACACTATCCCAAACCCGAGGGTAGATAAACCACCTGTTACTCTCCCTTTCGCCGCTGTCCCCTCGAAAGCAAGCTTTCTCAGTTATCGCGCGACTTGCATGCCTAATCCATGCCGCCAACGTTCATTCTGAGCCAGAATCAAACCCTTCAATTGTTATATGCTTTTACGACTTACCGAAGTAAATCGCTTATGAGCAACAGTTAAAGTGTTTGAACTGCTCTTTGCAAAACAATTCAAATACAGTTCATCGTGATTTTAGCCTCGCAAAGACATCCTCAAGCCGAAGCCTGAATCGATCTTTGTGAAGCACAGCCTCACGCCGAACTTAACAGAGGTCACAACCAAATTGTCAAAGATCAAAGCTCGAGAAACGTGGTCTCTCGTTTTTTGTTTTCCCCCTTGGCCGCGTCAGCAACCACTTGGGAAGGACAAAGATTACCAGAACAAATTGGTCCGTCAACGGGCCCTGCGTTTTGCGAACAAGATTTTTGTCGCAAAATGCGTTTCACCCGAGAAAACAAGGCTCAAATCACTTTGAAAAAGTTCGTAAGAATCTCGAAAATCGCTCTTCGAGGGGTGATTCCGCGCTCGATTTTCAATCGGTCCGCGCCGAAATTGCCATCTGAAATCAAACTTTCGATTGCTCGTGTGGGCGCTGTTGATCCCTCCTGTTTCTAACGACTGTTCCGGTCAGACGAAGCTCGCCGTGAAGAATCTTGCTGATTCGGCTCCGCCGTTGGTCCAATCCCCTTAGCGGCACTAACGAAAAACTACTGTTGGAGGATCATCTCACTCACTTACCCCCGCCTTCAGAGGTACACAACGATGCCTAAACCGGTAGTTTTACTGATTGCATTGGCCACGTTCTTGCTTCCGATCGGCGTCGTTGCTCTGAAATACTCCGATCAGATCGAGCTGCCGCAGCCGCCGAAGCCCAGCGAAGTCGCAGGCCAGGTCTATTTCTTCTCGGCGCCTTGGTGCGGAGCGTGCAAGAATGCCCAGCCCGCCTATGAACAGCTGCGGGACGAGGGCTACCCGATCAAAAAGATCAATGTCGACAACGATACGGACCTCGCGCAAAAGTACGGCATCCGTTCCATTCCGACCTTTGTGTATGTCCGCGACGGGAAAGAAGTGGGGCGGACTAACTCGGCAGCATCGGTAAAGACGCTGTTTCCGTGGTGGTAGTTGCCTAGCGCTGAAAGCGAAAAGACTGTTTGAACCTATCGAGTGCTGCTTCGGTGATTTGCGTCGAACTCATCATCGCGCCCACGTGATAGCAGCCGCTTGGATGGACCACGATGATGCCCAGGATATGGGACGTTTGCATTCCTCCCAGCAAGCGGCATTCGACCGAGGGAAACCCGTCATGCGTCCCGGCGATATGCTCCACGCGAGCGCCGGAGTGGTGCGATGCGCCGTGCGGGGGAACGCCGATGATTCGTTCAACGCGATCTACTACCGCTTGCTCGCTTTCGCCATCAAATCGAGGAAAAAAACGGACGTGGAAACGCCCTACATCCCGCATACGGACTCCCCCTGAGCCAGATCGTTCGCTCCCCAGGCAGAAGTATTCCGTATCATCCCCTCTCCGCAGGATTTGCACATTTTCGTTGGGAAATGAGATCTCGAAGGGATGCTCGGGACTGCGATAAAGCGTCCACCTGGGATTAAATCTGTTTTGTTGATGAGGCTCTGACTGACCATTTGGTCCTCTAGGGAGTACCGAGGAGGGCGTCATCTCTGACGGTCCGCTTTGGCTAACATCCGGCATACGACTCAAAGTTGGGCCTACCGAAGTCGCAGGTTCAAGAATGCGAAACGAGTCGCGCATCGCTTCCAACTGCGCCAAGGAGAAAAGACTGCGACTGGCGAGCCCTTCGATCGTATAGACGCCGGATGGATGCGCAATTGAAGTCGATACGGCGACAATCGGCCCTTGCTTGTCACTTAGCGTTCGTTCTACGGCAAATAGTCCGTGGTAGCCGATTTCTTTACGATGAAGAACCGTGCCGTTTAGCCGCTTATCAAGGATCGAGTTTTGTGAGAGCCTTTCTGCCCGCACGATCGCGTCTTGATCGGATTCCCAAGGCTGGCGGCGAAGATACCCAATCCCCAGGATGGCGAATTCGTCTGCTCGATCCAGCCCCTGTTCTGGCGTCATCCACAAAAACTGGATCCCGCCGTTAAGCGTTGTTTTGATCACTTGCCCTTGAGGAAAAAGGATCTCAAACCGCGGGTGGCTGCTCTGGTAGAGTCGCCAGTGTTTCGCTACTTGCGGCGGAACGTTGGCTTGCTCGATCGTGTCCGCCAGCGGCGTCTCCTTTGGCAGAGACACTTCTGGCAGCGTTAGCTCAGGCATCGCCAAGTCGGGCATCCCCATTTGCCCGAGCGCCCGCCAAGCAAAACTCCCCGCGGTGACTGTTAGTCCACCCACAAACAACAAGACCCCTAGTCCGATCCCGAACACGGCCAGAGAGCCGAGCAGCTTTTTTTGCCGGAATATCTTTCGATATGCAGGCTTCACTGCTCGTGAATTGCCGGGTGTGGAAGCAGGCGACGGCTTTAGTTGGTACGGCTGATCGGCCGTCGCAGGCTTGCCCGAGGTTGGTAGAATGCCGACCGAAATCACGCCGTCGCCGCATTTTGGACAGCGAATCTTGCTGCCGGCAAACTTATCGGCAACCTGAATCGCCTTTTGGCAGTGCGGACATTGAACCGGAATCGGCATACGCTTGTCTCGCTGGCGCAGGAGAGTCGGACACCCATTCTTCGTCACCTAGCTGGTCCGCAACCGCCAAATAACACTACTCGACAGGAATATCTTCCCACAGGATGTACTGCCCCTGCGGGTCTGGATATCCCGCAAGGTTTCTCGGCGTTGGGCGCCTACCATTGGAGGCGAAGACCGGAATCAGGTCGGATCCGTCTCCCAGCGAACCAGGATACTCCCGAAAATGGAAGGAGTTGATGAAACGGTCAATCATCACGGGACTTACCCCTTTCATTCTAGCCCCGATCACATAGACGCCGGAAGTGTGCGCAATCGCGCGGCTGCGCATCCGCACAACCACATTTTCGTTTTCAGAATCGAACGAGCTCACCGTATCGATCGCATAAAAACCTTCGTGTTGCGTCACCTTATGTTCAACTGGCGTTCCTGCTCGTTGGGATAGCTCGACCGAAGCAACGCGGCGAAGCGCCTCTTCGTCAGACTCCCCTTCTTGTCGCGGGCTGAAACGGACGGCGAAAACATTCGCATACCCAGGCACCAAGTCGTTATGCAGCACGAACCGACCGTGGATCATGCCTGTATCCAGTCGATGCAGATAGGTGTAACTGCCTGGTCCAACACCAGGCCCTTCAGGAGTCGGAAGCGCTATCACCCGGTCAGAAGGAAAATCGATCTCGAAGGGATGCAATTTCGATCGCAGCCGCGTCGCGTTCCCCCAAAACGAGGCGACGTTATTAACGATTAAATCATTGACTTGCCCAACATCTTGCCGCTTTGTTGCCGAGTACGACTTCCCCGCTTCTGGGGAAGTCGGCGCTGTAACCGAACTCTCGCCTGTGAGCATCCCTTGCTCGGGCATGGATGACTGCTGCGGCTGAGTCTGACTCGCGACCGGCGAAAACTGTTCCGGTGATGTTTTTGAATCCAATTCCGGGGCCGAAGTCGATTTGGGCGCAATATCAGAACCGCTGGTGACGCTCCGCAGATTAACATCCGGCAGATTCAACTCAGCCAGATTTGTTTGACTGAGCAATTGCCAAGTGAAACCGGCTGCCGCCAACAGCCCCCCAACTATCAACGCACTGCCAATCCAGCCGCGCACCGCTTTGTTCTTTAGGAAATTGCGTCGCCGCTTCCGAGGGGGCCCTGTTGCGGCAGCACTAGAATCTGAATCAATGGGTTTGAGCATCAGCTCGTCGCCAAATGCGGAACCCAAAGAAGCGGCGCCAGACGCAGCAACCTCGATCACGCCTGCTTTACACTTCGGACACCGGATCTTGCTTCCGGCATATTTGTTCTCGACTTGAAACTCTCCGCGACAATGCGGACAGCGAACCGGAATTGACATTGCTTGCCCTTCGAATGAATAAATCTAGAACCCCGTAATACCCCACCGCAGGGGTAAAATCAAGGCGATTTCTGGATGTTATTTCAGAAGGGGATAACACGACCCAATCGTGGGACTAGCGGGGCCTATTCGACCGTCACACTCTTTGCCAAATTCCGCGGCTTGTCGACATCGCAGCCGCGAAGTTGTGCAATGTGGTAAGCGAGTAATTGCAGAGGAATAATCGAGACGATCGGTTGCAAAAATTCGTCCACCATGGGGATGCGGATCACGTCATCGGCGATCTTGGCGACCTGATCGTCATCTTCGCTGGCGATCGCGATCACCGGACCGCTGCGAGCTTTGATCTCTTCTAAGTTCGACATCACTTTGTCGTACACAACGCCGCGCGGCATGATAAAGACGCTCGGCGTTTGTTCGTCCACCAGCGCGATCGGACCATGCTTGAGTTCGGCCGCGGGATAGCCTTCGGCATGGATGTAGCTAATTTCTTTTAGTTTCAACGCGCCTTCCAGCGCCGTTGGAAAATTAAAGTGCCGCCCTAAGTACAGGAAGTTGGTCGCGGACTGGTACTTCTCAGCAATCTTCCGCGCGATATCGTTCGACTCCAACGCTTGCTCAATCGCAGCGGGCAACTTCTGCAGTGACTCAATAATGCGATACCCCTGATCAAAGCTGAGATGCGTCAGGCGGCCAAAGTAAAGCCCTAACATCGCCATCACAGTCAACTGCGAGGTATAGGCCTTGGTCGACGCTACGCCGATCTCGGGGCCTGCGTGCAGATAGATGCCGCCGTCCGCTTCCTGGGCGATGGTGCTGCCGACAACATTACAGATCGCCAGCGTGGGATGCCCTTTGCGTTTCATTTCGCGCAGCGCGGCAAGCGTATCGGCCGTTTCGCCGCTTTGCGTAATCCCAAAGACCAATGTCCGCCGCGGCGTAGGAGGATTTCGATAACGTAGCTCTGACGCATATTCGACTTCGACCGGGATGCGGGCCATTTCTTCGATGATATACTCGCCGACCAGCGCCGCGTGCCAGCTGGTGCCGCAAGCGGTCAGCAAGATTCGATCGACGCCGCGCAGCTCTTGCGGCGACAGATTTAAGCCGCCAAACACGGCGGTCGCATCATCGAGACTAAGACGGCCGCGCATCGTGTTTTCCACCGACTGCGGCTGCTCGAAGATCTCTTTGAGCATGTAATGCTCGTAGCCGCCCAGTTCAACTTCGGAAGCGTCAATCTCGATCACTTCGACGCTATGTTGGATCGCGCCATGATCGCGATGCCGAACTTGCAGCGAGTCTGCTTTGAGCAGCGCGATTTGGTGATCAGCCAAATAGACGATCTTGTCGGTGAACCCGGCCAACGGCGAAGCGTCGCTTGCTAGATAGTGAATGTCATCGGTAACACCGACAACTAACGGCGATCCAAGTCGCGCGGCGACGATCAAATCAGGACGTTGTTTGAATAAAATCCCCAAGCCATAGGTGCCTCGTAGCTGCGCCAATGCGTCTTGAACGATATCAATAATTTGCTGATCGGTCAGAACCGCATCTGGCTTGGAGTCCGCCTGCTGACGGCGACGACATTCTTCCAGCAGGTGGGCAATGACTTCACTATCGGTCTCGGTCACAAATTCATAACCTCGAGCGATCAGCTTCTCTTTTAACTTGGCGTAGTTCTCGATCACGCCGTTGTGGACCAGGACGACTTCGCCTCCCTGACCGCTATGCGGGTGTGCATTGGTTTCGGTAGCCGGACCATGCGTAGCCCAACGTGTGTGCCCCACTCCGGTGGCGCCAACCACATGTTGCTGAGTAAGTCGCGCGGCCAGATTGTCAATTCGCCCGGCGGTTTTGCAGATGCTAATTTCGACGTCATCCGGGTCAAAAGCGGCGATTCCGGCGCTGTCATAACCCCGGTATTCAAGCCGACGCAGCCCCTGAACGATGAAATCGACCGCTTGGCGATCTCCAACTACACCAACGATGCCGCACATCGCACGCTCCCGAAAGGACGATCCGTTTGGGGGTAGATACCCTGAAAAGAATACTCCCCGTTCTGGGCAAACTAGCAAAAACTGGACAATCCCAGAACATCGATCAGCCGGACGGGAGAAATTGGTCTAGTTGTTTTAATTGCATGGAATTTACAATCCGCCGATCTAACATTGCACTTTTGGCCAAGGAAGGTCGTCATGGCTCCCCAATCCCCGCTTCGTCTCCATCTGCGTACGGCTGTTATTATCCCGGCTCGCCTGGCCTCGACGCGACTGCCGCTCAAAATGCTGCTGGCCGAAACCGGAAAGCCTTTGATACAGCACACTTACGAAGCAGCGATCGAAGCTTTACGACCCGAAAAAGTCGTCATCGCGACCGATCATCCATCGATCCGAGACGCGGTCAAAGCATTCGGCGGCGACGTGATCATGACCAGCGAGTCGTGCGCCAGCGGAACAGATCGACTGGCCGAAGCAGCCCAGCAATTGCCCGAATTTGACCTACTGCTCAACGTTCAGGGGGATGAGCCCGAGATCGCGTCGACCTCGATTGACGCGTTGATCAAAATGATGGAAGAGAACCCCAGCCATAATATGGGGACTTTGGCGACTCCGATTCGGGACAAAGCACTTCTTTCGGATCCGGCCTGCGTCAAAGTGGTCTGTGATCAAAAAGGGAAAGCGCTCTATTTTAGCCGTAGCCAGATTCCGTTCGTTCGCGAGTGGGATGACGCCGTTCTCCAGGCCGAGCCCCCCCACTTTCTGATGCACTTGGGGATTTACGCCTACCGTCGCGATTTTCTGCTACGGATTGCCGCGGCGCCGCGGACCGAAGTCGAAAAGCTGGAAAGTCTGGAGCAGCTTCGAGTTCTGTCGATGGGCGAGTCAATTCACGTTGGCGTCGTCAACGAAGCCTCCTCGGGGATCGATACCCCCAGCGACTATGCGGCATTTGTCAGCCGCAAGCTTGCTTGCTAAGATAAAGCCCCAGGGCTGACGGTCCTGACCGGTTTAGTCTCTTGCGTCTCTCACGCCCTTAAGCAACTGCCTGAGGGCGATTAGGGAGTTCTGACGCAAATTATCGATTACTGCCGATCGTCTGGCGGTAACGTCTCTCGGACAAAAGCTAGCAGCAAATTGCTGCAATTGCAGGGAAGGTTCATGACCAAGCATATTTTCGTGACCGGCGGCGTGGTCAGTTCACTCGGCAAAGGGTTGACCAGCGCCTCCATCGGCATGCTGCTCGAGCAACGCGGGCTCCGCGTGAAATTGCAAAAGCTCGATCCCTATATCAATGTCGATCCCGGCACGATGAGTCCCTATCAGCACGGCGAAGTCTATGTGCTGGATGACGGCAGCGAAACCGACTTGGATTTGGGCCATTACGAACGCTTCACCAATAGCCCGCTGACCCGCGACGCCAATTACACCACCGGCCAGATCTATCTGTCGGTCATCAACAAAGAACGTCGCGGCGAGTTTTTGGGCAAAACCGTCCAGGTGATCCCCCACATCACCAACGAAATCAAAAGTGTTATCCAAAAGCTGGGTGACGAAGAAACCGATGTGGTGATCACCGAGATCGGCGGCACCGTCGGCGACATCGAAAGCCAGCCGTTTTTGGAAGCGATTCGTCAGTTTTCACTGACCGCCGGCAAAGAAAACTGTCTGTATATCCACCTAACGCTGGTTCCCTACCTGAAAGCGGCAGCCGAGCTAAAGACCAAGCCGACCCAGCACTCGGTCGGTCAATTGCGTGAAATTGGTATCCAGCCCGATATTTTGATCTGCCGCACCGAACGCAACCTGAGTCATGACGACCGCGAAAAGATCGCCCTCTTCTGCAATGTGCCGATTGAAGCGGTCATTGAAGAGAAGGACAAAGATTTCTCGATCTACGAAGTCCCGCTCAGTCTGCACGAAAATCGGCTGGATCACCTGATCGCCAAAAAATTTGGGTTCCCCCGCGGCGAAATTGATTTGACGCAGTGGAAAGAGATTCTGCATACGCTCCGCAATCCAGAGACCGAAATCAGCATCGCTGTCGTCGGTAAGTACGCCGAACACAAAGACGCCTACAAGTCGATCTACGAAGCGATCGATCATGCCGGCATCGCCCATCGCTCGCAAATTCGGATCGGCCGTATTCAAAGCGAATCGATCGAATCCGAAGGCGCCGAGCGGTTGCTCTCTGGCTATGACGGCATTTTGGTCCCCGGCGGATTTGGCGAACGCGGCGTGGAAGGGAAAGTCGAAGCGATCCGCTACGCTCGCGAACGGAACATTCCGTTCCTCGGCATTTGCTTGGGGATGCAGTGCGCCGCAATTGAGTTTGCCCGCAACGTGGTCGGCCTAGAAGGAGCTCACTCGACCGAGTTCTCCAAAGATACGCCGCACCCGGTGATTTGCTTGCTAGACGAGCAAAAAAACATCACCGACAAAGGGGGCACCATGCGACTAGGCGCTCAAGATTGCAAACTGGTCCCCGGCACGCATGCCTTTGAAGCGTACGGCCACGAAGAGATCAATGAGCGGCATCGCCACCGATATGAGTTCAACAACAAGTATCGTGAGCAGTTCATCAAACATGGATTGCGATTCTCGGGACTGAAGCCTGACGGCTCACTGGTGGAGATCATCGAGAATGAAAATCATCCCTGGTTTGTCGCCGTGCAGTTCCACCCGGAGTTCAAATCGAAACCGATCCAGGCTCAGCCGTTGTTCGCGGATTTTGTTGCTGCCGCAATTGTGCGTCGTAGCAAGTCAGCGCCCAATGCTTCACCGACCGAAGAGCCGGCCGAAACGTAGTCGACACCACGGAAAGCAAATACCATGACCGACGACTCCGCAGAAGAGAAAAAGATCATCGTGGATTCTGACTGGAAAGATCAGGTCCAGCAGGAAAAGAAAAAGCTGCAGACCGAAGAAACGCCTGCAGTGACTCCAGCGGCGGAAGAACCAACCGCCGCGGCGCCGGCTAATGCCGCTAGCAAGTCGAAGTTCGATCCCAGCCTGCTGCCGCCGCCCGACTTTCGGATGCTTGTCTCGATGCTGGCCACCCAGGCCTTCGCCGCGATGGGACAAATCCCCCATCCCGAAACCGGCCAGGCAATGGTCGAATTGCCGCTGGCCAAGCACATGATCGATCTGCTGGGTGTGATCGAAGAGAAAACCAAAGGAAATCTCTCGACCGACGAAGCCGAGATGATCGAACACGCACTACACGATCTACGCATGGGCTACTTTGCGATGTCTCAGCAGGGCAAGAAGTAAATCAATTTGTGCGTCATTGCCACGACCTTGCGTGGCAATGAATATGGTCGGCGATCACTTCCCGATCCTTAGCGCAAACTTTCAACATACTGGGTCTTGAACCAGCCGACGGGTCTGCAAGATGTCGAGCGGATACTACCTCTTTTTGCTCGTTCAATTGCTGATTGGCGCGCTAGTTGGAACATCTACCGCAAAGGAGTTCCCCGGACTAATCTTGGGCTTCGCGATTGCGATTCTTTTAGGAATGGGAGCGATCCTGGAACTCATTGTGTTGGGCATTCAACAATCGCCTCGAAACGATGTAAGTATTGCGTTTCAAGTTATCTCGAGCTTGGTGCTTCCTTTCGCAGCTTGGGGCATTGCGATTTTGTTTAACTGCATCGGGTTCGGATGGGGATTTTTGATATCGAAACAACTCGGCCGGCGCGGCTGGCAATTCGGTATTCCCACGTTGCTGACATTCGCTGCAATCTATGCCGTTGTTGCGGCAATGGCCATAAGGTTGTGAGCAGCAACGCGTTGGCTGGCTGAGAGCCCAGAGACGGCAGCGTTTCTACCCACCGTCTCTGACCACGGTATATACAAACGCGATCACGATAGGCGCCGTGAGGATGCCCAGGCGAAAGCACCAGCCAACCTCCGTTTTCTGCTCGGCGGATTGGCCCAGATCGTTGCGCAGCAACCAGCCGAAAGCATCCAGTGTCGCAAACATAAAAGCGACATTCCGCGCCCACGCCCCACCGTCTCCCGGCGCCAGCAGAGTCACTATTACCAATTGCTGAAAGAGGGAGCAGCCCCATATGCCTCGGTAGTTGGTGACCTCTTTCGCAACGAAGACGAGGATCGTCACCAGAATCAGAAAAAGGAAGAAGAGAAACATCACGGGCCCGCCGGCTTAAGAGAGAACTCGCCTGCACATCGTTCTTAACTAGGAACGAGGCGACACGATTAGCTTAGCCACTCGCCGCACGTCCAGCTATTTTTTTTGATCCGCCGCGAACATCTCAAACGGGGTCTTGCCATCGCGACTCCTGCGCAATGCAGACGCTTCCCTTACGAAGCAGTCGATGCAAGCCCCGTCAACGTGCCGGCACTGCTGGCGAAGCGATCTACTTCAACTCCCATGCGCTGCAGCATGCTGACAAACAGATTGCACAGCGGCGTATTGTCATCTTGGCGATACGCAAGATGCTGGCCGTGTCGAAAACCGCCGCCTGCCAGCAGGATCGGCAGGTTGGTGTTGCTATGGATATTAGCGTCACCCATGTTGCTGCCGAACAAAACCATCGTGCTATCCAGCAATCGGGCGTCACCGTCAGGTTGAACAGCCAGATTCTTTAGCAACTCTCCAAAGATTCGAAATTGCTGTAGATCAACCTTTTCGAGTTGGGCAATTTTTTCTGGCGATTGACCATGATGGCTCAGATTGTGATATCCGTCGAGCGACTTTTCCTGTTCATCAATCTCAAACACGCCGGTTGCAAACGCGTCGACCATCAGCGTGATGATGCGAGTCGAATCGCTCTCTAGCGCCAGTTGAGCCATCGTGAGCATCAGCTCTAGCTTGGAGAAGAACTGCGATTTGTCCAATATGTCGACCGGCTCTTCCCGCTCGATGACAGGCTTCGGTTGTTGTTCCCAAGTACCGGCGGCATGCAATCGTTGTTCTAGCTCGCGCACCGACGTAAAGTATTGATCGAGTCGATGTTGGTCGTCGCTTCCTAGCCCGCGTTGAAAATGACGCATATCTTCTGACAGGACGTCCAAGATGCTGCTGCGTTGCTGTAATTGATGCAGGCGCAGTTCCACTTCGCTGCTGGATCCCTGCACAAACATCCGTCGAAACAAAGCGGAGGGACTATCTTCGGCCGGCAGCAATGCGCCGTCGCGCGACCAAGACAAACTGCGATTCGCTTTGTCTATGTTGACGCCTAGGTTGAGCGTCGGAAATCTCGTTTGCTGACCGAGTTGTTCGACCGTAAATTGATCGAGGGAAATCGAGTTACGAAAACCGCTGCGAGTCGGATCTCGCGCTGCGGTAAGAAAACAATTCTCGGTTGAATGACCTCCTACGACGGCTGGATGCGACAGACCGCTAAACACGGTAAAGTCTTTACGCTGGTCGCCGATCACTTGCAGATAGGGAGACAACTGATAATCTGCGCCGCTTTGTTGTGGAAAAAAGGGAGTCGGCAAGACGCCCAGATTGTTCGAGATCAGCAACATCCGGCGAGGCGTTTCACCAGCGGGAATCGAATCGCCATAGAGCGGTCGGAAGCAGTCGAGCAACGGCAAGCCAAGACAAACGCCTAAGCCTTTTAAAAAGCGGCGGCGTTTGAAAGTGAGAGCGTTGGAGTGCGAGTTGGTCATCGTCTACCGAGTCCTTTCAACGTCAGTGAAGATCGGACTTGCGATCCATTGATGCAGCAGGTCGCGCGTACGATAGCCGTTGGCCGCACAATGATCGAGAATCGAATCGATCTCAGCGCGATCCGAAAATCGCACCGCCCCGCCGGTCGCGTAAAGCGTCCATTGATGCAGCATGTTGCGAGCGAGTTGGCGAGGATTGGCCAATAGCAACATTTTCAATTCATGCACATCCTCAAACTGCTCCCCGCTCAGTAGTTTGCCTGCCGCGTCCACTTCGGCTGCGATACGGTACTTAAAGGGATGCCCTGCACGATCAATTCCGGTGATTTCCTCGCCGGTCGAAATGCTTCGATATCGATCGCGCCACGCCCCCATCACGTCAAAATTTTCCAGCGCAAAGCCAACGGGATCGAAGCGGGCATGACAAGCGGCGCAAGACTCTGCGGCCGCATGCTTCGCCAACAATTGCCGAACGGTCGTAGCTCCTCGGATATCTGGTTCGATCGCCGGGATCGATTTGGGAGGAGGCGGCGCAGGTTGTCCCATCAGCTTATCCATCACCCACACTCCACGCTTGACCGGGGAAGTGGTCGTGCCATCAGTCGTCAGCTTCAGAACGGACGCCTGGGTGAGCAAACCGCCATAGGGGCTCCACTCTGGCAATTCGACGCGCCGCATCGCCGATCCGCTTTGCCGCGCTAATCCGTAATGAGCGGCCAGGCGATCGTTCAGGAAGGTGAAATCCGAATCCACAATGGTCGTGATCGGCAGGTTATCGCGAATCATCGCCGCAAAAAAAGCTTGCGTCTCCTGCTCCATCGAATCAACCAGGTAGTCATCTTTGCGATATTCGGGATAGAGTCGGATATCGGGCAGATCACGGCGCAAGTCGCTGAGGTTGAGCCATTGCTCGGTGAAGTTTTTGACAAAGCGATCAAATCGCGGGTCAAGAATCATGCGGTCCACTTCCGCTTGCAACTGCTCCGCATTGTCCAACTCACCCTTTTCTCCCTTTTGCAACAGCGCCTCATCGGGACGCGAGTTCCACAGAAAGTGCGAAAGGCGCGCGGCCAGGGCTGCCGGATTGTCGCGAGGATTGGTGAGGTAAAGAAAATGACCAGAGCAGAGCAGCGCTTGGTATCCCTTTAACATCGCATCTGCAAAAGGGACGCCTGCGTCAAGTTCGGCGTTGATCAGACGCAGATAAGGTTCTGCAACATCCGCAGAAATCGGCCCGCGTGCGGCTTGCGCGGCGAACCGCAGAAACAGCAGGCGCGCATCCGCTTTCGGTTGCGGCGAAACTACCGCGACCGGTAGGCGACTGCTTGGTTCAGGCGGTCCAATCGCAAGGTCGCCAAACAAAACGCGATGCGAAGCAGTTGGCCACTGCGGCGGTGAAAGCGGGCCGGCGACTTCCAGCCACGCAAAAGCGGCGCCGCGATGTCCCGTGTCAGGCATCGGCGGAAAGTCATAGAAGAATCCGCCGTCGGTCCGGATAAACGGCACCGGTAAGCCGAGCAGACTATACTCGAAGGTCTCGCCTGCTTTCAGCAGAATCGTTGTTTCGAATGTCTTCATTTCCGGCTGCAAATCGATCCATCCGCCGGTCTCGCGAACATCGCCCGAAACATCAGCGCCAGATGGTTGTCGCGCCCGAAAACTGATCGGCAGCGAATCATAGGCCGGCGCCAGCCGAAAGCCAGGCAACTGTCGCACGGCTCGCGCAGCAAAGCGAATCTTGTATTCTCCCTCGACGCGAGCAATAAAGCCGCGCGGATATCCAAAATAAGGCCAGGTGGCCGAACGAAATAACGCCAGTTCGACGGGAGCTGCTTCAAGCTCTTGCGGCGTCAATTCGTTGACACGACTGCTGGAAATCATTTTGTTGTTACGTGCGAAGAACATCGCCTCGCGTCCACCGAATGTCTCGCCTGCAGGAAAGAGCTGAGTGCCTGTAAAGCGATGCTGCACTTGTTGCGGCGGCTCGACTCCGCTGGCGATTGCCTGCTGAAGCGCCGCGAGGGCCGAATCGAGATAGGCGTCTAGCTGCACGCTCGACATATCCAGTGAATCAGCGACCTTTGTAAACCCATGAAACTGGCGATCCTCGGGCAACCGAGCGGCCACATCCAGCTGCGGCAGTTGAAGCAGATCACGTAAATTGTCTTCGTATTCTGAACGTGTTAGCCGACGCAAGGGACTGCGACCCTGTTGCTGGATCTCCACTTTTTCGGCTTGCGCGATCGATCGTTTTAGCGTCGCCAAGATCGCCGCTCGATCAGCGTCCTCAAGGTCGTCTTGATCGGGTGGCATTTCACCGGCTGCAATTCGATCATGAATTTGCGTCCAGCGACGACGCACTTTTACGTCCCGCAGATCCCACGGGATCTCCGCAAGCACAAGATCTGCTTCGGCAGAAAACTCATCATGGCAGCTGTAACAAGTTTGTTGCAGAAACTGATGAATAACTTGCGAGGAATCTGACGAAACGACAGGCTCAGCGATCGCAGTCTGGCAGATCGCCAAAGAAAGCAAGATGCAGCGAAGAATCGAAATGGACTTGAAGAGAGTCATGCAGTGTTAATCCATTTTGACGAGACGCACGTCAAACGTTCGATGTTTTTTTTGGCGGGAGAATACGGGGAGGACAGATGCGATCTTGCTGCTACGCAAGAGAAGCTTTTCTAGGCTCGATAAAATCGTTGCTTCAGACGGCGTGCTACGGTTTGCTAAACAACGCAAAATTAGAGTCGCCGCCATCGCGTTGCAATTGAACCGTCAGCTCAGACTTTCGATTGTACTTTGCGGGAACCAAGTTCACGTATTCTTCCGAAGTTCCATTTCCCAACGAGTCTTGCGTTAGCTTGCCGGTCGGGTGCGTTGAATCGATTTCGACCTTGTACTCTCCCGGGATTGGCCCCTTCTGTGCATCAATTTTGTACTTGCCAGCGTCGATCGTCGTTCCGACCGCTTGCCCTTGGTTAAGCGGGATGAAGGTAATCGCTCCCGTTTGCAGCGGCGTTCCATCAAGCGTCACGCTGCCTGATACTTCGATCTGGTTACCCGACGGAGGCTTGCCGCAACCGGCGCTGAGTAGGCCTGAGAGCAATAAGATTCCGCCGAGGAAGAGAGGAGATTTAGACATCGCTGATATATTCCCTCAAGCTGATTGTGTGCAGATAGTGAAGCTGCGGGCTTTGCTTAGCACCGCAGTTGCCTTTACAGAATGGGACGGTTCTTCAACAGGATCGCTTCGCGATAAAAAAGGTCGATAGCGAACCGAGTGGAAAGGAAGGGTTAAAAATCACTCACCACTTCGCCGCCAGCCATGCTACTAAGGCTTTGCCAGACGGTGAGTTGGATTGTTTCAGTAATGAACCGTACCGATCCATCGCAGAGACTGACTTGCACGCCGCCGGGATGCATGCTGCGTGATGCGACGCTGGCGTTATTCTTGGTCGGCAACGACGTTCCCAATCCCGTGCAAGGCAATCGCCCCGGCTCGTTGATGCACAGATCAGTCAGATCATTCACGCTGCTATTAGGACCTACGCGCGTCATCAAGCTGTAGGCGTCTGGCTCGTCGTTCCAAATCCAAGCCCGATACTCTTTGGCTTCGCTTACCGGCTTCAGCATTTCCATCATCGCCAACGTGTTGGTCGTGCCATCGGTGATGTCACGAAAGTTGGCCCCAAATTTGTTGTTAAACGGCGATTTCTCTCCCTGGTCTATAAACGTATTTCGCCCCCAATTCAGACCATAGTTGCCTTTGATGCTGGCGCCAGGATCCCCCCATAAAGCTGCCGTGTCGAGGATCACCGCGTCGCGATCGCTGGGACATTGCCAGGCCGGCACCGGCGTCGTCCGTACCGTTTTATGTGTCGCTCCCCCTTCATGCCAGCTTGTGTTGTGATCATAGAGATCGTAAGCGGAGCCTTGTTCGATATAGGGATAGAGATGAATACAGAAGGGAGTTCGCTTGACGGCCGATGTGCCGGGGAGTGGATCTCGATAGATCATGCCAGGCGGAAACTTCAGATGCGTGTCATGGTAGTTATGTAGCCCCAAGACCAGTTGCTTCAGATTGTTGGTGCAGGACATGCGACGAGCCGCTTCCCGCGCTTGCTGCACCGCCGGCAACAACAGCGCAATCAAAACGCCGATAATGGCGATCACCACCAGCAGTTCGACCAGCGTAAATCCTGATTTTTTGCAAACCATCGTCCATCTCCGCGATGAAAAAATGAATTAGATGAGGGAAAAGAGAATTTTGTGATTCAGAATAGATCGTCGATTAGAGGGGACTCGATACGCGGCAGCGATCGTTCCACGCTTACAGCACTCGTTAATTCACCACGCGATCCGAGGAAAAAATCCCCTCGACAACTCGCTCGCAAGTCGCGTCGATATGGCGCGCCATTTCTCTTCCGGCCGCATCTTTGTCTCGCCGCAGCAACGGCTCGAAAAAGATCAAATGCTCGGTCAAAACCGGCTCCAGATATTTGTCTTGATGTCGCAGCAACAACCTCATCATGTGGATCAGTCGGTTGTAGCGATTGATCTCCGTCGCTAGGCGTTTGACGCCGGCTGCATTCACAATTGCGTCGTGGGTCAGTCGATCCAGCTCGAGACATCGAATGCCCCAATCTTTGTCTCGATAGGCTGATTGCATCGCGATGGTTTCTTGCTGAAGCCGCTTGAACGGCGCCAGATCGTCACAGTCGCAGGCACAGCGCATCGCTTCGACTTCCAGCAATCGACGAATATGGTAGATCTCGCGAACTTCCTGGTCGCCGAACGGAGAGACCGTGGCCCCGCAATTGGGAACCATCTCAATCACACCCAATCCAACCAGTTCGACAAAGGCCTCGCGCACAGGCGTACTGCTTACCCCAAATTGAGCAGCGACATGCTGCACTTTCAGCCGGGCGCCTGCGGGATACTCTCCTCGAAAGATCGCGAGCAAGATCTGCGAAAAGATGTCCATGCGCAGCGAACCTGAAATCACTTTCGCACTTTGGGAAGATTGGATCGTAGACATCAGGCAGTAGCTCCATCTCAAAAAAGGGGAGGCGCCCCCCTAAAGTCGCACTCCAGGATTATGCATAATGCACAATCTTAGTCAATCAAGCCTGCCTGGTTTTTTAAAAAAATATTTATTCCCTCTTCGACTGCTCGATATCGCGGGTGAATACTCCCGCAAGCCCTGACTTCATTGGGCTTTAGTGTCTAGGGATCCTAGGGATCGATCCGTCATCTGGGCGAGAGGCCGCATCCCCTGCATTCGCGCAACGGATTCAGGATGAAGTGCGCATAGAAAAAGCCGCTGAATCCAGGGGACTAATCTAGATTCAGCGGCCGCTTATCGGTGCAGTATCGACTAAAAGCTCGGCTTCCATGCCGAAATTGCCATCCTTGGATGTGTCTTGCCATCAATCTAAGGTTCGCTGTGGACTAAACAGCATTACTCAGTTGACGCTTAGTCGATAACAATCACCGGGGGTACGTGTGTAAGGTTGCGTGGGATAAGTCTTAGTTGGATAAGCCGTCGAGGAGTCCGCGGAATTCAGGCATCTGCTGCTCTAGGTTCGCCAGCCAAGCGTCAGTTCGCCAAAGTTCGACACATACTGCGGCGCCGACAACCAGCACTTCGCCGCCCGCTTCTACTCCTAAAAATTCGCGAAAACCTTCCGGAATCAGCAACCGCCCTTTGGCCGCCAACTGTACGTTGCGTTGCCTAGTCGATAACAAGCGACCCAGCATCTGCACGTCGGCGATCCGACCTTCTAACCGGCCAGCGTCAATCTTGGCTTTCACCAAGTTGACCCCTGCATCGAGCTTGGCCTTCCAGTGAGTGGAGTTCCACAAACTAAGACAGCCTGGACGCTCTTTGACCAGGATTAGGTCAGCCGAATCGTCGCACAGCGGTTCCGCCAATTCGGTCGGAATCGACAAACGATATCGTTCGTCAATCTTGCGATTAAATTCCCCCAGGATGAAGTCAGCGCTGGCCATATCTGTCGCGGAGATCCCCAACAGTTGTGCGGGCGGAGCCTAAATCCGGTTACGGGCTAATTTCCCACAAGATTGATTAAAGTTTTCCCTCAGTGGGCTCAAATCCCACGTCTGGAAGTGTAGCGGATCTAACCCAATTCGCAAGCGCCACGGGCAAACTTTTCCACAATTTGCGTTGGACCGCGGCTAAGTGGGCCGAAATCCCACATTGCTGTGCTCCCAGAAATTGGTGTGGAGGCAGATCGCGATTTGTCGTACTCTTCGCCCCGCTCCTGCGACCACCGCAATCCAACCGTTTGCCCTGTCCGGAATTCGTTGTCCATTTGGTTACCCTGTGATTTCACATCTCTCTACAGAACCTGTCGTCATTACCGGGATCGGCATGATCACCTCGGTCGGTCAGGATCGTGAGTCAACGTGGCGCGCTATCCAGCGCGGAGAGTGCGGAATCCGTCGAATCACCGGACTGACGCCGATTCCAGACAACATGGTTCTGGGAGCCCCGGTCGATCTACCGAATATGAATCGCGACATCATGAAACCGATGTTGCTAAACAACATTACGGCCGAAGAGGCAATCCTTGATTCAAAAATCGATCTGACCGACGTCGACCTTGAACGCTTTGGCTGCGCCATCAGCGGTCACATGGGAGACGCCGCCGGACGCAGCATCCTGGCTGGACGTCCCGTAAACTGGATCACCTCCGGCGTAAACTGGTGGAATCAGCTTTATCCGAATACTTCATGCGGTGAGATCGCCAATCGGTACGGCTTGATGGGCCCGCGAATTTGTCATTCGACCGCTTGCGCCAGCGGCTTGGTCGACATGATGAGCGCCGTCCGCGCTATTCGTGACAATCAATGCGATATCGCCTTGGTGGGCAGCGGAGAATCAATTGATCCCCTGTTTGCAGCCGGATTTCGCAGCATGCGGGTTCTCTCTGATAGCGAAGACCCCAAAAACTCGTGCCGCCCATTTGATAAACATCGCAACGGCTTTGTCATGGGGGAAGGCTCGGCAATGTTCGTAATCGAACGACTCAGCCATGCCGTAGCACGCGGCGCTAAAATATATGCCGAGATCCTCGGTTGCCGCTGCCTATCCGAAGCCCATCACGTAACGGGTCTCGACATGGAGAGCGTGGCGCTCGAACGATTAATCACTGACACGATGCGGGTCAGTGACCTGACTCCGCGTGACATTGAGTATGTCAATTGCCACGGTACCGGCACCAAACAGAACGACATCAACGAAATCCGCGGCATTCGCGCCGCGTTTGGCATCCAAGCTCAGCGGACCTGCGTCAGCAGCATGAAATCGATGCTGGGACATTTGGTCAACGCGTCAGGTAGCGTTGAACTGGCGATTACTACGCTGGCGCTGCGTGATGGTTTTGTACCGCCAACTTCCAACCTGCGAACCCCTGACCCAGAGTGTGATCTCGATTGCATCCCGCAAGTGGGACGTCATCTCAAGGCGCAGCACGCGATGAAACTTTCGGTTGCGTTTGGCGGGCATTTGGTCGCCGTGGCGATTCGTCGCTGGAACGACGCCGCTTCGGGCTTTGGTTATCCCGAGCTTCGCCGCGCCGCATAAGCCAAAACTCTTGATCGCCGATCGACCAGCATGGGCGAGCAGAAATCGCTGCGCGAAGCTTCTCGCGTTCAAGTTTAGCGACTTACGACTTTTCTACCGGTTGGCATGCTGTCTGCACCTATCCGAAAGGTAGTGCAGAATCACTTTGAACGCGTCGTCGGCACGCTGCCTTGACTGACGCCCCAAAAAAGGCCTATCTCATGGAGAGCCAGCATGTCCGACTCGTTGAAGGGAAAACGAATCGCAATTCTCGCAACCGATGGTTTCGAACAAGTAGAATTGACCCAGCCGATGGCAGTCCTCCGGTCTGCGGGAGCCGATGTCGAATTGATTTCGCCGAACTCCCAAGACATTCAAGGAATGCATCACGATCAGCCGGGAGAGAAGTTCTCAGTCGATCTCACCATCGATCAGGTAGATTCCGGCCGCTATGACGGATTGATCCTCCCAGGCGGAGTCGCCAATCCTGACTCTCTGCGAACCGATCCGCGCTGTGTGGAATTTGTCCGCGAATTTTTTGAACAAGGAAAAATTGTAGCGGCAATCTGTCACGGTCCCTGGCTGTTGATCGAAGCAGATGTCGTTCGCGGGCGTAAGGTTACTTCCTGGCCCAGCTTAAAAACCGATTTAATCAATGCCGGCGCCGAATGGCTCGATCAAGAGTGCGTCACCGATGATGGCTTGATCACCAGTCGTAAGCCAGACGATTTGGCTGCCTTTTGCGGACAATTGATCGAAGAGTTCTCGGCGGAGCATCACACGGGACAGTCGGTGTAGCATCACGTGGCTCATTCCCCAGCGGTGCGTTTGAATATCAACCATGAACCTTTGACCGATACTGCCTGCGTATTCACGCGAGTTTCAAAGGCCTCTCCAATGCATCACGGCGACGCTTAAAGGGCGCGGTAACAAAGATTGGATTGCTAGCGCCCACAAAGCGGGCGCCAACGTCCAGATGACTTGGTTCCGCCGCATTCTGCCTTACATCGAACAAGGCGCAATGTTTGACGCCTACGATGAAAAGACGAACTTCTATTCCGCTGCTCCCAATCGCACGCTCAGTCAAACGTCGATCACGACCATGCGCTGCCCCAGCGATAATGAAGCGGCCCATTTTAATAACGTCGTTCAGTACAACTACGCAGCGAACCTGGGGAATGGACACCTCGACAAGAGCGACGCCCACGGCGTTACGTTCTCTCCAGGACCGTTTGACTTCTCGATCACTTACACCGGTTATGCAACCAAGTTCGCGAAGATCACTGATGGCTTGTCCAACACGATGCTGACAGGGGAGATCCGCGTCGGCGCCAAAGAGGGAGACTATCGCGGCCTACTCCAATACGCCTATCTGACGCTGGTATCAGGTAATCTTCCGCCCAATACCTCGATCCCTGACATCAGCGTTTACTGCGCCAGCACGCCGGATCAACCCTGTACGGCTGGCACAAATTTCGCTTACTTGCTTTCGCTGCGTAGCCGTCATCCAGGCGGCGCTCACTCACTGCAGTGCGATGGCTCGGTTCGTTTTATTAGCAACAATATCGACGTCAATTTGATTCGCGGGCTGAGCACGATATCTGGCCAGGAAGTTTTGTCAGGAAATTAGTCGCAGCCAGATCTCTTTGATCTGAGTCTGCCGACAGTGGCTTGAGTTGCTCTTTTTTTTGCTGGAAACAGATATGACTTTCTCATCGTCACTTCGGTTGATCGCAGTAGTTTGCCTGATGATGACCGGCTGCTTTGGAACGACCAAAGATCCTTTGGGCCGCCAAGCGATCGAAGGGACGATCACTCTCGATGGCCAGCCGCTGGCTACTGGATCAATCGTCTTTATGCCAGAAGAGCAAGGCCCCTTCGTCTCGGGAACGGAAATCCACGACGGCAGCTTCGCGATCTCTTCCGCACAAGGGCTCCCACCTGGTCGCTACAAGGTCTCGATTACGTCGGTTATTCCACTTCCGGCCAGCGGGGCGAACTCCGCCGATGAAATGGCGATGGACTTTCCGACCCAATCGCTTGTGCCGCCAAAATACAACAAGCAAACGAAGTTAATCTCCGAGGTAAGCGGCGAAACGCAAAACGTCTTTGCGTTTGAACTGAAGTCGAAATAGTTCAATGTTGGGACGAGCCAAATTGGCCCCCTCCAATCACCGCGAAGTGGACCTGGATCGAGGCCAGATCGGTACTAGAATCAAGACTCGTTGCCAAATGCAGCGTTGATCCTGATTGACAGCCACTGTGAAGAGCAAGCTTGTGACTCCATCCGCATCCCGCTTTCTTCCGATTGCCGCACTCTTCACTCGTGTGGCGCTCGCAGCTTCGTTCTTTTCGGCGGTTGCGGATCGGTTTGGAATCTGGACCCACCTTGGCTCTCGCGAAGTAGCATGGGGCAACATGGACCGGTTCCTCACCTACACGCAGATGCTACTGTGGTACCTGCCGCCGAACTTCGCGAACATCGCCGGATGGACGGCGACCCTTTTAGAAATCTTGATTGCGGCTGCGCTGCTTTTGGGCATCGCGATTCGACCTGCCGCGATGGCCAGCGGCGGACTACTACTGATCTTTGCGTTAAGCATGACCTTTAGCACCGGCCCCGAAGGGCCGCTTAGTTTCTCGGTATGGACCGCCGCAGCGGCGTCATTGCTGCTTGCTGCGATCGATCCTCCCTGGACAGGTCCTGGACTTCGGCCTGCGTTGACGCGATCCGCCCACGCCAACTAAGATCGCCGCTTGCAGATCCGAATAATCCTTGGCGAAATTCTTCGTTCGATACGCAGTAATATTTTCTTTGCGCACAGGCGTATCTGCCGGCGTCATCGTTTATACTCGCAGGCGTTGTCAAGCTCGGCCGGTGATCAGACCTCGAGCTTATTGCATTCCATCTCTTCTTCACAAATTGAATCGCCATGTCTGAAAAACAAGACGCGATCAGCGCTTGGTGGAGCGCCTTCCAGTCAAAACGCAATGACATTGCTGCGCTGTTCCATCGCGAACAGACATGGAACTTAGAGCAATGGATGTTTGCAAATTTGCAAGCGATTCATCCTCAGCTGATGTGGGAGTTTGGGCCTGCGGTCCACGGCAAGGGACATCGCCTAGTGATCACGCCTGAGTCGCGGCATGAACTTCGTCCGCTGGCGACCGCGATCATTCAAGCGGCGCCGCAAATCGACGGCTGGGAGTTTTACGCATATCGCCAGTCTGAGTCGGTCGAAATGATGCTGCATACCGTCGAGGCTCGTACCGGCGGCGATCTTAGCCAAGCCACCTTTCGCGCTGCGATCGACGAGTTGAACCGAATCACAGTCCAGATTTGCGCTCCTCATTTTGCTGAGCAAGACGAAGCATCGATGCATCAGGCGTTCGTTGCGATGGAATCTTTGGTTGGCGAAGAAGTCCTGAATCGCTGGATCGGTTATATCCTTGCATCACCGCTCGACAGCGAAGAGGCGGATCAGTTTGAACCGCTCGATCATTTGAAACCGGTAGTCAATCAGCTGATCGAACAAATTCAAAGCACGCTGCCTGATCGCCCGCTGTTTGAAATGATTAGCGCCGACGGCGAAGGCTCGGAGAACTTCTTATATGAACTCAAGCCGGAACAGGCCGAGGACTATACGGAACGAGGAGACCTGGCCATCGCTCGCACCGCCTATCAGACCATGTGGATGGCGGCCCATTCGCCGATCATGTTTGACTCGGCGCGCTACTCAAACTGTGGCGAGATTTTTTGCTACGTCAAGGTCGACGGTAGCGGCGAGGACCTTGACGCCTGCCAATTTGGGGACAAAGCCGAAATCGAGGACGCGCTTGATGCGGCGCTTCGCGCGGCTGGTCTCGGTTGCGCAATCGGCGGCGGAACTGGGCTTCGCTACAGCTACATCGATCTCGCAATTATTCACTTGCCCGAGGCGGCCGCGGTCATTACACAGACGCTTCGCGATGGCAAAATTCCCCGTCGCACATGGCTGCACTTCTTTGACACCCATCTGCAAAGTCGCTGGATTGGCATCTGGGATGATACCGAGGAGCCGCCGATCTCGGCTTTTCAAGATGATGCCGAAGAGTAGCGATTTCCCGCAACTCCCACAAAGTAAACATCGCGATCCCAACCGCTCAGGATCTGGTCTCTCGCCTGGCTTACGGTCGGAATGGCTACGGCTGAACCTAGAACGGATAAAAAAAGCCGGCGATGCTTTCATGCACCTCCGGCTTTGAATTTCTAGTAGAACCTCTTAGAACTGACCCAGGACTTCGTTCCCTCGGGTCGTCGAGAAACCTCGCCAATTATCGATCGCGATCGTTTCTGGAATGAAGCGAGTCGAGCCATCGCACAAGACGGCCTGAACGCCGCCTGGGTGCTGACTGCGAGATGCGAACATCCCTGGATTGCTCGATGTGATTACCGTACAAGGCAAGTTAGCTTCGGGCCGATTTTTGCAGAGGGCCGCGTTGTAAATCGGATCAGGCTGCGCTGCGTTGGGGGGAAGATAGGTCTCAAATCCGGCGCCATCGCCCCACCACGTGTAGCCACGCAAGTCAGTCGATGCACCGCTGCCGCCGCCGCGAAGCACTTCGGCTACAAGCAACGTATTCGACGTTCCATCTACAATGTCCCGCAAACCAAAGAAGCGATTCGCCGGGTTCTTAAACGGCTGGATTTGCTGAAACGGAGCGCCGCCAAACGCGACGCCGTTCACCGTTTGCTGCAAATAATCGGTATTCCCGTAGTTCGCCGCATAGTTGTGCATCGTAATTTGTCCTTCATCAATCGCCATCGGATCGGTGGGACAAGTAAATGCGGGGATTTGTACCGTGGTGACATCCAGATTTTCCGCCATTCCGTAGCTGTAAGCAGGATCCTCTTGCGTCTTGTCATAGTTGTCGTACATCGCGTTCAACTCCATGAACGGCATGACCGCCAGCTGCCAAGTACCCCAGCTGGCCCCGTAGTTGCCGGCCGGCAAACTGCGATGCGTATCGTGATAGTTGTGCATCGCCAACCCGATTTGCTTCAGATTATTACTACATTGCATGCGACGAGCCGCTTCTCGAGCCTGCTGAACAGCCGGCAGCAGCAAGGCGATTAGGACGCCGATAATTGCGATTACAACCAGCAGTTCAACCAGTGTGAACCCGCGGGTCATCGACTTCTTCGAAAACATAGAAAGCTCCTGTAAGACTTAATTTGTGCGGTAAAGACATGTTGCAGAACTTGAGACAAACGTCGCGTCTAGGGAATCGAAAACTCGTAGTTGTTTTCTTCGCCAGCGACTACTGCGACTTTTTGCTTGCTACGCGTATTCCAAGCCGCAGGTGCAAGCTCTTTGGCGACTGATCGAGTTTCGCCAGGAATGAAATCAACGGGTATCGGCGCTGACTTCAGGTCGGGACAGCTTATCCGCACGGTGTATTCGCCTGGAGGGAGCCCTTGGTTCGCTTGAATCGTGAATCGTCCATTTTCGATCGATGTTCCACTACTCATCCGATGCGATGACTCCAGCGCTTCAAATGAGATCGAACCGAAACCAACCGGCTCACCATGCAGGGTGACTTCCCCGGATACGGCTTGTCGATTCAATGCATCTTTTTCGGCGTAGCATCCAACTGCCTGCAGTAGGCAGAACAAACCGACGGCGTATCGGTAATGACCAGCAATCTTGCGCATTGAGGAAATTCCTCCGAGAAATCAAAAAATTGACGTAAGAAGACGCATTTCCGATCGCACGGCGTCAATAGCAGCACGATCGTCGAGGGCTGGTGAGTCGAAGGGGGGGAACATCGCTCGCCAGAAACATGCATGAGAGAACTTTAAAATAACAAGGTTCCCCGAAATGTCACGTAATATCATATAAAATTGTCGAACAAAATTCGCAATCACAATCGGCTCCGGGCCAGCCCTGCTAAGCTTGCCAATCGATCCCCATTTCGATAAGCGGTAGGGCTAAAAGCGCCTTCCGCGATTTTCGTTTTTGGGCGTTTTTTAAATCGCGACAAGACGCCACAAATCCTTCACCTGCGAGACCAATTACTCCCTTAGCACATTTGGCATCACTTCTAGGCTCCGGTTGGCATCACGCGATTCGACCTCTATCATTCTGAAAATGAAGCCAGCGAGGTCTCTCATCGGACGCCCACTGGCGATCTCCACCTAAGTTGCTGCTCGTGAGTTTAAGGATGTGCTGACCGCAAGGTCGGGGGGTGATGCCTGATTGGTTCATGCTTTTGCTGATGGAGCAATCTCTCCAGACTCCGGCCAATCCGGCGGCGTCGGTTGGGATAATAGGCCAACTCTCCCCTATCCGCTCAACGGTATCGAAGCCGAAGGCTTAAAAATCCAGACTCGCGATTTCGAATATCACCGCGTCTAGCCAGTTGAGTTGACCGCCTGCAGTCCTACCAAATTCAGCGGACCAGAATTGAAATGCTCCGCAGAATCCCCATCGCTGCTTTCTTTTCTTCTCTTTGCCAGGATTGGTTACGATGAGCACAGAATCGAGCGAAACGATCGCAGCCCCCAGCCCCAAAAAACCACGATCCCAATCGCTTCGGATCTGGCCTCCCATCCTGCTCTTAGCGGGGATGGTCGTGCTGCGATTTCTACCGCGCATGCTGGAGGATGGCCCGCCGATGCTTTGGATGTCGGCAGCGTTTGGTCCGGCTCTTTGCGGTATCGCGATCCTGCTGTGGTGGCTGATTGCTAGTCGCGCCGCATGGTACGAACGCGTGACCGGTTTGGTCGGGATCATCGCAGCCTTGATGGCGACACTCGTCAGTGTGGATAAGTCGATGTTGGGACCAGGGACGCTCACCATCACGCTTCCGATGGGCATGGCTGGCTTTGCATTGGCGGCGATCGCTTGCTCCCAGATGCTCTCGTTTCGCCGCACAATCATTGCAATCATTATCGCGACTGTTGGCTTTGGATTCTCGACATTGCTGCGTAGCTCCGGCATGTGGGGAAATTTCGAGATGACCGTCGCGTGGCGGTGGACGCCAACCAATCAGGAAAGACTGCTGGCGCAACAAAATAAAGCCGAGCCGGCCGATTTCGTCGAGACCAACATGCAACAGGCGCTTGCCGATCCTGCGTGGCCAGGATTTCGCGGGCCGCAGCGCAATGCTCGTCAACATGGCCCCAAGATCGACAGCGACTGGAACTCAAACCCGCCGGAACTGCTGTGGAAAATTGTCGTCGGTCCTGGTTGGTCGTCGTTTGCGGTCGCGGGAGATTTCCTCTTCACCCAAGAGCAACGCGGCGACAACGAGGCGGTTGTCTGTTACTCCGCTGACACCGGCCGAGAAATCTGGAAGCAGGAAATCAAGGCCCGCATTGAAGATCCGCTTGGCGGGCCTGGACCACGGGCAACACCAACTTTGGCAGGCGACGCGTTGTACGCGATGGGCTCAACTGGCTATTTGATGCGCCTGGACGCTGCGACCGGCGACATCCTCTGGCAGCAAGATCTCCGAAAGTTGGCTGAGCGAGAAACGCCGATGTGGGGTTTTTCGTCGTCGCCGCTGGTTGTTGACTCGCTGGTGGTGATCTACGCCGGCGCTCCCGGCGACAAGGGATTACTCGCACTGGATGCCGAAACAGGCAAGATCCGTTGGTCCGCGCCGTCTGGCGCGCAATCCTACAGTTCTCCGCAGTTGGCGACGATTGCCGGCGAGTCGCTGATTATGATGCTGACCAATACCGGAATCGATCTGATCGAGCCGACGACCGGAAGCATACGACTCAATTACGAGTGGCCTTACGAAGGCTACCGCGCGGTTCAGCCAGAAGTAGTCGACGCCAACACGATCTTGGTTCCAACCGGATTAGGCGCCGGCACGCGCTCGCTGCGGATTAACAAAACCGGCGAGCAGATTACGGCCGAAGAGCAATGGACATCACGCAACATGAAGCCCGACTTCAACGACATGGTCGTCCATCAGGGCAACGCGTATGGATTTGATGTGGCGATATTCGGCAGCATTAACCTAGAGACCGGCGATCGCAACTGGAAGGGAGGGCGTTACGGCAAAGGACAAGTACTGTTGCTTGCCGATAGCGACTTGCTGCTGGTTATCAGCGAAGAGGGTGAAGTGGTGCTGCTCAAAGCCGATCCAAATGAGCGGATCGAACTGGCGAAACTGCCCGCATTGGAAGGCAAGACCTGGAACCATCCCGTCGTCGTCGGCAATCGCCTGTACGTTCGTAATTCGCAAGAAGCGGCTTGCTATCGATTACCGTTGGTTAATAAGGACAATCCAGCGAAACCAGCGCCGTAAAGGTCCGGCAAACTTAAGTTGCCAAGGCCGGGGTGACTACAGCGGAAATAATTGTGCCGTCATGCGCCATACAGCGATCGCGGCCATTATTCTTGGCGACATACAACGCTTCGTCGGCTCGGTTTAGCAGCGAACGAAGGTCGTCGCCGGGGCGAACTTCCGCTACTCCTCCACTCATCGTCAAACGCAGTTCGTCCTGAATCCTAGCGCCGCACATCTCACCGATCTTGGCCCGCACGCGATGCGAAACCATCAGCGCTTCGGCCAACTGAGTCGCGACAAAAATGACCGCAAATTCTTCTCCCCCCAATCGCGTCACCATGTCGGTAGCACGCAATTCGTTATCAAGACTATCGGCAACGACTCGCAAGGTCTTGTCCCCGATGTCATGGCCCCACTGATCGTTGATACGTTTGAAATGGTCAATGTCAAAGATCGTCAAACAGAACGGGACATCCAGTCGTTGATACTCGTGAATCCGGCGGTTCGCTTCTCGTTCAAACGCGCGGCGATTTCCGATGCTGGTTAGTGCGTCAGTCATCGCTTGCGACTGGGCTGTCAGCAGATGTTGCTGGCGCGTAATCGAGTGACGAATCGTACGCGTCAATTGTGGCCCGCGAAGATGCTGCTTCGAGAGGTATTCTTGGGCGCCATGACGAATCGCTTCGAGAGCTTCCCCCTCATCATCATCGGACGTTAGCACAATGACCGTCGCCGACGGAGCGGCCTCACGCAGGCGAGTGACATTGGCCAATCCACTACTATCCGGAAGCCCCATGTCGACAATCAGTACGTCGTAGCAATGATCGTGCACAGCCGTGATCGCATCGCTGAGCGTAGCGACGCGATCGACTGACATCCTTAGTTCCGAACAACTTTCGAGATGGTACTGAATAGTCAGTGCGTCGGAAGAATGGTCTTCGACTAATAACACTCGAACGAGTTCATTCATGAGATTTGCCTTGGCAGAGCGACTGCGTTCGTTTTGTAGAGCGCGATCCTGGGTGATCAAAATTTACGCTGTAGCGGAGAGGCGTTTCGAATATTTACGGATTTATACGGGATTCGGAGATAAAGAATGAACTATCTTCGCTAAAAACGTTGCAACCCCAGGGTGGCGGAGCATTGATAGGCCTGGATCGCTTACCAATTTCGATCTCAGCACCTGACAACCGCGATAATCCTTGCAATCCTTCCTAGCGCAACGATTCCCTGTTTCGTCCCTTCGCCGTGCAACTCTCCCCTATCTCCCAGTAGTGCAATTGCAGACGAATTAAACCGACTCCGCTCCCCCCCACGCGATCCCACTTATTGCTGCAATTGGTGGCAATAGACTTCTGTATGGATAAAGGCATCCGTAAATCATCCCGCTGAGAATAAGCCTGATCTTCGTCACGCTGCTGACAATCCTCTTCCACTCTCTCCGTTTACCACGGGTCACCGCAGCGCAAGGAAAAAAATCCCGCAACCGCCAAAAAGCGATCCAATTTTGTTGAGCTGATCGATTTTTTTAATGCCGATCAGCTCAAATCGGATTTCCCTAGCAACCCATTTTTGCACAGAGTGAGATTTTCATGGCACTTCGAGGACTAAGCCGAGTCGTCTCTTGGTTCACGCTTGGTGGAAAAAACGACGCGACAGAACGGCCTGCCGATCCACAAGCGTTAAGGAACTCACTGCAAGTGCTTGATGCGATCAATCGCTCCAATGCGACGATTGAATTTTCGATGGACGGAAAAATCTTGACCGCGAACGACAACTTCTTAAACACGCTGGGCTATACCCTAGAGGAAGTCGTGGGTCGCCATCATTCGATGTTCGTCGACAAGGACTTCGCCGCGAGTCCGCAATACGTCGAATTTTGGCGATCGCTCAATGCTGGAAAATTCCAGTCCGAAAGGTTCATGCGACTGGGGAAAGGGAATCGCGAAGTCTACATCCAAGCAACTTACAATCCGGTTCTCGATGAAAACGGCATCCCACAGAAGATTGTCAAATACGCGATTGACGTGACCGAACAGGTCCGTGTAGAGAAAGAAGCGTTCCGTTTGATGTCAATGGTCGAGAACTTGCCGACAAATTTGATTTTCGCGGACAGCGATTTTGTCATCCGCTACCTCAACCCGGCTTCTATCTCGGCGCTGAAAGCGATCGAAAATCTATTGCCCATCCCGGTCAACAAGGTGATTGGCAGCAGCATTGACATCTTTCATAAAAATCCCGAACACCAACGGCGCATACTGGCCGATCAGAGCAAATTCCCCATTCGAGCACAAATCCCATTGGGAACTGAAATTCTTGATCTTGAGGTTCGCGACATTCGTGATCGCAACAATCAACGGACCGGAGTCATGGCGACCTGGATCGTCTGCACCGAGCATGTAGCCATTCGTCGCCAAGTCGGAAACCTGGGTCAAGTTGGCAACACGGTGGCGGCAAACGTCAACGACATGGCGGCCGCCATGCGAGAGATCAGCGGAAATGTGAATCGAACGGCCAGCCTGGCGAGAACCGCTGAGGAACAATCTCAATCAACTAACATCTATATCAACCAGCTTGAAGAATGCAGTGCACAAATTGATGATGTAGTGACTCTGATCCGTGAATTGGCGGATCAGACAAATCTACTCGCTCTCAATGCGACAATCGAGGCAGCGCGAGCTGGAGAAGCAGGACGAAGTTTCGCCGTCGTCGCGTCCGAAGTCAAATCGTTGGCGACAGAAACTCGCAGCGCCACAGAAACTATTGCACAACGCGTTAGTGGAATCCGCATGAACATCGGTCAGGTGGTGACAGCGACCAACGAAATCTCAAAGAGCATCATCGAAGTTAGTCAAAACAGCAATGCCGTCGCCGCTGCAATCGAAGAACAATCGACGATAATCAGCGGCATGAAATCGACGTCCGCAGACCTCGTGAACCTGAGCACCGAACTGCAAAAATTGTAAATCGGATGCTTGGAAAATCGGGCTACTCCGCATCATGCAGGATGATTCCCAACGTATGGCGTCGTCCCGATCGTAAGCGACTGACGCCGTGACGCATGTTCACCCGATAATAGCCGCGTGTTCCCTTTACCGGACGCTCGCGCACGGGGAAGATGACTGCTTGTCCTTGCTGCAACGGAACGACTTCGACGCGCGACTGCATCCGTGCGCGTTGCTCGGTCAATACAAACTCGCCCCCGCTGAAATCGACGCTCGGGCGGTTCAACAAAATCGCAATCTGCAAGGGAAAGAAGTGCGCGCCGTAGACGTCTTGATGCAAGCAGTTAAAGTCATCCGCGTCATAGCGCAACAGTAGCGGCGTCGGCTTCGACTGGCCTGCCTGATGACATCGATCTAAGAACTGGGAGTGAGTCTCCGGAAATCGTTCGTCCAATTTCAATGCGGCATTCCAACGATTGGCGATCGCGGCTAGGCCTGGATAAAGCGTGCTGCGAAGTTCGGCAATCGGCGTGGGCAACGGGTAGTCGAAGTACTTATACTGCCCGCGGCCATAGCCATGATGCTCCATGATTACATGCTTGCGAAAGAGCGATTGCTCTTCAAACAATGCAATCTGGGCGGCGCACTCAGCAGGCGAAAACAGATCGACGATTGCACAGCCGAACAAATCGAGTTCATCACCGATCCGCCGCCAATCAAGTTGCTGTTTTGTAGCAGCCATCGCCAGCCCACCGTCGTACTAAATTTCTTTGTAGTTTCCGCAGTCCAGCCCCAATCCGCAGGCACGGCCTGCCCTGCTTTTTATCGCAAGATATTCTGCACTATATTGCCGGCAATATCGGTTAACCGAAAATCACGACCTTGGTAGCGATAGGTCAAATCGAGGTGATCGACGCCCAGTTGATGCAGGATGGTCGCATTCAGATCGTGGATATGGACTGGATTCTCTACGACGTTGTAGCCAAACTCGTCGGTTTTTCCGTATTGAATCCCTGCTCGCACGCCGCCTCCGGCCATCCAGATGGTGAAGCAGCGAGGATGATGATCGCGGCCATAATCATCGACGGTTAACTCTCCCTGGCAATAGGCGGTCCGGCCGAACTCTCCCCCCCATACAACCAGCGTATCTTCCAGCAATCCCCGAGCCTTTAAGTCAATTACTAGTGCCGCCGATGCTTGATCGACATCGCGACATTGTCGCGATAGATCACGCGGCAGATGCAGATGCTGATCCCAACCGCGATGGTAAAGCTGAATAAAACGGACGTCCCGCTCCGCCAGGCGGCGAGCCAGCAAACAGTTGGCCGCAAAGGTGCCAGGCGTCCGCGCGTCGTCTCCATACAAGGCGAAGGTTGACTCGGGTTCATCCCGAAAATCGACCAACTCTGGCGCCGAAGCCTGCATGCGATAAGCGAGTTCATATTGAGAGATGCGAGCCTCGATTTCCGGATCAGGAATCGTTTTTGCTTCCAAGCGATTCAACTCGGCGACCGCTGCGATCATTTGGCGCCGGGATTGTCGTGAGACGCCAGCGGGATTGCCCAAGTACAGGATTGGATCTCCCGAGCCGCGGAACTTGACCCCTTGTTGCTCAGCCGGCAGAAAGGCGCTTCCCCACAGTTTGTCGGCTAACGGTTGCTGGTTTCCCAAACTGCTGCCTCGCGAGATCAAGACGACAAACGCTGGCAAATCGCCGTTTTCGCTTCCCAGACCATAGCTGACCCAGGCTCCCAGACTTGGGCGACCTGGCTGCTGCGTCCCGGTCTGCAACAGCGTCATCGCCGGATCGTGATTGATTGCTTCGGTGTGGAGCGAGTGAATAAAGCAAACGTCGTCGGCGATCTTGGCTGTATGCGGCAAGACCGAGCTCAGCCAGGCGCCGCTTTCTCCATATTGCGAGAATGAAAACTTGCTAGGCGTCAGCGGAAACGTGGTTTGATCGGCAGTCATGCCGGTTAGACGTTGCCCGGCGCGGATCGACTCGGGTAATTCTTCCCCTTGCCGTTCTGCCAACAACGGCTTGTAGTCAAATAGGTCATGCTGAGAAGGAGCGCCCGACTGACAGAGATAAATGACCCGCTTCGCCTTGGCGAAAGAGTGACGCTTGGCGGCCTGCAGCGGCGTTTCCGCTAATGAAACCAGCGCCGCTGCGCCCAGCGCCGAACCGGCCTGGCCCAAAAACAATCGGCGGCTGAGCAGATTAGCGAGTTGTTGTTGCGGGTGGTGCATCGTTTTAGTTGGCGTGGATCGCCTCGTCGAGGTTCATAATCGTACTGACCACCATGGTCATCGCAGCATGCGCAGCGATGGGCAAATTGGCAGCCGGCGATTCGCCAATCGCCAGCAATTCTTTCGCCGCAGCGGCGTGTGCGTCGTAGTGCGCCAGTTGCGATTGATACAACTGCCGCAGCAACTGCAATTCTTTTGACGTCGGTCGGCGTGAGATCACTTCGATAAACGTGGTCGAGATTTGCGGATCAAGATTGTCGTTGGCTTGCATCGACTTAGCGGCTAACACGCGCGCCGCCTCAACAAACGTCGGATCATTCATCAGTACCAGCGCCTGTTGAGGCGTGTTGGTCTGACTGCGGAACAGCGTGCAGATCTCACGGTTCGGCGCGTCAAAGACAGCTAGATTGGCAGGAGGAGACGAGCGTTTCCAAAACGTATAAAGACTGCGGCGGTACAAGCGATCACCGTGATCTTGCACGTAGCGCTGCGCGGTAAAGTCGCGACCATAGGATATTGCCTCCCATAGCCCAGGCGGTTGATATGGACGGACGCTGGGCCCACCTAACTCTTCGTTCAATAGCCCACTCGCCGCGAGAACCGCGTCGCGGACTTCTTCTGCAGCGAGACGTAGCCGCGGCCCACGCGCGAGCCATTGGTTGGCTGGATCTGCTTGCCACTTGTCCGCCGAAACGGCGGAGGTTTGCTGGTAGGTCGACGACATCACAATTTGCTTGAGCAGTCGCTTCACGTTCCAACCGCTGTCGCGAAAATCTGCCGCCAAATAATCAAGCAACTCGGGGTGCGTCGGCGGTTCGCTTCGCAGCCCAAAATCTTCCGGCGTTGCGACCAGTGGTAAACCAAACAGCATTTGCCAATAACGGTTCACTGCAACACGCGCTGTCAGCGGCTGACGCTCATCGACCAGCCACTCCGCCAACGCTAACCGATCAGACTCGGCGCCAATCGGAAGTGGTGGCAAACAACTTAAAACGCCCGGCGTTACGGCTTCGCCTGGCAGGTCATATCGTCCACGCTGCAAAACATGGGCAGGCCGGCGATCTTTGCGCTCGCGCATCACCATCGTTTCGGGAAAACTCTCGACCAACCGGCGTCGCTGTCGAGCAAGCGATTCGCGCTGCTCAACTTGGCGCGCGTAACTCTTATCCGTCTTGCGCAAGAAATAGTCGAGCAACGTTTTTTGCTCTACTTCGCTGCGATCGGCGACCGGCTGAGCAAGAATCTCGCCGATCGGGTTCCCCCCGCCCAGACGTTGCGTTTCGAGCGGATCGAGCGCTCGATTGTAAATCCGCACGTCATCCAGCAAGCCCCGAAAACCAACCGAGTCCCCAGCACTCGCGATCTGCAACGTGGTGACTTGGAAAGGCTCGTCGTCGACTTCCATCGTCTCCAGTTGCTTGCGGAGTGAAAGCGGGAGCGCCGCCCCGTCGCGATAAAGTGCAACACTCTTGCCTTCGACCACCAACGTCACCTGCTGCCACAGATTTTTGGTGATGACGTCCGCTGTGTGCAGAAGTCGCTCAGGCGATTCGTAAACTAGTTCGCCATGTTCAAGCAATAGCGTAAAGTCAGGATGCGCCAGCAAAACCGTCCGGCTGGACGTGGTAGGATAAATCCAAAGCCCTACCGAAAACGAATCTTCCAACGGGATCGGGTTGCTAGGCGTGACCAGCGTCCGTCCATCGCACAGCAGCGCTTGAGCAAACTTACCAGGCAAAAAGATCGCTTCCTCATCCTGCCCACGATCGATTTGCACTAGATCGCTCTCTGAATCCAAAGTAAAGCGGGCCAGACTATCGGCAGGCGGCTGCGAACTGGCGTTGCCCTGCTCCGCGGTTGTCTCCCAAGCGGCCAGCGCCGCGGTGGCCCGGTTCTGCGTGCTGGCCAACGCCCAGTCGAGCGCGTCGATTTGCTCATCCAGTTGCGCCAACTGTTGTCGCTGTTGCTTGGTCGGACTGATCAGCAGCGGCGCAGCGTTGCCGCGGCGGCCATCCAGACCCAGCTCATCCACATTGTTAAAGAAGGCGTAAAACTGGTAATAATCGCGCTGCGATATCGGATCGTACTTGTGATCGTGACATTCGGCGCAAGCCAGTGTGAGACCGAGCCAGACGGTTGCGGTCGTGTTGGTTCGGTCAGCGGCGTAAAAGTGCAAGTATTCTGCTGGGATGGCCCCCATCTCGTCGTTGATCGGATGATTGCGATTGAAACCAGTCGCCGTGATCTGATCGATGCTCGCGTCAGGCAACAGGTCGCCGGCAAGTTGCTCGATCGTAAATTGGTCAAACGGCATGTTCGCGTTGTAGGCGTCGATCACCCAATCACGCCACCGCCACATTTCGCGATAGCTGTCAATGTTGAACCCATGCGTGTCGGCGTAACGAGCCAGATCAAGCCAATGTCGAGCCATCTGCTCTCCGTAACGCGGCGACGCGAGCAACCGATCGACAACTCGCTCATAGGCTCTCGGCTGATCATCGGCGAGAAAGCATTTAATTTCGTCGGCTGACGGCGGCAGACCTGTGAGGGCGAACGTAACGCGACGCAGCAGCATCTCGCGATCGGCCGCTTGAGCTGGAGAGAATTTATGCTCACCCCACTTTGCTGCGACCAAGCGATCAATCGGCAAGTCGCTCCAACCTGGGTAAGCGGCAGGCAGCGCCGGTTTGGTGATCGGCTCGAACGCCCAATGCCCGCTCCATGGGGCGCCGGTATCAATCCAACGTTTGAGGGTCGCAATCTGATCAAGTGTTAGCCGATCGCCGTGCTCAGGCGGCGGCATTTGGACTTCAGGATCGCTTGAGACCAGACGCCGATAGAGTTCGCTACCGGTTGCATCGCCTGGCTGGACGATCGCCGCCTGATCACCACGGCGCTCAAAGAATGCCGCCGGCCGATCTAGTCGCAGATCGGCCTGCCGCTGCTTTTGATCAGGCCCGTGACAGGCGAAACAGTGTTGCGTCAGGATCGGCAGGACCTGGGTAGCAAAGTCAGGGCGCAGCACATCTGGACTGTCGGCCAGGACACAGTTGGTCCCGCACGCCGAAAGGGCAAGGCAGACAAGCTGAAAGAGCGACCACTTCAACGGCAAACGCACATTTGAGGGAAAGCATTTCATGTTCAGCTTCTATCATATCGCCCTGCCGCCGAAGGCAAATGCGCAAAAAACAGGGCGCGACCCATGTCGCGCCCTGTTGTGCGGATTTTGCGGAACGAATGTGCCGATTAGCCGAGATTGGTCAGTTTACCGGTCGAATCGCCAAAGCGATCGGTTTTGGCGCCCATGATTTCGAGCATCGACACATAGAGATTGGTCAGCGGGGTATTGTCGTCGTACTTCAGGTGACGATCCGGCTTGATCGCTCCGCCGCCGCGGCCTGCCATGATGATTGGCAAGTCGTCGTGGTTGTGTCGATCGCCGTCGCCGATCCCGCTGCCGTACATCACCATGCAGTTGTCCAGCAGGGTGCCGTCTCCCTCGCGAACCTTCTGCAGTTCCTTGACGAAGTAGGCGTATTGTTCGACATGGAAGGCGTCGATTTTGGCAATCTTTTCAAGCTTCTCTTTGTTGCGCCCGTGATGCGAGATCGAGTGGTGACCGTCGCTGACGCCGATGTTGTTGTAGGTGCGATTGCTGCCGGCGTTGGTGAACATAAAGGTCGAAACCCGAGTCATGTCGGTCCGGAACGCCAGAACCATCATGTCCATCATCAGGCGGACATGTTCGCTGTAATCGGCCGGAACCCCTGCCGGACGCGGATAGTCCGGCACATCGACCTCAACGCCATCCAGCTTGATCGACTGCTGTACGCGACGTTCGATCTCGCGTACCGCATACAGATATTCGTCAAGCTTGCGCTGGTCCGACTTCCCTAGCTTTTGATTCAAACGCTGGGCGTCATCCATCACAAAGTCAAGAATGCTCTTCTTCCGCTTGTGACGCAGCGCGCGGCTCTCGGCCGACTCTTTACCATTCTCGTTGCCGAACAAACGATCGAACGCCGCCTGGGGGTTGATCTCTTTGCCGACATGCGAGGTCGAGTTGCGCCAAGCCATGTTGGACGTGTAAACGCAGCTATAGCCAGAGTCGCACTTGCCGGCCTGAGCGCTCGGTTCGCAACCGAGTTCTAATGACGGAAATTTGGTGGCGAATCCAACGCGCGACGCGGCGAATTGGTCGACCGAGACGTCATTACTAATATCGGCGCCGTCGGTCTTCTTCGGATGAGAACCGGTTAAAAACGATGCGACGCTGCGAGCATGATCGCCGCCTCCGTCTCCTAGCGCAAACGCACCGCGAAGCGTCAGTCCAGAGAACGCCGTCATCTCGGACTTGACGTCTTTCAACGACGACAAGGTCGGAGAAAGCTGCCAATTAGCGCCTTCGCCTTGGGGACGCCATTGCTCGACGTTGACTCCGTTGGGAACGTACAAGAAGGCCATCCGCACAGGCGGCTTCCCAGTCGACGCAGCCGCCGAAGCGATCGGCGCCATCTGATCCAGCCAGGGCAACGCGATCGCGGCGCCAAAGCCACGAAGCAGCGTACGACGAGAAATGCTACTGTTCATCTCGGACTCCCTATCCGTTAATTCGTGCGGCGCTTTTGGAAAGGATCGCTATGAACGATCGCTTTCACCAGCGCGGAGAAACGGTAATCGTTACGTTCCAATTCAGCTTGAATCGAATCGACCGCACACATGTCGTAGTACTCGACACCGCGGCCCAAAGCGTAGGTCAGCATCTTCTCTGCAAACGTGCGAACAAATTCGTCGCGGTGATCCTTGAGGATAACCTCGCGCAGCCCTTTGGCGCCTTCAAATTGTATCCCGCCAGGCAACTCTCCCTTGGCGTCAATTTTTTGACCTTCATCTTTTTCTCGAAAAGCCCCAACCGCGTCAAAGTTTTCCAAAGAGAACCCAATCGGATCCATCCGCTTGTGGCAAGACGCACAGGCCGGGTTCGCCATATGCTGGGCCATCCGCTGGCGGAGGGTTCCGGTCAACTCTTTTTGCCCCTCTAACGTCGGCACATCGGCCGGAGGATCCGGCGGCGGCGTTCCCAGTAGGTTTTCTAACACCCATTTACCCCGTTTGACTGGCGAAGTACGGGTCGGGTTGGAGGTGACCGTTAAAATGCTGGCCTGCGTCAAAATTCCGCCGCGACCTTTGTCGCTCAATGACACTTTCCGGAATTCATCCCCTTTGATGTCTTTGATGCCGTAATGCTTGGCGAGCGATTCGTTGATGTAGGTGTAGTCGGCGCCGATCAAATCCAAAATGCTGCGGTCTTCGCGTACGATCGAGTCAAAAAAGAGCTCGGTCTCGCGACGCATCTCCAAGGCCAACTGCGGCGTGAACGAGCGAAACTGGCGTCGATCGGGTTTCGCCGATTCTAAGTTGCGCAGTTGCAGCCATTGACCGGCGAAGTTTTCGACCAGAGCCGAACTTTTCGGCGACTTCATCATCCGAGCAACTTGTTGATCCAACTGCGATCGCAATTTGCCTTCGTAGGCCAGCGTTAACAACTCTTGATCGGGTGCGCTGCTCCACAGGAAGTAAGACAACCGCGAAGCCAACTCATATTCTGTAAGCTCGCGAACCGGCTGTTTGCTTTCATCCATTTCGACCCGATACAAAAAGTTGGGCGAGCAAAGGATGGCGATCACGCCATCGCGGATCGATTCTTCAAACTTGGCGCCGCCTGACTGCGAGTTGCTGACCAGCAGGTACAAGCGATTCACTTCGTCCGCCGTAGCAGGACGACGATAGGCGCGGGATGCGAAACGGGTCAAAATGCGCCGCGTCGCCGCTTCGGCCGTGACCCCCTCTTCCCCTGGATAAGCGATAAAAATCGCCCGATGCGACTCGGGATAATCTGTCGGCTTCACGTCTGGCGGTCCAACCAGCTTGACGCTGGTGACCATCAGATTACGATCGCGCCGCTGCGGATTGGGATTGTCGGGATCGTAGAAATCGTTGGTAAACGAGATCTCCACATGATGCTTCCCTTTGCTCAGCCGCTTGGTGATCTCGTAGCTCTTTTCTTTGCCGCGCTGCGCGTCGACCGCAATGTCTTTGCTGACGTCGTCAAATTTGACGTGCATATTGGGGAGCTGATCGCCGGCTTGCGTGCCAAAAGCACGAATCGAAAGCTTGTATTCGCCAGGCGTCGCGACTTCAAAATCAGTCTTCGCCACATTGTGCGAAGCAAAGCTAATACGATCGTCGCTCTTCGACCCATCTTTCAGTTTGAAATCATTCAGCCGATCGGTTTTGATCAGGCTCGCCGGTTCGGTCACAATTGCTTTATTAGCTATCGTCTCGGCGGCATCGTAATACTTTTCCAGCAGCAACGGCGAGAGCGAAAGAACATCGCCAATGTTGTCAAAGCCGTAGCCGACATCATCTGCCGGAAACTCTTCGGACGCTTTAAACTCTATCCCCAATAGATCGCGAATCGTGTTCTCGTACTCAACACGGTTCAAACGCCGGATCGTCTCGCGACCTGGATCAATCGGACCATCGCACGAGTAGTCAGCCAGCGCGTCACGGATCCACTGCAGCGTTTGGGCCAATTCTTCGGCCGAAGGCTGCGCTTCTTCTTTAGGAGGCATCGTGCCTGAGGCCAGCAGATCAAGCGTCTTTTGCCAGCTTTTGCGACCAGTGGTCATCACCTGCTCGGCCGTGTTAAACGAAGCCAGATCGACCCCTGACTCGGCGAAATCACCAGAATGGCAATCGGCACAATACTTCGTTAAAAACGGTTTGACTTGCTGATCAAATTTCGCCTGATGACGTGCAGGCTCGGCCAACAGCGACGAAACAGCCGCTAGCATGAGCGCAATCGACAATAGCAGCGAAGAAAATCGCAAGGGGCAGAATCCAATTAAAAGGCGGGAATCAGGCGAGGAAGCTTAAGAGAAGCCGCAGGCAGGAAGGATTTGGCTTGACTCAACAACTGATTATACAAATCGACGCATGTTGCGTCCAACAAATACGCTCAATTGCCCATCATTTTCGATTCCCCCCGCTCAGTGTTGCGAAAAACGGGGGATCAGGGGATCTTTGCGGGAAGTCGCCGCCAGTAGCGGGGGCGACTTCGTTCATTAGAACCTACACGCAGCGGCTTAAGCGACCGCTTTCTTTTGAATCGCCGAATAGAACTTGTCGACCGCTTCGACCACAACTTGTTGCTCGGCAGCAGTCAGTTCGGGGAAGATCGGCAGGCTCAGCACTTCTAACGCGGCCTTTTCGGTCTCGACCAGCGAAGCATGTTCCCCCATATTGGCGAAACAGGCTTGTTGATGCAGCGGGACCGGATAGTAAATCTCGCTCCCGATTTTGTGGTCGGCTAGGTGCTTCCGCAGCGCATCGCGGCGACCTTGCGGTACGCGAACCGTGTACTGATTCCAGGCATGTTTGTGGTCGGCGTATTCCACCGGCAAAATCACGCACTCATCCATCCCGGCCGACTGAAACAAATCGTTGTAGCGAGCTGCATTTTCGCGGCGCATCTCGGTCCACTGGGCCAACTTTGGCATTTTCACCAACAACGTGGCGGCCTGGAACGTATCCAACCGGCTATTGATCCCGACCACCGAGTGGTAATAGCGGGGCTCCATCCCGTGACCACGATAAAGTCGCAGCTTGTTCGCCAACGCTTCGTCATTGGTGGTCAGCATGCCGCCGTCCCCCATGCCGCCCAGATTTTTGGTCGGATAGAAGCTAAAGCAGCCCACATCGCCGATCGAACCGACCGGTTGACCGTCGTATTCGGCCAAAATCGCCTGGCAGGCGTCTTCGATCACCCATAAATCGTGCGCGGCGGCGATGGCGTTGATCGAAGCCATGTCGGCCGCCTGACCAAACAAATGTACCGGGATGATCGCTTTGGTGTTCGGTGTCACGACCGCGGCGATGGCCGCCGGGTCGATATTAAAAGTGACCGGGTCAATGTCGGCAAACACCGGCTTGGCCCCCAACCGCCAGACGGCGCTGGCCGTCGCAAAGAAGGTAAAGCTAGGAACGATCACTTCGTCGCCGGGGCCGATATCGTACGCCATCAGAGCGAGCAACAAAGCATCGCTGCCCGACGCGCAGCTAATTCCATATTTGGCCTGCGAAGCCTCTGCGATCTGCTGCTCTAATTCAAAAACCTCAGGCCCAAACACAAACCGGCCCGACTGAAGGACGTTTTCCAGCGCCGCGACAAATTCGGTCTGCAAAGGTGCATTGCCGCGGGCGACATCCAACAACGGAACCGAGGCGGGACGGCCCGCCGACTCTTGAGCGCTCATCCTTGATTCTCCATGCTTCCATGTTTTGCAGCCTGATGAATGCGTTCAGCAGACTGTTCGGCCGCTTGTTCGTCCTATGAACTTTGGGCCTCTCGCGAAAAGCTAGAGAGAAGCAATAGAAAGGTCAAGATCAAGCGAACCGCTCGCTAGCAAATGCAACCCTAAACGGCTGACGCAAATTCGGGGCGATACTTGGCAATTCCGCCGACGCCAATCGCATCTGGCTTGTAGACCAACATCATAAACGCTTCGTCCGGAACGCCTGCCAGCTCTGATTTGACGTTCCACCGTGACGCAGGTTGAAATCCAAATTTTTGATAGTAGCCAGAATCGCCCAGCACAATCACAAACAGCGCACCGCTGTCGCGCAGTTGAGCGAGCCCTGTTTCGATCAATGCCGCCCCAACTCCGCGGCGCTGCGACTGAGGCAAAACCGAGACCGGCGCAAGCCCCCACCCCTGAATAACGCGGCCTTCTGATTCGATCGTCGCCGGCGTAAACAGCACTTGACCAACGATTTTGCCTTCTACTTCCCCAACCAATGACAACTGCTCGCAGCCGCAGTCGCGCAGTTGATCGACAATTTCGTTTTCAATCGCGGTCGGAAATGCGGCCAGCAATAGCTGGCGGATGGCCGGCACATCGTCCGGCGTTTCAGGGCGAATCAGCATTGGGAAGAATGCTCCGAATCAGATCTCAGATGTCAAACTTGGATCGTTGCTTGTAGTTGATCATGTAACGCGTCGGTCGATGCGGCGAGCACCTTGGGGTGATTCAAGTCCAGCGGGCCTCCGCCGACGCTACGAATGATTCCGCCTGCTTCTTCGACCAGCAACACGCCGGCGGCGATATCCCATATTTTAACGCTCGAAGCCCAGTAGGCGTCCAAGATTCCTGCTGCAACATAGGCCAGATTCAGAGCAGCCGAGCCAAGCCGCCGCATCGCCTGACATCGGACCAAAACTTCGATGAACTGCTGAATCTCAGGCGAGTCGCGCTGAATGCCGGCGGCAAAACTAGCCGCAACCAACGCATACTCCAATTCGGTAATCTCACTGACCTGCAGTTTCTCACCGTTCAGGGTGGCGCCGCGGCCGCGTTCCGCTGCAAAGCATTGGTCACGCACCGGGTCATAGACGACGCCCACAATCACTTGGCCGCGATGTTGCAAAGCCAACGATACCGAATAGTTTGCTAGCCCATGGACATAGTTCGTCGTTCCATCAAGGGGGTCGGCGATCCACCGATATTCGTACTGAGCAGATGCGGCATTGGCCGGGTCTTCCTCTTCTCCCAAGAATCCATGTTCCGGAAAATCGTCGAGCACAATTTTTTGAATCGCTTTTTGGGCTTCGACATCCGCCTCAGTAACTAGGTCAGCGCGTCCCTTCTCGCGGACCCGAAACTTCCCTTGCCAATCGAGCAAGACCTGTCCTGCAGCACGGGCCGCCGTTTCACAAGTCGTTAAATAATCGGGCATTTGGTCCCCTCGGCTCGTGGCCAGTTTGGTCGCCTGGTTGGTCTCCGTCTGCCCCAATGATAAAAGAAGCCGGCCGCTTGCGAACTACCCGAGCGATTGAGAATGACCGATCCAAAAATTTCACCGAAGATTTTGGGAACCAAAAGGTGGACAACGACGACTACTTTGTTATCATGACGAGTGGAAGAGCAGCCAATTAAGGCATCATACTTTTCATACGCCTCGCCCTGTGGGCGCCATTTCGGCCTCTTCTCTGTTCCGGCCCCGTCACTCACCTTGGTGAGCGACGGGGTTTTTTTATTTCCTCACTCGTTCAATCTTTGCCCCCTTATGCCTTCTGCATCTCTATGGACGTCGGCTGCATCGGCATCCGCCCCGTTTGAGTACGAATCAGCTTCGCTTCTCTTAGGCGTGACCCTCGCCGAACAAATGGTGGTCGGACTCTGCGATCTCAACTCGGGTCGCACTCAAACGGTCAAGATTGACTGGCAAGATGCCCCCGCCTGGGAGGCCTACATTCGCGAAGACGATCTCGTATTCACCAGCGAAGATACGCCGGAAGTCCCTGTCCGGACCCAAGCCTACATTCGTGGAATTCCGACCGAATCGGCCTGCGAATTCATCTTATCGCGACAAACCTCGTTGTTGGACCATGCGGCGCCGCTGGCGATCAAGCTTCCGACACAACAGGTTTTTCGGTTGGCGGCCGGTCATTTGGTCCCTGCCCAATCCAGCTTAGAACCGGAAGAAGAAGTAGCGCTCGCCGTGACGGTCGATGAAGAAACCGTTTGCTGCGTCCTCTTTTACCCCGGCGACGCCGACGAAATCTTAGTCGAACCCACCCACCTGACGGTCCGCATGTTTACTGAGTCGCTCGAAAAAGGAGTGATTCGCCGAGTCCGCGTGCGACTCTTGTTTTGCCCGCTCGACGGTTTAGAAGCGACGCTCGCCACAAAATATGAGGAGTTCCGCTTGTCTGAACTCCCGCTAACGACCTAAACGGCCACCCAGTATCCGGCTTACCTGGGGGATGAAATGTACATCTCTTTCAGTTACGCTGAGATTTTTGTCATCCAACACCTCAACGAGCCGGCGCCCCATGTCGATTGAGTTGCGAAAACAGCTATTTGAACAACTAGACCAAATCGTCTTGGTTGACCCCCATTCGCATATCAATCCGCTGAGTGCGGCGTCAACGACGCTGGCAGATATCTTGGGGTATCACTACTACACCGAGCTATCTCACTCGGCCGGCATGCCGAAAGATCAGATCGAAGAGCCGGGTCTCGACCCTAAAGAAAAAGTGCGCCGCTTGGTCGAAAATTTCGGCCCGATCGAAAACACGATCCAATACAGTTGGTTCATTGAGTTCGCCCAGAAAATGTTTGGTTTCGCCGATGATCGGCTGACCACTGACAATTGGGAGGCGCTCTACGATACCGCTGCCGAAAAGATGGCCGGCGAAGATTGGGAAGAGACGGTCCTGCGCGAAAGCAAGTTGGAAGGGGTCTTTCTGACCAACGACTTTGACGACGCGTTAGAGGGCTTTGACACTTCGCGTTATATCCCTTGCTTGCGAACTGACGACCTCGTCTTTCATTTGTCGAAATTGACCGTCGCCGAGCGTCTAGAAAATGCGACCGGCATTTCGGTCAATGGTCGCGCTGCATTAGAAAGTGCGCTCGACAAACTGTTTGCGCACTTCGTCAGCAATAACGCCAAAGCATGTGCGATCTCGCTACCGCCTGACTTTGCGCCGCACTATGTCAGCGATAACCGCGCTGATATCGCGATCAAAAACATCCTAGGCCAAGGCCATGACGCCGATCCCCACGATCGCCACGCCGCGGCGAACTTTGTCTTTTGGTCGCTGGCCGAACGTTGTCGTGAGCACAAGCTGCCGTTCGATCTGATGATCGGCGTCAATCGCGGCGTCTATGAAACCGGCGTCTATCAAGGGCAAGACCTGTACGACAGCCGCGTCTCGCTGATTCAATACCGCCAACTCTTTAACGCATTCAGCGACGTCACCTTCCCCGTGTCGGTGTTAGCCAGCGTCACCAATCAAGAGCTGGTCAGCTATAGCTGGATTTTCCCCAACGTCGTCGCCAACGGACACTGGTGGTACAGCAACACGCCGGCCTACATCGAAAACGATTTGGCTGCGCGGCTCGAAGCGATCCCGCAAACCAAAGTGATCGGCTACTACAGCGACATGTACAAGCTGGAATTTGGCATGCCCAAGTTCGCCATGTTCAAACGAATCCTGGCCAAAGTCTTGGCCGAAAGATTTGTCATCGACCGCGGCTGGAGCGAAGAACGGGCGGTGGAACTAGGCCGCCTGGTCCTACGCGGCAACGTCGAGACGATCTTTGGTGTCGGCGGCTAAACCGAAGAGAAGAATGGAACACGGCCGGGCCGCGGGTGAAGCGCGGCCGGACACGGTAAGAATTTTAGAGACGCCAACATCAAGACCGACAACCATGAGAGTGGTTGGCGGGTTTGTTTGCTGCGCAAGACGGAACCTCGAATGCTGTGCACTTCAGCTGAAAAAACGTCGCAGTCCAGACAACACCTTTACAGAGAAAACAACGGAGCTGTCCGGTCCGGTCTGCCGCGATTTAAGGTCGCAGTGCGCAATAGGCATAGATCACCGTAAAGCAGACAAACAGCAGCGTTAGCGTGTGGTATCCCAGTTTCAACCACCAAGTGGTCAGATGGGCTTTCACGTCGAAGACCGCTTGCAGCGGGAGGCGCAGTCCCCAAAAGATGGCGACGTACAGGCAAAACGAACGCGCCAAAAAGTCTCCGCCGGCTAACTGGGCCGCGTTCAGCAAACTGATTAGTCCAAAAGCGACGATCGAGAGCACAACGTATCCCCCGTACACCCAATACATTTGGCGGTGGAGCTTGGATAAGCAGGCCAATTCTGCTTTCCAGTTAAGCTGAAACGGGACCAGCGCCGAGGCAAACAGCACGCACAATTGCATGCCGCCGACGATTCGCAACATCGTTTCGAGTTCGAGACTCATCCGAGTTCTTTCCACGCGAGCAGCATCGGGACGATAATCTGCTCGACAAACGACCGGTGAAACAGCCAGGTGATCGGTGTGATCAACACGACGGCGGCAAATACCCTTCCCCGCACTCCGTGATGCAGCGCAACACGTTTTCCGAAGCGACTACGCTCGAGCAGGATTGCGCCCCCTTGCAGCGCAAAGTAACCTGTTGGCCAGCCATAACCCCCTCCGGCCGGGATCGAGATGACAACATCATGCAAGACGCCGCTAAATAAAAAGCCAAGGATCACGGCCCACTGTGGACCAAAGCGAGCAGCCAACGGTCGAAATAAAAAACGATGTGTCAGATCACGAAACGCGACATTCCAGCGTCGGCTCCAAAAGTCGGATAGAGACGTCGCCGCCAGCGGAGCATTCATCAAACGCGGCGCATCGACTCCGCGACTTCTCCACCAACAAGAGAGCAGATGAAATAAACCGAAATGTAGCGAGAAAATCAGCCCAAACATCCCCAGCCATCCGACGGCCAGTGGATGTAACCAATCAGCCCAGCCTATCGCGGTAGCCAACAGAAATCCCCCGAGCGCCGTTTTTAGCGCGGCAAAGGCCCATTCTGTAACCAGCGGCGATGGGATCGGGGGCTTGGGTTGGATGGTGAGAAAGGCTGGCGCATCAAGTCCTGGCCAAGCCCACCAATAGGCAAGATTTCGGGCAGGGGTTGAACTGACCGAGGTCGTACTCCAAGTGATCCACTTACAAGCGAGATAAATCGATCCCGCGGATAACCACATCTGTACCCAGCCTGGGGCTTGGGCAGAGAGGGAAAGTGCAACGATCGCCGGGACGATCACGACTAACTCAATCGGCCAACTCGTGTGTGACGCCGCAGGCGGATTAGTCCGCGATGGGTCAATCTGGCTGGCGGCGATAGTCATCACACAAGGTAGGAAAGGAAGTCTAGGGAATTGATCGATCTCTTAACAACCGTATAACCGGCGTTGGCGGCAACGAAGCGCCCCCGAAATTGCCGCACGAACCGGCCCAATCGCTTCGCCTGAATCGCTCCCAAAATCACATAGAGCCTGTAGGAGAAAACTCGAAGCCCGAACCACACCGGTAATCGAATTTGGGTGTGATGAGCGGCTAAATTAGGAGAATCACACCCTATCCAAAGAGTCGCCGTTCGTCTCTTGCCGAGAGAATCCTCGCTGCGGCCTAAGTTTCCAGCCAGAATCCATTTCATGCAAGATGTTTCACTGTAAAGACTTGCGACAAAGTGTGAACAACCGTACGTTCTGGGCGCAAGATTTTTAGAAAATATGTCCGTAGCGTGTGAACCAATCCGACGAAGTATCGTCTTATTGGTGTGCCAAGCTAACTGCACGTTGCGGTTAGAGAACCGACTTCGGTAATTATTTCACAAAGTTGCTGAAGCTTCGGCGGCGCGTTATATTTCAATGTTCCCCACCAGGGTAGGTCGGGGGAAGACTTCTTATTCACTCTCTCACTGCGCAAACCGCGTAGGAGGAACTCACAATGCGTAACGACATTATCAACATCCGCGAAAACATTGTTGTCGCTGCAGTCGCCCGCGTCGCCGTGGTCGCCGTTGATGTCGCTCGTGATGGGTTCTTCACGTGTATGCGTCTCTATGGTCACGCCATGACCCATCTGACACCGCCCAATAAGCAGGGCGGCGGTCTGAAACCGTCATGGCTCGGCGGCGAGTGTTGGCTATCAGGTTCATTGGAACAAAAACCAATGCAACTAGGCCAACTACAGCCGGCGTTTAGTTGGGGCTCCGTGCGACCAGAAGTGTCGCCGGCCTGGATAGGCAGAAGCTAAGACGCATCCGCGTCAGACAATTTGTCTCGCTTCTCGTCTGCAAGGCTCGCCCCGACGGCGCCTGAGCTAGTCGCTCTTGGATCGCGTTGACAGCACCCTGTTGGTCTGTTTTCGCGCTCTCCAAGAAGCCTCCTGCTCTTCGCCCGAATCGCGGTCGCACGCACCTTCGCCTGCCGCCGCCTCTGCGTCCTCAGCAGTTCCATACAAAACCATACGAGAGAGAGAGTTTCCCATGACTGACCACACGCAAATCGACGAAAAAGAGCGGATGATCACCCTGGTTGCGGCGTCGCAAATCGGCGACCGTGACGCTTTCGGCCAATTGGTCGAGCAGTTCCAGGGGGTCGTGTTCGCGATCGCGCTGAAGCGACTGCGGGATTACGCAGAAGCGCAAGAGCTGTGCCAGGACGTTTTCATCCAAGCGATGCAGAAGATTGATCAGCTGCGTGAGCCGGCGGCTTTCCCCGGCTGGTTGCGATCGATCACCGTCCGCATGGCGATCAACCGCGCCGTGCGACGTCCTCCTGACATCGCGACCGAGCCGGACACCCTGGCGGCGACTTGCGTCGATCGCCGGACTCCGCTGCACGCGTTGATCGACGGCGAACGAGCCGAGACCCTGCACTCGGGCCTGGCCCAACTGCGTGATCTCGACCGCGAAACGCTGCGAGCGTTTTACGTCGAAGGTCAGTCGCTGCGTGAGATGAGCGACGAGTTTGATGCGCCAATTGGCACCATCAAGCGTCGTTTGCATGTCGCTCGAAAGCGGCTGGCGAAAGAGATGGAAGAACAGATCGCCGTCTGACGACGATTGTTCCACCTCAACGACGTTGGCAAACAGGAACCGCCTGAGAAGCGTGAAGCATCTCAGGCGGTTTTCTTTGTTCTAGGTACGTTGAAAAGTGGACGCTAAAATTAAGCCGCTACTCGATTTACATTCACCGAGGAGCTGTCTCTCCGATGTTCCTAGCTTTACGCAATCTTATGGCAGTCATCGCTGTCGCCACGTTCATCCCAATTATGTTCATTGGGATCATTTGGCTGATGGACGAACCTGGACAACCAGCTTGGGCCATGCAAATTGCTTTTCCGCTTTGTGTGTTAGGGTTTCTCGTCGCGATCGCAATCATTGCTGTAATGATGCGGATCCCTGATAAGGCCCCCGATTTTTTGCGGCGATACTTTGCTAACAATTTGATCTTTGAACGCAGCGGAGTGACTTTCACCTTTTATGGCGAAGTCGACAAGACGACCGAGGTTTTTCTCTTTCGTATCGTCGCACAAAATCGTTACTCATCACTCGCACAGACTACTCTGCTCCTGCAATCGCCAACCGGCATTGGCCAGATTCCGATTCCGCCCGACGTTTCGATCACACTACCTGGGGGCGGACTTGCGGTCACTACTTTGCTCGTCAACGTGCCGAAAGAAGCCAAGGGACGCGAAGTGCGGTGGAGCATTTTCGCCGATACGCAATATCCCAATGGCAGAGGGAAGCTGCTGCGCTATCGCGACGGTTCTCCGGTCGGAACCATTAAGCAACATTTTGAGCTGTATCGAATGCTTGTCATGCTCGCACTAGGCCAAGTTTCGATCCCTGTTCCAGCAAAATTCGGCATGCGCCTACCGAGGAAAACCGAGTCTCATCCATTTCCGCAAACTGTCATCTGGTCTCAATTGCTTTGGAGCCTGAAACACCCACTTGAACCAATCAGCCGACTGCAAAACGCCAGTGAAATCATTCAAATGAAACTCTTGACCTAAAGTCACAGAAAAACAACAGCGCCGCAAGCTGCTACGAATCGGTTGATCTATTCGTCCTCGGATGGCTCTGCATTGAGGCTAGCGTCAGGCTGCGGTTGCGCAGCGGCGTTTGGTGCAGCCTCGATCGGCTCTGCGATGGTTCTGTCGTAATGACCTTCGGTTGGTTCGCCTGCTTTCTGCTGATCGGTTCCAATTGATTCCGTCGTGACATGCGGCTTGGTCGGCGTCGCTGCACTGGGGCCTGCCGCCGACAGAGTCATCACCACTGCGGCGATCATGATTAGCAGCAACAGCATAAGTCCGCCGCCGATGACAAGGATCAACCACAGAAACATGGATGAATTTGGCTTTTCTACCGATTCCGCCAGCGGCGGTTCGACCACTTCGGCGACCACCGGCTCTTCTTCTGGAGAAGCGGTCAATGGACGCAAATGCGTCAGATTCTCTGCGATCAAAAAGGTCGCGCCGCACTTTGGACAAGGGAAGGTCTTGCCTGCCAGTTTGCGAGGAATTCCGAGTGCTTTGCTGCATCGCGGACAACGCAGCTTGGTCAGCTTGGCAATCATGGAAGCCACACGAGAGTCGAGGATAGTGAAATTTCGGGCGAGCCAGTATGCGCTGCTTCGCCCGAACCCGCATCCTCTATAGTAATTCCCCACTGCCTCCGCGGTCAAAGATTGCCAATATAGCCCCGCGGAGTATGTAAACGCTAGTTCGCCGGTATCACTTCGCCCCCGCTGCGTGTCGCCATGTACCGCCAAGTAGCCAAGTCGACCGTCTCAGGGACGCTCGAGACCGATCCATCCAGCCTCGCGACCTGTACAACGCCGGGATGCCAACTACGAGAAGTGATAATCGCGTAGGTTGGTCCGGCGCTGCCGCCGGTTTTTCCCTCTTGCCACGAGTTGTAGTCGGCATCGTAGTCTTTGCCGCCGCTGCTGAACTTGACGTAGGTATTGGGAGCCATCGTCGCGGTAAAGCCGGTGTGATGAACGCGACCATCAGGCCATTCGGTATGCCCGGTATCCGTTTTGAACTCGGAAGATGCGGCGACGACCGCCGCTTCGGCAGCAGCCACATCATTGGGAATCGTTGTCGCCGGCGGTTGTGAATTCCGTGTGTAAGGAGTCCACGACTTGACCTCTGCCGCCAGTAGGGTGTTGCTGGTTCCATCGGTCGCGGCTGCGAACGAGAGATGGCTATTGGGATAGAACATGCCGTCCCCCCCTTTACGAGTCGCTGGATCCCAGACCAGCCAAGTTCCCATATTGAAACCATAGGTGGTCGGATACAGCAGCGACTTGCCGCCGCCGGGATCGCGAACTTGATCCGAACCAGGATCACTAGGACAGGCGAAGCCGGGGATCTTGATGTTGCTGATGGCGGTTTGAAAGTCCCAAGCGGTGTTGAGATCGACTTGGTCGTACAGGCTTCCTTGTTCGAGCATCGTCAAGATTCGCCCGTGAACTCCCCAAGCTCCGTTGTTGCTGGCCGACCCCTGATCGATGATCACGCTGGCCGGCAATTTGCGGTAGGTGCTTTCGTAGTTGTGGATCGCCAAACCAAGCTGCTTCAGGTTGTTGCTGCACTGCATACGCCGCGCCGCTTCGCGTGCTTGCTGCACCGCAGGCAACAGCAAGGCGATCAACACGCCGATGATCGCGATCACCACCAATAGCTCAACCAGGGTAAAACCACGCTTTGGTACCGCGCTGATGTTCAAGACACTCTCCTACTTTTCCGCTGCAAAGGGTTGGGGATGCCATTGCTTATGCAATCCTAGTGCCAGTTTCCTTAAAATTCCTTCATGTAGGAATTTACGCATGCGAGGATCCCCAGTTCATGGAAAGCCGACCTTTGATTGTCGAATTAACCGACATCGATGACGGAATAGACGACACGCAGCAGCAATTTCCGCTTTCGATTACGATAGATAGATTCGTCCTCCTCTGCCCATGACGTGCTTCCTAAAATGCGCTGGCCGCTTCGAATCCAACTGTTACTTCCGTTCGCCGCCGTGTTGTTGGTGATCATGATCGGCGTAACGCTGGTGACAGCCCAACTGTCGGTGGCCAACGCCAAAGCTCGGATTGAGACGCGTCTGCGTGATGTAGCGACCGTCCTGCAGTCGGCGACATTTCCCCTGAGCGAAGCGGTGCTGGAGCAGATGAAGGGGCTCTCTGGGGCCCAGTATGCCGTCTCGATCGAGGGGCAGCTCCTCCGTTCAACGCTCAACGGCTTGCGTTCGGAACAGCTCGCAGCACTGACGGTGACTGATTCGATCGAAGACTTGGCGTTGGGCGAAGAGATCTCGATCGACAAGCAAGCATATTTTCATGCCGCAGTGACGCTGCAAGGTTTGCCCCAGCAAGGGCAAGTTCTGCATATGTTTTATCCGGTCGACTCCTACCGCAAAGCTTGGTCTGCCGCTGCTGGCCCACCGTTCTGGATCGGTTTGGCAGGCTTTCTGGTGCTGGGCATCGTCGCTTTCGCGCTGGCTCGAAATGTTACTGCACCGATCGCTCAACTCCGCAAACAAGTCGAACGGATCGCAGCCGGAGACGCATCCCCCATCCCTGCCCGCATGACCAATGACGAAGTCCGCGACTTGGTGGATGCCGTCAATCAACTGGCCGAGCAACTTACCGCTTACGACGAAAAGATTCGGACTTTAGAGCGAACTCGCGTCTTGGGTCAATTGGGCGCAGGATTCGCTCATCAGGTTCGCAACGCTGCGACCGGGTGCAAGTTGGCCCTTGATATTCACGCGTTACAATGTCCCCAAGCGCACGACGAAGGCATGGCGATCGCCAACCAACAGCTGGCGTTGATTTCGACCCACTTGCGGGCAATCGTCAATTTTGGCAAAGAAGAACGCCGCGACTTCGAGCCGCTCGACTTGCGTCAGATAGTGCTGGAAACCTTGCCGCTCGTCCGCCCGTTGGCGCAGCACCACCATGTCAACGTGACGTTTATCGGCGAAGGGAGCTATCCCTTGCTGGGAGAAGCGACTCTGTTGCAGACCGTGATTGTCAACCTGCTGACCAACGCTGTCGAAGCAATTGCAGGGCATCCGCGCGGCGACCAACCCGCCCAGGGAGAAGTCCGGCTAGAGCTAATCCGAGAGCCCAGAGGCGTGCGATTAACGGTAACCGACAACGGCCCTGGATTGCCTGAAGAGATTGCGTCAGTCGCGTTTGACCCCCTGATCACGTCAAAGCGCGAAGGGGTTGGTCTCGGCTTAACGATCGTCCGTGAGGTTGCACGAGTTCACCATGGCGAAGCAACCTATCGCCGGGAGAACGGCGAAACACGATTTGAAATTCATCTGACCGATACGAGAAACGAATAAGCGATGGCGGAAGTTCTTATCGTCGACGACGAACCCAGCGTCTGCTGGGCCGTCAGTTCACTAGCCGAAGCCAAAGGGCACCACGCCGAAGTCGCTGCGTCAGCCGAAGAAGCGTTGCAAAAGCTCAAGACGATTCAACCCGCTGCGATCGTGCTTGACGTCCGGTTGCCTGGCATGTCAGGGCTTGAAGCGATCGATGCGATCCGTCAAGCATCGCAAAATGTTCCGATCATTTTGATCACGGCATTCGGTGATTTAGAAACCGCGGTCGCTGCTGTTCGGAGCGGCGCATTTGAGTACATCGTCAAACCGTTCGATGCGGCGACCATTATGGGAACGCTAGAACGTGCGCTCGCGCCGCGTGAATCGACCATCGAGATGAACGCTGGCGAAACGATCGTTTCTCCAGATGGGATGGTGGGCAAGTCGCCATCCATTCAAACCGTCTTTAAAAAAATCGCCCAAGCCGCAGGCTCCGATGCTTGCGTCTTGATCGAAGGCGAAAGCGGATCTGGCAAAGAGTTGGCGGCCCGCGCCATTCACCAGCATAGCGTTCGTTCGACCGGACCTTTCATCGCGGTGAACCTCGCCTCGCTCAGCCCGACGCTGGTCGAGAGCGAATTGTTCGGACATACCCGGGGCGCGTTTACCGATGCGCACAACGCCAAGCCAGGCTACTTGCAACTCGCCAACGGCGGAACCTTGTTCCTGGATGAAGTGGCCGATATTCCCGCCGCTGCCCAAGTCAAACTATTGCGGGCTTTGGAACATGGGGAAGTCACGCCGGTCGGCGGCGGCCAACCGGTGCCAACCCGGTTTCGAGTCGTCTCGGCGACGCATCGCCATTTGTTGGGTAGAGTTGAAGAGGGAGAGTTCCGGCATGATCTCTATTTTCGTTTGAGCGCATTCCGATTGCAGCTTCCCCCGCTGCGCGAGCGTGTGGATGATATTCCGGAACTCGCGAGATACTTTCTCGCGCAGCTTGGATCCAACAGCCAGGGCGCGGCGATCACCACGGCGGCTCTGACCGAACTAAAACGTCGTCCCTGGTACGGTAACGTGCGTGAACTGCGAAACGCGCTGGAACACGCCCAGATTGTCAGCATGGGAGATGCGATCCGCGTCGAGCATCTGCCAGCGGCGGCGCCCCCGCTCAATACCACAGGTCAAGTTGATCTTGCCGAACTGATCCGCGTTTGGGCGCAGCAGCAACTAGCAACCGGCGAGTCGATTGATGATTTACATGCCCAGCTGCTAGCGTTGGTCGAACCGCCGCTGCTGCGTGCTGCATTAGAAAACCATCAGGGGCAATTTGTCGCGGCTGCCAAAACGCTCGGCATGCACCGCACTACGGTCAAAAAGAAGGCGGATGAATACGGGATTTCTAGCGACTAATAAGAAGGCGCCATCTCCGTGGCGCGTCGCCGATCAAAATCACCTCCAGAGATGATTGGCGTCTCCAGGAACAATTTCAGCGGTTGCGCCAATTGCCGGAACGCCGTAGTCGGCATTGCGATAGTCCGCCACTTGGGCGAGATCCGTCGCGCCCAAGCGGCGTACAGATCAATCCGGACACCGACAAACGCATAGATCTCTCCCTTGAACGGGAACAGAAAATTTTGCGGCAACGGGGCCATGTCGCCGGTCACGCAGTAGGCAAAAACAAACAGACCTCTGAACTGTGGGCCAAACAACAACTCCCATTGGGCCATCGCTTGCAGGTCATCAATAGTCGCCCAGTTTTTCCAGTAGCGGTTCTTGCGCCCCGACGGAAACTGACGACCTTTGACATCGACGAGCCACGACATCTCGTTCCCGGAGGGGGAAACGATAAAGTCGACGTTCTTAATCGAGCCATTCGGGGCAATCGAACGGCGCGACTCGTCGACCGCCACATAGGGGGTTTGAAGATGGCGCAGGTAAGCCTCAAAAGCAGCTTCGTAATGATTCGAGCGGATCGTCATTGGGTTGTCTCCACGGCGGCGAGCTGATGCTCTTAGTTTGCCAACCTGTGGTGACAACAGTTTGTCACCCTGTTTTAGGATGACGCGAGAATCTTTTCGATTTGAGCAATCACAGCGGCGGCGCCAGCAGCAAGGGACTCGTCAGTCGACTCCCCCGCGACCAAGTTTTTCACCTGGCATTTGCTTTCGGCCAGTTCGCGGTCGCCGGCGATGATCGCGATTTTAAAACCGCGACGATCGGCGTACCTCAGTTGTTGCCCCAGCTTCTTGGCTTCGGGATAGACTTCGACGCCGATCCCTGCCGCACGTAGTTGCGCCGCCAGAACCAGATAGGCGTTCAGGCTTTTCTCGTCAAAATACGGGATAAAGACAGGCGCCGGTGTGCTCACCTTTTCGATCAGCCCCAGTTCTTCCATCGCCGCCAACAAACGATCCAAGCCAAGCGAAGCCCCCACGCCGGGGAGTTGCTCTTTGGTGTAGAGACTGGCCAGATTGTCATAACGGCCGCCAGAGCAAACGCTGCCGATGCCCGGTAGTTGGTCCAGAAAAGTTTCAAAAATCGTGCCGGTGTAGTAGTCGAGACCGCGCGCGATCGAGACATCGATCGCCAAGCGCGCATCGCTCACACCGACTGCCGCGGTCGCTTCAAGCAGTTCGCGCAGTTGAGATAGCCCTGCTTCTCCCTTTTCGGATCCGGCGACCAGCGGCTCCAGCTGCTTTAAAATTTCGCTGTTAGAGCCAGAAACCTCGGCCAGCTTTAACACCTGATCGGCTTGAGCGGCGGTCGCGCCTGCGGCGGCGATCATCTCAGCGGCGACTTTCTCGCGGCCGATTTTCGCCAGCTTGTCGAGTGCGCGCAGCACCTCGGTCGACTTTTCGGCTAGATCCAGTTTCTCCAGCACGCCGCTCAACACTTGACGATTGTTGACGCGAATCTGAAAGCCTTCAAAGCCGATGGCCCGCATGAGGTCATGAATGACCAGCGCCGTCTCAATGTCAGCAACCAGCGACTTGGTGCCGATCGTATCAAAGTCGCACTGCATGAACTCGCGATAGCGGCCACGCTGCGTATTTTCGCCGCGCCAGACCGAAGCGATGTGATAGCGTTTGAACGGCGTTCCCAAAGTTCCGACATGTTGCGCGGCGAAGCGCGCCAACGGGACGGTCAAGTCAAAGCGAAGTCCAACATCTCGCCCCCCATGATCCTGGAAACGATACATCTGACGATCGGTCTCATCGCTTCCTTTGCCGCTCAAAACCTCGGCGTACTCCAGCGCCGGAGTATCAATCGGGGCGAAACCGTAGGAGCGATAGACCTGCTTCGCGGCGTCTATCAGTCGCTCACGCGGCATCATCGCTTCGGGCAGATAGTCGCGGAAGCCCTTCAGCGTGCGGGGCTGGATTAGCTTTGCTTTTTCAGACATCGGTTTACCAGGAACAAAAAGACGGGCGGTTGGCCCGCCCGTGATGGATTGAGGGAAAATGAAATGCGAGAGTCGCGCTAGCTGAGGATCGGCAACAGCGGCGGCTTGCGGCTACGAATGCTTTGACCAGCGCCGCGTGGCGCCATCGCCTCGGCGTACTCCCAGATTTGCTCAGGAGTCTCAAAGTACATGTCGTAGACCCAGTCATCTTCGTATTCGCAATTTTCGGTGGTGTAGTCGCGACAAATTTGCGGTCGCGTCTCGTAGATCCCGCACATATTATCGTCGCGTAAATGCTTGCAGGTCGTATGAACCAGCAAGTACCACGACGCGCCATCCACAAATACCGAGGCGCGATCGTGCAGCAGATACCACCGAATGAACTCGAAATCGGTCATTTCGTCCGGCGTATCAATCGGCAATGCAAAGTAACGACAGCACTTGGCGGTGCAATGTTCGCACAGTACTTCGCCCGGCTTCAGGTCTTCACGATAGGGTTTGGTTCGTTTGGCAAGCGACATTGCCGCATTCCTTTCCCCGGCGGGGGAGCTGAAAAAATAGCGAATTTGCGTCGTTCGCTTGGAAGGTAAATCTAGCAAAACCTGCAGATTGCGACCAGTCTCCCGAGCTTCCCCACGGCAGGTTAGGAATTTTGTGGCATATTAGAAGGTCGCCGGCCCAGTCGCCGGGCAATGTTTCCTCTTTCGCCTCTTTCCCCCCAGCAATTCGCGATGCGCATCGTCATTACTGCGGTTGGTCCTGATAACGTCGGCCTGGCTGACCCCATCATCCACTATGCCACGAGTCTGGGCGCAAACATCGCCGAAATCCAGATGTACGATCATGACGAAGAAGCGATCTTCGCCATGTTGTTGCGGATTGAGCTAGAAAATGCCCAAGTCGATCAGTTACGCATGGCGCTAGCCGAGATCGCGCGTCTGAAAAATCTGTCGATACGCGTCTGGACCCCAGAAGTTCGCAAAGAGCGTCCGCGCCTGGCGATTTGCACCACCTATCGGCCAGAGCCGGCGCTGGCGCTGTTACGAGCGATGCGTGATGGGCTGATAAAAGCGGAACCGGCAATCATGATTGGCAATCGTGACGCTTGTCGCGGTCTGGCCGAACAATTTGGGGTTGAATGGCGCAACGTGGGTGATCACCAAGGGAAAACCGACGACGATCAAATGATCGACATCCTGGATGAGTTTGATGTCGACTATGTCATTTTGGCTCGATATATGCGAGTCCTACCGGCCAGCAGCTGTTGGAAATATGCAGGGGGGCGAATCATCAACTTGCATCATGGCTTGCTGCCGAGCTTTCCCGGCATCCGTCCCTATCACGACGCATTTGCAGTCCGCATGCTGACCTACGGCGCAACGTGTCACTTTATTGTCCCCGAATTGGATGCCGGCAATCAAATCATCCAACAGTCGACGTTCACCACGCCTCCGGGGACGAAGCTGGACGATATTATCCGGCTTGGTCAAGAAGACAACGAACCCCGCTGTTTGGTTGAGGGGGTTCGTCGCGTAGTGGACGGCGAGGTGCAACTGCACTTTCACCGGGTGATCGCTATCGGGTCGTAACGGTTATAGCAATTCTTCCCCCACGACTCTGGAAATCCGCTGCCGTACAGTCCACTTCGGATTGCCGCAACGAGGCTGCGCCCTATCGTTTTAATACGCTCCTCAGGTCGATGAGCCGGCGGCTTTCGCGAAACGCGTATAAATCCAGGGGGCTGGATTGGATTTCCCATGCAACATCGCATTTTAGTTGTCGACGACTCACCGCTCACTCGATTTGAGTTGGGGGAGTTGCTCGAAGCGAGTTACCAAGTAGCGTTCGCAGCCAATGCACGCGAGTGTCGCGAGATTGTCGAGGACTTTCAGCCGCATCTGATCCTGCTCGACTTGCACTTGCCCGATGGCGATGGCGGCCAGATTTGCGAAGAACTGCGTCGACTAAAATGCTGCAAGCTGGCCCAAGTTCTCATTTTCAGCAGCACAGACAATCCGGAAAAGCGGATTGCGGTCTTCCAAAGCGGCGCTGTCGATTTCGTCCCCAAAAATATTAATCGTCAAGAACTGCTAGCCAAGATCCGGGTTCACTTGCGATTGCAAGACGCGATTGCCCGCGCCGAAAAGGCGGAAGATGAGCTGCAAAAATACTCCCACGAGCTAGAACGCATTGTCGATTCGCGAGCTCAAGCGATCGAAGCGACGCAAGATATCGCCGTGTTCGCACTGGCGAAGCTGGCCGATTCACGCGATACCGAGACCGGCGAACATCTGGTCCGCATCCGCGCCTACTCGCAGATTCTGGCCGAACAACTTCAATTCAAAAGCGAATATAGTGACGAAATTGACGATGCGTTTTTGTCCGATCTGTATCGCTCAAGCCCGCTGCACGATATCGGCAAAGTCGGCGTTAGCGATGCGATCCTGCTGAAGCCAGGCCAACTGACTCCGGACGAATACGAGGTGATGAAAAGTCACGCTGAAATCGGCGCTCGTACGCTCGAAGAAGTCGCGCACAGCAGTCCGAGAGGGGACTTCTTTCGCATGGCGACCGTGGTCGCACGACATCATCATGAACGCTGGGATGGGTCGGGCTATCCCACGGGGCTAAAGGGGCGCGACATTCCGCTCAGCGCTCGAATAGTCGCCGTCGCTGACGTCTTTGATGCGTTAACCTCGAAACGGGTCTACAAAGAAGCGCTGGCATGCCAAGACGCCCACGACATGATCATTTCGGAGAGCGGCAAGCATTTCGATCCGATCGTCATTCAGGCATTTTTTCAATGTTATGACAAGCTCGTCGCGATCGCCGAGCAAAATACGAGCGAAAATCGTTCCAACTCTAGTCGCCAATTGGCGAAGCCCCGTTTTCGTCGGTCACTGGAGTACTCCGCTTCTCCGATGTCGACCAATCCTAAAGTGCTGGTGATCGATGATGATTTTAGTTTTGGGCGGCTGCTCGAAAAGTGGCTGACCGATGCCGGCTACGAAGTGACAACTTGCGTCGACGCCGCTTCCGCGCTGCGAGCAATTCAGACAGACCAACCGCAGTACGTGGTTACGGACTGGATTATGCCGACCATTGATGGCGAAACGGTCTGTCGCTGGGTGCGAGATTCGCTACGCACGAACTACATTTATACGATCGTCATCACCTCCGATTCTCGGCCTGAGACAAAACTGCGAGCCTTTCACGCCGGCGCGGATGATTTCATGCAAAAGCCGTTGGATCGCAATGAGCTGTTAGCTCGGTTGCATGCCGCTTCACGCGTTGTCGCGCTCGAATCGCGCGCCGCCGGATTGTCGCGCAACGATCCCCTGACCGGCTTGGCGACACGTCGCCAATTGGACGAACAACTAGAACGCGAATGGTTCCGCGCGATTCGATATCATCTCCCGCTCTCGTGCATTATGCTCGACATCGACGGATTCGATGAAATCAACCGCAAATATGGCTTTGAAGCTGGCGATCTAGTGATTCAACGAGTCGCTCAGCTCACCCAAGGGCATACGCGTCTAACCGACTACGTCTGCCGATTGGCAGGCGACCGTTTCCTGGTGGCGATGGTCGAATCCAATGAATTTCAAGCGGCCCAATTCGCCGAACGACTTAGTAAAGTGCTCGCGGGAAACGCTCCCGTAGTGAACGGCGAAAAGCTACAGACAACCGTCAGCTTTGGCGTCGCCCAGGCGCATGCCGATACGACCAACTTGGATAGTTTGATTCAATTGGCCGAAGAGACGTTAGCGGTTGCGAAACAGTTGGGACGCAATCGCGTCGTGCGGCACTCGTCAACTGCCCAAGCGGCTCCGCTCCCTTCTTCTGTCAACGAATGGGGAACGCCGATGGCGAGCGCTTTGGCTCATGAGGTGATGACTTCCCCGATAGTGACGCTACATGAAAGCGACACGGCGCGAGAAGCGCTTCGCTTTCTGCTTCGTTACCGGATCAACTCGGCGCCGGTCGTCGATCAACATGGCATGCTTTGCGGCGTGTTGTCCGAAAAAGACCTGATGCGTCATATGACCGACGTGTCACGCTGGGATCAGTCCATTCGCTCGTCCATGAGTTCTGACGTTGTCTACTTTCATGAAGATGACACGGTCGAAACAATCTCGAACTTCTTAATTCGCGCGTCGATTCGTCGCGTGGTCGTCGTGCGCGATGGCCGTCCGACCGGTGTGGTCAGTCGTGGTTCGCTTCTGCGCTGGTTCAATCGACTGCAAGATCAGGAGTACGAAACGCAATCGTGCGAATTGCTGGAAAATCGCACGGAGGCCGATTTGGCCGAAAGCGTCAGCAACCTGCTGAAAGAGCTAGAGCAATCGATCTCGCTCGAACTAGCTAACAACACGTCGTACGCCCGTTAGAAAGGTTTGCGCCAGGTCCGTGATCAACGTTCGCCAGGCATCGTCATCAGCTACCAGCCGCTGATTGACTTCTAGTTCGATGCCAAGATAGTGTTCGTCCCGATACTGTTTACGTAGCGATGTCGTGAGTCCGTCCGCTTTCCCCTGGTAAGGATAGTTAAGGCGAACGCGCAGATCATGCCGCACCGCCAAAATCCGCGCTCGCCAAGCGGCGCAGAAGGACTTTTCACCTGGTCTTACCGGATCATACAACAGTCCGATTTCGGCATTGCGAACCTCTCCGTTAAGCTCGGGCGTAAACGTATGCAGCGACAGATGGATCACGCGCCGCTCGGCGTCGCGAAACTCATCAATCGCTTGTTGGACACGCGATCGATGAGGCTCGTAGTACTTGGCGAGAGCCTGCTGCTTTTCGGCAGCAGAGAGGTCCTGCATAAATTCTGAAAAGAGTCGTGCATGGCCGAGCGAACGATTCAGCTCGACCACCAACCGCGAAACGGTCGCGGCAACCAGCGGCGCTCCGGTCGAACGCTGGAAAGCGTTCCCCATCTCTAGTGAGCCTGGATCCCAACCGCGATGCGACGCCAAGACCTGCTCGGCGTCGCAAAATCTAGCACGATACTCGGACGGAATTTCATTCCCGCCGTGCTCACACGAAAGAACAACCGCATCCATACGCTGTAATTTTCCGATTAGGCGCCGCTCACAACGGTGTACTCTGCATGCGAATCGGTCGGTCGATCGACCGTCACTCGTAGCGTTTTGGCAGGAAATGTCGCCGGATCAATTCGTAAATAAATCGCATGTGTCCCCGGCTCCAGTTCGACCGCTTCCGGCTTTCCTTCCGGCAGCAGATCATCTCCGACCCAGACACGCACGCCGGTAGTTTCGTTTAATCCAACTTGAACTTTCCCCCCCACAACCACGTCGACTTCGGCTTTCAAATACAGTACCGGCCGCTCGTCCGACGTCAATTCCGCCAATGGTAACTCTCCCGCAGTCATCCCATAGGCTGGGGTCCAAGCATCTTCTGGGGCTTGAATGATTTGCTCTTCTAACTCACCGATCGTCGGCACGCCGGCAGCTAAATCGGTAGGGATTTCATTCAGCACGCGCCACCGCTGCACGGTCGGCTCGGTACGAATCTTGTACTTGCCGGGTTTCCCAAGTTCAGAGATGAAGCGAGACAAATCGAGAAACTCGTCGTGGGTCAGGAACTTCGCCAGCCCTTTCGGCATGAGCGAGCCCCCTTCTTTTTCGTCTTCGATATCGTCGACCGGAATCACTACGGTCTGACCACTGGCCTGCTTCATGATCACGCGATCATCATCCTCTTCGGAGACGATGCCGGTGTAGACCTTGCCGTCGATCGTCAAAATGGTCCGGGTCGTATAGGCCTCTTTGACTGCTTGTTCTGGATACAAGATCGACGTGACGACGTAGTCGGGCGGGCTGCTACCGCCGACGGCGCTCAGGTCGGGGCCAATCTGGCCGCCGGCGCCGCTCAACGCATGACACTTGAAGCAGTTCAAATCGGCACGACGGAAGAGCAGTTCGCCGCGCTGGGCGTCCCCTTTTTCCATGACTTCGGCGGCGACCGCTTTGATTTCATCCGCCGTGAGCGGCGGCGCGTCATCGTCAATGCCGGCTGCCTTAGAGAGCACTGTCACCAGTTCGGGATCGCTCCGACCGACAGCGAACATCTGACGCAGACACATCTTTGCGACGTCCGGAGTCAGTTCGGTTGTGGCCAGTACGGCTCCCAATTTGGCTGGCCCCGATTGCTGAGCGAGAAACGCATCGATCATCACCGCCGGATCGGTGGAAGCATCCCCTCCGGCGAGAATTTTCCCTGCGATCTTTGCCGCGTTTTCGACATCCACATCTACCAATGCCGACACTCCCAGATAGCGAATCGCGAGCGGCTGATTCGGCTGCGTCAATTGCTCCAATGTCTCGACAGCTTTGGAGCCGCCGATCTTCGCCAAGCTGTTGACCGCCGCTTTTTTCAGACTGGGGCTGGTTTTCTTTTCGGTCGCTAATTTCGATAACGCGTCAAGTGCTCCTTCGACTTTCCACAAGCCGGCGAGCTCGACCGCCAATGTTTGGGTTTGTCGATCATCGCTCTTCAGCAACTCGCTGATCGCTGACAGATCGCCGGTGGGAACGGCATTGCGACTGACGGCTGCGGCGTGCAACGACTTCAACGCGTCTGGTCGGACAGCGACTGGAAAACCGTCAGGCTTGGTCGCCATCTGAAAAACGAACGCCAGATTTTCATCGTTGGCCCGTTTGCAAATCATATCCAAGACTTGCGGCAGACGCTGCTCAGTAATTCGACCGCTATCGATCATCTTGACCATTGCGTCGACGCTCCCTTGCGCCGAGACCGAAGAAACCAGCAGCAAGACTGCACAACACGCTGTCGTCATCGAGATGGAGTGACGAAAACTCATAAATCGAACCTTTTGAGGGTATTCGTTGCGTCATTGAAAAGAGTCACCCGAACCAGGTCCGGGTGACTCCGTTGCGTTCACCAATCAATCGCATCAACTAGTTTTTGGCGCCAACGCGACCTTCGAGCGTTTTGATCGTTTCGCCCAAAGTGTACTCTAAATAGTAGTCCTGATCGTAAGCGAGCGACTCAAGCGCGATGTCGAGTGCTTCCTGCGAATCGAAGAAGCTGAGCGCACGGACCGCTTCCAGGCGAACGCGGGGGTTCTCGTCGTTCACTTGCGATTGCAACAGCGCGAGCGGCTCTTCAACCTGATCGCGCCAGTAGCACAACACGCGTGTGGCGGCGGCGCGAGCCCGCGGATCCTCGGCACGCAGCAACTTGGCCAGCAGGTCCTGGTCAACCATGTCAAGATTCTGCTTGACCCAGAGGGCTTCAAGCAGGTTGTGTTCGTACAACTTGTCGTTCACGTCCAGGCCGGCGATCCACTTGGCCAATTCAGCGTCGACTTGCTGAGCGTCACGCTCACGCAGTTCACGACGAACGCGATAGCGAGTCCGGTATTCGTACGACTTCAGCAATTCCAACAAGTCCGGGATCGACTCGCCGGCGATCTTAGCCGGTGTGACCAAATCGTTGCCTTTGTAGGTGATACGCCAGATGCGGCCATGCATGTTGTCTCGCTTCGGATCGCGAACCGAGTGCTGCATATGGCCGACCAACGGGTTGTACCAATCGACGATGTACAACGCACCATCCGGACCAAACTGCAGATCAACCGGGCGAAAGTTGAGGTCCGAAGACTGCAACAATGGTTCGACTGGATCAGCGGCGAAGCCTGAGCCATCTTCTTTCATCTTATATTGCAACACCCCTTGGAAACCAATGCAGTTGTTCAGCAGGTAATTGCCCTGAGCCGATTCTGGAAAGTTGCGGCTAGAGACAAACTCGCAGCCCGAAGTCGGACGCCACTGCTTTTTTAGAAATTGATTCATCCCCGGGTGCTTGTTGGGGTAATCCACATCGCCACTGAAGGCCGCGCCAAAGTAGTTGGCGCCGCCTGACGCGTCGGCGACAAAGTTTTGTCCCCAGTCATCAAAAGTATGCCCCCACGGATTCGCGAACGAGTAGGAGACGAAGATGTCAACCTTGGCGGTCAACGGTTCGTAGCGGAAGATGCCCGCGTTTTTGACCCGCTCTGGACCGTAGGGAGTTTCGATCTGCGTGTGGTGGAATGTTCCTTCCTGAAAGTACAACGCTCCGCCGGGGCCCCAGGTAAAGGCGCTAAGCGAGTGATGTGAGTCAGCCGAGTCAAAGCCGTGCAGCATGTATTTTTTGACGTCCGCTTTGTCGTCCCCGTCTGTATCTTTTAAGAAGATCAGGTTCGGCTGAGCGGCGACATATGCGCCCCCGTCCCCCAGTTCCAAACCGGTGGGCAAATGAAGTCCATCGGCGAAAACCGTCTTTTTGTCTGCTTTGCCGTCGCCGTTGGTGTCTTCAAAAATCAAAATCTTATCGTTGACCGGAGTTCCCGGCAGATACATTGGATAGGTTTCCATCGTCGCAACCCACAAACGCCCCTTGGCGTCGAAGGCGAACTGCACCGGGTTCCGCAGTTCCGGAAAATCCTGCTCTGAGGCGAATAAGTTGATCTCGTAACCTTCCGGCAGCTTGAAGCTTTTCAGAGCTTCTTCAGGCGAATCAAACGTAAACGGACGGCTGACGTTCGATTCAATCTTGATGAAGTCGCCTGTGCCAGAGTCATCGATCTTGTCTGATACTTCTTTCCCTGCGGCGACCGCCCAGATGCGTTGATCACGCACAGCGATCATCTTGCGGAGCTTTTCAAACTCTGCCGGAAAATTGACAACGCCAAACGGATTTTTACGCCCGCCGTAAATGTAAAAACCATTGACCGCGCGATGGTCGTAATAGAATTGCAGATCCTTCTCAAACACTTCGGCGTGCAGCTTGTCTAGATCGCATTTGTATTCAGGCGCTTCGCCAAACAATCCGGCGTCCAGAACTTCGGCAAAGGCCTTGTAGCCCTCGTCGTTCAAGTGAACCGAGTTAATCGTCAGGTCGGTGTCGGCCGCCAGCTTTTCTTTCATGGGAGCGTAAACATCAACAAACACTGCGTTGTTCGCTTCAGCGATCTTCTTCATCGCGGCGGCGTACAGCTCGATGTTTTTGTTGTTCGCTTCTCCATCGGGGAGCGTGCGGCTATGCAAGTTTTCGTTGGGGATCGGCGAGACGATCACCAAAGTTGGCGCTGTTTCGCCGTTGTACTTGGTGGTCGAAGTCGATTTGACGAACTTGGTGAACTCTTCTTCAAACTTCGGCAGCCCGCCCGGTCCAGCGAACGATTCGTTAAAGCCGAAAAAGGCCAGAATCACATCTGGCTTGTGGTCTTCAAGAGTATGGCCGTGATCTTTGAAGTCTTGGCTGCGAGGACGCAGATCGATTTCGTCCGCAGACCAACCCAGATTGCGAACTTCCAGCTCCAACTGCGGAAAGCGAGCCTGTAACAAGGTTTCAAACCGCGGATAGTACTGCATCCGCTCGGCCAGGGTGTTGCCGATGTAGACAATTTTGTCCCCTTTTTTCAGCTCCAGCTTCGCCTCGGCGCGAGCCATGCCGGCCAGCGATACCGCGGCGATCAGCAAGCTCAGGGCAATCAACTTCGACGCGATCTTCATGAAATACTCTGCTCCGGCAATGTAGAAAATAAGACGAATCGCGCGGCGGCGATGTCGTCGAGAGGGGGGGCTAATCATTGGCAGGACCGATGCGACCTACCAATCCGCTCCATTGGGGTGGGGTCTGTAAGCACTCTATAATAACCTACCGCATCCGCATGGGGGAAGCGTTAGCAGCCGATTTCAACAGGTTGCATTGAGAACAATTTCGCGACAACGCCTGATTGTCCCGCAAAAGTGCCGCGACTCAACCTACTACACGGGCCGTGCGAACTAGCTGTCGCTGGGCGCTGATCAGCAGCGGCGCCCTCTAAGAATTCGTGTCCAGTCCAAGATATGATTCCCGGAAAACCCTCACCTTGTTGCGCAAGTTGCGACTTCGCGGACTATCTGCGCAAAGAAATGAAGCGAAATTGGTTATTTCGCGGGACACTGCCCGATAAGATGGGGCTGAATCCACGGAAGTTGATCGGCATGCATTTGCAAAATACGCAGCACTTCGCAAATCGCTCCCGGCTGTTTATTCAGGTGCGAATGTGTCGCCGAAACCATCACTTCAGAGTCGACGCCTGGCAAGCGGGCACTTTTCACCGGTACGATCCCATCCGACGCACCATCGTGAATGGACCACCAGCCTCGGCCGATGATGGAATGCTCGCTGACATCGGGGCCGACGTCCAAGTCGTAGATCCCCTTCAAGATCAGACTCTTTGAATCCAACAAGTCAATGCTGGTCGGCGGTCGGCGGCGCAGCTCTTCGCGAAAAGCAGCCGGATTGGCGTCCACGACTTGCCGATGCACCACTTCTTTATCCTGCCCTTCTTCAATCGCCAGAGACATCGACTGCCCTAGACAGCTTCGCGCCCATGACGAGCCTTGGTGAGGTGTCGCGATATAGACGACCCGTTTGACATAGGGAACCGCTGAGAAGAAAAAGGCCTTCTGCAGCCGAATGCGGACATCTTTGGGTGCGACGACTTCTTCAAGGGGGACGAAAGCGGCATGCTCCCAAAGCGTATTGCCGCTGTTAACGGCTAACAATTTGGCGATCAGGCCGCCCATGCTATGCCCCACGACCACCATGTTATCGAGCGCCGGATCAGTCCCCTCACAATCGCTGCTTTGCACAGCGCAGTCCAATTGGCGCCGCAGTACGGCCGCCGACTCTAAGAACGGCTCGTCCGATGGATATTGAAACGCCCAAATCTCGAATCGTTTATGCAGTTCGGGATAGGCGTATAACTCATTGGCCATCGCCGCCCAGGTATAAGGCGCCGAGAGCAAACCATGCACAAATACAACCGGAATGCGTCCCGGCTGATGCGGCTCTAGCATGAACAAACCGGCCGGCGGCGGATCGGCCTTCCCGTGATGCGAAGAACGCCGCATCTCTTGTTGAGGATGACTCAACAGGTAGGCGAACAGCGCCGTCCAGTCAGCGGCAAGCACTGTTTGGCATTCGCGAAATTCAACGTCATCATATTCATCGGGATTAAACAACTGCAGCGAGCCGACCAAGCGTTCGACATGCGTCTCGCAATCGGGCCTAGGCGTATCGACATCGACTTGACATTCGTCATCAAGCGGCCGAAGTACCGCCGTCGCATTGAATGGAGTCTTGGAGGGTAAAAATTGATCGTCAGGTCGATGATGGCGAACAATCACCAACGGCACCCCCAAACCTGGGCGCTTGTAGTGATGCAGCAGGTATTTCGATTGATAGTCGCCGACGACATTCCACTCGTCAAATTCATCCGCGCGCCAGGCGAAACCGGCATACTCGATCTCAAGCACTCGAAAGCCGTAGTCTTCCGGAATTTTGATCCGAATATTCCTTTCAATCCGCTTGGTCACAGCGGCGATATGAATTAGCCGCGCCAGGCTGGAATGATAGATTTCCCACGCGCGCCCCGTTGGTTTGGAGATATCGATTTCAACCGGCGCTGTTTGCAGATAATCCCAGGCGCCCAGAATCGCGTCGAGATACAAGCTCATCGCATGCTCGTCAATTTTTTTATCGGCGTCTACCGCCATCGCGTAGTAGCTCTCCGCCAACAGCAAGCGATCCTCGCGCGGTGGGGCTTTGATTTCAACTTCATACTCTGCGATCGGAGCAGGCTGAGTTTCCCCGCTTGGCAATGGCTGCGGCATGATCGGTTCGCCCCATTGCTGCCTGCTGGGAAGCGGAGTTGACGATTCTTGATCGATCGGCGGCAGTCGTTGTGGGCCGGCGTTCAGGTTTGGATCGCGCCAGAATCCTCCCTCCGCAGGCAAGCGCGGAGGGAGATCGGCTGGCTCCACATCCGGAATCCGCATTGCATTCCCTGGTTCGATCAATTCCAACGTCGCCGCGCAAGGGACCACGCTAAAGCAGGAAGATCGGGGGGCTGCTGCAGGATTAGGATCGGCCAAAACCGGCGGATACCAGCGACCGCGACTGTGAGATAAACAGCCGGTCAGCATGGCGCAGAGCATGACCGCAAACAAAGCGAGCCTCGTCGCGGCGTTGATCCTCATGATCTGCAGCATGCTTCCTACTCCGAAAGAATAACCGAGCAAGGCTACCTCACCGTTAAGCAGGACGCAAATTTTCTTCTCTACGAATTCGGGAGTTCTGTTCATCTTTGGCGCCGGTTTTTCCGGCTCTGCTGATCGTACTGCTCCGCGCTCCCCGGTTGCTTCCTGCTCAAGAGCGCGACAGACTCGTCAGCAGAAGGTTTTGTTTCTGATGAAAGGGATGCTCGTGACCGTACGTTGGGGAATTTTGGGGTGTGGCGATGTCGCCAGTAAACGAGTCGCCAGCGCGATTCAAGCTGTCGAAAAGAGCGAACTACTGGCCGCCTGCCGCCGCGACGCCGAGCGATTAACGAAGTTTTGCGCCGATTTCTCGGTCCCGCGAAGTTACCCTTCGGCCGATCAACTTCTGGCCGACGAAGAGATTGATGCGGTCTATATCGCGACGCCGGTCTATCTTCACTTGCCGCAGACTTTAGCTGCATTGGCCGCCGGTAAGCACGTGTTAGTTGAAAAACCAATGGCGTTGAATCCGGCGGAATGCCGGCTGATGATCGACGCGGCGACAGAGATCCACCGAACCTTAGGAGTCGCCTATTATCGCTCCTTTTATCCGGCTCTCGATCGCGTGGCCGAATTGATCCAAACCGGACAACTGGGCGAAGTCCTTGCAGTTCAAATCGTCTGTTCCGCGCCGATCGCGCTCAACGCAGATGAATCACTTCCTTGGCGCATCAATTTGCAACAGGGAGGCGGAGGCCCAGTGATGGATGTCGGCAGCCACCGGATCGATCTGTTGCTGCGACTTTTTGGCGAAGTTGTCGAAATTCGCGGTCTCTGCTCCCGCAGAAACCCAGACTCTGCCGAGAATATCGCGACCTTCGCACTTCGCTTTGCGGGCGGAACACAAGCCAGCGTCACTTGCCTGTTTGACGCGGTGCAAGATCCCGACTCGTTCATAATTTTTGGGACGAAAGGCATTGTTGACATGACGCCGCTTAACTCTGGTCGCGTGGTGATTCGCTCCGTGGACGGCGATCAAGTCGAACATCATCCACCGCACGCCAACTTCAACGTGCCGCTAATCGCTGACTTTGTCGCTGCGATCGAAACAGGCCGGGCGCCGCAAGTCAGCGGAGCAGATGGCCTGCGTGTGAACGAAGTCATTGCGGAGATTTATCGCGACGCTCGGTAGTTTGCCACGAAAGATGAGCTCGTTTATTCTCATCGCTTGGCTATATTGATTATCGGCGTCCGTTGTCACCGAGCGAACTCTGCTTGAAACCAGATCTGTCCATCACTCCGATTCGGAACCGCAACAAGGAAATGCTGATATGGCGACCGACCTTTCGCAGCTTATGGATCACTTAAACAGCGACGAGATTTCGCTTCGCTTGGCAGCGTGTGAAAAATTCGCTCAACTCGGTCCGGAGTCGCGAGCGGCCGCGGTTCCGCTGTGTCGTCTGACCGCCGATGCAGACGAGTCCGTGCGAGAAGCGGCGGTCGGAGCACTGGAGACCTTGGAAACACCTTCCGCGGCGGATGCCCCTGCCCTTGCGCAGTTACTCACTTCAGCTGCGGCTGACGTTCGCTACTGGTCGGCTACATTACTGGGAAGGCTGGGCGAATCTGCGACTGATCAAGCTATTGACCTCCTGCCGGTTATTAGTGGAGATCCTGCGATTGCAGTCCAACAAAAAGCAGTCTGGGCGATTGATCAAATCGGTGTGCGAACCGCTTCCGCCAAAGCGGCTCTGGAACAAGCGGCCCAATCAACCGATCCGCGGCTCGCTCGGCTGGCGACCAAAGCATTGGCAAACTATTGAGCGATCTGCTTGCAGCGAATGGTTTAATCCAGCTTTTGTTCTGCTGACGCTGCGCCGCTGGCGGTCACCCGCTCAAATTCGGCTTGATATTCGGGATGATTGGTGCCAAACCATTGATCCCAAAGATTGAAATAGAGACCGAAATTTGAGCTCACGCAGCGATGATGCATGTTGTGATGGACGCCGGTGTTGTGCCAGTTAGAGAAGCGGCTGCGGAGAAACCAATGGGGAAACAGCTCAAACCCCAGATGCCCAAATACATTCATCCCGGTCATGTACAGCATCCAAAAGATGACGGTCAGCGGATGCATCGGCAGGAAGATCGCCGCGATCGGCAACACAATCGCCTGGATAAAGGCTTCGACAGGATGAAAAGCGAACGCCGCCCAGGGAGTCGGATTGTGGCTGAGGTGATGAATGCGATGCACTTTGGAGTAAAGCAACTTGGTATGCATCAGGCGGTGCGTCCAATAGAACCAAGCGTCATGAATCAAGATCATCGCGACGACCGAGAACCAAAAATAAACCGTGTTCAGCGGATTGCCGCCGTAATAGAAATGGAGCACACCTGCGATTTTGCCTAGATAGACGATCACCCCCACGCCTGCGAAAACCGCGAGCGACGCAATGCTGTAGAAAATCTCGCGCCGCATCTCAGCGGCGCCGGCAAGCTTCTTCTGAATCGGGGTCACCCAACCCATTCGACGTAGAAAGACATAAAACAGCAAAAACGCTCCCCCGGCCGCGACCAGATACCGAATCAAGTTGGTCACATAGACAGCCGCGAATACGGCTTGGGCCCGTGACACAAGCGGCGAATTCCAACCCAACGCCCAATCGAGAGCGATAATGACCACGGCAACTGCAATCAGGCCAAGCAACCAAGGAGCGACAGTTTTTGCGAACGGCACAAAGATCGGCTTTTTGGCGACGGTTCGTGGAGGGCTCGGCTGATCTGTTAGGTTGCTGGGTTGCTCCGTTACGACGCTCATCCGTTCCTCGACCGCTATTTGGCTAGGCAGTGTGAAACCGTTGATTCTCGCGCAATCCTGATCAATAGGTCAACGCTAATTACAACAACTTGTGTGGTTGCGTGGGGGTTTCAAAGAAATGCCGTTGGCGCATAAAAAAAGCGGCCCGAGTCGAAACTCGGACCGCTCGCTTACCACCAGGCCAGGGAACCTCGATCCTGCCATCAGGCTTCGAGGAAGCTGGACGTTTTTGGCCTAGTTACTAGGCGCCGCAACCGCAGTCGCTTTTGCATTCGCAAGGAGCCGGGCAGCAAACCGTCACGGGGACAGTCTTGCAGACCACTTTCGGGACGCAACGCGTCACGGTGTAGGCTTCTTTACGGGGCACGCATTTGCAAACTTGAATGGTCTTGGTGTAGTGGACCGGCTTGCACACCGTGTAAGGAACTTGCTTGACGCAGGTTTCAGCAACCATCTTGCAGACGGTGTAAGGAATTTCCTTCGTCTTCACTTCACGTTCCATGTGGCACACCTTGTAGGTGCACACCTTGGTGTGGGTTTCCGGAACCATGTGGCAGACCTTGTACGTGCAGGTCTTGACGCGTTGTTCCTTGACCATATGGCAGACCTTGTAAGTGCAGGTCTTGGTATGGGTTTCGGGAACCATCTTGCACACCTTGTAGGTGCAAGTTTTGGTGACCGTTTCCGGGACCATCTTGCAGACCTTGTAGGTGCAGGTCTTGACGTGGTTTTCCTTGACCATGTGGCACACTTTGTACGTGCAGGTCTTGGTGCGAGTTTCCGGAACCATCTTGCAGACGGTGTAAGGGCACTCTTTCTTGATCACTTCGCGTTCGTACTTCACGCAGTTGATCGTCTTCTCTTTCACTTCCGGAACCCAAACCTTTTTGCAGCATTTGCGCGGCGGGCACTGGACTTCGACGATTTTCGTCTCACCCGGGCAGTAGACGCACTTGCAGCAGCAAGGATCCCAAGTCCAGCAACCTGGCTCTTGGACGCACTTCTTCACGACCGGACCAGGAATCTCGGTAACTTCGGTTTCGTAGTGACCGCAATTGATCTGGATGGTCTTGGTGTAGTGAACCGGCTTGCAGACCGTGTGGCAAACTTCGCGAGTCTTCGTTTCGTAGACCGGCTTGCAAACGGTGTAGTTAATCTCTTTGGTCTTGGTTTCCCAGACCGGCTTGCAAGTCGTGTAGCAGATGTCCTTGGTCTTGGTTTCCCAAACCGGCTTGCAGACCGTGTAGCAAATGTCCTTCGATTTGGTTTCCCAAACTGGCTTGCAAACGGTGTAGTTGATCTCTTTGGTCTTGGTTTCCCAGACCGGCTTGCAAACCGTGTAGCAGATGTCCTTCGATTTGGTTTCCCAAACCGGCTTGCAGACCGTGTAGTTGATCTCTTTGGTCTTCGTTTCCCAGACCGGCTTGCAAACCGTATAGGTGCAAGTACGGACTTTGGATTCGTAAACCGGCTTGCAAACCGTGTACGTGCAATCTTTGTACAGCGTTTCCTTCTCGTAACGCACGCAATCGATTGCCTTCTCTTCCATCACTTTGTCGTAAACAGTCTTGTAGCAGGTAATTTCCTGCTTCTCGTACTGGACCTCTTTGCAGGTCTTGTTGACCGTGTAGCACTGTTGCTTGCAGCACTCGTAGCTCACGGGCTCGCAGCAACAGCAGTTACGAAAGCTGAACAGGCCGCAATAGCCGGCTTCAGCAGTTGTGACCGAACTTACGGTCAGCAAAACCGCAAGCACCGGCGCCCAAAGAAACGCTCTCATTTCCAATTCTCCTTAGCTGACAGAATCGCTGTGTGTGGTGACAAAGGGCCTGGCCTGGTTTGGCGAAGCGTTCGCCGTGTCCTTTAGCCCTCAAATCCGAAAAATCCGTGCAGAATCCTCCGACCGCTCCAAACGGTGCTTGTGATAGGACTGGGGACTCAGCTGCCGCATGTAGTCTTCCCATTTATCCCAAGCATCACCTGGATGTTGTAACTTATCGTCAATTTAGGTCATCGGCTTGAGATAGATCGGATAGATAAATTGACGACTTCGTAGCGTTCAGAGGCAATGGGGAAAATAGACCGGCAATCTCTCGGCCACATCCGCTACGATCGGAACAATTTGCACATTTGGCGGTTGAGGCTCCCTCTGGCTAGGAAAATCTCCCGCAACGCTGCTTGAAACAGGCTCGATTTGCTTGACGCAGGTCCGCGGTAACGTAAGTACAAGGAGCGGATCGCAATTTCGCGTCGCTACGAAAAAACCGTACTTACTTTTGCCGGGCGGCAAGTAAATCGCAGGAGACAAATCCCCATGTCCAACAAAAAACAGCTTGGTTTCACGTTGATCGAAGTTTTGATCGTGGTCGTGATCCTGGCCGTATTGGCCGCGACGGTGATACCCCAATTCACTGACTCGACCGAAGACGCCAAAGCGAGCAGCGTAAAGTTCAATCTTCACACGCTCCGTTCGCAGATCCAGCTTTATCGTGCCCAGCACGAAGGTAAAATGCCGAGCGCCACGCTGGGAGAGTTGATCATCAAAACTAATGTTGACGGCACCACGACAGGCAGCCCAGAAATGGGGCCTTATCTCTCCAAATTGCCGGTTAACTCATTCACAAACTCGGCGACGATCAAATCGATCTCCGCTGTCCCCACCGCGGGCGACGTCACCACGACTGACGGCTGGCTGTACAATCCGACAACCGGCAATATCTATATCAATCACGAAGAAATGCTGCTTGAGTAAACGCTTGCCCGGCGCGGGGATATTTAGCTAGAAATAAAAAAAGCCTCTTGGCCCTTCGTGGTCTGGAGGCTTTTTTTCGTCATCCTACCGCAACCGAACTCCGCCCCCTTCCCTGGCGCTTCATGCGTCGTGAGCTTCGACTTGGGTTGCTTAGAATGAACCCGAAGCGATAGAGTAAAGGTTGACTTTGATCAAAATTACATTTGCCCGCCGATGGAATGAGCAAGCCGAAAGACAAAAACAAACCGCCGGCTGATGCCGTACCCAAAGCCGTCGTCAGCCGGTTGAGCCTGTACCTGCGAGAATTGCAGCGGCTGCAACGTGATGGTGTGGTGACGACTAGCAGTACGCAACTTGGTCAACTCCTCGGCTTTACCGATGCCCAAGTCCGAAAAGATCTCGCGCACTTCGGGCACTTTGGCTACCCCGGCGTCGGCTATCGCTGCAGCGAGTTGGTGCTGGCGATCAAACAAATCATCGGCACCAATCATTCGTGGCCGGTGGTTCTGATCGGCGTTGGCAACCTTGGGCGAGCCTTGCTAGGACACCGCGGGTTTGGCCACCAAGGTTTTGACATCGTCGCCGCCGTCGATTCTGACCCGCTAAAATACGGAAAAACGCTGGAGGGGATCGAGATTCGGCCGATGTCACAATTGGCCGAGATTGTGCTCCAACATGATGTTCGCTTAGCGATCATCGCCGCGCCGGCCGCCGCCGCGCAAGAAGTGGCGGATTGTATTGTCACGGCAGGAATTTGCGGAATTTTAAATTTTGCTCCGATAACGCTCCGTCTTCCCCCGGAAGTTGCTGTTTCGAGCGTAGATTTGGCGATTGAAATGGAACAATTATCCTTTGCAATGACGAACCTGCGGCCGCCAGAAGACCTCCTGTCCAGTGAAGGGCCGCTGGCCGACTGATGGTCCTCTTGCCGAACAGCGGGATAGTTGGTTAAGATAGCCCCTTCACATTTTTACCCCCTAGTGTAATGGTAACACTACAGTTTTTGGCACTGTCATTCGAGGTTCGAATCCTCGGGGGGTAGCTTTCTTAGAGACGCCAAATCGGCGTCTCTTTTTTTGTGAACGTTTCTCGAACGGCTGTAACTTCGGCCTACCTCCGGCATCCAAGGTGGAATCCACCCGGTTTTCGATCGCAACGCTCCTTCTTCTGGGGCGGCCTGTCGGTCGAGCTATTTTGGGGGTCTCGATGACCGAGAAAATTTGGCACCTTAAGAACTGTCGTATCTTCGAACAGTTGTCAGCCACAGAAATTGAACGACTCGACGCCTGCTCACGCGTTCGTCGCTTCGCAAAAAAATCACCGATCTACCTACCCGCTGAACGAGCGGATTCGGTACTCTTGCTTGCCTCGGGACGCGTTAAAATCTGCCATTTAACGCCGGAGGGAAAACAATCGATCCTCGCTTTTATTGAGCCGGGCGAATTGTTTGGTGAGCTCTCGATTCTCGATGGCGAAGCGCGCGACGAATATGCAGAAGCGGTTGAAGCGGCGATGATCGTTTCGATCCCCAAAGAAGCGATGCACGAACTGATGGAGTCGCGTCCCGGTCTCTCGATCGGCGTGACCAAGCTAATCGGACTTCGTCGTCGCCGTATCGAACGCCGAGTAAAAAATCTCCTGTTTCTTTCAAACCGTGATCGCTTGGCCCACCTGCTGCTAGAACTGGCCGAAAGCTACGGCAAACGGATCACTGATGGCGTCGAACTCGAGATCCGCCTGTCGCACCAAGACTTGGCCAATATCGTGGGCAGTACGCGAGAAACGGTCACGGTCGTGCTGGGCGAAATGCAAAACGAGGGCTTGGTAAAGGTTGGCCGTCGCCGAATTATCCTCCGCTCGATGCAGCGTCTGGCGCACAGCGTTTCGGCTCCAGAACCGAAGATCCCCGAACCGGCGGACGCGGCTCATCATGAAACGTCGTTGCGACTCGGGTTCACTACCTAGCGATTTCCCGCGAAATCACCAGGTTTCGTAGGACTTCGCACCAAATTCCTCTCCCTGTTTTGCGTACGATTAGGTAGCTTTGAGTCACAAACTACCTGGGGTCGACTACTAACCGCATGAACGAGCACGACTCTCCATCTTGGCGTCCCTGCCGAGCCGGCGAAATTGGCGAGGTCGCGCAGGGCCTCATTTCGCTACGTCGGAGGCGTCTGGCGCTGCAAACGTTTGGCAGTTTGTGCGGCGTTTTTTTGGTGATCGGAACCGTCTTATGGTTAGGCCCGGCCAATCAACTGCCGGTCTATGCGAGCATCACCTGCAGCGAATGTCGAAACCAAATGCACGCCTATCGCGCGCATACGCTCAGCGCAAGCCAGGTACAGTTGATGGACGCCCACTTTCAACGCTGCGGCGGCTGCCAGGATCGATACGATGCGCAAACGAGCGAGCAAAGTAACTGCGACAAGCCCGCCGACTGCATTCAAGAGGCCTGCGAAGCAGCGGAGAATTGCCAAGTTTCCAACTGCATGACCCGGAGTTGCCAAGCGCGAACTTGCCAAGCCTCGCGGCATGGTAAGTCATCTCCCTGCGAAGGCACAGCCAGCTCTGATTCGGCCGCTGACAATAGTCTGCCCCTCTAGTTGGCAATTTGGCTGCATAAGGCGTTTCTCTCGCCCTGCAAGTTCCACTTCGGACGACGGCAGAAGTTTGGATTGGTCTCTTCGCAAGAGTGAACCATCACCTCTATGGTCACTCCCATTTGCACGCTTAGATCGGCGGATCCGATGATCTCAAGAGCTCCGCTGGGGGCAAAGAACGGTATTGGGTTTGAGCATTCTTGCTCCTCCGCTCTGTATTCGAGCACGATCTGCCGCTAAAATTTAAAAAATACCACCTTGCATCCCCCCCCCTACTTTTGCCCCCAAATAGTCGATGTCGACGCTGATTGTCGCTGCGCTATCCTTCTTTGGATTCATCCTCGCCTATCACACCTACGGGCGTTGGTTAGGACAGAAGATCTTTCGCCTAGACCAAAAGGCGATTACCCCTAGTCACGAGATGCGGGACGACGTCGACTTTGTGCCGACCAATCGCGAAGTAGTGTTTGGACACCACTTCACTAGCATCGCCGGCACCGGCCCAATCGTTGGACCTGCAATCGCCGTCTTTTGGGGCTGGTTACCTGCGCTGCTCTGGGTTGTCTTTGGATCGATCTTTATTGGCGCAGTGCATGACTTTGGGGCTTTGGTTGTTTCACTTCGCAATCGCGGACAAACCATCGGTGAAGTCGCCGGTCGTCTGATTAACCCGCGGGCCAAGATTTTGTTTCTGCTAGTGTTGGCGCTGGCGTTGACCGTGGTTTTGGCGATTTTTGGACTGGTAATCGCACTCATCTTTGCCCAATACCCGCAGTCGGTGCTTTCGGTCTGGATCGAAGTTCCGGTAGCGATTGCAATTGGCTTCTACGTTTGCCGCAAAGGTGGCGCTCTTCTCTGGCCGTCGTTAGCCGCTTTGCTGGTGATGTATGGCGCAATCGCAATCGGCGTCTACGTGCTGCCGATCGACCTGACCAAGATCCTGGGAGTCAATCTGTTGACCCCCGCCGAAATGCCGGCCGATGCAACCTGGTGGCAGTTCTATGGCAATGCGGTCGTCATCTGGACCGTGATCTTGCTGATTTACTGCTTCATCGCGTCGGTGCTGCCGGTCTGGACCTTGTTGCAACCACGCGACTACATCAACAGTCACGAGCTGGTGCTCGCTCTGATCCTGCTGGGCCTCGGCCTGATTGTCGCATCGCTTACAGGTGCGGCGGACTTGTTTGCCAGCGCTCCGGCGATCGCTACCAATATCCCGCTCGACGCTCCGCCGATCTTTCCGTTCCTGTTCATCACGATCGCCTGCGGCGCCTGCAGCGGCTTTCATTGCTTGGTAAGCAGCGGAACCTCCAGCAAGCAAGTCGAAAATGAAAAAGACGCGCAATACGTTGGTTATGGGGCAATGTTGCTGGAAGGCGCATTAGCAGTGGTGGTGATCCTGGCCTGTTGTGCCGGTGTTGGAATGGGAGATTACACGCGGACAGCGGATGGCGCGTATCAAGCAGTGGTGGCGGCGGACGGCTCTCCAGTTGTGGGTCGTGCGTCGTGGGAAGCACGCTATGACGCCAGCGCCGGCTGGAAAGAGTTCAACAACCTCGGCAACATGGTCGGCGCGTTTGTCGACGGTGGCGCCAACTTTTTGACCGCGATCGGCATTCCCCTGCGTTTGGGCCTAGGGATCATGGCCGTGCTGGTCGCCAGTTTCGCGGCGACGACACTTGACACGGCGACTCGTTTGCAGCGTTATGTACTGCAAGAGCTGTTTGAGTCTGCCGCAGTCACCAAGCCGCTCGCCAACAAATATGTCTCTACCGGGATTGCTGTGGGACTAGGCGGGCTGGTTGCGATCTTCGCCGGCAATTCGCCCGGAGCCGGCGGCATGCTGTTGTGGCCATTGTTTGGCGCGGTTAACCAACTACTGGCTGGCATTGCGCTGATGGTTACAATCTTCTATCTCTGGCGACGCAATATCCCAGTCTGGTTTGCGATTCCACCGATGATCTTGATGCTGGTGCTGCCGGCGATCGCTACTTTTTGGAACATGTTTAACGGCGACACCGCCTGGTTTATTGAGAAGTACCCGCAGCTCACCTGGCTCGGAAACTTTTTCCACGGCGACACCGGATTCTACTGGAACCAAAAGTACCTGTTATTTGGCTTTAGCGTTGGCACGCTGATCCTTCAGGCCTGGATGATGTTGGAAGCGGCGCTGATGTGGTCCAAGGCGAAAGGGATTCTGGAAGAAGCGCTGCCGCCGTTGGCCGGCTCTGCGAAGCCTGAAACCCAAAAGGCCGATTACGCAACCGCAGGTGGTCAGAACTAAAGCAGCCATATGTCAACCATGCCTGCGGAACCCGATTGTCCCAACTGTCGTATTTCGCTGGCGATACCACGCCAACCGGACACAGGCGAAATCGACTGCCCGGTTTGCACGCTGGCCCTCTACTACGCCCGACTTCCGGCCAATTGCGAAGCGACAATCTTTCTGATCAAGCGGGGCGTCATGCCTGTTGACGAATGGCGCGGCGTGCAGCAATGCCTGGCGACCAGCGATTCCGTCTCCATCGTCGAGGCGGTGACGATGCTTGCTGAATATCAAGAGGAATGAGAACGAGCTCTACTCGGCCGACCAGCCCTTTCAACTTGATGCGACATTCGGCATTGCCGAGCTCTACCTAAACCTTCTGCCCGTCCACCAACTCTCGGAACCGCTCAAACAGGTATTCGCTATCATGTGGGCCAGCCGATGCTTCGGGATGGTACTGAACACTGAACGCTGGCAACGTCTTGTGCCGGACGCCGGCGACGGTGTTGTCGTTCAGGTTGCGATGGGTAATTTCGAGGCAATCGGGCAGCGAAGCTTCGTCGACGGCGAAACCATGGTTCTGTGACGTGATCTCGACCTTTCCGGTCGTTACGTCCAATACCGGCTGGTTGGCGCCACGGTGACCGAACTTCAGCTTGAATGTCTTTGCGCCGCAGGCCAGCGATAGCAATTGATGCCCCAGACAAATGCCAAAGACCGGCTTCTTGCCCAGTAGCCCGCGGATGGTTTCAATCGGGCCAAGCAGCGGTTCAGGATCGCCTGGGCCGTTTGATAGAAAGATCGCGTCCGGGTTTTGCGCTAGCACTTCTTCGGCGGTCGCCGAGCCCGGTAGGACGGTCACTTTGCAGCCCATGTCCTGAAGATGCCGTGGGATGTTCCATTTCATGCCGTAGTCAAGCGCGACAACATGCAGGTCAAGTTCGGTCCGCGACTTTTCGGCCCGGGCTTTATCCCCCATCTTGATCCAAGGACTTAGTTTCTCACTCCACGTTTGACCCTGAGTCGGCATCACCTCTTGTACTAAATCACGTCCAACCAGACCAGCGCTGCCGCGCGCCTTATCGACCAACGAGGCGTCGTCCAGGTCTACGGTCGAAAGAACTCCTTTCATCGATCCATTGCTGCGCAGTCGACGTACTAACGCACGCGTATCGATTCCCTCGAGTCCGACCACGCCGTTCTGTTTGAGAAATTCAGCGAGCGATTGCGTCGAGCGAAAGTTGCTGACCAGTCGACTCGATTCGCGAACGACAAAGCCTGACATGTGCGTTTGGGCGCTCTCCATATCCTCGGTGTTCACGCCATAATTGCCGATTTGCGGATAGGTCATCGTCAAAATCTGACCGCGATAGCTGGGATCGGTCAAAATCTCTTGATAACCGGTCATCGACGTATTGAAGCAAACTTCGCCGTCGACTTCTCCCTCAGCACCCAACGAAAGTCCGGTAAAAACGGTTCCGTCTTCCAGCGCTAGTTTCGCGATTGGCTGCGTCATTGCGTTTGTCGTTAGATCTGTGTGCAGGTGAATCGAAGCGAGGTTTTCGTCAGCCGGTAAGGTCGATCTGTTCCGAACGATCGTCCGTGCTGAGTGTCGCTTAAAGTATTACCATGTCGAAGCCCGATATCCTTCTGTACGGCTGTGGGTCTCCGAGCTTCGGTTCGGACAGCCAATTTGGGAGGACTCTTGTTTCGGCGAGCGAGAGTCCTCCTTTTTTTATGCGCGGGCGCAAATTTGGGTCATTATAGAAAGCCCAGCTAGCTTCGGCTAGGACCAAGCTTGGACTTGTCCCCCGAAGTAGAAGAATCAGGGCGGAAAAAGAAAAAACGCCCTGAATCGATTGCGATTCAAGGCGTTTTTTGCGAAATATGCACTTCACCGCCGCTCTAGCTCTCGACAGAACTTGCGGCCGCAAGCAGCTCTTTTTCTTCGTGCTTCAGGCAGCGGCCGATCTGGCGGACCGCTTGGCGCAAGCGTTCTTCGTTTTCGACCATCGCCATGCGTACATATCCTTCGCCGCAAGGACCAAACCCGCTACCGGGACTAACGGCGACGTCCCCCTTCTCTAGCAGCAGCATGGCGAAATCCATCGTGCTCATCCGCTGCATCCAGACATCCGGAATCTTCGCCCAGACAAACATGCCGGCTTTGGGCGGCGTTACGCCCCAGCCGAGTCTTGTCAGACCGTCGACCAGCACATCACGGCGGCTTTCGTAAATGCGACTTTGCTCTTCTACCGCCGCGTCCCCTTCACGCAGCGCCACGATCGCAGCGATCTGAATGGCCTGAAACATGCCGTAATCGTAGTAACCTTTGATGGTCGCTAGGCCTTTGATCATTTCGGCGTTGCCGGCACAAAAGCCAACGCGCCAGCCTGCCATGTTGTAGCCCTTGCTCATGGTCGTAAACTCGACGCCAACCGACGATGCGCCCGGCGCCGACAGAAAGCTGGGGGGCTTGTAGCCATCAAACGCGATGTCGGCGTAGGCGAAGTCGCTAATCACCATAAAGCCATACCGCTTGGCCAGCTTCACAATCTCGACAAAGAACTCTGGCTCGACCGTTACCGTCGAGGGATTGTGCGGATAGCAAATGATCAGCAGCTTTGGCTTGGGATAGAGATGCTCGCAGGTGTAAGCGATATTTTCCAGAAACTTCTGGCTATCCCCCACTTCTAGCGCGATTACGTTGCCAGAAGCCAACGCCACGGCATAGGTGTGAACCGGAAAATAGGGCGCCGGCACAATCGCAGTGTCGCCAGGCCCCATCATCGCCAAGCACATGTGCGAGAATCCTTCTTTCGAGCCGAGACAAGCGATGATTTCGCTTTCGGGATCGAGTCGAACCCCATACTTTTTCAGGTATTTGCCGGCGACTTCACGGCGCAGGTTGCGAATGCCGTTTGACTTGCTGTAGCCATGATTTCGCTCGTCTTTCACCGCTTCGCACATCTTTTCCATGACAAATTCTTGCGGCGGATCAGATGGGTTACCCATTCCCAGGTCGATCACGTCATGGCCGTCGACCCGCTTTTCATACAACAAGGCGTTGATCCGGCCAAACATGTACGGGGGCAGGCGGTAGACGCGCTGCGCATATTCGACCTTGAATGGGGTCTCGCCGCCGATGGGGTGGCCGGATTCGGAGCTCATGAGCTTCAACCTGAAAAACGCCGCAACGCGGCAAATTGCGTAAATGGAAATCGAACGCAGAGACGTAATTCTAAGAATCGGCGCCCGCGCAGGAAAGGACGACTGTCCGGTGGATCGCCGGTATAAGCCTTAGGTTCGCACAGAGCTAGCAAAAAAGAAGCCCCAACACGCGTCGGGGCTTCCATGTTTTGCCAAACTTCGTGAGAAGTCCCGAGATTACCGGGTCGACTGCTCTCGGGCAGCCGCTTCCAACTTTTTACCCATCTGGGTGGTATTGGCGAGAAAATTGTCGATTTGAGCTTCTTCTTTCAAAGCGTCAAACTGCTTAGCCATTTCCAGGCGAATCTTCTTTTCGTGAATATCTTTGACAATTTCGTCACGGACGACGTTGATGTCGGTAATCGTTGGCTTGGTTCGTCCCAGCGCCTTTAGGATCAGCGACTGGCTGCCAATGTTCACGATGCTGGACAACTCACCCGGCTGCAAGCGGAAGGCTTCTTCTTCCAACTTGGGCTGACCACCGTTGCGGCGAATCGGCGGAACTTGGCCATCATTGTTCTTCGAGACCGGTTCAATCGAGTACTGACGCGCCAATTCTCCAAAGAACTTTTCGCTCGGGTTTTTGCGGGCCATGTCCCACACTTCCTGCGAGCGACGTTGATTGTCGAGCACAATCGCCAAAACTTGAACACGTTCGCCGTAGTTGGCCTCAAAGCCCTTCTGGATGTCTTCTTCGGTGACTTTTACTTTGTCAGAGACCAGCTTTTTCAGTGCGACGGTCGGCCACACGGCGTCCCGAACATAGACTTCAACCGAGACATCCTGCTCTTTGGTAACTTCATCCAGCCAAGCTTCGAAGTCTGGCGAACCATCTTCATTCAAAAATCCAAATGAATCGGCCGCGCGGCTGATTTCGTTGTTTAGGTCTTGTTCAGTGACTTCCAGATTCCGCGACTTCAGCCCTTGCTGCAGCAAACGACGATTGATTTCTCCTTCAAGAATTTCAATCCCGTGACGCGTAATGCACTCCTCTTCCAGTTCGTCCAGCATGATTTGCTGGCCGTTCAGCGTGGCGACTACGCCTGGGTTCTGCTGGCGTTTGGCCGGATCATCCCAGAACTTTTCAATTTGCGCCTTTTTCTGCAACTCTTCGTAAACGTCTCCAGCCGAGGAGCGAAGCTTTTGCTCTGTAATTGCTTCGACAATCCGCTGTTGAATTGCCGGCTGTTGGGCCGGTTCGACCTGCGTCGGAGGCATATGAGATTCGCACTTGAAAATCAGATACTGCCCAGCAATGAACAGAACCTGAGAAACTTCTCCCTCTTTCAAAGCGAAGACCAGGCTCTCCACTTCCGGCGTCCCCATGTTCATCCGGATCGGCGGAATCAGACCGCGAGCCGCGGCGCTGTTCGGATCTTCCGAGAAGTCTTTCGCCAGATCGGCAAATGCTTCCGGATTGGCGGCTGCTTTGGCTCGCAGCTCTTCGGCCAAGGCGCGATCGCTGACCGAGATCATGCGGCACTTCACCTTGGGGCCAAATTCAGTTTCCATCGCTTTGTTGAGCTCTTCTTGAGTCACCACCAAGCGATCGGCGGCCAAGCGTCGCAAAGCCATGGTCGGCCACACAATATCACTGCGGTACTGGGCCGGTGAAACGTTGCGTTCGTCTTTCAGCAAACCGAGCCAGCGATCCACCGACAGACCAAACTTTTTGGCCGACTCTTCAATCTCAGCGTCAATTTCGGTTTCGGTGATTTGAATGTTGCGTTTGCGGCATTCGTCAGCAATCAAATGCTTGTTGATGACGCTTTCCAGCACAACTTTACCATATCGGCGAGCCGCTTCGCGTCCTAGTTCTTCGCGTGTAATCGGTTCGCGGTTGACCACCGCCACCGTTTGAATCTGCGCCACCGGAGCGCCTGGCTTCGCGGCTTGCGGCTGTTGTGCGGCCGCATCGTTATCGCCTCCAATGCTACGAACGGCGAAGATGCCGGTGGCGACTAGAAGGAAGCCGCCCGCGATAATGGCCCAGGTTGTCCGGTGGGCGTTTCGAATCTCAGTCACACTCGCCTCCTTGCTTCTTTGAAAATCGATCGATTTTTTCTAAAGTTTGCGTCCATGCAGGTCGATCCCTAATAAGTTAGGGCGCGGGAATATAAGCCGCATCCCGATTTGGGTCAAGATCGATCGAACCGCGCATACAAAAGGACGAGGCAAGAATTTGCTTCGTCCTAGTTTTTTGTCGCACCAAACTGCTAGCAGCTTGTGATCTGCTTACTTGCGGATCGCTGCGCCAATCTCGCCGGGGCGGTCGGTGATGATGCCGTCTACACCAAGCGCGATCAGTTCCTTCGCGCGCTGCGGATCATTAACGGTGTAGACAAACAGCTTCTTACCATGCTTATGGACCATCTCCGCAGACTCGCGATCCACAAACTTGGCGTTCCACGCTATCACGTCCACCTTGTCAACGATCGGGGCGATCCGCTGAGCGGTCAGCTCATCGCTTCCCAGTGCGGCGATCGCCAGCGATGGCTCAAGCTCATGACAACGCGCGACAAAGTCCCAGTTAAACGACTGAACCATCAGCTTGTCGGTCCAATCACGATCTTTCAGCATCCCAATCAGCGAGTCGGCGTCCCCCTCTTTATGCTCGATCAGCGTCACGCTTCCCTTTTGTATCGCTTCGATCGCTTGGTCGAGTTTTGGTAGTGGAGCGCCAGCGTATTTGGCGTCAAACCAAGAGCCCGCATCTAACTTTGCAATGTCGTCCCATTTCTTGGTTGAGATCGCGGTCTTGGTTTTCTTCCACAACTTGCTCGCATTGGTCGTGCGGTCGTAGTACTTGTCATGAATGCAGAACGGTACGTTGTCGGCTGACAGATAATAATCCAGCTCGACCATGTCGGCTTGCTGCTCAATCGCGAGCTGAAACGAAGCAAGGGTGTTTTCCGGGGCAAACGCACAAGCGCCGCGATGGCCGATCACTAACGGCTCTTTGGTTTCGAGGATGCGATTCACTCTGGCGTCTCCCGCCGCAACTTGGGACTGAAAACCAATGCCGACAGCAATTGTCGTAGCGATCAGAACAACCAACGAAAACTTACGGCCAATTTGAAATGTCACGTGTCTCTCACCAATTACGGGGCCTGCGTCCACAAAAAAAGGTCGCCCACGCTGGTACGCGGCGACCTTAGCTATTTTAAGTGGGAAGCTAGCCTTCCATCACTTCCGTTTCGCGAGCCTTGGCCAATTCGGCCACTTTTTCTTCAAACTTTTTTGTTAGCTCTTGGACTTCGTTCTTGATATCGTCCCGAATATCTTCGCCGATCTCTTTGTTCTTTTCCGCGGTTTCGGCCGACTTGTTGCTGTCGCGGCGGACATTACGAATCGAAACCTTGGCTTCTTCCGAAAGCTCTTTGATGCGCGAAACCAGCTTTTTGCGAACCTCGGTCGACAAGGCCGGGACGTTTAAGCGAATCACGCGACCGTCACTTTGAGGAGCCATCCCCAAGTCGCTCGCGACAATCGCCTTTTCGATATCTTTGATCGCGCCGGTGTCGTAAGGGCGGATCAACAACTGGGTCGGTTCAGGCACGCTGACCGAAGCGATTTGCTTGATCGGTTGCAGCGAACCATAGACTTCGACTCGCAGCGAATCGATCAGCCCTGGATTGGCGCGGCCTGTACGAATCCCAGAGAGATTGTGCTTCAGATGCTCGATCGCTTTTTCCATGCGATCTTCCGCTTCCGTCGTAATGTTGTCAGCACTCATGGCTCAGTCCCACGATTGAATTTGTTGTTTTCAGCAGAGCAGCGCAGCGCGACGCACTGCGACTAATCTTTCTAAGGCTACCTTACTTCAAGCCCAATGAAAATACGCGAGCCCTAATTGACCGGTTCTAATTCAGGAGAGATCAATGTTCCGACATGCTCCCCGCAAACGGCGCGTTGGATATTGCCATCGATTCGGTAGTTAAACACCAAGATCGGCATGCCATGTTCGCGACAATGCGTAATTGCCGTCGAATCCATCACGCGCAGGTTTTGCGTCTGGACGGTGGCGAAGTCGAGATTTCGGTAGAAAATCGCGTGCGGATTCTTTTCCGGATCGTCGCTGTAAACGCCGTCGACACGGGTCGCCTTCATTAGGATGTTGGCTTCCAACTCCAGCGCTCGCTGGGCGGCTGCGGTATCGGTCGTCACAAACGGACTTCCGGTCCCGGCGGCCAAAATCACAATGCGCCCCTTCTCAAGATGGCGACGAGCGCGGCGACGAATGTAAGGCTCTGCAACTCCGTCCATGCGAATCGCCGTGGTCAGTCGCGTCTCACATCCGAGTGATTCAAGGGCGTCTTGCAAAGCCAGTCCATTGATCACCGTCGCGAGCATTCCCATATAGTGGGCGGTCGCTTCCTGGATCATGGCGCTTTCATTTTTGAACTGGGCGCCGCGAAGGATGTTACCTCCCCCGATCACCACAGCGATCTGGCAACCAAGCTTGGACGCCAGATGGATTTGCTTCGAGATATGGACGACCTCGTCCATGCTAATCCCTCGTTCGCCGGCGTGGGAAAAGCTTTCGCCTGAGAGCTTCAGGATGATCCGTGAATAATAAGGCGAGGGAGCAGCAGATTGGGTCATGCGGCGAACCTTGGCAAATTGAGTGGGAAAAGCCGAATTCGTCGAAGGGATTCTACCGGAAACCTAGTCCGCAGGACAGGAGATGCGTCAGGATTGACCGAACGCAAAGCGGCAAGAATGAAGAAAAGCCCTGCTACATCGAGCAGGGCTTTAAAATTTTTCTTTGCTGGAACACTCCAGACGAACTAGCCTTCCGGCTGATCGCCTTGGCCTAGTTGCCAGTGAACGAAGCGTTTAACCTTCATTCCCTTCTCTTTGGCGTGCTCGCCGACCGATTTTTTGTCATCTTTGACGAACGGCTGTTCGAGCAGTACTGACTCGGCATAGAAGTTACGCAAGCGTCCTTCAACCATCTTTTCGATGATCTGCTCAGGCTTACCTTCATTGCGAGCCGCTTCAGTCAAAATCGCGCGTTCGTTTTCGACCACTTTCGGATCGAGCTCATCGACGTTGAGCGCTGAAGGACGCATCGCAGCGATATGCATCGAGATGTCCTTGGCGGTTTCGCTGTCGCCACCTTCCACTTCGATCAGCACGCCGGCAACGGTCGAGCTGTTGTGGCTATAGCCGCCCGACGGAGCGTCAATCCGGATCATGCGTCCGATGTTGAAGACTTCGCGAACGCGATTGAACAGGTCGTCGCGAACTTCGCCCAGCGTCTGGCCCGGCTTGATCGTCGACGGCTGAGCCAACAACTCTTCGGGAGTCTCGGCGCCTGGCCCTTCGGCCAGCACTTTCGCCATGTCTTCCGCCAACAAGATGAAATCTTCAAGCTGGGTAACCGAGGCGCTTTCGCACTTCAGTTCAACCATTGCGCCAACCCCTTTGCCGAAGTCAGCAAAAACGCCGAAGCGACCAAATTCGGTCACGCGGTCAGACCGCTTGCCGGCGATCGCAACGCCGTTTTCACGGAGCCAACGGATTGCGCCGTCTTCGTCACCACCGGTTTCGGTTAGCGCTTTTTTACATTCCATCATGGGAAGTCCGGTTTTTTCGCGGAGTGATTTCACCGCAGCCGCCGAAATTCCAGCCATATTACAGTCTCCGAGATTTAGTCGGTGTCAGAATTGTAGGTAACCATTGTGGGAAGGAGATTGAATCCGCTTCCCCTTAAATTTTTGCAACGCGAGCCGCACTTCGAGCTACGAGGCGGGGGCCGCGTCCTTGCCCTTCATCGCGACGTTGTGCTTGCCGTCGATAACCGCGTCCGCCAGATGCTTGGTGAACAGTTCGATCGAGCGGATGCCGTCGTCATTGCCCGGTACCGGCAAATCGATCTCATCCGGATCGCAGTCAGTATCGGTCAACGCAACCGTCGTGATTCCCAGCGAGTGGGCTTCGCGAATCGCGTTCTTTTCTTTTTTCGGGTCGACAATCACCAGCGTCTCGGGCAGGCGATTCATCGTGCGCAAACCGTTGAGGTTGCGGTACATCTTGCGATACTCGCGAGCGAGCGAAGACTGCATCTTCTTCGAGTATTTGCCGAGCTCTTCGCCTTCCAGAATTCGTTCCAGCTCTTCCAGACGGGTCAGGCGGCTACGAATGGTGCGGAAGTTGGTGAGCGTACCACCGAGCCAACGCTCATTGATGAACGGCATGCCGCAACGTTCGGCTTCACGTTCGATCGAGGCGCCGGCCTGACGCTTGGTGCCGACAAACAAGACCAACGAGCCCCCTTCGGAGACTTGGGTCAGGTACTTCTTGGCACGCAGCAGACCGCGGATCGTTTCGCGGACGTCGATGATATGAATCTGGTTCTTTTTGGCGTAGATATACGGCGCCATCTTCGGGTTCCACCGGCTGGTGCGGTGACCATAGTGAATACCCGATTCGACCAGTTCTTTGATGACGGAGTTTGCACTTCCGTCTTTTACAGCAGCATCTGTAGACATAGAGGCTTTCTTTCTCGTGGGAACGCCCAGAAACGATGCATATAAACTGAGCGATGCCGGCGCCTACTAATAAGCCGGAGACAAACTAAACCCAAAAGGTTCAGCCTCTGCAAAGCGATACCCAAATCTCTCAGGCCGCGGATCTGTCCCATCTCTCTGGACAGCACCCTAAAACGATCCGCCTCACTTCGCCAGCAGCGGATCGACAGCTTGAAAGACGTTTTCCGCATGTTCCGGCTGTAGGCCGTTGAGCCTGCTTCCCGGTGAATATGCTCCCCCTACGATTTGCAGGGGACGAAAACAAGCGGCTGATCCTACCAGAGAGGGCGAAATTCGTCAACCGCCGCCGCTGGCATGCAGTGGACGGAGGCCGCGATCCGCCTATAATGACGCGCTTGATCTGTTATGGCCGCCAGGCCTAGCTATTACTTAAAATCATAGGAAGATCTCGTGGCCGAGAAAGTCGTCATCATTGGAAGCGGACCTGCTGGGTGGACCGCGGCAATCTATGCCGCCAGAGCCGAGCTTCAACCCTTGGTTTATGAAGGCGCCCCGCTTCAGGAGCATTACGATGTCGGCCGCGGTCCGCTCGGACAACTCGCGATGACGACTGAAGTCGAGAACTTCCCAGGCTTTCCATCCGGCGACATGACCGCCTACTTGGACGATTCGATCGACAATTCGCTCCGTCAATACATGGCCCCCCATGCCAAGCACGGGGTAAGCGGCCCTGAATTGATGGAGCTGATGCGTCAGCAGGCCAAGAACTTTGGGACGCGGATCGTGGGGGACGATATCGTGGAGGTTGACTTCGAGAGTCGTCCTCTCCGCCTTAAGACTCGCGAAGGGGAATGGATCGAAGCGCACGCGGTGATTGTTGCGACCGGGGCTCGGGCCAACTATCTGGGTCTGCCGTCCGAAACGATGTACAAAAATCGTGGAGTCAGCGCCTGTGCGGTATGCGACGGCGCTCTGCCCCGCTTCCGTGACCAGCCTTGCGTGGTGGTCGGCGGCGGCGATTCGGCGGTGGAAGAGGCGGACTATATGTCCAAATTCGCGTCCAAGGTCTATCTAGTTCACCGACGTGATGAACTGCGGGCCTCCAAGATCATGGCCGAACGAGCCGAAAAGAATCCGAAAATTGAATTCGTCTGGAATTCAGTCGTCGACGAAGTCATCGGGGATGATGACAACGGGGTGAGCGGCGTTCGCCTGAAGAATGTCGTCGATGATACTTCCAAGGTTTACAACGCCAGCGGCTTCTTTTTGGGAATTGGCCATACCCCTAATACCGACTTTTTGACCGGTAAGTTAGAGATGACCGACAAAAAGTACCTCAAATGGACGGTTCCCTTCCGTACCAATACCAGCGTCGAAGGGGTTTTCGCCGCCGGCGATGTCGCGGATGACTACTACCGCCAAGCGGTGACTGCCGCCGGTAGCGGATGTATGGCTGCGCTTGACGCCGAGCGCTATCTAGCCGCGCAAGGTCACCACTAAACCGCAAAGTCTCGCAAACTTTTTGTAGCGCCTTGCACAGAAGGCGCTACAAGCGGGAATCAATGCGCTTTACACTAGACCCACCTCCAAAACTTCTCCCTCTCACCGAGTTCTGCCCCAGCCATGCCTGAACCGAACGCTACCGCTCCGGAATCCCCGCCCAGTAACCACGTTCAAACGGATCGAGAAATTTTGCAGGAGGCCCACGCGAAAGGGACCGCGGCGACGATCTTCGCCTTTGTCCGACTCTCGGGGCCTGGTTGGCTGCAAAGTGCGATTACCCTGGGTGGCGGATCACTCGCCGGAGCGCTTTACCTTGGATCGCTCGGCGGCACCAACATGCTGTGGCTGCAGTTGGTCGCGATCATCTTAGGGGTCGTGATGCTGTCAGCGATCAGCTATGTCACCCTCTCGACCGGCGAAAAGCCGTTTGGCCAGATTAACGAACACATCAATCCGGCCCTCGGCTGGGGTTGGGTGATTGCTACCTGTCTGGCCAACATGATCTTTATCATGCCGCAGTTTTCGCTCTGCTATGACGCGCTCGAGAAAAACTTGCTGCCGGGCGCTCTGGATGGGAGCCAGAATTCTAAAATCATCGTTTCGATCGTTCTGCTGATCGCAGGCGGGTTTGTCGTGCTGCTTAATACGCGCGGCGGAACCGGCGCGAAGATCTTTGATGTCGTGCTCAAACTGCTGGTCGGCATGGTGGTGATTTGCTTCTTCGGCGTTGTCTCGCTGATGGCAATGGAGGGAGCGCTCAACTGGGGCGAAATCTTCGCCGGATTCATTCCTGACCTCAGTCAGCTAAGTTCGCCAACCGGCAACTTGGCGGAACTTGTCAAACAGGCCAGCGATGCGCACCAAGAATTTTTCCGTAATCGGATCGTGACCGACCAAAGCGCGGTGATGATTGGCGCAGCCGCTACGGCGGTCGGCATCAATATGACCTTCTTGCTACCCTACTCGATGCTGGCTCGCGGCTGGGATCGCCCGTTCCGCGGTTTGGCGCGGTTCGACCTTTCGACCGGCATGGCGATTCCTTACATCATTGTGACTAGCTGTGTAGTAATCGCATCGGGAGCACGATTTAACGGCAGCAACTATAACGACCCGCAAGTCGATCCCTACTGGCTAAGCAGCGATCCGGCGGAAGTCGCTAAATCACCGATTTTCAGCGGCGCTACTGCGGTGATTACGCCGCTTCTGAAGCAAGAATACGCCGATCAGTTCGCCGCTTTGGCGACAGAGAATGCCACGCTGACCAGTATCGAAGCCGCGAAAGCGAGTAGTGAACTAGCGAAGAAACTGGCGCCGGAGTACCTGACGAAACTAAATGAATCGGAACGACTGATCACCGCATCGCTGGTGCAGCGCAACGCCGACCAATTGTCAGAAGCACTTGCACCGTTATTGGGTAAAACCAACGCGCGGCTGATCTTTGGACTCGGCGTCTTTGGGATGGGATTCTCGACGATCATCATCCTGATGTTGATCAACGGCTATGCGTTTACCGAGATGCTGCAGGCCAAAGCAGGTGGTGCGCCGCATGTGATCGGTTGCGTTATCGCCGGACTGGCAGGCGCATCGTGGTTCTACTTCTGGACTGGCGAAGCGAAAATCTGGCTCGCGATCGTCGCATCGAGCTTCGCGATTCTGCTGCTGCCGATCGCCTACACGACCTTCTTCCTGATGATGAATAGCAAACGGATTCTAGGGAACCAGAAGCCGACAGGGATCTCGATGGTGATCTGGAACGTGCTGATGTTCGTTGCGGTTGTCGGTGCATTCGCCGCCGCCGGACAGTCATTGTGGGGAAAATGGACCAACAAGAATCCCGCCGAAGCACTGGCCACCAACGTGGTGATGGGCTTGGCGGCTGCTTATATCATTGCGGTCGTCATCGGCTTTTTCTTCTGCAAACGAGAAGCCACGAAGCCGCCAGCCGCGGAATAGCATAATCGTCGAAAAGATCGGACTTCGGGGCGGCCCTTGTTTTGTGCAAGCGGCCGCCCTTTTTGCTTTCGAGCCTGTGCGGCTAGAATAACTAACTTCGCACCGCAGGCACGGAAGGTTCGTCATGCAAAAAATTTCGGTTCGCACCGCTCTCTCGGCCGATCAGGTCGGCAATCAGGTCAAGCTTGAAGGTTGGGTTCGCACACGCCGCGACAGCAAAGCGGGGTTTAGTTTTATCGAACTCAACGACGGTAGCTGCATGGGCAACATCCAAGTAGTCGCCGATGGCAATCTGACAAATTACGAGTCGGAAGTGAAAAAGCTCTCGGCCGGCTGCAGCGTGCGGATCCACGGCGAGATCGTCCCATCGCAGGGCAAAGGGCAAACGACCGAAATCCAAGCGAGCGAAATCCACGTCTACGGCTGGGCTGATCCCGAGAGCTATCCGCTGCAAAAGAAGCGGCACTCGATGGAGAAGCTGCGCGAGTGGGCGCATTTGCGCCCCCGCACCAATACGTTTGGTGCCGTCTTCCGCGTCCGAAACTGCGTTTCGCGCTCGATCCACAACTTCTTCCAAGAGCGCGGCTTTCTGTACGTGCATACGCCGATTATCACCGCATCTGACTGCGAAGGCGCCGGCGAGATGTTTAAGGTCACCACACTGGACCTGGAAGCGCCTCCCAAGACCGGTGGCAAAATCGATTTCTCACAAGATTTTTTCGCGCGACCTTCTTACCTGACGGTCAGCGGTCAGTTGGAAGGAGAGATCTTTGCAACGGCCTTGGGGAACGTCTATACATTTGGTCCGACCTTTCGGGCAGAGAACTCCAACACGTCACGGCATCTGGCCGAGTTCTGGATGGTCGAGCCGGAAATGGCGTTTGTCGACCTCGAAGGGAACATGCAGGTCGCCGAGGATTTTATCAAACGGATCATCTCGGACGTGCTCCGCGATTGCGGCGACGATCTGCAGTTTTTTAATGATCGTATCGACGATACCGTGCTGGCGACTTTGACCGCGATGGCCGACAGCGAGTTCCTTCGCATCAGCTATACCGAGGCGATCGACGTCCTGCTCAAGAGCGGGCAGAAGTTTGACTACAAAGTGGAGTGGGGAACCGACCTGCAATCCGAGCATGAGCGTTTTCTGACCGAGGTCCATTTCAAACGCCCGGTCATTTTGCACGACTATCCTCGCTCGATTAAACCGTTTTACATGCGTTGCAACGAAGATGGCAAAACGGTGCGAGCGATGGATGTACTAGCCCCGAAAGTGGGAGAAATCATCGGCGGCAGCCAGCGCGAAGAGCGAATCGACGTGCTGGAGCAACGAATGCAGGAGCAGGGGCTGAATCCGGCCGATTATTGGTGGTATGTCGAATTGCGGAAATACGGCACGATTCCCCACTCTGGCTTTGGACTGGGGCTCGAGCGCATCCTACAGTTCATTACCGGTATGGGGAACATTCGGGACGTGATCCCCTTCCCACGCACCCCAGGCAGCGCTGACTTTTAACAGCGTGGTCCACTAACAGCCTGCTAAGGTTCCGATGATTCGGAGGATTCGCTGGATGACGACTCGCACGAATATACCGCTGATCGCGATTTTGCTGATCAGCGTCTCCGCCAATTTCGCCCTGGGGGAAGATCTGAAAAAAGTCTTGGAGAAATTCAAGAAAGGGGAAGCGGTGTTGCTCGACGTGCGCGAAGAGGTCGAGTGGAACAAAGGGCACCTAGAGGGAGCGACCCTAGCGCCTTTCTCCCGCATCGCTTTTGATCCTGAGTGCCGCAAGATCATCGCCGCGTTGCCGGCAGGTAAAGAGGTCTACTGCTATAGCAACGTCGGCAAGCGCGCCTTCTTTGCCGCCAACTATCTGCAAGAGCGAAACGGCCAACCGGCGACAGCCTTGAAGGTCACCTATCGTGATTTAGTCGCCGCCGGCTTCAAACCAGCCGACCTGCGTCCCCAAGGCTTCTTGCAGCAAGTTCAAGAGCAGGAAGCAAAAGACATGGGGAAGTAATGACGAATGCTCCAAGTAGCATGCGATAGACATTCTGTTTTCGACATTCGTCATATTGCTCCAACTATTTGCCGATCTGCACAAAGAACGCGATCCACGGAAGTAGCCCAATGATCAGCATCGTGCGGACGATTGCCTTGGGAGGCGCGGCGCGTCGTTGCTGTACAACAACCGGGATCAGCAACAGAGTGATCGTGCCGGTCACCATGGCGACCATCAGCAGCAACATCGCGATCGCATCCAGTTGCGTCGAAGGCTCACCACTCGCCCAGATGTAACCCCGCACGCCGATGATCGCGATTTCGGTCAACAACGTGGTCACGCCGCACAGCATCCAAAAGATCGTCATCGAGTCCGCTGCGCGTAACTCTGGATCGGTACGAATCGGGTGGCCAGAGGCCTTGCGAGCCGTCTTCGACTTTTTGCTCATCAACTACGCCTTGATAACGGGGAGAGTATTGGCGATGCTGCTCTCCCCTATCGTACCCAACCAGAGCCGCTTCGAGCAAAGGAAAACCTCGCCAACGCAGGACGAGGTTTATCACTGTTTACTTGCAGCTTGAAGCCGGCAGGCTTGAGCTAGTAGTACGAGTGGACGATCAGGTCGCCGCAGCGGGTAAAGACCATCCGAATGTGGAATCCGCAGCACCATTCGTATTCGACGACGGTTCGGCCAAAGATTCCGGGATGGCTGCAAACGGTTGGCGCACCGGTGCAACAAGCGGGTACGCAAACCGGCACTTCAAACGCACAGTCGGTGCAAGGCTGCTCGACCAACAGCACCATCTCGACCGGCGGGTCACAGGTGCAACACTTTCGCGAAAAGACTTTGTGATGATCGCGATAGCGGATACAGGGAGGCGCGCAACACGCGATCGGCTCGGGTGCACAACAGGATGGATCTGTTTGCGAAGCAGCGTTTGCGCCGCTCACCCAAGTCAAAGAAGCAATCATAGCGAAGGCAAACGCCGGAAGTAAAGTCTTACGATTCATGAGAATGTCTCCTGCGTAATGGCTAAACGAGTTCCGCTGTCTTACTCCAACCTAACATGCATTGCCGCGAATGAAACCGGGGTTATACGGATTATAACGATTGCCGCGAAGACTCAAAATGTAGGGGTTAAGCTCCATCCCCAGGAAAAAGTAAACAAACACGATCTCGATTCTTTGCCTGTCGAGCGATTTCGACCTACTTTTCAGTTGGCGAAGGTTGTAACCGGCCGAGCGCCGCCATTTCCTTGTCCGAATCGGAGGCGCATCGTCGCCTCCACTGCTTATCCGAAGTAGGCTCGCGAAGACCGTGGGCCGCCGAAACGATCACGCCTGGGTGGGAATTATCGCTGTGACTGCCAATCCAGAACAGTTGCTCCAGGTAGGTTATCCCGCCCTGGAAGAGGCGCTCGAACAGCTCAAAGCTCATAACCAGGGCCTTGAGCAATTCGTCGAAGAACTAGTGGCCGAACTCGGGCGTCTGTCCGACGAGTTTGAACGCCGCTCCCTCGAAGCGTCTCAAGCCGCCGCGCAACAGACCCTCAACGCAGCTTTGGCCGCCGAAAACTCGGCCGAACTTTTGATGCTGCAACAAACGATCGCCGATCGTGAACATCGACTCGCCGAGGCCGCAGCGCAACTCACCGCCGCTCGGGCCGAAGTCGATCACTGGAAGTCGCAAAGCAATTCCTCTCGCTCCAATGACCAACTCCTGGCGGAGCTGCAACAAAAGAACTCCGAACTTGAACTGCAACTATGCGAATCGTTGCAGGCGATGCGTGAGCTGGAAGAAAGCCGTGGCGAAATCGCCCATCTGAAACAACAACTTGCGGCAGTCAAAATCGAACTGCTCGATGCGCAGCAGCAGTTTGAGCGATCCGACAGCTTTGCCGCTACGAATGACGAGGAACAATTCGACGAGCTAGAAGATGAACTACTTCGCGTTCGTAATCGGGCTGCCGAGCTGACCGCAACGGTCGATCGCCAGCAACGTGAGATCGCTGCTGAGCGGGCTGAATGGTCGACTGAATTGAGATCGATGCGGACGATGCTCGAACGCCAGTCAGGGGCGATCGCAACTCGCCCGGTCGCAGCCGATCAATCGCTCTCTTCGACTTCGGTCGGCACCAATACGGTCGTCCGCGAATCGGCCCAGTCACGTCCTTTGGGCGCTGATAACGTCGTCGATTCGGTGATGGCGCAGTTCGCTAAGCTTCAACGCGATATCAACCGTCGCCGAAACAATGGCCAGAATCGGTAGACGCCAGCGCTGCTAGGGGCAATGTCAAAACTGTTGCAGGGACAATTCTAATGCTCTTCTTCAAACAACACTGGTCAACACTCGCGATCGGCATCGCCGTCGGCGCGCTCGGCATCGCATGGCTTGCTGGATATTGGCAATTCGTCGTAGGGGTCGTCGCGCTGACTGCAATCGCCGCCGTGGTACGGCGCATCGTACGTCATCGCCAACTATCGGCAGCGGCGTCGGTAAATGTAGCACGCCCTCAACGTCCGAAATCTCGCCCAGAGCCAGAGCCCTCCGATACGGAAGCTCTGGCTCGCTTGATGTTAGAGCAAGGTCGGTACGCATTGCTGTTACGGCCGCAGATTGCCGCCAACCTGCCGCTAACTTTGTTAGACCAGGCACGCGAGTCCTTTGACGACCATATGACGATCGTTCCTGAAGGGGACGTGCTGGTGGGTCGCTGCAAAGGGGATGACGACCAGTCGCCAAGCTACAGCGGCAATCTGGTTCGCGTGGAAGCGGTCTATCTCGATCGCTTTCAAGTCACCAATCAAGAATACCAAGAGTTCGTTAACGCTGGCGGTTACGAGCAGATGCCGCTTTGGGATCCTGAGATCTGGCCGGCGGTTCTCGACTTTGTCGACCAGTCGGGTCTGCCGGGGCCCCGATATTGGCGCAACAGCAAGCATGTCGAAGGAGAAGAACGATTGCCGGTGGTCGGGCTTTGTTGGTACGAAGCTGCCGCCTATGCGCGGTGGGTCGGCAAGCGACTTCCTTCAGACCCTGAATGGATGAAAGCCGGAGCATGGCCGGTTCCCTTGCCTGGCGCCGAACCGATCCAGCGTCGTTTTCCCTGGGGTGAATCGATGGATCAAGGGCGAGCCAACTTGTGGGGTTGCGGTCCTGAACATGTAGTCCCTGTCGATCAGTACGGCAGCGGAGCAAGTGTGGGCGGGTGTCATCAACTGATCGGCAATGTCTGGGAATGGACCTCCAGTCGCTTCGGCGCCTGGCGTGCGCCTGGAGATCAATTGGTGATGGATCCTGCGATGCGCAGCTTACGCGGCGGCGCCTTTGACACTTATTTTGATCATCAAGCTTCGTGCGACTACCAAAGCGGCGACAAGGCAATCGCTCGCAAGCACAACATCGGGTTCCGCTGTGCGGTCAGCTTTTGCGATATCCTGCCGGAGGATGACTCGTTCGATTCGGTAGGTTCAGAAGACGAATTGGAAGCCGCCGCTGCGGCTGGGGTGGAGAATTAATTATGGTACGCAAAGCGCTTGTAGCCATGGAATCGTATCGCCTGGCGCAATACGCGGTTCCGATTTCTTGTTATATCTGCGGCGGTGACAACAACTACGATGTCGAGCTGTGTCGCCACTGCTCGGCCCCGATGGCCTTGTCGCACCAAGCCAATTCGCAAGGGATTGAGCCGGGTATGATCGCCGTACTGGGGACCGCCGCGGCCGGCAAGACGGTCTATTTGGGAATGCTGCTGGACATGCTGACGCGGCGCAACAATCGCGTGCAAGTCTTGGCGCGCGGCGCGTTCTCAATCACCTTGCAGCAGCGCACCATGGCCGCGCTGGCCGCTTCGGCATTTCCTGACAAAACGCCCAACGAACCTGATCGTTGGAACTGGGTGCATTGCCAGGCGAAACTCCCCAGTCAAAAACGTCCCATCGAATTGATCATGCCCGACATGGCGGGAGAAGCCATCCTGGAAGAAGTCGATCATCCCCATTCTTACCCGGCGATTCACTCCTTTCTGAAAAAATGCGCCGGCGTCCTCTTACTGATTGATTCAGAACGGATCGAAGACGGATCGCAGGAGCAAAACTACTTCATGATGAAACTGATCACCTATCTCAGCGAGCAATCACAAAAGAAGCGTCGCGGAAAGTGCGTCCGCCCGATGGCAATTGTCTTTTCCAAAGCGGATCAGTGCGATCCTTGTTTCGCGAATCCGGATCGATACGCACGGGATCGTACGCCCAATTTGTGGCAACAAATCGGCGAACGTTTTGAAACGGTCGGCTTTTTCGCATCCAGCGTCACTGGCGCGTGTACGCAAAAAATCGATCACGGCTCTCGGGTCAACGTCCCATTACGGATCGAACCACGCGGCATCGTCGAGCCGTTTGAGTGGCTGATTCGCAAAGTTTAAGCCTGATTGCTCTCGGTTTGCTCTTTCTCATTTCTCCTCTTCGCAGGTCCTTGTTAGTTATGGGCGTTACGATCCAACAAGCAATTTTCACCTCGGCGCAAACATCGCGTCTGGATGGCTACCAACTAGTCGCCGCGAGCCAAGGAGTTTCCTCCGAAGACGCTCGCGAACTGGCCACCTGGTGTCCCGCTCACGATGCGATGCTGCGGGATGATTTCGCCGCTTACAGCGTCAACTTTCATCCGATTCGTGCCGAACGCTATTGCGTCTCACGCACGATCAATGGACAAAACGAATACAGCGGCCGCGGAGGTCGCCAGGTATACACGCATTGCTTGCTGATCGACGCACCGCAGTTTGCGCAGTTCGCCAACAATCCGTTTCACTTGCTGACAGCAGCCACGGTCGACGCCAACATCAGTTGGCGTAGCTCGTTGCCTACCGAGCTTTCTGAAATCAAACTGGTGCCGGCCAGCAAACCGGTTGACCTTGGCTTGTTCAAACAATCGCAAAAACTGCGTATTCCCTATGCATTGACTGCTTGGTTTCAGGAAGCGCTCGACAAGCCGCGCTTGGCGCTATCTGGATATGGCGGAGACGAAAGTCTCTTCGCCCAGTTTTTCAATCTTTTGCCGGTCAACCTACGGCCTCAATTCTCTTTTTCGACAGGGCTGCGGTATTCGCCGCGTCGACCGTTCCGATTTCTCGGCCTAGAAGGCAATCTTGAAGAACAACGCCGCGCCGTTCGCGGTGAAGGACTTACGTTGCTCGATCTCGAAAATCCACCGATGAATGGCGATCGCTTGCGAAACGCCTGGGCGACCTGGGTTTTGGTCGCGTTGCGCACCAATTTGCCCGCCTCGGCGGTCAAGTTGTTGGGCCAGGCCGATCCGCAAATCGACATCTCGCAACTCACGGCGCTGGGGCAACGCTTGCGACTGAAATTGCTCGAAATGGAAGAGGACGAAACGCAAATCGCGGCCGATATGGAACGCGAAGATGTGGTCGCCGCGGCGATCGCTTCTCCTATTGATTCCTCGCCTGAGGCGGGGGAGCGCAAGTTCGTCAGGAGTCACGCACCGCACCCTGCCCACTCGCGCGCCGCGAGTTCCGCCAGGTTGGTGCAAATCGCTGGCCCGTTGCCCTCGTCCCAAATTGCTGGCATCTCGATTCACGAGCAGCAGCGTTTGGCGCAACTGGACGAGCTGGTCGCCGGAGCCTTAACCGGCAGCATCGAATCACTCGCTCAACTGCAAAACGTCTGGCCAGAGATCGCAGGCGAACTTCCTCCGGCGCTGCGAAGCGACGTCCAAGAACGCTATCTGGCGTATGCCGTAATTGCCTGGAAAAAACTAAACGACCGCCGCGTCAGCCGCAATCCAGCCTCGGCGGCCAACTTGTTGGATGTACTATCGCTTATCTTTACCTCCGCAGCGTGATCCAGCGAGCCGCTCCCCCTTTTCGCAATCTACCTGCCAAAGGTGGGAAGAATGACAAAGCGCCCAACCCAAACCTGCCGGTCCCACGTCACACAAAAATGGAGAACTAGATAACAACAAAACACTAAGACGTTGCCAAGAGGCAAGCTTGGTTGGAGGTGCGTTCCGCTCTTTCAACATCCATTGTGCAACTTCAGAATACCTCACCCCCAGGCGCCCCGAATCTTACTTCCGACCTGCTGGTTTTGCCTGAGGGGGAGCGGGTGGTGGGTTGGAGGGGATTTTGGGTTGCGGCGGCTTTTGCTGTTTGGGCGGCAATATAGACTCAACCTGAATCGCTTTGTGCCCTTTGAAAGCGCCAGGAAAGGCCAGAAACTTGGTCACACCGTTGACGCTCACCTTCAGCGGTTCGCGAGAATCTTTGGGGGTCGTGATCACATCCCCCACGCGCAGTTCCAGCAGATCTTCGGTCGTAATCTTAGTCTCAGCCAGCGTTACGCCCACTTCGACCGACGCACCGTCAATCTGGGTACTGAGCGCCTGTCGTGACTCTTCACTCACTTCCGAAGTGCCATAGGCGAACCAAGTGTTGGCGGTCAATTTGCCGCCGATTCGCTCAATCGAGTTGAACGGAATACAGAGGTTCATCATCCCCCGCACGTCGCCGATCGTCAGCTCGAAACTGATCAGCACCACCACTTCGTTCGGCGGGACGATCTGCACCAGTTGGGGATTGCTTTCAACACGGACGACCCCCAATTGCAGTTCTAGTACGTTCTCCCATGCGATCCGTAGTTCTCGCAAAAAGAGATTGGTAATTCGCGCGACCAGCGTCAGCTCGATCTCGGTCAGCGGACGGCGCGAAACGGGGCTGCTCTCTTTGCCGCCCCCCAACAAACGATCGATGATCGGATAGAGGATCGACGGGTTAATGTCGAGAATCAGGTTCCCTTCCAGCGGACTTGCGGTGAGCAGATTGAAACAGCTGGGGTTCTCCAGACTGAAGATGAATTCGCTATAGGTCAGCTGATCGACGCTGGTCAGTTTGACTTCGACGATGTTGCGCAGCAGCCCCGAGAGGGCGGCGCCAAAGTTGCGTCCAAAGCCTTCGTGCATCGATTGCAGGGCTCGCATCTGCTCTTTGCCGACGCGTTCAGGACGTTTAAAGTCGTAGGGAGTGACCTTCTCACGCGGGCGAGCCGGTTTGGTGATGTCTTCGGCCGAAACCGAGGGAACGATACTTTGGACGCTGGCCTGCGCAACTTTTGCTGGCTCGGCCTTCTTGGGGCTGGTCGCCTCCATCGCGTTCAGCAGGCTTTCGACTTCGGCCTGGCTCAGTACATTGTCATTGCCCATGAATCCCTCCCTGAATTCAACCGGCTCTTCGCGGACGAGCCGTTACGAGCGTATCTGGCCGTCGCCGTACACGACGTACTTGTAACTAGTGAGCGCTTCCAGACCGCACGGTCCGCGCGCATGAAACTTGTCGGTGCTGATCCCGATCTCGGCGCCCAAACCAAACTCTCCCCCATCGTTGAAGCGTGTGCTGGCGTTGATCATCACGGCCGAACTGTCAATCCGCGAAGCGAACTCGCGAGCCGCTGCCAAATTGCGTGTGACGATCGATTCGGTATGTTTCGAGCTGTAGAGATTGATATGGCGAATCGCGGCGTCCAGCGATTCGACTACTTTCACACTGATGACCGGGCCCAGATACTCAGCGGCAAAATCCTCGTCGGTCGCCGTCTTGGCTTTCAAGATTAACGACTGCGTGGTCGCATCGCCGCGAATCTCCACTCCCCGCTCAATCAGCGCGGCGCCGATTGCCGGTAAAAAGGTATCAGCGACATCTTGATGCACGACCAGCGATTCGGCCGCGTTGCAAACGCCGTATCGATGGCACTTGCTGTTGACCGTGATCGACATCGCCATGTCGAGATCGGCGTCGCGATCGACGTAGACATGGCAGTTGCCGTTGAAGTGCTTGATCACCGGCATGGTCGCTTCGTCCGCCACGCGGCGAATCAGCCCTTCTCCGCCGCGCGGAATCGCGACGTCAATGTATTGATTCAATTTCAAAAAGTGCCCGACCGCCGCGCGATCAGCCGTGTTGACCAGTTGCACCGCCGAAGTCGGAATGTCAAAGTCGAGCGCCGTCTCTTGCATCACTTCGACGATGGCCCGCGATGAATGGGCCGCTTCTTTGCCGCCGCGTAGGATCACGGCGTTGCCGCTTTTCACACAGATTGCAGCAGCATCAGCCGTCACGTTGGGACGCGACTCATAGATGAAAAAGACCACGCCCAGCGGGACGCGAATTTTTTGAATGTCGAGCCCGTTGGGCCGAACCGTCGAATCAAGCACGCGACCGATCGGATCCTCGAGCATCGCGATCTGTTCTAACCCTTGGGCGATCCCCTCGATCCGTTTGCTGTCGAGCTTCAGCCGATCAATCTCGGCCGCGGTCAAGCCAAACTCTGGAGCCGCCGCCAGGTCCAGCGAGTTGGCCGCGATAATTCCCTTTTCGGCCGCGCGCAGCTGCTGAGCCGATGCCCGCAGCCAGCCGTTCTTTTGCGCGCCGGAGACCAATGCCAAAGCGGCCGAAGCCTCTTTCGCGCGCAGTGCGGTTTCTAGACAGTACTGGGCCAGATCTTGGTTCTCGAGAATCGACATGAAATCTTGAATGGGTAATGAGTTAGCGGGGAGTGGGCGCAGCCGCACAGGCGTCCAACTCGGTAGTATCGAGAGATTTGACGTTTAAGTCAATGGAAACGCGGCCAAGCAAGAGGTTCGCACCAGCAACACAACCCATTACCTAGTAAGCAGTTGCGAACACCAACTACGCTTCGAGGGATTCGCTTGTTAATCGAGACAAGAGATATTTGTGGATATTGCGGTTCATCCGCCAGCCGAACACGAGATACCCCAAGCCAAACAGCCCCATCAAAGCAATCGCGGAAAGCGGTGGGGTTTCGTTACTAAAAATGATAAGCGCGGTCGGCGGGAGCAACATCACCACAACCGGAACCAGGCATCCCGATACCTGAATTACCCAACGCAACCGAGGTCGCCAGCGCAAAACAAAGGCGATTCCGCCGTGAATGAGCCCGCACATAGCCCCCAAAACGCCGCCATAAAGGGCGCCACCAGCCCACGTCCAGCCGATTTCCATTCGAACTTCAGGATCGGCCAACGCCTCAAGCGGGATCGCCTGCATAAAGAGCGAGGCAATGAGGTAGCAAGCGAGCATGATCACCGTAATCGCCGCCCCATTCAACGCACCAGAGATCATCGGCAGCGCCAGCCAACGCCCGATCTTATCGCCATCCATCAGCGGCGCGTCGGCCTGATCTTCGTCTTGGATCGGCGGGCTGGCGAATGGATTGTTGTCTTGCTTGGTCACGCGGACGAAGACTCTGGTGAAAGGGTGTGGTCTGAACCGGATCGCGATGGAAACAACGAGCCGGAGATACGCAAAAAGATCGAAACCCCAACTCCTATCCCAATTAGCAGGATAACCAGCGCGGCAATTATCCCCTGTTCTGTAAAAACAGGTTCGCCGACCCATAACGAGTACCAAGCCGGCGTCAGCATGACGCTTGGGGGAATGACCAAGCAAGGCCCCAATAATATTTGCTCACGATAGCGAAAGCGCTGCAAACAATAGCCGATCAGCCCCAACAAGAAGCCGCTCAATCCGTTGGTCAAACAGCCGTAACCAAGCGCAAACGCGAGCACTTCCAATAAGTTTTTCAGATTCTCCCAAAGGAAAATCATCTCCCACCACGAAGCGAGATTGAGGAAGATCGAGATGCACAAGACAAGCAAACAAGAGGCCACCATGCCGGCGAACGCCCCGCGGCGGGTTGACCACCATAACCAGATTCGTAGCAGCTTTGGTGTTTGGGCCGACGTATGGTCATCAAAGTGAGACAGTTCTGTTTTGGGACTCGCGTACGGGTTGTTGTCGATATCGGTCAAAACGTCTTCTCCTTCCGGAGTCGTCGCCGCGAGCTTCCTTCAGTCGTCCATCTTACCTGCCCAGTGAAAACTTCTCACCCAGGAATCGTCCCGGCGATTCCATCCACTCCGCCGCAAGCGACAAACAGCCGTAGCGCTTCAAAATTTGCTCTTACATCATGGACGCGGATGATTTGCACTCCTTGTCGGGCCAAGGCCAAGGTTCCGCCGACACTGCCGTAGGTGCGCGCAATCTCGGTGTCTTCCAGCAACTTGCCGATAAACCCTTTGCGTGAATGGCCGACCAAAATTGGTTGCCCCAGTTCATGATAACGAGCAGCGCCGGCCATCAGGTCGAGATTATGCTGATGCGTTTTGCCAAACCCGACGCCGGGGTCGAGACAGATTCGCTCGGCTACGATCCCCGCCGCGATTAACGCGTCGCGCTGGGCGGCGAGATAGGCGAAGATCTCTTCGACGACGTCTGCATATTGCGGATCATCCTGCATGGTTTGCGGCGTCCCTTGCATATGCATTGCACAGACCCCGGCGCCGGTCTCGCACGCGACGTCAATCATCCGCGGGTCGCCGGTCAGTCCGGTGATGTCATTGATGATTTCGGCGCCAGCTTCGATCGCTTCTCTGGCGACAACCGCTTTGGAGGTGTCGATCGAGATCGGCAACGTGGTCGCTTCGCGAAGGTGTTGAATTACCGGGATCACGCGACGGAGTTCTTCGGAAACATCGACCGGGTCAGAATAGGGACGCGTACTCTCGCCGCCGACGTCCAAGATTGCGGCGCCTTCGTCGGCGCAGTGCAGCGCGTGATCGACCGCCTGGAGGGGATCAAAGTACGAGCCGCCGTCGGAGAAGCTGTCTGGCGTGACATTGACAATCGCCATCAGCAGGGGAGTGCGGCCCAGCGTAAGCGTGCGACTACGCAGCTTCCAGGTGAGAGCGCGGGCAGGGAATTGAGCCGAGAGTTGGTTGTGCGACATCCCCTTAGTTTACCAAGGGGACAGATGGTGAATCACCAGGGCGCTTGCATGCTTTGCACGATTCGCGCCGCTAAATCGCGAATTGCCTCTTCCTGGGCGATCGCCATGGTTTGGCCTGCTTCGGGTACATAATTGCTGGAAAAGTTGATCGAATCCATCGCCAGGGCTGGTGCAAGCGTCATCGACATCGGCTGTTGCAGCGTGTTGCCGCGCGAATCGGTCCAGCGATAGACGACTGACAGATTCAACTGCACAACGCGCGGTTCGTCCAAGCCGTTTTCGGCGACGACTGATTTTTGCGCAGCGACCAATTCACCGCTCAACGTACTGTCGGCCATCTCGGGACCGACCACCTTGTAGGGCGTGGTCGCTTCGATTTCACGAACCACCGCTTCGGTCAATCGTTCTCCGAGACCTTTACGAAACGACTCCGACGGAAACATCGGCACATAGACAGTCTGGATATCAGGGCGATACAAGGTTCGCGCCCCAATTTGATAGCACGCGCAACCCCCGCCCCAAAGCGAGACTAGCAGCGGCAACAAAATCCAGCGGCGATCGATCATGGGGCTTGGGTGTTTGCGGTGTTTGGCGTGGAGCCTTCTGGGGCAATTTTCGGCATGTCCCGGTCCTCGTCGTAGTCGATCACATCGACCAGCCATTTGCCGATTTGCGGCGGATGGTCGGGACGTTCAGCGATTTCGTCCATGCGCTTACGAGCAGCTTCGGCCATGTTCGAGTTCGGGAAATCTTGGATCACCTGGTCGTAGTAAAAGCGAGCTCCGCCGTACTGATACCGGCCTTCAAAGAAGGTCGCGAGATGCCAGAGACGTTCGGCCTGCTTGGCGCGAATTTCCTTCTTGGCGGCGTCGAGCGCTTCGCGATGCTCGACAACCCGATCGGGGAATTGGCGCTCCATGCGATCGGCCAACTTCTCGGCTTCTTCCAGCGATTGTCCGTCATACGAAGGGCCTTGGTACATCTTCAGCTTGCAGAACATGCCGAGATAGTGCCCGATGAATTGGTGTTCGCTGGACGGGAAGTTTTGCCGCAGATCGGTATAGAATCGATCGGCCGCTTCGTACTTGCCGCGTTTAAAGTTGGCGTTGGCCGCGGCCAACGTGGCGTCGTCGGCCAGTTTGCCGGTCGGATCGTCCAAGCGGATCATGTCATACAATTTGATCGCATTGCCGAAGCGGTCAAACAGGGGACGCTCTTCGTCCGTTAAGTTGGGGGACAAGGTCCAGTCGGGCTCTTCGGTGTAACGATCTACCCAGTAGCGGGCCAGTTTGAACCGACGATTGCCGACCTGATCGAGATACTTGGTGTTGGGGTACTTTTTGACCAGATTGCCGTAATACTCGACAGCGTCGGGATATTCGTCCAGAAAGTAATAGCACTCGGCTGCGTACATCAGCGAGTTTTCTTCAAGGTCAGATTCTGGGTAGTACTTACCGGCCTTGATGAAATTGTCAGCCGCTTTGTGCAGGGCGTCATCGCGCTGTCCGACTGGCGCTTTTAATCCTTGCTCGTATTGGGCTTCCGCTTCGGCGTAGAGCCGCTTTGCGCGAGCTTTGTCTTGGACCACTTTGCCGGTCGTTTCACGAATCGAGCGTTCGACGCTGCTGCCGCCCAGCGATTCCCACCATGACTTCTTTTTGACCTCGACAGGCTCGATTTCGGCGCCTGGCGGTTGGTTTTCTTCAAACGAAGCCTGACGAACGCCCGGCGACATTACAGTAGTAGGCGCGACTGGCGCGGCGCCGCCTGGTCTCCATGCAGCGCAGCCCAGCGTGGCCGCCATGCAGGCAAGAACCGCAAAACGCGGCGCCCATGGCGATCGACGGGGGCATCCATGTCCCGGCATACGTGTCATTCGCTCAGCATTCCCAGCTTGTCGTGCATCTTGAGCCGATGTCCGGCTTGATGCGTGATGTATCGGTTGATTACGCCGCGGCATTCGCCGCTACGACTGGCCGGAATCTCCGTCAGTCGCCAGCTTTCTCCCGGTTCGGCCATCCGCCGGAAGATCTCAATCGTTTCTACAGTGACGTCAATTACCTGCCGATGTCCGGCTCGCGCTTCCGGAGACAAAATACCGCCGGCTAACAGCCCTAACGGCACGCGTCCCGTCTTAGGAGCAGGTCTTCCGGTATCGACGCAATGCGACAATTCAGGTAGTTGCCCCAACAATCTCAGCAGCGAAAGCTCGAAATGAAGCACCAGCTTCGCTACGTTTCCGCCGCCATCTAGTTCAGCCAAAGTTTGATCCGCGATGTGGAATAGCTCTGCATGCGGGTCAGACTCTTGCGTAAACTCTCCCAGCAACTCTGCGATGTAGTAGCCTGCATATAAATGAGGAAGACTACGCTGCGCAGAGCGAAATTTACGCAGTAATTTCGCCTCGGTCAGGATGTCGAGAGAGTCACTCGTTTTGTGGAGGAACACTATGCGACAGAGCGACAACAGGTCAATAGCAGACTCGAACGCACTTTTGGGGCGGCGGCATCCTTTGGCGATACCAGAGATCTTGCCGAAATCCTCGGTAAACAGCGTTGTAATGCAGCTGCTTTCGCTAAATTCGACAATGCGAATGACGATCCCGGTTGTTTTTTCGCTCGACATAGAAGTAATGCTAGCTGGTGGGCAGAAAGTCCGCAGACGACGCTGTGCAGACCTGCAGAAACGTCACGTAGTTCTCGATCCGCACAGCAGCCCCTACGCGGACCACCGAGGCGGATGATCGACGCCAACCAAGATACCCGAGATCAAGTCGAAGAGGACTCGGCCGGATCGAGTTTTGTCAGGCGCAGTTTATGAATCCGACGGCGATCGGCCGCTAGCACGATAATTTCGACATTGTCGACCCGAATGCGATCCCCGGTTTTGGGAATCCGCTGCAAGCGACTGATCACCATTCCGGCGAGCGTGTCATAATCGTCTCCGACCGGCAAGTCGAGTCCCAGTTCTTCATTCACGTCATCAATGTGAACGCGTCCTTGGACCTCGGCCAGATCGCGGCTGACGCGGATGATTTCGGCCTCTTCATCCAGATCGTGTTCGTCCACGATCTCGCCCACGATTTCTTCCAAGATGTCTTCTATCGTGATCAAACCGGCGACGGCGTGGTATTCGTCAATCACGATCGCCATATGATTTCGCTCTCGCAAAAACTGCTTGAGCAACTCGTCAATCGGCATCGACTTGGGGACCATCACCGCCGGGCGAGCCAAATCGCGAAGCGTTTTGCGGTCTGGCGGCGACTTGACCAACTCTGACAACATGTCCTTGACGTAGAGGACGCCGACGATCTGATCGAGGCCATCATCATACGCTGGGATCCGAGTACGGCCGGTCTCATGGACAAATTTTACGGCATCTTCCCACGAGGTTTCGATCGGCAACGCGTCGACCTCACCGCGTGAGGTCATCACATCGGCGACGTCGATATCGCCGAGCTCGATGACGCTCTCGATCATTTCGCGGGCATCCTCTTCGAGCAAGCCTTCGCGTAGGCCCTCGGTGACGATCGTGCGGATCTCGTCTTCAAACTCTTCTTCTTCGTCAACGTCTTCGTGCGGGATGTTGGCCAAGCGGCGGATGAACCCTTCCACAAAGCGGACACCCCAGGCGAGCGGCGAGAAAAGGATGCTGGCGATGGCCCAAAATCGCCAGGTGAAATAGATAAACTGCGGCGCAAAATGCTCGGCGACCGCCCAGGGCAACCAGACCGTCGACGCAAGCAATAGAAATGCGACGGCGAGTACATCGGTCGCAAAGCCAGCGGCTGTCAGCGTATTGCTCTTTCCCAGGTCAAGCAACCAAGCCTGACCGGCGACCAAAAAGAACGCCGTCCCCAATACTTGCAAGCATTGAGCGGCGAAACTAGCGTCTTCATGATTCTCGTGAATGGTGCGGAACCAACGAATTTGCCGCCGGCGTTCGCAGAACTCTTCTAGTTCATGCCAACTCAAATCATGCAGCACGCGACCGGTGACTGCGGCCAAAATCATAAACGCCGCGCCAGCGCAGGATGTCCAAAACAGTAGGGACGCATTCATCAGACGGCGCCTCGCTCGGTCTGCGGAGTATCCAGATGTCGATGCGACTGGGGCGGCTGCAAACCAATTTGCTTTAGATAATCTCGCTCTAGCCGACGCATCGTCAGGCGATCTTCGTCTGCATGGTCGTCATACCCAACTAGGTGTAACGCGCCATGGATGACATACAACAGCGTTTCGTGCGGGGCTGGCCACTGGTACTTTTCCGCTTCGGCGGCGGCGTACTCACAGCTGATCACAATTTCACCTTCAAGCAGGTCGTCGTCCGCCGAAAGGTTGAAAGTGACGACGTCGGTCGGATAATCGTGCTGCAGAAAGCGGCGATTCAGCTGGTGAATCTCTCCGTCATCGACCAGCGCGACGCTTACCTCGTACGCAGCAATGGACTCGCCGGCAAAAACCGCCGCTATCGCTTGGCGAACCGCTTCGTCGGTCGGCGCCGCATGTTGAGTGCGACGTGTGACTTCGACCGCCTCGTCGGGCTCATCATCCATGGGTTGCTCTAGGCTCGCTGTTGACTGGGATACTTTACGCGACCGTGATACACGGCCGTCAGGCTCTTGGTAACGCTGTCTTGAATCTTCCGCAGCTCCGAGAGCGTCAAGCCTGATTCGTCGAACTGACCATCCAGCAGACGCTTCATCGTCAGCTCTTCCACGAGGTTTTCGATGCGGGCAGGCGTCGGATCGACCAGCGTCCGACTGGCGCTTTCGATCATATCGGCGATCATCATCACGCCGGCTTCTTTCGACTGCGGCTTGGGGCCGGGATAGCGATAGCTGCTCTCGTCAACTTCTTCTGAGCTGGACGGGTCGTTCTCGTTGCGGCGATTCGCTTCGCGATAGAAATACTCGACCAGCGTCGTCCCGTGATGTTGTTCGATAAAGTCGATCATCGCTCGCGGCAACTTGTGCTTGCGCGCCAAGTCTGCGCCATCTTTGACATGCGCAATGATGATCAACGTGCTCATCGCCGGCAGCAATGTGGCGTGTCGGTTGCCTTCGCCAGACTGATTCTCGATGAAGTATTCAGGCTTCATCATCTTGCCGATATCATGGAAGTAAGCTCCCACGCGAGCCAACAGGCCGTTGGCGCCGATAGCGTCCGAAGCGGCCTCGGCGATCGAAGCGACATTGATCGAGTGATTGTAAGTCCCAGGAGCGCGACGAACCAACTCTTGCAGCAGAGGATGAGCGGCGTCTCCCAACTCTAACAAGCTGATGTCAGTCAATACGCCGTAGCTCTTTTCAATAAACGGCAGCAGGCAGGTCATCAGACATCCGGTCACAATCGCCCAGCCAGCTTGCCAGGCGGCGATTTCGAGCAGTCGCAATCCCAACGGTTGGCCCACCACGACGCCGACGCCCATCTGCGTTGCGAAAGCTGCAATCCCACACCACACGCCGACAAAGATCAACTTGGTTCGACTACGGATCCGGACCGTCATCAAGATTGCTGTCGCTGTCGCGGCGGCGATTGTCACGTACGAGGCTAAACCTTCGCCAACCAAAAAAACCACCGCTAACATCGCACAGGCCGAAACCAACAGCGCTAGCTCTTGTCGATAAACGATCGCCAACAACATGCCGAGCGCCATCAGCGGCACTAGCTCGCCGCGCCAAGCGTCATCAATCCAATACGCGATCGCTACTGCGCCGGCGACAGGCACCAAAAACATGAGAAAGTCATGGACCGTCTGCAAAACCTGCGGGGACTTAAACGCTAGATAGACGCCGGACAAGGTCGCCAAAGCGACAAACATGCCGAAGATCGCCAACGAACGCCATAGCTGCTTAAGCAACGGCAGACTATTGCAGAACGCGACGTGTTCACTGCGGAGCAGTTTCAACGACTCTGCTTCGAGCGGGACTCCTCCCTTGGCGAGCGCTTCGCCGGAGGGAATATGCCGCATGACCGGCTCTACTTTGTCGATGGCCGCTTGCCGTTCGGTGTTGGTCGCGATTTCGTTTCTGGTCAGCGTCCCAGGGAGGTTTGCGCTCATCCAGTAATAGATCGGATCGATCACCTCGGCGTTCGATTCTTCTTCCTGCAGTTGGCTTAACTCGATTTCTAGATTCTTTTTTAGGTTGTTACGCGCCTGGGCGATCAGCAAGTCCGAGATCGAAACGGTTCGCCGCGTGTCGGGCTCGCCCTTGCGATAGACGATGACCTCGGCTTTGTTCCCTTTGTTTTCGGCCTGGTCGTTATTGTCCATCAGGCCGTTCTTGGTGAAGTTTGAGATCGCGGCGGCGATCCCCTGCTCCAGCGCCGTCAGCTTTCCTTCTTTGGCATAGAACGTCTGAAACTTGTCAAAATGACGACGCTTTTCGGTCTCTGGAATCGCTTGATCCGGTGCGGCCGGAGTTTTCAAAAACATGTCCCAAGCAGTCGCAATCTCAGGCGTGAAGTCTGTCGCCGTCACAATGCGATTGATCGCAGACTGGAGCTTCCCACGCATCTGTTCGAGCGGAGCAGGATCGTTTTCGTAGACGGTCCGCGCTAACGCGGCGGCGGCGTCGCGCGCACGTTGATCTCCCGCCGGGTCAGGCACCGCAAAATCGATCCGCGAAACAACGTCCCGCTGGGGTACAAAGTCTTGGCGAAACGAGAACGGCGGCAGCCAGGCGATCGTCACGGCCCACAAGATCATCGCGGCGGCGGCGGTCAGCGCCACCATCGCTGCATTCTCGGGCTTTTGCAGTTGCACCATCCAGCGGCGCATCGCGCCTGGTTTGAGGACAATGCTGCTGACGTGATCAGACCGCGTTTTGGATTTGATATGGGGAGGCATAACTTGCGTTGGACTAGGTCGTATTCGGTCCCCGTTCGTAAGCATTGACGATCTCTTGCACCAGCGCATGCCGAACAATGTCGGCTTGCGTTAGCTGCACCTGACCAATTCCCTGGATATCTTTCAACCGCAGGATCGCGTCCGTCAAACCGCTGCTTACGTTGGGGGGCAAGTCGTTTTGCGTCGCATCGCCAGAGATCACCATCCGCGAGTTCTTGCCCATCCGGGTCAAAAACATCTTCATTTGCGAGACCGTCGTGTTTTGCGCTTCATCCAAGATGATGAAGGCGTCATTCAACGTTCGCCCCCGCATAAAGGCTAGCGGAATCACTTCGATCACGTTTTGCTCCATATACCGAGCAACCTGCTCACGCTCGATCATTTCTCCCAGCGAGTCCAGCATCGGCTGCAAATAGGGATTAATCTTTTCGTGCAGTGTGCCTGGGAGAAACCCAAGTTGCTCGCCGGCTTCAACCGCCGGTCGCACCAAGACGATCTTGCGGATGCGTTGCTCCAACAAAGATTCCACTGCCAGCGCCACCGCCAGAAATGTCTTGCCTGTCCCGGCAGGTCCCAATGCGAACACCATTTCATGTTCGCGCATCGTCTCTACATAAACGGCCTGACCCGGCGTCATCGGCGAGACGCGCTGCGTCTTTTTAAAGACGGCGATCGGCAACGTCTTGGGTTTGGTCGTCTCGCCGGTCACGTTGGCCAACGAGTCTTCAACCTCGTCCAAAGTGATCAGTCCCTGCCGCTCCACTTTTTTACGTAACGCTTCAATCACTTTGGTCGCCTGGGCGACTGCAAGCTCGCGACCAGAAATGCGCACCTGACCATCGCGATGCGTGATCGTAACGCCCAGCGATTCGCGAATACGGCGAACATGTTGATCGCGTGCGCCAAATAACTGGAGAACGGACGAGTTGTCGAGAAATCGGATAGTCGATTCGTACATGCAGGATAGCGCCGACCGCAAATGCCGTCGCAAGATGAATGGATTTCAACACCACTAAAAATATAGACAATCTTTCGTCGAACGAAATCATAATTCCGCCGCCGATGAGCTAACTTATTTCATATTAGCACTTTACATTCCTTCAGACCGGCTTAATCCGGTCGAAACCTGGTCATCTGGGGCCGACCAAGCCGATTTCCCAGAAGAAAAGGGCCATCGGCGCCGCGACCAAAATGGAATCAAGCACATCCAGCACCCCCCCGAGGCCGATTAACCAAGTGCTGGAATCCTTGCTTTCCATGTCCCGCTTAAACAGGGACTCGGCCAAATCGCCGATCATCCCGGCGATCGCTACACAAACTGCATAGAGACAGAGTCGCCAGAACGCTGGGGGTTCACTAGTTGTCAGCTGCGGCGCGATCACGGCGAAGACGACCCAAGCCCCAAAAATGGCGGCAACCAGTCCGCCGATCGCTCCTTCAACTGTTTTGCCGGGACTTAAATTGGGGGCAAGTTTCGTGCGGCCCAAGAGTCGCCCGGTGAAATAAGCGCCGGCATCCGATGTTTTGGTTGCGACCAGCATCGATAACAGTGCGATCATTCCCCACGCATTGCCGTCAGGCAAATCGCTATGCATCAACCGTAACCGCAGCAGAAAGCTCATCAAGCCGCCGACATAGGCGATCGTAAAGATCGTGAGCCCTACATGCACGATAGCCCAGCCAGGTTTCTCGTAACGCCGCATCTCGCTAATCATCGACAGCACCATGCCTGCGGCCAGGGCGAACAAAATCCACTTGGACGAATCCTCGGGCATGGTCGAGGGCTCAAAGGGCCACAAAATCGAGAGTCCGGCGCTCCCCAGCACCAGCAACGTGCCGACGTGACATGCCCAACCCGCCGGCTGAAGCTTCTTGGCGCGCAGCAGGGCGAGCACTTCTTCTGCGGCGGCGATTGCAATCAATATCGCCAACGGCATGAGCCAAATTCCAGGGCGGCCAAAGTTCCAGCTATAGTCCAACCAGCATAGGAGGACCACCGGAATGATGATCGCCGCAGCGCCGATCAATCGCCATCTCAGCACGGGCTATGTCGCTCCTTCCGTGGAATCGATTTTTAATCCGCCGAATCGCCGATCTCGGCCGGCAAATTCGCGAATCGCCTGATGCAAAGTGTCTTCACCAAATTCGGGCCAGCATTGTTGCGTAACCCAAAGTTCGGCATAGCTGATTTGCCACAGCAAGAAGTTGCTGATCCGCATTTCGCCGGCAGTCCGAATCAAAAGATCCGGATCAGGCATGCCAGCAGTGTACAAATGGGCGGCAATCTCGTCCTCGGTTATCTTCGCCGGCTCGAGCGTTCCGGCGACCGCCGCCGTCGCCATCTTACGGACGGCGTCGACCATCTCGCCGCGACCGCCATAGTTGATGGCCAAGCAGAGCGTAGTCCCGGTATTGGCAGCGCTCAATTCAATGGTGCGATCCATTTCGTGCTGAACTTGCTCGGGGATCCCATCGCGACGCCCGATAATCCGGACCTGGATGTTATTGGCCATGATCGTGCTCCGTTCTTCGATCATGTACTGCTCCAGCAGATGCATGAGAAAATCGAGCTCGTACTGCGGCCGTTTCCAGTTCTCGCTTGATAAGCAATAGAGCGTAAGCTGCTGTATCCCCAGCCGAGCACACTCTTCGGTGGTGCGCCGAACCGAGGTCACCCCACGGCGGTGTCCTTCGACCCGCGGCAAGCCTTGCCGCTGCGCCCAACGACCGTTTCCGTCCATGATGACCGCAATGTGACGCGGCAAACGCTCGGCCGTTACGCCAAGGTCAGACTGCACAGATTGGCTAGACGATTCAGAGGTCATGGCGAAGAGCAGGAGCGATCAATGCGATACCAGTCGAACGGTTTCGACCGCGAAAGCCCCAGCGGGCTCTCGCTTCGGTTATTGCGTTATTGTAACGACTCGTCCCCTCGCCATGCGAGCGGTGAACTAGGACGCGGCGCCGGCCAGCATCGCCATCGGCTCAGCAAAAATAGTCTGCTTCCGGTCAGGTCCGACCGAAACCACCCCGACCTCGCAATTGACCAGCTCCGAAATTCGCTGGATATAGGCGAGCGCATTAGCCGGCAAATCTTCCAAGCGACGGACTTCGGTGATCTCTTCCGCCCAGCCGGGGAGCGTTTCGTAGATCGGCTTGACCTGCCGAATGTCATCGACATGACTGGGGAAATGCGTCAAACGCTCTCCGTGCAAGTCATAGGCGACGCAGATCTTGATTTCGTCCAAGGTCGACAGCACATCCAACATCATCAACGCGAGCGTATCAACGCCGCTGATTCGCGCGGTGTAACGCACGGCGACCGCATCAAACCAACCGCAACGACGCGGGCGACCAGTGGTCGTCCCAAATTCGTTGCCGCGAGTGCGGATTTTTTCGCCCAGCGCGTTCTCTTGCTCGGTCGGGAACGGTCCGCCACCGACGCGCGTGCTGTACGCTTTGACAACGCCGATCACCTGATTGATGAACCGTGCAGGCACGCCGGATCCGGCCGAAGCGCCGACTCCAGAGCTGTTGCTGCTAGTAACAAACGGATAGGTGCCGTGATCGACGTCCAACAGGGCCCCCTGGGCGCCCTCAAACAGGATCCGCTTGTCTTCGTCCGCCGCATCCAGCAAATAGGCGGTCGAATCGGTGACATATTCGCGAAGGCGCTCGGCATAGGTCGCGTATTCGGCATAGATCGCGTCGGCGTCCAACGGCGTAAACTCGCCGCTATCGTACATGCTGGCGATCGTCTTATTTTTGGCGGCTGTGATCAGCGCGATCTTTTCTTGAAGACCTGGGCGAACCAGATCTCCGAGTCGAATCGCATGCGCGCGGCCCACTTTGTCGCGATAGCAAGGGCCAATGCCGCGCATCGTGGTGCCAATGTTCTCGCCATCGGCGGTCGATTGGTTCATTGCGCGATCTTCGGCCATGTGCCAGGGGAAGATGATGTGCGCACGATCGCTGAGCAGCAGGTTTTTGACCGGAACTCCACGAGCTTTGAGCCCATCAATTTCCTGGAGCAATATCGGGGGATTGATCACGACGCCAGCCGTGACGACGTTGGCGACGTCGAGGCTGAGAATCCCGCTCGGGATGTGGTGCAGCTTGTAGGTGTTTTCTCCGTCGACAACGGTATGGCCGGCGTTAGCGCCTCCCAAAAACCGAGCGACCACATCGTGGCGCTTTGTCAACAAGTCGACGAGTTTACCTTTGGCTTCGTCGCCCCACTGCAAGCCGATGACGCATGTACCTGGCACCGGATTCACTCCGCTATATCAAGTCTGAAGACCAACACACAAACTTTCCATGTTACGGCGACTAGAACCGCCCGGTCAACCAGTAAGAGGGTAAACCACCGGCCAGGGGGATCCCAACTCATGAACCGCCGAGCCTGCAAGACGAAGCCTCCGAATGACTTCACCCCCTAATTCCGCTACCATAGGCAGCAAGTCCCCCCAGGAAGGAACGCCGTTGTTTCGCTAGCCGCCGAGAATGGTTTGATTGAAGATGACCCCCGTAATGAGCCTGAAATCGACGATTCGCCGCTGCAGACACCGCGCGAGCACGCCGAATATTTCGTTCGCTCGGTCGTTTTGCTCGAAGCCGCACTTCTGGGTGTCGCCATCTTTCTGGGCTGGCTGTTTAGCGTTTCTCCCTGGCAAAGCGCAAGCTGGACTACCGGCGAACCATTAGCCGCCTTATGGGCAATTGGGGTTGGTATCGCGGCGACGTTGCCGCTGATTGCATTCTTCTTTTTTCTCCGCTTTGATCAAAGCCAGCCGTCGCTTGATCTGCAGCAGCTGATGGAAACCCAAATTGTTCCGCAGTTTTCTGCTGCAACCGTGATGGAATTGGGGATTGTCGCATTCGCCGCCGGACTGTGCGAAGAGGCGTTGTTTCGCGGCTTTATGCAATCGGGCCTGACCTCGATCTTGCCTGATTCGCTGGGAGGAGCCGCGACGGCGATCTTGATCGTCAGCGTTCTCTTTGGCTTGGCCCACTATCTTTCACCTGAGTACGCCGCTGCCGCGACCACGATGGGTTGCTACTTTGGACTCCTATTCTATTGGACCGAGGACCTGATCACGCCGATCACCACGCACTTTTTGTACGACTGGTTTGCGCTGGTCTATATGCGTAATCGCGGCGCCAAGGTGGTCGCTCCTAGTCGCGAGTAACCCCTTTAGCGCAATTGTCGATACTTGGCTGCTGCTCTAAAAATAGAACTCGTGCCGCCTGACCGACCGCAACTTGAAAGCCGCCTGATGGAAACGTTGGATCTGAAGGATTTTGAATGGAAAACTGTCATCCGTAATTTGACGATGGATGACTTTGACCAGCTGGTTGCAATGCAGACTCGCTGTTTCCCAGGGATGAAAACCTGGACTCGCGACCATATCGAAAGTCAAATCAAGACTTTCCCCGATGGGCAGACCTGCATCGAAATCGATGGGAAGATCGCCGCATCCAGCAGCAGTCTGATCGTTGACTACGACCCCAATATGGCCTGGCACAACTGGTCCGCCATTTCTGACAACGGATATATTCGGAATCACAAACCGAAGGGTGACACGCTCTACGGAATCGAGATCATGGTCGATCCAGAGTTCCGCGGCATGCGACTCTCGCGCCGGCTCTATGACGCTCGAAAAGAGGTTTGCCGACATTACAACTTGTCGCGAATTATCATCGGCGGGCGAATCCCCGGCTATCACAATCATGCCGACACCCTTTCGGCTCGCGAGTATATCGAGAAAGTGATCGAGCGGGCGCTGTTTGATCCGGTGCTAACCGCCCAACTGGCCAACGGCTTCGCGCTGCAAGGATTAATTCCCAATTATTTTCCCGGCGACGAAGCGTCTCGCGGGTACGCCACCTTCCTTGAATGGCTAAATCTCGACTATCAACGGGGCGCCAAACGTCGTTACCACCATGTGGTCGAACCGATTCGCTTAGCGGTGGTGCAGTACGAAATGCGCCCGGTCAAAGACTTCAGCGAGTTCGCGACGCAGTGCGAGTTCTTCATTGATGTCGCATCCGACTACAAGAGCGACTTTGTAGTTTTCCCGGAGCTTTTCACTACGCAGTTGCTCTCGTGCGTTCCCGGCTCACGGCCTGGTCAAGCGGCGCGACGTCTGGCCGAGTTCACACCGCAATATCTCGATTTGTTCACCGAGATGGCGGTTAAACACAACGTCAACATCATCGGCGGATCACAATTTGTGATTGAGGATGAGACGCTTTACAACATCTCTTATCTCTTCCGTCGCGACGGAACGCTCGGCAAGCAATACAAGATCCATATCACCCCCAGTGAACGTAAATGGTGGGGCGTTTCGCCTGGGGATAAGGTCGAAGTCTTTGACACCGACTGCGGCAAGATCTCGATTCTGGTCTGTTACGACATCGAGTTTCCCGAGCTAGTCCGGATCGCCGCCCAAAAAGATGCCGGCATCGTCTTTGTGCCGTTTAATACCGACACCCGACAAGGCTATCTGCGGATTCGCCACTGCGCAATGGCTCGCTGCGTCGAGAATCACGTCTACGTCGCGGTCTCTGGCTGCACCGGCAACTTGCCATTTGTCGAGAACTCGGACCTGCACTACGCGCAATCGGCGATCTTTACGCCGGCAGACGCCGAGTTTGCTCGTGACGCAATCGCCGCCGAGTGCAATCCGAACATCGAAACGATGATCATTCATGACGTGGATGTCGAGCAATTGCGTCGACACCGCGAGAGCGGCAACGTGCAAAACTGGAACGATCGCCGCCGTGATCTCTATAAAGTCGTCTACAAAGAGGATGGCGAGGACCGCGAGATCTAAAGCGTATCTACAATCGTTTTGGCGATTTGCAACGAGGAAGTCGCTGCGGGACTTGGCGCGTTCAGCACGTTAATCAGGCGCCCTGCCCGCTGAATCAAGAAGTCATCCACCAAATCGCCGGTCGGAGCGATCGCCTGAGCGCGAATGCCGGCCGGCGCTGTGGTGATGTCGGCCGCTTGAATCTCCGGCACCAATCGCTGCAGCGATCGTAAAAACGCGGCTTGCGAGCAAGATCGGTAAAACTCTTGCAGCCCGGCTCGCCAGTGCCGCCAAGCCATGTTGCGAAAGCCCCGATATGAAATCGACTCCCACAAATCAAACAAATTCAGGTCTAACTTGCCATAACCTTCACGGGCGAGGGCCAAAACCGCGTTCGGGCCGCACTCGACGCCGCCATGGATCATCCGGGTAAAATGCACCCCCAAAAACGGAAAGCGGAGATCCGGCGTGGGGTAAATAAGGTTGCGACAGAGCCGCTCCGCCTCGGGACGGAGCATGAAGTATTCCCCTCGAAACGGCACAATTTTGGCCTCCGGATTAGCGCCTGATAGTCGCGCAATCCGATCGCTGTAGAGCCCGCAGCAGTTGATCACTCGTTCTCCCACCAATGATCCCGAGGAAGTTAGTACGGCGACTTCGGTCGCACGTTCGTCGATCGATAAGACCTTGGCGTTTAAACGGATTTCTCCGCCGCGCTGACGAATCAAATCGGCCAGTTTTTCACTCACCTCGCGATAGTCAACAATTCCTGCTGAGGGAACATGAATCGCTTCGATCCCCGCACAGTGGGGCTCTAACTCCAGCAAACGCTCACGTCCGATGCGCGCGCACGGAACGCCGTTGGCCTGGCCGCGCTCGTAGATCTTTTGCAGTTGCGGAAGCTCAGCAGTCTCGATCGCGACAATGACCTTGCCGCAAAGGTCGTACGAAATTTCATGCTCACGGCAGAACTGTTCCATCAGCACCTTGCCGGCGCGGCAATTGGTCGCTTTCAGCGAACCAGGCTTGTAGTAGATGCCGGAGTGCAGCACGCCTGAATTGCGTCCGGTTTGATGCGTCGCCAGCGCACTCTCTTTTTCACAGACCACAACGTGACGGCAGGGATCGCGCAGCAGCATTTCGTAGGCGGTTGCTAGCCCGACGATTCCTCCTCCTAGAACAAGCGCATCGTACCGCATTACAAATTTTGCTCGTTGCTAGCTGTATCCAATGTCTTGAGTTTGCGTCCAAGCTTTTGTTCGACGGCAGCGACTTTGGTATTGAGCCGGCCTGAATAGCCAGCGCGATAGTCGAGCTTTGCCGTACAGGTGACCCGGTCACAATCGGTCGCCATCGCTTCTAAACAAGCTTTTAGGACCGCTAGCACTTGATCAATATCACCTTCAATGATCGTTCCCATGGCATGAAGTCGATATTCGAGGCCGCTTTTGTCGATAATATCGAGACTGCGGGCAACGTACTCACTGACGCTGTCCCCTTTGTTGAGGGGAGACATGCTAAATTCCAAGAGTATCATGGCTCAATCAATGTTTCGCTAGCGGAAATATTATTGCAAATCGTGAACCGGTTCACCTTTGAGACGAAAAGTGCTCTAGAGCCGACTTACCCCAATCACTAAACTACGCCCCCTCAACTTTCGCTACGAAACGGCGAGGCAAACCTCCCAGCGCGGCAAAGTTAAAACGGCAAGTGCGGACAGAAGACGATGAAATCCGGAACAAGTGACACCAAGACCCAGCGCCGCGCGATCTCGATCGTGTTAGGGACGCTTGTCTGGTTGCTCATCGGAGTAGGGTTTGCACAGGCTCAATACCAAGAAGCCTACCAGCGCGACCTCGATACAATAATCCCAGGTGACGATTACACGGGAGAGCGTCCGACGTTTGGCATTTCGCAACTCGAGGGACGCCCCCAACAGGAATTGCCATTCCCCGATCGGCCAATCGAAGTCTCAGAATACGAGCTCGAAGACTACAGTCGCCCCTGGTACGACTCTGCAGGCGACTACGACGATTGGCAAGTTTTGCCCACCGGTCATATCTACAAAGCCTACTTAGCGAGCGTACAAGAGTCGCGATTGGCGGTAAAAATCGTCGATCTTTCCGGTGATACGACCATCTTAGATGGCAATCTCGGTGGTCGGTTCGGCGTCTTCCGCTATGGCAATCACGACCCTTTCCTACCACAAGGCGTGCAGTGGGATGTCGAAGGCTCGGCAAAAGTGCGACTTGATATTCCGGAAGAAGTGGACGTTCGCAGCGCTGATTTTCGCGCCGGCAATCAATTGACGTGGAGCTACGATCGAGCCCCCAATCACCGTTCGCGATTTGGATATTACCATCTCAGCTCGCATCTCGGCGACGAGTTCTTAATCAAGAACCCCGGCTACAACCGTTTGAACTACTCACGCGATGTGTTGATTTTTGGACACTCGATTTACTTATCCCAGAAGGTCCGTATCTATGGCCAAATTGGCTGGGCGTTTTACACGACCAGTCTCGCGAAGCCATGGGAGCTAGAATTCGGCTTCGAATGGGCGCCGACACATTCGACGGGACCTTGGGGCGAACCCTTTTTCGCCATTGACGGTCATCTGCGAGAAGACGTCAACTGGGGCGGCACCGTCACCGTGCAAACCGGCTGGGCGTGGGTCGGCGACGACTCAGGGCATATTTTGCGAACCGGCTTCCAGTATCTGAATGGGGCCAGTAGCCAATACTCGTTTACCGGCAATTCAGAGCAACAGATCGGCTTCGGCATCTGGTACGACTATTAATCGTCCGCCGTTCTCAGCTCGACAACCTCTTTGCTCTGCGATCTCCCATCGCAGAGCTTTTTTTGTGCTCGTCGCAACTTCACCACCAGAGCAACCAACTACGATTTGCGGCCAAAGCGATCGTAGTAGAGTAGCCCCGCGATGGTCTTGCCATCTTTGATCCGCCCATCGCCTATCATCGCAAGCGCCTCGCGGAACGGGACAACCAGATTCTCGATCTCTTCGCCTGCTTCTCGCTCAGGGTCTCCTGCCGTCAGCCCCGTAGCCACATAGACGAACATCCGCTCATCCATAATCCCCGGTGACGGATAAAACTGGACCAGCAATTGTACCGATTCGGCTGTGAAGCCGGTTTCTTCAGTCAGTTCCCGAGCAGCGGTCACCTCTGGCGGTTCGTTCGGCTCAAGCGTACCAGCCGGAAGCTCGATCAACGTTTCTTCGACCGCAACCCGATAGTTGCGAATCAAGCAAATCTGATCTTCACCTACGATCGGCAAAATCACCGCAGCGCCGGGATGCCGGACAATGTCTCGCTGGCGTCCCTCATGTATGACTCGATCCACCGCGAACCGAACTCCTTCATATCGACGATCGACCATGAGTTATCTCTTCTCTAAAAATCTGCTGGACTTGCGAGCAGTGTTCAGTACATTGCCGCATGGATCGAAGACATTTTGCACATCAACGGGAGCATACCAATGTCATCCACTACCGTTAACCAGGGAACGACGGTCGTTTCGTGTTTGAGATATCGAAACGCACCGGCCGCAATTGACTGGCTTTGCGACGTCCTTGGCTTTGAGCGTCACGCGATTTACCCAGGCTCAGGCGATACAATCGCGCATGCCCAACTGACATTTCCCGGAGGCGGAATGATCATGTTGGGGTCGGTCGATAATCAGTCCGAGTGGGGTAAGCTGGTCAAACAGCCAGACGAAATCGGCAGTTGTGAAACGCAATGCGTCTACTTAGTGACGACCGATGCCGATGCGATCTACGCCAAAGCCCAAGCGGCCGGAGCCGAAATTGTGATCGAGATCAAGCAGGAAGACTACGGCGGTCGCGGCTTCACTTGTCGTGACCTGGAAGGTCACATCTGGACTATCGGCAGCTACAATCCCTGGCAAGCTCCAGCGACTTAAAAATAGTACGGTCAGCGCAATAAAAAAGGACGAGCACTAGGGCTCGTCCCTCTCTGAAATATTGCCTGGTGACTAGCGACCGCCACCTTGTCCGCCGCCTCCTTGTCCGCGAGGTCCGCCGCGTTGACCACCTTGTTCGCCGCCTGGCCCACGTGGTCCGCGTCCCCCCTGCTGTCCCTCTGGGCCTTGCCCGCTACGTTGACCGCTGGGCCCCCCCTGCATCATTTGAGCACATTGCTCTTCCTGTTCGTCGGTCAAAATGTTCGCCATTTCGGCATTCACTTTTTGCTGCAGCGCCGCCATTGCTGCTTGCTGCTCCGGCGTCAGGTTCAGCATTTCCTGAACGAAAGCCGGCATCACTTCACCGATTCGCGGAGGTCCCATCATCCCACCGGGGCCCATCCCGGGGCCGCCGGGTCCTGGCCCACCGGGTCCCATGCCGCGTCCGCCTTGGGCTGCTTGTTGTCCGCGCGTGTTGTTTGCTTGGCTGGCGAAATAGGTTTGCATCTCTTCGGCAGTCAGCACCTCGTCATTGTTAGCGTCCGCCGCTACAAACAGACGAAGCAAGCGACGATCGGTCACTTCGGCCTTGGCTAGTTGGCCATCTTGATCCGCATCCAACTTCATCAGCCGGGCGATCATTTCGTCCACCGATCCACCGCGCTGTTGATTTCCGCCACGCTCTCCACCGGGACCTCGCGGCCCACCAGGTCCGCCGGGGCCTTGCGCCCAAAGCGAGGTCGTCGCCAAACCCAAAACCACCGCAATTGCCAGCGGCGCCGCCGTTTGCCATCTCATGTTCCAAAACTCCTGAAGAAAAGAAAGAGCGCCTTAGCGAGAGCCGCGGCGATTAGCAGGAAAGTCTCGATCGTCCGGAGTACGTCCGATCACAAAATCAAAAGTTGCCGCAAGTTCGCCGACTTTGGACTCAGGGATCGGCGTAAAATCGGTTGTCACCAATTCGCGATCAATCAAGTCGCCAGCGTTGCGATAAACGCCATCGCGGGCATTTCCTTCGGCCCCGCGAACAAAGATCTGAGTCGTTAATACATCGCGATCGCCGATCTTCACTTTGGCGTGAATATGTCCAGCGGGACGACCTGGATACGGGACAGGCTTAATCGTACGAAAGCGATATTCGCCGGTCGACGCAGTCTCGAAGCGGCCAAAGCCCTGAAAGTGCTTGTCTTGTTGGCTCTGCTTCCGCGAGCTGTCGGCAGTGTGCAGATATACCGCATTCGCGTCGCACTGCCAGATCTCGACCGTGGCATTGCGAATCGGCTCGCCGCTGCTCGAAAGCACGCGACCCGTCAGGTGCGTGATCTCGCCCACCGCCGGCGTCAGACTGTCATTGATCAAAATCAAATCGTTGTCTTGATCCAACGGCATCTTATCGGGATAGAACGGCCCCTCGGTCAACGAAGGAGAAGGCATCAGATAGTCGGCATAGAGCCCGCGAGTCGCGAAACAGGCGACGCCAAAAGCACCCGCCATCCAACGCCGGCGAGAAATCGAAGTCAATGGATTCATAGCAGCTTGGTCTCCCTAGACAAGTCGATGCGAACCGGGCGGTAGCGGTCTGTTGAATCAATCAACACACTGCCAAGCTCCGCGCGGTGACACCTGATCTAACCGATTAAACCGTAGATAGTTTCGCTACGGGTGAAAATTGTCGAAAATCTCGCCAAATCAGCCGCTTATTCAAAATCTTCTCGCTTCAATAGCCCATCCCGGTTGCGATCCAGCACCGAAAACAAGCGGGCAGGTCCGTCGAATTCTGCCGGGGTCACCTGACCATCTTGGTTGCGATCGGCGCGAGCCATGACTTGCTCGTAAGTCAGCTTACGGCCTCGCCCTACGTCAGCATTGGGGGGAGTCATCTCACTCGCTTTGCTGGTCGACAGAACCGCTTCGCGATTCACCGGGGGCTCATTCTTTAGCGTGCTGGCGAAGAACTGATCGACCAACTCCTTTACCTCTGCGCTGCTAAATCCTTTGCCATGCCCAGCTCCTTCGATGGTATGCAAATGAACCGGCAGCCCCGCATTTTTGAGTGCGTCAAAGAGCAACTCGCTTTGGTAGTGAGCGACCGTCGGATCTGCGTCGCCGTGGACGATCAAAAACGGGGGAGTCTTGTCGCTGATGTAATTGATCGGATTCGCAAGGGCCGCCTTTTCTTTGTTCTCTAGAATCGGACCGCCAACCAATTTCGACTCAGGCGACTTTGGGTCCATGTGCTTCATGCGTGAACCAGGAAGCGCTTTGAAGTCCATCTGCAACAGGTCGGTTGGACCGTAGTAATCGCAAACGGCCTGGACTCGGCTCGACACGTCGAGGTTCTCGCCCACGTCAAACTGCCCGCTGTCGCTGGTCGTGCCTAACATCGCCACTAAATGCCCACCCGCCGAACTTCCCCAGGCTCCGATTTTGTCGGGATTGATCCCATACTTGTCGGCATTGGCTCGCAACCAACGAACCGCCGCTTTGCAATCTTCGATCTGGGCCGGGAAGATCGCTTCGCCACTCAGTCGATATTCAATACTAGCCACGGCATAGCCATCGGAGGCCAAGCGCCGAGCGGGACAGCCATCCTTAGTCCCCCCCATCCAGCCGCCGCCGTGAATCCAGATCACCAGCGGGAACGGCGTTTTCGCCTTTTTAGGAAGATAGAGATCGAGCTTCAACTCGCGATCTCCCAGCTTGGCGTAGGTCAAATCTTGTTTCATCTCGATTCCCGATGGCAGTCGTCGCGGCGGTTGAGCCAGCCCTAGCGTCGCAACGATTGTCGTCATCATTAGCGAAGCGACGATGTGTGTTTTGTTGATCATGAAGCCACTCTCCCCAGATTAGCTACGAAACGGATTGGATCGCTATCTACCGAACGCAGTAGAGTTGGAGAAGTTTCGCCCCAGGGTCCAAGTCGGTTGATATTTTCCGCTGGGAAGAACCGCAACCGATCGCGACAGACTTGCTGCCAAATGGTGAAGCAGGTCTGACGCGAGACTCCTTTTCTAGAACGGGGCCACCATAAACGATTCGGCGCAATTTCCCTCAATTTCTCTGTTTCAGCTTGCCGATTATTTTTACCCGGGTAAAATTCGGCGACAATCTAACTGATTAGGAATGTAACATGCTTGCGACGGCAAAAACTGCGTGTACAGCGTTTGAGGGCTTTCGATTGATCAGCTCTGGCGAGATGGCGGCCATTGCTCCGGTGATCTATCAAACATTGCAAACGGCGGATCATGCCCCGGTTCTGATCTTTGCTGACTCTTCAGCGCAGCAAGTCGAAGTTGACTTTCGCGGCAGCTTGGCCGAAGTGCTGGATCGCCTAGAAACGGCGGCGCAGTGGGCGGCGGAAGACGAGCCTGCCGAAGCGGCAGCGGCGCCAATTGCGACGCGTGGTCGAGGGCGACCCAAGCTGGGTGTCGTCGCTCGCGAAGTGACGCTGCTGCCGCGGCATTGGGATTGGTTAGACACGCAACCCGGCGGCGCATCGGCAGCCTTGCGACGTCTGGTTGAAGAAGCAAAACGCGTCAATGCGCCCGCCGATCGGATTCGTCGCGCGCAGGAAGTAGCCTATCGATTTATGTCGACCATGGCAGGCGACATGCAAGGCTTTGAAGAAGCAACCCGCTCGTTGTTCGCCGCCAACGAATCGCGATTTGACGAGATGTCGGCAGCTTGGCCTGCGGATGTTCGCACCTACGCCAAGCGTCTAGCCGCTGACGCTTTTGTGGGTCAGAGCAAGGCTTAACCTACTTGCTCTCATTATAGTAGGACTTCACTGCGTCCCAAGTGACGTGCGGATGGTCGGTTGCGAACGACATGAAGCCGAGATCGAGCAGCTTCAGATAGATTGCCTCACTCGCTCCGCCGTAAGGCAACGTTTGATACAAGATCCCCTGCTTCCGGAGTTCATGGCCGCGAGCAATCAAAAAAGCGTCCGACTCTTCAAACGGATTCTCGTCAGCCCGCTTGATCTTATCGGCCGCACGCACCAGATGAACATGGATCTGCAACTGGGTGACATCTGCAAAGTTTGTCTTGCGGAGTTCCTCGAATCGCTGCTCAAGCTTGGCGTCATCGCCGCGCATCCAGAGCAATGTTTGTGACTGCGGTGACAGTTGCTTCCACTCGCGGAGCTTGGGATACAAGGTCGATGCAAAGATCACCTGGGATTCAACGCCTGCGGTTTTCACCAAAGCTGCGAGTTGCGGCAGATCGGCGTCTTTCCAGTCAAGGTAAACCCGTCGCGTCGGATCTTTCCGCATCAAAGCGAAAACATCGGCTAGTGTCGGCGTTTGCCGCCCTGCAAAGCTGGTCCCTTTCCACGAACCAACATCCAGATTCCGCAGTTCGGCCAAGGTCAAATCTTGGACCCCTTGCTTGGCCATCTCGGGCGTCACATCCTTCACCACCCGGGCAAAGTTGGCGTCATGAAAAGCGACAATAACTCCATCCTTGGTAGTGCGAACGTCCGCCTCAGGAATGCAATTCAGACTCCAGCCTAACTCGAATGCTTCCAGCGTATTTTCTTCTGAGAGTTCTCCGGCGCCGCGATGGGCTTGAATCACAAATTGATCGATCGGCTGCTGCTCCCGCACGCTCCAAGCGGATTTGTCTTGCGCCAGTGCGGGGCCAAGCAGACTGATCCAAACTATCCCCACCACCGCTATCGAGCGAATCATATTGTCTCTCGCTAGAATTTTCATCGTTCATTTTCTGTCAGCGCGTTCCCCGGGCAGCCGCTACGGCAGATTTCAACCTAGCCGGAAGGCTCGCAGCCGTCGATATCTGGACCTAGCTCAAACCGAACTCTTCATCAAGAAATAAAAAAGCCGCCGACAAGATCCCTTGCCGGCGGCTTCGATTTTCTCAGCAAATGCGTCTAGTCAGCACGCTTCGACTTGGCGCCGAAAGGGCGTTTTCCGCCAGTTCGCTTGGCTCCGCCGCTGCGACCAGCGCCATAGGTTTTCGGACGTTCGCTTGAATCTCCGCCTTGCGAATAACCGCCGCCGCTGCGACCACTGCTGTGACCGCCGCCTGCACTGCGACTACTGCCGGCTGGACGCCCCGACGAACTGCCGTAGCTCCGACGCGGTCCGCCACCGCCTGAACGCGGGCCACGCGAGCGCGGCTCAACATGGAACGGGTGATCGATGTCAACTGTAATCGTAGTGCGAATCAAACGTTCAATTGCACGCAACGTGCCATGTTCGCTGAAATCGCAGAACGAGAGGGCGATACCATCTTTGCCGGCGCGGCCGGTACGTCCAATGCGATGGACGTAGCTCTCTGGATCGATCGGCAGATCGAAGTTGACGACATGCGTGACGCCGTCGACATCAATACCGCGTGCGGCGACGTCAGTTGCGACCAACACTTGCAAGCGACCACTACGGAAGCTTTCCAGAGCGCGATTGCGTTTGTTCTGCGTCTTGTTGCCATGGATCGCGTCGGTACGAATCCCCGAAGCATTTAGCTCTTTGGCCAAACGATCAGCGCCATGCTTGGTCTTGGTGAAGACCAGGGTGCGACCGACTCCTTCGGCTTGCAGCGAATGTTCGAGCAGAGCTCGCTTGTCCCCTTGATTGCAATACAGCAAGCGTTGTTCGACGCGTTCGGCCGTGGTCGACTCGGGGGCGACTTCGATCCGGACCGGGTTCTGCAGCAAGCCAGAGGCCAACTGGGCGACCTTCGGCGGCATTGTCGCGGTAAAGAAAATCGTCTGACGCTGCTTCGGCAACTTCGAGACAATCGTCTTGAGCGCCGGCATGAACCCCATGTCGAGCATGCGGTCCGCTTCATCCAAAACAAACGTCTTGGCCTGACTCAGATCGACATAACCTTGATCCATGAGGTCGAGCAAACGCCCCGGCGTCGCGATCGCGACATGCACGCCACGCTTCAAAGCGCGAACTTGCGGATTTTGGCCAACGCCCCCAAAGATGGTCGTCAGGCGAAACTTGATGTTGCGACCGTAGCAGTTGAAACTGTCGGCGATTTGCGTCGCCAATTCGCGGGTCGGCGACAGCACCAACACCTGCGGAGCACACGCATCCGCACGACTGCGACTCAAATCCAATTGATGCAAAATTGGCAATGCGAAGGCCGCAGTCTTGCCGGTGCCGGTCTGAGCGCAACCAATCAGGTCGCTTCCGGCCATCAAATGCGGGATGGCCTGACCCTGAATCGGGGTCGGGGTGTGATAATTCTCGGCGGCCAACGCTTCTTGGATCGATTCGCTAAGCTGCAATTCGCGGAAACTAGTGATACTCAAATCATTCCTAACGTAGTTAAGTAAATGCGACCGCAACGGGCGCAGTCCTCGAGCGCTCGAGGAAGTATAGGTGTGCTCCGGCGGCTACTGGCTGCGTCAATGACCAACAAATTTGCGGTTAGCAAATTTGATGTTGCAGAATTGATACCAAGACCAATTCGTGCGACATGACGCATTTTTGGGTCGAGAGACGCTAAGATCCGCTACATGCAGATCGGCCGCGAGGTAGTCGCGTTCATTCGGCCTGTCATTTCAGATTCGCAAGCCAAAGGCAAGCGGCCGAATGAAAGGAAGCGATTAATGCCAGTCTGAAATCTTGAACGCCAAGCAAATCCGAGGAAGCCTGGCCAAAAGATTGAAGTAGATCAACCCAACGCCTCAAGGGTGTTGGTGCGTGCTCAACATTGAAACTGACGAGATGTCCATCTGGCCAGTTCAGTGCCAAATTGTAGCTGCCTACGTGGTTTTGGATAGGGGGAAAATGAATGACCGTTCGTGAAAAGTCGAAACGGCGACTTATTGCCCGATAAAGCATCATTATCACCCATTAGCGTGCAATTACTGCTGACAGCACCGGCAAACTCTCCACGGTTGGCGAGCATGCTGAAAGGCGTACAATCGACTCCGCCGCTTTTGTTGCGTTTCGGGAGAATCCAGTGAGTACGCCATTACTAATCGCCGCTAGTGTGATTGTTCCGCTCGTTTGGGGTTGGGCGACGCATCTGGCCTTCGAGAAGCTCTGGCCAGCTCGCCCTGTTCCTCCGATTGACTCAGTTGACCGGCAGCGGCCGCCGGGACCTCCGTTCGACTATCAGATCTAAGGTCCGCGCGATGCTCTCTCCTGAAATGCAAGAGTTCCTCCGATACGCGCCCATCGGTTTCCTGGTCGGCGGCTATGGAACTTTGGTGGGCGCCGGTGGCGGATCGGTGCTAGTGCCGATTTTGCTGATCATGATGCCTGAGGAATCGCCTGCCAAGATTACCGCGATTTCTCTAGCGGTTGTCTTTTTCAATGCTTACTCCGGTACCGTCGCCTACATGCGCATGGGTCGAATCGACTATCGCGCCGGGACGATCTTCACCATTGCAGGCATCCCCGGCGCGATCTTGGGCACGCTGCTGGTGCATGTGATGCCGCGGCAATTGTTCGATCCGATCTTTGGTTCGTTGCTGGTCCTGATCGGCGGCTGGCTCTTCACGAATCCGCTGGGAGCCACCGGCAATGAAGATGACGACGTTCAACCCATCGCCGGGACACGGATGTTGATCGGCTCGCTGGGCAGCGCCTATATCGGCGTTGTTTCTAGCCTGCTTGGCATCGGCGGCGGAATCATTCACGTTCCGTTTTTGATCCGCGCGCTACGGATGCCGCCCCATTTCGCGACGGCGACTTCTCATTTTGTGCTTACCTTTATCGCGCTCACCGCGACGATCACGCATGTCACCATGGGTGAGTTTGAAGGGGATCTCTCGACCACGATGTACCTGGCGGTCGGCGTCATGATGGGCGCACCGATCGGCGCCGCGGTTTCGACCAAGCTGAAAGGGTCGCTAATCGTCAAGATGCTGGCGCTGGCGCTTTGCTTTGTTGGCATCCGCTTGTTGGTGCGGATGTTCTAAAACAACATCGTCTCGTGCGCCGCTTGCTTCAGCCCCCCAGCACACGAGACCACTACAAGAAGAGTCGATACGCTGGGTTATTGGTCTCATCAACGCATGGATAGGCCAACCCTTGCAGAAATTTCTCGAAGCCGGTGATATCACACGCGGGCACCTGAAGTCCGGCCAGGATCCGGCCGACATCGCCTCCTTGACTGCGATAGTGAAACAGGCTGATATTCCAACTGGGCGGCATGTGCGACAAAAACTTCATCAGCGCGCCGGGGCGTTCCGGAAAGTCAAAGCGATAAAGCCGTTCGTCTTGGGCATGCGGACTTCGTCCCCCAACCATGTACCGTACATGCATTTTCGACAGTTCGTCATTGGTCAAATCGACGGCAGCAAAGCCATTCTGCTGAAGCCGCTGGATCGTCTCCGCTCGGTCTTGCTGGTTGGACGTAGTCAGCCCGACAAAGACATGGGCCTGGGCGTCATCGGACATTCGATAGTTGAATTCCGTAATCCCACGTGTCCCCAGGATCTCGCACAATCGCTTAAAGCTGCCTGGTTGCTCCGGAATTGACACCGCGAACAGCGCCTCGCGTTGTTCGCCCACTTCGGCCCGTTCGGCGACAAACCGCAGCCGATCAAAGTTCATGTTGGCGCCGCAGGTGACGGCGATCAGATTCTCGTTGGTCCGTTGATTTTCGGCGACATACTTTTTGAGACCAGCGACGCTCAATGCGCCCGCCGGTTCGAGAATGCTGCGCGTATCTTCAAACACATCTTTGATCGCTGCGCAAACGGCGTCGTTGTCGACCACTACAAACTCATCGACCAGCGCCTTGGTGATTCGAAAAGTTTCCTCGCCAACCAACTTGACCGCGGTACCGTCCGAGAAGAGCCCGACCTCGCTCAACTGCACGCGCCGCCCTGCAGCGACCGATTGGATCATCGCGTTCGAATCGGTGACCTGCACGCCGATCACTTTGATCTCAGGCCGCACCGCTTTCACATAGGCGGCGACGCCAGAGATCAAGCCGCCGCCGCCGATCGCGCAAAAGATCGCATGAATCGGCTGCTGCAATTGCTGCAAGATCTCCATCGCAATCGTTCCTTGACCAGCGATTACATCGGGATCGTCAAACGGATGCACGAAGGTCAAGCCTTGCTCAACGGCTAGCTGCATCGCGTAGGCGTAAGCGTCGGTATAGCTTTCGCCATGCAGCGTGACCTCGCCGTGAAACGAGCGAACTGCTTCGATCTTCAATTGGGGAGTCGTCACCGGCATCACGATCATGGCGCGACAGCCCAGGCGAAGCGCGCTGATGGCGACTCCTTGCGCGTGATTTCCGGCCGAGGCGCAGATGACGCCGCGAGACAGCTGCTCCGGCGTCAAATGGGCCATTTTATTGAAGGCGCCGCGCAGTTTGAAACTAAACGACGGCTGGCTGTCTTCGCGTTTGAACCAGACCGCATTGCCCAGTCGTTTCGACAGCCGAGACGCAGGCTCTAGCGGCGATTCATTCGCTACATCGTAGACCCGCGCGTTCAAAATCTTCAACAGATAGTCGGTCAGCCCCAGCGTTTGACCGCTGGAAGCGTCAAGTTGATTGTGGGGAGTTTGGCCAGGGCCCAGCATAGATGTCTCATCACGATAGAGGAAAGCGTTCGACTTGATTATAGCGAGGGACTTCGATTTCACCTTCACAAGTCGCCCAAAGTGCGTAAGGGAGAATCACGCAAATCATTCTTTTCTTCCCAAAGCCCAACGCCAACTTGTCTTGGCCTGCCAGATCGCGTTAATAAGAGCAAGAGATCAACCCAAGACACAAACGAACTGAAAAAGTTCGGTAAGCTACTTCACTAGCCACCCAGGAGACAAAGATCATGCAATACCGACAACTCGGCGGATCAGGGCTCAAAGTACCCGTCTTGAGCTTTGGCACCGGAACTTTTGGCGGCGGAGGCGAATTTTTTAAAGCCTGGGGCAGCACCGATGTCGCCGAAGCGACCAAGCTAATCGACATCTGTCTCGACGCTGGCCTAACCATGTTCGACTCGGCCGACATGTATTCGCAAGGCGCGGCCGAAGAGATCCTGGGACAGGCGCTGCGCGGTCGCCGCGAGCAAGTGTTGATCTCCACCAAAGGAACCTTTCGTACCGGCGACGGGCCCAACGATGTCGGCTCGTCTCGCTATCACCTGATCGAAGCGGTCGAGAACAGTCTTCGTCGCCTGCAAACCGACCACATTGATCTCTACCAACTGCATGGCTTTGACGCGACGACGCCGATCGAAGAGACGATGATGGCGCTTGACGATCTGGTCCGCGCCGGCAAGATCCGCTACATCGGCTGCTCCAACTTTTCAGGCTGGCACCTAATGAAATCGCTGGCCATCTCCGAAAAATACGGGCTGGCCCGGTATGTCGCCCATCAGGCTTATTACTCGCTAGTCGGTCGCGACTACGAATGGGAACTGATGCCGTTAGCTTTGGATCAAAAGGTTGGCGCCGTCGTCTGGAGCCCGCTTGGCTGGGGACGTTTAACCGGCAAGATCCGCCGCGGACAGCCGCTGCCCGAGAATACCCGCCTGCAAAGCCAAGTTGCCCGCGACATTGGTCCGCCGGTTACGGATGAGCAAGTCTATGACGTGGTCGATGCGCTCGACAAGGTCGCCGCCGAAACCGGTAAAAGCGTCGCCCAGGTCGCGCTAAACTGGGTCTTGCAGCGCCCCACCGTAGCCACCGTGATTGTGGGCGCCCGAACCGAAGAACAGCTCAAACAAAACCTGGACATCGTCAACTGGAATCTGACGGCGGAACAAGTCGCGCAGCTGGATGCCGCCAGCGAAACGACGCTGGCCTATCCCTATTGGCACCAACGCGGGTTTGAAGAGCGAAATCCCAAACCAGTTTAATACAGCCCCCAGAGGGAAGCGAAAAATGGCCATTTGACAAGCCTCTGCTGCGACGTAGATTTGCCAGATTTCTTTCGGCAAATCTAATTACCTACGCAGAGGCTTGCGGCCCATGTCGATCCCAGAAAAAACACCGGCTCCGCTCAAATGGCTCGATGACAACTGGCCTTTTGCTGGCGCCGTCTCGATGCTGTTTTTGATTGGATTGTTGCCGCTGGTCGCAGGCGTTTGGAGTTTTGCGCTGGTCTTGGTTTTGTTGCAACTGATCGTCTATCAAGCCCATCAGTTGGAAGAGCATCTGGGCGATCGATTTCGCCGCTTTATCAACGAAAACGTCGCCGGCGGCTGCGAAGCGCTCACGCCGCGGGCCACCATGTGGATCAACGTTGGTTGCGTCTGGATCGTCTATTTTGCCGCACTTCTGATGGCCGGCCTGTTTGACGTTGGTTGGGGCTTGATCGCCGTTTACACGATGCTTTTGAACGCACTGGCCCACATCGCCATGACCTTGGCGATGCACCGCTACAATCCCGGCCTATGGACTGCGATCTTTTTGTTCCTGCCGATCGGCGGCTTTACCTGGATCATCCTGAGCGAAAGCAATGGGCTAGGGATGATGGCTCACATCGTCGGCCTGGCGACTGCGCTGGTGATTCATATCGGCATCGTCGTCAATGTCCGACTGCATCGACATGCACTGCTGATGCAAACGGCGTAGTCGAATAGCGCGGGAGAAAAAAAGTCTCTTGCGGCGCAATTCAAAAACCGATACAAAGTGAACACCTGAACACTATCGGTTTAAAAGGCAAGCGCCATGGAAGCCATGAACTGGCTTTGGATGGATATGAATTCCTATTTCGCCTCGGTCGAACAGCAATTGCGGCCCGAGCTGCGAAAGCGGCCGGTTGGCGTGATCCCGCTGGATACAGATCATACCAGCATCATTGCGGCCAGTTATGACGCCAAACGATTTGGCGTAAAAGTGGGGACCAAGGTCCACGACGCGCGACGACTTTGCCCCGACATCCAACTGGTCAAAGCTCGCCCTGACGTTTACGTAAAGATGCACCACCGTCTGCTGGCCAGCGTTGAGAAGTGCGCCCCGATCGAGCGCGTCTACTCAATCGATGAGTGGACGATTCGGCTACGTGGCGCGGATCAGCAGTTTCCGCAAGCTCGCCGCTTGGCATTTCGCATCAAGCGGCAAGTAGCCCAGGAGATCGGGCTCTGGATGTCTTGCTCTATCGGGATCGCTGCAACGCGACTACTGGCCAAAATTGCCACCGGTCTAGAAAAGCCGCATGGATTTACTGCGCTGCCTCAGGAAGTTTTGCCCGATCGGATTGAGCATTTGCCGCTGACCAAGCTGAACGGCATCAACGTCGGGATCGAAGGGCGGTTGCGACAACATGGCGTGACCAATATTCGCCAACTCTGGAACCTCAGCCGTGACCAGATGACCCAGGCCTGGGGTTCGATCTCGGGAGCCCGATATTGGGCCGGTCTGCATGGAGTCGATGAACCTGAGCCGCCGACACGACGCCAATCAATGAGCCACGGCAACGTTCTTGCCCCGCAGTTTCGCAACGACGAAGGCGCTCACTGCATCCTGGTCAAACTGATCTGCAAACTGGCGCAGCGACTACGTCGCTCTGGCTATTTCGCCAACGTACTGCAGCTCTCGGTCAGGGATGTTCGCGGGGGTCGCTACGAGACCAAGTCACCGATCCCTTGCCTGCAAGATACGCCGTCGCTGCTCTTACAGTTTGAAAAGCTTTGGAAGGGGCGCCCGCGTCATGGGCTGCCCCTGTTAAAAGTGGACGTTTGCGTCAGCGATCTACGCTTGGCGTCGCAAGTAACGCGATCGCTGTTCGAAGAACTTGAGCAGCCGTGCAAATTGTCGGCAGTGCTTGATGAGATCACCGATCGCTGGGGGCCATCGGCCCTCTTTTTCGGATCGGTGCATCATCATCAACATGCGATGGAAGAAAAGATCGCGTTTGGACGTATTCCTGAGAATCGTGATTGATCACAGCAACTGGCTCGACTCCAGAATCCTTTTTGCAACGTGCAAAGCACATCCAAACGGGTTAGAATCAGAGTCTCAATTCAATCTTATTTTCGCTCTGCGGCTCTTCTTGTGATCGAGTAAATCCCCATGAAGTTCTCATTGGCTCGTACACTATTCAACGCCAGTCTCGCTGCGATGATTTGGGGGATCGGTTGTACGCCTGCCGACCAGGCTCATGATGCACCATCCAAACAGAAAAAAATCACCGTAGCGATCTCACCCGACATTCCGCCGTATGTGCTAGACAAAGCGACCAGCGGGCTGGAGGTTGATCTGATGAATGCGGCGTTTCTGGGGCTTAAACTGACTTACATCCAGATGCCGTATGCAGAACTGGAATCGGCCGTACCGAGTAAGAAAGCGGACATTTCGGTCGGCATTCGGCAAGTGAACGACAACGAGTTCGACTCCAGTGATTTTATCGCTTTCGAGAATGTTGCGATCGTAAAGAAGTCGGCGGACGTGCAAATCGACTCCGTCAGTGATCTCGGCAAGTACGAAGTGCTGACCTGGCAAAACGCGTACACCGAACTCGGAGACCAGTTCAAGCAGATGTTCGCCCCCGACGGCCCCGATCGCGCCAAGTACAAGGAAGTTGCTGATCAAAAGCAGCAAGTCGAGCTGTTCTGGAAAGCGGAGAATGCGGTCATCGTGATCGATCGCAACATCTTCGATCATTTTTCGCAGTCGCTCGGGTATTCGCTGGATGAGGTTCGCGAGATCAAGCTGTTCCCCGGCGTCACCAATTTCAAAGTGGGATTCGCGAGTGAAATGATGCGTGATGCGTTTAACAAGCAGCTGAAAGAGTTATGCCGCAACGGAGAGTACGCGAAGCTCTTGGATAAATACCATGTCCATCTGCCGCAATCTCCTTGCGATGAGCCCGTTGCGGATCACTAATCGCTTTCCTTGCGAGCGGCCAGTCTCGCGTCCAAAGCGCGCAACCGCCGCAAGTGTTCAGCTGGCGGCGAGTGATCACCGTGGTTCGGCAAAACTCCCTTTAGATCGTATTGCAGCGCCGCTGCGACGCTGCCAGGAATTTGCTCTGGCTGAGAGTTAAAAATATCCGGCGGCAAGCGAGCCGCGCCGCGATAACTGACAAACAGGTCGCCGCTAAACAAAAGTCTTCGCTGCGCACAGTAGTAGCCCATATGCCCCGCGGTATGTCCCGGCAAGTGAACCACCTGAAGTCCTTGCCAGACATCCAGCACATCGCCGTGATTTAAGAGACGATCCGGCGTGAACCGTTGAAATCCAAGGATTGGTCGGCCGATTCTTTCTAGCCACTTTGCCACGCGAGCTTTGCCCGGATAGTCAGAGCGTCCGACATACTGCTCTGCATCCAGTCGAGGCGCAGCGATCCATGCCCCATAGCGCCGCGCGATTAATTGCACATTCAAGATATGATCAAGGTGTCCATGCGTCACCAGGATGCCGCGAATCGGCAAGTGCCCCCAACTACGCCGCGCCAAAGCACGCTTCATCAGTCGCAATCCGCCGATAAAACCTGCGTCAATCAGATAAAGAGCTTCGTGATCACGCAGGACGTAGAAATTAATCGCCGGAGCGCGAACTTGCAGAATCTGCCCCGTGACTGAGAGATTCATAAGAGTGGCTCAATCTATCGTTTCAGGTCAAAGCGGCGGACCTACCATAGCCGATCGCCTGCAGCGAGGCTGTTTGGATCAACCTTCGCTCGCAGGTTATACTACAGTGCCCACAACCTGTGGAAAGCCGATTGTACGATCTTGCCAGACGCTCCTCCAGCATCACCTCCCCTTGAGCCAATACCATGACTTACCCGTTAAATCGCCGCCGCTTCTTGGCCCTTTCTGCTGCGACTGCTGCAGCCTCTACACTGCCGGGCCTGTTGCAGGCCAAAGAGTTGAAGCCGGAAGTCGCTGATGGAGTCGACTGGTACAACGTGCAAGAGTGGGGAGTCGAAGGCAAAGGTTGGGACGATACAGCTCGGTACTTCGATCGCTTGCCGAGTCGCGCCGAAGGCAAAGTTCGCGCCGCCGTCTGGAGCCTCAGCCGACACTCGGCAGGCATGCTCGTTCGCTTTGAAACCGACGCTCCGGCGGTTCATGCTCGCTACAAGCTGCTCAGCAGCAATCTGGCCATGCCGCATATGCCTGCGACCGGTGTCAGCGGCGTTGACTTGTACGCACGCAACGAAGAAGGGCAGGACCGCTGGCTGGCGGTTTCGAAGCCAACTGCGCAAACGGTCGACGCGTTGCTGACCAATGAGATTGATCCGCTGCCCAGCGGCCAGCGACGACTTTACACCCTTTACTTGCCGCTCTATAACGGCATCGATTCATTGGAAATCGGCGTCCCGACCGGCAGCGACTTTGCCGGGGTCGCTCCGCGTACCGAAAAACCGCTCGTCTTCTATGGAACGTCGATCATGCACGGCGCGTGTGCGTCACGTCCCGGCATGTCGATCACCGGAATCGTAGGCCGTCGCATGAATCGCCCGGTGATCAATCTCGGCTTCTCCGGCAACGGACGTTTAGAATCGGAAGTGGGCGAGTTTTTGTGCGAACTCGACCCGGCCGTCTTTATCATTGACTGCCTGCCGAATGTCGATGGTCCTGTCGTCGCTGAAAAGACCGAACCGCTGGTCCGGCAACTGCGCAAAGCCTATCCCCAGACGCCAATCTTGCTGGTCGAAGATCGCACTTACACGTTCGCCCCGTTCCGTCAGTCCTCGCGACAGCGACATGCCGACAGTCGCGCCGCATTCCGCACCGCCTTTGACAATCTGCAAACCGCAGGCATCAAAAACCTGCACTACCTGCCCGGCGACGATCTGTTAGGCAGCGACGGCGAAGCGGCGACCGATGGCTCGCATCCCAACGACCTGGGCATGATGCGGTATGCCGACGCGTATGTTCCGGCGCTGCAGAAGATCTTGAGCGACGCCTAATACACGCTTCACCAAGACTTCACCACTTCGACCAGTTGATCCAGCACCGTGCTCCAGCCTTCGTGGAAACCCATCTCCTCGTGCTGCTTGCGCGTCGCTTCGTCGCGATGCAGCGCGACGGCTTTGTAGCGTGTTCCCCCTTCCACGGACTCCAGCGTCAGAATCGCCGTCATGAAGCCTTGCTCGGCAGGACGAAAGCCGGGCAACAGCATGTCGGTCCAGATCAGGCGTTCACCGGGGATTACTTCCAAATAACAGCCGATGTTCGGATGTTCCTCTCCTTCCGGCGAGCACATCGTCGTCCGAAAGATCCCGCCGGGACGCAGGTCGATCTCACAGTCGGTCACCGTCCAGGGGCGCGGACAAAACCATTTGCAAACATGCTCTGGCGTCGTCCAAGCAGTCCAGACTAATTCGCGAGGAACATCGATGACACGCTCCAGCACGAGGTCGAGATTCGGATCAGGCTCAATAGTGAACGCGCGATTCATGATTGCTTTTCCTTGAGTGTTAAAAGGTAGTCATCCAACTGATCCAAGCGGCGTTCCCACAGGCTGCGCTGTTGGCCCAGCCAATCCTCGGCGATCTGCAACGATTGCGGAATTAGCCGGAACGTCCGAACGCGACCTGATTTGGTCGAACGAACAAGATCGCACTTCTCCAAAATTCCCAAATGTTGCACGAACGATGGCAGCGCCATCTCGAACGGCTCAGCCAATTCGCTGACCGTGGCCGGTCCGCGACTCAGCCGTTGCAGCACCTGACGACGCGTCGGATCGGACAACGCGCGAAAGACGCTGTCAATCGAAGCTGATTTCTTCACCATGCGTTTAGACCTTGTCCCCAATCGGCCGAGGTTCCGCAGGCTTGTAGCGCCGCTTCACCCTAAGCCTCTCTTTTTTTAACTTCCCACATTACTTAGGTCAATACCTAACTATTATATGGGGATCAACATTTTTGACGGAGAAAGAGTTCTCCGCAGTGAACTCCTAGGCAGGAAAACCGACTTCCGGCGTGCTAGGATGAAGGAGACCCAACCCCGGCTCTCTCACCCTCGATGGTCCCACCATGCTTTGGAAAAACCACTTACTCACGCTTTTCGCGCTCGTCATGATCACCGCGGCATCGCTGGCTTCCGCCGCCGAAACCTACACCGAGACGCCTGGCGAGAGCGGAAACGGCAACTACATCATCGGTCCTGATTACAAAATCGATCCCGACCTGACCGACCAAGGAAACCCCCAAGGCAAATATTTTGAGTTCAGCATGCCGCTGGCCGAGAGCAAGATCTATCGCGGCGATGACAAGACGCTCGATCCCAACAAACCGGTTCGCGTCGCGCGCAAGATCTTTGTTTACATTCCCGCCACCTACAAAGATGGAACCAAAGCGCCGATCTTGGTCACGCTCGATGGTCCCAGTCGGCTTAACCTGGTCCGTAACGCGCTCGACAATCTGACGATCGCCAAAGATCCCGCACGACGCATCCCGGCTTTCATCGCGATCGCGGTCGAAAACGGCGGCAACGATAGCTACGGAAGTCAGCGAGGCCTGGAGTACGACACCATGTCAGGCCGGTTTGCTCAGTTCATTAACGACGAAGTGCTGCCAGCCGTTTTGAACGATCCTCAGATCAAAGCCGCTTATCCGCACATCGCGTTCACCGACAATCCGTGGGGCAAAGCGATCATGGGCTGCAGCTCTGGCGGCGCCGCGGCGCTAACCGCCGGTTGGTTTCGCCCTGACCTGTTCCGCCGCTTGATCACCTACTCTGGCACCTTCGTCGATCAGCAAGACAACGATGCGGCGGAAGAGATTGAGTACCCGCTGGGAGCGTGGGAATATCACTCGGGCAAAAAACTAATCGAAACCAGCGAAAAGAAACCGCTGCGAATCTTCACCCACGTCTCCGAGTTCGACAATCGCGCCAAGGACCCGGCCGAGACCTATCACAACTGGGTGATGGCCAACGAGCGAACCGCCGCCGCGCTAAAAGCAAAAGGCTACGACTATCGCTACGTCTACAGCAAAGCGACGCGCCACTGCGACGGTAAAGTCTTTGAAGCCACCCTGGCCGATACGCTGATATGGATGTGGCGCGGTTATCACGCTGACTAAACGCCGCATACGGACTCTGAAGCATTGGTGAAGCATGGAAGCGGAGAACAAAACTAGTTCCAACCGAAAGCGGTTCTCGCTCCGCTTTCTGTTCGGGCTAATTGCCTTTTCTGCCGTTGCTCTGGGGATCTGGAAGATCTGCATCTACAGGTCGCCAACCTATGGGATTGCGCTATACGAGAAAGCGTCATCGACCCGCTCGCAAACTTACCGCATCGGCTCCAACACAATCACCATCCGTTCGATGGCGCGCAACCGCCGTGACGGATCGGTCGTCATTCAGTCGGGTGATGGCACACCTTTAATTGGTCTCGCGCCGGATGTAAGCACGATGACCTCCTGCGCCGCTTGGCTCGACGTGGTTCAGTTGGAAATCGCGCCAGGGCCGGACCTTTGCGAGATTGTGGAGGTTAAAGTCTTTGATCATCAATCGCGAGTGCTGCTCTCAGAAATGGACCAGTCCTTTGGCTGGCGACTTTTGGAACCAAATCTCATTCAGATTTATGGACTTGGCAAAGAGATTCCGCAGCAACTAGATGTCTGGCTTTGCGTACACAGCTTTTGGGAAAACGCCAGTTGGCATAAGCTGCCCCCTACGGCGAATACATCCGTTTTTTTTCGGACAGGCACAATTACCATCACCGAAATCCAAGATGGTTTCGCCGGCTGGAGTTCAGGGACCGGTTTCTATCCGGTGTCAGACGAGCATCTAGGCACGACTGCATTGATTCTTGACATGAGCCCTAATGAGAGACGGGGGCGATTTCACCTGACGGCAGTCGCGAAGAACGGACAAAAGCAGTTTCCCAATCGCTGGCTTGCGTTCGGCGCTACTGAGCCACGTCGCGATATCGTGAGATTCAATTTTCGACTATCGGAAATTGATCACTTGGAGATTAGGCCCTATCAGCAACGTCAGAGATTCTTCTACGAAGCGGTCGAAGTCCCCAAAACCGGTGGCGGAGCCTTCGCAGCAGCGCCGGTTGTCAAAATTCCCATCGCGCAAACCGAAACCGAGCTAACCCTGCCGGAGTTCGACCCTTTAAAAATACGTCTGACTGTTCAGAAAGGAGATTGCCTAGGAGGAAGCTTCTCGAATAGCACCTTCGCAAGTCTAACTCTACGCGCCGAACCGCAGGGTATCGAGGAAGCGACGACCCTCTCCTGCCATATCTACGGAATTCCGAAGCATTCGTTTTTGTTTCGCTACATTGATTCTCAGACAGGAAAAACGGCGGTGGGAAGTCCGTCGCGGTCGAGAATTACTTACGCTTGTTTCGGCTACAACTGCGCCGCGTGGGGGCAGTGTATTCCGATCCCTTTGGATCGTATCGAAGCCGTCGAGGCGACCTTGACGCCAACACCTTAGCAATACTCGTCGTGCTATTTCGAGCCTCGCAGCGAGGACTTCTCTACGATCGTATTAAGAAACACGCGGCGGATCGCGTCGTAACCACGGTCGTTGGGGTCTTCGATGTTTTCAAAGAACCAATAATGCGGATCATCGGCGACATAGGTCGATCGCCAGAACTGACTGCTGTGAGCGCCATGTCCCAGGAAAGTCTTGTGCATCGGCACGATGTGCACGTTGGGATGCGATGCGGCGACCTCGTTGATCACTTCGTTGTACTGGGAATGAATCGCCAAGCCGTCGGGCCAATCGGGAAGATAGACGCTTGGCGCATCGCCAACTCCGTCGGTCGGATCGTAAATGTCGGCGAGATAAATCTCGCAGCCACCGGGAAAGCTGGCCTCGATTTTGACCAGCATTTCTCCCAAGCGATCTCGAAACGCATCGATCCAAGGCTTCGCCTGGGCAAGCGTCGCGCCGTACATCGCGCACTCGCGAGCAGGCGATCGCCCGTAGCTGTGGATCAAATCATTGCCGCCGGTGGTCATCACCACCAGGCCAAACTCTGCCGGGTCATGCGGCGCCAAGCGATCTTCGATCACTTGCAGATGATCGCGGGAAGTCGATCCAGAGATCGCAAAATTATCGTGCGTCAGATTCGGCAACACCCGCGTCAGGCAAAGCCCCTGCATCTCGGGAAACTCATCGTCAGGATTGGTAAGCAACCGATTGAAGTAAGAATGACTCGCCGAGTCGGCGCCCAATCCGGCTGTGACGCTGTCGCCGATTCCGACCAAGCGGACAGGCTGATCCGTCCAAACTTCGGCAAATGGCGCCGCCGCCACCTCGGGGCCTGCGGGACCACTGCCGATGGCGCGCAACATGAAGTATTTCACATAGAAAACAGCACCAGCGACCAACAGCAGCCCTGCTACCGAGATCACCGCGAGTCGCTTGCTTCGCAGCTTCATCATCAACCTTCCATTCTTGGGAGTAATGTCAGCTACGCTCTCCCCTACGACTTCGCTTCCGACATCAGCCACAACACGCGCGCGATGCAGGCGCTCGACATCATGTCTTCGGGCGGGTTCGCTTTCCAGTTGGCGTAAATCGCGTCAACGTTGCGCTGGGCCCTTTCTAGCAAGTAAGGCTCGTGCGTTTCGCGATAAAGTTCGAGATCGGCTTCGATCATGAAATGCGAGTAGCGGACGGCGTCTCGATAAACTCCGGTCTGCTGATCCAAGAACCAATCGGCCGCTTTCCCAATTCGCTTCGCTTCGTCCAGATACGCTTGCTCGCCGGTGGCATGATACAGTCCCAAGTTGGCTCGCAACATCAGTGCACTGTTGTAGGTTAATTTTCCTCGCTTGATTTCGCCGGTGGCGACCACTTTGCGATCATCAAACAGGCCATCATCATCCTGCAGCGCCGAGTTGGTCCATGCGACGATCTCCCGCGCCTTGGCAATCAAAGCCGGAGCTTGCGCTGTATCAACCTTCGCCAATTGCAAACAACCGACCGCGGCCGGGCCGTTGGCGCAGGTATTTTTGGTGCCGTCCTTGTGACGTTCGTGCCACCAGATTCCACCGCCGATCTCATCATCCCAACCACTTAAGACAAACTTTTGCGTCTCGTCGGCGCGCTTCAAGTACCGCGCATCGTGGTTCGTTGCGTACGCTTCTAAAAAAGTAATCACCAACCAAGCGTTATCGTCATAATACTTGTCGTTTCCATTGCCGCGGGTTGGCGCCGCTTCGTAGCCGGGCACCTTCGCCTGGCTATCCCAATAGCCGTCAAGCGCCTTGAAGTATGCGTCTAGCTGCGCGCCATACTTCGCTGGCTCGATCCGCGCGGCGGCGGTTAGATTGGCGAACATCACACTTTGCAGCCAGACGTAATCAAGCCGGTCGTGTTTCACCGTTTTGAAGTAAACGCCGCTCTTCGCGTCAAAGAAGGTCTTCTGAATATGGCTGGTGACTTCTTCGGCCTGCTGCGCATATTGATTGGGTTCAGCGGCAGATCCGGCGCTAGTGATTGTCAGCAGCAGGGCGATCGTTACCAGTTTGGTCATAGGACATCTTTTCGCATTGGTGGAGCAAGGCCGCAATAGGGATCATTAACGCCGGGGAACGTGGCTTTGTAACACGCCGCAAGCTATCATGATAGTTCACCGCTTTGCCGCCGACGAGACGTCAGACCGCGGTGCAGCGCTGCACTTACCGCCAAGCCCTGCCTGCTCCTTCGCTATTTACCCCCCTAGGAACTCTGTTTATGAGAGTCGATATTGCTCCGCGATTTGTGTTGGCTGCTTTGTTCGTCGCCCTCCCTGCGCTCGTTTCCGCAGCCGAACCATTTCAACCGCAGCCCATCTTGCCTGGCGGAATCGTGTTGCCGCTTTATCCGGCGGATTCACCGCAATTGAATCAAGCTCGCGTGCACGAAGCGGAGAATTACAACTCGACGTTTGAGAACAAACCAGCAAACATTCTCAACGTAATTAACATTCACAACCCATCGATCGAAGTCCATTTAGCGACTGACCAGCCGAACAATACAGGCACAGCCGTGATCGTCGCGCCGGGCGGCGGCCACAAGATTTTGTGGGTCGGGCCTGAAGGGGCTGATTGCGTTGCTTTTTTCCAAAAGCAGGGAGTCTCAACCATCATCCTACGCAATCGCTTGCGCGTGGATGGCTATGTCGCGGAAGTCGACGCAGTGAACGATGCGTTTCAGGCGATTCGTCTGGTCCGGGCACATGCGGCCGAGTGGAAATTGGATCCAGCCAAGATCGGGATCATGGGCTTTTCGGCCGGCGCCGAACTCTCGGCGCCGACTGCCGTGCTGTACGAAAAATTTGAGCGGGAGCATCGCGACGACCAAGCTGCGCTGGCCCAGATTTCGGCGCGACCTGATTTTGTCGGCGTGATCTATCCCGGCCCAACTCCGTTTACGGCCCATCCCGAGACGCGCATTCCCCGTGATGTTCCCCCCAGCTTCATCGCGTCGGCCGGATCAGGCGACAAGGTTCATGCGTTGTGGGCGACCGACTATTTTACGGCCATGCTCAAAGCAGGCGCGCCAAATCTAGAGATGCACATCTACGGCAACGGCGGGCACGGCGGCGGCTTGAAAGATCGCGGCGGCATTCCGTTTGGAACTTGGACCGCGCGCTACGTTGAGTGGCTGAATGATCTCGGCTTCCTCAACAAGCCCGGCACGCCCACCAAAGCAGCGGCCGACGTCGCCGCCTATGCGAAGAAGTCGAAGAGCTAGACAAGTCATTCACGCATGAAAAAAGCTCGTCGCAGTGCGACGAGCTTTTTTCGTTTAAGTCAACAACCGTAGGCCCGTTTAGGCGGCCTTCACTTTTGTCGCCGTCTTCTGATCAGGACGCGCCACATTCCAGGCCAAGCCTGCTTTTTCCATCAGCCAAATCACGCGATACGAAAGATCCAGTTCCCACCAACGTCGCCCATGCGCGGCGGAGGTCGGCAAAGCGTGATGATTGTTGTGCCAGCCTTCGCCGTGCGACAACAAACCAATCAACCAATTGTTTCGGCTGTCATCACTGGTTTGATAGGTGCGATAGCCCCACAAATGCGTGACCGAGTTCACCGCCCAGGTAATGTGCCACACGACGACCGTGCGAACGGCGACACCCCAGACCAATAGGCTCATGCTCATTCGCCAGGCTTCGCTCCAGCCGCCGGTGAAAAAACCAATTGCGCCGCCCAGCAAAGTAATCGCAATCGCATGGGCTAAATAAATCAGCAGGCCATTCTGTCCACGTTCAAGCCACAGATAAAACGGATCGCGAACAATATCACGCGCATATCGATCCAGGTGGTTCATCTTGCCGAAGTTGCGATCCTTTACCATCAACCAGCCCATCTGGCTCCAGAGAAAGGTGACCAGCGGCGTGTGCGGATCTTCTTGCTCGTCTGAGTGCTGGTGATGCACGCGATGCGTTGCGACCCAACGAGCCGGAGTATCTTGCAGACAACAGACGCCCAGGATCGCGAAGGTATGTTCTAGCCACAAGGGACACTGAAAGCTGCGATGCGTGAGCAATCGGTGATAACCGATCGTCATCCCAAACATGCCAAACAGATGATGCCCCACCAAGATCGAGATCACACCGGTCCAACTGAACAGCCAAGGCCAAAACGCCAATAACGCCACTAGATGAATGACGCCGATGACTCCTACATACTCCCACCAAATGCGAATGGGATAGACGCCTGCTGGTTTATCAAGGCGTTCTCGTTTGTGAGGAGATGCGATCTTAAGCACGACAGTTTCTTCCAATATGGGATAAATATCCGCGACGGATGCCGGACGTCTGAGGGGGAGATTGTAGTGATCCCGCGTTTTTAACGGAATATCGACATCTTTTGACAAAATCAGGCAATCTTGCCTAGACAGAAATCGTCTGAAACTGGGCCAGATTCGTTAACCTAAGAACCCAGGGAGGTCTAGCAAGATTAACGAAGCTAGATCTGTTGGGGGAATATCGCACGCCCAGCTTAATCTACTTTCTGGGGGTCCCGTCGTAGAATCTGTGCGGATTAGGCAAATATACCGGGTTATTTATCGGTATTCGAAGCAAACTGGCAGCTCGAGCCCTACCCCCCAGTTTGCGATCGATTCCCATCAGGGCTTTGCAGCAGTAGTCAGTATGGGTGGAATACACGAAGCTTCGCACCGATGGCGTCGGCAGGGTATTGAAGCAGTCTGGCCCTGTATTTGTGACTCGCCTCCCTAGTTGGAACGTAACCTCGCCGGATCTGCCGCTATTTGCTAGAGAAGCGCCAAGCCGTGAAGAGTAACAGGCAAGCTGACATCGGTTGCGTTTTTTCAAAAAAAACTTTGCCTATGCGATCTTAAGCGGTGGAAAAAGAGAGATTGCCTGACGCGAACTATCTAGAATGAGTGTCCCCGTAGGTAATGATTTGTTCGCCAAGAGTCGTACTCGATTGCGTTGGGCGATCCGAGTACTTTCTTCCTGCAAGGCGCCAAAGTCCTGCCAGTGTTGCCTGCCGTTGTGAATTATAGGAACGGACGATTGATCAGCTATTTCAAGATTAGCATCCAGCTTTGTAGTTTCCTCTCGATTGCTGGGCTAGGCATTTCGGCATCTGCCGACAAAGTCGATTTCCTCAAGCAGATCGCCCCCATCTTGGAGACCAACTGCGTCTCTTGTCACTCAGGCGACGCCCCCGAAGGGGACTTCGATCTGACGACCAAAGAGCTGGCCAACGAGACCAGCTATGACGAGGCGCTAGTCGACGCTGCTCCTGACGAGAGCATGGTCTACACGTTGACGGTTCTCGACCGCACCGACGATCAACTGATGCCGCCGCTGCATTCTGGGGGACCGCTGCCCAAAGAGAGCATTCAGTTGCTACGTCAATGGATCACCGAAGGCGCCGAGTGGCCCGCAGGTACGACCCTGACCGCAAAACCGAAACCGGCTGGCAATTTTGTTTCGGCAGACGACTTTGACTTGGTCAAAAAGATTCACGCCAAAATCGTTGCTCAGGCCAAAGCGGAAGCAGGCGAACCGCAAGATTACGCCAAGAAGATTCCGCTGACCGAAGTGGAATATCTCATGGTCGCAACGCCCGGCGGCGAGTTTCTGATGGGCAGCCCCGACAGCGAAGAGCTTCGTCATGCCGACGAGGGGCCGCAGACCAAAGTGAAAGTCGATCCTTTTTGGATTGGCAAATGTGAAGTGACCTGGGACGAGTACGAACCGTTCATGATCACCCAAATTGACCGTCGCAAAGATGGCGGGCGAATTGACTATGACGCGAAGGCGCATACGATCGTGGATGCGGTCAGCCAGCCAACTCCTCCCTATACCGAGATGAGCTTTGGCATGGGTCAGCACGGCTATCCGGCGATCAGCATGACGCAGCACGCGGCCAACAAATATTGCCAATGGCTGAGCGCCCAAACAGGGCACTTCTATCGTCTGCCGACTGAAGCCGAGTGGGAGTGCGCTTGCCGCGCCGGGACCAACACCGCCTACTCATTTGGCGACGACCCAGACCAGTTGAAACAATATGGCTGGTTCTACGACAACTCCAACGAAAAATATCAAAAGGTGGGCCTCAAGAAGCCCAATCCTTGGGGGCTGCATGACATGCACGGCAACGTGATGGAATGGACGGCCGACCAATATTTGCCCGACTACTTTGAAAAAATCAAAGCTCACACCCACAATCCGTACATCAAACCGGTCTCCCTATATCCGCGTACCGCACGCGGCGGCGGCTGGGACGATGATCCAGATCGACTTCGATCGGCGGCGCGGCGCGGATCGGACCCCTCGTGGAAGCAACAAGATCCGCAGTTGCCGAAAAGCGTTTGGTATCACACCAACGCGACCCAACTGGGATTTCGAATCGTACGTCCTGTGAAGGTTCCTTCTCCGGAAGAAATGTACTTTTACTGGAACAGTGCCCGCGACGTTTACTAGCCCCTCTCTCTTTTCACCTCCCACCCTTCCCATTATGACAGGATCGATAATGAGCGAACGAATCGAACAGACAGAAAACCGCCGCAACTTTATCAAAGTTGCCGGAACCGCTTCGGCACTAGCCGCCTTCGCCGTTCCCCATGTCCATGCCGAAGAAAAAGAAATCAACACGATCCAAGTCGCTTTGGTTGGCTGTGGTGGTCGTGGATCTGGCGCCGCGGCCGATTGCTTGAATGTTCCCGGCGGCCGCACCAAACTGGTCGCGTTGGCGGACGTCTTTCAGCATCGCCTGGACGGCAGCTATCAATCGCTCGATCGCTCGTTCCAATCCAACAAAGAAAAAGTGGACGTCCCGAAAGAACGTCAGTTCGTCGGGTTTGAAGCCTACAAAGATGCGATGGACGCTCTCAACCCGGGCGACGTCGTGATCCTGGCGACTCCGCTGGCGTTCCGCTGGGTGCATTACACCTACGCGATCGACAAGGGTTTGAACGTCTTCATGGAAAAGCCGGTCATCGCCGATGGTCCTAGCGCCAAGCGAATGCTCGCACTCTCCGAAAAAGCGGACGAGAAAAACCTGAAATCAGCGGTCGGCCTGATGGTTCGTCACTGCCGCGGTCGCCAAGAGTTGCACAAGCGCATTCAAGATGGCGAGATCGGCGACATCATCATGATGCGCGCCTATCGCATGCATGGCCCGGTCGCTTCGGCCTTCTCGACCCGCAAACCGGCCGAAACTCCGGAAGTGATGTTCCAGATTGAACGCTTCCATAGCTTCCTGTGGGCCAGCGGCGGCTGCTTTAGTGACTTCTACATCCACCAGATTGACGAAACGTCATGGATGAAGAACTCGTGGCCGGTCAAAGCCCAAGCGCTGGGCGGACGTCATCATCGCGATGATTTCATCGACCAAAACTTTGACTCCTACGCTGTCGAGTACACCTACGACGACGGATCGAAGCTTTTCTTTGATGGCCGCACGATGCTCGGTTGCCGTAACGACATGTCGAGCACGGTGCACGGCAGCAAGGGTTCGGCGATTGTCAGCACCTCGGGGCACACCCCAGGCAAGGTTCGCACCTTCAGCGGTCAAAACCAAAATCGCCGCGAAGTAACGTGGGCTTTCCCGCAACCAGAAGAAAATCCGTACCAATTGGAATGGAACGACTTCATTGACGCGATTGTCAACAACAAGCCGTACAACGAAGTCCCACGCGGCGTCGAAGCGAGCCTGGTCACCAGCATGGGTCGGATGGCGGCTCACACCGGTCAGGAAATCACCTATGACCAAATGCTGAACTGCGAGCACGAGTTCGCACCGAACGTCGACAAACTAACCGTCGACGGCCCGGCGCCGATCATGCCCGACGAAAACGGCCGCTACGCCGTACCGATGCCCGGCAAGAACCGCGACGTTGAGTTCAGCTAGTCGTTGGACTGCGATCCGTAAAACAACAAAGCCGGGCGTCTGACTTTTCAGACGCCCGGCTTTTTGCTTATGAATGGTCTACGTCCATGTAACTGGAAAGGAATCAGGCTACTCAGTACGTCTCAGGAAGCAACCCTCGTTGCCTTTTTGCATACCAGCTAATTTCGACACTATCGGGGCGTGAATTACTGGGTGGTCTCAGCCGACGAAGATTTGGCAAATCATCCGGAAAACCAAGTAGCTGCTGATATAGATCGCCATCTCGATCCTTTGCGAGATCAACAATCCGCATCCACATGACTCGCCATTTTCGCATGCTTGGCGAATTCAAATCAAGCTGTCGAATAAGTCGTGTTGCATTCGCTTGATCACTTGCGATAAGTCCATCCGGAAATACAACTGTCGATTCTGACGAGAAAATCGTCAGCGGATCTTCGATGGACTCATCGAGTTTTACAGCATTGCATCGCCGGCAAGCATAGACCAGATTGCTGTAGTCGAAGCGAAGATGCGGAGCAAGCGATTGCGGCTGAAAGTGGTCTAGATCAAACTCACCGGTAACTTGTCCCCACGTTTCTCGCTTCAAGCAGTAAACGCAACGGAAGGTGAATTCGTCACGCAACCAGGAACGGAATGAATGGTACGATGAATAACCGGCAGGTCCATGAATGCGATCGGACTGCGACTCCGGATAATCAAAAATCACTGCTGCGAGCCTGTTGTCTCGGATTTTATATCCAAAAGATGTCGGTGAAGTTTCCTAGCCCCTTCAAGCGGTAAATTCTCCTCAGCATCGACGTGCTCACGCATGACCAACGTTAAGCCTGCTAATTCGAGCCTTTCGGCAGGACTTATCGAGCCTTGAATATCTTTGTCGATCAAGTCGAAACGTCGCTTGTTGCGATCGGGCCCCCATTTGAGGTCGACATGAGGGTGCATCGATTCGAATGCGACTTGCCCAAATAGATTGAACAGCTCGTCTTCATCCACGCCAGAGTCGAGCAACGTATGATTCACGGCTCGCATCGCAGCAAGAGAGTAAGCTGCGGTATTCAAATCTGGAGGCAGTGTTTGCCCTACTTCGATCAGGTTAAATTCCAGCTGCTTCAAAAATTGCCGAAACCAGTCCTCAACCGTTTCAGATAATTCTCCAGCGTCAGAATTATGCGGCTTCTTGATGGCCATTTCTTCGATCTGTTTCCTCCACGGAGCTCGCTAACGCTAGCAATGCATGCTTAGCAGCCACGCGATAGTGCTGAAGCGTAACAAGACCTGGCGAAGTGGCTTCTTTCGCCAATTCCTTTGCTTTGGTGACAACCTGCTCGGCAAAAAAGGCCTTCCACTCAGCCAAAGCTTGGGCCGCCTCGGCCTGGATTTGAATCGATCCTTCTGGATCCATGACAACCTCCATGTCCTGAAATAGGAACGTAGTTTACCGCTGAGGGCTCCAGCGGAAAATGTCAGTTGAGCGACCGCCTCCAGCTAGCGTTCGCTCGCTGGCTTGCAGCGGAGGCAAAATCCTTGCATCGCGATAGGTCAGACCCCAGGCCTGACCTACCCTTTTTGCTACCCCAACTACTCCGGAATCACCTGACCATCATTGCGCTGCAACATCAGCTGAAGCGTCTTGGCGGCCGCTTCAGCACTGATGAACCGGACGCTGCCGTCGCAGAAGGCGGCGTTGAATCCACCTACTTGCGCCTTCCCCAAGTTGTTCCAAACGTTCATCAGGTCAACTTCCAGATCGCTCGGCTGCGTCCAGATGACGGCGGCGTCGTCGTTGGCTTCGACGCACATGATGGTGTTGGAGGTTCCGTCTGTAATGCTTCCGAAACCGAGTCCTTGGGCGAATGACCTCCCCTCCGGCTTTGCGGCCGGCTCTTCAAAAAACATCCCTTTCCCAAGCGAACTCAGGTACGTCGTATAACCTTCAGGCGCCATGCTGCGGGGATTCCGATAGATTTCTGGCATCTGCGCAATCAGTTTTTGGTTATGCTCACTATCCCACGGTTCGTCGAGATGGAACTGCTCGTAAAGCGCACCCTCTTCGAGGAACGGCAGAAGCATCACGCGCCATGAGAGCAGCTTCTTGCCTTCCTTGTCCGTGATCGCCTGCGGAGGAAACGAGCCGAAGGTGTCATGGAAATTGTGCATCGACAGCGCGATTTGTTTAAGATTGTTGGTCGAGTGCATCCTCCGCGCCGCATCCCGTGCGGATTGCACTGCCGGCAGCAACAGCGCGATGAGGATTCCTACAACGGCGACATTGGCAGCGGCCGCATTCTCTTTGTCTTGCTCAAGTTGGATGACCAGAGAATTGCCCTCTCGCTGGGGCGCCAACAGAGCGATCATCCTTTCCGCCATGCGGGTTTGATATTTCCCCATCGCAGCTTCTACAGTGTCGTCACTGTCGGCCAGCTTTTGGGCTTCGCCCAGCATCGCCTCTTTGGCCATATCCATGGAAAAGCCGGCCATATATTCCAGCTTTTTGGCCGCTTCTGCATCGACCGCTTCAATCTTCAGCGCCAAAGCCATCTTGCTGGTGAAATGCCCGCTCAATGTGATCGATTTGGTCGAATCAGGAATCTGCTTGTAGACCGTAAACGGAAACGGAATCTGCACCTGCGAGACAGCCCCGTTAATTTGATCGCGCACCGGCGCCATGTTGAAAATCGCCACGGCGTCGGCGTCACCACCAGCGTCGACCAACATTTGCGCTGGCTGAGTCAGCTTCGCACTGGGGCCAGCAGCAACAATCTCGGCCACGGTGGTTAGCGAGCCCAGCATAAAGGTGTTCGCATCCAGTCGATGCGCCACGGTATAATCAATCGGGTTCAACTCGGTATAAAACGCTTTTCCTTGTAAGTCCGGAAATTCGTCCGTGACCGTCTCTTCGTCGGCGTCATCATCGACCAACTCGCCGATGTTGGCGAAGAACGTTTCAGGATCCAGCGTCTGGGATGTTTTTACGACCACCACCACATCCGGCGCTGGACTCTCAGGCGTCGGCGGAGTCACAAAAAACGAGATCGAAGTGATCGTCATCGGATCAAAGCCAAGATACTTCTCGCCAAACGCCTGCGCCACTTCGACGGGATAATTTTTCACCAGGGGAGAAGTCAAAATCTGATCGGCCCGCAAATAACCAACGCCGACCGCATTCGCCGGAATATATTCCAACCCCGGCATCGTCTGCTTTACGGCAGCAGCCTCTTGAGCCATCAACGCCCACTGCGGCGAGCAGGCCATGGTCGCGATCAGAAAACCGATCAGGATTGTCTTGAAGTGGGAAGTCATGTGTCGCTTGCCTTGATGAGACCTGGAGAGTTGGATGAGATAGCTGGGTCAGCAGCTAGAGATTATAGCCAACAGAGGGAGGAGGGGTCGAGCATTTACTGCGATAAAGTTTGGCGAGTAAATAGCTGTCCCCTCTGAATCTATCACCAGCGAAATCCAGGTCATTCGAAAAACGAACTTGCCCCCTCCCCAAGATACGCCTGCGGATTTCTCGTCGCGGCGATTTCTGACTATATTCAACCAGTGTGCGATCCACACAACCAAGGTCGCAAGGTGCAGCGACAAGGCCTACGCCAGATCTGCTATTGGGATGATTGAATGAAACAGGCCGCAAACCTCCTGATTATGTTGTGGCTGATTCCAGTTGGCGTGCTGCAAGCCAACGACCTTGAGCAAGCCCACGCTCAGCTCTGGTCAAAATTCGTCGATTCCCACGGCGTCATTCGCGACTTTGTCGGCGATCTCCCTACGCCAGAAGATTGCCGATTGGGCAAGCCAAACGCCATCGGTTGGTGGAGCCCGATCGAAGATGGGCCGATGTTCACCGGATTGTATCTGCCTGCGATGTGCGAGCGGGCTCGGCGTTCTGGCGATCCTGCCGACCTAGAGCAGGCGCGTCGTTTGGCTGCGGGGCTAATGAAATGTGCTTCGGTGTCAGACGTAACAGGCATGATCGTTCGCGGCGTCGGCGCCGACGGCGTTTGCCATTATCCGCTTGGCTCGGACGATCAAACGCATCCTTGGTTTCTGGGTTTGCATGCCTATGTCATGAGCGACCTACCGACCCCGGAAGAACGTCTTGCGATTGTCGCCAAAATGGTCACGGTTGCAAATGTGTTGGAGTCAACCGGTTGGCGCTGTCCGTGCGATGGAGCATTTAAGGGCCAGTTCCGCGGCGGCTACCAAGGACACCTGTTTCGCGACGCCGCTCGCTATCTTTATCTACTCCGAGCCATGTACGACATCACCGGCGAGCAAGTCTGGTTGGATCGCTATCAAACAGCCCAGGCCGAGACTCCGGAGCATGCCAACCAAACCCGCGCTGAGATCTGTGCCGAAGGTTACGCCAGAGATCGCGAGGCGATTCGCCACATTGATTCGCACCAACTTTGGATCTATGTCGGCGCCCAGGTATCACTCGCAAAACTGATTGAGCTGGAAACGGACGACTCTCTACTTACTCACTATCGCATAGGGCTCGCGCTCAACGCCCAAGCAGCGCGCGTCTCTCTTGAAGCTTACAAATTGTTCGACAATCAAGACACCAAAGTCTTTGGCAACGCCGATTGGCGTGCGGTCTATTCGACCTGGTTCCCCCAACCGACTCAGGCCGACGCCGAGCGACTTTCCCGCACCGGCGACCCCAGCAAACGGGGCGAACGCAAATCGTACGAGCAACGCACGATGCAAAACCCGTTGGCCGCGGCGGCGATTATCGCGTTGGCTGGTGATCCCACGGATCGGCTCGCGATTGAAGCGGCGATCAAACACTATGACTATTCGAAGCTTCACATGGCGACGTTTTTCTTCGCCGAATGTGCGGCGTATGCGTTGCCGGAAGTAAAGTGACGCTAGATCCTGCCCCCGCGGATTCACCACCGATCATCGAAGTCGCATCGTGCCGCAGAATATCGTGCCGCAGGATGTGGTGAAAAAGCTACACGTCGCCGACCAACGCAAGCCCCGTGACACTCCCAATCGGTATTGCCGTTGCCGATGCTAGCACTTCCTTAGCAATTCTTGCGGTTGGATCAAATTTTTTTTCCCAGCCGGTAAAGCGATTCTAGGCTACCAGCATAGTGATCTATTTCATGTGCGATCTTCTGGAGACTCTCCCATGCGCTTCCCTATGATGCTGTTGTTGGCTGCCGGTCTGTTGTTTTGCACCAACACCACCCAGGCCGACCAAACGGCCAGCGATGACGCGTTGCAAGGAACCTGGTGGTTGATCAGCGGCGAAGCCGATGGCAATCCGCTCTCCCAGGCCGAGCTCAAAGATGGCAAGTTGAAAATCAGCGGAGACCACTACACAATCACCATGGCCGGGGACGACAAGTTTGAGGGGACCCAAAAGTTAGGCGTGCAAGGGAACCTCAAAACCATCGACGCAACCGTCGGAATGAAAGACGAAAAGCAGAAGCACCTGCTGGGCATCTACCAAGTCACTGGCGATGAATTTCGCGTGATCTTTGCCCCCGCCGGAGAAGCTCGCCCCACCAAATTTGAAACGGCTCCCAGTAGTGGGCAGTGGATGCACGTTTGGAAGCGGGTGCAGTAGTTGAAGCCATCTTCTCAACAATTCAAGCTAAGAGCCGCGAAAGACTTCGCGGCTCTTTTTGTTGAGATCGGAGCAGGAGGACACCAAGCTTGCTCGTCACTGCAATTCGGCAGACAAGAGCGATCGGCATCTCAACATGTAGTGACCATGCCGACGGTACGATTGCCGCTCCATCACCCCAGCCGGCGATAGTACTCAGCGCGAAAAGCATCGACCTCGGCATAAATGCGATCGAACGCTCCTTCGCCGTCGAGACTTTCGACGTACTCCCGAGCAACTGAATTGTATCCCCGTTCGTAGGAGAGCTTCTCAGAATCCGTGATATCGCTGACGTGCTCTACAAAGATTCCGTAGCGATCTCGCATGCGTTCAAATAGAAACTTCCCCCAAGCACCACGTGTTTGTACGTATAGCCTTCTCGTACCGTTCACAAAGTCGAGCTCCGCCGCTTGGCGGCCGCGATCATATTGCTCAGGGTCCAATTGAATCGTCGAGTCCTCTATCGAAAAGGGGCAACCGAACGTCGGCTTTGAGGTTTCATCGGACCGGTTATTTCTCTACCCGTTAATCAAACCCGACAGCATCTTAGCAATCTCTTCTAGCCTGGCTTTCAGCTCACCATCCGAAACGTCCACGATCAGCCTGCGCCGCCGCGCCAACTCCGACAACGGCACGCATTCTTGGACCGATCCGCAGGCAATGAGGAAGAAATTCTTCCGATCGGGTTTGGCGAAGCGTCCGTTGCCCCGCAATGTTGGCGGCGATCGAGAGGGCGGCGCGGTTGAGTTGGTCGACGAGGAACCCGTAGCCGCGGGGGAATTGTTCGGTGGCCTAGCAGATTTGATCGGCGAAGTCGATGGACTTTTGGTAGACGAGCAGTTTCTCGAACTGGAACGTCACTTGGCTACTCCGCAGAAGTGAGTAGAAAGTAGAGCAGTAGACCGAGTAGAGAGGGAGAAAGGTGAGCGGCAAGATTTGGTTGCGGCCACGGCATTTGAGCCGAGACCTGCTCCCTCTACTGCTCTACTTTCTCCCCTCTACTCTCTACTTGCCTTCGGCAAGTCGGGGTGACGGAACGGCCATTGAACTTTTTTTGGCTGGTATCCAAAAATCTGAGTTTATAGCTCGCGATTTTCAAGTCCTTTAATCAGTCCCGATAGCATTCTGGCAACTTCTTCCAGTTTTAGCTTCAAATCGGCATGCTTTTCATCGTTAATGAGATTTCTGCGGCGAGCCAACTCTAAAAGGGGCACACATTCTTGGACCGAGCCTCGGGCAATGATGAAGAAGTTCCTGCGGTCGGCTTTGGTGAATCGCCCGTTGCCTTCGGCGATGTTGGCGGCGATCGAGAGGGCGGCGCGGTTGAGTTGATCGACGAGGAAGCCGTAGCCGCGGGGGAATTGTTCGGTGAGTCCGAAAACGGTATCCGCAAAGTCAACCGATTTTTGATAGACGAGAAGTTTCTCGAATGCGAAGCTCATCCGGCTACTCGAAGAAGAGAGTAGAAAGGAGAAAGTAGACCGAGTAGAGAGGGAGAAAGTTGAGTGGTGGTGAGGATCGTCCCCCTTTGCCAAACGGCTAGGCCTTCGACGCTCTCCTCTCTACTTTCTCCCCTCTACTCTCTACTGAGGCTTCGCCTCAGTCGGGGTGACAGGATTCGAACCTGCGACCCTCTGCTCCCAAAGCAGATGCGCTAGCCAGGCTGCGCCACACCCCGAGTGAAGTCCCCGATCTTATCCGCCGAGCGGGGACCTGACAATGATACCTGTACTATACATGCTTACACAAACCGGATTTTTTTTAGCCCGCTTTGCGTAATTCGACCTGACCACCCAGTAAATGGTCTCGCAGGCGATCAAATTCGTCATTTCCCTTGAAATGTAGGACGATCTTGCCTCCGCGGGCCGACTGTTTGATGTCGACCTTGGTTCCCATCGCCATGCGAAATTCCTGTTCTAGGGACGCAATCTGGTCGCTGGCGGTTCGCGATTTTTTTGTCGGTTTTTTTATCGTCGCCGGGCCATCCTCTGCGTGAATGAAGTCTTGCACCGCTTCTTCGGCAGCCCGGACGCTCCAACCGCCGTCAAAGATCCGGCGGGCGAACTCGACTTGGATTCCTTCTTCACCCAGCGGCAACAACGCCCGGGCATGACCGGCGGTCAGCTCGCCTGTCATCACGGCGGTCAGCACCGGCTCGGGCAGTTCCAGCAGGCGAACCAGGTTGGCCACCGTCGAACGATCAATCCCGATCCGCTCAGCCAGTTCGCTTTGCGAGCAACCGTTCTCGTGCATGTAGCGCTCAAACGACATCGCCTTTTCAATCGCGTTCAGATCCTTCCGCTGCAAGTTCTCGACAATCGCCAACTCGGCGACGGTTTGGTCGTCGGCTTCAAAGACGCGAACCGGCACGTGATCCCAGCCGGCGACAATCGCGGCTCTCAGGCGACGTTCGCCGGAGATCAACTGATAACGCCCATCGATCTGACGGACCGCAATCGGCTGCAGCATGTCGTGCTGAGCCAGGCTTTGTGCTAGTTCGGCGATTTCGTCATCATTGAACTCTTGGCGCGGCTGATAGGGATTCGCTTCGATCTCTTCAACCGAAAGCTTGATCAAGCGTTCGCCGGAAAAAGCTTCCGGGGCCGGTGTGTTGCTCACGACCGGTGCGGCGCTGGCGTTTGCTTGTTCGCTGTGATCGGGATTGTAAACCCGAGGCGCACCTGCTTCGATCGGGGCTTCGATCATACCGCCGGTCTCATCCATCGGCCCGCCTAACAGCGCCGCCAATCCACGCCCCAGCCGTTTTTGCTTAGTCACGCTCGAGTACCTCCATGCATAGTTCAATGTAAGCGCGCGCTCCTCTTGAGCGAGGCGCATGATCAATCACAGACCGACCGTGGCTAGGCGCCTCGCTGACGAGGACATCCCGCGGAACCACGGTGTCAAACACTACTTCACCAAAGAAGTCGCGGACCTCTTCCTCGACTTCGGCGGTTAACTCTAATCTCGGATCGTGCATCGTCAGCACGATCCCACCAAACGCCAGGCGATCAGGCTTCTGCTGCATCACGCCGCGGATGACCTGGATCATCTGCGTCAAACCTTCCATCGCAAAGTACTCGCACTGGATCGGCATCAGCACCTCGGTCGATGCGGCAAGCGCTGTTTGCGTTAGCTTGCCGACTGACGGCGGGCAGTCGATCAGTACAAAGTCATAGCCCGCCATGCCGCGTTCTAAGTGCGACTGCAGGACGGCGGCTTGGGGTTGATCGTCCGATGCAAGACTCTCGACATCCTGAAAGCTGCGACTGCCCGGCAGCAAGTCGAGACCCTCGATCGCCGTTGGCTGGATTGCTTCACGCAGCGATTGCTGCAGCACCAACGGATGGCGATCGGTCGGCTCTAGGTTCAACCCGGTCGTCGCATTGCACTGTGGGTCGAGATCGATCAGCAACGTTCGCTGGGCCGCTTTGGCCAACGCGACGGCTAGATTGATAGCCGTGGTCGTCTTGCCGACGCCTCCCTTTTGATTCGCGATGCAGATGATTCGAGCCACGTTGCGCCTTGTTCTTGTTCGCACTGTCCCCATGACGATGTGCGGGGAAGGGATTCTAGCGAGGAAGCGCGCAAACGCGGAATGTCATTTCCCCCGCGAAAAACAGAAATCAGGATGTTTCACGTGAAACGCACAGACGGTTCAAAGTCGCCTGTTTCACGTGAAACGCCCAAACTACGCAAAAAGGGCGTTCCGAACGATTGTCCGAAACGCCCTTGGTTAGAGCCTTGTTTCACGTGAAACGGTAACGATTGGCTTAGCTAAGCGGATTGAAGACGAGCCCGCTAAGCAGCTTGGGATAGAAGTAGGTGCTCTTGGCCGGCATCCGCTCGCCCTGTTCGCTGATGGTGCGGATGTGGTCGATGGTCGCCGGCATGACGATCGCCGCCAACGGATAAGGTTGGCCACCGTTCTCGGGATCGCCCTGCTGGATTCCCTCGATGACTTCGCTGACCTGATGAACGTAGTTGGCTTTCGGCAGATCCTTGGCTTCAAGCAACGTCTCGATCACCAAGCGATGCAGGATCGAAACGCCAAGCTCTTGCCAGTCGGCGCTATGGTCGGAGGCGATCTCGGCCATCTTGGCTTGACCTTCTTCATTGAAGTTGGCCATCACCCAGGTATCGTCGACCGGACAGTAGAAGCCGAGCTTGCCTTGTTCGTCGCCGGTAGCAATGTCGGTCCAGATCGTGTCGGCCAGTTCGGCGCCTTGGCCGACGATGGTGATGTCAAAGTATTTGCCCAACTTGGCGACCAGCTCGTCGGACTTCATCGCCGGCAAGCCGCGGAACAGTCGATGGGTTGGCAGAACGATCATTCCTTCATCACTCATGCTGACCAGCATCGTCAACACATAGTTGGCCGGATGAACGTTGGTCAGCTCGCCCGACTCGGCCAGCTGATCTTTGTAATTGCAGGCGGTCTCGTAACGATGATGCCCATCGGCGACATACATCGGTGCAGCGGCGATTGCGGCGCTGACCTCAGAGATCAACATCAGGTCACTAATCGGCCACAAGCGATGAACAACGCCCAAGTGATCGGTCGCGACCAGCGGAGTTTTGTCAATTACATAGTCGTCCAATATCTTCTGCGTCTGATTGCTTGGATCGGGATAGAGCCCAAAGATCTGACTGAGATTGGTTTTGGTTGCATTGAACAGTTTCAGGCGATCGGCTTTGGCCGCAGAGTGGGTCTCTTCGTGCGGGTAGATATTTCCTTCCCCGAAGCGGACCAGCTTGACCCCGGCCATGAAGCCGCGGCGAACATAGTGCGTTCCATCGACTTCAAACTCTTGCTGATAGACATAGATCGCCGGGTCGGACTCTTGGCTGAGGATCCCTTCGCGAACCCAATCTTTCAGAAACCGTGCGGCCCGCGTGTAGCGATTGTGGGTCTCGTCATCGCCCGGCTCTTCGCGGTTCAAGATCAACCGCACCGTGTTGGCGGGATGCTGTTTGTAAAGCTTGTCTTGAAGCTCTGGTCCGATCACATCGTACGGGGGCGCGACAACATCACTGAGCGAGCCAACATGGCCCAGGTCGTAGCGGAGTCCGCGAATTGCTTGAATCTGTGGCATGCGATGCTTACTTTGGTGCGTGCGAATAAAAAGAAAAGGGGCCGCGACCATTCCGTCGCAGCCCCCAAGCGTATCTCAGGTCGACTCACCGGCCAAAGCAGGGCTGAGTCGATCGTTCGGTTTAGTAGCGATAGTGATCCGGCTTGTAAGGACCATCGATCGGGAAGCCGAAGTAGTCGGCCTGCGTTTGCGTCATCTTGGTCAGCTTGACGCCGAGCTTTTCGAGATGCAACCGGGCGACTTCTTCGTCTAGATGCTTCGGCAAGACATGCACGCCGATCGGATACTCGTCAGAGTTCTGCCATAGTTCGAGCTGGGCGATCACCTGGTTGGTGAACGAGCTAGACATGACGAATGACGGGTGACCGGTGGCGCAGCCCAGGTTGACCAAGCGGCCTTCGGCCAGGATCAGGATCGAGTGACCATCGGCGAACGTAAAGCGATCGAGCGGACCGCCGGGAACGTTGGCGCCTTTGATCGTGTCACGCTTGATGCCGGGCGTCTTGGTCAAGTAGGCCATGTCGACCTCAAGATCAAAGTGACCGATGTTGCAGACGATCGCGTCGTTCTTCATTTGCTCCATGTGAGCGCCGGTGATGATGTCGCGGTTGCCGGTCGTGGTGACAAAGATGTCGGCGGAGCCAACGACTTCCTCAACCGTGGTGACCTGGTAACCTTCCATCGCCGCTTGCAACGCGTTGATCGGATCGATCTCGGTGATGATGACGCGAGCGCCAAAACCACGCATCGACTGGGCACAGCCCTTGCCGACGTCACCGTAACCGCAGACGACAACCACTTTGCCGGCGACCATAATGTCGGTGGCGCGTTTGATGCCGTCGGCCAGCGACTCACGGCAACCGTACAAGTTGTCAAACTTGCTCTTGGTGACCGAATCGTTGACGTTGATCGCGGGCATCTTCAGCTCGCCCTTCTTCAACATCTGATACAAGCGATGGACGCCTGTGGTGGTTTCTTCCGAAAGTCCGCGAATGCCTTCGCACAGTTCCGGGTACTTCTGATGGACCATGACGGTCAAGTCGCCGCCGTCATCCAAGATCATGTTCAGCGGTTTGCCATCGGGGAAGAAGATCGTTTGGTCGATGCACCAATCGAACTCTTCTTCGGACATGTTCTTCCAAGCGTAGACCGGCACGCCGCGTTCGGCGACGGCGGCGGCGGCGTGATCTTGGGTAGAGAAGATGTTACAGCTGCTCCAGGTCACTTCGGCGCCGAGTTCGATCAGCGTCTCGATCAAGACCGCGGTCTGAACCGTCATGTGCAGGCAGCCAGCGATGCGGGCTCCCTTGAGCGGCTTGTCCTTGCCATACCGTTCGCGGAGAGTCATCAGGCCAGGCATTTCTACCTCGGCTAGTTGAATCTCTTTTCGCCCCCACGCGGCTAAGCTAATGTCTTTAACTTTGTAGGGGAGCTTTTCGACTTGCGACACGGAGAGTACTCCTTCAATGAATTGGAAAATCAGAATCGGCAATTCCCGTTACACCGCATTTCAACCAGCATGCGCAACGGCGCCGTCAGACCCGGCTACCAGGGAACCGTTAATGTAGCCCATCTTCAGTAAAGCCGTAAATGCCCAAACGCTAGCAAACGCGGGTTTTACAGGGCTTTTACACGCCCATCGCGGTTTTGGCGTTTTGGCAAAATTGCGTCGCCAGCTGTGGGTCTTTCCGTCCTGGCTGCAGCTCGACCCCGCTGGCCGTATCCACCGCGCTGGGCTGAACCGCGGAAATCGCCGCCGCAACATTGCTCGGCGACAGCCCCCCCGCCAGAACCAAATGCTCGCAAGGGATCCAGCGGCTCCAATCAGCGAGCAACTGCCAATCGGCCGCTTTGCCGGTTCCCCCATACGCGTCCGCCTGAAATCCATCAATCAAGATCGCTGTTGGCGAGCAGTCTCGCGCCGCACAGCGCGCCAGAAACTCAATCAAGTCTTTCCGCCAATCGGGGGCGCAGCGGAATGCCTTGAGCACGGGCGGAGCTCCGAGATGCCGCAGCCGCGCGAGATAGTCAGGCGACTCATCCCCATGCAACTGAACCCAATCGAGCGCCAGGCGCTGGGCCGCGGCGGCGACATCCACCACATCTGCGTTGACAAATAGCCCAACCGCGACGGCATCGCGGGAGATGGCGGCGCGAACGTCCGCGGCGATCTCCGCCGGCAGAAAACGCTTGCTGTGCGGATAGAAGTTGAGCCCCAACGCATCAGCGCCGGCGGCGATCATCGCCGTGGCGTCTTCGGCTGTGGTGATTCCGCAGATCTTCCGCTTGAACAAATTGCGTCTCCTGCTGGGGCTATCCATGAACGATCGTTTATTTTACCCCGTAAATTTCCGACTGCGAACTAGGCGATTCCAATGAAGCGCGGCGCATCAGGCGCCGATGAATAAGACAACGGCATCGTGTTGGCATGGACAGCTAGCATTGGCCGGCCCCAAGGAGGAGTAGCAAGTGGAAGATTCGGCAACGCGTCAGTTGCGATCTAGCGCTGCGTGTCGCGCCTACGCATTCATCGTGACGGCGCTGGCAGTCGTTGCGATTGGACTTTATTTCTGTCGAACTCCGGTTCAATCGGTTGTCGCGCAGCAGGGAATGCTGGTCTCCGCCGATCTGGCGGATGAAGCGTCGTTGCTGAGCGTCGCCCAAGAGGCCAAGACCAATACGTTGGCCGCAGTCCCTTTGTTGTCGATCGCTGAGGGACTTCCGCAAACTTCGGCAGGCGAAGCCGACGCCGCCGCCAAGTTACGCGATAACATCCAGATCAACATTGTCGCTCGTCCCGAAGGTCGGCAAGCTGACATCTCGATCCTGACGACCGCCCCCACGACCAGCGAAGCGTTGGAACTGGCCCAGCAGGTCGGCAAAATCTATCAACGCGAGCTTACGGAACACGCCGAGCATCAAGCGGGGAGAATCGGCGACGCAGCGATCCAGCTCGACCAAACTGCACGCAGCACGCTGCAAGAGTCGCAACAACAATTGGATGCGTTTATCCAAGAGAATCAAGATACGCTTGACGGTCGACAGCCGTTTGTCAGCGTCACGGCGCCGGAGATTCAGGAAAACGAGCAGTGGCAAGAGCTCCATCGCCAGATCTCGAATCAGGAAAGCGAATTGGCCGCACTGCTATCGCAGCGGACCGACGAGCATCCCATGGTGATCAATGTCAAAACCAAAATCGCCAGTCTCCAAGCTCAGTTGCAACAGGTTCCGCGGTTCTCGAACCCGCCTCCTTCGGTCCCTGCGGCGCAGTTGCCCCCGGTCGATGTGGCGGAGATCCAAGCGAAACACGAACGGCTGAAGCAAGCGGTCTACCAAGCGAAAATGTCGGTTCAGGCAATCGGCGGCAAACATGAGATCGCCGCAAATGGCCACCGGTTTTATACGTCGATCCGGGTCGAATCGGACCAAACGCCGCGGATCGCCGGCATGATCGGCGGCAACTTTCCGATAACGCGCGTGGGGATGTTGCTCGCGATCGCAACGCTGCTGGGCGGGTTCGCCGCGCTGTGCGTGCCGACCGCTGAGCAAGAAGCGATCTTGGCCAGCGCCCAAGAGATCGCCGCCGCGGCCGGGGTCTCGGTCGCGGCCGAGCTGCCGCTTGCCGGTGGCCCAGCTATTCCGCATAAACGAACGGTGACTCGCGTCGCCGCGCGATTCGCCATCGTTGCTAGCGAGTACTCCCTGGTGGCGCTGGTTGGTTTGATCCTGGTCGCGCTGCTGGTTGACCCAGAGTTCACGCGGACTTTTACGCACGAACCCTTTACTGCTTTATATAACGCTCAACACCAACTGTGGAAGTTTGCGCATTAACGGACAGCATTCAGATTCCGCCGCGCTCACGGTGGAGATCGTCCCCCATTTTTGCCGATGGTTGAAATGCACCCCGCGCAGCGCAAATCACTTTGATTACTCGGCTTGCAGTCTTGAACGGAAGCCTGCACAGCCTAGGAAGAATACGCAATGTACGAATCGTTTTATCAGCTTACGCGGCGTCCCTTCCCTGCCGCCGCCGACGCCCCCTATTATTTCCCTTCGGCCGCTGCTGAGTCAGCGCGTAGCACGCTACGCCGTTGTCTGCATCGCGGCGAAGGCCCGGCGCTGCTCATCGGCGGGCCCGGTTTGGGCAAGTCGCTGCTGCTAAAGGTTCTCGCGCAGGACTTGAAAGCCGAACGTCATATCTCGTTTTTGCAGTGTGGCCGCGTCTGCTCACGTCGCGCGCTGCTGCAAGCTTTGTTGTACGAGCTAGGTCTCCCCTATCGCGGCATGGAAGAAGGGGAGCTGCGGTTGTCGCTGGTCGACTTTCTCCGTTCGGCGAAAGATGATCGCCAAGGGTTGCTGGTCTTCATTGATGAAGCCGACACCTTGCCAACCCGACTGCTGGACGAACTTCGCCTGTTGACCAACATCTCGTCCAATGGCAATTCGTTGGTCGGCATGGTCTTGGCCGGTGGGCTCACGCTTGAAGAGCGTTTCGCCTCGCCGCGGCTGGCTTCCTTCAATCAACGCGTCGCCGGGCGCTGCTATCTCGAAACCTTCTCGAAGGCCGAGACCGCCGACTTCGTCAAATTCCAACTTGAAGAATCAGGCGCCCAACGCTCTCTGTTTGCTGACGACGCCCTGGCGGCAATCAGCCAAGTCACCGGCGGTGTCCCTCGCTTGATCAATCAACTGTGCGACCATGTGCTGGTCTTGGCTTCGCTGGGATCGCACAAGCGGGTTGACGCCAGCGGGATCGAGGAAGCTTGGGCTGACCTGCAACAGATGCCTGGACCGTGGTCGACCAGCCAGCAAGAGTTCTCGGCGCCGACCAGCGAAAGCGGCGTGCTGGAATTTGGTTCGTTGGAAGAAGAGGGAGAAATGCCTCATTCGGTGAAATTCCCCTCGCGAATCATGCAGCCTCCTAAACAAGTGCGGGGAGCCATGGACGCCAACGCGGCAGCGACGCTGCGGATGGATATCGCCGAGCAGGAGTTCTCTCCCGAGTCGCTTTTTCAGCCAGAAGCAGAGCTGGAGTTCATCAGCGCCGTCAAAGATCCGTTTGACGAGTCGTTTGACAACGAAGAGATCATCCTGGATCGCTACGCCAGTCTCAGTGAAGCCCGCGGCGTGCTGAAACAGGTCCAAAGCCGGGAAGGGGTCGAGATCGCTTCGCTGTTGGAACCGATGCCGATGCTGGTCGAAGCGCAGCCTGGCGAGGTCGCTGCGGTCGATGTGGTGATGCCTCCCTATGCTCGAGATGAGGAGATCGTCTCGCGATATTTGCGAGAAGCTGCTGTAGCGCCAACTCCGGCCGATGATCGAGACATTTTGATCATCGAGGACGCCGTCGCCGAAACCACGCCGACTCGCAGCCGTCGCCGCGAATTCCGCCGGCTCTTCAGTTCGCTTCGCCGCGAACATGCCTGATAGCCGAAGGTTTTCCTATGTCGAAGATGCTCGACGCGTTGAAACGTCTCCAGGCGCAGGGTGCAGCCCCGGCGGCGCTGCCGACGATCAACAATACCGCGGGTCAGATCGACACCGTGCGCGAAGTCGCGTCGGCGGTCGATCAAGCGGTTGCCGAGACCGAGCAGCGTTTGCGGGCCGAGTACGCTCAGCAAGCCGCCGCCCAACAGCAGGAACTCGCCAAACAGCGTCAGCAGTTAGAAGCAACGCTCGAAGTCGAGAAAAAGCGGCTTCAGCGGCAACTTGCCCAACTTCAATCGCAGGTCGAGTCGCATCAAACCGATTCGGCGTCGCATGCAGAGCTGCGGGCTCAGCTTGAAGCAGAACTCAAGCAGCATCAGACCGAATCCCAGAAGCTGCGCGAACAAGATGAAGCTCGCTTTCTGGAAGATCAGGCCAAACTCGCATCTCGTCTGCAAGAGTTGAGCGGATCGCATCAAGATCTGGCCGATAAGGCGACCTCGCTTTCGCATCAGTTGGAGATGAAAGAAGCCGAACTGCAACAGCTCCAGCAGGCGATGCAAGCAACTCCGGCCGTCGACGAGCAATCGCTACGCGCCAGCTTGAGCGACGAGCTAACCCAGCAAGCGGAAGCGTTTGCCCGAAAAGAGACGCAACTGGCCGCCGAGTTGGCCGCAGCGCTTCGCTTGGTCGAACAACAACAAACCGACCTGGCCGAGATCGTTCGCCTTCGCGCAGAAGAAAAAGCGAAGCTTGAAAAGTCTCGCGCCGCTGCGTCGGATCAACCGCCGCCAGAGCCGCTTGCTCCGCAACCTATCGCTCCGCAGCCCACTGCTCCGCAGCCCATTGAGCCTGAGCCAGCCGCCGCGCTCAGCAAGCCGCCGATCTCCCGGCCAGAGCCGCCGCACTTGCTGCGTAGCTTTTCGGCGGCAAGCGCGCGCCCCCAAATCGTCTCGTACGAAGAACAAGCGATGGCCGAATTGCAGGATTCGCGAATCCGTGAGCGCTATGAGCGTCTTGCGCAGGTCGCATCCCAGCCAGCTTCGCTGCTGTTTCTGTCGGCCGATGGGGGCGATGACGCGCATCAAGCCGGTTTCCACACCGCTCTGGCGGCAGGACGTGAGGACCATCGCGTTCTGATCATTGACGGCGACGTGCATGGCAAACAGCTTTCGCAGCGGCTTGGCATGCGTGATAGTCTGGGGTTTTACGAGGTAATTCGTCGCGAAACAAAATGGTCCGAGCGAATTGTCGGACTTCGCTGCGGTGAAGTTGACTTCTTGCCTGCCGGACGTAGTCTCTACACGGTATCTCGGAGCGACCTCGAATCGGCCCAAGCCGTCTGGCGCGAACTGAACGATATCTGGCCGCTGATTATCCTGGTCGGTGAGCACCCAGGCGCCGTTTCGACCGAACTCTACGGCGTCTTGTGCCAGTCGATCTACTTGACGGCCTGTTTGGGACGCGCCACAAAAGATGACGTAAAGTCCGCCTCGAAACGGATCGCCGCAATCGGCAGTCGTATCGAGGCGGCCGTTGCGATGAACGCCAAGTTGAACTAACGCTCGACCTGGCCGCTCCTTTCCCCCTATCCAGCGTCATAGCAGGCGAATTATGGCCAAGTATCTTGTTACCGGCGGCGCAGGCTTTATTGGTTCGCACATCGCCGAGGCGCTTGTCGCACGCGGCGATCAGGTCCGCGTGATCGATAACCTCAGCACCGGCAAACGCAGCAACCTCGACCACATCGCCAAGCGGATCGAGTTTGTCGAAGGTTGCCTGACCGATAGCGCCGTCGTCGCGGACGCCGTTCGCGGCATCGATGTCATCTTTCATCAAGCGGCCCTCGCCTCGGTCCCTCTCAGCGTCGAACGGCCGCTCGACACGCATGCGCATTGCGTCACGGCCACCGTCAATCTGCTGAACGAGGCCCGCCAGGCCGACGTGCGCCGCGTCATCTACGCCGCATCCAGCAGCGCCTACGGCGACGCGCCGACCTTGGCCAAACGCGAGACCGATCTGCCCAACCCCCTTTCTCCTTACGCCGCAGCCAAGTTGGCCGCCGAGTACTATCTGCAAGCCTTTTATCACACCTACGGCATCGAGACCGTCGGGCTGCGGTACTTCAACGTCTTCGGGCCGCGGCAAGATCCCGATAGCCCCTACTCGGCCGTGATTCCGATCTTTATCACGCTTCTGCTGCAAGGGGATCGCCCGGTGATTTACGGGGACGGAGAACAATCACGCGACTTCACCTTTGTCAAAAATGTGGCGTTGGCCAATCTAGCTGCGGCGGATGCTCCCCAAGTCGCTGGTCGGATCATCAACGTCGCCAACGGTCGCAGCACTTCGCTGTTGCGTTTAATCGAACTGCTCAACCGCGAGCTCGGCACCCAGGTTCAGCCCCAGCACGATCCGCCGCGTGTGGGGGACGTGCGCGACAGCATGGCCGACAACACGTTGGCCCGCACTCTGCTCAACTACGAAGTCGAGATCGATTTCGAGACAGGGCTGCAAATGTCCATCGACTACTACCGGCAGCTGGTCGCTTCGCGATCGGCCTGATCCGTTCCTTCAGCGCTGGGTGGCGCTGCTGCGTGGATCGGCGGCGATTCGCTCTGTAGCGGCTCTTCGTAGTATTCCTCGCCGATCTCTTTTCTTCCCCACATCCAGTACATGAGAGTAGTCACTGCAAAGCTGACTGCCATCATGACAAACATCGTCGGATAGCCGGGCCAGCCCAGCTTGTCCGCTTTGGTGACGATCGCTCCTTCCAAGGGAAAACCGACCAACGATCCAAAGTCGAGCGAAGCCAACATCAAGCTTGCGCCCGTTCCCCGATGTCGCCGCGGAAACACCGTCGCTCCTCCGGCTACCACTGCTGGAAAGAGAAACGCATGCGCCGCACCTCCAAAGATCGCCGGTAACGGCAACATCCACGCGGTGCTGACCGGCAAATAGGCGAGCATCGACGCAATCAAAAAAATCATCCCCAGGATGACTGTATTCTTGACTCCATAGCGATCCGTAAACTGGCGTGTCGCGATCCGCACCGAAAACGCCGTCAGCGCGTAAGCGAGAAAGAAGAAACGAATCTGATTGATCTGCAATGAGTCTGCATAGCTCCGCAAAAAGACCTGCGGCATCAGCACTCCGGCGCCAACCATCACTCCCATCACCAACAACCAGCCAGGCTGAAACTGTCGCACCAGCGCCCAAGCCGAAGGATGCTCTTGATGCGGAGCCCTCAAATCGCGCCGCGTCGACAAATAGGCTAACACCATTGACACGCCAAACATCGCCGCCGACAACACAAACATCGCCCGAATCGGACCGGCGGTGATCTCATCACCACGAAAAATCCAGTCGCCAATGACGGGCCCAATCGCCAGGCCGATGAACCCCGACGAGCCCAGCACGCCCACCATTTCGGCCGTTCTTCCCGGCGGCGCTTTCAGCGAGACCGAAGTCAACGACGCGCCAAAGGCGCCGGCCAAGCTGATCATCATCCCGATTCGCAGCAGATAAATCCAAGCCGAGTCAAGCTGCGTCACGGTCAGATTCAACAGCACAAACAAGGCCATCGCCAAAAGTGAGCAAAGCCAGACCGTCCGCGGCCCCAGTCGATCAATCAACCGCCCTTGCAAAAATCTACCGAGTAAACCGCCGGTCATCCCGCAGCCGGTGATCAGCCCCAATTGATAAGGCCCGCCTCCGAGGTAGGCGATAAAATCAGCATATCGAAACAAACTGCTCGTCCCGACAACCAGCGCCAAATTGGCGAAATAGCTTAGCCAGAAGTCTCGATTGTAAGGATTTTCGTCAGAAATAGTGTCGATCGCCGCGGACATGGAATCTTAAAGGCTGGTAAACAGGAAAGGGAATTCCCGCTATTATACGGGCCTATCCCCCGTGACCAGCGGACCGACTTCCCCTTGCCCTATTCTTTCTCTCCCATGTCCACCGACCGCCCATCCGCTCCCACCGTGTTGATTGCGGTCGCGACGTTCAACGAGATCGACAATCTGCCGCTATTGGTCGCCGAAATTCTGGAGGCCGTTCCCACCGCCGACATTTTGGTTGTTGATGACGACTCCCCCGATGGTACCGGCCGGTGGTGCCAAGAGTTCGCCGTCAACCAGCCGCGTCTTCGCTCGCTGCATCGTTCGCGCGGCGCCGGACTGGGAACAGCGGTCATTGCAGCCATGAAATATGGGATCGAACAAAATTATGATCTGCTGGTCAATCTCGACGCCGATTTTAGTCATACCCCCAAAAAAATCATCGATCTGTTGGCCGTCGCGTACACAACCGATGTCGATGTGATTGTCGGCTCGCGTTATATCCCCGGCGGTGGAGTCGAAGGTTGGCCCCTGCACCGTCGGATTATGAGTCGCTGCATCAACCTTTACACGCGACTTTTACTGCGTCTGCCGGTTCGCGATTGCAGCGGATCTTTTCGTTGTTATCGTGTCGCCACGCTTCGCTTGTTGGACTTCGACTCGATCGTTTCCAAGGGTTATTCCTTCTTTGAAGAAATCTTGTGGCGACTTCACTTGCAGGGAGCCTCGTTTCAAGAAGTCCCTTATATCTACGTCGAACGTGAACGAGGCTACTCAAAAATCAACTGGCGCGAAGCAGTTCGCGCGATCTATCTGATCGGAAGACTCGGCATCGGCTCCCTCTTCACCCGCCGACCTGCACCCAAGTAGCAAAGTAGCGTCCGCACAGTGTACAGACCGCACACATAGAGAACACCCGTTCGCACACATTGGGAACACCGGGGTCAGTTCGTTTCATCGCATGATTGCGGTCAACAATCCAAGCGCCGGTTTGGTTCCCAAAGGATGCATGATCCCCGTCCCCGTTGTTTCTTCAGGCCCAACGGGCCGACCTAAAATAGCCCAGGGCGCTCGTCGCAGCAGCGACGGAGCCCTGGGTAATCATCCACAAGCGCAACGTTGACGTTGGATGGAACCCGGGGAACTGCCGACTCAAACGTCACCATTCTTTGGGATCGTGTTGACCCAGGGCTGCGTCGCTAAAAGCGACTAACCCTGGGCTAGAATAGGTCGCCCCGTTGGGGCTGATTTGATCGGGCGTTTGCGACTGCGTTTGCGTTTGTGACTGCGGTTGCGACTGCGACGCTCTGGGCTGCTGAATGGGATCGAATTGGCGAATGGGACCAAACTGGCCAAATGATTCAAATTGGTTCAAATTTGCTGGGCTGCCACCTCCGTCCCCTTTATTGGCAGATTCATGGAATGACTTCGCCAGGTGATAACAAAGCTCTAACCGGTTCTGCCCTGTCGTATCACTATTGGTCGGCGCGATTTCTCCGTCGTCGATCATTTGATCCCACGCAAGTCCAAACTTGGCGGCGCTGATTCCGCTGAGTTGGCGGATTTTTGATTTGGTCGCATTCTGAGGTGCGAGTTGTCGCACTGCGGCCCGGATTTTTCCGCGGCGGCGTTGTTGTTGCGATTGGGCTTCTAGCTCCGGCGCCTCATCTTGCAACGACTCGGCAGCGTGCAGCGCGACGTTCCACTTGCGGCCGTTGGCGTCTGCGAGATGACCTTCGTCAATATCGACTCCCCAGACCGCGTCTTGGCCAGCGTTTCCGCCGACGGATAACCACAGGCGATGCTGTCCGCTGCCTGACTCGTACGCGCGGCGACGGTTTACCAGTAACCATTGCTGGGCAAAATCATGTTCGGCGTCGTTGAGATCGGCGATATTCATCGCGCGTTTCGAAGTCGATTTGCGCGTTGCGCTGCAAACAATCGGCGTGGCGCCAGCTTCGAGACAGCAGCGGACCAATTGGCGAATTTGCGATTTTTGCGAAGCAGCGCGCGCCGAGGTCCATTGCAACGGATCGATCAACACCACTTCTAATTGATGACGCTGAATCCAATCACGCAGCTCCGCCACGTTCTCTTCAAAACTGGCCGTCTTGGCGGCCGAGGGCATGGTCAGCGCCCAGACCAGGTTGGGAAGTTTCTCGGTATCAACGCCGGTGGCGGCGCTCCAGCGTCGCGCGAGATCGTGCAGCACGGCTCGGCCTGCTGCGCCGCTGAGAAACCCGACTCGATAAGCGCGTGGAGCGGCGAACTCTCCTAAAAATTTGCCCCCGCTGGCTAATGCAGCGCACAAATCAACCGCCAGCGAGGTTTTCATGCTCTTGCTCGGCCCTAAAATTACTCCTGCTTCATTGCGAGCCAGCACGCCAGGCAACAGCCATTCACGCGGTGGTTGTTCATGGAGTAGTTCGGCAGTGGTTAGCTCTTGAAACCAGCCACTGCGCCGTGCGCTGGACTGGGGCTGCGAGGTCTCTTCCGACTGGTTAATTTGACTGGATTCAGGAGAGTCTTCGCCAGGACTTTCGTCATGAGAACCGAACATTTCTTCTTCGATTGCAATGACCTTATTGAGGATTTCCTCGGTCTGTTGTAGTGAATAACCGAGGGCGAGCATCCCGTCGAACACCCGCGGCAGATCACTGATCGGGATCCCGGCGGCTTGCATCTCCGAAATCACGGCTTGCAGATCATCAAAGGCTTGGGTTTGAAAGAAATCGGTCGATGGGGGATCTGGAGCCAGGATGCAGGGAGGATCGGAATTGCCATCCAACCACCCGACTTCGGCGGTTTCTGGCGTTAAATCCGCGGTTTCGGCCGATTTATTCCGGGCCGCCAGCAGACGGTTGCGCAGCGCTCGGCGTTTCCGAGAGGCCTTGGCTCGGCGTGATTGCAATTTTTTCGATTGACGTGATTCGGATCCCATGGGAGGCGTTTCCTGTTGGAGCGTAGATGTTGTTGGGATAATTTGGGGGGTTGGGTTGGGTTTTTCGCCGCGGGCGTAACATGCGAAACATTCCCAAAGAGAACAACGATAAAAGTATAAGCAAGTCCTGAGACATTGTCAATAGAAAATTGTCTGTAAAATTTCTGTGGAGGGATTTTTTGAGGATGGGAGAATTGCGGCCTAGAGGGGGCGAGAGGAAGACGCTACTTTCGCGGGAGCGAAAGGCGACTTTTGAAGTTGCGCTATTCGACCCCAAAAAAATGGAACGCGGTAAAGCCACGAAGAAAGAACGGAAAAACGCGGTAGGAACTAAGTCGAAAACGTTCACACTAGCCCGCAGCGCCAGCGAGGGAATCCGCTTGGCGATGCCAACTCGGTCTGAACTAGCGACCGGATTCCCTCGCTGGCGCTGGCGGGCTAGTGTCCTAGCGGTTCGAAATAGCGCAACCTCAAAAAGGCGACTCTGGGGGGCTGCTGGCTCAAACATCAGCATTTTTGTGGGCGGCGTTGACCCAGGGCTGCGTCGCTAGAAGCGACTTACCCCGGGCTAGGTTAGGTCGCCCCGGTGGGGCTGTGGGGATTTTTTTTGGGGTGATTTTTGTTGGGTGGTGCTGATGCTGGTTTTGCCTGGGCAGTCTGCTCATGACTGGCCGGATTGCGGCTGCAGCAAGGTGTCTGCGTTATGCGGTTGCGCAGTTTTGTTGACCTCACTTTGCATTAGACATTCGTCATTAGAAATTAGACATTTCCCCCAGCGGCGAGCGCCAATGCGACTTCCCGGAGAATTTTTCCCTGCGAAGACTCTCCAATCGGCGTATCCCCTCCCTTAAGCTGGCTTTTCCGGCCTTCGCCGCGGTCGCCTAGGTTGAACAATGGAGGCCAGCGCCTTAATCTGGAGGGAGCTATCTCGCCTATCCATCCCCCCGAGAGGTTGCCAGATGTCCCGCTCGCTGATTGCGATGGCGCTGACCTTGGTCTTCTGCCATGCGGCCACTGCCGCGACTTTAAAGCTCCAGATTACCGCTTCGGATCAAGCGGAGATCAACTTGCCGGTCTCCCTCGCGATTCCGACTGCGACCACTGGCGATGCTCAGGTTGCGACCGTTTCGCTCTCGAACGGAACGACGCTCGTTGGTCAGCTGACCGCGCCGCGATTGCTGTCGAAGGCCGATGCCGCCAAAGAGCGTGAGCTGACGTTTGTCATCCCGCGATTGGAAGCTGGCGCCAAGTTGACCGCGACGGTTGATTTTGGAGGGGGCGCGAGCGGCGAACAATTCAGCTGGAAAGACACGCCGGGCAAATCGATGGAGCTACGGTACGGCGACAAGCCGGTGCTGCGTTATATGTATGAAGCGCTCGACGACTCTTCGGCCGGTCGTCGCCAGGAGACCTTCAAGGTTTATCACCATGTCTTTGACATGGACGGCGAGAATCTGCTGACCAAGGGGCCCGGCGGACTTTTCCCCCATCATCGCGGCCTGTTTTACGGTTTTAATAAGATCAGCTATTCGGCCGACGGCAAGAAACAAACCGCCGACGTTTGGCATTGCAATCACGGCGAATCGCAAGCCCACATAACAGTGCTGCAGCTTGAAGCAGGCCCGGTGCTGGGTCGCCAATTGTTGCAAGTCGAGTGGCGCGGTCGTGACGGGAAAGCGTTTGCCGAAGAAGAGCGTGAGCTGACCGTCTATCACACGCCGGAAGGGCGCCTGATCGAATTTGCTTCGCGTCTCACCAGCCAAGTCGAGGATTTGAAACTGGACGGCGACCCGCAGCATGCTGGTTTCCAGTTTCGCGCGACGCAGTTTGTGCCGGATCAGACAGCCAAAAAGACGTTCTATATTCGCCCTGATGGCCCAGGGAAGCCGGGCGCGTTTCGCAATTGGCCAGGACAAAAAGAGCATGTCGACCTGCCGTGGAACGTGCTCGTGTTCGAGGCGTTCGACAAGACTTACTCGGTCTGTTATCTCGATCAGCCGACCAACCCGAAACCGGCTCGGTTTAGTGAGCGGGACTATGGCCGCTTTGGTTCGTACTTTGCAACCGACGTTAAGCAAGGCGATCCGCTGGAGGTCAACTACCGCGTTTATCTGACGGAAGGGGAAATCGCTCCGGAAGCGATTACCGAGTCTTACGCCAGCTTCAATCATCCGCCGCAAGTATCGATCGTTGAGTAAGTACTGCACGCGAATGCAGACGGGCAAGTTTGCATTGCGACTCCGCACGATGACGCTGCTCTGGGCGTTGCTTCTGGCGACGGTCTGCTCCTCGGTCTGGGGCGACAGTCCGCCCAACGCGACGGGACGGTCTACGACTGGGCCGAACACGATTGAGCTGACTGCTCTGACTGAGCCGACGCAGCTGTTTAATGAACGCGACCTACAAGGTTGGCGGCCAAAAATCGGCTGTGATGCGAAGCAGCTGACTGCGCAAGAGCAGGAAATATTGGCGGAACTGGCTGCCCAAGATATGAGCGTCCATTGGCAAGCGGCGTTCGGCATCTTGCAGTACGACGGAGCAGGCAAACCAATCGAGACAGAGCAACACTTTGGCCCGTGTCGGCTCTCCTTCCAATGGAAATGCGAGGCTTGCTCGATGGCCCAGGTGGGGCTTCCCGGCGGTTTGCACGTTGCGATTGGGGACGCTCACAGCGATGGTGAAGATCAGAGCCGCGCTTCTGGCGTGATCTACCAAGACTGCCGACGGATCGCCAAACCGATGCACTGTGCGGATCAACCGCTGGGGGAGTGGAATCAAATGGTGATCCACGTCGGCCGCAAGCAGATCGAAGTCTGGCTCAACGGACGTCGCGTGGCGAGTTCAGGCAAGCTTTCGACCGAATTGGCAGGACCGATTACGCTGGGTGCAGGCCCGGCGCCACTTTATTTTCGCAACGTGCTTGTTGAGCCGCTGGACGAATCGGTGCGTGAGCTAAATTCGTCGCTTCGCTAAGGTTCGTTGACTACCCTAGGCAGCGCATCTAAAATCGGCTCCTTCCCCTTAGTTTTCAACTTAGAGATGCTGTAATCTCGCGGAAAGTCTGCAAATGGCAAATGAATCGACCGGTCGCATCGACAATGTGATGCATGAGGCCCGTGTGTTCCCCCCTACCCCGGAATTCCAGGCCCAAGCTTCCATTAGCTCGTTGGAGCAATACCAGCAATTGTGGGATGAAGCGAAGTCGGATCCCCCCGCATTCTGGGACAAAATTGCCAAGACCGAACTTCATTGGTTTGAGCCGTACCGCAAAACCTTGGAATGGAACGAGCCGTTCGCCAAATGGTTTGTCGATGGCAAGACCAACGCTTCGTACAACTGCCTGGACCGTCATCTGACGACGGCGCGTCGTGATAAACCGGCGATCATCTGGGAAGGGGAGCCAGGGGATACGCGAACGCTGACCTATGCCGAGCTGCATAGTGAAGTCTGCCGCTTCGCCAATGGGCTGAAGAGTCTGGGGATACAGCAAGGAGACGTTGTCTCGATCTACATGCCGATGACGCCCGAGCTGGCGATCGCGATGTTGGCCTGTGCGCGGATCGGCGCGATTCACTCGGTGATCTTCGCCGGGTTCTCTGCCGAAGCGATCGCTGATCGCAATCATGACGCCAGCGCACGCGTGGTGCTGACGTCGGATGGCGCCTGGCGGCGCGGCAAACAGCTTTCGCTGAAAGCGACTGTGGACGAAGCGCTGGCCAAGTCGCCGACCGTCGAGAAGTGCATTGTGCTCAAACGGGTTGGCAACGAGGTCAACATGCAGCCGGGTCGCGACATCTGGTGGCATGACCTGATCGAGTCGGTCAACGACGATTGTCCGGCCGAACCGTTCGACAGCGAGACCCCGCTGTTTATCCTGTACACCAGCGGATCGACCGGCAAACCCAAGGGGATCAAGCATACGACGGCTGGCTACAATCTGTTCGCCAAGCAGACGTTTGAATGGGTCTTCGATCATCGCGACGACGACATCTATTGGTGCACCGCTGACTGCGGCTGGATCACCGGTCACAGCTATGTGGTGTATGGTCCGCTTGCGGCAGGCGCAACTTGCCTGATGTATGAAGGGGCTCCGAATTTTCCGGATGAAGGTCGCTTTTGGAATCTGATCGAGAAGTACAAAGTCACGATCCTATACACCGCGCCGACTGCGATTCGCGCGTTTATCAAATGGGGTGACGAATGGGTCGACAAGCATGACATTTCTAGCTTGCGATTGCTGGGAACGGTGGGCGAAGGGATCAATCCGGAGGCCTGGATGTGGTACCACGAGAAGATCGGCGCCGGTCGCTGCCCGATCGTGGATACGTGGTGGCAAACCGAAACCGGCGGGATCATGATGTCGCCGCTGCCGGGCGCCATTGCGACCAAGCCTGGTAGTTGCACCAAGCCGCTGCCCGGCATCATGCCGGGGATCTTTGATGAGCAGAATGAACCTTGCGAAAAGAACCAAGGGGGCAAGCTGACCATTACCTATCCCTGGCCCGGCATGCTGCGCGGCATCTGGGGAGATGAGGCCCGGTACAAGCAACAGTACTGGAGCACTGTTCCGCACTGCTACTTGGCAGGCGACAATGCACGCATTGATGACGATGGCTATTACTGGATCATGGGACGCATTGATGACGTGATCAACGTCTCGGGGCATCGCTTGTCGACCATCGAAGTGGAAAGCGCCCTGATCACCCATCCCAACGTCGCTGAATCAGCCGTGGTTGGCCGCCCGCACGATATCAAAGGCCAGGCCATCGCCGCCTTTGTCACGCTACGTGACGCGGAGCCCTCCGAAGAACTGAAAGCGGCGCTGAAGCTGCACGTGCGAAAAGAAATTGGCGCGTTGGCCGTGCCGGATGACATTCGCTTTACGGCGGTGCTGCCGAAAACGCGAAGCGGCAAGATCATGCGACGATTGTTGCGTGACATCGCTTCTGGCAAAGCATCGCACGGCGACATGTCGACTCTAGAAGATGTTGCGGCCCTTACGCAGCTAGAAGAAAAAGATTAACCCAGCGCCCGGCCGTCGCGATCAACCATCGCGGCGGCCCAGCCGCCGGAGCGATCGATGGCGTGATCAATTTCGGCGCGCACGCGAATTGTCTGCTGCACGGCGGAGATGATCTGCCGGTAAGTCTGCACATCATGGGCCGACAGTTCTTGCCCCCGGCGATCTTTGAGCCACTTCTCTAGCACTTGATGGACGCCGAAGCGGTATTCCCAGACTTCGACTTCTGCTGCGGCGATCGCTTGGTCAGTGGCGACGAAGATTTGACCGTCGAGATATTTAGGAAAGCCGCGACCAACCTTGACCAGGGGCGCCCCCTCTTTGCTGGGCGACTTCTCACGCAGCAAATGCGCGGCGATCAGTTGCTGGCCAAGTTGGATCAGTTGCTCGGCCAAGGGCCAGCCCTGCGGAAAGAAGAGCCGTGGATAGTCGATCCGCAAATGATCGGCGTAGCGCTGGCGATAGGACGCGGCATGAAATATCGCGTAGAGCAGCGCAGCAATGCTTTGCGGCGTGATCGTGCGAGCCTGCTGACGGGGCGCAGCGGACCAGGTTGCCTGCCAGCGCTGCAGATGGACTGCTAGTTGCTGGAGATGCAGATTGCTTTGCTGCGCAATCGCGATTGGCAAAATCGACTCGTTCCCGCGATTGTCACTCCGGAGAATTCCATCGAGCGTAATCGCATCGGTCACGCCAAAATAATTGCACTCTTGGCCGGTCGGCATCTGCCGCCGCACAATCAGCGCCAGCGTTCCCGCTTGGGCGAGTGAGTCCATGATCTCTCTGCGCGGCCAGTCAATCATCGCTGGCGTCCAATAGATCCAGCGATAGTCGAAAGGACGATAGAGACAGCGGAGCGGACGTTCGCGCCAATGGGCGTCGTCGCGGAGCGCTGCGCGAGCTGCGGCAAGTTTCCAAGAGCGCGTATCGCCTGATTGATACTTGGCGCCGCGACTGCGCGCGAAGTAGTGCTCTCGGAGTTCTTCGTCTGATTGGTTCGCGTCGCGGAATTCTTTGATCCGCTGGAGCAACGCCTCGCGATCGGTGTCGATCACAATCTTATCCCGCGCGGTCACCACGGCCGACGCATACTTGGCGAAAAGCTCTAGAATCGGCAAGCCGCGCGCATATTCACTGGCTCGCGATTCGTCTCGCGCCATGAAGAAGTAATACGGCGCGGAGGGGGCGATCTCGGTCGCCGCAATTTCGGTGATTGATCGCTTAGCCAGTTGTTCGAGTTTCGCTGCGCGTGTTCCCCAGAGATCACCCCGGCGCAGCGTCGCTGGTTGGGTTTGCGGGCCGGTTTTTGTGAACAGGCCGATGGCTACCCCTTGTTCGATCGCAAATAGATTTTCATCCTGCGGTTGTGCGGCGCTCTTTTCCTTCTTTTTGACGTTTCCATGCAGATCGATCAGGTAAATCTGGTCGAACCCGCGTAGCAGCTCCCACCGCATGCCGCGGAAGGTGGGATTGTCGAGATAGCCATGATTGGTCAGAAAAGCGAGGATGCCGACGCCGTTGCGATCGAGATGCCACTGCGCGAGTCGAAAGAATTGGACATAGTCGTCATGCAGCCATAATTTTTTTTCACGTAGCGGCGCGCCATCCACTTGGTAGTAGTTGCGGGCAGGATCGTCAGCGCCGGACATTAGCGATTTGATCCAATCGCCATGGCTGGCGGCCGCGGCGGAATAAGGGGGATTGCCGACAACGACCGAAAAACTGTCGCGGGGCGACCAAGTAGCCTCGGACAGCGCATCACCAACGCGAATTTGGATTTGGTCGGGCGAAACGTCGGTTACGCCGGTCTCGGCAAGTTGTCGGATCAACCGCTGTTTGGCGTCGGCCGCCGCTTCGGCGAAGATCTCACAGCCAAACAGCCGCGGGAGAATGCTTTGGTGGACCGCGGTGCGCCAAATGTGCTGCTTGCCTGTCGCCCAATAGGTTTGCCGGATCTGCTGCAGGACCGCTCCCAAGAAGACGCCGTCGCCGCAGGCAGGATCTAAGATCGTCACCCACGGCAAATTTGTGCCTGAACGCGGCGAATCATCCGCCAATCCCAGCGGCAAAGCAAAATCGGCTCGTAATTGTTGATCAACAGCAGCGATCATTGCCGCAGCAACGCTAGGCGGCGTATAGTAGACGCCGCGCCGTCGTCGGAGCCAATCATCCGACTGCGCCAAACGCGATTCAAAATTGTCGCCCGGTGATGGCTGACCGCTACCAGAGCTCATTCAGCGTCTGGCTGGTTGACTACTGTTGCTGGCTGTGCCGAGGAATGGGATGGCGAGATGATTAGATCCAACTCGCGTCCCTCTTTTTTCAGTTTGGCCCAGATTACTTTCGTATCGTCATCCGCATCAAACTCGAGCACGATTTCCCCCTTCCCTTTGTCGCCAGAAATGTCATAGATGTAGATAGACTCGTCCTCTTCGTCCATCGATGCCGTCCAATTCATTTCTAAATGTTGGATGTCACCAATCTCGGTTTGAATCGTGGGATCGCTGCCAAACGCGCCCATTAAATCAGCATCCACCGACGGAGTGGCTAAATCCAAGGGATCAAATTTCAGCTCCCACTCTTGCCCCTCTTTATGGAGGACAATTCTTTCGGGGTAGTCACCCTCTTCATAGACGTAAAGCTGACCGCTTCCTTTATCGCCGGAAATATCGAAGACCATGATGTCCTCTCCCGCCTGGGAGGAAGCGATCCAATTGATCGAGGAAGACGAGACTTCGCCGATCTCCGCTTGGATTGTTTCGTCTGCCTGAACTGCGGCAGCAATCGAACTGGCCTCTTCGTTCATCGTCCACTGCAAGATCCCACCGCAGCAGCCGCAAACGAGCAGAAAGGGAGAAACGATCGCAATGAAGATGCAACCCGAAATGCCAAAGACCCAGCCTGCACCCGACTTTTGTTTTTTTGACGGACGGGCCGTATAGTGATCTTCGGCAGAAAAGCGTTCTTCATTGCTCATGTTTATCACTCAACTCACAGAGAGGCCTGATGATGCGAAGAGTATAACGGGCCTAGCTTTGCATCGCGAATTGAAAAGTGAAATTTGCCAACCAAAAATGGCGAGAAAACAACTAGGGCAGGCCAAGCTTGGCGAAGGGTGCGTTTGACACAAGAAGCAACCGAGGCGCTATCAAACACCAGACCATCCAAAGAGCGACAAGCACGGCCTGCCCTACGCGAGAGATCCGGAGTGCGCATAAAAAAAGGCCCCAGCGGTTTAGCTGGGGCCTTTTTGTTGTATGAAATCCGGCGATACCTACTTTCGCACTTTTGGTACTATCATCGGCTCGAAAAGCTTGACGGCTGTGTTCGGAATGGGAACAGGTATAACCTTTTCGATATGGTCACCGGAAAAGGCAAGCGTCAACGTGAGGGCTGACGCGAGCCTAATGACTCATGGCAAACGGCGGACTGGGTTAGCAGTCCGCAGCGTAGTGGCCATCCGTCGCATGCCGAAAGCATTGAAGCTTTGTGTGTCTCGTTCATCGGAATGAACTTGGAGCATGCGACCGAAGTTGATTGTCTAGAGAATGCTTTTCTCGAGTGAAAAGCGTTGAATATATGTGGTCAAGCTTTCGTCCGTTAGTACTGGTTAGCTGAACACATTACTGTGCTTACACATCCAGCCTATCAACCTGGTCGTCTTCCAGGGGACTCTCGCACTAAAGTGCTTACGAATTCTAATCTTGGAGCGGGCTTCACGCTTAGATGCTTTCAGCGTTTATCCTTTCCGACCATAGCTATCCAGCCGTGCCACTGGCATGACAACTGGGACACCAGAGGGTCGTCCTTCCAAATCCTCTCGTACTAAAGAAGAACCTCCTCAAAATTCGTACGCCCACAGCAGATAGGGACCGACCTGTCTCACGACGGTCTGAACCCAGCTCACGTACCACTTTAATCGGCGAACAGCCGAACCCTTGGGAGCTTCTTCACCCCCAGGATGTGATGAGCCGACATCGAGGTGCCAAACCGCATCGCCGCTATGGACGCTCGGATGCGATAAGCCTGTTATCCCCGGAGTACCTTTTATCTGATGAGCGATAGCCCTTCCATACGGGACTACCGGATCACTATGACCTACTTTCGTACCTGCTCGACCGATAAGTCTCGCAGTCAAGCACCCTTTTACCATTGCGCTCTTTGCCTGATGGCCAACCAGGCTGAGGGTACCATTGCACTCCTCCGTTACTCTTTGGGAGGAGACCGCCCCAGTCAAACTGCCCAACTGACACTGTTCCCTGTCCGGATTCACGGATATTCAGGGTTAGAGCTAAAACATATTCAGGGTGGTATTTCAAGGACGGCTCCTTCGATGCTGGCGCACCGAGATCAAAGCCTCCCACCTATCCTACACAGAACATATCTCAGACCAATATCAGCCTACAGTAAAGGTTCACGGGGTCTTTCCGTCTAACTGCGGGTATGTGGCATCTTCACCACAACTACAATTTCACCGGGTCAGTGGTTGAGACAGTGCTCCAGTCGTTACGCCTTTCATGCAGGTCGGAACTTACCCGACAAGGAACTTCGCTACCTTAGGACCGTCATAGTTACGGCCGCCGTTTACCGGGGCTTCGGTCGCGAGCTTGCACCCTCTTCCTTAACCTACCGGCACCGGGCAGGCGTCAGACCCTATACATCCTCTTGCGAGTTAGCAGGGTCCTGTGTTTTTGATAAACAGTCGCCAGAGCCGATTTTCTGTGGCCCCCAACAGCTTGCACCATCAGGGGCACCCCTTATCGCGAACTTACGGGGTCATTTTGCAGAGTTCCTTAACCACTGTTCTCCCGAGCGCCTTGGTCTACTCGACCTACCTACCTGTGTCAGTTTTAGTACGGTTAAAACGTCTTCATCCCTTAGAAGCTTTTCTTGGACGTCCTACCGATGATTACCTCTAATCGAGTCAGATCGACAGCTTGTATTCCGGGAGCGGATTTTCCAATCTCCCCAACTTGCTGCAAATCACGGGCTGTTCCACCAGCCCGATCACCTTTCGGACGCCGTCCCTCCATCGGTCCAACGTTCTAGCGCAGGAATATTAACCTGCTATCCATCGTCTACGCCTTTCGGCCTCGACTAAGGTACCGGCTAACCCTGGGCGGAATTGCCTTCCCCAGGAAACCTTAGGTATTCGGCGAACAGGATTCTCACCTGTTTAATCGTTACTCATTCCGGCATAATCACCCGATAGCCCCAACACCGCTCCTTTCGGTACGGCTCGTATCTGACTATCGGCGCTCTCCTACCACTTTCGTCCGCTGCTTCGGTGAGACGCTTACTCCCGATCATTATCGGCGCAGAATTACTCGACCAGTAAGCTGTTACGCACTTTTTAAATGGTGGCTGCTTCTAAGCCAACATCCTGGTTGTCACAGTAATTCAACCTCCTTAGTGACTGAGCGTCTCTTCGGGACCTTAACAGACGGTCTGGGTTGTTTCCCTCTCGACCACGAAGCTTATCCCTCGTGGACTGACTCCTGAGATAGTCGCCCCGGTATTCGGAGTTTGGTTCAATAGGGTACCCCGGGAAGGGGCCCCAAATCGATTCAGTCTCTCTACCCCCGGTGCGTAGTGGCTCAAGGCTAGCCCTAAAGCTATTTCGGAGAGAACGAGATATCTCCAAGTTTGATTAGACTTTCACTCCTCCCCACAAGTCATCCCCTCGGTTTTCAACCCAAGTGGGTTCGGTCCTCCACGTGGTATTACCCGCGCTTCAACCTGCTCATGGGTAGATCACTTGGTTTCGCGTCTACAGCCTACGACTAACGCCCTATTCAGACTCGGTTTCCCTCTGGCTTCAGTCCGTAAGACTTTAACCTGCCGCAGACCGTAACTCGCCGGATCATTATGCAAAAGGCACGCCGTCACCCATAAATCGGGCTCCGACCGCTTGTAAGCGTATGGTTTCAGGTTCACATACCTCCCCTAACAGGGGTTCTTCTCATCTTTCAGTCGCCATACTGAGTTCACTATCGGTTATCAGAGAGTATTTAGCCTTACGGGATGGTCCCCGTGGATTCAGTCCAGGTTTCACGTGCCTGAACCTACTCAGGTATCTCTCGGGAGATAATGCCGCTTTCGTTTACCGGGCTGTCACCGTCTATGGCCGACCTTTCCATGTCGTTCAACTAGCAGATTACTTTGTAACTCCCATGTGAGAGACCCTACAACCCCGTGAAGAAAATCCCCACGGTTTGGGCTATTTCGCTTTCGCTCGCCGCTACTTACGAAATCGAGTTTTCTTTCTCTTCCTCCAGGTACTGAGATGTTTCAGTTCTCTGGGTTAGCCACTTACGCCTATGTATTCAACGTAAGTCATTCAGGAATCCCGGGATCAACGTTCGTTTGACAACTCCCCCAGGCTTATCGCAGTCTTCCACGCCCTTCATCGCCTTCTGATACCAAGACATCCCCCATACGCCCTTAATAGCTTGACCACAAATATTCAAAGCTCTTCAGCAAAGAACATCTTTCAAACTACCGGACCTAAGTCTTTCCGACGCCTCACGGCGGCGGCCAGTTTAGATATCCGATCTTATTTAACGATTATTCGCTCGAGAATTTCACCTTAAAATTAACCCCCAGCTTGTAGAACCGGGGGTCCGGTTACTTTTGCATTCTCTATATCTTCACGACTTAATTCCGCGGCCGCAAACTGAACCAACTCCTCAGCCTCCACTTCCCTGCACTTGCATGCAAAGTCGTTTCCGCCAGGAAGTCATGTTTCAATCGCAAACCACATCTTCAAGACGTGATGAATGCCATCTACTTCATTTGCCAAATTGTCAAAGAACTCTTTTCCGCCACAACTTTTCGGAGCAGCGTTTCCCTGTTGAAGAATTGCCCTCAACGAGAAGAAGGGAATTTATGACAAACCGAAGCCGGTGTCAAACGGGGGCAGCGCCGTTTTCATGAAGAGTTCAAAAAAGAATTGCCAGCGACTTGGTCCGCAAATGCGTTTCACTCGGAATTTCTCGGCACAATCGCTGATTTGGCGATTGTGAAATATTTTAGAAGATCTTCCCGCTGGATTCCGTAAACGGTCCCTTTTGCAATCACTGCGTCCCAAGCTCGGGACGAAATTGAGGGTTCGAAATCGAACCTTTTGGATGATGTCGCTTTTCCGCCTTCGGATCGATGGAGATCCGAGGTTCTTTCGCCTACTTGGCGACTGATTCCAGTAGATAGAAGTCACTAAAGCTGGCGGAGAACTCCTTTTTGGTGGAGTTTAGTGCAAACACCCCAACTTTCACCGCAGGCAGAAACGGCATTCGCAGCGATGTATGGCGTTTCCATTTCAGCCCGTCGGGACTTAGCCAGAGGAAAACACGGTCGTCACGACGTTCCAGTCGCAGCCACATCGGCTCACCGTTCCAGGGGATGGTGAGTGCGCCCGCTAATTTCCCCTGCTCATAGATTTCTGCCGAGGCGAAGGTGGCTTTGGCTTCACCGGTGGCCGACCGTGTCCACCGCAGAAAGTTCTGGTCGTCCTGCCAAACCACCAAGCCAGCCGCGACATAGCTAGAACGGATCGTGCCGATGTTTTCAGCAGGAATGGGGAAATCGAGCACGCGGGCTTCGATGACAAAATCCCCAGTGACGTCACGCCACACACGGGGGGCCGATGTATCCCCAATCACCGGATTGAGGTTATGAATCCCCGGCGGGACATGAAACTGAAGTTGCCCCTTGGCCTCTTCGATCGGGCAATCTCCCTGGGGATCTACGGGCTTTCCCCAGTCGGCAATTTCCGCCATTAGCGGGCTCCCCATCACCGCCCACACCAGAAGTCCTGCCCATAGTTTCGCAAACAGCATCCGAGATATCCTTGATGGGGCGAAGTGAGCGTGAATCAGCGGCTTCTCGTTGGTGTACGCAATTCTACCCCCGGCAGTTCGGCAAAGCGAAAGTTGATTCTCACTTTGCGAAGTTGGACTCTAGGTCGTAGAATTTTGCTCAATCGCATGGCAACAGGGACCACCTTAGAGTCGGCAGCCGCTCAACTGCGTAGCTTGCCGGTCCGTAATTGGTGGCCTGTCCGGCCTTGGCGGAAATCGATGAACTTTGCGATGCGCTCCGCACGTTTAGCAGCTCCGAAATCATCCAGTTCCCCGCCTGTGAATCGAATCGCAGCGAACGGCTGATGCATGACGAGATCTACGGACGCCGTCTACGAGTGCTAAAGCAACTGACGTATGGGCCGTAACCGGCGATCATCATCACCAGCGATGTATTTCGCTTACTTGGCGGCTGATTCCAGCAGATAGAAGTCGCTAAAGCTGGCTGAGAACACTTGCTTGGAGAAATTCAATGCAAACACGCCCACTTTGACTCGGGCAGGCAGCTTAACCGGAACCGACGACGTACGTCTCCACACTTTTCCATCTTCGCTACACCAGCAATGGATCCAATCCTCGCGGCGCTCAAGACGCAGCCACATTGGCTTTTTCTTCGTGTTCAACGTTGAAAATTGGAATTCTCCCCTTCGTTCTCCTTCTTCAAAAATCTCACCTCCCGCGTAAACCGCCTGCACTTCGCCTGCAGCGAAGTGGGACCAGCGGAGAAAATTCTTCTGGTCCTGCCAGACCAATAAACCTGCGGCTATATGGCTGATGCGTGAATCTCCGTTCTTCTCCGGCTCTGGCGGCAGTGAGAAGGGAAGCACTTTGGCTTCGATCACAAAATCCCCCTCGACTTCGCGCCAAACCCGCGGCGCCGTCGTATCCCCAACCTTTGGGTTGAGATAGTGAACGCCTGGCGGAACGTGAAAATCAAGCTGCCCGTTGTTTTCTTCGATCGGGCAATCTCCCCTGGGGTCCTCTGCTTGTCCCCAGTCGGCAATTTCCGCCAGTAGCGGGCTCACCAACAGAGCCCAAACCAAAAGTCCTGCCAACGGTTTCACAAACAGCATCCTCCAGCCCCTTTCTGTGGCGAAGTCTGCCTAACCGGCAGCTTCTTGATCGTGTACTGTAGTTGTAACCTGTGGAGTTCGGCAAAGCGAAAGTTGATTCGCACTTTGCGAAGTTGGGCTCTAGGTCGTAGAATTTTGCTCAATCGCATGGCAACAGGGACCACCTTAGAGTCGGCAGCCGCACAACTGCGCAGCCTGTCGCAAGGATTAGCCGAACGAACAGAGTTCCGGGAAGTCGTCGCCCACATCGCTGCCGGGCGAAAGGGGACGATCGAGGGAGTCTGGGGATCGGCGTGCGCGCTAGTCACCGCAGCGTTGGTCCCCGATATCGCTGGGCCGCTCTTGGTGGTCTGTCCGAGCTTGGCGGAAATTGATGACGTTTGTGACGCTCTACGGACGTTTAGCAGCGTTGACATTGTGCAGTTCCCCGCTTGGGAATCCGATCGCAGCGAACGCCTGCTGCATGACGAGATTTACGGCCACCGTCTGCGAGTGCTCAAGCAACTGACGCATGGACCGGCGCCGGCGATCATTGTCACCAGCATCGAAAGTCTGCTACAGCCGGTTCCCAGTGAGGCGAATGTCTCAGCCAACAGTCGCCGCGTTGCTGTCGGTGACCAGCTGGATGTAGAAGAACTGGCTCAATGGCTGGTTCGGCACAAGTTTCACTCAACTAGCGCCGTCGAACTGCCTGGCGAATTCTCGCTTCGCGGCGGCATCCTTGACGTGTTTGCGCCCGACTGGGAGCAGCCGGCTCGGATCGAATTGTTTGGGGACGAGATTGAATCGATTCGCCAGTTCGAGATTGGTACGCAGCGCAGTCTGCACGCGCTTCAGACGGTAGAGATCACCGTGCTGCGTTACGGCAAAGGACAGACGGGGCACTTTTCGGACTATCTCCCCTCGGCGTCCGCTTGCGTGCTGATTGAGCTGGAGCGGATGAAAGACTCGGCCGAGCAGTATCTGGATCGGCTGGAAAAGGTCGAAGACAAATTTAGCCTGCAAGATACGCTTCAGAAGCTCCAGCCGCTGGGAACGCTGAGCCTGTCAGGCGTCGCGAGCGGTCACCTGGACGCAAGTTTGGTGATGCACTTTGAATCGGTCGAGCAATTTAGCGGCGACATCGAACGCGTGCGAGGTGAACTGGAAGCGTTGAGCAACGGCCAAGATGTGTACATCATCTGCCAGACAGAGGCCGAAATCGAGCGATTGAGCGAGGTATTCGAGGGAGGCGAACTTCAGCGGAGCGGCCGGCTCTATTTTGCCTTGGGACGCTTGCCGCAAGGTTTTCGCTATCGCGAAGAGAGCGTCGTGCTGGTCAGCGGCGATCAGTTGTTTCACCGGATTCGTCGCCAACGCCCTGCCGCTCGCAAGCTGGGCAAAGTGATCGACAGCTTCCTGGATCTTCGCAAGGGAGACTTGGTCGTTCATCTGGCGCACGGCATCGGTCGCTATCGCGGGCTGAAAAAGATCGAGAAGCAGCGGCAGGTCGAAGAGCATCTCGAAATCGAGTTTCACGGCGGGACAAAAGTCTATGTCCCTGCCTCAAAAGTGGATTTGGTGCAAAAGTATGTCGGCGGCACGAAGTCGCGACCTCCGCTGGCCAAAATCGGCGGTCTTACCTGGCAGAAACAGAAGAAGTCGGTCGAACAGGCGATCCACGACTTGGCTGGCGAGCTGCTAGAAGTTCAAGCGAGCCGCCGCAGTCGCCCGGGCATTGCGTTCTCGGCCGATACGCTGTGGCAACGCGAATTTGACATGTCGTTTCCGTATGAAGAAACGGCCGATCAGCTGACGGCGATCGGTAATATCAAGTTTGACATGGAGCAGCCGCGGCCGATGGATCGCCTGCTTTGCGGCGACGTTGGGTTTGGCAAAACAGAAGTCGCAATGCGGGGCGCGTTCAAAGCGGTCGACAACGGTTATCAGGTTGCAATCCTGGTGCCGACGACGATCCTGGCCGAACAGCACTACAAAAGCCTGCGCGAACGGATGGCCGAGTTTCCGTTTACCATCGCACGGCTTAGTCGATTTGCTTCGGCCAAAGAGCAGCGAGACGTGGTGAAAGGGCTAAAAGCCGGCACGATCGACATTGTGGTGGGAACGCACCGACTTGCATCCAAAGACGTCAGCTTTCAAAACCTCGGCCTGGTCGTCATCGATGAAGAACAACGCTTTGGCGTAGAGATTAAAGAGCGGCTGAAGCAACTGCGAACGACGGTCGATGTGCTGACCATGACCGCAACACCGATTCCGCGCACCCTGCATATGTCGCTGGTCGGCGTCCGCGATATTTCGAATCTCGAAACAGCGCCGCTAGATCGCGTGGCGGTCGAGACGAAGGTTTCGCGATGGGGAGACGAGCTGATTCGGCATGCCGTACTGCGCGAGCTCTCGCGTGGCGGGCAAGTTTATTTCGTCCACAATCGGGTCCAGGATATCGAGCTGATCGCCGCAAAATTGCAGCGAATCGTGCCGGAAGCCAAGATCCGGATCGGGCACGGTCAAATGGGAGAAGGGGCCCTCGAAAAGGTGATGACCGATTTCATCGCCGGAAAATTTGACCTGCTGCTAGCGACCACCATCGTCGAAAGCGGGCTCGATATCCCGAACGCAAACACGATTTTTATTGACGAGGCGAATCGCTATGGCCTGTCCGAACTGCATCAGCTGCGTGGTCGCGTCGGGCGTTACAAGCATCGAGCCTATTGCTACATGCTGCTGCAGCCCGGCAAGCATCTCAGCCCGGTAGCCGCAAAACGTCTGCATGCGATCGAAGAATTTAGTCATATGGGCGCGGGGTTCGCGATCTCGATGCGCGACTTAGAAATCCGTGGCGCAGGCAACATTCTTGGTACGCAACAAAGCGGCCATATCGCGATTGTTGGTTACGAACTTTACTGTCAATTACTAGAAACGGCTGTGCGGCGCATCAAGCGGATGCCTCCAAAATTGACGATTGACGTCGATGTCGACCTGCCGGGTGAAGCGTATCTTCCGGATGATTACGTCAATGACATGCGACAGAAGATTGATCTTTATCGCCGCATGACACGGGTTGCTAGCGACGAGGATCTGACCAATCTGAAGGAAGAGATGCTCGATCGATTTGGGCCGTTTCCCGATCCGGTCGAGCGGATGTTGCGCTTGACCGAGATCAAGTTGGACGCTGCATTCTGGCAGATCAACACGGTCTATCTCGAAGATGATTACCTGGTTTTCCAGTATTCCGATCGAGGTCGCGCCGACCAGCTAGCTCGGCTGCGAGGGAAAAATTTCAGGATCGTGGATGACAAAAGCATCTATGTACCGCTGAAATCGGATGGGCTGGAGCCCGACGCTATCATTGAACAAACGAAATCTATCTTGCGGTCGAGTTGATCTCTTTCTATTATCGCGCCCCCTCAATAGATTCGCTATTGAGATTTGCCAGCCAAACTCGCTCGGGCCTGATAGCTGCCTGCACGGAGGGTTCCTTGATCCGCCGCAGTTCGATTTTCGTTTTCTTCACGGCGTTCGCATTGTCAACGTTCGGCTCGGCTCCTTGGTGCGCGCAGCCTGCACAATTGCATGCGCAGGGAAGTACGTTCCGTTCATGGCTCCCCTGGAGCCGCAAATCGAACGATGCTGCGCCGGTTGATCCGTTCAAGAACCGTGGAGGCTCTGCGGCCCCTGAGTATCGCGTTGCCGCGGCCCCCGGCGCTGCTGCGCCCATGACGACGGCGCCCACGACGCCGCTCCCCTATCCGAGCAATCCCTATGGCGCACCGGGCTACACGCAACAGCAAACAAAGCGGGCTCAGCCGACGTATATCGGCGACGAACCGTCTTCGGCGAATCACACGCCACAAGCCAACACAATGCCGGCCTATTCAGCGCCGGCCTATTCTGGCGGTTCCATCAACGGGACTACGCAGCCCTGGCAGGCGCCGCAATATCAACAAGGCGCGGCGGCCTGGTCGAATCAACCTTCGGCGAATCCAACGCCGCCGATCGTAACCAATTCGCCGCCGGCGAGTGCCTATCCGCCTGCAAGGCAACCAATATCAACGGGACCAGATCAACCTGCGGCAAGTCAATACGGCCAGGCGGCGCCCTCGGTCTCGACCAATCGCTATGCGCCTGGCGGTTATGCGCCGCCGGTCGCCAATCAATATCTACCGCCACAATCAGCGATTATCGAGAATTTGCCGGCCGCAGATCCGGTCACAGATCCTGCCGCAGCACAGGCCAGAGGACCGGTCACGGCGCGTGTCAACGATGACAAGGTATTTACGCCTGCGAAGATTATTGCGTTGGTTGGTGGCCAGCCGATTTTGGCAGGCGATATTCTGGGACCAGTGAATCAAGCGTTGCTCAAACGGATCGCAGAACTACCAGAAGAGCAGCGCAAGCAGGTCACCGACGAAGTCCTCGAAGAGCAACGCCAAATGGCGCTGCGAGAACTGCTGCCGGGCTTGATTGACACCAAAATGATCTATCTTGATTTCATTAGAACGATCCCGCGCGACAAGCTGAAAGAGATGCAAGGGCATCTCGATTCGCAATACGCGGAGTACCAGATGCAAAACGATCTGGAGCAATTTGAGGTCCAAACGCCGGCCGAACTGGATATCGTACTCCGCAAAGAAGGCTCTTCGCTGGAAAAGAAGAAGCGGCTTTTTCTGGAACAGATTGTCGCGTCACAACAATTGAAGACGCACGTCAAACCGGACACGGAAGTTACCCACCAGCAAATGTTGGACTATTACCACGAGCATATAGCCGACTACGAGAGCCCCGCCCGTGCTAAATGGGAGCAATTGATGGTCCGCTTTGATAAGTTTTCGAGCAAAGCAGAAGCGGAACAAGCGATCGCCGAAATGGGAAACCAGGTCCTACGAGGCGCTCCTCTGGATGCTGTCGCCAAGAAGGAATCGCAATGTTTCCGTGCTTCTGAGGGGGGGCTATATGACTGGACCACCCAAAATAGCCTGAAAAACGAAACCATCGATCAGGCGATCTTTACGCTTCCGACCAACCGGCTTAGCCAGATTATTGAATCGGCGGAAGGATACCATATTGTCCGTGTCATCGAGCGAGAGGATGCCTCTGTGAAGCCATTTCGGGACACGCAATTAGAAATTAAAGAAAAGATTAAACGTCAACGGGCCAACCAGGCGCAAAGCGAATATATTGCTGACGTGCGAAAGCGAACCCCAATCTGGACGATCTTCGATGAGGAAAAGCAGACGCAAACTGCGTCATCCGATTCTTCGGAAGAGCGACGTTAATTTAGCAGCATAAGCTCTGCTAATATCGGTTTAGACCGGCGGACCTCCTCTCAGCCGGCTCTGGGCAGTATAATCGGTGATTGTGCGACTGGCTGCGGCGGTGAATTCCGCCTTCGGCTATTTTGCCGACCGCATTCATCGGGTAGAGTATCTCTCACCCATGCTTTCACATCCGTGCGACGCTATTTTACGCTTCGTACGTCGTACTTGAGGACGAGGAGGAGCCGTCGATGCCAGAGGTCGCCCATCTACGTGTCCGCGATACCGAGATCGAATTACCGATCGTCGAAGGGACAGAGCAAGAGACTGCCGTCGACATCAGCAAATTGCGCGCTGAAACCGGCTTCATCACGCTGGACGACGGTTACGTCAACACAGGATCGACCACTAGCAAGATTACGTATCTCGACGGCGAGGCGGGCATCTTGCGGTACCGCGGCTATCCGATTGAACAACTGGCCGGCAATTGCGATTTTGTCGAAGTCATGTATCTGCTGATCTACGGCGAATTGCCGAGTGAAGAGCAGATTATGGACTTCCGCAAGTCGATTCGCCGACACACGATGCTGCACGAGGACATGCGTTCGTTTTACGATGGCTTTCCGCGTGACGCGCATCCGATGGCGATTCTCAGCTCAGTGGTCAGCGGGCTATCGACGTTTTATCAAGATTCGCTTGATCCGCACGACCCGCGGCAAGTCGAAGTATCGATCCACCGCTTGTTAGCCAAACTGCCGACGATCGCCGCCTATAGCTTCAAAAAGTCGGTCGGTCAGCCGTTCATTTATCCGCAAAATGATCTGTCGTACTGCGAAAACTTTCTACAGATGATGTTTGCGGTTCCGAGCGAGCCGTTCCACGTGGATCCGGACTTTGTCAGCGCGCTGAATCTGCTGCTGATTGTGCACGCCGATCATGAGCAAAACTGCAGCACGTCGACGGTTCGGATGGTGGGATCGGCTGACGCCAACTTGTTTGCGTCGATTTCGGCCGGGATTAGCGCTTTGTGGGGTCCGCTACACGGCGGCGCCAACGAAGCGGTCGTGTCGATGCTCGAAAAGATCATCGCCGACGACATGAACGTCGAAAAATACGTCAAGCTGGCCAAGGACAAAACCAGCAAGTTCCGCCTGATGGGATTTGGTCACCGCGTCTATAAGAACTTTGACCCGCGGGCCACGATCATCAAAAAAGCGTGCGATACGCTGCTGGCGAAGTTGGAGATCAAAGACCCAATCTTTGAAGTCGCCCAACGGCTAGAGACTGCAGCTCTGAACGATGAATACTTCATCGAACGGAAGCTGTACCCCAACGTCGACTTCTACTCAGGCGTCATCTATCGCGCGATCGGCATTCCGGTGCAGATGTTTACCGTACTATTTGCGATTGGACGTCTTCCCGGCTGGATCGCCCACTGGAAAGAAATGCAAGGCTCGCCGACCAAACGCATCTGCCGGCCACGTCAGATCTATACCGGCGCCACCGAGCGAGAGTTTGTTCCGCTCGAAAAACGAGGCTAAGTTTTAGCGCTCAATCACCTTGCAAGTTATCACGCCAAGCTTTAACGCTTGGCGTTTTTTTGTGCGTGTGCCTAAATTTGGATTGGCTCTCTACTGTTCGCCGCTGGCGCTTGCGCCTGCGCCGACAATCATGATGAGGACGCCCAGCGCGATGCTGACGAGCAGCAGCTTGCCTAAACTCCCCCAGTGGGGGTTTGGAAGTGTCAGATTACCCTTTCTATGCCTGGGCGGCAAACAAAAAAACGGCGGCTTCCGATTGCTCCGAAACCGCCGTGTTCACGATGGGTAGATTGTGCTGGATTACAGCGTCCAGCCTTTGCGATATTCTTTGTGGATCAGATCCTGGGCCTGCGGGTTGTTGTTGGTGACCTTTAGATTTTCGGCGTCCCACTGAATCGCTTCGCCGCTGCGATAGGCGACGGTGCCTAGCAACACTGCTTCGCTCAATGCACCTGAATAATCAAAGTTGCAGGTCGTTGGGCCGCCGGTGCGGATCGCTTGGAGCCATTCCTGGTGATGCCCGATCGAGGCCGGGATCGACTGCTCTGGCGGCGTAAAGTCGACCATCTTGCCCTCTTGGAACACGTAATGCCGGCCGTAATCAGACAAAACCATTCCTTTGTCGCCGATAAACAACTGGCCACTTCCCCAGTTCAGCGGTTTGCCCTCTTTGTCGGCAAGCTGAGCTAGTTCTGCTGGTCGCTTGCCACCGTCGTACCAAGTGAGATCGAGCGCCGGCTTTTGGCCACGAGCCGGAAAGTGATACTCGGCGACGCACCAGCTAGGACAGCCGACCGGGTCAACCTCAGGCCCCGTGGCGGAGACGCTTGCGGGATGCTTCAGGTCGAGCGCCCAGTATGCCAGATCGACATAATGGCAAGCCATATCGCCAAACGTGCCGGTTCCATAGTCCCAGAAACGGCGCCAATTGGCCGGATGAACATTTTCGCTGTAGGGACGCTGTGGGGCAGACCCGAGAAACAGATCCCAGTTCAAATTTTTGGGGGCGGGCTTGCCAAACGAGAATTTGCCGTCGCCCCAGCCTTTGCCGACCCAGACATGAGCCTTGGTGACGTCACCGATGATGCCGGAGTTCAGCAATTCGACGACGCGACGATAGTTGTCGGTTGCGTGAATCTGCGTCCCCATCTGGGTGACCAGCTTGTTTTCTTTCGCCAGATTCGAGAGGGTGCGGGCTTCAAACACGGTGTGCGCGAGCGGCTTTTCGCAGTAGGCATGTTTTTTCAACCGCATCGCCATCGCGGTGGCCGGTGCGTGACTATGATCGGCGGTGCTAACGACAACGGCGTCAATGTTGTCCGCTTCTTTCTCCAGCATGATGCGATAGTCGGCATATCCCTTGGCGCCAAACTGCTTGGTCGCTTGCTCTAAATAGCCTGAATCGATGTCGGCCAAGGCGACAAAGTTTTCGCTGGAGCAACCAGACAGGTTCGCACTGGCGCGATTTGCCACGCCGATGCCGGCCAGGTTTAGTTTTTCGTTAGGGGACTTTGATTCGGCGGCGGGAAGTTGCGAATAGAAACCGATGCCTGAAAGTGCGGCCGAAGTAGCGACTAAGAACCGACGACGAGAAGTTCGCAGCGACATGACGTGGATCTCCGAGGTGGGAAAATAAGCGGGAACTATCCAATTGAATCAGACTTCCCGCAGCGATGCAAAACTGCGCACAAACTTCCGGCAATTTCGCAACGACGGTATCACAAAACCTCCATTTCTTGAAGTTTTGCGACCGCGGTCAGACAAATCGCTTCGCCTCGTAGGACGGTCCGTTCTCGCCAGGCCGAGTTTTGCGGGCAAAACGCTTCGGCCGCCGCATGCTTTGCGGTTGCATAGGCTCGACTATTTTGGTCACCCCAGAAATGAGCCTGATTTTCGCTCCGCAGCTTTTGCAGGACATGAACGGCGGAATAGGTTCCAAACTCGGCGCAGTAATAGGCGTAGTCGATTTCGCCGGCTTGATCTGCGCACCAGAGACCAAGATCACCCCGAGCCTCATAGGCGACCTCGTTCTCGCTGTGCCGATCAAAATTGGATCCACCTAGTGCCTGACCGACTTGAAGCTGCCAGGCAGAATCAAGTCTGGGAACGGATAGCAGCGTCAATTCGGCCCAGCGTCCGAGTCCGGTATGAATATCCAGGTGAATCACGCGGCGACTTGTTCCTAACCAGGCCTTCCAGTGCGGCGTTAGTAGGCGCTCGGTTTCGCTCGGTCCCTTGCCCCCGTAAAACATGCCGCGAGGAAATTCATATTGCCCGCCAGCGATCGCCTGCTTGACGCCGTTCATTCCATAGCGGGCTAAAGTCGCCGCCGCTCGGAGACGAAAGCAATCCCAGCCGCCTGGCGGCGATTCGGGATTCAAAAAAGAGTCGAGAGTCGCATACAGCCGCGGCGCTCCGCGATGCTCTTCGCCGCGCCGCAAGAAGGAGCGATTCAGGTCACAGTTCTCGGCGTCATTACGGCGTTGATACGTAAATCCATAAGGATTCATCGCATGCAGTAGCACAATGCGCACGCGAGCAGGTATTCCCTCACGCAGCAAACGCTGCATCCAATGGAGTTGAATCGCCGCCCCCAAGGGGGCTTCTAACCCATGCAGGCCACTTGAGAGGACAAGACAGCCAGTCGCATTTGGCTCACCCAGCGTCAGTAGATCGATCGTGAGAGATTCTCCCTGCGGACCAACCGAGGTAATCGCGTGCGATTCCAACGCGCCGCCGAGCTGATCGCCGACGGCTCGAAATTTGTCGCGTGAATCGAAGTAATCACGCGGAAACCAAATGCCTGGCTGAATGGTCACGCGGCTTAAGGCTTCACTTTGACATGAAATCCGGCGTCCAACAACGCAGCGACTAGGTCGGCGGCGTCGAAATTTCCTTCGACAACCATCGTCTCTTGATTGGGCTTGGCGGTATTTGCTTTCACGCCGTCAACGGTGGCGACCGCTGTTTTGATTGACTTGGTACAGGCCCCGCAGCAGTTATGCAGACCGGTTAACTCTAGACGTTTGACGACTCCTTCTTTGACTCCGGAATCATCTTTCATCTTCAGTTCTTTACTGTCGGTAGCGGCGTGGAAGCCGGCTGCCGAGATCGCGTCGAGCGCGGCTTGGGCCGATTTGTCATCGGCGGCGGTCACCACCGTCTTCCCCTCTTTCGCAGTCACATCCACTTTTACGCCGGGCAGATCTTTGACAGCGGCCGTTACGGCTTTGACGCACATTCCGCAACAGAGGTGCATCTTGGTGAGCGTGACTTTCGTTTCCGCTTGAGCTGCTGAGCAAAAGAGGGCGACAGAAAAAAACAACGTGAGGGCAAGTCGCAACATGAAATCTCTCCGAGCGAAGGGGGCAAGTCAGCACCATTTGTGTAAGCCCCCAATTCTAACACTCGTTCAATGTCGCCCGCAAAGCGAAAACCGACTGCTTTATTCCGTTTACTTGGCAGACATTGGGGGGGAGGGGGGCAGCTCTTTCCCTTCTCTTAGCTGGCCAAAGCGACTTGCTTGCCAGAGTTGATGCGAGTCAACGTCAATCGCGGTCAGCCATCCGTTGCGCCAACAAGCAGTGTCGATAGCGTGAACGCACCCCAGATTGAGCACTTCACCGCTACTTTGTTCGGTATGACCAACAAACAACGTCTTGCCAGAGTGATGGCACTCGTAGGCGTCTACCTCCAGTACTTTCCAGCGCAACGAATACTCGGGCTGTTGGTCCAGCGGTAGTTCAGGCTCTACCCCGGCATGGGCGAACAGGCAGCTGTCTGTCTCATAATAGGGACGAGAGCGGCGGATGAACTCTAGATGGGCAGCGGGAATATCATCGATCGAACCGCCGAAACGGTACGAGTTGATCGTGCGGGTACCGCCGCTGTTCTCCCAATACGTGCGAGTCTTTTTGCAAGTTAACCCAGCGAGCAACAATTCCTCGTGATTCCCAAGCAGGTGAATCAGATTGGTTTCGTTCTCTAGAAGCAGCAAACGCTCGATGGTCTGCTTTACTTCCCACCCCTGATCGATGTAATCCCCCAAAACGACAATTGTGTCTTGCTGGTTCGGCACAATCCTTTCCAGCACTGCATCGAGTGCGTGCACGCATCCATGAATGTCGGCGATGGCGATGGTTCGTGACTGCATGAGGATTTCCTGTTGGTCGAATGAGTCACAAGAACGCTGCATCAAGATTATCGGTTGACCGCTTCCAGCAGTTTGATTTCCCAGCTAGCAGCATCGCAAAGTAGGTAAAACCGATGATCCGAATGACTGGATAAATGATCGCGGCTTACTTGTTCGAAATAATTTCACGCATTCCCCTGCGGTCAGACGCTGAATAGTGCCGATACATGATAACGGATCGCGCTGTCATCTGCGCGCAGAGCAACTGGACTTCAGAGGGATGGTAAAGATGAGCATGGATCGTGTTCCGTCTATCCGAATCTTCGCCGCAATCTTGCTAGCGGCCTTGATCGTAGGCGTCGCTTCGGCGCAAGAACCGACCGTCAAGCTCGACCGCACGATTCAGTTGCGACCTGAACCTGGCCGACTTCATCCGCCGGTGATTTCCGATATTTCGATTCACCCGACTGGTGGGATCTTCGCCGCCGCCGGCGATGACCATATCGTCCGCGTGTTCGAGATGAACTCTGGCAACGAAATTTATCGTCTGGAAGAGCACACGGACTGGGTACGAGCCGTCAAGTTCTCTCCCGATGGCGCTACGCTCGCAACTGCCGGCAATGACCGCCGCATCATTCTCTGGGACGTCGAACGACGAGCCCAACTACGATCGATGGGCGAGTTTCCGCATGCTGTCGCCGACTTAGCGTTTAACAAAGCCGGTACGATGCTCGCGATTGTCGGGTTTGGACCGACCATTGCGATCCACGATCCGATTACGGGACAAAAGCTGCACGAATTGGAAGCGCCGATTAACGATATGCGTTGCGTTAGTTTTTCGCCGGATGGCGCAATCGTTGCGGCCGCTGGGCGTAACGGCGTGATTCGGACTTGGGACACGCAAACGGGGCGCCTGCTGGGTGATTTCAAATCGCATCGACAACGGATTCACTCGCTGGTCTTCTCCGGCGATTCATCCCAACTGATCTCTTGCAGTGAAGACCGGTTGATCAAAGTTACCGAGTTGGGACCCAATAAAGAAATCGCCGCGATGACCAGCGCACCGGCGAAAGTGATGGCATTGACGTTGATCAATGACACGACGTTGATATCGGCCGGTAGCGACAATCGCTTGCGATTGTGGGACCTGGCTACACATCAAGAAATCGCCAAGCTCGAAGGGCATTCGGGCAGCGTAACGGCGATCGACGTCTATAACGACGTGATCGTCTCTGGCGGCTTCGACACCACGGTTCGGATCTGGAAGATCGAATCGGGGGAACGAACCGCACAATCCCCCCAGGGCAGCTTGTTTACGAAATAAGTTCGACGATTGTGGCCAGGATGGCCGCTTATGACGCACGCATGGAGGCGCTAAATGCTTCGCCGAATGTTTAATTCGCTTCTGAAGGGCCGCAACCGTAAGGGCCCTGCTCGACCTACGCTCCGTAGCAGTAGCGTCGAGACGCTAGAAGATCGACGCGTCTTTGACGCCGATCCGATTCAATTGGGCGGCACCTATGTGGAAGAAGACGCCTCGGGCGGCGACGACCATGGTGATACCTTCCGGATCAAATTTACTGGCGGCGCCGCGGGAACCGAGCTCACCCAGATCATCATTGATGGGGATCAAATCGGCAACTTCGGCAATCTGCCGGGATTGAGCAACGGGGACGTTATTTTTGATACGGCGCTCGGCGGACTTGGCGCGGATGGTGCGTTTCCGTTCAAACTGATCTCGGCCAACGGGATCGACAGCTTCAAAGTAACGGTGGCCGATGGTGGCACCAAACTGGTTATCGACTTCGATGGTTTCAATGCGGGAGAAGAGTTCGTCTTCACGATCGATGTGGACGAAATCATCATTCATGACCCCAATAATCCCGATGTCGAGCTAATCGATCCGGTTACTTCAGGCGCTGAGTTTCAAGGAACTCAGTTCATCGGTACGTTCAAAGCCGATCACTATCACAACGCGACAATTAGCACGATTTACTATGACAACTACGATGCGAAGCTCAACGCGTCAGGCTTAGATCTGCCGTCCGATAACGCCACCGGTCACAGGGATCGTACCGACGGCGCCTTTGGCAGCGTGATCCAACAACCATTGCCGGTCACCATCTCAGGTCGCGTCTATCATGACGTCAACCTTAGCCTGACTCAGGAAGCCGGCGAAGTTGGCCTGTCAGGCGTATCGCTCTCGCTGTGGCAAAAGGTCAACGGAGTGTATGTGAATACCGGATTCACAACCACTACCAACGCCCAAGGCGACTATGAGTTTGGCGCGAGTCTCAACCTGCAGCCAGGCACCTATCAGATTCGCGAAACGCAGCCTTCAGGCTATTTTAGCGTCGGCGCGATTCCTGGTACCGTCGAAGGAGCTGGAATCGGCGAAATCGTCTCCGGCAACAAAGACATGCTGACGGAGATTACGATCACCAACGGCGGGACTTCGGCGATTCACTACGATTTCGCCGAAGCGTTGCCTGCGGCGATCAGCGGTTATGTTTATCACGACCGCGATAACGACGGCGTCAAAGAAGCAGGCGAAGAAGGAATTGCCAACGTCGCGATTACCATCACCGGCATCGACGTCGACGGCGTAACGCACACCTTCAATGTCACGACAAACGCGGTCGGTTATTACGAAGCGACCATGTTGCCGCCGGGCATGTACACCGTGACCGAAACGGTTCAGCCTGCGACCTATATCGACGGCATCGACGCCGCCGGCACCGTCAACGGGTCGACAATGGGATCGGCCAATAACCCTGGCGACAAGCTGGTCAGCATCTTGCTGCTGGGCGGCGAGGCAGGCATCAACTACAACTTTGGCGAAATCAAACCGGCGTCGATCAGCGGTTCGGTCCACTTGACCGATCGCGACGGCAATTGTTACGACGGCGTGACGATTATTACTCCGCCGTTGGCCGGAGTTAAAATCGAACTCCTGGACGCTGCCGGCAACGTCATCGAAACGACGACCACCGACGCCGACGGCAAATACTCCTTTGACAACTTGCTGCCGGGCACCTATTCGGTCCGTGAATATACGCCGACAGGGCTGATTGACGGCGGCGATCACGTCGGCAAGATCGATGGGATCAAAGTAGGAACTAACCCCGTTAACGACTTGTTGTCTAACATCGTTTTGATGTCAGGCGACGACGGGGTTAACTATAACTTCTGCGAGCACGAAGCGGCGACCATCGCGGGCTACGTCTATCACGACCGTGACAACGACGGCATCAAAGATGCAGGCGAAGAAGGTATCGGCGGCGTGACCGTGGTGCTGCTGGACGTCAACGGCGTTCAAGTCGGGACCGCCACTACCAATGCGGACGGCTCGTACAGCTTTACCGGACTTCGCGCTGGCAATTATCAAATTGTCGAGACGCAGCCAACCAACTATCTAGACGGGCTGGACGCTGCCGGCACCATCGGCGGAATCACCATCGGCAGCGCGACCAATCCCGGCGACAAGATCAATTCGATTGAGCTGAAGTGGGGCGATGACGGCATCAACTATAACTTTGGCGAAATCAAACCGGTCAGCATCAGCGGTTATGTTTACCATGACCTCGACAACGACGGCTTGAAGGAAGCAGGCGAAGAGGGGATTGGCGGAGTTTCGGTTCAAGTGATCAACTCGATCACCAACCAAGTCTTCTCTGTAACGACCGACAACAATGGCTACTACGAAGTTGTCGGTTTGCCCCCAGGCACCTATCGCATCGTCGAAACGCAACCGGTTCCGTATACCGACGGCAAAGACGCCGCCGGTACGGTTGGTGGATCAACACGCGGCGCCGCCGACAATCCCGGCGATGAAATCGACGGCATCACGTTGGTGAGCGGTGATACCGGCATCAATTACAACTTTGGCGAGATCTTGCCGGGATCGATCTCCGGTAAGGTTCATCTGACGGATCGCGACGGGAATTGTTTTAGCGAAGAAGCGTACAACTCGCCGATCGAAGGCGCTGTTGTGAAGCTCTATGATTCGCAAGGAAACCTAGTCGCCGAAACGACGACCGACGCCAACGGCGACTATTTCTTCAATGGATTATTGCCTGGCACTTACACTGTGGTCGAAGTCACTCCGCCCGGCTTGATTGACGGCGGCGACCATGTCGGCACGATCAACGGCGTCGCGGTTGGCCAAAAAACGGTCAACGATACGCTGGCCTCGATCATCATCCGCTCGGGCGATCACGGCATCAACTACGACTTCTGCGAACACTTACCGGCCCAGATCGGCGGTTTCGTCTATCACGACCGGAACAATGATGGCGCTATGGATCCGGGTGAAGAGGGAATCGGCGGAGCAATCGTTTACCTGTACGACAGCTCCGGCGCGCTGGTCGGTACGCAGACAACAGCGGCGGATGGTACTTATCTGTTCACCAATTTGCGGGCTGATACGTACCGCATCGTCGAGCAACAGCCCAACGGCTACCTCGACGGTAAAGATGCCGCAGGTACGATCCTTGGCTCTGTGGTGGGCGCCGCAACCAACCCCGGCGACGAGATCAAATCGATCGAATTGAAGTGGGGCGATTCGGGCATCAACTATAAGTTTGGTGAAATTAAGCCCGGCAGCATCGGCGGCTATGTCTGGTCTGACACGGACGACGACTGCTTGTTTGACGCGAACGAAACGCCGATCTCCAACGTGTTGATCAAACTGATCGACGCTGGCGGAAACGTCATCGCGACGACCGTGACGGACTCCAACGGTCATTATCAGTTCAACAACTTGCTGCCTGGTTTGTATACGGTGGTTGAAACGCAACCTGCCGGCTACTTCCAAGGACATCAAATGGATCTGAACGGCCTGGCCGATGACTCGGTGCAGGACACGATCTCGCGAATTAACATCACCTCAGGTCTCGATCTCGACAATCATAACTTCTGCGAACTGCCGCCGTCGACGATCTCTGGTTACGTTTATCAGGACGGAGCGACCTTTACGACCAGTGATGGCAATTTGCCCGCGGACGCATTGTCGCAACGAGATGGCACGCGGACATCAGATGACACGCCGATTGCCGGCGTTACGCTGGAACTGCGAGACGGCGTCACCGGTTTGCCGATCATGGGGAACGATCCGCGGATCTTAGGCGGAACCTATGGCAATGGACCAATCCGCGTGGTGACCGACGCCAACGGCTACTACCACTTTGCTGGTCTGAAATCTGGCTTTTACGGCGTGTTTCAAATCCATCCCGAAGGGTACGCGGACGGTAACGACAACGCCGGCACCACCGCAGGCGTCTCGTTCAATCAAGGGAATGGAGTCAGCGTCGGTACGTTGTTGATCGATCCGCTGAACGACATGATCGCGTTAATCGATCTGCCGATTGGCGCCAACTCACAAGAAAATAACTTCAGCGAGTTGAAGGCGCAACCCAATCCCCCGTTTTTACCTCCGGTTCCAGCCCCACCGGCTGGTACGCTTGCTCCGCTGGTCACACCGGTCGCGCCGGCGCCTGCCGATTTGATTCCGCCAGCGGCGTTGTTTATTGTTCAACCTCTGCTGCAAAGCTCTAGCGGCGGGGCTACCGGCGTCACTTGGCACTTGAGCGTAGTAAACGCCGGCTTGCCGCGCAGCAAAGATCAAATCGCCTTCGTTGAGCCGGGAGTTTGGTTCACGGCGGCTAGCGACTCGATCCTCCCTTGGGAAGGGAACGATCTGCAACAGGCCGAGTGGAAGCTGCAACTGCAATCGGCCGGAGACAACGATCCAGAGCAAATCCTCACCAAGTTGTTTGGCATGCCGGGCGCACGTCCGGTATCGGGCGACTTCAACGGCGACGGGGTCACTGACTTTGGCATCTACTACAAAGGTCACTGGTACGTCGACGTCAACGGCAACGGCGTCTGGGACGAAGGTGACTTGTGGGCCAAGCTTGGCTATGACGGCGACTTGCCGGTGGTTGGTGACTGGGATGGCGACGGCAAAGACGACATCGGAATTTTTGGCAAGGCCTGGTCAGGAGATCCTCGAGCGATCGCCAGCGACCCAGGTTTGCCGGTTCCGAACAACGTCACCACAGGCGTCTCGAAGAACTTGCCGCCGAAACCCGATGAAGCGACCCTGGGAAGCCGCGTCATGAAGCTAACGTCGACCGGCAAGGTCCGCTCGGACTTGATTGACCACGTCTTCCACTTCGGCACCGCTGGTAATTATCCGGTGGTTGGCGACTGGGACGGTGACGGCATCCAGACGATCGGCGTCTTCCAAGATGGTGAATGGCGCCTGGATGAAGATGGCAACGGTCGCTGGAATGACGAAGTCGACTCACGCATTCGTTACGGCCAAGCAGGCGACGTGCCGGTTGTCGGCGACTGGAACGGCGACGGGATCGATGAAATCGGCGTCTATCGCGGCGGCGAGTGGATCCTAGATAACGATAACAACCATCACCAGGATGACACCGACAAGGTCTTCATGCTGGGCGACGCTGACGACCTGCCAACGGTTGGCGACTGGGACGGCGACGGCTACGACGAAGTCGGCGTCTACCACGGCATCACCGAAGCCCGCGTTAGCGAAGCACCGGGTTCAGCAAGACGCTAGAGCAACGAAACGTGGATAACTGAGATTTGGGTGGCCCGGCCAGTCTGTTCAAGACTGGCCGGGTTGCTTTAGCAACAAGATGCTTTATCATCCGGTTGCAAAACGAGTCAAATTACCCATTCGTAAACAGGCTCTCCCCTGTGGTCAATCGAAAGGTTTACGACAGCCAAAAGCATCTCCACTTCGTAACTTATTCCTGCTACAAGCGTCGAGCATTTCTCCAGCAGGATCAGGCCAAACGAATCGTGATCGGTCAACTCGGAAGTTGGTTGGCGCGACACGATGGTCTTTGCACAGGGTTTGTGGTCATGCCGGATCATGTGCATGTGCTCATCTGGTTTCCCGAGAATGGCCGACTCAGCTTGTTTATGGACAAGTGGAAAGATCAGTCCTCGCATCAGATAAAGCAACTCTACCGTACTCAGTATCCGAAGTACTGGGAACAGATTGACGAATCGGATCCGATTTGGCAGCCCCGCTACTACGACTTTAATATCTGGTCGCGACAGAAGGCCGAAGAGAAACTTGTCTACATGCACCGGAATCCCGAACGCGCCGGACTTGTCGAGCAGGCCGAACGCTGGAAGTGGAGTTCCGCAGGTTAGTATTTCTCGGGGAAATCGGTTGGCTTGCCGATTCGCTGGCCGCCGGATTTGGAGACGGATGATGAGTTTGTCGTTGGAACGTGAGATCGACGCGAATGGCGCGACATCTTGTTGCTGAAGCAACCCGGCCAGTCTTGGACAGACTGCCCGGGCCACCCTTTGATTAACTAGCTTTTAGCTTTTCAATTTCTGCTTTGGCGGCGGCCATTTCTTGCTCGAAGTTTTCGGTTTCTCTGGCGTCGTCTGATTGTTCTTTGGAGCCTGCTAACTGCTGTGTCAGTTTTTGGATCTTCTTATTCAGCACTTCGATCCGTTTTTTCGCCTTTTTGTCCATCGTTGCTACCCGTGCCTGCGAGATAAAATCTTTTCGCTTCAGTTCTTTTCGCTTCAGTGTAGTGGTTTGCGTCTTCTAACGGGAGTATCCGCTTCGCAGCCTCAGAGTATCGACCGCAGCGCTTGCATTGCGGCGATCGACTCCATCCCTTGCAGCCCAAAGCACTCGTAAAGCAGCATGATGGCGTTGTTGAAATTGTTTGCCATCAGCTCTTTGCGCAGTTGCATCGCTTTCGAGAGGATCGCTGGGTCCTGTAGATAGCCCTGCCGAAAAACCCGCGAGCATTGCTCGCCGCGCTCTGGTTCGACTTGCAACAACTCGGACAAGAATCGTCCGGCAGCTGAGACGTCTCCCGACTCGATCGCCTGGACAAACAGTTGAAAGTTTGCTGGCGAAGCAGGCGCCGGCGCACTAAGGACGCTGGGACTGTACTCCGCTTGCTGCTGTGGAAGGTGCGGGCCTGGCTCTGACAGAAACGAACTTTCGTTTAGCGCGATTGTCGCATCATCCAGCGAATAGGTTTCTTCGGTCTCGAAGCCGGCGATTTCCGGCGGTAGGCTGGATATCATCTGATTGACGTGCATTAAGCGTGTCGCGATCTGGTCGTAGATCGTCTCGATATCGCTTAGGAACGATTCACCGCGGGCATCAGACAAGATATCTTCGGCGTCCTCGATCACACGCTGCCGCAGACGCGCGATCAACGCTTCGCGAGCCTGCTTCAAAATCGAGAGAGCGTCAGCCGGTCGGTTCATGGCGCGTCATCAGGTAAGTTTCAAGAGAAATTGACCAGTACGATCCGCCAGCCTCCCTGCGTTGGCACATTCTCTACCTTACTCAAACCATCCGCTGCTACGAACCATTTTCTACCGCAGAGGGGGAAGCGACTTCCGGTTCTTCTGTTCGAACCGATTCTGCGGCTGCTTTGGGGATTCGGTCGGCCACTTTCAATGCCCCACCCATCAGCACAATCGAGATCGCCAGGCCGGCGTTCATCGACAGCCAAAAGCGTTCATTCTGCCGAAAACGAGCCGCATTTTCGCTGCGCCCAGTCAGCATGCTGGCGATGTAAAAGACAACCATCGCCACCAACATTTTGACGCCGACGACCGGATGATAGTACTTTTGCGGAAAACTGAACTCGGTCGCGATCAGCACCACGTTGATGATCCCGCTGACTAGCAGCAGAAAAGCGCAGATCATCACCCACTTCATCCAGCGAGCGCGAACGCCGGCTTTCAGCAATTCTTTTTGCTCATTCGCCAACGGATCGACGGACGGCGCCAGCGCAAATCGGGCATAGACCGCTCCACCCACCAAAATGGTCGCCGGAACGATATGGGCCCAACGCAGCAGCAATTCAATCGCAAAACTCATGGAGTCGCCTCTCGTGCGGGATAATACGGATACGTGCCTGCCGACGTCGCTATGATAGCCGCTCGGGCTCAATTGGCTACCTACGTAGGCTGGCGATTTCTGGCCAGATCAAGCGCTTCGTCCAGCGTGGTGATCTCTCCCTGGAGCTGTGCATCGCGAATCTCTTCGAGCAATCCCTGAAAATGCCGACCTGGTTTTAGTCCGGCCCGGATCAAATCATCTCCGGTCGCGACTGGCGCTGGATTCAGACGCTCTTGGGGCCAACGGAGTCGCTCACGAACAAAATCGAGGTGCTCCGATGATTCCAACCGCGCCTCCGTGATCGCCGCCGCTAGATCCAATAATTTTTCAATCCGGGGATCGACTAAGATACGTTGCAGCCTCGGCCAAGGCTGAGCTTTCGCCGTTTGCAGCACATCGACCTGACGCAACAGCCATTGCACGTCTTTCGTTTCGTCATTGGTCAGCTTCCACCGCTGACAAACTTCAAGAAGTAGCGGAATCGGCTTCCATGGATCGCCGTTTTGGAGCTGGCGTGCCGCCGAAAATCGCAACAAAGCCGCCAGCGCTGTCGCAAAATCATTGCCTGTTAAAAACTGTAGGGTCCGCAGCGTTTCGGTCCACCGCGGCGCGTGATCGATGACACTACGCAGCTCAGGCAAGACCTCGGGAAAGAGCCACGAATCGCGGAGCAACACGACCGCTGTCACACGTCGCAGCGAGCAGAGCATCTTGCGCATCTCCACCGCGATTCGCTCTGCACTAACGACGGCGATATTGCGGGCGTGACGCTGGATTGCCCGCATTGTGTTCATTTCGAGATCAAACTGAAAGGTCGATGAGAAGCGAATGGCCCGCAGCATCCGTAGCTTGTCTTCGTCAAATCGTTGATTGGGATCGCCGATTGCGCGGACTAGGCGATCGCGCAGATCGATCTGGCCGCCGACAAAGTCGTAGATCGCGGCGGCGTCAGGATCGTAAAAGATGCCGTTGATCGTAAAGTCGCGGCGTTGGGCGTCTTCAGCAGCGGAGGTGAACCGCACCTCATCAGGGCGACGACCATCGCTGTAGCCGACATCTTGCCGGAAAGTTGCGACTTCGATCTGTCCGCGCTGCTTGCCTCCTTGGACGGTGATCACGCCAAACGCGGCCCCGATCGCCAGCGTTCGCTTTTCGCCAAAGATGTCACGCACTCGCTGCGGCGGCGCATCGGTCGCGACATCAAAGTCTTGCGGCTCTCGGCCCAGCAGCATGTCGCGCACGCAACCGCCGGCCCACAATGCCTGATGACCATGCGATTTGAGAGTGCGGACTACTTCTAACGAAAATTCTCGCTCAGAGCCGTTCAAGGGGCGTTTTCCTCTTGTCACGTTGCATTGGAGGGCCGGCGGCAGGACTGGACGAACATTGGCCGGTCCGACTACCATCGGAGATCTGTTTTGATTCGATACTTTGGAGGCGATCGCCCGATGACCGACACCCCAATCGAAGTTTCTGTCAGCGAGGTCAAACAAAAGCTCGACTCCGGCGACAAGTTTCTGCTGCTCGACTGCCGCCAACCGGACGAGCACCAGTTTGCCCAGATCGCCGGAGCGGTGCTGATCCCGATGAACGAGTTACCGGAGCGAATCGCAGAAATTGAGCCTTTTCGTGAGCTGCCGATCATCGTCCATTGTCACCTGGGAGGACGAAGTCTGCGAGTCACCCACTGGCTGCGCCAAAACGGTTTCGCCCAAACCCAAAACATGACCGGCGGAATCACGCAGTGGAGTGCAGAAATCGACCCCACCGTGCCGACCTATTAGTAGGTGAGCGGCCCAGCGACGGGGGTTCACCGGCAAAAAAGCCAGCTAGCGGAGAACAGCCGCGGCGAACCTGAATCTCTCCCGAGGGGTCCTTTTCGCCATGGGCCCTTTCCCCTTGGGGATCGTTGATTATAATTCACACCTTGCCAACGGCTCCTCACGAGCCAAGTAGAGCGTATTGCGGTCTTTGGGAGATTATCCCAAGACCCAAAAACGCCGAAGTGGCGGAATTGGCAGACGCGCTAGGTTCAGGTCCTAGTGGGAGTAAATCCCGTGGAGGTTCAAGTCCTCTCTTCGGCACTTTTGAAAAGGCGACCATTTTGGTCGCCTTTTTTTATGCGCCACACCAATCAATACAGCTTGCTAACGGAGCCGGTTCAGGTTCAAAATCTTGCTATATAAGCTCCCATTTCGCAAGCGAAAGGAGAGCTTCTTACCTCAATTCCCCTCAGCCCGGGTTCAGCTGACATCGGCCGTAAGCAGTTTTTCTTTCTCAATCTCCCGGCGTTCCTCGGTCGATTCGATCTTGTCGTGCTTAGAGACTTGGCCTCCCAACAGGGCGTAGATCAAATAGAGGACCGGGACTAAGTACAACACCAGGAAAGTCGAAGCCATCAAGCCAAAGCAGAGACTGACCGCCATGGGGATCAAGACTTGCGCTTGCAGCGAAGTCTCAAACAGCAGCGGCGTCAGGCCGGCGATCGTGGTGATTGACGTCAGCAGCACCGGACGGAAGCGGCGGCGGCCGGTGTCTATCAGCGCCTCATAAATTGGGAGCCCGTCGTTCAGGCGATGGTTAATAAAGTCGACCAGCACAATCGAGTCGTTCACCACCACGCCGCATAATGCAACCAGGCCAAAAAAGCTGAAAAGAGTCAACTCTAGTCCCAGTAACAGATGGCCCACAATCGCGCCAATCAAACCAAACGGAATCGCGATCATCACGATCAACGGTTGAAAGTACGAGTTAAACTCGATCGTCAATAAAACAAACATCGCCGCCATGGCGACTCCAGTGCCGATAAATAAACTGCCGAGCGATTCGCTTTGCTGTTCTTTCTGACCTTCCCAGCGTATCGTCACGCCAGGAAATTTCTTCATCATCGCTGGCACGTATTCTTTTTTTAGATTTTCGATGATCGCATTGGAGTTTGCGACTCGCTGATTCACATTGGCTGAGACCGTGATCGAACGCTTTTGATCCAAGCGATTGATTTCGCTGAGCGGGCGAACGATTTCCACTTCCGCGAGTTCGGTAATCGGTCTCTCCGATCCATCGCCGGTCCGGACGCGGATCTGATCGAACTCGGCCAGTGAGCGGCGATCTTCTCGCGGGTAGCGGACCATCAGCTTCACCTCATGACGCCCACGCTGCAAACGCATCACCTCGTCACCGTAATAAGTGGCGCGAATGGTTTCGGCGAGATCGCGTTCGGTGACGTTCATCGCTTGGGCGTTTTCCTTCAGCCGCAAACGCAATTCCATCTTACCGGGGGACGAGTCGTCCTCGATATCGTAAACGCCTGCGGACTTGGCCAACTCGGCTTTAGCGTCTTCGACCGCTGCTTCCAAGCGAGGCATATTCGCCGGGCTGGTCAACAGTTTGAATTCGATCTGTTTACCGCCTGGCCCGATATCTTGCGAATCGAAAACCAGCACGTCAGAACCAACGATCGGCCCGGTCGCTTGGCGCCATTCTTCAATCAGCTGCGAACTGCTGATCGTGCGTAAGCCGGGCGAAGTGAGACGAACGACGACTGCTCCTAAATGACTACCAAATTGGTCCGATGTTTGTCCCGGACCTTGTCGCAATTGGGCAAAGCCGACATTGCGCCGGATCAGCTCGACGACGGTCTCCCCTTGCTCCTCGTGCTTGGCATTCACCGCACGAATCGCGGCCTCCATCTTTTTGGTCGCTTCGTCGGCCAAAACTGCCGGCGTTCCGTCTGGGAAGCCTACATTGGCGACAATCGTTTTGCTGTCCATCGAAGGAAACAAATTGAGCGGTACAAATCCTGCCCAAACTACCGCAATTGAAATCGCCATGATCGAGACCGCCAGCGCCACAATCGTGACAGGATTCGCCAGCGAGTACTTTAAGCCAGGCTGGTAAATATTCTCGATCACCCAATCGAGCCTCGCCGAAGTCCAGTCCCCCACGCGATTGAACGCGGCGCCGATTGGGCGGAAAGGGTAGGCGAAAAAGTCGATCAGGTTGTTGATCAAGTCTCCCGAATCATTATCGTGCGCCAAGTGACACGGCAAAATGAATGCCGCTTCCAGTAGTGAGATCACCAAAATTGCGATCATCGCCAGCGGCATGACCGCCATAAACTTGCCCATCACGCCGGCGACAAAAAACATCGGCACAAAAGCCAATATCGTCGTCGCAATCGACATCACGACCGAGGGCAACACTTCGGCGGTTCCATCCACCGCCGCGCGATGAAAGCTTTTCCCCATCTCACGATGCGCATAGATGTTTTCGCCGATCACAATCGCGTCATCGACCACAATCCCCAACGCCATGAGGAATGAAAACATCGTCAGCATATTGAGCGTCTGACCAAAATAGAGCAAGACCGCGCAAGCGCCGAGCATCGAGATCGGAATCCCCATCGCGACCCAAAACGCCAAGCGCGTATTCATGAAGAGCGCCAGAATAACCAGCACCAAGACCAGCCCTTGCCAACCATTGGTTGTAAGCGTGTTGAGACGATCGCGAACCTCTTCGGACTGATCGCCCCAGGTCACCATGCTGTAACCTTCAGGGATCGTATCAGCATGCTCTTTGACAAATTTTTTCACTTCGTCCGTGATGACGATCAGGTCTTCTTTAGAAGTTCGATTGACCGAAATCGCAATCGCCGGACGATCATTCACGCGCTGGAACGACGTGACGTCATCAAAGTCATCTCGGACAGTCGCCAAATCCCCGACAGTTAGCACGACTCCATCTGGCGTTTTGATCAGCGGTAACTTGGCGATTTCTCGGCCGATATCCCGTTTATTTTCTCCGCGGACCAACACTTCCTGCGATGCGGTGCGAATCAATCCACCAGGCATTTCCAGGTTTTCGTCCCGCACAATTTCCGAGACTTGTTTCAGCGTCAGCCCAAATCGGCGAAGGGTCTCTTCTTCGATCTCAATGTCGATCTGATAGTCTTTGGCGCCTGAGATCTCGGCTTGCGAGACGTTCGGCAACGCCAACAGTTCGACTCGGATTTCCTCGGCCAGTTCACGCAATCGCCATTCCATCTCGGCGCTGGGATTCTCAACATTAGGCGCTAGAACGCCGACCGTGATCGCCGATTCGCGGAGCGTAATCTGCTGCACCTCGGGGTCTTCGGCTAGTAGCGGGAAGCTGGGGATGCGTTCGACGTCGCCGCGGACTTCGTTCAAGACCCGCTGCGCGTCGACGTCGGCGTTCAATTCCAAAATGACCGCGCCATAGTCGTTGTTCGCGACCGAGGTCATCTTTTTGATGCCAACCGTATCTTTGACTGCTTCTTCGATCTTCTCGCAGATGCCGCTCTCGACCTCCTCCGGGCTCGCGCCGGGATAGGGAACGGTCACCAAGACGATTTCTAACTCAAACTCAGGGAAGGTCTCGCGGCGCAGCAGGAAAAAGCTGAGGACGCCAACCCCGATCACGCTGATCATGATCGTATTCATCGCAGGCGTATTGCGAATCGCCCAGCGAACTAAATCTCGCATAACTTAGCCTTCCACTTTCACGGGGAGACCGACACGGGGATAGCCCATCGGAGTAATTACGATCTGGTCATCAGCGCGAAGATCGACATTGTCGCCGTTGATTAGCGCGTAGTCGTCCTGAATGACCAACACTTCGACATGCTCAATCTCTAACTTGCCGTCACGCACCAACCACAATACAAAGCGCGGACGCGATTCATCCATGTGGGTACGCGTCTTGGCGACTTGGCCGGCAGTCATTGATTCTTGCAACGCTTTGGCCGAATAAAGCGACAACGCCGATTCCGGAACGCGCCAAATCGGCATTTCGGGTTGAACTTGCACTTTGACATCAACAAACATCCCACGTAACAAAGCAGAGGGCCCACGCGTCTTGATCAGTTGACCATCCATCTTGACCTGATCAGGATTGGCGACGCGAATCAAAACCGGCGCCGTTCGCGTTCGTTCGTCGAGACCTAAACCATCAAATCGTGAGAGCACGCCGTCCCATTGATAGCGCCGTCCGGCCAACTCATACGAGACGTCGACCGGGACTTGCGGCAAGCGATAATCTTCGCTGCCACGCGTTGCGAGCGGATCAACCGTTTTGCCTAATTGCTTGCGCCACAGCCAAGCGAGTTCGTCCATTCGTAGGCTGCAGCGAACCTCCGCGGCGCTGGTATCTTCGATCTTAAAGAGGTTCGTGCCGACTTGGACGTAGGAGTCTTGTTCTACCTCGTCACTGATGATCACGCCATTTACCGGCGAAACCACTTTCGTGTGCTCAAAGTCAAGTTTCGCCTGCTCTAGGCGTGCCTGAGCCAACTCTTTGGCGCGCTCCAGGCCTTGCTTACGCAACGCAATGCTGCGGATCTGATTCTCAAGCTGCAGCAATTGATTTTGCGCGGTAATCAAAGCTTGCTGTTCGCTTTCGTACTGCGAAGGAGTAGTCGCATTGCGGGCCAACAGGGATTCCATGCGGGCCAACTGCTTCTTCTGCAGTTCGAGATTTTGTTTCGACAAGACGATCAGCTCTTGCGTGTTTTCGACATCGACATCTGTCTCACGAATCGCGACATCGGCTTGGTCAACTTCTTTCGAAAGACGTTCGACTTCCAACGCGTACTTGCGCGGATCGATTTCCAATAGCGGCTGCCCCTTGGAGACGTAGGAGCCTGCACGCAACTTATCATCACGAAAAGTGATGCGGCCGGCGATTTCGGAAGAGAGGTTGATCTCGCGATAGGGAACGACAACACCGTCGACATGAAACGTCAATCCGTCCTCGTTCCGGACGATAGGCGCCGTCGAGACCATCAACACCGGGCGTTCGACCTCCTGCTTTTCCGGAGGTTTACGCATCTGGAAAATCACAAAAATGATCGCCGCCGATGCGCCGAGGATCGCCAGCGGAGTCACGACTCGCGTTAAAATGCTTAGTGGCGAAGAGGACTTATCACTCATCTCAATGGTTTCCCTTTACGCTATCTGCCGTCGAATCGGGCGCCAAAGCCTGACTCTCAAACGGAGCGTCCCACCCGCCATGTTGTAGCGCGGCGAGGACAAATCGGTAGATGTATTCCGCCAAATCTTCTGTGCCAAAATGTTCGTCCAACATCGTTGGTGGAATCAACATCTGCAGCACCGGTTGGTTGAACCGGTAAAACAGACATTGGCCTATCATGCTGAATGCTAGTTGATGCAATCGAAACTCTGGGACCCGGGGACCGACGATCTCTTGCATGATCGAAATCAGCAGTTTGTGATGAGGTCGAAAAAACTCCTCCACCAACTCTTTCACCACTCCGGTCGGCTGAGAGAACTCACGCATCATCAACCGATGGCACGCGTTGCTGTCGGTATTCGAACGCATTCGTAGCAACGAAACTCGGATAAAGTCGCGCAAGCGAGTCTCGGGGCTTTCGTCTTTGTCCCAACTCGGCATCGGATAGGCTTCATGCGTGGCGATATGCGCTTGCTTGAAGACCGCCGAATAGAGCTTCTTCTTGTCTCCAAAGTAGTAATTTACGGCCGCCAGGTTCACGCCTGCTTTGGCGCAAATGTCCCGGATCGTCGCCGCTCGAAAACCCTTTTCAGAGAACTCTTCGAGCGCCGCAGCTAGGATCTTGCTGGCTGGATCATCATTTCCCACCGACTGGCTCCGCTAATGGTATCCTTACTAATTAAAACAAGCGTATGAAACAATTGTTTCAGCAAAAAGGGCAACTGGGTAAAATTTTCCGATTTTCGCCACCAAGAACGAAAAAAAGGCCCGGTTGAACGGGCCTTTTCATGAGCACACTGACAGTCATATCAATTTGACATCAGTTCTGAGTCAAATCGTAGACCATCAACTTGTCTTGCTCTCGTAGGTACAACTTGCCCCCCGCTACCACGGGGTGGGCCCAGCTTTCCCGCTCCTGGTACTCGGGCATGAACTTCCCTTTCAGGACATACGCTTTGGGGGTCGCTTCAACCAAAGCCAACTCACCCGATTGATAGCGGAAGATAAAGTTACCATCGGCGTACAAAACCGCCGCCGACCCTTTGCCTTCGCCGCGAATGTCTCCTCCCCACTGCACTTCGCCGGTCTTCATCTGGATACAAATGGGGAAACCCTCGTTATGCTTGGTGCCGGCATAGATGTAATCCCCCAATTTGACCATGCCGCCATGATGATTCTGGAAGACCTTCGGTTCAAGGAAGTAAACCTCTTCGGCTTTGACACCTGCTCCATCCTTGGACAGTTTCACCAGACCGGCGCCGGTTTGATAGCCAGAAGAAGCGAAGACATAATCGCCATCCACAATCGGAGTCGGAATCACCGCGACGTCATTGGCGACTTCATTGTAGTTGTAGAGGAACTTGCCATCTTTGGCCCGGACGCCAACCAAACCTCGGCCGGTCATCTGGACGTACTGCTTTACGCCGGCGCCGTTTCCGATGACGATCGACGAGTAGCCGGCCTCTCCCTTCCCTTTGCTCCCCAGTTGGGCATTCTTGGTCGCCCAGACTTCTTTGCCTGTCTTTTTGTTAAGCGCGAGCAGCAGCGCCTGATCCGAACCCGGCGTACAGATCAAGAGATTGCCATCCACCAGCGGCGATTCGGCAAATCCCCAACTAGGACGCTTGGCCCCGTATTCCTTCTCAAAGCTACGCGTCCAGAGAATTTTGCCGTTTCTGCGATCCAAGCAAGCGACCGTGCCGTCCGACAACACTACATACAAGACATTGCCATCAATCGTCGGCGTTGATCGCGAGCCGCCGTACCCATGCTCTGGGATTGATTCGGTGACCGGCGTTTTCCAGGCAATCTGATTGGTCGTCAAATCAACCGCCACGACTCCCTGCGATTTGTCAAAGTTTCCGGTCGTGTACAGCATGTCATCCACGATCGAGACACTCGCGAAACCACCGCCGAGACCTTCCACCATTGCAAGCAATTTTGGCTGCTGGGCGTCCCAATCTTTCAACAAGCCGGTCGAAGTCGCTTTTCCTTCACGCTGAGGACCGCGCCACTGCAACCAGTTGGCGTCTTCTGGTTTGGCCGCAATTGCGGACGAACCAAGGATCGCCACGGCGGCGAGTGCGAAAATGTGTACAGATTTCATGCAAGATCTCCCAGCAGACAGAAGGGGGGAATGCGAAACGGAAGGGAACAGCCAAGATTACGTCGAAAAAATCCCGGGCGATGTGAGTCTAAGCGGCAAGTAAGCCGATGGCAAGCTTGGCTAACCGAGCCTCTTGTGGTTAAAAAACTTCCCTCATTGTAGATTTTTCACGATTGCATCTCACTCCGGCCCCCTTAACAATCGAACAAAGCCCTGTCAGATTCCCTCCCCCTCGTCCGGTCGGCCGTCATGCATTTTCCTTTGCGACGTTTATTACTGCTCCTGCTAATCGCATTTGTCCCTTCGCAACTGTTGGCGGACGAACCTTTTCTACCTCGTCGGCAAGCGACTATTCCTGGTCCTGCGCTCTCGCCGTCCGAGGCCGCCGCCAAGATGACGGTTCCACCGGGCTTCAGCGTCGAAGTCGTGGCGGCCGAACCAGACTTGGTAAATCCGGTCGCAATGACTTTTGACGATCAAGGACGCATCTGGGTCACTGAGTCACTTGAGTATCCGCGGCATGCGCCGGGGCCAGGTCGCGATCGGATCAAAGTGCTGGAAGATACCGACCACGATGGCCGCATCGACAAGACGACGATCTTTGCCGACGGGCTAAACATCCCGTCGGGAATTGCAGTCGGCTACGGCGGAGTCTGGGTCGCCAACGCGCCCGACTTGCTGTTCTTGGAAGATACCGACGGCGATTTGAAAGCGGACAAACAGCGCGTCGTTGTCACCGGCTTTGGGCGTTCTGACACGCACGAGCTTCCCAACTCACTGACCTGGGGCCCTGATGGCGCCCTCTATGGACTCAACGGCGTGTTCAATCCGTCGCACATCACGCAGCACGGAAAAACGTTCGACTTCACCTGCGCGATGTTTCGGATTGATCCGCGTACCGAAGAGTTTTCACTCTTTTGCGAAGGAACCAGCAATCCGTGGGGCATCGCATTTGACCCCGAGGGGAGCGCCTTTATCAGCGCCTGCGTGATCGATCATCTCTGGCATCTCACAGAGACCGGCTATTACCATCGCCAAGGGGGACCCTATCCGCCGCACACATGGAAGCTTGAATCGATCGTGCAGCACAAGCATCAAATGGCCGCCTATTGCGGCCTCGAATACTTGGACAGCGACGCCTATCCCGCCGCCTATCGCGATCGCTTGTACATGGGCAACATCCACGGCAATTGCATCAACGTCGACGAAGTAACCCGCGCCGGCTCAACCTATTTCGGCAAGCCTCATCCTGACTTCGTCACTGCAAACGATGTTTGGCACATGCCGGTCGATCAGAAGCTGGGCCCCGACGGTTGTCTCTATGTGCTGGATTGGTACGACCGGTTTCATTGTTATCAAGATGCGATGGCGCACCCGGCCGAGGTCGATCGGCTGAAGGGTCGACTCTATCGCATTCGATATGAAGCGACTCCCCGCGCTTCGCCGTTCAACCTGGCCAATGAGAGCGATTCACAACTGGTCGAACGGCTTCATAGCAGCAATCGCTTCTATCGCGACCGAGCTCAACGTCTGTTAAGCGAACGCAGTGATCCCGCGACAATGGCCCAATTGGCCAAGCTGGCCATCACCCTAACCGCGCCGCGCAAAACTCGCCTGCATGCGGTTTGGGCGATCGCCGGCAGCCAACAGCCGTCGGAAGAATTGGTGACCTCATTGCTGGCGGACGCCGATCCCACGTTTCGCGCCTGGGGCGTCCGCATCGCCGGCAATCAAAAAAAGATCTCACCAGAACTCACGCAAAAGATCGTCTCGATGACCGAGGACAGCAGCCCCGATGTGTTGCTGCAAGTAGCGATCGCTGCCGGTAAGATCGATCAAGTACCGACCATTCCGACACTTGCCGCCGTGTTGGCCAGCGCCGGCGATGACAAGCTGATCCCACAAATCGTCTGGCAAAATCTGCACCCCCGGCTTGAGACAGAAAGTGGACAACTGTTCGCACTGCTCGAGAATCCCAAGTTTGCCAGCAATCCGAACGTCGCAGCGCTATTGCCGCGCATTATCGATCGAATTCTGGCCGCTGCAAATGTCGAAACAGATAGCATCGTCCAACTTGTAAAATTGGTGGCCCAGACGCCGGCGCTGCGACCTGCGCTCAACAGTTCGCTGGAGACGCTCGCTGCTCGAGTTCAATCTGGCGAAATCTCTGACGAACGGCTGAGCAAACTGCGATCGCAGCTTGAAGCGGTGATTCATCCGATTTTGACCAGCGGCCCGAAGAATACTGCGTATTTTGACGCCGCATTGCTGGCCGTGACCTGGAAGAACGCTGACGCTCAGGCTGCGGTTCGCTCGGTCTATCAAGACCAAGCGGCGCCGGCGGCAAAACGTTCGGCTGCTTTGGCGGCGCTGGTTGCTTTTGGTGACGATCAGATTGTAGCAGTGGTGGGAGAATTGCTTGTCCATCCGCAGGGATCGTCCCAGCAACTGCTAGCGGATTCGATCGCTGCCCTTGGCAAACTTGACCACCCCCAGGTCGCGACGATGCTGCTGTTGAATTACCGGCAACTTGCAGCGGATCTTCAGCCCAAAGTGATCGAACTTCTAACACAACGGGCTACTTGGAGCAAACAACTGCTGGAAACAGTCGCTGGCGGCGGCATCTCAAAAGACTCACTCAACGTCAACCAAATCCGCAAGCTACAAGAGAGCCCCGACAACGAAATAGTCGCCTCCGCGATCAAGCTTTGGGGACAAGTTCGAACCGAGCGCAATCCTGAGCGAGAACTGGTGATCGCTGACATGCGGAGTCTCGTCCGTGGTCGCGATGGAGACCCTCATGCCGGCGCCGCCGCTTTTCAAAAGCTGTGCGGACAGTGCCACAAGATTTACGGTCAAGGTCAGGAGGTAGGTCCTGATATCACGACCAATGGTCGCGGCTCGTTCGAGCAACTGCTCTCTAGCGTCTTCGATCCCAGCCTGGTAATTGGTCCCGACTACCAAGGTCGGATGGTGCTAACCGCCGATGGTCGCACGCTGACTGGATTAATGGTCGAAGACAATGACCAACGCGTCGTGCTCAAACTGCAAGGAGGCAAGCTCGAAACAATTCCGCGTGATGATGTCGACGCGATCCGCATCAGCAAGCTGTCATTGATGCCGGAAGGAGTCGAGAAGCAACTGAGCAAACAAGAGCTGATCGACCTATTCGCCTACCTCTCGCTGACGCGGCCGCCCGGCGATCCTCAAGCCGAATATATCCCCGGCGCCGAGCTTATCGATGTCGATCGTCTGCATCTGCCGGCGTCACTGGTCAACCAATTGGCCCGCGCCGATCTGACTAGCAACATGACGGAGCTCGGCCAAGGGGCTCGCGGCGCCGCGACAGATCTGGTCTATCTTCCTGAGAAAAACGAGTTTCTAAAAAGTTCACAGTGGCACGAAGTAGGAGTCGCCGGCGGCGCTGATCTCGGCATCGTCTCCGCAGCGGAACCAGTTTACTATCAGGCCGAGTGGAAGTCGCCAATTACGATCAATTTGATCACCCTCTCTGGCGTCTATCCCAATCAGCCGCAGCCGCAAACTGGCTGGAAGATCGAAGTTCGCAGCGGCGATCAGTGGCGTTTGCTCGATCGCGGGGTCGGCGGTTGGTACAACCATGGTCGCTACGTCTGGGGCGCCCCCGGCTCGGTAGAAACCACGATCGATGGTTTTCGAGTCAGTCTCTACAGCCCAGACGAAAAATCGCCGCTGCGCAGCGTTCACTTTCGCGGCGAACCAGGCGTATCATGGTTTGTGGGCTCGGCGCCAGGTGATGTAAGGATTGTGAAAGAAGACCAATGAGCTTAAAGATTTTTGCCCCTGATTTTGCGAGCATTTTGTTCCAATCACAGAACCTGACCAGAATTCCCACGAAACTCCAGCTCGCAGCGGTACAATGCATCGTGAGGCGATCCTTTGTGCGTTGACGGGTCGATTTGTTGGTGCAAATCGCGAGCCAATCGCACTGCATCAACAACTGACTGCAACCCATGCTGATTCAAGCTGGCTTCGAGATCGCTTTTGAATCGCCGCAACCCGCGCCGATGCTTTTGATGCTTTACCTGCATCCATCACGAGAGCTTACAACGCGGCAGCCTGATCGTTTGGTGGTGACCCCTCGTCTGCCGATCTCCGAGTACTACGATCTCTACGGCAATCGTTGCGGTCGCTTGGTAGCGCCTGCCGGACGTATCGTGTTGCGCAATCAGGTGCTCGTCGAAGATTGCGGTTTGCCTGATCTTCAGGCGCCGCAAGCGATGCAAGCCCAAGTGCAAGACTTGCCCTCGGATGTGCTGGTCTATCTGTTGGCCAGTCGCTACTGCGAGGTTGACAGTGAGCTGAAAGACCTCGCGTGGTCACTCTTTGGAAAAACCACGCCCGGCTGGGCACGCGTGCAGGCAATTTGCGATTATGTGCACAACCATATTCGTTTTGATTACACGCAGGCTCGCGCGACTCGCACCGCGCTGGAAGCGTATCGCGAACGAGTCGGCGTGTGCCGTGACTTCATGCACTTGGCCGTCACTTTTTGCCGGAACTGCAACATTCCGGCGCGCTACTGCACTGGTTATTTGGGAGACATCGGCGTGCCGCCCAACGCGGCGCCAATGGACTTTAGCGCCTGGTTCGAAGTTTTTCTGGGTGGACAGTGGTACGCGTTTGACGCGCGAAACAATAAGCCGCGGATTGGTCGCGTGCTGATGGCTCGCGGCCGCGATGCCGCCGATGTCGCGCTGACCACGACCTTTGGCCAGAACGAACTGAAGTCCTTTCGCGTCTGGACCACCGACGTTACCGGAACCTGATTCGCCTACCGCGGAACGGTTCCACCAGCATTTGCGACTCCGCGGCCGGTTGGCTCAAACACCCAGTACATCCCTTCAACTCCCGAAGTTGAACGGAGCCATTGCCGCTGCGAAGCAGGAGCCGGCTGATGCAGCAGCGTGAAGATATCGCAGATGATCGAGTCGTTATCGCCGTAGTAAGCGTGTCCGATCAGGCTGGTGTCAATCGCCGAAACGTCAATCGTTTCCACACCCGGTACGATGACAACTTCTGGGCGAATATCGCCGGCGCGGGGGTATCCGTTCACATTTTTGGACGCCAATAGCGCTAGATCATTCGCCGAAGCGTACAGTGTCACTTGCTTCGAGGCCCGCACAATCTGCGGAGCGATTTCTTTACGAAAAACATCGGCGTCAACATCCGGCGCTGCAAGCACCACTTGATTAAACAGTTTCGTTTCGTCCTTCATCTCCGCGGCAATCTGCTCTAGGGCGGTCCCCATCGCGCGATTCCCCATGCTGTGAGCGATCAGATTGATCGACTCGGCGTCGCTTTGTCGAGCGACCTTTAGCAAGAACTCTTTCAGATGCGAAACGGTCCAGAGCGAATTATCGCGATCGGTCGTATAACCAAACAGGTCCGCCTGCGACGGCCAGCTAAAAAACATCGGCACGCCGGTGAACTTCAAATCGTATGACATCTGGGCGGTCCGCCGCGCAGCGTCTTCAAACGAGACATTGAATCCATGGACGAAAATCAAAACTTCATGTCTCGGCGACTGCGCAACTTTCTCCCGCAGATCTGCAAAGAACGCTTCTTCCTCCTTCGAGAGGACATCCAACAACATGACATGCTTTTCAGGACGCTCGACCAGCTCTAACCGCAAGACCGAGGGGCCTTCTAACTGGCCAACCTCATGAACTTCAGGAATGCTGATCCGGCAAGCGCCAAACTGCAAATCTCCTCGCCCTCCGGCAAACATGGCGCTGCCGCTGGCCGCTGCGCGCAACTCTTTTTGATAATCGAGCCCCGCATCGCGAGCGAGAAACAACCCCAGACAAACCCCAACAACTGCTAGCACGCCGCCGACGCGGGCCATCTGGTATTTCCACAGCACCCCAAACAGCACCAGTCCCCCCAGCGACAACAAGATCGCCGGATAAAAATGCCCCAGCATACCGCTGGAACCGACTAGATCGCGGTCGGTGCCGTAGAGAACTTCCACCACTTCGTAGCCCGGCGTCTCGTCTGGAATGCTCTCAGGCACCATCATCGGCGCCGACATCATCCGCTGGGGAGCGATCGCTTCATCCGGCATAGTCGTCTCGGGAGCACGCGCCGCCAAGTTCTCAGGCGCCTGCATCATCCTCGCGCGCGGCGCTGGCTCTGCCGACGATCGCATCATGCTAGGCGCAGCGGTCTCGGGCGTTGGACTCATTTCTGCCGGTGATTCATCCAGCGCAGTGATCCGCTTGCGCGGCACTTCGACCTCGGCCGGCTGAAGAATGGGCGGAGGACCAGCCTGCGAAGCGTCTGCCGGCATCGTTTGCGAATATTCGGGAGCTTGCGCCGTCTGGTTCATCTCAGGCGCCGAATCCGAAAGGTTCATCGTCGTTAGTCCCAGCGCTAACAACCCCAAACCAGTTCCGCCGATTGCTACGATCGTTCGTCCATTCATCCTGCAAAGCTCCTTCTTCACTTCCTCGCTTGACGTATCTTTGAAAAAGAGACGTTGGGGCGAGGATCATAGATGCTTCCCCCTCTGCTTGCCAGATGAGTTGAGGAGATTCACCGGTCCGCTTGTAAAGCCAAATCGTGTTGATACTTAGCACGCAAATCGATTCTCGGTTCTGCAGTACGAATTGCTGGGATAAATTGACAAATTCGACTACGATCGAAAAACCGCCGCCCCCCCATGCTCGTCTAGGTTGGCGGAACCACCACTGCTCCTACATCCACCGATGCGCCCGATCGCCGAGCGCCAGGAATCTCATCATGCAACGCTGGACTTTTCTCCCCGCTGTTTGGGTGCTGCTTTTCTCCCCGGCAATTTTGTTCGCCCAAGAGAACGGAGACGATAAGAAACCCGCTAGCGAAGCTCCCGCAGCAGAAACTGGGCCGACTGGGCAATCGAGCCTACTTTCGGTCCCGAAAGCGGTTCGCGAAGCGATGCAAAATCGCGACTACGATCGCGCGATCGCCGCCATCGATCAAGCAATCCATGACGAGCAGGGAGACCCGGCTTATCTGACTTACCTAAAGGGCCGAGCCCACTTCTTCGCCAAGCGGTACAAAGAATCGATCGCGGTGCTGACGGAGTTGACGAAGCGATTTCCTGAGAGCGATTGGACGCGAAAGGCCCGCTTTGCGATCGGCGTCGCATATGCGCGAGCCGGCGATTATCGCGCTGCCGAACTCGCCTACCAAGCCGAAGCCGAATACCTGCTCTCGAACCAGCGGAAAGAAGAGATCGCCGCGATCTACCTAGAGTTTGCCGACGCCTTCTTCGCTCCCCAGGCAAACGACAAGCAGCCCGACTATCAACGGGCGCTGGCTTTCTATCAAAAAGCGGCCGAGATCGGTCCGCTGCGCGAAACCAATACGCGGATCCAATTGCAAATCGCGCGTTGTTACAAACAGCTAAATAATCCCGGTCAAGCAATCCAACTGTATCAAGTATTTATCAAAGCCAATGAAGATGATGTATTGCTTTTGCCGGCACGCTATGAGTTGGGCGAAGCGTTTCTGCAGTCGGGCAACCGGATCGAAGCGCGGCGAACCTGGGAGGATCTGCTCTCGTTGCATGGTTCGGCCAAATCAGAGCTGATTCCGCTGGCCGCCTTCCGACTGTCTGAAACCTATGGTATCCCCAACCCCGGCGACAAAGATGACCTGGAGCTAGGAGTCGCGAGCCTCAAGAAGTTTTTGACCAGCTATCCCGAGCATGAAAAAGTGGCGACCGCCCAGTTGCGTATCGTGCAGAGCTATCTGCATCAAGGCCGAACAGACGATGCACTTGCCGCGGTCGACAACTTCCTGAAACAGGAAAACCTAACGAAAACCGACGAATACGCATCAGCCCTCTATCTAAAAGGGCTCGCGCTGGCTCGGCAAAAGAAGTTTGAGGACGCGATCGTCGCCTGGCGCACCTATCTGCAACAGTATCCCACCCACGGATACTGGAGCGAAGCTCAACGTCAAATCATCAATGCTGAGTACGCCAAAGGACTTGATGCCCTCACGCGTAAGGATTACGACGCCGCACGCGCCGCTTGGGGCGAATTTTTGGTGAAGTACCCAATCGACGATCGTAATCGGTCGATCCAAAACAGTTTCGCCGAGATTCTGTTCGCCCAGGAAAAGTATGAAGAAGCGATCTCCGCCTGGCGGCAGGTCGTCTCAAAGTACCCACAAACCGAAGAGGCTTCGATCGCCCAATATCGCATCGCCCAAACGCTAGCCGGTAAACTAAATCGTCTGGCCGATGCGATGGACGAGTACAAAAAGCTGACCTGGGGATCTCAGGCCGGCTTAGCACAGCAGCAAATCGCTCTTCTCTCTAATAAGTCTCTCGCGATCAGCACGGTGCGCGTCTATCGTAGCAACGAAACTCCCCGCATTGGTTTGAAGACCCGCAATCTAGAGTCGGTCAATGTGCAGATTTATAAAGTCGATCTGGAGACCTATTTTCGTAAGATGCACTTGGCGACCGGCGTTGAGTCTTTGGATATCGCGCTGATCGACCCTGATTCGCAGTTCGAGCATAAGATAGCCGACTACGAAAAATACCGATTATTCTCAGGGCAGGTCGATGTCCCCCTTCCCAGCGAAAACAAGGTCCAAGCCGGCGTGATGGCGATCACCGTCAGCGGCAAAACCCAGGAATCGACCACGCTGGTGCTGCAAAGCGATCTCGACATGATTGTGAAAAGCTCGCGGGACGAAGTTTTCATTTTCACGCAGAACATGCGAACGGGTAAACCGTGGCCCGGCGTCAAGTTGCTCCTGTCCAACGGCAGCGAAGTATTCGCCGAAGTCGAAACCGGCGCTGACGGCGTCTACCAAGCCGACCGCAAAGAACTGCGTGATCCAGCCGACCTGCGCGTCTTCGCGATCACGGATGGCCATATTGCGTCAAGTGTTGTCAATCTCAACGGGCTAGGCGTCTCACAAGGGATCACTCGCGCCGGCTATCTCTATACCGATCGCCCTGCTTATCGCCCCGGCCAGTTGGTTCACATAAAGGGGATTATTCGCGATGCCGTGAATGACATTTACGTTGTACCGACCGAGCGAGACTACAAGCTAGAAGTCTATGACGGCCGCAACCGGCTAGTTATGGAAGAAGAGGTCAAGTTGAACGACTATGGATCATTCCATGCGCATTTACTATTGCCGGCAGCCTCCGCGGTCGGCGACTACCGGATGGTCGTCTCGCATGAGAAGCTTCAATACGAAGGCTCGTTCGTTGTCCACGAATATCAACTACCATCCGTCTTTTTGACGGTTGAGACCGATCGCAACGTCTACTACCGCGGTGAAAAAATCTCCGGCACGATCAAAGCAGCCTACTATTACGGCGCCCCGGTCGCAGGCGCAGAGATCTCCTATTCGCTCAACGGCGATCGAACGCTGACCGGCACGACCGACGATAAGGGGGAAGTGAAGTTCGAGTTTGAAACTCGCGACTTCCGCCAATCCCAAACAGTGAGCCTAGCGGTACAACTTCCGGCCCATTCGACCGCAACGCAGCAGAACTTCTTCCTATCTGCGCAAGGCTTTACGATCGTCGCCAACACGGTTCGTCCGGTTTATTTGGTGGGCGAAACGTTTGAAGTCGATGCGACCGTCAAGGACGCTGAAGGAAAACCGATCGCCCAAGACTTGACCCTGAAGGTCCTCCAACTGATTGACGCCCAAGGGACCGACGAAAAACAAGAAAAGCTGCTCGAAGAGTTTGCCGTCAAGAGTGACGACAAGACCGGCGTCATCCGCAAAACGCTGCAATTGGCTGCTGGGGGCGATTATCGCGTTCGCCTGGAAGGCGTCGACCGCTTCGACAATGTCGTGTCGGGTGAAGTCGCCGTAAAAATATCAGGCGACGAAGATACAACCCGGCTCCGCATCTTGGCCGATCATCACACCTTGAAAGCAGGCGAAACAGCAAACGTTAAAGTCCATTGGCGCGAAAAGCCGGCATTGGCGCTGTTGACGCTGGAAGGCGCCAAAATCTTGGAATACCGTCTGATCCCCTTGAAGCACGGCGACAACGAGCTGGCGATCGCCGTTTCGTCCAAGCTGGCGCCCAATTTCCAAATGTCGCTGGCCGTCATGGTCGATCCGAACGAGGAGCAACAAGCTGACGAAGCTCCGCTCCGTTTCCACACGGCGTCCAGTCCTTTCCAGGTCGAACGGGACCTGCAAATTGCATTGAAGATCGCGGGCGAAGGTCACAAGCCCGGCGACAAAGTGAAAGTCGAGATCACCACGTCCAACGCCGCTGGACAACCCGTTCCGGCGGAGCTGAGTCTCGCGTTGGTCGAGAAGGCGCTCTACGAACGTTTTCCCGAGCGTATCTCGGCGATTCAGCAATTTTTTCGCGGCGCATCACGCACCTTTGCGATGCGAACTTCGTCGACGATCGAGTTCTGCTACCACCCGCAAACCAGTTCGATTGATCACCTGCTGCTGGCCGAAGAAGAACGCCTAGAAACGCTGGCCCGCGAAGCGGAATCTTTGTCCGAACTAAGTGATCGTGATTTTGACGGCATCGCGAGGAACAGAATGGAATTAGGGATCCCTGCGGAAGAATCTGCGGCAGGGATGGGAGGATACTTTGGAGCCGGCGGCGGAGGAGGTTTTGGCGGTGGCGGCTTTGGCGGTAGCGGCGGCTTCGGCCTTGCTCCTAACGCAGGTTACAGCGCCAACGAGCCGATGATGGACCTAGCTCGCCCCGCACTCAAAGATCGTCAGCTTCAACAATCTGGCAATCAAGCCAACCTGGCAGCACGACGCCAAAGTGGCGAAAAGAAGCAGGCCGAACACTATTTCTACGACGCGACGCCCCTCCTGCACGGAGGAGATGCCCAGCAACAAATCGAGTTCACGAATCCTCAAGCTTGGGCCGATCTGAGCTCCCAGCGAGAGGTCCAAATGCTGGGGGTCGACGGCCGCTATTCCAATCTCAATTTTTCGACGGAGTTAGGCAAAAGCTGGAATAGCAACGTCGCTGGAGAACGTTTGAAAAAAGCGATCGCCAATGGTGAAAGAATTTTGGTCGGGATACCGGACCAAGAGACCGGATTTTGGGATCCGGCGGTCCTGACTGACAAACAAGGCCAAGCGACTGTCGAGGTGACGCTGCCAGAACGCTCTACCGCTTGGCTGCTGAAATCTCGAGGCGTGACGATAGATACGCTTGCCGGCGAAGCGGAAACCGAATTAGCGGTCAGTAAATCGCTGTTCGGTGAACTAAAGACGGCGGCCGCTTTTGTTGACGGCGACTTGGCCCAGATTCCGGTCATCGTGCACAACGATCTGCTCGACAAGGGCGAAATCACTGTTACCTTAAAAACCAAAATCGGCGCGAAAACGCAGACCGAAACCAAGACGCTGAATGTCACGAAGAAGGGTATTGTCGAACTCGCGTTCCCGATTCAATTCGCACTGCCGATCGCTGGCAAGACAGATGCCGAGCCCGGCGCCAAAATCGAATTCTTGCTACAAGTCTCAGCCGCCGAAACAGTCGATCAACAGCTGGCGATCGTGCCGCTGCTGCCGGCCGGGATGCCGGTCTATGCAATCGCTTCGGGCACGTCCGCCAGCAGTACATCGGCCTTCGTCCAGCGTCCGCAAAAGATGCCCTGGACCAGCCCGCGGATGCAGATTGTGATCGGTCCGACGGTTCAACAAACGCTGCTTGACGTGCTCTACGCCAATCCAACGTTGCGTCAACTCGACAGTCAACGCTATGCCTCTGGCATGGACACCAGCACCAGTGATTTGCTGGCTGCTGTTGCGCTGCAGCAATTGATGAGCAAAGGGCGCGACGCGGCCAATCCCCAAATGCAATCACTGGATCAAACGATCCGCCGACAACTGCGAGCCATCGTCGCCGCCCAAAAAGAGGACGGCGCCTGGAACTGGGGAGGCCCATCCGGCGCAAGTAACGCGTATACCTCGTCCCGCGCGATGTGGAGCCTAGCCCTAGCTCGCACGGCCGGATATCGCGTCGATAACGGGGTGTTTGATCGCGGGGTTCACTATCTAAAAAATCAACTGACGCAATTGGAAGTGGGCGATTACGAAAGCCGCACCATCCTGTTGCATGCGTTGACAGTCGCCGGCAACGAAGATTTCCCGTTGGCCAATCAACTGTACCGCAATCGCAACTCGCTCTCGACGGCAGGGCTCTCCTATCTGGCCCTGACTTTCGCCGACATGAATCGCAAAGAGACCGCCAGTGAGATCCTGGCGTTGGCGAAGCAAAAGCTGAGCGGCGGCGACGTGACTCCGCTGTCGTGGAACGCGGCCGAAGTGGAGACCCGCGGTCTCTATGCGTTGTGCTTGTACAAGCTTTCGCCGCAGCAAGAAGATTTGCGGAAAGAAGTCGAATGGTTGATGCAACATCGCAGCGGTTCACGCTGGGCGCCAGAGAAAGCAGTCGGCCCCATCATGTTAGGGATCTGCGGTTATAACACCACCAAGCAATTGGCCGCGGAGGCCTATGAGTTGACGGTGATCGTCAACGAGAAGCCGTTGCAAACGTTGAAGTTTGACGCCAATTCAACAACGCAAACTTTGGAAGTTCCGGTCGAGTCCTTGACCAACAACGAGAAAGAAACAATTCGATTCGAGCTCAACGGCCGTGGTGAATTTTCCTACGAGTGCGTATTGGCCGGTTTCGTCGCGGCCGACAAGCTAGAGAGCACGGTCAACGATTGGACGGTTCGCCGCTACTATACGCCGGCCCCATTGGAATTTGACGGACGACCGATCCCGAGTGGGTTCGGCTTGCTGAGCGGCAGCTATTCCAGCTTCCGCAACAGCATGACGCAACTTCCCACCGCCAAAAAAGGACATGTCACCCTCGAAATGTGGCGCAGCGGCGTGCAAAACAACTCACGCGATCAGCAATTGCCGTATTTGATCGCGTTTGAACCGCTGCCATCAGGCGTCCGCGTCGACGAAAAAACGGTGACCGGTCAGTTTGAGCGATTTGAAATCCAGCCCGGCGGCATCCTGTTTTATCTCGGCGGCAATCGCGGTTTAGGATCGATTAACTTTGATATTATCGGTTCCATCCCCGGCGACTACCAAGGCCTTCCAACCGTGCTGCGCGACGCCTATCACCTCGACAACATGGCGATCGCCAAGTCGCAATCGTTGAAGGTCTTGCCGCTGGGCAGCGCGAGTGCAGACAAGTACCGCCTGACGCCGCTCGAATTGTACGAGTTGGGCCGCTTGAAGTTTGAACAGCATGATTTCGCTGGAGCTCAGCAAAATTTGACCGAGCTCTTTAGCAACTGGAATCTGCAAACCAATTACTTCCAGCAGACGATTCGCATGCTGCTCGACATCAGTCTTGAGCAAGGCAATTCGGCCGAAGCAGTCCGCTATTTCGAGATCGTGATTGAGAAATATCCAGAACTCGAGATTCCTTTCGCCAAGCTGATGAAGATCGCCAAAGCGTATCACGAAATCGGCGAGTACGAACGAAGTTATCTGGTGTATCGCGCCACGGTCGAAGCCAGCTTTATGGTCGAAAGCCAGGTCGCAGGCTTCCTACAAGATCAGCAAGAGTTTCTCCGCAGCGTGGAAGTGATGACCACGCTCTTACAAAACTCGCCGCCAGAGCCGTACGTGGCGACAGCCGACTACGCGTTGGCGCAGCAAGTTTTCGCCAAAGCGCCAGACGCCGCTCAAGATCCGCAGCTGCGCGAGAAGCAGATCAACCGCGTGACGCTCGTCCGGCGTTCCTTGGGGATGCTAGAGAACTTCCTCACGGCTCATCCCGAAGATCCCTCGGCCGACCAAGCCGCCTTTTCGCTGGCGACTGGATTGATTGAACTGGACGCCTACCAACAGGCAATTACCGTCTGCGGAGACTATACTCGCCGTTACCCAGACAGCAACTTCCTCAGCAGCTATTGGTACATCACCGGCTTCTGCCACTTTGCCCTCGGCGAGCATGAGAAAGCGCTGCAAATGTGTGATCAGGTCGCCCAGTACAAGCGCCCGGCGACCCTTTCTGGTAGCCGCCAACTTGCCGAAGAAAACAAGTGGCGCGCCGTCTATATCATGGGACAGATTCATCACGCACTGGGTCAGGCCGCCGCCGCGATCACCGACTATGAGAAAGTGAAGGATCGTTTTATCGATGCCGCCCAGTCGATTGACTACTTCCTGCATAAACAAATTGCGATGGATGACGTGACTACTTTCACGCCGGGGGAAGCGGTCAACGTGAAGCTGCAGTTCCGCAATATCGCGGCGTGCGACGTCAACGTTTATCGCATCGATCTGATGAAATTCGGGCTGTTGCGGCGGAACCTACAAGAGATCACCGCGATCAATTTAGCCGGAATCCGCCCCTATCACGAGGAACAAATTGAGCTGGGAGACGGCAAAGATTACCGGGATCGGACCAAAGAGCTGAAGCTGCCGCTCAAGGAAGAGGGCGCCTACTTGGTGGTCTGCCGCGGCGATAACCTACATGCCAGCGGGCTCGTGCTGATCTCGCCTCTTAAAGTCGAAGTTCAGGAAGAAGTCGAGTCAGGCCGTGTCCGTGCGACGATTCGCAACGTCAAAACCGACGCCTACGTCGCCGATGTTCACGTTAAAGTGATCGGCTCGGCCAACAACGAGTTCACCTCTGGCGATACCGACCTGCGCGGGGTTTTTGTCGCTGACGGCATCCAAGGCCGCTCGACAATTTTGGCGGAAGCCGCAGCTGGAGAGTACGCGTTCTACCGCGGTGAAAAATCGCTCGGCAATGCACCAGAGCCTGCGGACAAACCGCAATCGCCAAATGCTCCGACTCCGCAAGGCTACGGCGGCCAACAAGGAGGCAACACCAAAGCGAAGCTTAACGACGAACTGCTCCGCGGGATTCGCGCCGGTAACGGCATGATCCAAGAAGAGCAACGCAAGAACTTGGACAACTACTATCGAAATGATGTCAAAGAGGGAATCCAGAACTTCAAGTTCTAAAGAGGTCTAGCGCGCCGCCCAGTCGTGGGCGGCGCCAACAGTTGCAGGAGTCCGTTAGGTAGATTCTTCGGTCGTTTTCGGCTCTAACGGCGGCTTCATCGGCAGCGGCGGGCGATCCTCTTCGTCCCGCTTGCGATCGCGAGGATCACCGCCCCGTTCGTCTAGACCACGACTACCGGGGCCGCCTGGTCCATTCCAGTCTCCGCGCCGACCAGGACCGGGGCCTTCGCCGCGTGGCCCATCTCCGTGCGGCCCTTTCTCGAAACCAGCAGGTCCATCTCCGCGACCGAATCGATCTGGGGGACGCGGTCCTCCGGACGAGCGACCAAAGAAGTTGAACATCAGGTGACGTGAATATTCTTCTTTCAGATCCCGTTCAAATGCTTCTTTCGGTAGCGAGGCCAAATGGCTGCGCCGTTCGGCCGGCAATTGCTCGAAGTACTTCCGCACATCCTCTTCGCTGGCGTTTTCTAACATTTGAGAATGGAACGCTTTAAAAATTAACTGTCGCAACAGTTCTCGCTGTCCATCGATCGGCAGCTTCTCGAGCATTTGCCGCGTTTGTGGAGTCAGATCGGCCGCGAGTCGTTGAATGTCTTGGGGACCGGGAAGTGGAGCTTCAATGTTCCGTTCGAAGTTCATTTTCACCCACACCCAGAAAAGCCGCTGTTCGAGCGGCAATTCCTCAAGACGCTGGCGCTGGCGCGAATCCTCACTGAACTGCGCATCCATGTACTTTTCAATCGGCTGTCGATTCTTTTGCATAAAGTCGACCAGCCAGGCCCAAATCTTGGGCATGTCTTGTTCACTGGCGCCGCGCAACGCGTCGCGCATCATCCCAAACCGACGCCGCCGCGACTCTTCTTCCAATTCAGACTTGATCGTAGCGACTCGCCTTTCAATCGGCAGTTTTTCAATTTCGGCCCGTTTAACCGGATCGAGCGTTTTCAGCCATTCGTAATACCGATTCATCACTTCACGCAGCTCTTGGCCATCGTCGCGCGTTTCCAGCGCCGTATGAATCTCTTGACAATGTTCGCGTCCTTCCTTCGAAAGCCGCTCCCAACGCTGTTGGCTCGACAGCAGCTCTTCCTTTTCGGCCTGCGACATCTGCTCGATCCGCGCCCGGCGCTCGGCCAAGTCGTCATCTCCCAGGGCAACTGCGGCGATCATCAGCAGCAAACAGATTGGCAGCGTAAATCGCTTAAACGCCATCATTCACCTCCGAGACAAACAGCCCTTCTTTTCGTAGCTGCTCCAAAAACTCGACCTCATCCACCTTCTGGTAGCGATCCATATTTTCGATCAACGGCATTTCGGTCAGGAGCTTTTCATTTTCGCGGCTCGCCGATTGACTAATCCACACAAAACCTAACACTGCCGCGGCCATCGCCGTCGCGGCGGTAATCGCCAAGATTCGCCAGGAACGTGACTTCTGTCGCACTTGAATCGTTTCGAGCTCTTGCGAAGCGGCGACTGAGATCATTTCGACGGTCGTCTGCACAAACGAATCGCTCGCTTCGATCCGCGGCAGCGAGTCGAGCATATCCCAAGCTCGTTCCAGCCGTTGCAAGCGCAGACGATAGTCGTAATCGTCGGCCAGACGGGCCTCGACGACGATTCGCTCGTCTTCCGAAAGTTCGCCGTCCAGATAGGCGACAAGCTGCTGCTCGGCGTCTTCTACGGGAACCAGATTGTTGTCTTGCGGCATGTTCATAGGACTGGCGCTCACTCGGCTGGCGGTCTGGAGCCTTGCTCCAGGTAAGGTTCGAGGGCTATTTTCAAGTTGGCTCGAGCCCGGGAGAGCAAAGATTTGATCGCTTCGACCGACATCCCCATCGTAGTGGCGATATCGGCGTAACTCATTTCCTCAAACTTCGATAGGAGGACCGCCATCCGTTGGCGATCGTTGAGGCTCTCCATTGCCAATCGGACCACTTCCCCCATTTCGGCCCGATCGATCACGCGCGTCGGCATCTGGCCGCTGGCCGCTTTGGCTAAGCGTTCCAACGGATTGGAAGTCCCCATTTCGGGATCGCCGCTGCCGTCAACTTGGATCTCTTTGCGGCGAGCCATGCTGCGGCGAGCATTACTGGCCACGTTATTAGCAATCGTGTAAAGCCAGGTCGAAAACTTAGAGCCTGGCTTGTACGACTTTCGTGCACGGTACACGCGTAGGAAAACCTCTTGCGCCAAGTCTTCTGCCTGATCTCGGCGACCCATCAAATGATGCATGAGATTGATCAACCGATTTTGGTAGCGCAGCATCAGCTCTTCAAAAGCTGCCGCACTGTCATCGCGCACCTCAAGCATGAGCCGGACGTCCGGATCTTGCAATTCGTAGCGTTTGGCGGTCGACTCCGAGATCGACAAGCGGCGCTCCTGGCCTGTTCGGCGGTTATTTCGCTGGCGGTTTCGAGAAGATAGCGCCGCTTGGGTCAATCCAGGGACGCCAGCGGGACCAATTTGCTTCTCGCCTATTGTAACCCCAGGCTCTAGAAAAAGTTTCCTCGCCTAAAGAATTATTTGCTTGATGCCCGATTTTGGCACGCCTATTGCAACTATGTTATTTGTCCTAGGGATGAGAAGAAGCTAACTTGATTGGGTCGGAACAGAGAAGAGGACCACGATTAAGGGGCCGGCGTTGTGAAGAGGCGATCCGGTCCATAAAGCGAAAAACATTGCTGTTTAACGCTTTATGGCTTTCTTTGGGACATGAAAGAGGCAAACGGAAATGACTTAACGGTGGTTTCCGCTTTCAACAAAACTAGGCGAGCTGGTCGATGAGGCCAGCTCGCCTGTTTTATTTTGCGTGCATCAAAATCATACACTGCTCGATTGTGCAACACTTCGACCTATCCCAATTACGCTTCATAAGCCGCTCTTCTGGGCGGAATGCTCTCTGGATTCTCATCTTTTCTCTGCAAATTCTGAGTACTCACGTTTAAACTAGACGTTTGTACTATTAGATTGCTCGCTCGATTGAGACATCCGTCTCATTCTTCGACACGGATTAACCTCCACTTTTCCTGTCAGCAACTCAAGGCACTTCCCCATGGCGACTTTTTCTCGTTTCGGCTTGGCTATTTGTCTCACGGTGAGCTGGGTCAGCTTTTCGATGGCTGCTCGGCCTTCGGACGACTACGGCATCCCGCAAGTAGCCAAGATCAACGAAGAGATCAGCGCGGTATGGAAGGACTACGGCATCACCCCAGCGCCCGAAGCGCAAGATTTTGAATGGGTCCGCCGCGTTTATCTCGACATCATCGGACGTGTTCCGTCAGTCGCCGAGCTCGAAGAATTCCAACGTGATCGCGGCAAGGATCGCAAAAAGAACTTGGTCGAGAAGCTGCTGAACGATACGACCTACACCGAAGAGTATGCCCGTAACTGGACCACGATCTGGACCAACGTCCTGATCGGTCGTAACGGCGGTCTCGACAACAACTCGCAGGTCAGTCGCGAAGGGATGCAAAAGTATCTCCGCGACAGCTTTGCCCGCAACAAGCCCTATGACCAGTTGGTTCGCGAAGTAATCACTTCCGAAGGCTCTAACGCCCCAGGAATGCCCAACTTCAATGGCGCTGTCAACTTTTACATGGATAAACTTGAGGAAGATGGCGTCCAGGCGACCGCCAAAACGGCTCAAATCTTCCTCGGAGTTCAAGTGCAGTGCACGCAGTGCCACAACCACCCTTTCAATAGCTGGAAACAAGACAAGTTTTGGGAGTTGAACGCCTTCTTCCGCCAAACCCGTGCTCAGCGTGATCGCGATATGGCCGCAAACAACGCGATGGGAATGGCGATGAGCCTGAAGAACGTCGACTTCCGTGGCGAAAGCGGCAATCCCTCGCAAGCCGAAATTTACTACGAACTACGTAACGGCCTGATCGAAGTCGCTTACCCAACGTTTATCGACGGCACCAACGTCAACCCCAACGGGATGGTCTCGCAAGTCAATCGTCGTGAAGAACTGTCGAAGTTCGTCACCGACTCGAAAGAAATGCAGGAAGCAATTGTCAATCGCACCTGGGGACATTTCTTTGGTAACGGCTTTACCAAACCGATCGACGACATGGGCCCTCACAACCGCGCTTCGCATCCAGAATTGCTCACCTATCTCGGTGAAGAATTCCGCGGAGCCAGCTTCAACGTCAAAGAGCTGATCAAGTGGATTGTGTTAAGCCAGCCCTATAGCCTGTCGAGCAAAATCACCAAAGGCAACGAAATCGATGATCCGACCATCGGCGAATCACCCAAGTTCAGCCACTTTTATCTGCGTCAGATGGATGCTGAGCAACTGTATGAATCGTTGATTGTCGCAACCCAGGCTCATAAAACTCGTGCGGACTACGCCGAACAAGAGCGGCTGAAGAGCATGTGGATGCAGCAGTTCACCATTGCGTTCGGAACGGACGAAGGGGACGAAGCGACCACTTTTAACGGCACCATTCCGCAAGCGTTGATGATGTTTAATGGTGACTTGATCCAAGAAGCGACAAGCGTCAAACCAGGCAGCTTTATCGCTACGTTGGCCGCCAATGGCGACGACGGCAAAGAAGCGATCCAGCACCTCTACATGGCGACGGTCGCCAGACGACCAACCAAGAACGAAATGCAAGCCGCTGGCATCCTGGTCGCTAGCCACAAAGGAAACATCGCAGCGGCGTTGCAAGACGTTTTCTGGGCTCTGCTCAACAGCAACGAGTTCATTTTGAATCACTAAACCGATGGCTTCTGCCCTCGCGTGAATACCAATATTCCAAAAGCTATCAACGTTAATCACAACAAGGAAATCATCATGTCCATTCCCACCGGGATGTCGCGACGTCACTTTATGAAGCACATGGCGGGCGCCTCGGCCATGGTCGCTCCGGCGATGATGATGGGCAACGCCATCCGCACCAACGCCGCCGATCTGACCAGTCGCGGCAAAAGCTGCATCATGCTGTGGATGGGTGGCGGTCCCAGCACCATGGATCTCTGGGATCTGAAGCCCGGACAAACCACCGGCGGGCCGTTCAAGCCGATCTCGACCACCGGCGATTTGCAAATCTGCGAACACCTGCCCAAGACCGCCAAGATAATGAAGCACCTGTCGGTCGTTCGATCGATGAGCACGCGCGAAGCCGATCACAATCGTGGTCGCTATTACATGCACACCGGCTACGTCCCGAATCCCAACATCGAGCACCCCGGCTATGGTTCAGTGGTCGCGCACGAGTTGTTCGACCAACGTCCGTACCTAGAAATTCCGCCGTTCGTTTCGGTCGGCGGCGGCAGCGTTGGACCAGGCTTCCTCGGTATGAGCTGGGCGCCGTTCACCGTTAGCAGCAACGGCCAAGTCCGCAACCTGAAGATGTCTGGCATGGGCGAAGGAACTCTCGCCAAGCGACTCGAAATGTTGAAGCTGGTCGAAAACGGTTTCATCAGCCAACGTCGTGGCCCAGCCGCCGAAGATCACGCCAAGATCTTGAACAAGACGGTCAACCTGATGACCAGCGAACAAATGAAAGCGTTCCGCGTCGCCGAAGAACCAGAAGCGATGAAAGAGATGTACGGCACCAACGGCTTCGGCCAAGGCTGCTTGCTCGCTCGTCGTCTGGTCGAAGCGGGCGTACCCTTCATCGAAGTCGACCTGGGCGGTTGGGACAACCACGCCAACATCTTCAATACCTTGGCTGACACCAAACTGCCAGGCATGGATCAAGCGATGTCAGCTCTGGTGACTGACCTGGAACAACGCGGTCTGCTGAAAGACACCACCATCGTTTGGATGGGCGAATTTAGCCGCACCCCGCGGATCAACGGCAACACCGGCCGTGATCACTGGGCCCGCAGCTGGAGCACCGTGGTCGGCGGCGGCGGCATCAACGGCGGCATCGCCGTGGGCAAGACCAGTGACGACGGAACTCGCGTTGAGACCGAACCTTACTCGGCCGAAGACATGATGGCGACCGTGTGCCGAGCGATGGGCATTTCGCTCGAAACGACGTTCACCAGCAAGAATGGCCGGCCGATGAAAATCGCCAACGGCGGCAAAGTGATCAAAGAACTGATCGCCTAAGCCAAGATCAAAGCACGAGCGCTCATGGACGGACGGCGCTGCAAAAAGAGCCCCACGAGCCAGCATTCGCATTTCGCAACCAAGCCGGCGTCTTTTGAAAGACGCCGGCTTTTTTTATGCGCAGGTTTCTGGGTAAAATCTTGCGGCAAGCTATTACTTTGCCCGACGCAACAAGGAACTTCCCATGACCTGGCTCGCTCACCCGCCGATTGTTGTGCCGTTTGATTTTTCGCCAGCTTCGAAAGAAGCGGTTGGCCGGGCCATTGGCTTGATCGGCGATCCAAGTGGGGTCCATGTGATCCACGTGCTGGGAGAGCTTTCCCCCGGTGAGCCAGGCGAAATGTGGCACACCGTCGACCATGCCTCGCGAACCAAGCATGCGACCGACGCGATCATTAAGGAACTTGGCAATGATGTGACGATCAAAATCTTGTTTGGCGACGCCGGGCACCAGATCGCCGACTATGCCGATCAGATTAGCGCCAAGCTGATCATCATGCCGTCGCACGGTCGCAGCGGAATCATGCGAGTCCTGCTGGGCTCGGTCACCGATCGAGTCGTTCGGTTGGCACATTGCCCAGTTCTAGTGCTGCGACCTGAGAAGCCGAAGACTTAGTCGTTAAGGGGCTCCCGTTAAAAACGAGGCGTGACTTCGCCAGCCTCGCAAGGAATCCCTTGGGGTGAACGGATCGAGTTGCGTGTCCTTGGGGCAAAGCCAAGGGACGTGGACGGCTGTGTTCTCGATCACTACCGCGGTCTTGGACATTCCATCGGTAATGCCGCTAAACTTTACCGCTACTGCACCATTCAAGAGAGTATCGGTGTCGGCGATCGCTTGATCCGCGGTGCCGCCGCCATGGGAACCAAGCACTGTCGGATCTTGATAGACCTGCGACATCAGCATGCGGTTGCTGGGACCATCCCATGGTTCGTCAAAATCATATTGGTCGTAGAGCGCCGTTTGTTCAAGAAACGGTAACAGCAACGCGCCAACAGTGCATCGAAGTTCCGTTTTCATCCGCAAAATACTGCGGCGGCAACGATCCATCCCGATCGTGATAGTTGTGCATCCCCCAAGCGATTTGCTTCAAACAATTCGCGGCTGTCATAAAGCGTGAGGCGTCGCGCGGATGCGAAACGCCCTGCCAAGTGACGTAAAAAAACACGCCCAGCAACAACGCCGTGATCCCGCACGAGATCCATGGCTAACGTGAAGGAGCGGCGTTCTTCGATTCGTGAAAAATTGGCATGAACTGCCGGCCCTCACTTTGCCGTCACGTTGTTAATAGTCGTAGGGAATATCTTCACCACCGTTCCGCGTCGAAATATCGTGAAGGACTTGCTTCGCCGTGTTTTCGTGGATAAACCGGACCGAGCCATCCCCCATCAACACGTTGGTCCCGCCGGGCGAACCGTTTTCAAAGGGAATCCCTTGGGCGAAGGCTGCGATATCGGTGTCATCTGGTTTCAGCCAGGGGACCAAAACGCCGGTGTTCTCGACCACTAGCGCGGTGTTCGAAGTTCCGTCCGTGATATCCTGAAACTTTGTTGTCGTCGCCCCGCTCAAAATTGTATTGGTGTCGGCGATCGCCTGGTATGCAGTCGCGCCCTCGTTGGGACTCGTGACCGACGGATCGTCATAGGCTTCTGGCATTTGTGCCATCAGCAAGCGGTTGTTGGGGCCATCCCATGGCTCATCAAAATTGTATTGGCTGTACAGCAAACTCTGCTCAAGATACGGCAAAATCAACACGCGCCACGAATGCATTGGCTTGCCATTTTCATCCGCTACATACGCCGGCGGGAACGAACCATAGGTATCCGCGTAATTGTGCAGCGCCAGGCCGATTTGCTTCATGTTGTTGGTCGACTGCATCCGCCGGGCGGCGGTGCGGGCTTGTTGGACGGCTGGCAACAGCAAAGCGACCAAGACTCCACCGCAGACCAATAAAACCGCGAAAACAGAACAGAGCACAATCACAACCACCATCACGACAGGCACATTTGATGCTCCAGCGCGACGACATAAGCGAGAAGTTAGATATCGAGTCATCACTAAGATCCTAAGCGGCGTCAAAAGACATGAAGCTTGATCTTACCGTATCAATGAGGGGTTGAAAATGGTTTTTGGTGGGGTTTCCATTGATGATTCTCCCTCGTTCGTAAAGAATGTAAGGTATCCACTTGCTGCGGCGGGCGCTATCTAAAGATTGAGACCAATCCACGCCCGAAAAAAAGCCCTGCCGGCACCTTCCCCCCAACACCATGACTTTCACGCCAGAAACACCGACAGACGGCGAATTGCTGACTGCCGTTTTGTCTGGCCAACGAGAAAAATTTGCCGTGATTGTGCAGCGTTATCAATCGCCGCTGCTAAGACTGGCGATGAGCCGGCTCGGGCGCCAGCAAGAAGCGGAGGATGCTGTCCAGCAGACCTTCTTAAACGCGTTTCGCTGGTTGGATACTTATGACTCGCGATACAGTTTTCGGACTTGGCTCTGGACGATTTTGATCAATAACTGCAATCGGCTCCATCAACGGACCGCCCGACGGGCCGAAACCGCGATAGGCGACAGTCCAGTATTCGAGCTGCAAGCCGATGACGCAGCGACCGAACCGCTAGCAATGATGATTTCGGCCGAGCGCCGCGAGCACGTCCAACGCCTGTTGGAGAATTTGACTCCATCGCAAGCCGAGGCGGTGCGCCTAAGATTTTTTGGACAGATGAAGTTTCAAGAGATTGCTGATTCGTTGGGATGCAGCCTTCCGGCCGCCAAGGCCCGAGTTCGTAAGGGAATGATCCGATTGACCGAATTGCTGGCGGCCAAGGCAATTTCCGCCGGTCGAATGGGAGATCAACTTCGATGATAAGTCGTTCCGACAGATTTCGCAGTGTTACGTGCGATGACGTGTTTGACGTTCTCACCAGGGCGCCCTTTCCGAGCGGCGATCAGGCGTTGGATGCCGCTATCGGAATGCACGTGCGCTGCTGCCATGATTGCCGATCTCTAGCCGAAGCCTTGCGTCCCGCAACCACTGAATTGTCCGAAACATTGCCCGCAGAGGCGAAGTGCTTGCCCCAAGTTGACGGCGACTATTGGCAAAACGCCCAATCTGACTGGCGAAATCCCCCGGCAAATCAAGCTCAAACGAGTTCCCCTTGGTTAAACGTCGCTGTCCCGATGCTAGCCGGATTGGTCGCGCTGCTGGTAATTGCGACCTACTGGGGATCGGTCGGCCAGAAATCGCCGAGCGGATTCGATGGCCGCACGTTAGCCAACGTGCAACTGGATGCCGAACGCTACCTGGTCAATCTTTCGTTGCCGGCGGTTTGTCAGCCACAAAAACATGCTCGATCAACCGAAATGGTCGCTCAGGCGGTCATACCGCTGAATGCGTCGGCGCTCGCAAATTTGACCTGCTGTAGCGAGTGCCATCATCGTGCTAGCAAGGAGCAACCGGCGACGGCCACGCCATCACCAGCGGCGGTCGTGGCTGCCGCCAATAGTTGCCAGGCTTGTCATACGCCGTAGATGTTGCGAAAGTCAGAGCGGTTTTGAAGCGACGTCTCGGACTTTAGACCATGGATGTCGACTACTTTTGATTGGCCGTTTGCTGCAAGCGAGTTCGATCGGCGTCACGGGTTGGTCGTCCGTTTTTCCACCAGTGGGTGAGACGCAACATTTGGCTCTTGGGCTCAAACGAGGGATAATGCGTCACGCGCCCGATAGGCGCAAGTCGCGTTAGCCAGCTTCTTTTGGCATGCATCGAACCGGCGCCCAAGTCAACCACGCGATCGCCGCGGCGACAAGAGTCTTCGATCGTGACCGCGGTTGCCACGGTTCCGATCCCCTGATCATGAATCTCTGGCAAACTGCCGCGACGCAATCCATAGACTTCCCCATCACGATGGTAGTTGTAAAGGAACGCTGATGGCCGACCGTCTAGATAGATTAAACAGAGGTCAAGCATCCCCAATTCCGCCGCCGCCTTATGCGTCTCGCGGAAAAATCCGCTCACCTCGGGATGCGACAGCGTATTCCCATAGACGGCCGAGCCTTGCCAACTTGACAGAGCGATGTGGTAGGCCTGACTAAAGAGATCCCAGCGTGGATCTCCATCACCCAACGCCAGGCCCGCAGGCCGGTAGCGTAACATTTCCATCTGTCCCTGACGCTGGATGCAGCGTGTCTTCCGACGAATCTCGCTCCGAAACTTGGGACTGCGAGTCGCCATGTATTTGTCCCAACTTTCGGGAAGATCGATCAAAGACGTTTCGTTCCAAACGCCCCGGTGTGCAGCAAGCCCGCCCGAGGTCATCGCACTGAATGAATGATCCTCTTCCATGTCATCCGTGGAGATCCACCGGAGATCGAACAGATCCCAGTCGCGCGCCGTTTCACGAATATGGCGGCACGCCGCGTTTAAGACCAGACTGCGATCAAAGCCAAGCGGTCCGTAGTAACTCCCCCATTCTGACAACGGATAGGTCAAGACGCGCACCGAGCCAATTCGCGTTTGTTCAGTAACCACGGTCAACGGGACAATGCCGATGATGCGTTCCGCTTCCAGCACTATCAGAACGCGCAAACGTTGATCACGGCCAAAGTGGCGCCAGTAGATGCGAAGCCAATCAAGGGTCTGAAAAAAACTAGCGTAAGGCGTTTCCTGCCACAACTTACGCCAATTCGACCGGATCGTTGATAGGGCGTCGATTTCGTTGATTTCGACTACGCGGAACATGAATTTTGGACTGGGCGATTTGAGGCGATGGATACTAATAATCTACGCCCCAAAAACCGCGAATGCGGAGCTCCGTAACACGATTCCTCCGTTTTCGCCGTCTCCAATCGGACTAATCCATTCTCTCGGTCTGTCGCCTATATTCAACATTGGCGGACTCCATTTTGTGAGCCCGGCAGATGACGTCAAGAAACGAACAAAGACGCGTAAAGTTGACGCGTCTTTGTTGATGATTTGGGAAATGACGCTTAGCTAGCCAAGCGAGCGACTTGCGAACCAGTTTCGGTCTCGACCGGTTGCAAAAACCGATACTGCATCAAATAGGCGTCTTCGGTCGTGTCTTCGTAGAAGTCACGCAAGACCGAGATCGCTTTGAAGCCTTCTTTGCGGAAGAAGAGTTGCGCATCGAGATTCGTTTCACGCACTTCTAACAAGATTTGCGACCGCCGTTGGGGCGAAAGCTTGCTGGCCAGTTTGGCGATCATCTGTGATCCAATCGCCATGCGCCGGCAATTGGGATCAACCGCAAAGTTCATTACGTGCAAACGCGTGCGATGCAGTTGATAGATCATGAAGCCGACAATGCGCTCGTCATGCTCGGCCACCATGCCGATACAGTTGCGCTGACGCAGGCATTGGATGAAATCATCCTCGCCCCAGGGGAATTCAAAGCTGGCCCGCTCAATCTGCAACACTTCCGTCATGTCACGACGGATCATCCAACGAATATGCACCGGCAGGTCTCGTAGTCCAGAGAGAATCATTCCGGCTTCCTTCCATGTTAGCCAGCAGAACCTGGAGGCGATATCATTTCGCCCCGCGAAGAATGTCGAGCAGGTACGGTAACAAATCGGCTGCAATTCGCCAAGATGAAGAATTGGCCCGAGCAACATTTGATCTGCTGTTTTTACGGCAAGCGAATGCTAGCGTCGCGTTTTGTGGACGCTGCGTTCGAGCTTACCCAGAAAAGATCGTCCTGATTCACTCGCAACGCTGCGGCCCAATCGAAGCGGAGAAGCCGCCAAGACAAATACGGCGGCGACGATCCAACCCATGAACGCCGGTTGCAAAAATAGCCCCCACGCGATCCCAGCAGCGGCGCCAAGCGCGTGCGGCCAACGAGACATCCACGCTGCCGAAATATCGATCCATTCGGGCTGTCGCCAGAGCAGGCCAAACAGCGCGAGCGACGCTAGCACGCCGCAAACAACAAGTAGCGGCCGCCGCCAATCGAAGCCCCAATTCGATTTTTTTTGATCCAGCCGAACGAAATCTGCCTTGCCGTACAAAACGTGACTCCAAGTTGCCGGAGTCGCTTGCGACGAGAGACCAGCTTTGGTGACTTCCGCCTGCAGTGTGGCTAACTCATCGCCAGAAGTAATGTCACGAAACTGACGCTGCGGATCGAAGCGATCTCCCTGCAATTCGGTGAGCAGAGTAGCCAACGAGCGCCAAGCGTTGTCAACCTCTAGCAAGCGCTGCTGCTTCCATGCGGCTAGTTCCGGGCTGGATGCGTCACTATCGCGAACTCCACGCTTCCAACGTCGCCAAGCTTCGGCAAATCGATCTGTTCGCCACTCGACGACGGAGAACGAAGAAAAATCGCTTTGCAGCGGGTGTTGACTCTCGATGCGCCACAGCGGCGTCGGAGTTGTCACTCGGGAATCGATAGTGAGCACCTCGAGCGGCCCCGACTCTGTCGTCGCCGACTGATAAACGTAGGTAACCTGCAGTTTTTGCGGTAGGGATCGTGACAAGAACGGAATCGTCACGCCGCCGTTACTATCGATCGTTGGAGAAACCACTTTTCCTTCGATCGAGACCGAAAGCAATTTTGCCTCGGCGGGCAATTGCAACAACAGCTGATCGCTTCCCTCTGGTGACAGATACATCGATGTGGTCGTCAAGTATGCCGACTTGTCGGCGACTTTCACATCATGACGCAGCGACAAGATGCGGGGCATCTCTTCGGTCGGCAGCAAACCATCGACGCGGCACTGGTAGCTGCCTGAGAGCGACTGATAGACCAAGCTGCCGGGCGGAACATGCATCGCGAACCAGCTATCTGGAAACCCAACCGACTGCAACTCGCGCATTCCCCAAATGATTTGCTGTGAATTGAAGGACCGAGGAACCGCCAGATATTGAGGCGGATAGTGCCCCAGCAAGCGAACCGGTTTCAGCACTAAATCGCCGGTGTTGGGAGTTTCGACATCGGCGATCAAGCTGATCTGAAATTCTTCAGGAAGCGGCCGTACTGGACGCAACTGCCAGATGACACCAGCATCGCCCAGAGAGCGTTGGGTGATATCAAAACCGAGCAACGACGTTGTTTTCAGCTTGTAGTTGGCCGGAGCTAGAAACTCGAGCTGATCGGGGACAATTCTTTTCAGCCGCAGGCGACAATCGACCCGCACGGTCCAGCCTTCTTCGCCCCCCTTGGCGGAGAGGAGCATTTCGCCGCCGAGTTCCATATTGTTACGTTGCACGGTCAGCTGCATTACGCCGAAGGGATCAAGCACACGATAGCTGCCAAACGATTGACCTTGGCCCGATTGCAACGGCTGCGCCGCTTCGCTGGCGGCGGTGTCGAACATCGGTGCGCCAATTTCGGGCAAGCGTCGCAGTCGAACATCTGGATCATGCGAAATGTGTAAGTAGGACGAATCAATCTGCGCATCGACGATTCGCGGCGATTTGATTTCCAGCGCTATAGCCAAATCGGTCGCAAAGCGCCCTTCGATTCGTAACTCGGCCAATGCTTTAAGTGGAGCGGCGAAGAACAACGACAGTCGCGACGTTGGTTCGTCATACTGCCAATCGACATCGCGAACGACGCCATCTGAAATAAAAGCAACATCATCCACGAGCCAACCCTTGTTCATCTCCATTAAGAGGGAAGTCGGCTCGCCAGCCAACGCCTCTAACTGCAGATCAAGTCGATAGTTCGAATTCTGTGAACCAACATGCACGAACTGATTTGCGGTGATAAACAGGCGCGACTCAATCGGCTGGACCTCGACAATCGCTGGAGTCGTCGACTCGTTGCTTAGTTCAAACGCTCGACGTAAGCCTTCGATCGGAACAGGCCATTCCGTCGTAAAGTCAGGCGTTGCGACGGTCGCTAGTGCGCTTGCCTCTTTTCGCCAAGTGGTTTCGACGTTTGCAGGCGCCGCGATCGCAGTCCAACGAACTTTGGTCTCGGCGTCCGCCACGGTCACGCGAGGAAGATCGAACGATCCCAATCCACTCGATTTGTCCAGCGTGAACGAAAATTCCAACGCAACCGGTTGGGCGATCGGCGGATCAAACGTCACTGCCAATTCCCCCTCAGAAGTTGCGATTTCTGTGCCGGGCAATTTCACTTTGTTCCAGCGCAAGCGGGGATCGAATTGGAGCCTGCAAGTTTTGATCAAACCGCTGATCGGGGTGATCTGGATGCGGCTGATCATTGTCGGCGAAGGTTGTCCGATCTGGAACAGATCGATCTGCCTGGCATGAAACCGCCCATCCTGCGCATCGGCGGTAGGGATCCAGCCGAGTTGGCTGATCGCACCTAACGGAACGCTGGTAAATGTTGAAAGCGAAAGAAACGGCAACGGTTTTCCATCCGCTGTGATCTCTGCGATCGGCTTGCTGGCGATCGACTCATACCGTAACTCTGCATTCAAGCAGGGAGGAGTCTGCCAGAGCACGCGTTGATCAGCGGGAAGCTGCGCAACGATTTTGACGCGATGATCTCCGGCATCGTCAAAAGTGATCGTCAGCTCACTCTTCTCTGCAAAATCGGCCATCGACATTGGGATCTCGTCGACCAAAACCGATTGTATCCCCGCTAGAAACTCGCTACTTAGTGGAAATGTCCAGGAAGTCCCGTTGACCAGAGAAGTGACGTCAAACAGCCCAGCGACGCTAAACGTATCTGGCATACTGGTCGTTGGCGGTGAAATTCGCCATGAAGCGGAAGTCACATCGACCCGCTGCGACATGTAGATCGGGTTCTTCGCTGCCGAAAACAAATAGTCGTACAAAGTTTGGGGTAAGTAGACATCGCCGGTGGGCTTCTTCTCTTCATCGATCGGAATCCAAATGGGATAGATCACCGATTTCGCTTCGGAGGCTGCCGGTTGTTGGGCAAGCAGCGATGTTGCGGGGAAGAGGAAAACAAAGGCCAGCAAATACCCAGCGGTTGAAGTCAGACTGCGTGAATCACTGCCAGAGCCTGATTCGCGCCATGACGCCGCAAACCAACGCACAATGACGCCTGCCGCCAGTCCCTGTAACAACCCAGCCGTGATCGGCGCCAACGTCGTCGGGAGCAAGACAGACGCAAAGGAGATTACGAGCGCCGCAATCAGCAATCCGATTCTCCGGCTAGGAGTCAGCCAACCAGCCAAAAACGCGATCCCCAACATTGCGTAACCGAGCGATTGCACCTGCTGCGGATCGACTGCCCAAACTGATATCGCCGAATCGTCCATTTCCATTTTTTGGCGATGTGCAGCGTCTTCGCCGGAACCGTGCAGTCCATGAAGAAACATGCTTCGCAAGTGCGAAGACAACAATTTATCCCAGGAAAAAAAAGTCAGCTGCGAGGTCTCAACGCTGATTGTAGCTTGCAAGATGTCAAAGCTGGTCTGAGGGCGAGCCAGAGCGAATGGTCGCAACAACGGAAAACTGGGGGGCGCCGATTCATAGCGAATAGAGCAAATCTGACTGCGAGCGCTGCCCTGAATTTCGACCTCATACCGATCGTCCCCCAACGCACGCGCGACAACCGATTGGCCATCTAACTTGGCAGCCAGCAATCGACAATTCGTCGGGAATTGAAATTTTAGAACGCCAGTATCGGAAGCGACTAAGCAATAGTCTGCGTCAGCCAGGACCGAATCGTGGCGAAGCGAGTAGCGATAGCTGGCCGACTCCGCATAGGGGGCAAGCTCCACCGGCTGCTTTTCAATCGATAGCTCCGGGCGACCTTCTAATTCGTTTGCACGTGAGACATCACTAGCTCGATAGCGATACTGGCGATTTTGTAAGGGCCCGTCAGCAGGTGCGGCAATTTCATAGATCGGCGACAGGGGAAACGCTTCGCTCACCGAGAGTCGCCACAAGCGAGGGGCGGCGATATCCAACTGATTGGTCTGCGTTGCAACTTGCGGAGTCACCAACAAAACAGGAGAAACAGTTGTCGAGATCGGCCGCGAGAAGTCGGCCGTCAAAGTCACCGGCAAAGTCGTTCCCGGCGGCAAACGCAATTCGTAGATCGCCAGCTTCGAAGCGTCTGCGCCTTGGGCGTGCACTGGAGTACTGTTTACGACGATTCCGTCATTTAGCCTCCATTTTTGCAGTTCCTCGATCGGTTCTGTCGCCTGCAAAAGCAACGGCTCACTGAAATCGCCAGCGCCATCAAGCCGAATCGTGACGCGTTCTTTCATCTCTTTATCTCGCAGCAATACATCGCAGCGGATTACCACGCGATATCCGCCTCGTTTCGGAGTCGCCAGCACGACGGGATCGCCGTAGCGAGGGGAGCGTGTGGCGAAAACCAACGCATTGGGCTGCGTTGTTTCGCCGGGCAGCAGCGGACTCGCGGTTTGGGGTAACGTGGCTGGATCGACAAGCAATTCAGCAGACTCAGGCGAAGGGCGAAGCTCTAGCGTTTCATCGGCAGAAATGCGTATCCAGTCTGCGAGCACTTGGCCGTCAAACTGCAACGGTTTTAATTTTTGGGTGTCATAGCCTATTTCGGTTTCACGACGCGGCCGCGAAAACTTGGCGTGCAGTGTGACCGATCCGGTAGCAGTGATCGGCCGTTTGAGCCGGACGTTCAATCGACCATCGTCAGCGACATACCACCGATCCAGAGACGTTTCGGTCGACCCATCCAAGTCGGTCGTCAGCGCATCGACGCTCCAGCCGTTGTCCAAGAGACCAAAACTGAGATCCAGCGTCTCCCCTTGGTCCGCTGTAATGATCGCAGTGGTCTGCGTCACAATCTTTGTTGGCTCAATCTGAACGGAGTTACCGACTTGATAACGCAAGCGAGGCTCGACGCGGGTGAGAGAGAAATCAACCGCAGCAGTCGGGGAAAACAGCACAAAATGTGCCGTCACGTTACTCCCATCACTAGGGTCATCAAAGCGAATCTGTTTTCCACTGCGCACTCCCAAGGTAGTCATGCGCCAAGCATCATCGAGCGAGACCCTCAACTCTCCCTCTTGCCACACAGCCGGATCGGCGGACAACAGAGGCGCTATGAAAGTGGAAGGCGAATGTTCAACCGGAACTACTCCGATAAATTCAAACTCCGAAAGTGGATCTTCATTTTCGGGAATGCGTACAGTAAGTCTTCGCTTGCCTGCTTCGTTTGGGGGCGACTGCTCCCAAGCGACATCGCGACGACGTTGCTGACGATCAACCAGATAAACGCTAGACAAAATCAAGCGAGCGTCGCTCGATAGTTCAAACTTGCGCAGCGGCTCGGCGGTTGATACGCAAATGAATCGAGTCGCGACAGAGATGCTTGCGGCCCCCACTTTGTAGTCCGCATGTTGGGCGACATGCAGCGGCGAAGCCGAATTGGCGTCGCGACGGTCGACAATGCGAAAATCGATTTGACCTAAAGCGTCGGGAAGCAACAGCCACTCTCCGCTTTCAGCGCCCATCGACGAGATTTCTTGCACGATGCCGATGTCGGACTGAATCTGCTGGTCCGCGCCCAGAAAAAGTCGCAAACTGGAAGCGGCAGCCGGAGGCAAGCGGAGCGAAAACTCTCCCGATTCCGCTGCGACGGCACGCCAGCGCAACTTTGGCGCGACCTCCGCTACCCAGATACCGACTTCGCCATTGCTAAAGCCTGGACGAGTAGCCGATGTTTGATTCGAAATCGAAGCAGGAGCTAACAATTCGAGTGGCGAGAATTCGAGGTTGGTTCCTTGGAACGAAATGAACTGTTGTGCTTGATCAAAATCTTCCTGCGCTAGTGACAACTCGAAACTTGCTTCCCCTTCGATCATGCTTTCGCTGACGCGGCCCACCAATTCGGTGGTGCGAATCCGCGCGACGTCGCCTGGGCCGCCGCGAGTCGCTCGGATGGCCTGGATGCCGCTTTCGAAGTCACTGAGTCGGATGACCGGCGCGTAGATGAATCCGTTGCGCGGCCAAATCTTTTCCTGCCCGACTGGAACGTAAAGCCGACGAAACTCGATCGGCGTAACGGCGTCGTCACACCAAGCGAACGATCCGCCCACCGCTGTCATGAAAAATGCGGCTAGAACCAAAGTCAATCGGGACATGCTACGCCTCCGCCGATGTGGACTTTAGCAGCGCAGAACCGGCAGTCGTCGAGACAGGTTCTTGCGGTTCAGTTGGCAAGGCGCGCATTTGCGATTCCGAACCTGCCCGACGAACCACGGTTCGCGCTGGTCGACGCGGCCCCAAAGCGAAATACAAGATGATCGAAAACAGACTGCAGGCGAGACCGATAGAAGCCATCCCGCCCAGCAACACCGCATGATGGGGATAAAATATCGCCATCGCCGCCATGATCGCGACCAACACGCCGACGACCGACGCGCGACGCAGATGTGGTAGATAGAAGAGCCCAAGCCCGACCGCCAGCGTGACGCCCCCAAACGCGAGCATCAAACTACGACGGCGAACAAACCAAGGCTGGATCGATTTTGGAGCGCCGATCGAGCTGTAAAGATACTGACTCATCCCCGGCGGGAAAGCACCTTGGGTGCTAGCGTTTGCCCAGGTTTCGAGTCGATCCTGATGCATTCGTTCGACCGGAATGTAGCTTAAGCCGTCCCATTCCCAATCCATCTCTTCGGTCAAGCCAGGCGCCGACAGGCAAAACCAATCGCTGGGGCAGGCCAGTTGATAGTAAACCGGCTCAAGATAAACCGCGTCGTCCAATACTGGAGCTTCCAGAGGCGCCGAACTTTCGAGTCCCCGATCTTCATTCTCGTACCAAATTTCCAGCGTATCCATCGCGGTCGTGCGAGAGAGTTCTGACGGATCAATTTGCAGCGTGATCCCGTCATGATCATCACTGACAATCTGCCGATTCTTCCAGTTGGTTTCGATCGTTTTCGCGTCGGCAGGCAAGTGCAATGTCAGTGACGGTTGCCGCGTCTGCAACAGAAAGCTAACTCGGGTACGTCGACGGTCGGATGTCAGCGCCTCTTGGATCCAACAACGTTTCACTCGCGTTCGCAAATCACCGATGCCGCCGGGACGCTTGGAGAACTCTAGAGTTACCGCAGTCGGCGCTGCGCTTTCGCTGGTCGAAACCGATTCTAACTTCAGCAACACACTGGGGTCGGTGCTACGCACTTGGGTCCAAGCCGGATCAGGGGCAACCACTTGGATCCCCGTATGCGATGATATCGAGAGTTCGGTCGGTCGGATCACCACCTGAATGGGAGCCGATGACGACTGCTCAGCTGCCAGCGAGATCAGCGGAATGGTCGTTATCATCGGCGCTAATTCGCCAGAACTAGCTAGCACAGCCGCCGGGGAACTGACTTTGTATTCGAGCGTTAATTCGGCTTCGATCGGTCGCCCTAAAACATCGATTCGCAAAGCGGGCTCCGTTCCGTCAGAAGGCGCCTGCAACTGTGCGTAGCCAACTTCCTCGCCATCCAAACGAATCACCAGATCGGCCAGCGCTGAGCGTGGAGCCCCATGCAACAGCAAACTGCCGATCTCACCGTAAAACGCATGCAGCTTGAAAGTTTGAACGACCTGGCAGCGTGAATCGAGCGGCGCGGACTCCAACGCTTGCAGTGGAGGTTCAATATCAATAGAGGCTCGTGGTGTGACGAATAACTGCGGCTCAATCTTCTCTAACTCTAAACGAAGTGGCGGCATTGCATCGGTTGGAATCATCCGCAAATGAAGCCGCTGGGCGTTCGGATTGTCGTCTTGTGCGAGCACGTCGATTTGAAAAGGCGAGTCCGTTCCCAGGTCCGGGACAGCTTTCAGATTCGGCGCGGTGCGAACGGTGATTGACGCGGCCGAGGGAGATGCGATCTGCGGGCGAATCATCGGCAGCGTCACCACTCCCATTTCGTCCTTCGGCAGCGGAAATGAGGCCGTGAACGAAACTCGCGCCAGCCGCGCTGACGTCGTACGTTCCATACCGGTCGCCAGGAGCGGCGCGATCCATTCGTCGTCCACGGTTTCGACTTGCGCCCAATCGACATCACTTTCTTTAAACTTCACGACGTTTTGCCAGCCGTGCATGTCAAAAGCAATCGATTCGCTGTACGACTTGGGGACCGAAAAGATAAAGTCGGCGTCAACTTGCGCTACGGACTCATTGATTACAAACTGAAACGCGGCGCTGGTCGCTTGGAGCGTCGGCTGATTCGTCGTCGCTTTGATATTTAATTCGGCAGGCTGCGCAGCGTAAGAAAACGCGGAGTGCTCATCGCTTGAATCGTCGACCGTTTCGCGACGATAGTTGCGCATGTTCCAACTGGCGATCACGTTTTCGCTGTATTTAAGCCGAAGCTTGCCTTCTTGCTCCTTTGCTTGCCAGACGTCAAACAACCCTGCCGTGAACCGGCTTTCCCGCGAATCAGAGCCTCCCGCTTGAGTTGTTTTCAGTTCAATCTCGCAACTAGAAGACTTGTTGTTGAGTTGCACGCGAATAAAACGCTGCTCAATCCCTTCCCCTTGCGGCAATAGGACCTCGCGCATCTGATAATCGACCGTCTGCGACGGCTGAACCCACTCTGCGCCGTCGGCAATGCGAATATCGAACGATTCGATTGGAACTCCGTTGAGCGAGGTCATCCGCAAACTAGCGGTCGTCTTCAATTGCAAATCATCTTCAATGGTCGCCACGATATCGCCGGTGGCGCGCAAGATGGCCACATCGTCTTGCATCGTGCGGCGTCGCGGCCCCCAAGTCAGCTGTAGCGTGCTGCTGCTGCCGGGTGATTCGACCGTAACGACAGTCGCGTCCGCTTGCTGCTCGCTCGACGTGACAAACGCGTTTCCTGCCGCGGTCGCTTCCACGTCCGGCGGAAGTGACAATTTCACCTGAAACAACGCCGTTGACGAAACATTCAAATTGAACCGAACTTGATCTCCATTGGTTTCGGTCCGAACAGCCGCTTGTAGCCGCACTTCGACCTGATGCTCTGACCGGCCCGAATCGTTTTTCAGCCAGAGGACGTATTTTCCTGTGTTCAGATCGGACCCGATTACGAACGGAGACGTATCGGACAACGTCGGCGGCGATCGAAGCGCCGCTCCGGCAAGGCCCAACGAAACTTTGAACCAGCCCTCCTTCTCCAATTCGATCTTGTAGGTGAGATCAAGATCGACAAATCCGTCAGCCGCTTTACCGACAACGTCGATCCGGTTGATTACGTACTTCGGAAGATTGGTGCCTCCCCCCTTGTTGCGAAACTCGTCGTACCACTGCTGGTACTCCTCGTACAGGGATTCTCCAACAAACCTGTATTCGTTGTTCGCATCTTTCAGATAGTAGAACTTTTGCCCCGTGTCCTCTTCGACGGTGGCCCGTGTTGTTCCGGCTGGCGGGGTCATCTGCGCGGCGGTGATACCCGCATGCATAAAGCAGGCGAAGGCTGCAATGAATGCGACCAACTCGGCGCGCGGCGGCCTAGCGGGAAGTCGAAACATGGACAATCAAGTTCTACGAAAAGCGAGGAGATCAGAACGACGCCTAGACAAGCAAGGATGCGACGCCTTTTACAATTTATTCAGTTCTTCCCCGCGTGGTCCCATGATTTTCGCTGAGGAAGCGAAACGGTAAAGAAACCCCTGACGACTAGTTAGATTATAGCAGTTGGGGCGTTCCGGGCGATCTTTCGACGAGGCCCAGGAGAGAAAAAAACAGAAGCGGCTCTCCCTCCTCAAGAGGGAAGAAAAGCGACTAAATCTCCAACCTGCGCAGCACAAAGCGACGACCTAGAGGCCGTCGCTTTCGGCGTATTCTTTTGATCTTTTAGAAAGTTGATTCGGCGAATGAATCACTTCTTGCGATGACGGATCTTCGCACGCATACGTCGCTTTTTACGACCAATTTTCCGCCGACCTTTTCCCGTTTTCTTAGTTCCCACGAACTTCTCCGGACGTCAAAGGACCTTGGGAGGTCCCTCTGCAAAACTTAATGTTGAGTGGAAGGAGGATAGGATATCAAACTACCTACCCCCTTTTCAACCACCTAAACGCAATTACCAGGGAGATGTTTCGTCCAAAGCTCGCTCTAGCAGGGCAATTATCGCTGCGGGGTCGTATGGTTTTTGGAGAAAAAATCGCGCACCACGCCGTCGAGCCGAGCGAACCAAGTCCGATCGGTGCATGCCGCTGACCAAGATAATGGGCAAATGATGGGTTCGTTGTGCGTCAGAAAGCTCTTCGCAGATATCGAGCCCGCTCGCATCCGGCAGATCAATGTCGAGCAGCAGCGCCGAGATCGACTCACTCGCCGCAAAACGAAGGCATTCGCGCCCCAGGCCGGTGTCGATCGTCTCAAACCCGTTCTTTTGCAAGACGTGCGTTAGCACTTCACGCTGCATCGTGTCGTCATCACAAACCAGCACGCGTCCTCGCGAATGCCCACTGTCAGAAATTGATTCTAACTGCGGAATATTCTCCATAATCATTGCATTACCCCCTGATGTAGCTCACGCGACGGTTAACCGTACACCAGGACTTCATGCTGTCAAAAAGAAACTGTTGGGAAAAAGAAACATTCGTGTCGCCCAGCAGCTTGGAGGCTCGCGTAATCGTTGAAATCCTTGCAGTCGAACTAGAATGCGGGCAATTTTCTCGATAACCTGGAAGAGAAAGCCCCAAAACCCTCTTCGCAAAATTCCTTAGGTCCCGTAACGAATCATGCGCGCGCTCATGCTGCCCTCCATCCTTGCGTTTCCTTTGCTGCTCGCCTGCCTATCACTCGCGACAGCGGACGATGCAGCCCAAATCAATGTCCTTGTCCGCTCCGCTGCAGAGCAGAGCAAAACCGCCAAAAGCGGCGAAGAATATGCTGAGATCATCGCGATCTGTGAAGAAGCACAAAACCTGACACTCCCCCCAGAACACCAAAAATATTTCGATCAACTTCAGGCCTGGGCTCTCAATAAACGGGGCGAAAGCTTGGCCGACAAAGCTGCCGCAGCGACTGACCCTGCCGATATCACCAAGCTAGAAGAAGCGGCGCTGGCTGACTTTAACGCCGCTGTCCAGCTTCAGCCCAAGCTGGCTACCGCCGTGCACAATCGCGGCGTCAGCTTGGCCGCCGCAGGGGAAAGTGAGGCAGCAATCAAAGATTTTGACCTCGCGATTGAGCTCAACCCCAAGTACGCCAATTCGTGGTTCAATCGTGGCGAACTCCACTACCAGTCAGGCCGCATGCGTCAGGCGATCAGCGACTACAGTCGAGCAATTCAACTGAAGCCGAGCGACGCGGGAGCCTTCAATAGTCGCGGAAATGCTCAGTATCTGGCCGAAAACTACCAGGCGGCGCTGGCCGATTTTGGCCAAGCGATCCGCCTGGCTCCGCGAGATCCGCTCGGCTACGCCAATCGCGCTGACGCTTATAGCGACCTGGGATACTGGGAGCGCGGCCTACAGGATTACCAAATGGCGATTGAACTCGACCCCAATCTGGCTCGAGCCAAGCAAGGCATGGCCTGGGTGCTAGCTACTTGCCCTCAATCGAATGTACGCGACCCCGAAGCAGCGCTACGCTACGCAGCCGAAGCAGCTGCCGCACTCGAAACTCCAGACGCTCGCTATCTCGATACTTTAGCGGCCGCGCAGGCAAATTTTGGCCAATTTGACCAAGCAGCAAAGACGGCGGAGGAAGCCAAAACGATCGCGACTGCAACGCATGCGGAACAGATCGAAGAGCGGCTAAAACTTTACCAATCGAAGCAGCCTTTTCGCGAACCCACAAGGTAATTCCCGCTTCTGAATAAAAAGTAAATGAATTTTGTCTACCGCGACGGATACTTCGTGGCTAGACTTTGCGGATGAGACCGTGATAATGATTGGAAGCATGCCGTAGACGGCTGCCGACCTAAGAAGCGGTGGCATCTCTGGCTAAAGCCATACCTCTAAAGCACTTATGAATTTGCGAGACGCGATTCCATGTTTTCTGTAGTGGAAATACGACTGCCGAAACGCCGCCCTATCACGGTCGGTCCAGGAATTCGCGCCTAGCCAGGCGTTTAACGTGCGCAGCAAGCGGACCAATGAAGTGACCTAGTCCGTTTCGCCCAATCCATTAAGATTGTCTCGCGCAGGTTCTTCGCAACGGCTCCCTTTCTAGGGATCTCTCTCCCCCGACCTGCGTCGGTTCCCAAAACTATACAAAGCGCTCGCGCTTGAGTTGCTTTCCTTCACAACCTCTACCTTTTTTGAACTCTTTACTATGAACCTCGCCAAACTGCGAAACATCGGCATCTCCGCTCATATCGACTCGGGAAAAACGACTCTAAGTGAGCGCATTCTGTTTTACAGCGGTCGTATCCATAAGATCGAAGACGTCCGCGGCGGCGGCGACGGCGCTACCATGGACCACATGGAGCTCGAAAAAGAGCGCGGTATTACTATTACCAGCGCAGCAACCAGCGTCGAATGGAAAGGGCACCCGATCAACCTGATCGACACCCCCGGCCACGTCGACTTTACGGTCGAAGTTGAGCGTAGTCTCCGCGTATTGGACGGCGCCGTGCTCGTGCTGTGCTCGGTCGGTGGCGTTCAAGCCCAATCGTTGACGGTCGATCGCCAGATGAAGCGTTACAAAGTGCCGCGTCTGGCGTTCATCAACAAGATGGACCGCACCGGAGCCAACCCCGACAAAGTCATCCAGCAGATGCGCGACAAGCTGAACGTCGACGCGATCGCTTTCCAGATTCCGATCGGACTGGAAGACAAGCTGGAAGGCGTTGTCGACTTGGTCGAAATGAAAGCCTACTACAACGATGGTGCTCAGGGAGAAATCATCCGCACGGAAGAAATCCCGGCCAATCTGCTGGAAAAGGCGAAGGACGCTCGTCAGCACATGCTCGAATCGCTCTCGCTCTATAGCGACGAGTTGATGGAATTGCTGCTCGCCGAAGAAGAACCATCGTCCGAGCTGATTCACAAGGTGACCCACGATGCGGTCATCGGCCTGAACATTACGCCGGTCTTCATGGGCTCCGCCTATAAGAACAAGTGCGTTCAGCCGTTGCTGGATGCAGTCACCCGCTACTTACCCTCGCCGCTAGAAATTGAATACAAGGCGAAGGATGTAACCGATCCGACCATCCTGATCCCGCTCTCGTGCGACAACGACGCGCCGCTTGTCGGCATGGCGTTCAAGATCGTGGAAGATCCGTATGGCCAGTTGACCTTCATGCGGATTTACCAAGGCAAGATCGAAAAGGGCAAAGGCTACGTTAATCAGCGTACCGGCAAAACCGATCGCTTCTCGCGGATTGTGCGGATGCACTCTGATAAACGAGAAGAAATTGATTTCGCGACCGCTGGTGACATCGTCGCCGTGATGGGTATCGACTGCGCATCAGGCGATACCTACGCCTCGGACCGCAACTACTGCTCACTGGAAAGCATTTTTGTGCCAGCTCCGGTGATCAAGATTTCGGTCGCGCCAAAAAGCCGAGACGACAGCGACAAATTGGGCAAAGCCCTCCAGCGCTTCCGCAAGGAAGATCCGACCTTCCACGTCTTTACCGACGAAGAAACCAAGGAAACGCTGATCGCTGGCATGGGCGAACTGCACCTTGAAGTGTACGTCGAGCGGATCAAACGCGAGTACAAAGTGGAAGTTGTCACCGGCCCACCGAAGGTTTCGTATCGCGAAGCCCCGACCAAGGCCGCTGAATTCAACTACAAGCACAAAAAGCAAACCGGTGGTTCAGGCCAATACGCTCACATTGTCGGCGTGATGGAACCCCTGGATGACGGTGGCGACGGCTTTGTGTTTGAAGACAAGGTCTCGCAGGGGCGTATTCCCAAAGAGTACATCCCAGCGGTCCAAAAGGGCTTTGAAGACGTACTACTCAAGGGTCCGGTCGCTGAATTTCCGGTGGTAGGCCTGAAGGTGGTCTTGCAGGACGGTTCGTACCATGACGTCGACTCGTCTGAAATGGCCTTCCGCATTTGTGCCCAGGGCTGTTTCCGCGAGAACTTCATGAAGATGAAGCCGACTTTGCTTGAGCCGATTATGAAGGTCGAAATCGAGGTGCCGGAAGCGTACCAAGGCCCCGTTACCGGCGATGCGATCGCCAAACGCGGTATGGTGACCAGCACCGACTCGAACGGCGAAACTTCGGTCATCACGGCCGAAATTCCGCTCTCCTGCATGTTCGGTTACTCGACGATCCTGCGAAGCATGACGCAAGGCCAAGGCACGTTCAGCATGGAGTTCGACAGCTACAAGCCGACTCCGTCGAACATCCAAGAAGAGGTCGTCGCCGATCGCAAGAAAGAAAAAGAAGCCAAAGCGAAATAGCCTTCGCCTGGTTTTGATCAACAAAGAGCCCTGTTCGCCGACTGCGAACGGGGCTTTTTCTGCTTCGAACCCAACACCCATCGCATTCTCTCGCGATCGTGCTCCAGATCGATTACGCTACGATCTAGGACGATTCAGATCCACTAGCCTTCCAAAGGCGGACCATCCCCGTGTCGACAATTTGCAGCAATTGCGGAGAAGAGCTCATCGGCGCTGTGAACCGCTGCTGGCGCTGCGGCAGAGAATTTGAAATCGATGCGCTCGCAGACATTCCGCCGGTGAGACGAATGCAGATCCTCCCAGAGTATCTCCATTCTCCCCCGACGACCACGAATTCTGCGCCGCAGCCGAATGACATCACGACAGCAATCAGCCAAGACGACGCCACAGAGGATGAGATCATCGCGGCCGAACTGGTTCCCAGTCCCCCGCTTCGGCTGGACTCTCCCTTTCGCATGGTGGATGAAACTCCAAGCTCTCAGCGAGCAGTCCCCTGGCTTCCGCTTGCGTTGGGGACCGGCGGCTTGGGTGCGCTGCTTTGCCTGGTATCGATCGCTGGGGCTCCGCTCGCCATATTTGCCGTCGGCATCATTATTTGGCGTGCTGGTGCAACCCCCGCTCGCCAAGCCTGGTTCCTGCTGATCTTGGCGATGTTTCTGCTGCTGGTCGCAGCAATACGCTCCAGCGCGGTGCTGCACCTTTACTTCTTCGGCCAGCCGCTGTTCCCACCCTTGGCTCCCTAACCTCTGCCTCAAATAAATCCCTGCTGTGCCCGACGTAATTCGACTTAAACAGATCCTCCGACAACGCCATCTAGCCGACCGAGACGCGCTGCTCGATCGAGCTGAAAAGAACGCTAAGATCCTTTCGCGAATCACCGAGTGGTTGACTCTGCAATCGGCCACCACCGTTTTATGCTACGTCAGTGCACGTAGCGAAGTAGAGACGCGACCGCTATTGACAAAGCTGCTCGGCAGCAGTCAACGCGTTGTCGTTCCCTACTGCCTAGACGACGAACGCTTGGGGCTCTTCCTGCTCAGCGATCTTGCGGAACTTACCCAAGGCCGTTTTGGTGTCTTAGAACCACGCATTGAACTTCGAGATTCGAAAGCGATTTCACCGCTTGAAATCGAGACGGCGATCTTGCCGGGCGTCGCTTTTGACCTACGCGGCAATCGGCTCGGATATGGTAAGGGATACTTCGATCGCTTGCTGGGCGAAATGCCATCGCAGACGACGATCTCTGCCCTGGCGTTTGAATGCCAACTTGCGAACGAGATACCAGTAGAGCCGCACGACCTACGGATCGAGGTTCTGATCACGGAAGAACGCTTGATTCAGACCATTGCCGCCCCTTAGTGGAAGGCGTACTGAGCCCGCAGGTTGTTTTCAATTAGCCCGGCTTGGCTGGACGCCTCCGGCGTCAAATAGATTGCGTTGCCGCGCCAGAGACGTTGCAGAGATTCACGTGGCCAGACTTCAACGCCGATGCTTGGATTTGGATCGGCGACTAACACCTGATTTTCGTTAAGCACCCCCAGACAAATCACCGAGTGCATCGCTCCTGGCTTCCACCCCTCTTCCTGCTCAAGCCCATTTGCATTGTTCTGCGATTGCCATTGCGGAATACCGACCTGAAGCAAAACAGGTCGTTTTAACTGGGCAAGTTGATCAAAATCGATTCTTTCAGCCGAAACATGCAAATTTGCGTTGGCCGTCTTGAGCTTTAAACCGCGGTAAACCCCCTTCCAGGACGTTCCCTTGCGGGTAAAGCAAAGCTCGGCCATTTCCTGCTCCGAAGCCGAAAGGCCGTATTGTCCTAACAGAGTCGCGGCGCACGCGGCGGAACATGTCTTTTGCGTTGTTTGAAAGCAAATTCCGTCGCTACTCCACAAGTTGCCACAACGGGGCGGGCTGCCGAGAACCATATAAACGGCCGCAAAACCGCCCACGCACAACATCGCCGCCATCGGCAACGCTCGTCGTGATCCCTGATCTTGCAGCCGATTCGAGACAACGGCGGCCATCGCGGCCGCCCCGATCGGGAACCAGTTTCCCAGCACCAATAGCGCTGAGAAGGGAAGCCAATAGGTCATCACTTCGTTGTCCCACAGAAACCAGGAATACCCTGAGATAGCCAGGACGATGAAGACAGCGAGAAAGTTTAGTGAGCCGTACGACCAATCTCTAGAAACTGAGCGGACAGCAAAGAATGCTGCAATCGAGAGTCCAGCGACAATCGCATACGCGACATACATATCCGTCACGGCATCGCCTCCTGCCAGAATCGACATCCCCATCCACGCTTAAACCACCAGAGGGCGAATTATCGACGTGCGAAATCGGGAACGGTCTTATTGGAGGATATCGTTAAGCGAAATTAATCGCAAATTAGATGGCAAGAAAGTCGCCATCCGCTGAGACAAACTAGGGCGAACCCTGCCCCCTAACTGACGATGCCGCTTCCGACTCAGACGGCAACTAGCTTCTACTCAGCCGCCCAAGAATGGCATGCGGCAGTCGTGCCCACACTGGGCGAAGAAGCAAAATGGGCTGAAGCCCTCTCAGACATACCTGCCGTATCCCCTTAACAACAATGGACTTACGCAACTCGAGCAACAAAGAACTGCGAGTCGCGTCGCCTATTTAATGCTAGTCATCTGCGCTTCGATCCAAGCATCCAACGCCTTCCAATCGACCGGAGGCAAATCCGAAAGGTCAGGGCGCAGCCGCACCGCTTGTTTAATGTAGACGTGCTGAATTTCCTTTTGACACTTGGTTGTATTCCAGTTGAGCATGATTCGGATGCACATCGGCAGCGAGCCTGGCACGCTGATTTCGTGGGTGCAGATCAGGGGCACATCCATCCAGCCGAGTTGCCGTGCAGCCAAAGCCGGAAACTCAGCGTTTAGGTCACTGGTGATGGTAAAGATCGCACTGCCGACATCTTGCCCTTCGATTCCGTTTTGCCGAATCATGAGGGCCAACAATTCTCGCGTTGCACGCAAGATCTCACCACGATCATTGTTTTCAACGGTGGTAGCACCGCGAACACCTCGGCAGGCAGTCAACATGAAAAACGCTTCAAGAAGGAATCAAACGGAACAAGGGTCAAGCATACTCCTGAATCGAGCCTCATGAAAGCCGCAAAGATGTCAATCCAGCGGCGTCCCAAACGACGGATCTTTCAAAATTTACGCGGCCAAAACGCCTGTTTTCTCGGGGTTTTCGACGTATGTTCATGAAATCTGCGCAAAAACGTGTTGGGCCTGTTGACGCCCAGCGCCAATCCTATAGGATAGACCGTCTCACCTGAGGGCATTGGCCCTGACAGTGAGGAAAACAAAAAACGAGAGACCACGTTTCTCGAGCTTTGATCTTTGACAATTTGGTTGTGACCTCTGTTAAGTTCGGCGTGAGGCTGTGCTTCACAAAGATCGATTCAGGCTTCGGCTTGAGGATGTCTTTGCGAGGCTAAAATCACGATGAACTGTATTTGAATTGTTTTGCAAAGAGCAGTTCAAACACTTTAACTGTTGCTCATAAGCGATTTACTTCGGTAAGTCGTAAAAGCATATAACAATTGAAGGGTTTGATTCTGGCTCAGAATGAACGTTGGCGGCATGGATTAGGCATGCAAGTCGCGCGATAACTGAGAAAGCTTGCTTTCGAGGGGACAGCGGCGAAAGGGAGAGTAACAGGTGGTTTATCTACCCTCGGGTTTGGGATAGTGTCGGGAAACTGGCAGTAATACCAAATAACATCTACGGATCAAAGTTCCGGCGCCCGGGGATGAGACTGCTCACTATTAGCTTGTTGGCGGGGTAATGGCCCACCAAGGCTACGATGGTTAGCGGGCGTGAGAGCGTGGCCCGTCTCACTGGGACTGAGATACTGCCCAGACACCTACGGGTGGCTGCAGTCGAGAATCTTTGGCAATGGGCGCAAGCCTGACCAAGCGATGCCGCGTGCGGGATTAAGGCCTTCGGGTTGTAAACCGCTGTCAGAGGGGAAGAAATTTTGACTGATCCTCAGAGGAAGGACGGGCTAAGTTCGTGCCAGCAGCCGCGGTAAGACGAACCGTCCGAACGTTATTCGGAATTACTGGGCTTAAAGGGTGCGTAGGCGGCCCTACAAGTCAGGTGTGAAATCCCACGGCTCAACCGTGGAACTGCGCCTGAAACTGTAGGGCTTGAGGGAGATAGGGGTGAGCGGAACTGATGGTGGAGCGGTGAAATGCGTTGATATCATCAGGAACACCGGCGGCGAAGGCGGCTCACTGGGTCTCTACTGACGCTGAGGCACGAAAGCTAGGGGAGCGAACGGGATTAGATACCCCGGTAGTCCTAGCTGTAAACGATGAGCACTGGATCGAGGGGACTCCCACATCTTCTCGGTCGTAGCGAAAGTGTTAAGTGCTCCGCCTGGGGAGTATGGTCGCAAGGCTGAAACTCAAAGAAATTGACGGGGGCTCACACAAGCGGTGGAGGATGTGGCTTAATTCGAGGCTACGCGAAGAACCTTATCCTAGTCTTGACATGTTTAAGAATCTCCCTGAAAGGGGAGAGTGCTCTTCGGAGAGCTTTTGCACAGGTGCTGCATGGCTGTCGTCAGCTCGTGTCGTGAGATGTCGGGTTAAGTCCCTTAACGAGCGAAACCCCTATCTCTAGTTGCCAGCGAGTAATGTCGGGGACTCTAGAGAGACTGCCGGTGTGAAACCGGAGGAAGGCGGGGATGACGTCAAGTCCTCATGGCCTTTATGACTAGGGCTGCACACGTCCTACAATGGTGCGAACAAAGGGACGCAAACTCGCGAGAGTAAGCAAATCCCAGAAAACGCGCCTCAGTTCGGATTGCAGGCTGCAACTCGCCTGCATGAAGCCGGAATCGCTAGTAATCGCGGGTCAGCATACCGCGGTGAATATGTTCCTGAGCCTTGTACACACCGCCCGTCAAGCCACGAAAGTGGGGTGCACGCGAAGTCGCTAAGCTAACTCGCAAGAGAGGCAGGCGCCGAACGTGAACTCTGCGATTGGGACTAAGTCGTAACAAGGTAGCCGTAGGGGAACCTGCGGCTGGATCACCTCCTTTCTAAGGAAAACTGTTAGATGACTCAGGAAGACTCACACTTCCTTCTAGCGTCGCTTACTCCGGTAAGCAGCGACGATCGAAAGATCTTCGCCTGTACAATAGACATCTAACGGTGGGACAGCCTCATAACGCTTAACTGGGTCACAACCATTTTTATACGAAGCTCGTGATAGAGATATCTATCACGAGCTTTTTTTCGTGCGCTAAACGTGTCTCCTGCAATCACTTCCAGCGACTCTTCTTGCCGTTGCAATAGAACTTCGCAAGCCTTCGTGCGACAATAGACCTGTTTTATCGCAAAATCTCAAAACACAGAGAAAACTCGGCCATGAAGATTTCACGACGCGGCTTTTGCGCTGCGATGAGCGCAACAGGTCTTTTCGCTACCGAGTTGCCTGCATATGCGACGGATCATAAATCGCAACCACTACGAGTAATCGCCTACAATATCTACGCTGGCAAAGGCTGGCCACACGATCGATCACTTGCCAAAAAAGCGGTGAAATTGGAGCAAATGGCGAAGCGTTTCGCAATCGAACTCGCTTTACACGATCCAGATATCATCACCTTTTCTGAATCACCGCGTGAATCGATAACCCAGGAGATCGCTCAACATTTGGGGATGAATCATGTTCGCTTTCCCAGCGGCGGCAATTGGCCAGGCACTCTCCTCACGCGCTTTGAGATTTCCGCTTCACAAAACGTCCCGCTTGGCCATCCGCGCCCCAACCAACTTTTTACGCGGCACTGGGGCCGGGCCACTATCAAGCTTTCTAGCGGCCAACCCTTGATTGTTCACTCTGCCCATCTCTATCCGGTCTCCGATCCGACGGTTCGCCTTCTAGAAATCAAAGCGATGCTGGCCGCGATGCAAAAAGATCTGGATGCTGGCCATTCGATGTTGCTGCTGGGCGATCTCAACCATCCTCCCGAGTCAGAAGAATACCAACTTTGGCTCGACGCTGGCTGGATCGACACATTTGCAAAAGCTGGCAAACACGATGGGATAACCTTCCAGCCGGTCGGTCATCAACGGCGAATTGATTACGTCATGGCGCATGGACCGCTCGCCAACCAAATCGTAGAATCTCGAGCACTCTCCGAAGGTGCTTTCCTACTAAATAGCTTGGACGAAAAAGCATTTTCTCTCAGCGACCATTTGCCTCAATTAGCAGTCTTTGACCTGGGGATAGCCGTACCCAAGGCAAGCAAATAGATGCTTCGACCAGCCGCTGCTACTTTCTTCTCCCTACAGAGACGAACTACCGGGTGATATTTCAACTTTGCAGGCCGTTTCGCCCGTGAACTTTGCGTCAATCACCTTTCTCCTGCTAGGGCGGCGGTTGCCTGCGAAAGGGCTCACCGCGACAATCGAAGCATGACGCACTGATTCGCTTCACTTACCCCTATCCCCCCAGATGGCCCGCTGATGTCCTCTCACAAACCTGCGTCGGATCGCGTCACCGTTCCAAAATTTGTTGCGATGAAACGGGACGGCAAAAAAATCTCGATGCTGACCGCTTATGATCACACAATGGCGCAACTATTGGACGAGGCTGGCGTCGACTCGTTGCTAGTCGGGGATAGTCTTTCGATGGTCGTGCAAGGACATGACACCACCTTGCCGGTCACTCTCGACGAAATGATCTATCACGCCAAAATGGTGGCCCGCGCGGTCCGTCGCGCCTTGGTTATTGTCGACTTGCCGTTTCCCAGTTTTCATCTCGGCGTCTATAGCGCCATCGAAAGTGCGGGGCGCATTTTGAAAGAAACTGGCGCTCAGGCGGTCAAACTAGAAGGGGGAGTCGAGCAGGCCGAAGTCATTGCCGGACTCGTTTCGGCAGGCATTCCGGTCATGGCCCATGTCGGCCTTCGCCCCCAATTGGTTATGCAAATGGGGGGGTACAAAGTCCAGCGAGACGAAGAACAACTGATGGCCGATGCACTGGCGGCGCAGAACGCCGGAGCTTTTGGCCTAGTACTGGAATGCGTTCCCCAGAGTGCTGCGGCGAAAATTACGGCGGAACTGACAATCCCCACGATCGGCATTGGCGCTGGCGTCGGCTGCGATGGTCAAGTCCTAGTCGTCAATGACATGCTTGGACTGACCGGCGGCTATGTTCCGAAATTTGTCAAAGCCTACTCCAACTTACGCGAGCAAATCACGACTGCCGCCAAGCAATACTGCGAAGAAGTTCGCGACGGCGACTTTCCGTCCGCAGAGCATAGCTTCAAGTAACTTCCGCTTTCGCAGACCACCTGAACTCGGCGTTAACGGCGTCACCGGAGATCCAAATGGCGAATCGTCTCGCATCAGAATCGAGTCCATATCTTTTGCAACATGCCGCCAATCCGGTGGATTGGCGCCCTTGGGATCAAGCAGCACTCGCCGAAGCGGTAGAAGCGGACAAGCCGATCTTTCTTTCAATCGGCTATTCGGCCTGTCACTGGTGTCATGTGATGGAGCATGAAAGTTTTGAGAATCAGCAAATCGCTGAATATCTCAACCAGCACTTCATTGCGATCAAGGTAGACCGCGAAGAGCGTCCGGATCTGGATCAGATCTACATGAACGCGGTGCAAATGCTGACCGGTCGCGGCGGCTGGCCGATGTCGGTTTTTTTGACGCCGCAGCTCAAACCGTTCTTCGGCGGAACCTACTGGCCGCCGACTTCGCGCGGCGGGATGCCCGGGTTTGATCAGGTAATAAGAGCCGTCATAGATGCGTGGGACAATCGCCGCGCAATCGCCCTGGAGCAATCCGAAAAATTCGCCGAGAGATTGCAAGAGATTGGGCAGGCCGAAGACTCTGGCGAAACGATCGGCATGAGTTTGCTAGACGACGCGTACAAGTATCTCGAATCGATCTACGATTTTCGCAACGGCGGATTTGGCGGATCGCCAAAGTTTCCGCACACGATGGATATCGAGGTTTGCCTACGTTATAGTCGCCGCGAACCCCACAGTCGTGCTCTGGAAATGGCGGTCCACAATTTGGATCAAATGGCGCGTGGAGGAATCTATGATCATCTCGGCGGCGGCTTTGCGCGTTACTCGGTGGACGAACGCTGGCTGGTTCCTCACTTTGAAAAGATGCTTTACGATAATGCGTTGCTTGCCGGAATTTATATAGACGGCTTTCGCGCCACCGGTCGCGAAGACTTTGCCCGTGTCGCCCGTCAAACGTGCGATTATGTCCTTCACTATCTGACCGACGAAGCTGGCGGCTTCCAAAGCACCGAGGACGCTGACAGCGAAGGGGAGGAAGGCAAGTTCTACGTTTGGTCTCCACAGGAAATCATCGAAATCCTCGGAGAAGAGGAGGGGCGCCGTTTTTGCGAGATCTATGACGTCAGCCAGTCTGGAAACTTCGAAGGCAAAAGCATTTTGAACCTGCCGCAGTCGATCGAAGATTGGGGTGGCCAGAAAAATCTAGATCTCATGCAACTGCGGAGCGAACTGGACGTTGCCCGCGAAAAACTATTGAAGGTTCGCGACCAGCGAATTCGTCCCGCCAAAGACGATAAAGTCCTGGTCAGTTGGAATGGCCTAATGATCGACAGCCTGGCCAAAGCGGCAGGCGCGTTGAACGAGCCTAAATATCTGATTGCGGCCGAGCGAGCAGCCAACTTTGTGTTCGACCAGATGTTTGACGATGAGGGTCGTTTGCTTCACTCTTATCGTCATGGTATCGCCAAATTGGCCGCCTATCTGGACGACTATGCGAATCTCGCTAATGCGTGCGTTTCGCTCTATGAAGCGAGCTTTGATGCACGGTGGTTGCAGCGAGCTATCGATCTCACAAATCTCATGATTCGTCATTTTAGCGACTCGGTCGGCGGCGGCTTTTACTTTACGGCAGATGATCACGAACAACTGATCGCGCGAAACAAAGACCTGTACGACAACAGCGTCCCCAGCGGAAATTCGATGGCGGCTGTCGTCCTGTTGCGATTGGGCGCCCTGTTGGGAGACGCCAAGCTACTTAGCGAAGCCCAGACGGCGATGCGCGTCGCCGCCCCCTTGATGAAAAAACATCCCACCGCGACTGGTCAGATGCTGGCTGCGGTCGATCGCTATCTGGGCCCTGCCCGAGAAGTTGTGATTTTGGGAGATCCGAACTCCGGGACGACGAGCCAATTCCTGAAAGAGCTGCGTCGCAGTTACACCCCCAATGGTGTTGTCGCCTGCATTTCTCCCACAACCACGATCGCAAAGGACTCACCGCTGCACCCGATCCTTGCGGGGAAGGCTCCTTTGCCCCATGCCGATGGAACCGTCTTTATATGCGAGAATTTCGCCTGCCAAAGACCGGTGACTGCGGCAGAAGCGATCGCGGAATTACTGGCCTAAGTCCGGCGAACCGCTCTCAATGGGGCGTGTCCCGATTGAGGCTCAGAATCTAAAATGACCTATTCTCTCTGCTTCCTTACCTCCTTTGATGCTAACAGGTAGACCAGATATGCCGACCGTGCCGCAATTCAAGACGCTTCGCACCGAAATCGCCGGAGTCTCGGTTCTCGATCTGGCGGCAAAATATGGCACTCCTGCTTTTATCTACGATGCCGCAAAAATCATCGAACGGATCAACGACCTCCGCGCATTTGATGTCATTCGTTATGCGCAAAAAGCCTGCTCGAATCTCGCGATTCTTGATCTCATGCGGAAAAATGGGGTGATGGTCGATGCGGTCAGTGCCTGGGAAATCCGTCGCGCTCTGGCCGCCGGTTATGGCGCCAAGGGAGAACCGGCGCCGATCGTCTACACCGCCGATATTTTTGACCACGAAGCGCTGGCCCTGTGCGTCGAACATGGACTCCACGTCAATTGCGGTTCGCCTGACATGATCGCCCAACTAGGCGAAGCGGCGCCGGGCAGCGAAATCACCCTGCGAATCAATCCGGGCTTTGGACATGGGCACAGTCAAAAGACCAATACCGGCGGCCAGCAATCGAAGCACGGTATCTGGCACGAACAGCTGAACGAATGTTTGATCATCGCTGATCAACACGGTGTTCGCGTAACCGGTCTGCACATGCACATTGGCTCAGGAACCGATCTCGAACATTTAGCCCAGGTGTGCGGCGCGATGGAGAAAGCGGCGCTCGAAGTGGGTCGGACCATCACCACCATCAGCGCTGGAGGCGGCTTGCCGATTCCTTATAATGCGTCGCAATCCTACGTCGACCTCGCGCAATATTTTGAGCTATGGGACGGTGTCCGCAATCGCCTGCAAGATTCGTTCGGACATTCGATTTCGCTGGAAATTGAACCAGGTCGTTACCTCTCTGCAGAAGCTGGATATTTGCTGGCCGAAATTCGCGCCATTAAATCGATGGGCGAAAACAAGTTTTACGTAGTCGACGCAGGCTTCAACAACTTGGCTCGACCAATTCTGTACGGCTCCTATCATCCGATGTCGATTGCTCTGGCAAGCGGCGATAGTGATGAGCGTCCCCACCTAGACGTAGTCGTCGGTGGACCGCTCTGCGAGTCGGGCGATATCTTCACGCAGGAAGAAGGTGGCTTTGTTGGCACGCGCAGTTTGCCTGCCGCAGCAATCGGAGACTTCCTGGTCATCGAATGTGCAGGCGCCTACGGTTTTGTGATGGGTTCGAATTACAACTCAAAGCCTTTGGCCGCCGAGGTTCTGATTCAAGATGGCCAAACCCATCTGATCCGCGAGCGCCAGACGTTTGAGGATCTGATCGCAGGCGAGCATATTCCTGGCTAGTTTCGCTTGACGTCCGCACTGGAGGGCAGGCAAAGGCCTGCCCCTGTTTTGCGAAGGTCGTTTATGCGCCGCGGGCAGCTGCGTACATCGAACGTTCACTCTCTTCCAGTGGATGCGACATGCTGCTGTGATCCCAAGCTGGGAGCATCGCATCATTTTCGATGTCCTCGATCAAATCCACGACGGAGTTAATCACGCGGTCGGGACGAAATGCATAGGAGGGCAAATCTTCGGCGCGCGAACCGCCGCTCAACGTCAATGTGGCGTAATATCCCATCTGCACGGCGCCCAGTATATCGGTTTCCATCGTGTCACCGATCATTACGGTTTCCCATGAGCGAACTCCGAGCTCCCACTGGGCCGAACGCATCATCACTGGACTCGGTTTGCCGACGCTGAAGGCTGTTTTGCCGGTTGCTTTTTCGATAAACGATACTGTCGCGCCGCAGCCGCTGCGCGTACCAGATTTGGTTGGGCAATTCGGATCGAGATTGGTCGCGATCAATTGCGCGCCATCCAGAACCATCTGCACCGCCGCATCAAGCATCTCGAGCGTGATCGAACGCGCTTCGCCCACAACCACATAATCTGGTGCATGATCGACGATCGCGTAGCCATTACGATGCAGCGCATTGTGCAGCCCCCCTTCACCAATCACGAACGCAGTGCCGCCGGGCTTTTGCTTGGCGAGAAATCGAGCAGTCGCCATCGCACAAGTAAAGATGCGATCTTCTTCGACATCGATTCCCATCCGATTTAACTTGGCCGCGACATCACGACGCGTACGCTGGCTATTGTTGGTCAGGAATAAAAAGGGGATCTGCTTCTTTTTCAGAGTTGCGATAAAGCGATCAGAGCCGTCAATTAGCTGACTGCCGCGATAAATTACGCCATCCATGTCAATCAAAAATCCAAGGCTCATCGTTCTCTTTCCTTGTGAAGTCAAACCGGTACTTAAAAGGTCGGACTAGACGATGTTAGGCAATTGATATGCCAAACCAACAAGGCGACCGCTCTCCACCTAATTACCATCTAACGGATTGGTTTAGGTGAAGATCTTGGACACTGCTTAATTCCTGTGCAGTGCTGACGGGGGCGAGATACACGTTATGCCAATCCGAGCTAGCGTCCGATTTAGCTCACTGCGCGCAGGTACATTGCATTTCATTGCGCCCTGACTGCTGCGTTGTGCAAAGTTGGCCGATTTGGCCTATAAAAATCGGCTTGAACTATCGCAGAACTTCCGGAAGTGATTCCTGACAGGTCCGGCTCTACAGCCTATAGACTTCGAGGGGTATAATTGGCCGTTTCCTTTTTACTATCGGCAGAAAAGCATTTAGCGCCATGACCACGACGCTTGAGACTCCGGCATTCGACTTTGCCCCCTATCGTTCGCTCAGCAACGAAGAACTGACCGAGCGCATCAACGCGGTCCGCCGCAAGCAAGGTAGTCGCCTGATGATCTTGGGGCATCACTATCAACAGGATGAAGTGATTGCGTTGTCGGATTTGCGCGGCGACAGTTATCAGCTCAGCAAGATGGCGGCCGAAAGCGGTGAGTGTCGAAGTATCGTCTTCTGTGGCGTTCATTTTATGGCGGAAACCGCCGATATCCTGGCGAATCATCCCGATAAAATCGCTGCCCGTGACGGACAGCGCGTGGATGTGGTGCTGCCCGACATGGCGGCCGGTTGCTCGATGGCCGATATGGCGGCAATTGATCAGGTTGAGAATGCATGGGAAGATCTGGGCGAACTGATCGATACGAATGACATCACGCCGGTCACCTACATCAATTCGGCCGCCAGTTTAAAATCATTCGTCGGCCGACACGGAGGGATCGTCTGTACTTCGAGTAATGCTGCGGCGGTTTTAAAATGGGCATTTGCCCGAACCAGTCGCGTCCTCTTCTTCCCGGATCAGCATCTTGGCCGCAACACGGCGTTGACGATGGGAATCACCAACGAGCAGATGCCAGTTTGGAATCCCTACGAAGCAGAGCTTGGCGGCAATACTTCAGAGGCGATCCGCAACTCAAAGGTGATCCTGTGGAAGGGACACTGCAGCGTCCATCAAATGTTCAAGCAAGAACATGTCGCCGCACTGCGACGTGATATCCCCGGCATTCAAATTTTGGTCCATCCCGAATGCATGCAAGAAGTGAACGAGATTGCAGACGTGTCTGGTTCGACCGGAAAAATTATTGAAACAGTTCGCAACGCTCCGGCCGGAACCAAATGGGCGATCGGCACTGAATTGCATCTTGTGAATCGCCTAAAACAGGAACATCCCGAGCAAGAGATTCATTTTCTTTCGCCGGTGGTATGCATGTGCGCCACGATGTATCGCATCGACTTGGCCCATCTTTGCTGGAGCTTAGAAAATTTGGACGCAGGCAGCCCGGTCAATATCGTCCGCGTCGACGAAGAAACGTCGAAATGGTCACTGACGGCGCTCGAAAGAATGCTGAGCGTCAAATAGTTCACGCGCTGGCGCTACCGAGCTTGGAAGCATAGAATTCGTACAATCGGCATAAAGCGTCTATAGGACGACGCAAACCTTCGCCGCTTCGATTACATTGCGTTTTTGCTCGCAGGCTGATCTGCAGTCCAGTGTTAAAGTTGCCGACGTTTCTCGTCTCGGCGCCCAGGCCGAATGGCAACTATCACCTCGCCAGGTAAGTGTAGCTATGATGCTCCGTGTCGCCGTCATCGCTGTCTTGGTTTTGGTATTTGGATCGCTGTTGGCATATAGCCAACTGCGGCACGAACCACTGAAAGTCTCAGGCTATATCGAAGCCGAAGATATCCGACTCGGTTCGCGCGTAGGCGGACGCATCGCCGAAGTATTGGCCGATGAAGGGGACCGCGTCAAAAAAGGTCAGGTGCTCGTCCGCTTAGAGCCGTTCGATCTTAATGAACAACTCGCAGCCGCAAAAGCCGAACAAGATGACAAGCAAGCGGTGCTCTCGAAGCTAAAGTCTGGATTCCGCGTAGAAGAAGTCGCGCAAGCAAAAGCCCAGGTCGATCAGTTGACCGCACGACTAAAGAAACTGGTCGATGGTCCACGTAAGCAAGAACTTGAAGCTTCGCGGGCAGAACTGAAAATGGCCTCTTCGCAGTTGGAGCTGGCCCAAGCAAACTTTAAACGCGAACAAGAGGTCTTCAAAAAAGGCGCCAGCACGCAAGAGAATATAGATCGCGTCGCGGATCTTTTACATGAAGCCGAGAACAATTCGATAGTGAAAGAAAATAACCTTTCACTATTAGTTGAAGGGACACGCAAGGAAGAGATTGCGGAAGCACGTGCGGCGCTTGACGAGGCAACTCAGCAGTACGAACTGATGAAGTCTGGCTATCGAGCGGAAGATATCGCCCAGGCCTCCGCAGCTGTCGCCGCGGCCACAGCCAATGTTGCGGCAATTCAAACGCGAATCGAAGAGCTAGATATCAGAGCTCCTAGTGACTCGATCGTCGAAGCGCTCGAACTGGAGCCTGGCGACCTAATGGCGCCCAATGCACCAATGTTGACGTTGATTGATCCGAACAAATTGTGGGTGCGAGCTTATGTCCCCGAAAACCATCTGAACATCAAAATTGGGCAGAAGCTGCCGATCACCGTGGATAGCTTCGATAGTGAGTTTCAAGGAGAGATCACCTTCATCGCACGAAACGCGGAGTTCACACCCAACAATGTACAAACGCCGGAGGAACGCTCCAAGCAAGTATTTCGGATCAAAGTAACGTTGCTTGACGGCCTCGACAAGTTGCGATCTGGTATGGCCGCCGACGTTTGGCTCGAACCGAGAAATAAGTAATCTCATGAGCGAGCCCGTAATCCGAGTCACCGGACTCTCTCGATCGTTTGGTGATCTGATCGCCGTGGATGACGTCAGCTTTGATGTCCGTCGCGGAGCTATCTTTGGACTGCTGGGACCGAATGGGAGCGGCAAGTCGACAATTATTCGGATGCTGTGCGGCGTGCTAGAGCCGACTTCTGGCGATGCTTCCGTACTTGGCTTTGACGTCCACAAAGATCCTGAAGAGATCAAACGTCGCATTGGCTATATGTCGCAAAAGTTCAGTCTCTATAGCGATCTGTCGGTTCGGGAGAATCTCGACTTCTATGGACGAATCTATGGTCTGACCGATGAGCGACAGAAAGAACGCCGCCAAGCCGTGCTCGAATTGACAAGTCTGGGGGATCGCATCGATCAGCTGTCGGGCACCCTCTCTGGCGGTTGGAAACAGCGATTGGCGCTGGCGTGTGCATTGATTCATGAGCCAGATGTTCTGTTCCTAGATGAGCCGACCGCAGGTATCGATCCAGTCGCGAGGCGTCAGTTATGGGATTTGCTGTTTGAGTTGGCTGCGCAGGGAGTCACCCTGTTTGTCACGACCCACTACATGGACGAAGCGGAACGTTGCACCGACGTCGGTTATATCTTCATGTCCAAACTGCTGGTCCTGGGACGTGGCGAAGAATTAAAGCAACTTCCCGATGTTACGCCGCAGGGGACAATGCGGATCGAAATTGACGCTCAGAACCCTTCAGCCGGGCTCACCAAATTGATTCATGTCGAACAGGTCCGGGATGCTACCCTGTTTGGCGAGATGATTCATGCGCTGGTGGACGAGTCGTACACGCACGAGCAACTAGCTGCCGATCTGGAAACAACAGTCGACAAGCTGCCAATCCGTGAAATCGCACCAACGTTGGAAGATGTATTTGTCACGCTGACCAAGAATGCCGAAGAACGTCACAAGAATGGCGAGTTAACGGAGACGATTCGATTAGATTCAGTGGCCGCGGCTGACGAGCAGAGAGCCAAAGCGGACTCAACGCCCTCCCCTGCTCTGCGAAAGCAACAAGCAACTACACTCACCGGACGTTCCACTGACGGCTTGCTCGCTGTCTTTATCAAAGAGATGTCACACATTCGCCGTCAGCCGAGCACACTCTTCTTCATGTTTGTTGTGCCGGTCATGCAGGTACTGATCTTTGGCTATGCGATCGATATCCAAATCGAAAATATCCCGATGGTTGTTTATGATTTGGATGGTCGGCAAGATAGCCAGCGATTGATTGATGCACTGGTCAATACGCGCAAATTGAAATTGATCGGTAAGGTGTATGACGAGGATAGCTTCCAGCGCTCGCTTACCTCGGGGCGAGCAAAAGTGGGCGTCTTGATCCCACCTAACTACAGCGACAGCTTGGCGCAAGGTCGTCAGGCACAAGTGCAAGTCTTAATTGATGGCAGTGATTCACAGGTTGCAACAACAGCACAAAACGCGGTTGCGCTGCTGGGCTTGAATCTTTCGATTGGCCGCGCCAAAGCAGAAGCGGCGGACGTACAACGAGCGCCCGCTCGTGATCCATGGGGCGAATTGGCGCTGCCCATCGAAGTTCGCCCGCGACTGCTCTACAACCCCGACCTGGAAAGCGCTCGATTTTTTGTCCCCGGTCTAGTCGGTATTATCTTACAGCTGGTAACCCTGTTTCTAACGGCGTTTGCAATCGTCCGCGAACGAGAATTAGGAACACTGGAGCAATTGTTCGTAACGCCAGTCGGTCGCGCGGGGCTGGTATTGGGCAAGTTAGTCCCTTACTCCATCATCGGCTTAATCGAAATGCTGTTAGTGCTGACCGTGATGGTTTACGTCTTCGACGTACCAATCCGCGGCAACTTGCTCTTGCTGATCGTATTGTCGTCACTGTTTATCGTTTGCTCTCTAGGTCTGGGGCTATTAGTTTCGACGTTGGCTAAAACGCAAGTTGCGGCACTGCAGTTCGCGTTTCTAATCATGTTGCCGTCGGTACTACTCTCTGGCTTCATGTTCCCTCGCAGCGAGATGCCGCTGCCGATCTATCTGCTGACCTTCGCCATCCCGGTGACTTACTTCATCGAGATCCTCCGCGGCATCGTCTTACGCGATGCCGACTTCATCGACCTGATCCCATCGATCGTCGGACTGTCAAGCTGCTGCCTGCTGATCCTGTCGGCGAGTATTGCCCGATTTAGAAAGCAGTTGGATTAGTCGCCGCAATCGCTGCCGTGAGTGCAGCGACCGATGGATATCGCCGAGTGGGATCCGCTTCGCGGCAACGTCGAATGATTGGAGTAGTCCCTGATTCTTCAGATAGTCCAGGCAGCGTATTCTCTGCAGGCTCTCTACCGGTTACAGCGAAGTAGAGAATGCCGCCTAGGGCATAAATGTCCGTCGTAGGCCGCCGAAAGTACTCTTCTTCCGACTGCTCTGGCGGCATGTAACCTACAGTACCTCCGCGAAAGATCGGAAGCTCACCCTCGACCAATTGTGCGAGTCCGAAATCCGCAATTCGGACGTCACCGGATTCCGTTAATAGAATGTTTTGCGGTTTGAGATCGCAATGGATAACGCCAATTTGGTGTGCATGTTCAACGGCAGCGGCAATCTTTAAGAAGAGATTTCGTCGCCGAGACGGATCCATCATGCTTTGACGAATTGCCTGCTCAAGCGTCCCGCCATCCACGTACTCTAGTACTAAAAATCTACCTCCTGAGGGAAATCGTCCCCAGCCGTAGCAGCCGACGATGTTTGGATGGATGCAGCGCTGCAAGACTGCCGCCTCATGCTCGAACATCGCCATTGCTAGGGGATCGTGTTGAAGTTTTCGATAGAGTGCTTTGATTGCGATTTTGGTGGGTTGGCGACTCCATCTTGCTTGGTAGACGCGGCCGCTACTGCCGCGACCGATCATTCGTTCAAAGACTAACTCGTGATAATCGATTTCGAAGGGCTTCGTTGTTGGCGTTGCTTGACCTACGACCCGCTCTCGCTCTGCCGATTGTTGAATCATCAACAATTCCAGCTGTTGGCGTTCATTCAATGGCGTTAGAAATGATGCCGCATCCTGCGCACTCCCAAAGAGTGATACGGTATAGAACGCATCGGCTATCAATGAATCGCTGACATCGATGTGAAACCCGGATTCGTTCAGCAACCTGACTGAGTCTGCGAAAAGTGGTGGTTGAGTCTTGGCAAATCGGCGATTGCACTTGCGCCAGCGTAGCTCGAAATCAATCAGCGCAAGCTCCTCCAGTAACGAAATGCTCGCATCCTGCGGCAGAAGTTCGCGTAAAGCCGCGCTGCTACGCTGACGCATCGTTTCAAAGCTGGCGACGATCTGTTGCTCAGAGGTGGATAGGTTTGATTCCAAGTGAACCGACTCTCAGTTGCGACGCCTACTCGAGCAACTCGGCTTCAAATTGCTGTCGAAGCGTTTGAAGTTTCCTACGCACAGAACGTTCCGTTATTCCCATACGTTCGGCGATTGTCATCGTCGATTCTCCTTGCAGTCTCTGGATGATCAATTCACGATCGGACGGCGCAAGCTTCACTAATAATTGTGCGAGCGATTCTTCAAGCGCTAGCGACTCTGCTAGTGGATCAAACGCATTGGAATGGTTGGACGACTCATCACCAAGCTCTCTGCGATGATCTCGTTTCCGGGCCGAGTGATATTCGATCTGACCGAGCAATTTGCGATGCGTGATGGCGATCAAAAGTCGCCAAAGATCGCCGCTGCGAGCGATCACGAACTCTTGATTTCGGGCATGCGCAAAGAAGGTGCGATAGGCCGAGTTAACCACATCATCCGCATCAAATCGCGACTGCAGTCGAACGGAGATACGCTGACGTGTGAATGTGTAGAGCGACTCGAAATACCGCTGAAAGATCTCCTCGGCAGCCTGATCGTCACCGCCGATCATTCGATCTAGTAGCAGACGAGTCTCCGAACTGTCGGCGGGCTGCTCCATTTTTCTCAGAATCTCTGTCCGCGGGGCAAGGAAGATCGGATGTATGGGGAGAGTACTTCGATTCAGACAATTACCTACGCAGAAAGGCTCACTATGGCTTTTGTCGTTACCGCTCCGTGCTTTGGCTGCAAGTATACCGATTGCGTCGTCGTTTGCCCGACGGATTGCTTTCACGAAGGGGACAAGATGCTGTATATCGATCCTGAAGAGTGCATCGATTGCGGCGCTTGTGCTCCAGAATGCCCCGTCGAGGCAATTTTCTATGACGAAGATATCCCGGCTGAGTGGAAGAAATTCATTGCGCTGAATGCCGAGATGTCGCAGATTCTGCCACAGATCACTGAGAAAAAAGAGCCTCTGGCGCCTGATTAACCCGTTTTGCGGCGGCGGTTCTTCGTTTTCGTAGGCGCCGGTTCGACTAATTCCATCTTCGGCCGCGGGATTTTTACCCCGTAGACGCGGCCGAATTGTTGGTGTAATTGCGTGAAGTCGAGTTCTAGAAACTGGTAAAGCGTCCTTAGCGGGGCAGTCATCAGATATTTGTTGGCCAAGACTCCCATCTGCTCGTCGTATTCTTTTTGCGAGTGCGAATGAGCGTAACAGCGGCCAGGCAAGCGGCGTATGTCCCCATCAAACTTGGGACTCACGTGCCAGAGCTCGTGGAAGATGGTGATGAGCTTCTCTTGGAAGGACATATCCATAAACCGCGGAAGATAGAACGTCAGGATATAGAGCATCTCGCGACCACGCTCATCGGCCAGACGCTGCACGCGATAGGTGCGCCCTCTACGCTTTGTGGTCGGCGATCCCCCTTCAAAGCGAAGCGGAGTTAGCGAAGCGAATACGCCGTAAGAGACATCTTTGCGGGCTTGGGCAACGACAACCGCGATCCGGCTAAGATCAATATGTTTTAGCTCGGGCGAACGCGCGATCATATCAGCAACCAATTGCCGCATGTGCCAAGAGAAATCGAAACCCGGCTGTGGGTTACGCTTCACTAAAGAAATTGCCCGCCGCGCGGTCGTCGCCGAAGGTCGCATACGCAGATCGTCCATCCATGAAAAAAGCCGTTATGCTCCAAGTTGGGAGTATAACGGCTTCCGATTGATTCAAGCAAAGCGAATCGCAGGTAAAAAAACTGCGAATCTACTTACTCAGCCGAGGCGGCTTCGCCTTCAAAGGCAGGACGCTCTGCAGCTTCGCTCGTACGATCACGATCGTTACCGACAAATTCGATGATCGCACGCGTACCAGCGTCGCCCAAACGGGGCGTAGCTAGACGCAAAATCCGGGTATAACCCCCTTCGCGATCTTCAAACTTCGGTGCAATTTCGTTGAATAGCAGGTCAACCGCTTGGTGATTGCCCAACATCGAAACAGCACGACGACGTAGAGCCAAAGCCGGCGCCTGAGCGTTGTTCCAAGCGACATATTCATCGCTCTTGCGCCATTCGCGATAGGCTTCGTTGGCCTTGCCGTTGGAGTCATACTTCGCAAGCTTCGTCGCCAACTTTTCAGCGGCGCGAAGGTGCGGCAACGCCTTGCGGGCGATGGTGATGACCTTTTCAATGTACGGGCGAATTTCTTTCGCCTTGGTGATCGTGGTTACGATCCGGCCCTTCACCTTTGGCACGTTACGACCTGACTCAGGCGTATCGGTCGGAAGATACTCGTAACCCGACTCGTTCACGTCGTCGCTACGGAGCGAAAGAAGCAGGCTGCTCGCCATGTTCCGCATCATCGCTTTGCGATGGCTGGACGAACGTCCGAGAACACGGCCTTTTTTTCGATGTCGCATGCTACTAAAGTCTTAAAAAACTATAAGCGTGTGAATTGCAAATGACGGTTGTTAATGTAGTTCGTTAGCGCGGCGCCGGTGTAACTCGCATCCCCAAGTGCAGGCCAAGCTCTTTGAGCTTTTCACGCACTTCGGTCAGCGTCGTTTCGCCAAAGTTACGAACTTCCATCAACTGATCTTCGGTACGGCGAACCAAGTCGCGGACCGTATTGATGTTCTCTGATTCCAAACAGTTGCTAGCGCGAACCGACAAATGCATTTCGGCCAGGCTCATGTTCAGCTTCGATTCCAGCACCGGATCCAGACCGCTTGATTGAGTACGGCTGGGGATGCTGATTTTTGAACCGAGTTCGTTGTATTGAACGAACGGATTCAGGTGCTTGCGAAGAATCTTCGCCGCTTCGACTAGCGAATACTCAGGATGAATTGAACCATCGGTCCAAATTTCCAGGGTCAGCTTGTCGTAGTTAGTTTTCTGACCAACACGGGTTTCTTCGACTTCATAGCGAACACGAATCACCGGGCTGTACACGGCGTCGACCGGAATAATGCCGATCTCGTGTTCTGCAGTGCTATGCTCGGTAGCCGGAACGTACCCGCGGCCCGATTCGACAACCATTTCCATCATGAACGGAATGTCGCCGGTGATCGTGCAAATGTGAATGTCTTTGTTGATGATCTCGACTTCCGGATCGCACTGAATATCGGCGCCGGTAATCGTGCAGGGTCCCTGCTTTTCGATCGTGACAACTTTTGTCATCTCGGAATGTTTTTTGACGACGATCGCCTTGGTGTTCAAGACAATCTCGGTCATGTCTTCGACGACACCCGGGATCGAGGTGAACTCATGCTGCGCTCCGCGGACCTTAATCTGCGTAACTGCGGCGCCTTCAAGGCTCGACAGCAAGATACGTCGCAGGCTATTGCCAATCGTCGTACCAAAACCGCGTTCAAACGGTTCGGCGATAAACTTGCCAAAGGTCGGCGAGAGGGTTTCGGCATCGCAATTAACGACGCTCGGCAGTTCTAGACCGCGCCAGCGAATATGCATTGATTCTCTCCGTTCGACGAACTTCGAAACAGCTGTGGGGGGATAACCGAATCGCTACTGCGTGATTAGACGCGGCGTTTCTTCGGCGGACGGCAACCATTGTGCGGGATCGGAGTGCAATCTTCGATCGACCGAACGTTCAGGCCTGCGGCGGCCAGAGCGGTGATGGCGCTTTCACGGCCCGAACCTGGACCCTTCACGCGAACTTCCACTTCCTTCACGCCGAACTTCAGCGCTTTTTCAGCAGCCTGTTGGGCGGCGCATTGGCCGGCGAACGGAGTGCTTTTGCGACTACCCTTGAAACCGCAAGTGCCGGCACTGGCCCAGCATAGCGAATCCCCTTTGGCGTCGGTAATCGTCACTTGCGTGTTGTTGAAGGTCGCTTTGATATGCACGACCGCCTGCAAAACGTTGCGACGAATCTTCTTCTTTGCTGCCTTGGCCACTGCGCCAATACTCCTGAAAGGTGAATGTTCGCTTGTCTCTCGCTATTCCCAAATGGGAACAACTAACCTGCAAAATTATCGCAGATCCTTCACGCCCTTCTTGCCGGCGACCGTCTTCTTCGGTCCCTTGCGAGTTCGGGCGTTAGTGCGAGTTCGCTGACCGCGAACCGGCAGACCGCGACGATGACGCATGCCGCGATAGCAAACAATGCGATTCAAACGCTGAATGTTTTGAGCGATTTGTCGGCGGAGGGGACCTTCGACGGTGTATTCCGTTTCCAGCAGCCCGGCGATGCGGCTTAGCTCATCTTCGTGCAGCTCGCCCGCTTTGCGTTCCTGCGAGATACCAACCTTCACACATAGCTCACGAGCGGTGCGCGGACCAACCCCGTACAAGTACGTGAGCGAGATCCAGGTCGGTTTGTCGTTCGGAATGTCGACACCCATCAAACGGGGCATAACTCTACTCCTGCCAAGACGCCGTAGCGTCGAAATTACTCTATGTGCTTAAAAATGAACGGTTTGCGTGCACTGGAGAAGTCCGCTTCGGTTTCCCTTAGGAATCCGTTGCTGCAACCAAACCGAGTCGCCATCGAAGCCAAACCTTGCGGTTTAACCTTGACGTTGCTTGTGACGGGCATTTTCGCAGATCACGAAAATCTTCCCGCGGCGGCGGACTACTTTGCACTTATCGCAGATGCGTTTAACGCTGGCTCGAACTTTCATCGCCTACAGCTTCCAATCAATGCTTATGGTGGAAGCGAGCCAGTATAACGCTCCTCGCGACCGGTCTGCAAGGCCTCCACACAGGAAAAGTAACCTGGGCGTCTACCCCAAATCCGAGCTGCCTGGCAAATGGCAATTTTTGAGAAGATATCATCTCATTTGCCGGTGATTTCAGTGGATTTATTGCCAATCCGGATATGTTTTTTTCAAATCCAACGGGTCGCCGACCTCGGCTTGCAACCGGAACAGGCGATTAAATAATTCTTGAATTCGTTGGCGATGTTCTGGATTTGACGCTAAATCATGCATTTCGTGCGGATCATCCCTCAAATCGAACAGCTTTATTTTTCCGATCGTCGGGTAGAGAATCAGCTTGTACCCATCGACCGTGATCATTCTCTGACGATCCAAGTAGGCCCCATAGATTGCGTCATACTGGACATCCCGCTCACCAAGAATCACCGGTAACAAGCTCCTAAATTCGACATGATCCGGCTTTTCGAGCCCTGCCAATTCTAAAGTTGTCGCCATAATATCCTGCAAATAAACCGGCGTTTCGCACACTTTTCCTTGCGGCAAGCCGGGTCCTGCGACCAGAAGCGGCACGCGCACGCTGTGGTCATACATATTTTGTTTTCCCAGCAGTCCGTGGTGACCAACCGCTAAGCCGTGATCGCCCGTGAAGAAGACATAGGTGTTGTCAGCTTTGCCGCTTTGTTGGAGCGCAGCAAGGATTCGGCCGATTTGAACATCCATGTGCTCGATAATCGCGTAATACTCGCTGCGATGGACTTGAATCGCGTGGGGAGTTCGCGGAAACGGCGCTAGTTTCTCATCGCGGAGCGATTTGCCGGCGCCCATCGCTTCGCGTTCGGGATAGAGCGGCTGAAAGTCGTCAGGCACGTCAACTTTTTCAGCAGGATACCGATCCACATATTCTTGCGGCGATTGCCGCGGATCGTGGACGGCGTTGAACGCCAGGTACATGAAGAAGGGGTTCTCCTTTTTCGCCGCCGTATCGAGAAAATCGATCGCATCGTCGGCAACCACCTCGCTCCAATGCTTGCCGCCGGTCCAAAACCCGCCAAATTGCGGGTCAGACGGCGACCAAGGATCCTCTCCTACCGCCGGCGGGCGATTGTATCCATGGTCGGTATCCTTTGGCATGCCGCCGCGAATGTGGGCAGTTGTATCAAAGGCTTTGGCCGCGTTGGCCGGCACGTGCCATTTGCCGGTCATATAGGTGTCGTAGCCTGCCTGCTTCATGTATTCCGACCAAAACCGACCAGCAGCGCGTTCTTTTTCGGCCGTTTTGTAGACCGATTCGGCGTGCCAGACAAACCGCCCTGTGTTCAACATGGTCCGGCTAGCGACACACACGGCTCCGCTCCACGAGCCCATGTTATACGCGTGTGTAAATCGCGTGCTCTGTTTGGCCAACTGATCCAAGTTAGGGGTCTGCACCACCGGATGCCCGTAGGCGCCTACACATTCGTAGCTGTAGTCGTCGGCGAAGAGAAAGATGATATTCGGCTTGTCGGCGGCTTGGGTGTGCGTCGTCGCGAACATGACGAGCAATAGCGCAACGAATCTGGGCATATCAGGCACTTTGGCGGGGATTGGGATGGGGGAAGCTATCTATGGGTGACTTCCTTTATAACCGCCCGAGTCTCTACTGAGCAAAAAGAAAACGCCGACCAATCAGGCCGGCGTTTCTGGATTATTCAGTGTTCTTGCAATCCGCAACAACTATTTGTTGTAGACGCCGCAGTTGACGATCGTGACGGTCGCGCGAGGTTTACCACTTTGCGAACCGAGCGATTCGATCATTTTGACAACTTCCATTCCTTCGACCACGCGGCCGAAGACGACATGCTTTCCGTCGAGCCAATCGGTTTTTGCCGTGGTGATAAAGAACTGCGAACCGTTGGTATTCGGTCCAGAATTCGCCATGCTCAACACGCCGGGGCCATCGTGGGTGATTTGGAAGTTCTCGTCGGCGAATTTGGCGCCGTAGATGCTTTTACCACCGGTGCCGTTACCGTTGGTAAAATCGCCTCCTTGCAGCATGAACTGCGGGATAATGCGATGGAACGAGCTTCCTTTATAGGTCAGGCCATTGCCTTTTTCGCCGGTACATAGTGCGCGAAAATTGGCGGCCGTCTTCGGCACAGTGTCACCAAACAGACCAATCACAATCCGACCGGCCGGTTTGCCGTTGACGTCGATTTCCATAAAGACTTTGTCGGTCACTTTGCCCTGCGAGGCAGGAGCCGCACACAACGAAGCAGCGGACAGAACCGAAAACGCAAGAATCATCGCCGAGCGCAACATGAACAACTCCGGGGAGAAATGGTGGTGAATCCAATAGGCAGACCTACATTTTGCCCGTTTTCACCAAATAGTTCCAGACGAACCTGAATTTGGGGTTTAGGGCCGAAAAGAGCGAGTCCATCTGCGAGCCGCTGAGCAGAGAAATGACAGAGCGACTTCTTTAGGTTCGCATCGATTCTGACATATACGTCGCAAACGGCACGAACAACATCAGCGGCAACCAAGCCGCCAGGGCAGGGCTAATCATGTAGTTCGAGCCCAGGCCGCGGCTGGCCATCGTGATGCCGAAGAACAGGACGACAACAGCGCCGCACAGGCCGATCGCCACAAAGACGTTGCGATTGTCGTTTTTCAGCACCAACGGCAATCCAAGCAGCAACAGCGTCAGATCGAGAAACGGTTGCGTCAATCGGCTATGGATCTCTACCCGTACGTCGGCGCCAAAGTCGAGCGAGCGATTCCGCAGCGCGGAGGCCAATGCCCAGGTCGAAGCGCTGCTGCGCCATTCGCGACTTGCGGTCAGTTGCTCAAATGTCAAATCGCTGACCACAAAGCATTGATTGGGAGCGAGCCAGGGATTGTCTTGCGGCATCAAGACAAAGACGTTGCCATCGCGATCGATTAGTGATGGAATCTCCGCCAGGCTCTCAGGCTCGGTCACCTGATCCAGCAAATATCCGCTGGGTCGATCGGCTTCGGCCGGCTTGTAGAAGGCATTTTCGGCGTTGAGTTTTGTTCCCATCCCCGGCTGAGATCGCGGTAGTCGAAACTTGGGGGACTCAATCCGCGCCTCGTTGGCGAACGTATGATTTCCGCTGATCAGTACATCGGTCAGGTTGTCATATTTCGGCTGAAGTTGTTTTGCGGACTCTCCGAGCCAATCTTGCGCGTTGCGGCTTAAAGCGTCAGAGTACTCAGGAACGACAAATTCACGATTCAGCGCTCCCAGCACTGCGATCAAGCCAACTGCGATAATCACCGGGCGGACGATTCGTTCTTTGGTAATGCCGGCCGCCATCAGCGCGGTCATTTCGTTGTGTCTCTGCAGCCAGGTGACCGTAAACATCGCGGCGATCAGCGTCAAAATGCCGCCGGTCATGTTAAAAAAGGTAAATACCCGCGGCGTGTAATAGTCCAGCAGAATGGGAAACACGCCGCGGCCCGTTTGCTCACCATAGCGTAAAAATTCGTCCAGGTTGTTGAACGAATCGATCACGACATACAGCCCAGTAAAGCTGATGAAGAAGATCAAAAACGACTTCAGAAACTGCGTCAATAGATAGCGGTCGATGATATACACAGCCGGAGCAATCTCGACGAAAGTGGTTTTACAGGGGGAAAATCGCCTGGAGTTATACTCGGTCTGCTTTGTTTTCCAAAGGTGAATCGGCGATGGAGTTCCCCTATACTGGGGCGCATGACAACTAGGCCGAAAACTATCGATTGGGGGAAAATATCAGACTGGGCAACTTGGCCTTGGCGTAGCCTGATCCTCCCACCTGTCTGTCCACTTTGCCTCAATTCGCTTCCTTCAGGTGTGGGAAATAGGGCCGAATATTGCGCTGACTGCCGCGAACAAATGGTTAGCAATGACGCGCGCTGTCGCCGTTGCGGAAATCGACTTCCCCGTGGTCACGCCGCAAGCAGCGAAGACTGCGATGTCTGCCGCAACCAACGCTTGAAATGGGACGGAGTGATCACCTTAGGGGACCATGAGGGACTGCTGCAGCAAGCGGTAATTGCGGCAAAACAAGCGAGTGGAGCGCCCGTCGCCGCGGCAATGGCTCAGCTATTGGCTGCAAGAGTCGCCGCCACCGATTGGCTGGATCACGTCGATCTAGTGGCGCCGACGCCGATTTATTGGCTGCGCAGGATTCGTCGCGGAGTGAACCCGGCTGAGCGACTAGGGGCGGCCGTAGCGCGAAGTCTAAACGTCAAATTTTGTCCTCACTTGCTCCAAGTTTCGCGAATAATGCGTAAGCAATCCGAATTACGGCTGACCGCGCGACGCGCCAACGTTCGAGATGGATTTAAGGTTCGAACTCCGCATTTGTTAACAGACGCAACCGTCTTGTTGGTCGACGACGTGATGACCAGCGGCGCTACGGCGGCCGAAATAAGCAGTAAAATGCGTAAATACGGCGCTAAACGTGTAATCGTGACGGTCGCCGCACGTGCGCCACGCGGCGAAACTGGAAACTAACGTTTCTGGATCACTCCAGCGGCTCTCCCAAGTCGAAGAAGTTCGAGCAGTCCTGCGCACTGCTAGCAACCCCCTGCGGCAAGATATGAATTCGGAAGAGAAACCTACCCAACCGAGCGGATTCCAGGCCTTTCGTCGTGCGCTGCTGCGTGGACTGGGTTTGGTATTGCCACCGCTGTTAACGGTGTTGATCCTGATTTGGGTTCTCACCACGGTTCAGAACTATGTCCTGACTCCGGTCGAATCAACGGCCCGATACGTTGTTTCGATGGCGATTCGCGATGTCCACCGCACAATCCCAGATACACAACCGGGCGACCAGGTCGGGATGCTGAACAATCAGGAGTATCACCGCACGCCCAATGGAGACTGGATTCCTCAAGCGGTCTACTATCGCGTGACCGAGAACCTGCACGATCAGCCGCTCCCCTATTCTGGCACCGCTTTCTATCAGGAATATGTCCAGATTCGCTTTCTCCAACGCCAAATCACCATTCCGGCGCTGCTTTGCATCTTTGTCCTAATTCTGTATTTCTCTGGCAAATTTGTTGCGATCGGGGTCGGTCGCATCTTGTGGACGGCGTCAGAACGCCAGATCCTGCACCGCTTGCCGGTCGTGCGAAACGTCTATTCCTCGGTCAAACAAGTGACCGACTTCCTGCTAAATGATCGCGAATTAGAATTTACCCGGGTTGTCGCGGTCGAATATCCCCGCAAAGGGATCTGGTCGCTCGGCTTTGTAACTAGCGAAAGCATGCTGGATATCCGGAGCGTCGCCAACGAGCCGGTCATCACCGTCTTGATTCCGACATCGCCGATGCCGGCGACCGGATTTACGGTCAACGTCAAAAAAAGTGAGACCGTCGATCTTAATATCACGCTGGATCAGGCCCTGCAATTTATTGTGAGCTGCGGCGTGGTCGTGCCGGATCACCAGATGACTCGTGAAGCGGCCAACCGGATTTCGGCGCAAATCTCCGAGGCTCAAATGCAGGGAAGGGACGAGCCAAGCGAGGCGTCTCCCCCATTTGTCCAGAAATAGCCCCCTCCTTTTGTGGCCAAGTCTCGCTTATCTTCATCGCTTCCGGTATTCTGTCGGGGGATACGCTGTTCACAATATTAAGCGGACCACCTCGATTTGGGGACGATTACGAGGCCGTTCGCAACTTCATTGGCTTTCCTAGATTCCTTGAAAATTATGCCAGCAATTCGGATCGGAACGCGGGGCAGTCAGCTCGCACAGTGGCAGGCCAATTGGGTCGCCGAGCAACTTCGCGCCACCGGCAATCATGTCGAAATCATTCACATCGCCACCCAAGGGGACGTAACGCAGGGCCCACTCGATTCGATCGGTGGTCGCGGCGTCTTCACGACCGAAATCCAAGCGGCCCTGTTGGATAATCGGATCGATGTCGCTGTCCATAGCTTGAAGGACCTGCCGACCGAAGTTGTAGCCGGGCTCCACCTCGCAGCCGTTCCCTTACGCGGTGCGGACGGAGACGTACTAATCTCTGGCAAGGCGAGTGATGTGTTAAGCCTCCCTCCAGAGGCGATCATCGGCACCGGTAGCATGCGCCGCAAAGCACAGTTGCTCCATTTGCGCCGTGATCTCCAGATCCGCGACATTCGTGGCAATCTAGATACCCGATTGAGAAAACTGGACGATGGCCTGTATGACGCAATCATTCTGGCCGAAGCAGGTCTCCGCCGGCTCGAACTAATCGAGCGGATTCGACATGTGATCCCTAAAGCTCAGATGCTACCTGCGGTGGGGCAAGGGGCGCTGGGTCTAGAGATCCGCGACAAAGATACTTCCACGGCAGCAATGCTGGCGCCGCTCAATGACGCTGCTTCGCACTACTCGGTACTTGCCGAACGTTCGATGCTGCGGAATCTTCGCGGCGGTTGTTTAGCTCCGGTCGGAGCTTGGGGACGAATCGACCAGGCAAAACAATTGCTGTTTCTCGATGGAGTCGTTGTCAGCGGCGACGGACATCATAAGATCACGGCCTCTGCTTGTGGTCCCCCCAATCGCGCCGAAGATATCGGCCGTCAAGTCGCCGATCAATTAGCCATCCAAGGAGCTGAGCGACTGATCGCATTCGCTAGGGCGACCGGCAGCTAAATCGACCAGCAAGTCACGACGCTTGCGGCAACTCTTTCTGCTAGCGTCAGGCAAGGGCTGCGACTTCGGCAACTTCTGCGCGTAGGATTCGTCTCTCCGATCTTCGCGGCTGCGAATAATTCGGCCACCGCTTCTCCGACAAATTACGGGGTTGGCGACATTCTTTTGGTCGCGCTGACTCCGCTGCGCAGGTTTCGGCACGCTCGTTGCATTGATTGAGAGACGCCTGGGGGGGCGAATCATCAACGAAACGTATCAATGCCATACGGTCTGTACATCGCCGCAGAAGGCGCCCAAGCCCAAGCCCAACGGGTCGAAGTCATCGCGAATAACATCGCGAACGTCGACACGACCGGCTTCAAGCGCGATCTGGCCGTTCTGCAAGCACGCTTCTCCCAGGCCATTGAAAACGGTACGGACTATCCAAATTCTGGGTCGATCAACGATGTCGGCGGCGGCGTCTACGTCAGTGAGCAAGTTACCGATTACTCACGCGGCGCTCTCAAACCGACTGGCGTTCCGACCGATCTGGCAATCGCCGGCGACGGCTTCTTCCAAATCGACATTGATGGTGAGACCTACCTGACGCGAGCGGGCAATTTTAACTTCACCGCCGAAGGCGCCCTGGTCACTCCGGCCGGCCATGCCGTTCTGGACGCGGAAGGTATCCCGGTTCAAGTCGATCCAGAAGCCCTGGTCAACCACATTGGCTCATACTTCGACGAAAACGGCTTTTGCACGGTGGGGGGTGATGTTGTGCCGCTGGCCATCGTCAATCCGAAATCGGATAGCGACCTGGCCAAATATGGTGACAACGCATTTTTTCCGCTGGCTCCGGTCGAACCGCTAGCCCTGGAAGAACGACAAACACGCGCCGGTTATCTAGAAGGTTCAGGCGTTAATTCGATCACGGAAATGATGACGATGATCGAAGCCCAACGCGCCTACGAAGCAAATGTAAACCTGATCAAGAATCACGATGAGATGCTCGGAAACTTGGTAAATCGCGTTCTCCGCCAAGGCTAATCGCCTGCGTCTTTCCCCCATTGGATAAGTAGCCAACATGAGCGTTCAAACACTCTACACCGCCGCGACCGGGATGCAATCTTTGCAGACCAAGCTCGATGTGATCTCCAATAATCTGGCGAACGTTAATACGACCGCGTTCAAAAAAGACCGCGCGAACTTCGAAGATCTGTTTTACGACAATCGCGTTTTGCCAGGCAAACTGGACGCCGCCTCAAATCCGACTCCGACCGGTACGCATATCGGCTTGGGCGTTCGCATTCAAAGCACGCAGACCGACTTCCAACAAGGCGCCTTTAAAGAAACCAATCGTTCGCTCGACTGGACGATTCGCGGCAAAGGCTTTTTTCAAGTCCTCGATCCAAGCGGCCAAACCTACTACACCCGAGCCGGCAACTTCTCGGTGAACGCCAACGGCGATATCGTCACCGGTTCGGCAGGCGTTGGGCGTCCACTCGAACCGGCTATCACGATTCCGGAAGACACGACCGGCATTGAAGTCTCGTCGGACGGGATCGTCTCCGTGCAACGTCCCGGCCTTCAAACGTTGGAAGAAGTGGGGCAGATTCAACTCGCCTCGTTCATCAATCCAGAAGGTTTGCTGAAACTGGGCGACAATCTGTACGCCGAAACGAACTCTTCCAGCGCCGCAGTCATCGGCAATCCTAACGTCGATGGCCTTGGCAGTGTCGAAAAAGGATTTCTGGAAGCATCGAATGTCGAACCGGTGCAAGAGTTGGTCGATCTGATTACGACGCAACGCGCCTTTGAGTTGAACTCACAAACCGTACAAGCCGGTGACCAAATCCTGCAGCTCGTCTCGAACCTGCGTCGCTAATCGTCTTAATATTTAAAAAGAGTCATTCCTATGCTTCGTCACTTCACCACATTCGCTCTGCTATTGGCCGGCCTGACCAGCGTCGTCCAAGGCTACGATGTCGTCCTGCGCCGCGAAGCGGTCGTTGTTGATTCCATTGTGCGATTGGGGGATCTGGCCGAGATCGACGGACCTTCGCAACGTTTCGTCCAAGAGCTGCAACAATTGGAATTGTTTCCGGCGCCCAGTATGAATCGCTCCCGCTTTGTCACCATCAATGACATTCGCGCCCAACTAAGCGCGCGCGGTTTTCATGACGCTGATCTCTTCTTTACGGGTGCCAGCCGCACGCGAGTTGCTCGCACTGACAGCTCCGCTCCACTTAGCTCAGTGCTTCCCTCTGAAACGCCGGAGATTCAACAAACAAGTTGGAGCGGCGGACCGTTGGCCGAAGGAGAATCACTGGTTGTTTACACCGTTCGACCGATTCGGCGCGGCGAAGTGATTCAAGCCAAAGACCTGACCGTACAACCGCTTAATCTGGTTCGGGCCGATGGGGACTATGAGACTCAGATTGATTCGCTGGTTGGCAAAGAAGCGATTCGCTCGCTGCCGGCCCAGCGGCCGATTGAATCAGGCTTGATCCGTGAACCCATCGTTATTCAACAAAACGACGTTGTCACTGTCATCGCTCAAATCGGCGGACTCATCATTCGCCGCGATGCGATCGCCGCCAGCGACGCCGCCATCGGCGACCTGGTGATGGTGCAAGCGATTTCTCCCGACTCCAAGCGAGGTCAAGAACGGGGCGAAATGTTTCAGGTTCGCGCGTATGGCCCAGGCCAGGCGATGACCTTGAATAGCGACCAACGCCGCCCTACGACCGTCACCGTTCAAAAGGGAACTCGATAATGAACCACAACATCAACCTTTACTCCCTGGTGTTGATCATCGCCGCGACTTCGCTGGCCGCCGCACAAGGCCCGACTTCGAGCCTGGCTCAGCGCAGCTTGCCAGGCGACCCCTCGGTCCCCGGCGAGCAAGTCGACGGAGCAATCCGCGATCTCAGTTGGTATTACCGCGAACTGCCGCCACCGCGCAAGATTCAAGTCAAAGACATTATCCATATTCGTGTCGACGAAGCGGCGGAAATGGAATCTGAAGGCAACCTAAATCGCCGCAAGCAAGCCAACTTTGACGCGTTGCTGGCGAACTGGGTTCACCTCGAAAATCTGAAAGCGATTGTGCCCGATCAGCAGACCGAAGGCTCGCCGCGGATCACGGGTCAGTTGAATAGTCGTTATCGCACGCAAGGAACTTTGGAGACCTTGGAGGAAGTTCGTTTCCGAGTCGCATCGACTGTCTCAGAAATAATGCCCAACGGCACGTTAAAGATCGAGGCTCAAAAAGAGATCCAAGTGAACAACGAAATCTGGACCTATTACCTGCGTGGAGTTTGCCGCGTCGAAGACATCGATCCCAACAACGTCGTCTTGAGCGAACGCCTGGCCAATCTCAGCATTACGAAGAAAGAGACCGGCAACATTCGCGATTCGTACAAACGGGGCTGGATGCTGAAAATCTGGGACGGTTGGAAGTGGTTCTAAGTATGAAAACGAAACCGATTAAAATCGCCATGAAAACCACCGCCATGCTAATGTTCGCTTTCATCGCCGGCTTCTCGGCCGTCGCTGAAGCGCAACCGCAACCGCAATCCCCGCCGCAATCTCCGCCGCAACCTTTGGTCGCTGAGCGTTTTCAAATCACGCAGCCGTTGTCGACCTTTGTCCGCGTGAAAGGACAGGAAGAAAACTACCTGCAAGGGATCGGCCTCGTGGTCGGCCTAAAAGGAACCGGCGACAAGGCCCTGACCCCGACACACAAAGCGTTATCGCTGGTGTTGAAGCATCTTGGCAGCAACTCAGGCTCAGGCCCTGATGGCGAGTATCTGCCCGAAACGCTCAAGACCGTCACCAATACCGCGCTAGTGATTGTGCGAGCTCGCGTGCCGGCCGAAGGCGCCGAAGAAGGTGACATGATCGATTGCGAAGTCAGCTCGCTGGGCGCCAAAAGCCTGGAAGGGGGATCACTGGCGATCAGCACACTGCAAGGGCCCAACCCGCACGATAAGACGGTCTGGGCGATGGCGACAGGCAACCTGGAAACCTTCAGCAAAGCGGTTCCGACTAATGCTCGCATCAAAGCCGGTTGTCGCATCGAAAAGTCGATTCGCAACGCGTTTGTGACATCGGACAATAAGGTTTATCTGGTCCTCAACGATGGCTACAAAGATTGGCAAATGGCTCAAGAGATCGTCTTCAGCGTGAGCAATCTACTGCAAATCGGCCAAGGATCTTCCAGCAACGTGCAAATCGCTCGGGCACTCGACCAGAAGACGATCGAAGTGCAGATTCCGTCGCAATATCAATCGGATCCGGTCTTCTTTGTCTCGATCCTCATGGATACGCCGATCGTCGACAAACAGCTCAACAACAAGGTGGTCATCAATAAAGCCCGAGGCGTGATCGTCGTCGGGTCGGACGTTGAAATCGGTCCCGATGTGGTCACCCACAACGGGGTCAAGATTGAAACGATTGATCCAGAGTCCACCAAATTTGTGCCGCTCAGCACGCAGCCGGCTTACGCGACTCGTTTGAAAGACTTGGTCGACGCATTGAACACGCTGAAAGTCCCTGCGGATGACGTGATCGACATCATCGTGGCGATCCATCACCAGGGCAAGTTGTATGGCGAATTGATCTTTGTGAACTAAGAAACGCCGAAAGTAAATCAATGGGAACCAGCGCACTCGCCAATTTGACTTCCGCCGCTCCGACTGCCCAGCAGTCGGATCTGCGGAAACAGTTCGACCAGTTTGTCGGCGAGTCTCTGTTCGGTCAGATGTTGAAGTCGATGCGAAAGTCGGTCGGAAAGCCCGCTTATTTTCATGGTGGTCGCGGCGAAGAAGTCTTCCAATCGCAACTCGATCAATTGCTTGTAGAAAAACTATCCGAGGCCAGTGCCCAGGAGCTGTCAGGTCCCATGTTTGAACAATTTATGACACAGTCGAATCTTAGCCCCGAATCGAATTCAAGTTCAAATTCCGCTGAGTTGTCGCAACGCTCGCCCCACTGGAAGCAGGTCAGTCTGATTCAAGCGGTGCAGACGTTGAACGATCAACCGAGCGCTCCATTATTGGACGCTTTGGCGTAATCACCGAATTCATCGCAAGCCGCTAAAGCAAGGTTTTCGCTATGCCTTTTACGCCCGCAGTTGACGCCTCAGAAGCAACGGCCGTCACCTGGGAATCGTCCACCGCCGAAGTTCTTCAAGAACTGACCAGCGTGCAGGATGAACTGATCGAAGTCCTGGGGATCAAAAGACGCCAGATGGTTGCCCGCGACATTCCTGGAATGGAAACGACCCAACTGCGCGAACTTGAACTGATTCAAAGACTTGAGCAACTGCGCGACGCGCGCCATGACTTGTTGCAATCTGCCCACCAGCAGGGTCTACCCAGCGACAGCATCGAATCGCTAGCCGTGCTTGCAGAAGGTGCAGAAGGCGCGAAGCTGCGAGAGATAGCAAGCTCAGCGAAGCTCCGCATGCGGACCATCCAAAACGAAACGCTAGTAAACTTTGTGCTAGCCCAACGTAGCGTACTACATTTGTCGCAGATTTTGCAAATCATCGCGACCGGCGGCAAACTTCAGCCGACTTATGAACAGGAGAACTCCGCACACCGGGGAGGGACTCTTGTGGACCATGAAGCCTAACAGTGACCAGGCGAAAGGCCACGGAGCATAGTCAAGGATGACTCTATTTACATCGCTGCAGCAATCGAAAAATGCGCTGCTCGCCGCTCAGATCGGGATTCAGGTGACGGGCAACAATATTGCCAACGTCAATACGCCCGACTATCTGCGCGAACGAGTCATCTATACTCCTGCGCCGACCCAAGTGAACGGCAACCTGCGTCTCGGGATGGGCGTACAGGTCGAAGGAGTCGTTCAGCAGGTCGATCATTTCCTAGAAGAACGGCTACGAAATTCGATCAGCGATCTAGCGAACGGCGAGTCGCAAGAGAGCACCTATTTGCAGCTTGAGGCGCTAATCGGCGAACTTAGCAATACTGATATCAGCACCTCTCTGAATGATTTTCTAGGAAGCATCAATGACATTCTCAATCAGCCTGAGGATGTTAGCGTGCGAAACTTATCGGTGCTCCGCGGTCAAACCCTAGCAAACGACATCAGTCGATTGTACGACCGCGCGAAAGAAGTTCATGCCGACCTCAACAAGCAGATCAAACAGTCGGCCACAGACATCAATTCTCGTCTAAAAGACATTGCTGATCTGAATGTCAAGATTACGACGCTGGAAGCAGGTCCCATCACCAAAAGCGATGCAATCGGTCTTCGCGATCAACGTCAACGCAAACTGACCGAATTGGCCGGCATCATCGACATCAAAGGGGTCGAGCAAGAGAATGGGTCTGTGTCGGTCTTTCTCGGCGGCGAATACCTAGTAATTGACGGCATCGCACGACAGGTCGATACAAAAACCGTCGCAGAAAACGGCTTGAGCAATGTGAACTTAACGCTGGCCGGCACAGACTCGCCGATTCTTGCGTACTCTGGCAAGTTGGCGGGCATGATTACGTCGCGGGATGCGATCATCGGCGACTTTATGAACAATCTAGATGACTTCGCCCAGACACTGACCTTTGAGTTCAATAAGGTTTTCTCGAGCGGCCAAGGTCAAACCGGTTATCAGGCGATGACCAGCGAGTTTGCGGTAGACGAAGCGGCGGCCGACCAGCCCTTGGATCAGGCCGGCCTGACTTATACGCCGACAAACGGCTCATTCAAGATCTACACCCAGAACCTGCAAACGGGCCTGACCAACACGACGGATATCTCGGTCAAACTCAACGGCCTGCCTGATGACACGTCGTTGCAAAGTCTCGCCGACGCGATCAACGAGGTTGACGGGCTGACGGCAAGTCTCTCGCTGGATGGCCATCTGCAGATTCAAAGCGACTCGGAGAATGTCGAGTTCGCCTTTGGCAGTGATACTAGCGGCGCACTGGCGGCACTGGGTCTCGGCACATTCTTCACGGGAACGTCGGCTAGCACCATCGGCATTCAACAGGCGATCAAGACGGATCCTTCCAAATTTGCCGCTAGCAAAAATGGCATCGGCGTCGACACCGACAATGCGATTGAGTTGGCAGGATTTCTCGATCGCCCCTTGGATAGCAAGAGCGGACAGACGCTGGACAATATCTACGGTCAACTGGTTGGTAACGTCACACAATCGGCCTCAGTCGCCAAAGCGGTCGCCGAAGGGTATCGCGTCTTTAAAGAGACGCTGGATGGACAAAAGCAAGGTCTGAGCGGCGTCAGCCTGGATGAAGAAGCAGTCAACTTAATGACCTATCAACGTCAATTTCAAGCAGCATCGCGTGTGATTTCGGTTATCGACGAGCTGCTAGACGTACTGGTCAATATATAGCTTGAAGCATCGGAATTCGCAGTAGTTTCGATTCGAGCGAAGCTGTCGATAACTCGCCAGCTAAGCTCTGATTTTCGTACATTCACATTTCCTATCGCTGCCCACAGCGCCTATCGTCATGACTCGAATCGTACCGGTACCGACTACTCGCGTAAGCGACGGCAATTTGCAGTCTCGTTTGCTGTCGCAATTGGCGGCGAGTCAGGCCAACCTCTTTAGTATCCAAAACCAGCTCAGCACCGGTCGTCGCTTGCTGGCTCCGAGCGACGATGCGCCCGCCGCGATTCGCGGCATCACGCTGCAATCCCTGATTGAGCGAAAAACTCAGATCAGCACGAACCTCACAACCAGCCAGTCGTATCTGGCTGCAACCGACACGGCGATGGCAGGAGCCGCCGATTTGTTGGCTGAAATGCGCGGACTGGCGGTCACCATGGTCGACTCGACGGCGACCGATTCGGAAGTAGCGGCTGCGAGTCAGTCGATGCAAAACGCATTGCAACAATTCATCGATATTGGAAATCGCCAATTCCGTGGTCGCTACCTCTTTGGCGGATCCAACACGACGACGCCTCCCTTTTCTATTAAGGATGGCCTAGTCACCTACAACGGCAATACGAATAGCCTCAATAGCTTCGCTGATATCGACTTGCTATTTGACACCACCGTCAACGGTGACGCCGCTTTTGGAGCGATCTCGCCGGAAGTCAAAAGTCAGATCGATCTGAATCCCGTTTTGACCACGAATACGAAGCTCGCCAATTTGCGCGGCGGTGCTGGAATTGCGTCCGGCAGCTTCGTAATTTCTGACGGTTCCAATCCGGTTACCATCGATATTCGCTCCGCCGAAACGGTTGGTGATGTGATCGCCTTGATCGAGAAGAATCCTCCGCCAGGGCGAAAAATCACTGCGAGGATTGACAATAATAGCCTGATCATCGATATCGACGACGCAGGTGGCGGCAACCTCACCATCCGCGAAACAGGCGGAAGTCGCGTCGCGGCTCAACTGGGAATCCTGACAACCAACGGCAACGGCGTTAACCCAATCGAAGGCGCCGACCTGAACCCGATCATCACGGCGACCACCAAACTGTCGGATCTGTTAGGGTCGAAAGCTCAGGCGGTGATCTCTTACGGCGGCGTTAATAACGACATCATCCTGAACGCAAAGAACAACGGGACCGACGCCAACGGCGTCAAACTGCAATTAGTCAATGATGATCTGTTACAAGCTAAACCGGGTTTAACCAAAGGAAACGAAGTCGTCACGCTAGCCGAAGATCTGCTGCGACCGCAGACAACGCTCGATCTAGATGGGGCCGGCAACAGTTTGTTACTGACGGCGAACTCAACGGGTGACAGTCTCGACGGCGCACGAATTATCTTTGATTCTTCCGGGGATATAGGCGACACCGCGGTGATCGGTCCGACCACGGTGGTCAACGGAGTGAAGACAATCACTGTTCAGATTGACGACACGGACGAAACCTCGCTGCAGTCCTTAACAGACGCTTTCGTCGCCGATGGGCGTTTCTCAGTAGGTTTTGATAAATCAACCGGAGAAACGTTCAATCCAACCAGTTCGGTTCTCGCCAGCAACAGCAATAACGCCTATACGACCTATGTGACACAGGACGGCGTCAAAGCGCGAGCGGCCCTGCCGCTCTCCGGCGGCAACAACGATTTGATCTTAACCGCAAATCAAGCCGGCTTTGATTTCAATAATGTCAATATTGTGATCGACGCATCCGGCAACCTTGGTGATGCGGCGACTGCGACCTATAGCGACGACGGGACGAATCGCACGTTGACGCTAGCGATTGACGATAGTGACGAGACATCTTTACAGACACTGATGAATGCAATCATCGCCGAAGGAAGCTTTTCGGTTCGCCCTGATAGCTCGAATGGCAATTCCTTCAATCCCGGCTCCTTCGTCTCGGCGGCCGATGACGGACCCATCGGTAACACAGGCAACAGCGGGGGCGACGCCAAAACGGTATTTGTCCGTGTTGACGCAGACCGCACCAATGCGAACCAACTTGTTGCTGCGCTAAATAACAATGCAAAATTCAGTGAGCTGTATTCGGCCGAGATTGACGAGCACGACAGCATTTCTGACTACCAAAGCGGATCTGGCGTTGTCGATTTGACGGTAGTTGGAGAGCTACAAGGCGGTAGTGGAGCCGATTTTGACAAAACGTCTGGACTGCAGATCACCAACGGTGGCGCTACGCAGGTCCTAACTTTTGACGGCGCAAATACCATCGAGGATCTTCTTAACACCTTTAATGGCGCCGGATTAGGAGTCTTGGCCGAAATCAACGCCGCCGGCAACGGCATCAACGTTCGCTCAGTGGTGAGCGGCGGCGATTTCACAATCGGCGAAAATGGAGGCACGACCGCAACTCAGTTGGGTCTCCGCACGTTCAGCGAATCGACGCCGCTCTCTTCGCTCAACTTCGGTCTGGGCGTTAACACGACGACAGGGACCGACTTTACGATCACTCGCAATGATGGGAAACAGCTGGAGATCGATCTTTCGAGCGCCAAGACGGTGGGGGATGTGCTGAATTTGATCAATAACCATCCCGACAACCAGGATGGTAGCCCTGTCGTCGCGCGCCTCACTGATTTCGGCAACGGAATCGAACTAGTCGACGATAATCCCGATGGAATCGGTCGACTCACGCTCGAACGCGACATCCTGAGTTCGGCAGTGGTAGACCTCGGCCTCATGCCGGCAGGACAAACGGTCAGTACTGCGTCCGACTCTCCCTCTGCGACCGCAGCGACTGCGGTTGTCGAGCTTTCGCCCCCCAGCAATGTCAACAACGCGATTCAGATCACAGCCAATCTCCCCGGCACCACCTTTAATAATGTCCAAGTCGAGTTCATCAACTCGAGCGCTGTCGGCGATCAGGCCATCGTGAGCTTTGACCCCAACACAAAGAAATTGACGATTGATGTCGATCCGTCGATGACCACCGCGAATACGGTAATCGCTGCGATCAATGCTGAGGGAACTTTTTCGGCGGACACGTCACTTGAATCTGACCCGACCAACAACGGCTCCGGTTTGATCATCGATACCGGCGTCCTCGCTTCGACCAATGGTGGAACGCCGGTCGCTGACGCCGAACCGGCGACTGCGTCGGTCTCTTTCGAGCCCCCCAACAACTTGAATACTGCTTTCACGCTAGAATCGCTGTATCCTGGTACGGCCAAAAACGATGTCCGCATCGTCTTCAATGATACGCTAACCTCTGGATCCCCAACCGCCGTTTACAACTCTGGCGCCAGAACGCTCACCCTCTCGATCGAAGCCGGAGTGACCACCACTTCCGAGATCGTGAATGCGATTAATCTCGAAGGCACCTTCCACGCCGACTTGGATCGCAGTTTGGATCTGACGAATGACGGATCAGGGGCAGTCGTCGCGACCGGAACCGTCGGCGTCACATCTGGCGGGACTGCCGAAGTGCTCTCGGGCCAAGATGTCAATCGGCGAGAAACCCAGAGCGTTTTCAACACGTTAATCAAATTGAACGATGCCATCGTTTCACGCGATTACGTGCAGATCAGTCGCCTTGTCGACTCTTTGGATCGAGACTTTTCTCGACTCAGCTTTTCGCGCGGCGAGTTGGGCGCTCGCTCGCAAAACATCGATTTGTTGAAAATCCGACTCGAAGACGATATGGTCGAACTCGACGCAAACTTATCGACCGAAATCAATGTCGATTTCGTTAAAGCAGCCTCCGATTTCTCGGCGCAACAGGCTTCCTATCAAGCGTCGCTGCAAGCGATCGGCCAGATTTATCAACTCTCGCTGCTCGACTACATCTAACGCAGCTAGTGGGCAAGAATGTGCTACTCTCAACGTTCTGCGACGGATGTTCGGATTTTATGGATTCTCGCGGGCACATCCGCCGATAAATCAGAATATTAGAACTTGGGTCGCCATCAGAGCGATAATGCCAGCATCGCATCACTGATCGAGATGTTTCGAATCATGGATATCTACACGGCTCGCTTCGGAAAGCTCGAAATCGCGGATGAAGATGTCATCCTATTCGCGGACGGCTTGATCGGCTTCGAAAGCCTGGTCAACTGGATTCTGCTGTCCGACGAAAAATCAGAAGATCTCGGTTGGTTGCAATCTCTCGAGCAACCTGAAGTGGCGCTGGCCGTCGTTAGCCCGCGTCGATATGCCCCGGAATACCGCGTACGCCTCGATAAAGAGGAAGTATCGCCGATCCGTTTGACTGCCGATGACGAAGTATTCGTCCTGACGATCGTTAGCAAGCATGCAGATACGCTCACGATCAATCTTCGCGCCCCCGTCGTGATCAACCTGACCAAGCAACTGGGACGGCAAATTGTGACGTCCGATGATCAGCCGTTGCAATACGAAATTCAGGGCGGCGCTGCGTATTATCGCAAGAGCGCCTAATTCGTTCGAATTTGCTGGCGAAAGATCGGCGGTACATTCGATTCCGCCGACAGAAGTCGACCCTTGCGGCGGATATTGATTGGTGGCCAATCAAAGTCCGATAGATGCTACTGCGGCCGGCGCCGCGACAGCGATGCTATCCCACGCTTGGGCCGCTAGCTGACTACCGCTAAATTGAATTCGCCCTACCGTTCTCCGGCGTCGCCGCCAAACGGATTAGAACAGCGCACCGAGGAAGGAGCCTGATATGCTCGTCTTGTCGAGGCATCGTGACGAAAGCATCATGATCGGCGATAACATCGTGATCACGATCGTCGATATACGCGGCGATAAAGTCCGTCTTGGCATCGCCGCCCCCCAAGACATCCCCGTACATCGCCAAGAGGTGTACGAAGCGATTCAACGGGAGAATCAACAAGCGGCCCGTCTGCAGCCGAACGAAGCCGCCGCACTCCGTAAGACGAAATAGTTCTGGCGCAATTGCTGCGCACTGAACCATTCCTCATAATCGTCCTACCTATCGTAATCCGCTCAATGGCGCCCGGCCCGGCGCCTTTCTTTGTCGCTGCTGCGACCACATAACGCCCCAAAAAGTGCGCGAATTGCGTTGCGGATAGGCGCAGTTAAACCAGGCAAAATCCCTGTTTTTAACGGCCTGTAACGGTCATGCGGCGTAAGCCTACTAGGGACCCTAATCCCATGAGGAAAACATCTCCAATCACCTAATGCGTGCAACTAAACATATCCGATAGTCCTCGATAGATGATCGTGCATAGGATCGGTCGAGCGCTGGAGAGAACTGGCTTTCACCAGAGCGAAGTTGCAGGAAGTCCTGCAGGGGCAGGAAGCCTCCTGAAATGACAAGCACATAGGTTTGAATAGGGCTGCGTTTGCAGCCGACCGTCCCGATCTACAGACTCCCCAGGCGTCGGACGGGCTTCAAAGTAGTCCCTGGATTTAGGAGGGGTGACTCCCAATGACCCGCATTAATACAAACGTTAGCTCTCTTGTTGCTCAGAAGAACCTTAACCGCTCTAACGCGGACCTCAACACAACTCTGACGCGGCTTAGCACCGGTCTCCGCATCAACAGCGGTAAAGACGATCCGGCCGGTTTGATCGCCAGCGAATCTCTTCGCAGCGATATTACCAGCGTCGAAAAAGCGATCACCAATAGTGAACGCGCCAATCAGCTCATCGCGACGGCCGATAGCGCACTTGGTCAGGTCAGCTCGCTGCTGAACGACATTCGCGGCCTAATCTCAGAAGCGGCGAATACTGGTGCTCTCAGCGATGAACAGATTGCGGCGAATCAGCTGCAGATCGACTCGTCGCTCGAAGCTATTGACCGTATCGCCCAGGTGACCTCGTTCCAGGGCAAACGTCTGCTCGACGGCAACTTGGACTTCATCACGCAGAACGTCAACAGCTCGGCGATCGAAGGTCTCCGTATCGATCAGGCCAACTTCGGCACACAAAGCTCGATCGGCGTGAAAGTCAACGTCGTCAAGCAAGCGACCCGCGGTGAACTGAGCTACGGTTTCGGCGCTGTCGCCGACGACTTGGTCTTGGAAATCGGCGGCGCCAACGGCACCGAAGCGTTTAATTTCGCCAAGGGTTCGACGATCGAAGAAATCGCTTCGGCTGTGAACCTGGTGTCAGACGCCACTGGCGTTGAAGCAGTTGTCGAAACCGCCGCCACCAAGGGCACGTTGACCGTCAGCAGCTTTGGTACGGACAACGACATCACCCTGACCGCCAACGAAGCCGGTTTCGATCCGGGCGACGTTCGTATTAAGTACAGCAAGGGAACAGGCACCGCCACCACCGCGAGCTACACAGCTCCAGTCGGCGCCGATCCTGGCAAGCTGGAAGTAACGCTGGGCGTTTCGGCATACGAATCATCGACGTTGATCGTTGATACGGCTGGAGATAATAACGCCTTCTCGATTACCGCCAATGAAGCGGGCACCGACTACAACGGCACCAAGGTTGTCTTCGCGGATGGCGCCGAGCTCGGTGACGAATCGGCCTCGTATGACGCGTCGTCGAAAACCTTGACGATTACGAAGAACGCTGCATCTAACGCCGATGCGATTGTCGCCGCGATTAACAACGCCACGGAACAGACCGCGGCCACATTCGTCACGGGCGGTGTCGCGAATGCTTCGCTCACGCTGACCTCGAAAATTCTCGGCAGTGACACCAACAGCGTCGGAATCGAATATGTCGACAACGCCGCGCTGACGGGTGGAGCACTCGTCTCGTTTGACGAAACCAACAATAAGTTGGTGATCCAGATTGACGACGGCGTCTCGACTGGTACTGAAATCCGCGATGCGATTAACTCGCAAATCGGGGATTTGTTCTCCGCCGCCTATACCGGCGCCGGTACTGGCGCCGCGGTCGTGAATGTCGCAGACATTGCGGGCAGTTCAACCTTCGGCGGCGGTACGACGGTTTCTCGCTCGGCAGCCTCGGTTCTGATTGAATCTGGCAACGCCGACGCTTCGATCCATGTTCGCGCCCTGGGTGGCGGTACGGACGTCGACGGCGTTCAAGTCATCTATTCGACCTCTGGCGGTGTGCTCGCCGGTGCTGAAACGGCGACTTATGACGCTGACGCGAAGACCCTGACCGTTCAGGTCAATGCTGCATCGACCGCCAATCAGGTCATTACGGCCATTGACGCGACCGGCTCGTTCGATGCCCGAGCTGCTCTAGGCAGCGACGGCACAGGCACCATCCTTGTTGCCGATACGACCGCAAGCACGCTGTTTTTGGGCGGGGATCGTCAAAAGACGACTGAACTGTTCACCGCTGCCGTGATTGAAACCACAGGTTATGGCGCCGGCGCTGGCGTTGTTTCGGCCACCGGTCTTTATGCAACGACCTCCGCAGGCGGCGTCAAAGGGGGCGAAATTACCGCCACCGCGAATGATGTCATCGCTGCGATCAACGCCGCTACGGGCAACAACAAAGTCACCGCGTCGCTTTCCGCTGGCAACGACGGCCACGACACGGTCACCGAGTTCACCAGCTACGCCTATAACGGCCTTGCCGAGAAGAATACCAGTGTTCAATTCCTGGCGCCCGATGATTCGCCGAACATTCGGTACGTCTCGACTCCCGGCACCGGCCTGAGCATTGACACGACGACCGATCCGCGCGTCGAAGGTCTGTCCCAAGCGATCATCCAGAACGCAGACGCCAACGGCACCTTCTCGATCACCGCGAAGCTCAAGGGAACCGACTACGACGGTTACACGATCAGCTTTGTGGATGACACGGATCTGACCGGCGGTGGGGACGAATTTGCTGAGCTTGACAAAGAAGCCAAGACGCTCGTCCTTCATATCTCGGATGGCGTTTCGACCGCTGAGAATATTCTCAACGCGATCAACAATGATGAATACGTCAGCGACTTCTTCAAAGCAGAGAACTTCGGCTCCAGTGACGGAACTGACGCTGTGACAATCGCCGACTTGACCGTTCCTGCCGGCACCACCGGCGGCTTGGTCAGTGAAGGGACGTTGATCGTCAATCTGGAAACGGACTCTGATGGCAATGTCAAGACGACGGCCAATGATTTGATCGCCTTCTTCGATAACCCCAGCACCTTTATCTCGGACTCTGGCGATGCTGCCGCCGCGCTAACTTACTTGCAAGATCGCGGCATTAGTGTGACCAATGTCAGCGGCAGCGATGGCAGCGGCATCCTAGAAACGACCAGCACCGATATTACCTTCGCCACCAGCGGCACCCAACTGGAAGACGCTCAGGCGGAGGGTACCACGTTCTCTGTGAACGGCGTCAACGCCCAGCTGACCTTCACGGCGATCAACTCGGGCGATGAGTACGACAACGTCACTGTGAACTTCGTCAATGACGCCACCGTGACGGCCGGTACGGACGAACGCGGCGAGTACGACGCAGCCAGCAAGACCTTGACCTTCTACATTGAAGAAGGGGTCACGACGGCCGCAGACATTGAAGATATCTTCACTTCTTCGGACGGCAATTATGACGCAGCCCTGGCATTGCTGTTTAGCGGATCCGCAGACGGCACCGGCGCTGGAGTTATCACCACTGCTGATACCGCGACGCTGACCGGCGGCGTGGTCGATACCGGCTCGGTCGAAGGAGCTGCGTTGCTGGGCAACGCTGATCTGGAAAACACCGGATTGACCTTCCGAGCGACAAACTTTGGCTCCGATGCGTTTGTCAGTGTGAAAGCCCTTAGCGGAACTTTCAGCCTGACAGACCAGAGTGGCAATGCCAATGTCGATCGCGTCTCTGGAACCGACGTTGATCTTCGCATCAACGGTATCCAAGCGATCGGCGACGGTTTGAAGGCCTCGATCAATACTTCCTCGCTCGACCTGAGCTTCTCGCTCGGTGAAAACGTCACCGACGATTCGAGCTTTGACTTTGAGATTGTCGGCGGCGGAACGTTGTTCCAGCTGGGTCCGGACGTGGTCAGCAACCAGCAAGCCCGTCTTGGTATCCAGAGCGTCAGCACCGCCACCTTGGGTGGCGTCAGCGGACGTTTGTTCGAGCTTCGCTCGGGCGGCAGCAAGAGCCTGTCGGCCGACGTCGGTGGAGCGGCCAAGGTTGTGGACGAAGTCATCTCGGTGGTGACATCGCTTCGCGGTCGATTGGGCGCTTTCCAGAAGACGACCTTGGACTCGAATATTTACTCGTTGAACGATACGTTGGCCAACCTGACCGAAGCCGAAAGCTCGATCCGTGACGCTGACTTCGCCGCCGAATCGGCCAAACTGACGCGAGCTCAGATTCTCGTTCAGTCGGGTACCTCGGTGTTGGGTATCGCCAAACAGAATCCGCAAAACGTGCTCAGCCTACTCCGATAACAATCGGGCTGAATACGCCAAGCTACGAAAGCCTCCGCCAATTTGGCGGAGGCTTTTTTTTGGTTTGGCGGCTCTAACTACCTAATCGGAATAAGCTGGAGATTTTACCGCGGCTTGGTCGACAAAAGATAATGACGCTGTCTAAAAATTGACGTTAAATCAGGCCGCGCGGGCCGTCAGAGAAAGCGACACCTACTTCCATGGTTGGGATTAGCAGCAGCACTGGATTGGTAACCGGCATTGATATTGCCGGCACAGTGAAGCAATTGATGGCATTTGAAGCGCAGCCACGCGATCGCCTGGTCACGCGCACCAAAACATTCACTGACGAGCAAGATGCGCTCAGTCAGTTGACCGCTTCGGTGTTGGGACTTCAATTCTCCGCAGCAAAATTCGCCCTACCGGCGACTTTCAATGCGCGAACTGCTAGCAGCAGTAATAGCAGCGCTTTAACCGCGACGATTACCGGGACTCCTCGACTCGGCTCTACGCAATTTACTCCGATTCGTACAGCACAATCGCAGCAGTATCTAAGTTCAGGCGTGGACTCGCTGACGAGCCCGCTTTCGGCGGGTCAAATAACCCTTAGCTCCGCTCCTCGCATCGACAAAGGTCTCGCGCTAACCGAACTCAACGCCGGCGAAGGAGTTCAACGAGGCAAAATTCGCATCACGGATCGCAGCGGTGCTAGCGATACCATCGATCTGCGCTACGCGACGACCATCGACGACGTTTTAACTGCAATCAATTCAAGCGATGTGCTTGATGTTACAGCATCGATTGCAGGGGATCGGCTCAAGCTGGTTGATAACACCGGCAAAACCTTGAGTAATCTAATCGTCAAGAGTCTCGATGGAGGTTCGACCGCCGCAGACCTGGGCATCGATGGAACAAACGTCGCCGCAGACAGCGTTGTCGGAAATGATCTCCTTTCGCTTTATAGCGGAACGCGAATCAGCGCCCTTAATGACGGCGCAGGTGTTCGTCTAAGCAAAGACCTGGATGACCTGACGATTACTTTTCGGGACGGATCGACCCAAAATGTCGGACTTCGGCAGATTGCTAAACCCGAAGGATTCGCTGTTGCGCTGAGTGAATCCTACGACTCAAAGTTCAGCATTACCGCCAAAAACGCCGGCGCCGCATACGATGGGGTCGCCGTCATTTTTCAGGACAATGCCAGCATCACGCAAGGTAATGAAACCGTCCTCTATGATGACTTGGCGAAGACAATTACCGTGCAGATCGCCGCGGGTTCGACGACTGCTGCGGATATCATCAGCGCGATCAACAACGATGTAACCGCCAGTCCGTATTTCCTCGCGCAGACAGTCGACGGCGGAAGCGGAAACGGCCTGATTGATCCCAACGACACCGCGATCACTAGCGGCGGAACGGCGCTCTCCACGGCCGTTACTACCGCAGCCAACGTCAATGCCGGGATCGAAATTAGCGCGATCAACCCCGGCGGCGATTACGACGACGTTCAAATCCTGTTTGTCGATGATCCCGGCGTAACCCAGGGTAACGAAACTGTCATCTATGACGATTCCGACCCTTTTAACAAGACATTAACCGTTCATATCAAAGCGGGCGAAAGCACCGCTGGAGATGTTATCACGGCGATAGGGGGTGACCCCATCGTCAGCGTACTCTTTAGCGCGGCCAACGCTTCGGGAAGCACTGGCGCTGGCTTGATCGACTTGACCGATAGCGGAATTACTGCTGGCGGCGATCAAGACGCGATCGGTATTTCGACCGCACATGCCGTCGACAGCGTCGTTAAATTGACGGCGAAACAACTAGGCGGCGACTTCGACAACGTGACGCTCCGGTATGTGAATGACCCTTTGGTCACCGCCGGAAATGAAACGGTCGAATACGACGAAAGCGATCCGAACAACAAGACTTTGACCGTGCGGATTGCCGCCGGTCAGACGACCGCCGATGATGTGATCGCAGCGATCAGCAGCGATCCGACCGCTTCTGCGTTGTTCACCGCAGCTACCGCGTCCGGTGGGACTGGTGATCGAATCGTTGATGTTGGGAGTACGGCGACGACAACTGGCGGCGCCGCCCAAGAAGCTCGCAGTCCTAACACGCTAGGCGACCTGCTTACGATTTTGAACGAAGTCGATCCAACTCGACTCCAGGCGCAAATCGCCGCCGATGGTGACCGGATAGAATTGATTGATATTTCCGCCGATAACGGCGGCTCATTCTCGGTCAGTAGTTTTGGTGATGGGAATGCGGCGGAAGATCTCGGTATCGCGGTTTCGACTAGTGGGGATTCCATCGAAAGTGGTCGTTACATCGGCGGACTGAAGTCGCGGCTAATCAGTTCGCTGAACGGCGGGAATGGACTCGATTTGGGATCGATCCAAATCACCGACCGTAGCGGAGCTTCGGCCACGATTGACTTATCTGGAGCCGAAACCGTCGATGATATTCTGCGTGCCGTAAATGACGCAGGCCTCGGCGTCAAAGCCGAAGTAAACGAAGCCGGCAACGGCATCACGCTGCGTGATACAACCGGTCAATTTTTTAGCAATTTCAAGGTCGAAAATACCGGCGCAACCAACTCGGCCGACCTGCTAAAAATCACCGCGTCGACATCACAAACGAAGATCGAATCAGGCTCGCTGCACGCCCAATTCATCAGTGAGCAGTCTTCGCTAGACTCGCTGAACGGCGGTAAGGGTATTGATCGTGGCAAATTCCTGATTCGAGACAGTGCCGGCAATGGCCTCATTTTCGACACGAGCGGCGACACTCTACAGACTCTAGGGGACCTGATTGAGCTGATCAACAGCCAGACGAAGCTAAAGGTCAAAGCCGAAATTAATGACAATGGCGACGGATTGAAGTTTACCGATCTAGCTGGCGGCAGCGGGACTTTACTGGTCGCCAACTCGGGAAGTTCGACCACTGCTACTTCCTTGGGGATCGCAGGATCCGGCGTCATCGCCGCTGGTGATACAAAACAAAGCGTCAGCGGATCGTTTAATAAGGTTGTCAAAATTGAAGCAGGCGAAACAATTAGTGACGTGATTTCCAAGATCAACGCCCTGGATGTGGGAATTTCGGCCAGCAGTTTCGACTTTGGAAGCGGCAGCGAGCGATTTCGCATTTCACTCACCTCCGATACTTCAGGCGCCGCTGGAGGGTTTCAGATTGACTCACTTGCCTCCAGTTTTCGCTTTGACGAAATTGTCAAAGGACAGGATGCGCTGTTGTTATTTGGCTCCAACACGGCATCTTCCGCCGGCGTTCTGACTACCTCGTCGAATAATACCTTTGCAAACGTTGTCGAAGGGCTGAGTTTGACGATCAAAGAAGCTTCAACGACGCCGGTGAATATCAATGTTGAGTCTTCCACCACTTCGCTGATTTCATCCGCCAAAGCTTTTGTCGAACAATACAACTTGTTGCGAGACAAATTGGATGGTTACACAACCTTCAGTGAAACGGACTTTTCAACCGGCATTCTATTCGGCTCCAACGAAGCACACCGAATCGAGTCCGAATTGAGCGAAATGCTCACACGGCGATACCCCGGTCTAGGAAAATATCAATCTCTACAACAGCTAGGCTTTAGCTTTTCGGAAAGTGGCCAACTTGCGCTAGATGAAGCGAAGCTGACGGAGTCCTACAATTCGGATCCGCAGGCAGTCGAGGATTTTTTCACAAAATCACAAACCTCAGGCGGCGTATCGACAAAAGTGGGCTTCGCCGCCCGATTCGACAAGCTGATGGAATCGTTCGCCGGCGCCGGAAGATCGCTGCTGGTTAGTCGCATTCAGGCGTTGCAATCCAAGGTCGATTCCAACACGGAACGGATTGATGTCTGGCAGGAGCGACTTGATCGCAAGCAAGCGGCTCTCCTGAAACAGTTCTATACCTTGGAAACGACGATTTCTAACCTGCAAGCCAACTTGACCGCGATTAGTTCAATTGAGCCGATCTCGATTGATGGGAGCTAGAATCCCCCAAAGCTTTTGGGCAACTTCTACCGATAGAGGAATAGAAGAACGCGAAACGTCCCGCAGACAATTCGCAATCCCTCGCGACTTAACCCAGCAGCAATCATGTTCGAATACGGCGCAAGTAATTCCTACCTCGAGACGGAAGTTCTAACTGCCACGCCGCAAAAACTGCAATTGCTATTAATCAGCGGTGCTATTCGTTTTGGACAGCAAGCGGTGCACTTGAAGAGTGCTGGTCAGGATGAAGCGGCCTGGGAAGCGCTGCTGCGCTGTCGAGGCATCGTTACCGAGATTCTGATCAACCTCAAGCCAGAGATTGCGCCGATCGCAAGTCAGGTAGCAGGGATCTATCTGTTCTTATTTCGCGAGCTGTCGGATATCCAAATTACAAATCAATACGAGAAGATTACCGACCTGCTGCCGGTTCTAGAAGAAGAACGCGAAACCTGGCGACAATTGTGCGAAATGATGCCGGAAGCGCCCGCGCGTCCGTTTGAAGAGGTGAAAGAAATCACCGCCGCCAACTCGCAACCGATGAACACAAATCTCAACCACGGAGGCTCTGCCCCTAGCGGAGCCCATTGGGGATCAAATTCGCACTCCCATTCTGCTGGCCAATACCAAGCCGGCCAAGGCTCTGGATTCTCGCTGGACGCCTAGTCCATCCTCGTCCAGCCGGCGTGATCCCGCCAAGTTCCGATCTTGACTCGTAACTTGGTAAAATGGGTTGCGCGCGTCAGATCTCTGCGGTTGACCTAATAAGGTCGTCTTTCTTCCCCCTGTGACCCGGTTGCGTGTCATGGGAAGATCGGCGACGATTGTTAGATTAGCCTGCATTTTGCGATTTTGTTCCGGAGATCTTCCCTTGTCCACTTCGACTCAACTGATTCGCGTCGGTCATAGTCCCGATCCAGATGACGCTTTCATGTTTTATGCGCTCGCCGCTGACAAAATTGATACCGGCGAATACCGCTTTGAGCATGAGTTAGTCGATATCGAGACCCTCAACCGCCGTGCGTTCCAGGGAGAGTTGGAGCTGACCGCGATCAGCATTCATGCTTACGCTTTCCTGGCCGATCAGTACGCGATCTGCTCGTGCGGCGCCAGCATGGGAGACAACTATGGCCCGATGGTTGTTGCAAAGCAGGCTTGCTCGCTCGAAGAGCTAAAATCCAAAACGATCGCCGTTCCTGGGACGCTGACTTCGGCATTCCTCGGCTTGCGTCTCTGCCTAGGGGCTGACTTCAAGCATGTTGTCGTCCCGTTTGATCAAATCATCGAAACAGTCGCCGCTGGCGAATTTGAAGGCCAACCGATCGACGCAGGCTTGATCATTCACGAAGGACAACTCACCTTCGGGCGCGAAAAGCTAGAACTGATCGTTGATCTCGGCGTTTGGTGGCATGATCTGACCGGCGGTTTGCCGCTGCCGTTGGGCGCCAACGGAATTCGGAAAGACATGGGCCCCGACAACATTCGTGAAGTCACCCGTCTGCTCAAAGAGAGCATCGTCTTTGGGCTTGAGCATCGCCAAGAGGCGCTCGATTACGCGCTGCAATTTGGTCGCGGACTCGACAACCAACTGGCCGATCAATTTGTCGGCATGTATGTCAACGATTGGACCGTTGACTTTGGCGAGAAAGGCCGCGAAGCCGTTCGCCTATTCCTGAAAATGGGATACGAAGCTGGCCTGATCCCGACGTTGATCGAACCAGAATTTGTCTAATCGATTTGATCGTCAAGCCAAAGCGCTTCGCAAAACTGCCCAGTTCCTAAAAGACTCCCTCGGGAGTCTTTTTTTATGCGCGTTTTGCCATGATTGTAGCGATCAATCCGCCCCCCCAAAATGCTAGAGTTACCCAACCATGATTAACTTTTAGCTCTCTACCGCGTACTCTTAAAGCATGATTGAACGAGCCTGGCAATCCGAACTCGCCGCGATGATCTTGGCCCAAGAAGCAAAGTGGATCGACTTTCGGCGACAATTGCATCAAACGCCTGAGCCCTCAGGGCACGAATACCAAACAAGTCTAGCGATCTATCAAGAGCTGAACTCGCTGGGGATCGATCTACGCATGGGTCCTGAGGGACGTGGAGTGCTGGCCGACTGGCAAACTCCACATCGTGCTCAACTCGGCAAAGCGGTCGCGATTCGCGGCGATATCGACGCATTACGGATTCATGATCAAAAAAGTGTTTCTTATCACAGCCAATCCCCAGGTTTGATGCATGCTTGTGGGCATGACGCTCATGCGACGATCACGCTTTGGGCGACGGCGCTAGTCGTTCAACTGGATCGTGCTGGCGCACTCCCCTGGCCTATCCGATTGCGCTCCATCTTTCAGCCGGCGGAAGAAACCTGCACCGGCGCGTTAGAGATGATTTCGGTTGGCGCTTTGAAAGATGTGAGTGAAATCTACGCGACGCATGTCGATCCCACGCTACCAACAGGTCGCATTGGCTTGCGCGTCGGTGCGTTGACCGCCGGATGCGATGCGGTTCATATCTTGATCCAGGGGCAAGGAGGTCATGGGGCTCGTCCGCACGAGTCTCGCGATCCGATCGCCGCGGCGGCCCAACTGATCAATGCACTCTACTTATCGATCCCGCGCGTAACTGACAGCCAAGATGCGGTCGTGCTCAGTTTTGGGCGAATTCACGGCGGAGAGAATCTCAACGTGATTCCGGAACAAGTCGAATTACTCGGCACACTGCGCACACTGGACATCAATGTCCGCCAGCGCACAATTGATCATATTCATCGGGTAGCTGCCGGGATCGAACAAACGACCAATACGACGATTGAGGTACGCTTTGAGGTCGGCACCAGCGCCGTCATCAACCAAGTAGCGGCGATATCTCGACTCAAAGGGGCGATCGTCGAGTCCTTCGGCCATGAAGCGATCTACGAGATTCCCCGAGCCAGTATGGGGGGCGAAGATTTCGCGTTCTATTTGGAGCATGTTCCAGGAGCGATGGCGCGACTCGGCTGTCGCCCGCCGGCTGTCGAGCGCGCGCCGCTGCTGCATAGCCCGCTGTTTGATCTCGACGAAGCGGTGTTAGCGATCGGGGCACGCATGTTAGCGAGCACCGTCATTCATGCATTTGAACCTCCCGAAGCCTCCTAATTTGCGTGTTGTTTGTTTGATTCCGCCGGATGGATACCCCTGCTATGAGCAAATTAATCTTCACCACCAACGACACGTTTACGGTCGGCATTGAACTAGAACTAGGGATCGTTGACTCACAAACGATGGCGTTATCCAGTTCAATGCAACAACTACTGGATGCTGCATCTCCCGAACTCGCGGCGCAAATGAAGCCCGAGTTGATGCAGTGCTGTTTAGAGCTCAACACCGAGATCTGCTCGACCATCCACGAGGCCGAAAGCGATCTCCGCCGTAAACTACTGGCCGTGCAAACTTTGACTGACGATTTAGGTCTGCGACTATGGTGGGGCTCGACACATCCCTTTTCGCATTGGTGTGAGCAAAAAGTGACGCAGAACGAGCGCTATCTCAATCTGGTCGACCTGCTGCAAGAGATGGCGCGACGTTTGGTCACCAACGGCTTGCATGTGCATGTCGGGGTTGAATCAGGCGACAAAGCGGTGATGATCTGCGATCGCATCATGCAGTATCTGCCGGTGCTGTTGGCGTTGTCAGCCAGCAGTCCGTATTGGGAAGGGCACGATACCGGTCTCGCTTCACATCGCAGCAAGATCATGGAAGGGCTGCCAACCGCAGGACTACCGCCGCTGATGCGCAATTGGAGCGAATACGTCTGGCTAGTCAATCATATGGTTGACACTGGATTTATTAATTCCATTCGCGAGATCTGGTGGGACGTTCGCCCGCATCACAACTTTGGTACGGTCGAAGTCCGCGTCTGCGACATGCCGGGCAACCTAGAAGACGCGATGACCATTGCGGCAATGATCCAGTGCCTAGTCAAACAGCTCTCCGACGAAATTGACCATGGCGCCTATCAACATGATTGCCATCCGATGATGGTGCGGCAAAACAAATGGCGCGCTTGCCGGTTTGGCTCAGACGCCAAACTGGTCAACTCGTACACCTATCAGGTCGAATCGCTTAGCACGATCACCGCCCGATTGGTCGAACGCCTAATGGCGTCGGCAATTGAACTGGGCTGCGAGCAATATTTGCAGCGGGCGCAAGCAATTGCCGACCGACCTACCTGGGCCGATCGGCAACGAATGATTATGCAAGAGACCGGCGATCCTACAGAGATTGTCCGACGCATGACCGAACAATCCCGCATCGAAACCTCTGCCGCCGCCCAGTAGCAGACTACGAGTTAATCCCTTGCGGCTTGAAATAGTCAGGCTCAGCGCCGGGAATCCACTTGATGTTGCAACCGATGCTCGGAGCTTGATCTTCACTCGGTTTGTCGCCGGCTAAAATCGTATCGACGGCTTTGCGGAGGTCTTCGCCGGTGATCGCAATCTCACCACCGGGACGGCTTGAGTCAAATTGCCCGCGATAAGCAAGCTTCTGATCCTTGTCGAAGACAAAAAAATCAGGCGTGCAAGCCGCTTTGTACGCTTTGGCGACATCTTGCGATTCATCGTAAAGATAGGGGAACGTGTAGCCCCGCGATTCTGCTTCGGCGACCATCTGCTCTGGCGAATCGGCCGGATAGTTAGCGGCGTCATTCGGACTGATCCCGACAATTGCCGCGCCCTTAGCTTGGTACTCGCTAGCGAAGCTCGCCAGATCATCGGCCAGATGTTTAACAAACGGACAATGATTGCACATGAAGATGACCACCAACGCCGGAGCGCCAGCGAAATCGCCAAGCGAGACAGTCGAGCCATCAACATTGATCAGCGAAAAATCGGGCGCTGGAGTGCCCAGCGGCAACATCGTGCTGGCGGTTTTGACCATAGATTGAACTCCTCTATTTTTTCGAGACAGCTATTTCGTAACGGGCGATGTAGTTTGTCCCGTATTGTAGCGCAATCGAATCAGCCAGGAAACCGACCGCGCTGTGCGCTGCGCTCAAACTTGGCCGATGCGCTGAAACAAACGCCGTGCATTGGTAGTCGTTTGATAGGCGAACTCCTCAAGCGATTCGCCGCGTGCAGCGGCGACGCAAGCCGCCGTATGCGCTACATTGCCCGGCTCATTCGTCCTTTTTCCACGTACCGGTTCAGGACTCAAATAAGGTGCATCGGTTTCGATCAAAATACGATCGGCGGGGACTAACTTGGCGACATCACGTAAGTCATCGCTTTTTTTGAACGTCACCATGCCGGCGAAGCTGATGTACATATCAAGCTCAAGACATTGCTGCAGCAGGGCTGCATCGCCGGTGAACGAATGCATCACCCCGCGCAGCGGTCCTCGCTGAGCCGCCGCTTGCAACATCGTGACAATATCCTCGCCGCAGTCGCGCATATGCACAATGAAAGGAAAATCACGCTCTTGCGAGAGTCGCAAATGCCGATCGAAATAAACTTGCTGAAGTTCAAACGGCGCGTAGTCCCAATAGCGATCGAGTCCCGTCTCGCCCAGCGCAACCACTTTGGGATGATCGAGCATTTCAATCACGCGTTCCCAATCGCCAGGCATCGCAGCAGCGCAGTTGTTAGGTTGAATGCCAACCGCCGCATGAATCTCGGCAAAGCGTTCGGCCAATTCTATCGCCTTCACGCTATCTTCAGCTGTCGTCCCAACCACCAACATTTGCGAAACCCCGGCTTCTCTGGCGCGAGTGACCACCTCATCAATCAGAGAGATCAGCGTTTCGTCAAACAGATGAGCGTGGGTATCAAACAGCATCATGATTGAAAGACTCTTGATTAGCGCCGAGTCCGCTCAGCGGCGGCTTCTTGTAGATTTTTCAGATGACCCTTGGCCATTCCCCATGACTCTTCGGCGATTGCGCGGGGGAAAGCTTCATCCGGCAGCGCGTCGATTAGGTATTCGAGTCGCTCGATAAAGCTCTCTTGATACTGCAGGGTTCGCTGCACCAAATATTCGATCGACAGATCGTGCAATCCGGTAAACTCCATCGGAAAGTCTCCCCGCTGGGGTTCCAACCCTTCCGCCTCCAACAGCGTCGTTACCTTGTCGACCACATACTGATGATCGACGGCGATTTGCCGCAGCATGGAGACGGCGTCCTCATCTCCCTCTGCAGCCCACGGACGCGTATAGCGAAGATAGGCAGGCAGCGACGTACGATGAATTACCGCAAGTTGGTTCAACAGCAATGCGGCAGGCGAAGAAGTCATGCGAGAGGAACTTCAGGTGGAAGGCGACTAGGTAATAATTTGCGAAACAGCTTCCAGCAGCCAAGCATTGAGAAAATCCCAATTAAACATCAGCAGCACCAGCGGCGATGTAACCAGCACCAGGTAGCCATTTTGGATGATGCCAATCGGCTGCTGCATTGGGGCCGTCTCGTCAGACTCGCGATCGATGGTCATCACTTTGGCGATTCGCAGATAATAAAACAGGCTAAGCGCCGTGTTCAAACCACCAACGACTAACAGGAACATCAAAAACGGAGACGAGGTCAGATTCCAGGCCTGAGCAATCGCGGCAAACACCGCAAACTTACCCAAAAAACCTGCCAGCGGCGGCAAGCCAACCAGACTGACCAGAATCAACGTCAAGCAAATCGCTAGCGTCGGCCCTCGCTTTAACATGCCGGCGTAATCCTTGATCTCTTCACTGCCGACTGCCTCGCGCACAAACGCAATCGCCGCAAAAGCGCCCAAGTTCATGAAGAGATAGATCACTGCGTACAGAGCCAGATAGGCGATCGCTTGTCGGGCCGCATTTTGGTCAAACTCCGCCACAGCGATTGCAGCCGGAACCGCCATCATCATGTAACCGGCGTGCGCGATCGTCGAATAGGCGAGCAAGCGTTTGATGTTGGTTTGAGCATAAGCTGCCAGATTGCCAAACGTGCACGTGACCACCGCAACGACACCGGTCAGCAAGACGACAAAATTGCGAGCCGGCGCCATAGGATCGGTGCTGGTCACTTTTTCTGGCGCGGCTTCGGCATCGACAAATGCAACTTGTTGAATCGTCGGAGCCACAGCGGCAACTTGTTCGGGCTGAACCGGCAGCGTCGTAAAACCGACGGCGACTCGCACCAATAAGGCCAATGCAGCGGTCTTCGACGCGACCGAAAGAAACGCATCGACTTCGGCCGAAGCCCCTTCAAACACGTCAGGGCACCAAAAATGAAATGGAAAAGCCGAAAGCTTGAACGAGAGCCCAACGCCCAACAGCAAGCCACCGAGCGCCAAAACCAACGTCTCGGATCCGCTCGGCTGCGACGCGAATAGCTCACCAAGCCGGGTCGCCATCGTTGGCAAGTGAGCCGAATTTAAAACGCCGCACAACAAACTGATGCCGTATAGCATTACGCCTGCGGCGCCAGCGCCATAGACGACATATTTTAGCGCCGCTTCCGATCCCTTCTTACTGCGCCGCTGCAGCGCGACCAAAGCATACGACGGCACGCTCGCCATCTCGACGCCCATAAAGATCATCAGCATGTGGTTGGCGGACGCCATAATAAACATCCCCAACGTCGCCCCGAGAACCAACACCACAAAATCGGCGCTGTCAAAGCGAGACGAAAGCTTCGTAATCTTCGTGAGCAAAAAGAAGAAGAGTAAAAAAAAGAGCAGCAGCGCTTTGATCGCGATGGCGAAACCGTCGTAGGTCAGCATACCGGTAAAAATTTCGGTCGGCTGCAATTGTCCCATTGTGATCGCCACCGGCCCATCGACGCCAACCGACCATGGCTGAAACGGACGTAGCGCGATCAGTGCGGCGATCACGCCGACAATCGCGAGCCAGACCGAGTCGACCTTTTCCAGGACCGGCAGCATCCGACAAAGCAGTATGAGGACGATCGCAACCACCAACGTCAATTCGGCGCCGAACAAAGGCAAGCTTTGCTGCAGCGTATCGATTCGGAGTTGCTCGATCAGTTCGTAAAACATCAGCGCTGGGCCTTGAGGTCGTTAAATTTCGCCTGCCGCTGCGGCGACAGCCGGTACTGCAATAACCGGTGCAATGGCGGCAGTCGCTTCTTTTTCAGTCTGCTCCGCTTGCAGTCGCGGGATCTTGGTTTCTTTGGTCCAAGTCGCCAGATCTTGCACTTGTTGGTCGATCGTCGCGTCCATGTAGCGGAAGACCGTGTGCGGCAGCACGCCAAATAAGACGGCCAACACGCATAGTGGAACCGCAATCGCCAGCTCGCGCAGGTTGAGGTCGATCAGCGCTTCGGCGTGCGGACCTTTGTACTCGGCGCCAAGATAGACGCGTTGCACCGCCCACAAGATATAGCCAGCTGTCAAAATCACGACAAACGCGCCGGCGACAGCCAGGGCTGCACTAAACTTCCAGACCGACAACACCACAAAGGCTTCACCGATGAAGCCGCACAATCCAGGCAACCCGAGACCGGCGAAGAAAACGATAATAGCTAACGACGTATAGACCGGCATTTTGCCGAACAGGCCGCCAAATTCGTTCAGATTACGATGATGGACCCGGTCATAAATCACGCCGACCATAAAGAACATGCCAGCCGAACTGATGCCGTGCCCGATCATCTGGAACATCGCCCCTTTGACGCCCATGTTCCATGAAACCGGATCGCCAACCACAGTTGCGCTCCAAACGCCCAATCCCAGCACGACGTATCCCATGTGACTGACTGAACTATAGGCGACCATCCGTTTGAAATCGGTCTGGGCGAGCGCCGCGAAGGCGCCATAAATCATACTCAGCACGCCGATAAAGCAGACGACCCAAGCCAGGTCGTAACCGGCGTCAGGGCAAATTGGATAACAGATCCGCAGGATGCCGTAGCCTCCCATTTTTAACAACACGCCCGCCAAAATCATCGAGATCGGCGTCGGTGCTTCGACGTGCGCATCGGGCAACCACGTATGGAACGGGACCAACGGAACTTTGATCGCAAATCCGATAAACAGCAGCACAAAAGCCCACCACTGCAACGATTTGTCAAACAATAGCTTTTTGTCAAAGACTTCTGAGTGCTGACCCAGTTGCTGCAGCGCCAAGAGGTTAAACGTGTGAACCGGAGTTTCAGCGGCGGAAATTGTCTCGTGATACTTGGTCGCTGCGGCCAAGGGATCGTCGGCCGAACCAAGACCTTCGACGCCGATCAAACGAACATGACTATCGACCAATTGCTGTGGCGACAGCTGACGCAAATCACTATTGAAGTAAATTATCAAGATTGCGATCAACATCAACACGCTGCCAAACAACGTGTAGAGGAAGAATTTGATCGCCGCGTATTCTTTCCGCGGGCCTCCCCAGACGCCGATCAAAAAGTACATCGGCAGCAGCATCACTTCCCAGAAGATGTAAAACAGGAAGAAGTCAAGCGAGATAAAGACCCCCATCATCCCGGTCAACAACACCAGGTACAGGACGCAATAACCTTTGACATGCTTGTCGATCGTCCAGCTCGCCCCCATCGCCAAAGCGCTGATCAGCGCGGTCAGCACGACCAGCGGAAAGCTGATCCCGTCAAAGCCCAAGAAGTAGTCGATATTGAACGACGGAATCCACGGAATACTGACGACATTCTGCATGCCGGCGGTCTCGATGTCGAAGCTGATCGATTCGTTCGTCGGCAGCGCCATCCCCAACAACACGATCCCAAACATCACCAGCGTCGCTAACAGCGTGGTAAAGCGGATCACGTGCTTCTGATCCCCAGGCATCAGCGCAATCAGCGCAGCGGCGGCCAACGGAAAGAAGATGAGGGCCGACATGGAGCAAGTAACGAGATCCATAGTTCCATTTCCCGCGGTTCACAAACCTCGGTACAGGTTGCCTAACGTAAACAACTAGCGAGCAAAACCGTACGACCAAAAACTCATTAGCACAAACAACGCCAGCGTGCCGACGACAATCAACATCACGTATTGCCGCAGACTTCCGGTCTGCAAACTTCGTAGCGAATTACCAGTGAAATAGGTCTTCGCCGCCAACCAGTTGACGGCTCCATCTATCGCAGCTTGATCGATCCAAGTTTCACCCCAACGCGCGATCTGTCGCACCGCCCAAGCAAGCCCGTGTAATAAACGATCAATGCACTGCCGATCCAACCAAGCGGCACAAGCGGCGATTCTTTTCGCAGGTCGCACAAACAGTAGGTCATACGCTTCATCGAACCACCATTTGTGGATCAATGCTTTGTAGATCGGGGCAAACGTGCGCCGCGCGTCGGCCGGATCAAGCGTCCGCCACAAATACATGACGCTCGCCAAAAAGATCCCCGCCATCGCGGCGCCAAACGCCATCAATCCGACCGGCGTCCGAATCTCGTCGACATGACTTTTCGATTCGTGCAGCCAGACATAGCCTCCGTCCAGACTCGCCATGTCCGACCACAGCCCCACCGGGCGACCTTGTTCAATCAGATTGGTCAATCCATAGTCGCCAAAAATCGGCCACGCAATCATGATCGCCATCACTGACAACACGACTAACGGTACATACATCACGCGCGGCGACTCACGGGCGTGTTCATATCGATGTTCATCACGCGGCTCGCCAGCAAATGTTAAGTACCACATGCGGAACATGTAAAACGCCGTGATCGCGGCGCCGCCGGTAGCGGCGTAAAAGAAGATCGACCCCATCAGCGGATTCGCCGATCGAAACAGATAGGCCTGCTCCAGCATCAGGTCTTTTGAGTAATACCCCGAGAAACCAAACGGAATACCCAGCGCCGACGGTACGCCGACGCCGGCAATCGCCAAACAGCCGATCAGCATCGTGTAAGCCGTGTACGGCATCTTTTTCCGCAGACCGCCCATCTCTGTCATCTGGTTGGTGTGAACGGCGTGAATCACCGACCCAGAACACATAAAGAGTAAGCTTTTGAAAAAAGCGTGCGTCACCAAGTGCATCACCCCAGCCGTCCAACCGCCGACGCCCAACGCCAACATCATATAGCCGAGCTGGCTCACGGTCGAATAGGCCAGCACGCGCTTGATGTCGGTAGCGACAATCGCGATCGAACCGCCGATCAACAACGTGATGCATCCGGTCCAAGCGATAACCAGCAAAACCTCAGGGGCAAAGACCGGATAAAACCGGGCGACTAAAAAGACGCCAGCCGCAACCATCGTCGCCGAGTGCACCAAGGCCGAAACCGGAGTCGGCCCTTCCATCGCGTCAGGCAACCAAACATGCAGCGGAAACTGAGCGCTCTTGCCGACGCAACCGCAGAAGATACCGATTCCAGCGATCACCAACAGCCAGTAACCATAGTGCGTCGTATCCCCTTCTACTTGACCGTCGCGCCACAGCGGAACCTGGGCCAAAATTTGCGACTCTAGCTCGGTTGTCTTCGTCCCCGGCTTCGCGGCGACGATCAGCTCTTTGACTCTGTCGCTTGCGCCTTGCAACACCATGCCATCCGGCACGTGCAACTCGTGCAGACCATGTTCACCGGCAGGACGCAGCAATGAGAATAGACCGTATTCGTGCGAATCAATCGTACCGTCAACGTTGCGGTCGACATCGCCAAAATTGAAGGTCGCCAGACTCGCCCAAATCGCCATCAGACCGATCAGCATCCCAAAGTCGCCGACACGATTGACGATAAACGCTTTATTCGCTGCGGTCGAAGCGCTGTGTCGTTCGCAGTAAAAGCCGATCAAAAAGTAACTGCATGCGCCGACCAGCTCCCAAAAGACAAAGGTCATTGCAATGTTACCAGCGATCACCAATCCCAGCATGCTAAAGCAAAAGAGCGACAGATACTGGAAGAACCGGGGATAGCGGCCAGGCCGCTTCAAATGCTTCCCGTCGGCCATGACCACTTCGTGATCGGTCACCACATGCAGTTCGTCATGCATATAACCGCTGGCGTAAAAGTGAATACAGGTCGCAATAAAGGTCACGACGCAAAACATCACAATCGTCAACGCGTCTATGTAATAATTGATCGCAATTTCGGAACCGTAGAAGCGTCCCAGCGAGTACCAATGTCCGGTGTAGACCGGCGGGATGAAATACGCGTCGGCGGCATGCACGTCCTGCTCGCCGTGAACTAAGCCGCCGGGCTGAACCGGAGAAGTCGAGATCGCATGCGACTCGGCATGATGAGCCGCGTGCAGCGGCGGAGGAGTATGCTGAGTCATCCAGATCACAGCGGCCGTCAACGAACACATCGCCGCGGCGGCGATCGCTCCGGTCGCAATATACGCCCCCAGGCGTTCGAGCCATTTGCCGAACAAGAATATCACGAAGAACGAAACTAGCGGCAGCAATACCGCGAGTCCGAGCAGCGTTGGCAGACTGTCTTCGGGGGTCAGCATCAGCCCTTCAACTCATTCGCCTTGTCGACGTCGATCGTGGAGTGGTTGTTGTAATAGTTCAGTGCGATCGCCAGCGCGACCGCCGCTTCCGCCGCCGCCAACACGATGACAAACAGCGCAAGCAGGTTACCTTCTAGCCCCAGATTCTCTTCACGAAAATAAGGGCTGGCGAACGCAACAAAATTGATATTCGCGCCGTTCAGAACCAGCTCGACCCCCATCAGGATTCCCAGCGTGTTACGTTTGGTCGCCATGCAAACGATTCCGGTCACAAACAAAAATGCGCCGACCGCCAGAAAATGCGAGAGCCCCACCGGCTCGGTCAAAAAGTTCATCGGTCCCCTCCGGCAGTCCGCTGCGACTCTGCACTTCTTTTTGAGCGCGCCAGATAGGCGGCGCCGATCAGCACGACCAGCAAATGGAACGAAACAATTTCAAACGGAAGCAAGTAGCCAGCGAAGCCAACCGAATCGACTTCTGGCTTGTCTGCTCGAACTCCGACCAAGCCCAAGCCAATCTGCGAGGTCAACTCAGGCTGGCCATATTTCACTTTCGCCAACAGCGGTCGCAGTTTTGCTGCTTCCTCCGGCGTCAACTCGGTTCGATTGTCGGCCGCCATCGCGGCGATAACTTCTGCTTCGGTGGTGGTCAGTTCAGCCATCAGACGAGCCTGGTAGTCGCTGCTTTGCCAAGCGGGAATGCTAAACGCAATCTGAGTCAGCAAGGCCAACAGCGATCCGCCGACAATCAGCGCCAGAACCCAGTCGCCGGCTTTGGTCTGCATGTTGATAAACGCTTGCTGGGCGGTCAGCATCACCCCAAAGACCAACAGCACCACCGTTCCGCCGACATAGATCATCAACTGCATCGCGCCAACAAAATGAGCGCCGGTCAAAAAGATCAAACCGCTGGTTGCAGCTAGGCTCAACACCAAAAAGAAGGCCATCCGCACCACGTTGCTCGATACGACCATCGCCAGGGCAAAACCGCACGCAATCAGCGACGTCACATAGAAAAAAACGGTGTGCCAATTGATTTCGGCCGCCAGCAACATCGGAAAGTTGGTCATCTCGCCCCCTCCGGTTGCGACGCTCGGATCGACGCCAGACGCTGTGCCGCGTCATCCTCTTGCGAAGCTTGCGCCTCCTGCTGCGGGCCCCCTTCAACCGCCGAATTCAACTGGTAGGCTTCTGTCGCCAAGCGTTGCTCCAGCTGTTGCATCTCGTAATCGATGCTTTGCACCCAGCCTTCGCGAACTTCGCCGCGCCGCTGCATCGGCAACAAGTCATTCAGAAAAGGAAGATGAGCAGCTGTCCACAGGGTCGAACCGAGAAAGCAAAACGCGGCGATCGGCACGCAATACTTCAAACACATCGAGATAACCTGATCGATCCGCAAACGGGGAAGCGTCCAGCGAACCCACATCATCACGATCACACCAAGAGCCGCTTTGAGCATAAAGTTGGCCAGCCCCACCAGATTGGCCAACGTTTCAAGCGCAAAGCTGTCTTCCGGCACCCAAAAGAAAATCGGGATCGGCCCATTCCAGCCGCCAAAGAATAAGATCGCCGCCAGGCCGCTGACCAAAAACATCGAACCATATTCGGCCATAAAAAACAGGCTCCAGCGGATGCCTGAGTATTCGGTCAAAAAACCAGAGACCAATTCGCTTTCGGCTTCAGCCAAGTCAAATGGAGCGCGATTCACGCTGGCGATGCCGCAGGTGAAATAAACCCAAAACAGGATCATGCAAAAGGGATCATGAAAGAAAAGCCAATTGCTAAAGAGCCCTGATTGCTGATCTGCGATCGTCACCAGGTCCATCGTGCCGCTGATCAAAACCGGCACGACCACACAGATGCCAAGCGGCACTTCGTAGCTGACCACCTGCGCCGCCTGTCGCATGCCGCCAAACAGCGACCACTTTGAGCCAGAACCGTAACCGGCCAAAATCACGCCAAAGACTTCTAATCCCAAGACGGCGATCACAAAAAAGAGCGCAATGTTCAGGCGCACCCCAACCCATCCGCTCGCAAACGGCAACGCCAGAAACGCCGTAAAACAGGCCGCCAACGAAATATAAGGAGCCAGCTTGAAGAGCAGGGGATCGGCGTCCCGCGGCATCAGGTCTTCTTTGCTCAGCAGCTTCAACCCGTCGGCCAACGTTTGCAGCCAACCAAACTTGCCCCCGGTGCGCGTCGGGCCAAGGCGATCTTGAATCCGGCCGGCAACCTTTCGCTCTAGCCAGATAAAGACGACCGCGCCAACCGCAATCACATGCAGCAGCAAAACGGCCTGGATGCTTGCAGCCATCAGCCAGCCGAGCCAATCCCAACCTTGTGGCAGCCAGGTTGAAAAATAGTCGGCCATTCGCTGGCGGTCCTTTACCGTATGCCGTGAGAGGGGGGAAAGTAAATTCGTGAGTAATTGAATGCGGATATCATAACGCTCAACGCCCTAGCTCGAAACTACTTAGGCGCTGAAAATAATGGACGATCCCCCTTGAGAATCTAGCGATCGATCTCACCCATCACAATATCGAGCGAGCCGATGATCGCCGGGACGTCGGCAATCAAACAGTCGCGGCACAGCTCTGGGGCGACCGATAGATTGCTGAAACAACTGCTCCGCGCTCGTGCTCGCAGCGGAATCGATCCGCTGCCATCGCTCACAATGTAGAAACCCATCTGGCCGCGCGGGCACTCCGTCTCTAGATAGGCCTCACCCTTGGGCAATTTGGTCGCCAATTTGATCGGCGTTCCCCAGTCTCCCGACGCTTGGCTATATTTTTCGATCCCTTGCCGCAGCATTTCGATTGCCTGGATTACTTCTAGCATGCGGACGTAAAACCGATGCCAGCAATCGCCCAGAATCGCTTCGCCCGGCACCGGCGGATAATCATGATCGCGAGGGTAGCTGCCGTTTTTCTCGACGATTACTTCAAACTTATAGCCAGCGTACAGCGAGGTATATCGCTCTTCGCCGTCGCGACGGAGGTCATAATCGACGCCCGATCCGCGTAAAACCGGGCCCGAACACCCATAGTCAATCGCCATCTCTGCCGACAACAAGCCGATCTGCGCGGTCCGCTTGATGAAAATCGCATTCGTGGTCAGCAGCGCGTGATAGTCGAGAATCACTGGCTCAAATTGATCCAGAAACGCCGTCAACTTTTGCAACCAACCCGGCGGCAAATCAGCCGTGGACCCGCCCGGCGTGAGATAGCTGTAGGTCAATCGCGCGCCGCACGCATCCTCCAGGAGATCAAGAATCCGCTCTCGCTCGCGAAACGCATACAAAAACGGACTAAACGTCCCTAAATCGAGCCCATAGGTTCCCATCCCCACCAAATGACTCGCGATGCGGTTCAACTCGGCGATGATTACCCGCAAATGGCGAGCTTTCTCTGGCAGGTCGTAATCAAGCAGCTTTTCGACTGCCAGCGCCCAGCCGAGATTCATATTCATCGCGGCCAGATAGTCCATTCGGTCGGTGTATGGAATCCATTGCCGCGGCGTCAGATTCTCGCCGATTTTCTCGGCGCAGCGATGCAGATAACCAATGTGTGGCGTCGCTTCCGAAACCACTTCTCCATCGGTTCGCAGCACCAACCGCAAAACGCCGTGCGTGCTGGGATGCTGCGGGCCCATATTGACCAGCATTTCGTCAGTTCGGACGTCGAGCTCTACGATGCCGGAAGTAGGTGACGTCGCCATATAACCGCTTCGTTCTGCTGATGTCAAAAAGGATCTCGAACCGCCTAGCCAATGCTCGCGCCGCGACTAGCGACCGCGAATACCGTGGTACTCCAGCGGCATCTCATAATCTTTCCGCAAAGGATAACCAACCCAATCTTCAGGACACAGGATCCGCTGCAAGTTGGGATGCCCGGTGAACCAAACCCCAGACAGGTCATACGCTTCGCGCTCGTGCCAATCGGCAGTGCTCCAGACGCCTGAGACGCTGGGAACTTCCGGCAATCGCCCCGGCATGTTGTCTTTCCAACGCGGCAGCATCACCTTGACTACCGTGGTCGTTTTGTGCTGAATGCTGGAAAGGTGATAAACCACTTCCAGATGAGGCTGCCAAGCATTTTTGGCGGCCTTCTTCGCATCTGGCTCAAAGTAGTCGACAACGCAAATCGAATTGCAGTAGTTAAACCGCAGGTCTTCGGCATCGCGCAAGTATCGACATAGTTCGACCAAGCCGGCCGGCGTGACTTCGACCCAGGGATCGATCGCTTCCACTTCCACGTGTACGACCAAATCGCCGAAGCGTTTTTCGAGTCGCTCGATCCATTGTTTTCCGCTCATACTGCTCGCCGCTCAGGTTGTCGTCTCAGAAGTGAACCAGGCAATTATCGTGATTCGGCCAATTGCACAGGACGCTTGGGCGTCACAGGAACCGACAAACCGGGCCCAGCGCGCGCTTCGCGTGTGATTGCCCGCACCCAATCGAGATCTCCCCGTTTCCAGACGTAGGCAAACCCGATTAGCAAGACCGCAAAGAAGACGCCGATATCGGCAATGCAGGTCCAAAGCAGCGAACTCGCGCCGTCGCGAACTTGCGCAGGAGTCACAGCGCCGGAGAGGACCTGATGGTTTAACGACTCGGGCAAACCAAATTCGCGATGCAGCCCCGCAACAGCCGGTGAAAGCGCGACCGTTCCTTCGACACTCTCAATCACGATCGGCGTACCAGGGTCGGACAATTGGGCTGACTTGCCAAACACGACCGCCCACGGAAAGAAGAAGGCAACTTCAACATCAAAGATGATAAACAGCAGCGCAACTACGTAAAAACGAAGGTCAAACTGCACAAAGCTAGAGCCAATCGTTGGCTCGCCGCATTCATAGATCTCTAACTTCTCTTCGCTGGGATTATTGGGCCGCAACAACATGCCCAACAAGATATTAATGAACACAAATCCCACGCCGACGCCGCCGAACAGCAATAGGTAGCCGACGATCGTCGTAGAAAGTGTCATAGCGATCCCTGCATTGGCGAGAGGAAAACCTTGCCGCGACCGGCGTCCCAGCCCTGACAATACCTGGCGGCTGGTTCAATTAAGGCTGTTAGAAGCAATCAACCCCGGATTGTAAATCTACGGGGATTCAATGCAACCAGCTGCCGGTCAACGCCAACAGATACCCTGTAAACCATTGGATTAATTCTGAAAACTGGTATCCGGCGTAATCGGTTGACGACCTGCAAAACCAGCGTCCATTTCGTGCCAATGGGTGACGTCCGGCTCTCCCAATTTCCAGCACAGATAGACGGTCTTGCCGTTGATGCTGGCGGGAAAGTCGACCAGCCCTTCGGGACCACTCTTTGGTTCAACACCCAGCTCACGCAGCTCTTCGACATACGCTTGCAGACGCTGCGAATCACTCTGCAATTCTTCTTTCACCAGGTGCAGCTCTTCTGCATAAACGCGTGGTGCGCTGTCATAGTTCGCGCGGCGTTCGAGATCGACAAGCCGTTCGCGGCGCGAGATCACATCACGCGAAAGCTCGACGATATCCGCCACGATTGCCGAGACAAGCGGCAACATCGCGTTCGCCTGAGCGACGGTAAAAACGCGAACCGACTGAGCGGAAGATGAAGTCATCGATTAACCTGATCGCTGTTCAAGACAAGACTTACTAATCCAAGTCTAAGCCTGACTCACGCAATTGAAAAGCGACCTACCTCGGTTTCTTGAGCCGATCGCCGAACCAGACAGATCTACTCGTTAGGCTGATTGGGCCCGCCGTGGACCGTTTCGACAAGCACTTTCGATTCGGCGACGGCCGTGGGATTGAGCGAACTCCGCCCCCACGCGATGTCGACCGGCAGACGCGAGAAGTCGACGATCGCTCCATCTCGGCTATAGCTGCTCAAATCGAGCGTCCCCCCCATAAAAATACAGTCAACCGGACATGGCTCCACGCACAGTGCGCAGAACATGCACTTGGTGTAGTCGATCGTAAATCCAGTGACGGCAAAGCCTTTGGCGCCTTCGACTCGCTCTTTGCCAATATAGATGCAATCGACGGGGCAAGCCTTGGCGCACTGATCACAAGCGATGCACGTAGTCAGGTCAAAGCGATGAAACCCCCGATACCTGGGAGAGACATGCACCGGCAATTCCGGATATTCGTAGTGCTCCGTAAATGCCTTGCGGCTCTTATCGTAAGTACTGAACCAATAACGAATTGTGATCGAAAGACCTTCCGCTACGGTCACCACCGCCGCGTAGACGTTTCGTATCCAAGTCAACATTGCTGATGTGTCTCCCTACCCAAGTCCGAAGTGCGCGCCATCAAGATATCGCGATTTTAACCGACTGTCACGCTTAGATCCGAGAAAATAAACAGACTAGCCAACCTGTATTACTTCGCATCCAAATTGCTTTGTAGTGAACTCGACACACCCGCAACACCTTTTGCAGCAATGAGTTAGCACTTTACGGCCTAGCCGGACTAGGCGAACCAGAGAAACATGGAGAGTTGCGCTAGATGTGCTTTTTCCCTGAAAAAGATTCCAGGTTTTCCTCAAGCTGGACGGTTGTCGTCGCTTGACGACGCACTTTTAGCACGTAGAGTGAAGGGGAAGCGTGTATGCGCACAGGTCGTGCGACGCCTGAGAAGATCGCTTTGGCGCCCTTTGATTCAGGTACTTTAACGCAGTTGGGATTGCCCATCAAGCGCCCGACAAAACCCAGTCGCCAAAAAGTTCGCTCCCCGGTGTATCAACAGGCGACAGTGGAGAAGTAGGAAATGTTGGTTCTCTCAAGGAAAAAGAACGAAAGTATTGTCATTAACAATGACATTACGATCGTGGTCGTGGAAATTCGCGGCGACAAGGTACGCTTGGGCGTGGAAGCTCCCAAAGAAGTCCCTGTGCACCGTCGCGAGGTTTATGACGCGATTCTTCGTAACGAGTCTCAGGAAAAAGCGGGCGCTGATACGCCCACTGCCGAGGGCTAGTTCGATGATGCTTGCGTCATAATTTTCCGTCGCGAAACTGCACATTGTGCCGTGTTTTTCCTGTTTCTTGCCCGAACCATTCGATTTTTTTCGTCTCCTAAGCAGATGAGACCGTCTCCCGCCTTCACATATCCGGGCAGTGACGTTATTTTAGTGTTTTCAACCTAGGGCCCCATCGTCTAGAGGCCTAGGACTCCGGCCTTTCACGCCGGCAACACGGGTTCGAACCCCGTTGGGGTCACTTTGAAATAGCCCCTCTCCATGAGAGGGGCTATTTTTTTGCGCTGAGCGGCTACAACTCAATCACTTCGAGGTCCATCCCTTTCGTAGCCCCACGGATATACCCATGAAATACGACGCCATTCTCGTTCAGTCGTTCGGCGGCCCAGAAGGACCTGATGACGTCATTCCGTTTCTGGAAAATGTCCTCCGCGGCCGAAATGTACCCCACGAGCGACTGCTGGAAGTTGCCGAGCATTATCAACACTTCGGCGGCGTCAGCCCGATCAACCAGCAAAATCGTGAACTGATCGCAGCACTTCAGGCCGAATTGGCTGCCCACAACATCGATCTCCCGATCTATTGGGGAAATCGAAACTGGCAACCCTATCTGGCCGATACCATGTCGCAGATGAAGTCCGATGGGATTGAAACCGCGCTTGTCTTTGTTACTTCGGTCTTCAGTTCCTATTCAGGTTGTCGCCAATATCGCGAAGACATCACCAAAGCGCAGGTCGAAGTCGGCGAACCTGCTCCTCGCTGTGACAAGATTCGGACCTACTTCAATCACCCCGGCTACATCGAAACAATGTCAGCCTGCGTGCGGGAGTCGCTCGATCAAATTCCATCTGATCGGCGTCAGCGCGCCGAGCTGATCTTCACCGCCCACAGCATTCCGCTCGGCATGTCGGACAACTGCAACTACGTGAAACAGCTCAATGAAAGTTGTCGGTTAGTGAGCGAAGCGACGCAGCATGCCAATTGGCGACTGGTCTACCAAAGCCGCAGCGGCCCGCCAACACAACCCTGGCTAGAGCCTGACGTTTGCGACGTGATTCGCGATCTGGGCGCCTCGGGCGCGACCGACGTGATCGTTTCACCGATTGGTTTCGTCTCGGATCATATGGAAGTCTTATTCGATCTAGACACCGAAGCCAAAGATGCCGCCGCCGCAGCCGGACTCAACTTCATTCGCAGCGGAACCGCTGGGATTCGCCCCCGATTCATCCAGATGATTCGTGAGCTGATCGAAGAACGTCTCAACCCCGACCAACCCAAGCTATCTCTTGGACCTCTGGGACCTTCGCACGACTTTTGTCCTGTCGATTGCTGCCTTTACACGCCGCAGCGGCCCCGCCCTGGATAAACGCCCATGGAACGCCGACAAATCGCCGACACTGCCTTGCATGTCTCACCGGTAGCGCTCGGCTGTTGGCCGCTGACCGGGATGACCAGCCCTGACGTGAGCGAAACCGATAGTCGGGCGACAATTGCAGCAGCGCTCGATCTGGGGATCAACTTTTTTGATACCGCCTACGCCTACGGAGCCACTGGCGAAAGCGAACGCTACATCGCCCAAGTTCTCGCCGAAAACCGAGACGAATACGTCGTCGCAACCAAGGCCGGCTTGCACTGGGAAAATGGCTCGCAGCACCGCGACGCTCGTCCGGCTACTATCCGCCGCGAAGTCGCCGAAAGCTTGCAACGACTGCAAACAAATCACGTCGAAATCCTGTATTTGCATGCGCCCGATCGGAGCACGCCGATCGCCGAAACGGCCGCAACCTTTCGTGAGATGCAACAATCAGGCGCCGCGATTGCAATCGGCGTATCGAATCTGACGCTCAGCGAAACCATGGAGTTTCACGAGGTCTGCCCAATTCAAATCGTTCAGCCTCCTTACAACATGCTCTTTCGCGGCGCCGAGGTCGATCTCGTCCCCTGGTGCCGTGAGCACAACATCGCCGTCGCCTGCTATTGGCCGCTGATGAAAGGGCTGCTGGCCGGCAAACTGCGGATCGATCAACAGTTTGCCCCGCACGATAGTCGCCCAAAGTATCCTTGTTTTCGCGGTGAAGAGTACGCCAAGAACCTGGAGCTGGTCGAAAAGCTGCGCGCCATGGCCGATCGCATGGGCTGCACCGTCTCGCAGTTGGTCATTCGCTGGACACTGGATCAGCCCGGCATCACGGCGGCCCTCTGCGGAGCCAAACGAGTCGACCAATTGACCGACAACGCAGGCGCCCTCGGCTGGGAATTAACTTTGGGCGAACAAGCCGAGATCGCATTGCTGCTGCGCGACCGCGGCGTTCCTTATGTGGTCGCCACCGAATAAGTAGGCTTACCGATGAAACGCATCCTGGTCACTGGTTTTGAGCCCTTTGGCGAACTCTCCGATAATTGCACCGAACTTGCGCTGCGCGAGTTAACGCTGGCCAATCGAACGCCCGACTTGTTGGTCGAACAAATCATTCTGCCGGTCGATTATGACGCCGCGAAGCAGCAACTAGATGCTCTCTACCGTGAAAAATCGTACGCAGCGACGCTCCACTTTGGGCAATCCGGAATGGCTCGCAACGCCGAGTTCGAGCTGTTCGCAATCAACTGGAAACAAACCGACAGCGACAATCCAGGGCCACTTGTCGATCACGGCACTCAGGCCTATCGCACCAACCTAGATCACTCTCGCTGGCTGCTCGCGATGCAGTCTATCGGCATTGAAGGAGTCGCCAGCTTTCACGCAGGCACTTATCTATGCAACGCGGTCTACTATTGGAGTCTGCAACAAAGCGCCGAAACTGGCAACCCCGGCCAGGTTCTCTTTGTGCATGTCCCCTTGGCTGCCGAGCAAGGTCCTAGTGCCTGTGGAAAATGGCCCGTTGTGCGGATCCGCGCGATGATGTCGGCGACATTGATCTGGCTAGCGGATCAAGTCGCCTGACGTTGTAAACAAGAGACGGCGGACGCAAGACCGCCAAATCGCAGACATGCCGAGAGTCAATTAAGGAGACTTCTGCTCGTGCAGTCGTTTTTCAAACTCGCTGATCTTCTCGATCCGACGAGCATGACGCCCTCCTTCAAATTCGGTCGTCAGCCAGATTTCGACCATTCGATCGATAAGCCGTTCGCCCAGCATATCGGCAGACAAACACAACACGTTTACATTGTTGTGGCGCCGGCTCATTTCGGCGGTCAGGTCGTCATGACAGGTCGCGGCAAGTACGCCGGGCACCTTGTTGGCGACTATCGCCATGCCGATCCCGCTGCCGCAGATCAAAATGCCGCGGTCGACTTCGCCAGCGGCCACGCTTTGACTGACCGTTGCCGCGATATCGGGATAATCGACGCTTCCACAGTCGAAAGCCCCCACGTCTTGCACTTCGTGCCCTAGTCGCTTTAGCAACTCGATAATGCTGTGCCTTACGGCAACGCCGCGATGATCACTGCCGATGGCGATACGCATAGGACTGGTCCCCTCCCCATTTTGCAAAATTTCAGGAGGTCGCCGGCAAGTGATCAAGATCAATCGCTCTCACACGAGCGATGATTTCCGCCTCGATCTGGTCGGCGCACTGTTGGTAGACAGCTTCAGGATGTCCGATTGGATCAGCCACGTCGAAACCGTCCAAGCATAAATTATGGGTGTAGTCTGCAGCATCGGGCCACTGCGCTAGTATGGCGTCTCGGTGGCTGCTAGTCATCGTCAGAATCAAATCGGCATGTTCCACCAAGCGATCGCTCAGCGGCTGGCTGGCATGCGCCGACAGATCGAGCCCTCGCTCTCCCATGACTTTGATCGCTTCTGGAGCGGCGAGACCGCCGGGGAATGCCGCCAAACCGGCTGACGCGACAATAAAGCCGCGTCCATCGAGCTCTTCGAGCTTGCACCCAAATCGCGCGGCGGCATGCTTTTGCATCAGGACTTCGGCCATGGGACTGCGGCAAGTATTGCCTGTACAGACAAATAAGACGCAGTAGCTGCTAAGACGCTTCAAGATCTTCTCCGAGACAACGCCAGAACGCAAAATCTCTACTTTATTTCCCACCACGCGGACCACCGTCGATGGTTGCGCGTAGCGACATTTTCCGCAGTCTAACACCAAACCCAGCGCATCGCCCAACGCTTCGGTGACTTCCGCCCCCCGAACGGCGTCCGGCTGACCCGAGCGATTGGCGCTGGTCAGCGCCAATGGCCCCGGCAACAACCGCATCGCCTCTTGTATTAGGTCGTGTGCGGGGAGCCGCAGCCCTACAAAACCGCTAGGGGCAATCGACGGAATCACGCTCGCAGGCAACCGATTCACGACGCTGCGAGGATCGTCACATGGTAACACCAGTGTCACGGGGCCTGGCCAGCAACGCGTCGCCAGCCGCTTCATCAGCGGTGTGGCCTGCGGGACATAGTCGAGTAATTCGTCTTTGCTGCGAATCGCCAGCGCAAATGGCTGGTTTTTGGGTCGACCTTTCGCCTCCATCAAACGATCGACTGCGCCGCTGTTTAGCGCCGAGACGGCGACGCCATACACGGTTTCAGTCGGAAACGCGACGACTTGCCCTTCGGCGAGCGCCTGAACCGCACGGTGAATGACGTCGCGACGGTCTTCCGCCGCCTTTACGTCGATAACCCGAACTGTCATGCTCGCCGCTTGTGCTCCGCTAGGGGCTGATTGCCCGAAGTTATTGTCTTGTCAAAAGTTAACTATACGGAATTCGGACCACAACAAACAAGTGGAAGCCCTAAATCTAGTTATTTATGGCCGAACCGTTTCCCTTACAGGCCTTTTCACGAAATAATAGGCCCTATGACCCGTCAACTCCTCCTCATCGCACTCTGTTTCGCGCCGCTCTGCGGCTGCGTTCCCGGTCTCGATTCGCCGGGGGGTCTAGAAGCGGTCTGGGGAGAGCGGGGAATCTCGGACGGTAAATTCGAAAAGCCAAGAGCCGCGGCGATTGATGCCGACGACCAGTTGTACATCGTCGATATGACGGCGCGGATTCAGGTTTTTGATCGCAACGGGTCTTTCTTGCGTGCTTGGCAAATTCCGGAATACTATCGCGGTCGCCCCTCAGGCCTGTCGTTCAACAATGCCGGCGACTTGCTGGTCGCCGACACCCATTACAACCGGATGCTGGTCTACACGGCCGATGGCCGCAAACTAGACGAGCAAACAATCGGCGGAGTCGAAGGCCACGCCCCCGGCGAATTTGGCTTTGTGACCGACGCCGTGCAAGACTCGCACGGCAACTACTACATCGCCGAATATGGTCAGTACGATCGAATCCAAAAGTTTTCTGCTGACGGTAGGTATCTGTTTGAATGGGGAGGCCACGGCGATCAGCCGGGACAATTTGTTCGCCCGCAGAACCTAGCGATCGACGCCGACGATCAAATCTGGGTCGCCGATGCCTGCAACCACCGCATCCAAGTCTTTGACGCGACCGGCGACCAAGCGGTCCTCGTAAAAATGTGGGGCCTCCACGGCGAGAAACCCGGCGAACTCAGTTATCCCTACGATCTGGCGCTCGATGGCCAAGGTCACGTTTACATCATCGAGTTTGGCAACCATCGCCTACAAAAATTCACCCTCGACGGCGAAAGCCTCGGCATCTGGGGCAGCAATGGCCGTCAGCCGGGACAATTGTTCTGCCCCTGGTCGCTAGTGCTCGACAGCCAAGGCCGCGTGCATGTGATTGACTCGAACAACCACCGGGTTCAGCGCGTGGAGCTGTAGCCAGCAATCTCTAGGCAGCCTGAAGCGGCAGCGATGGGAATGCGGCGCCCATTCCGACTCCTCTAATGGATTTACAGGGGAAATTAAAAAGGGTGACCATCACACCTAAAGGCGAGCCTTGGGGCCATCTTCAAGCCGGCAGACATTTGAATTGACAGAACGAATTCTCGGCAATATAGTTTCCTAGGAAACCAAAAGAGCCACCCATGTCAAATTCAAATCCAATCAGCGATCTTGGTGAGCATGCCGGCTACTGGATTCGCTACGTCTCCAATCATGTCTCGCATGCCTTTGAGCAAAAAATGGAAGCCTGTGGAGTCACCGTCGCCGAGTGGGTAGTGATGCGTGAACTGCTGCGACTGAGGACGACGAATCCCAGCCAACTTGCCGAAGAACTCGGCATGACACGCGGCGCGATTTCAAAACTCATCGAACGCTTGTGCCGCAAGTCCTTGGCGGTGCGAACCGTGACCGAAAAAGACCGTCGCTTCCAGCTAGTTCGACTCACAACCGCCGGAAAAAAGCTGGTCCCCAAGCTGGCGGCACTAGCAGACGAGAATGATCAGCAGTTCTTCGGCCATCTAATGCCGCAGCAAAGAGCCAGCCTGATCGAAATCATGCAAGAGATTGTTCGCAAACAAGGCTGGAAAGATTTGCCGGTTACTTAACTCCTATTTCCTTTCCTCCCAAGCAGAATCACCATGAATCCTGAAACCGTCACTGCGATCCAAAGCTGCGCAGCTCAATCGCTGGCCGGAGAAATCGACTTCCCCGAGGTTATCGGGCGACTTGCTGCTATCGGTGTCGAACGTTATCACGCCGACTATTGCCGAGCCGAGACCACCTATTATCTTGTCAACGGAGAATCGCTGGTCGTTGCGACGCCGCATCCACAGCACTTGATTGGAGCCACTTTTTTCGCCAATCAGGTCGAGGCCGCGATTCGCCAGAGCCAAACCGGCGCTCATCGCTATGTCGATTTTCTGCGCAAAACAATGACCGCCGGGTGCGTCGGATATTTTGTCCAAATTGCCGGCCAGCGCGCCATCTATTTCGGCAGAAATGGGGACTGTCATGTCGAGCGATTCCCCCAGCCGGCTTCCTCCTAATCGGATTGCCAATTTTAGGCAGGTTCCGCCGCCGGATCGAAACCCCCAATCTACTATCGCTTTGCGCATTTCTAAGCGGTACCATAGGGGGAAGAGTCGACCACCTTTTCTGTCATCTTCCGCGACGCGCTGAAAGCGCAGCCTGGGCTGTGTGGCGCGGCGATTTCGTTACCTTATCCAGCCTAGTGGGCGCTTCATGTTCGGGATCGACATTGCGTTCAACAAACCGGCTTGGCTTTGGCTGCTGGCGACTTTGCCGCTGCTTTGGTTTTTCAGCTATCGCAGTCTGGCCGGTCTCGGTCCTGTCCGCCGCTTGATGGCGCTTGGTTTGCGTTCGGCGGTGTTGGTAATGCTGATCTTTGCCCTGGCCGAGGCCCAGTTCTTACGCGTCAGTCAGCGGTTGACGGTGATCTATGTTCTGGATCAGTCGCTCAGCATTCCAGAAGACCAACGTGCCGCGATGGCGCAGTACGTCTCGAAAGAAGTCAAAAAGCATCGCCAACCTGCGCGCGGCGATCGGGCAGGCGTGATCGTCTTTGGCCGCGAGGGAGCGATCGAAGTTCCCCCGTATGAAGATGACGTCCCGATCGGACGCCGCCGCCTGATCGGCTTGGATCACATCAAACAAGACGCGACCAATCTAGAAGCAGCACTCAAACTAGCCCAAGCGTCGTTCAGTGAAGATGAAGCGAAACGCATTGTCGTCGTGACCGACGGCAATCAAACGCTGGGAGATGCCCAGCCGATCGCCCGCGCCTTAGCCGCCAGCGGAATCGGCGTTGATGTTGCTCCGATCGAACTTTCGAGCCGCTCCGAAGTCGCCGTCGAAAAGGTGACGCTGCCGGATGATATTCGCAAAGGAGAGCCGATTCGGACTTCGGTCGTGATCAACAACATGACCGAGCCGACCGCCGAGAATGACGGCGTCGTTCGCGGCAAGCTGGTTGTGCTGCGAAAAGTGGGAAAGCAAGAAGAAGTGCTGGCCGAACAACCGATCGAAGTGGCGCCCGGCAAGAAGGTGCTAACCTTTGAGCATGTGATCGATCGTCCTGACTTCTATACGTACGAAGCCCGCTTTTTGCCTGACGAGCGCACCGACGACTCGATGCCGCAAAACAACGTCGCGACGGCTTTTACGCATGTTCGCGGCAAGGGCAGCGTGCTGCTGATTGAAGACTGGACAACGCCCGGCGAGTACAGCGTGCTGGTCGATCGCCTGAAAGCGAACAATATCGAGGTCGACGTGATGCCGACCAACGAGCTGTTCACGTCGCTGGCCGAACTGCAGCGCTATGACTGCGTCATCCTCGCAGGCACGCCCCGTTCTAGCGGCGCCGATGCAGGCGATCTGGCCAGCTTTAGCGATCAACAGATCGAAGTGCTGGTCCGCAACACCCAGCAGATGGGCTGCGGCCTGGTGATGCTGGGTGGCCCGCAAGCTTTTGGCGCCGGCGGTTGGGCCAATACCGATCTCGAAAAAGCGATGCCGGTCGACTTTACGATCAAAGACGCCAAAGTGGTTCCGGTCGGCGCGCTGGCGATGTTGATGCATGCTTCTGAGTTACCGCAAGGCAATTACTGGCAAAAAGTGATCGGCCGCGAGGCGCTGCAGGCCCTCGGCAATTCCGACTATTGCGGTCTGATCCATTACGGCAACACCGACCAATGGCTCTGGACCAGCAACGGCAGCGGACTAATTCGCGTCGGCCCTAATCGTCCTGGGATGTTGGCGAAGATGTCGCGGATGACGCCCGGCGACATGCCGCAGTTTGATCCGTCGCTTCAAATGGCGCTGCGTGCGTTCAACCAACTCCCCCCCAATGAAGTCGCCGTGAAGCACATGATCATCATCAGCGATGGTGACCCTTCTCCCGCGAATCCGTTGACGCTGGCCGCTATCGCCAGAGCCGGTATCAAAGTTACCACCGTCGCGATCGGCACCCACGGTCCGGCGAATAGCTTAGAGCTGAAAAAAATTGCGACTGCGACCGGCGGAAAGTATTACGAAGTAACCAATCCCAAAGCGCTGCCGCGGATCTATCAACGCGAAGCGCGACGCATCGCGCAGCCGTTGGTTAAAGATCATCCCGGCATGCTGCCGCTAGAACGTTATCCGCACGAGATCACGACCGGCATCAACGGGTTTCCGTCGTTTGACGGGTATGTGATGACATCAGTCAAAGACAACCCGTTGGTCGACGTCGCGTTGATTGCCCCCGATCCGGCGCAACACCCCGAGAACGCGACTCTGCTGGCGACCTGGACCTATGGACTTGGTCGTTCGGTCGTCTTCACCAGCGACGCTGGTCATCGCTGGACCAACCAATGGACCGGTTGGGAGGGTTACGACAAGTTCTATACGCAGATGATTCGCTGGGCGATGCGTCCCAGTGGCAACGAAGGCAAATACACGATCGCCAGCGAGGCGAAAGATGGCAAAGTCCGTGTTGTCGTTACGGCGATCGATCAGGAAGACGAGTACCTCAACTTCTTAAATATCTCTGGCAACGCCGTTGATCCGCGGATGGAAACGCACGACTTCCGGCTCGAGCAAGTTGCTCCAGGCCGCTATGTCGGCGAGTTCGACGCCGATGAATCGGGCAGCTACTTTTTATCACTCGTCCCCGGCCCAGGCGAAGCTCCGCTGCGAACCGGCGTCAACGTTCCCTACTCGGCCGAATTTCGCCAGCAATTCACCAATTACAACTTGCTTGAATCGTTGGTCGAACTAGAACCAACAGGGGGAGCCAAAGGAGAGTTGATCCAAGGCAAAATGGCGCTCGGTCGCGTTGATGACCTGCTAGAAGTTGACACGTTCCGCCATAACCTGGCCAAAGCGGTCAGCAGTCAGCCGATCTGGCCCCTGTTGGTGGTAATCTGTGCGATTGCTTTTTTTCACGACGTTTTCATCCGTCGGGTTACGATAGGATTACAGTGGATGCGGCCGGCGGTTCAGTATGTCGGTCGCTTGCTTGGCTTTGGGAAAGAAGAGAAGCAGGATGATCGGCTCGAGCGATTGCGGATGAGCAAAGAAAAAGTTGCTTCCGACATCGATCAGCGACGGGCCAGCACCCGTTTTGAGTCCGACGCAACGGCTCCGGCAGCCGGCGACGCTGTGGCCGAAGAACTGTCGGCAACTGCGCCGCGTACCGAACGCCGGACCCAATCCCAAGCCAAACCCGAGCAGAGCGAAGAAGACAACTACACGTCCCGCTTGTTAAAGGCGAAGCAAAAAGCTCGCCGCCAACAGGCGCGACCGGGAGATTCGCCCGACCCGCCCAAGCAAGAGTAGGGCGGATCCTACCGAATCAGAAGATCACTCGTCATCCATCTACTTTGAGGAAAACGACATGAGCGTCGGCGAGACGATGCAGCAACAAGCGGAAGAGTTCCGCAATCGATATAACGCAGTGCGAGAGCAGATCGGTCGCGTGATCGTCGGGCACGACGAAATCGTCCACGGCGTGCTGACCTGCATGTTTGTCGGCGGGCACTGCTTGCTAGAAGGGGTGCCGGGACTCGGTAAAACCTTACTAGTTCGCACGCTGGCCGAGACCCTCGACCTGCCGTTCAATCGCATCCAGTACACCCCGGACTTGATGCCGGCCGATATTCTGGGGACCAATATGGTGATGGAAACCCCCGAAGGTCGCCGCATCTTCGAGTTCCAAAAAGGCCCGATCTTCACCCAGATCTGTTTGGCGGACGAAATCAATCGCGCCACGCCCAAGACCCAATCAGCGATGCTGGAGACGATGCAAGAGTTTTGCGTCACCGTCGGCGGTCATCGCTACGAACTGAAGAAACCCTTCTTCGTCCTCGCAACGCAAAACCCGATCGAGCAAGAGGGAACGTATCCCCTGCCCGAAGCGCAGCTTGACCGCTTCTTCTTCAAACTAGTCGTCGGCTACTCCACTGCCGAAGATCTCGCGACCATCATCGACCGCACCACCAAAGGCACCTTCGCCGTCCCCGAAAAGGTAATGGACGGCGAAGAGATCATGAAATGGCAACGCCTAATCCGCGAAGTAATCCTGGCCAAGCATGTGCAGGACTACATCGTGAGACTAACGCTGGCGACCCATCCCGATGGTCCCATGGCCTTGCCGGTCACCAATCAATACTTGCGTTGGGGCAGCAGCCCGCGTGGCGCCCAAACGTTGGCGCTGGCGGCGAAGGTTCGCGCGTTGCTTGACGGGCGATACAACGTCAGCTTCGAGGATGTCCGCCGCGTTTACTTGCCGGCGATGCGTCACCGCGTGATCCTGAACTTCGAAGCTCAGGCCGAAGGACTCGACACCGACCATGTGCTGCTCGAGATCTTGGAGAAACTTCCCGAGAAGAGCGACGACGAGCCGATCGTGGCCCGCGTCGCCAATCGCTAACTCTCGCCTGTCTCGCTTTGCCGCCCTAAGCAAGAGGACGCACTGACGCGTATGCCTGTAACGACGACTTCGCCGACCGAATTGCTCTCGCCCAAACTGCTGGCCCAGCTCGAACGTCTCGAGCTGGTCAGTCGGAAGATTTTTCGTGGCCGCATGAAAGGCGAACGCCGTAGCAAGCGCAAAGGGCAAAGCGTCGAGTTCGCCGACTTCCGCAACTACGTTCACGGCGACGACCTGCGGTTTATCGACTGGAACACCTACGCCCGGCTCGACAAGCTGTTCCTCAAACTCTTTCTCGAAGAAGAAGACCTCCACTTCTTTACGCTGATCGACGCCAGCACTTCGATGGACTTCGGCGAGCCGACCAAGCTGCACTTCGCCAAACAGATGGCGGCGGCCCTTGGCTACATCGGGCTCTGTCGCGCTGACCGGGTCAAGTGCGAATCGTTCGGCACGCCGCTTCGCAAGCCGGGGCCTACGCTGCGAGGGCGGCACAGCCTGATGCGGATGATCGATCACATCAATCAGATCGCGCCCGGCGAAAATGTCCCGCTGCTCGAAGCGGTCAAGTCGTTCTGCCTACGCAACCAGGGCAAAGGAGTGTTGGTCATCCTGACCGATCTGATGGACAAGTCAGGCTACGAGGCCGCATTCCGCTTTCTCACCGCGCAGCAGATGGACGTTTACGTCATCCATACCATGTCGTCGGTCGAGCTGAATCCTGAAGAGCAAATCAAAGGAGATCTGCGACTGGTCGACAGTGAAGATGCCGACGCCGCCGAGATCACCGTCAGTCGGCCGCTGCTGGAGAAATACAAAAAAACGCTCAACGCGTTTGTCGACGGCGCCCGATCGTACTGCACCAAACGGGGCATGACCTACATCTTGGCCAATACCGAAACCCCTGCCGATCAAGTCGTCTCCTCGTATCTGCGTCAGCGGGGGCTCGTTCGCTAATGTTTTTACCGACGCTAGGTTGGTTGGGTTGGACGCTGTTGGCCATCGTGCCGATCGCGATTGTCGCCCTCTATTTTTTAAAGCTCCGTCGTCAGCCGATCGAAGTGCCCAGCACCTATCTTTGGAGCCGCACGATCGAGGATCTGCACGTCAACAGTCTTTGGCAGCGGCTGCGGCAAAGCATCTTGCTGCTGCTGCAATTGCTGTTTGTGCTGTTGTTGATCTTGGCCTGTCTGCGCCCCGGCGTCCAGGGACAAAAGCTGATCGGCGATCGGTTTGTCTTTCTCGTCGACAACTCGGCTAGCATGAGCTCGACCGATGTCGCCGGACAAAAGGACCGCTTGGCCGAAGCGAAACGCCGCATCGCCGAGATGATCGATCAGATGCAATCAGGCGACGTTGCGATGCTGGTCAGCTTTGCCGATCGAGCCAAAATCGAGCAGGCCTTTACTGACGATCGCCGCATCTTGCAGCGCAAGCTAACCGCGATCGAACCGACCAATCGGGTCAGCGACATCAGCGAAGCGTTGCGTGTGGCCTCAGGCTTGGCCAATCCAGGGCAAACCGCGTTTAGCGAAGGTGACGCAGGCGTCGCCGAAGCCAAACCAGCGACTCTCTACATCTTTAGCGATGGACAATTCCCGCCGATCGCCGACTTTACGTTTGGCAATCTGGCCCCGGTCTACGTGCCGATCGGCGACCCCCTCAGCGGCAACGTCGGCATTGTCGCGTTTAGCACGCAGCGCAATCCCGATCGCAACGATGAGCTACAAGCCTATGCCCGCATCGAACGCTTTGGCGCGGCGCCGGATGAGCTAACGGCGAATCTCTATTACAACGATGACCTGCTCGACGCCCAAACGGTCAAACTGCCTGAGGAAGGCGCCGCCGGGATTCAGTTTGAACTGGGCAAGCTAGATGCCGGGCAACTGCGTCTGCAGATCGACGTTGACGACGTCCTTCCTAATGACAACATCGCCTACGCCGCGATCAATCCCCCGCGCAAAGCCAACGTGCTGATGGTCACCCCCGGCAACGACTACTTTCGCATCGCGATGGCGACCGAAGCAATCACACGCTTGGCCCGCACCACCATGGTCGAGCCTAGCTACCTGCAAGGAGACCAATACAAGCAAGAAGCGGCGACCGGCGTCTATGACCTGATCATCTACGACAACTGCTCGCCGGAGGTGATGCCCGAGTCAAGCACGCTCTTTCTGGGCGCCGTCCCGCCAGGCGATCAGTGGAAGCTGGGCGAAGAAGTCACCGTGCCGCAAGTGATCGACATCGCCCATTCGCATCCGATGATGAACTTTATCGAGATGACCAACGTGATGATCGGCTACGCCAATCCGGTCGAAGTCGAAGGAGGCGCGACGCTGATCGATTCGCAGTTTGGTCCGCTGTTGGCGATCGCACCGCGCAAAGGGTTTGAAGACGCCGTCCTTGGATTTAACTTTTTGATCGAGAAAGATGGCTCGACCCTCTACAACACCGAATGGCCCAAACGGCAAAGCTTTCCGGTCTTTGTCAAAAACGTGATCGAATATCTGGGGGACGTCCGACAAGGCGCGGCTGATCTCTCCGTCCGCCCCGGGCTGCCGGTCGAACTACGCACATCGACCCCGGTCGCCGACCTAAAAATCTCGCCCCCCACCGGCCGCGTTCGCACGATCCTGCGCGAGGGCCAAAACCTGTTCAGCTTTAGCGAAACGGACCAGCTAGGCACCTACAACGTCCGCGAAGGCTCCGGCCCCGACGTCACGCAAAGCTTCTCGGTCAACATCTTCGACGCCCAAGAATCCAACATCCTGCCGGCCGACGCGATAGCCACCGACTGGGGCGAACCGATCGCCGGCCAAAGCAGCTGGGAACCGGTCCGCGTCGACTTCTGGAAATGGATCGTCGCCGCTGCAATTGTGGTGCTGTTGGTGGAGTGGTGGATTTATAACCGGCGCGTTTATTTGTAGCGAAAGCGTCACTATCCCAGACAATCGCAACACTAGCCCGCAGCGCCAGCGAGGGAATACGGTTGGCGATACGAACATGATCTGAAGTGGCCAACCGCTTTCCCTCGCTGGCGCTGCGGGCTAGTGTTCAGTCACACCAAAACTCCGGGCAGAGCAGGCCGAGTTTACTATAATCTGTAGAGCCCGCCCGCCGTTGTTCATCGCAGGAGACGCATCAAATGACCGCTTTTGATCTTGCCTGCATCATTCTGTTCACGGCCTATTTAAACGGCGCCTATTACTTTCTGTTTTATACTCGTTACAAACTTGCTGCGAAGACCGCGATCGGTGCGCCGGTGATCATGATGCTGCTGTTGGCTATGCCCGGCTTCGAGATTTGCCCCGCTGTACCGCTCGCCGACGCACTGCAAGCAATTTTGCCTGATCTGACCCGAATTCAAGCGATGCTTGGCATGATTCTTGTCGCGCCGCTTGCGATGGGAGCGGCGGCGGTATTGTTTGTTCATTGGATTGCCAAAGCAACCAAACGCCGCGAGATGGCTTAAATAGTCGCAGCGATCCAGCGTGACCAAAAATCAAATAGATATTCCGGCATCGATTTGAAATGAAGAACGAACTGAAAAAATGGCTCTCCGGCGACGATCTCAGTGTTGTCGTCGTTGGCTTGCTGTGTGGGCTGATAATTTGCGCAGCCAATCGGCTGTTCGCGCATCCATTTCGCGGAGATGGGTTTGTGCTCTTGGGGGTCGCCTTAAGTGCTTACGCCGCGAGAAAAATCAGCGGGGCTAGCAAAATCAGCTTGGTCTATGCAACCGTGATCGTACCGACAGCTTTGCTGGGACTCTTGCTTTCTATATGGAGCCCCAACCTTTCCACTCCGGTATTCTGTTTATTAGGCATGGCGATAGGATTGTCATTGGCGTTGATTTCACTGACGATACGCAACTTCATTGCTGCGAAAATGGGATCACCTGCTTTCGATTCGCGGAGAATCAAAAACTGACTCGAAATCCGTGACACGTTCTTGCCGGAACAACCAATCAGTACAACACCATGTACAGAATCACTCACGTATTAATGGACCGATATCGTAGAATTCTCGCGATCTCCACTGGCCGGAATTCTTAGAATCGCACTCGCCGCAGAACACGATGCCATTCAAGGCAAAATGATCGCAGCCACGCATTTGGCAGCGAGTATCAGAAAGTCCCAGACGAGCGATTTCTGCAGCGATTTCCTTAGCTCTCGCCTGAGCGGCTTGTGTATCGGCTAGCTTGCGAGCTGCGCTAATTCGTGAGGCAAACTCGCCAGATCGATTTACGGCGCACCACTGTTTCCAGAACGAACTATCTACGGTTTTCTCCCAGGAATCGCTTGAGGTAACGGAAGTCTCCAGTACACCTCCGCAAGCTCTCGCCACAAATACATCCGGCAGCATTACGCCGTGATCAAATACGTAGTGCGAAAGTCCCTCGGGCCAGATCCAATGACCATCGGTCATTTCGCGGTGCCCGATGGCATCTCCAATTTCACAACCGAACCGGCACCATGAATAGCCTCGACAGACGTCGAAGACTTGTGCGGAGTCAAGATAGTCAGCGATCGCTCGTCGAGTCCGCGGATCGTAATCGCCGACGAACTCTTGCGGCAACAAGTAATCCTCATCGTCGAGTGCGGTAATCCAATAGCCCAGGAGCTTCATTTGTCCATCCTCGAATTTAATAACACATAATGCAAACAAGCCTTCCTTCTTGGGCACTCGCACTTCCCGCTACCCCATCCGCTGGCAAACATCCTCCGCACTTGGCCTCTCATCCGGGTTCATCGCCAGCATGTCGATCAAATCGGTTCGATAGGCGTGAGGGATTTTCTCCACCAGCGACTCGACGAAATCGCTTTGCTGCAAGGAAGTGATGATCTCCAGCACCGAGAGGTCGCTCATTGGCGCTGTGCCGCTGAGCATGTGCGTGAAGATTAGGCCCAGCGAGAAGATGTCGCTCGATTCGCTCAGGCGCTGGCCGCTGGCTTGTTCCGGCGACATATAGGCTGGCGTACCGGAGATTCCGCCTGCTTGGGAAGCGGTGGCGGTCACCTCGGCAAACTCAAGGGTCTCGTCTGGATTGTGTGGCGACTTACTACTATTTGGCGCGACTTCTGTTGTCGGCGTGGGATGCGTAGCGGTGTGGCGTAGCGACTGGGCGAGGCCGAAATCGACGAGGACCGGTTCGTTGGCGCCGCGCAGCAAAATGTTGGCCGGTTTCAGGTCGCCGTGGACGACTCCTTGGGCGTGAGCAGCGGCCAAGCCTAGCGCGATTTTGTGGGCCATCTGCCGGAAGTTGCGTTGGTCGAATCCCTGGCCAATCACGTCGACCAGTGGACGCCCTTCTAGATACTCCATCACGATCGTCGGCAGCGTATCAATCGTATCGGCCGAGTAAACCGTGCAGACGTTCGGGTGATTGATGCCTGCGGCCGAGCGGGCCTCGCGCAGGAGTTTGGTTTCGGTTTGGCTATCTTGTTGCGAGATCACCTTGAGTGCGACCTTGCGTTGCAGACGTAGATCCTCTGCCGCTAGAACCTGACCGAAGGCGCCGCGGCCCAACTCGCGGTCGATGCGGTAATGCCCCAAGACGCGGCCTGGCTGCAGCAGCGCCGCGACATCCAGAAGACCGTCGGCCCGTTTCCAATTGGCCGGGCAAACGCCGCCGGCTTGAAGTGCGTCTAAGGCCCGTAGGACATCCTCGACATTGCGGCCGACACTCAGATCATAACTGGCCGCGTAGCGCAGCATTCCGCTCGGATCAATCAGGAACAATCCGCGATTAGGAAGTTGGTCTTGGTCGCGCCAGATCCCAAACCGCTTGCACAGTTCACCCTGCAAGTCAGAAGCTAGAGGAAACTGCAGGCCTGCGACTCCTCCTTCTCCGGCAGGCGTTTGCAGCCAGGCAAGATGCGACTCGATCGTGTCGATGCTGATCCCCAACAGCTCGCAATTGCGCTGGTCAAACAGCGATTTTTCTGCGCTAAACCCGGTCAGTTCGGTCGGACAGACGAACGAAAAGTCACGCGGATAAAACAACAGCGCCAGCCAGCGTCCGCGATAGTCGGCAGACTGGATCTGCGTGTGACGCAGATCGGGCGTGACCGCCGGCAGATGGAATTCTGGCGCGTTCGTCCCGACAACGCAGCTGGGTAGGGTCATGTCGGATCCTTCGCGGTTCGGTGCATGCAATTAGATTATAAAATGGGCGGCGGTCTAGTGCTGCATCAGGCCGAGGCCGGACCTACATTTTGCGGCGCAGGATGAGCCGGGTGATTTCGGGAGGGCAGCGAAATCTGAGGGGGAAGGTACCACAGAGCCCCCGGGAGACGTGCATCACAGAAGGAGGTTGGTAGAAGATGCCGCTGGCATACCGCACCCCGTAAAGGCTGGGACTGATCAACGGGCCAATCACCGGTAAACGAATCTGACCGCCGTGATTGTGGCCGGCCAGGATCAAATCAAAATCGTGCGTGGCGCCCCAATGCAAACGGTCAGGCGTATGCGCAACAAGCAAGCGAAAAATTCGCTCGCCATTTTCCTCAACCGGGCAAACGTCTATGGCCTGTACCGTCGATAACCATGGGGCCTCGTCGCCGGCCAAGATGATCGGCGTATCGCGGACCGTCGTTTTTAACCAACGTCCCCCTAGATCCACCAAGCCGTGGCTCGTAAGTTCTGCGCGGGCCAGATCGATGTTCGTGAGGCGCGTGTCATGATTTCCCAACACAAAATGGACGCCATCTGGCGCCGACAATTGAGCGAGCGTCGACTCGCTCCAAGAAATGCAACGATCCACATCAAAAATATCGCCGCTGATCACCATCAGCTCAGACTGCAGTTGATTGGCGGCCTCAAATGCGTGCTGATAGAACGACGGGAGAAACTTGCCGGTCAGATGCAAATCCGAAAGGTGGGTGATGGTATAGCCATCGAGCGCCGCCGGCAATCGTGGGAGAAATAACTGCTTCTCAATCACGACATATTGCAAGATTTGATTGCCGGGAAAGCGCTGAGCAAGTCGTAACTTGGGGACCAAAAGTTCAGCAATGCCAAACTCACGAGCCAGATCGACCCGGGCGAGCGTCTGGCCGGTAAAGTAGTTCGCGGCGTGTAGTTCGTCATATCGATGCTGAACCCACAATCCGCACGCAACGATCAGTCCTGTCCAACAGGCCCAAAAGTAAAGGAGCGGCAATTCGGTCCAGACGGCGAAACTATTCCAATTAAGCGGCGGCCCCCACAGAAAATAGGCCGCGAATCCAAACGGCGTGGCGACGGTGATGAACATGATCGCCAATTCGATCCAGTCGATCACTGTTTGCTTCCAAGGCAGCGAATGGAAGTAGCAATGGATGCGAGTCCACAACGCCAGATGCCCGGCCACAGCAAGCGAAATCAACAACCAAACTAGGAGAGGGTGCATCAGGCGGGGTCACTTGGGTCAACGGCGAATGTTGCCGGACAACCGAAACTCTGCCCGAGGACGTTTGCACCAGCTAAATCGCCAAGCAGGATTATTGCGAGGCGACTTGGGGCTGATTTGCGTACGCTTCGATGATTCGTTCGACGGTCGCCAGCAAGTCATCCAAGCGGAACGGTTTGTAGAGAACGGCGTTCGGCAGCAGTCCGGTCTGACGAGCTTTGACAATCGAGTGGCCGGGATCGTAACCAAATCCGGTCATCAAAATCATTGGCACCGGCGTGACAACATCCTTGAGCCGTTGATACAAGCGATTGCCGGACATGTCTGGCAAGTGAACGTCGCAAATGATCACGTCGTAGCCGATTCCATGTAGACCGGCACGCACCATGCAAAGCGCTTCGGCCCCGTCATGGGCGGTTTCGATATCGCAGCCATAGCGATCCAACAGCGCATGAGCGGCGCTGCGGACCGATTCGTCTTCGTCGACGACCAGTACGCGAGCTCCTCGCAAGCGCGGACGAACCTCCGGCTGCACCGACGCCGGAACCGCTTTGCTGGGAGTCATCCGTTCGCCCACTTTTTGGATCACGCGTTTGATGTCGCGACCGTTTTGAATGATGCGGCGAAGACGATCGACAACTTCCTCATCATGGCCGATGTAACGCTCCATAACGTTGACGGCGTCGTTCAGGATTTCATCCACCGGCAATGCGACAGCGCTGTGGATCGCTTCGACACTGGCCTGGGCGGTATTGGCCTGTTGGGCGGACAGCAGCTCCAGCGTGTTCAGCGCCAAAGCCAGATCGCGACAGAAGATCTCAAGGAACTGGAGGTCGCTTTCGGTAAAGGCCCGGGGTTCGGGACTTTCGACATTAAACGAGCCGATGACCGCGTCATGCAAGATCAGCGGCACGGTCAGCGAGCTTTTGGCGCCTTTAAAACCTTCCAGGTACAACGGATCAGACTGCGTATCTTCGCACAGATAGCTTTTGCCGGTGGAAGCGACAAAGCCGGTCACGCCGTTATTGGTCGATTGGGCGTACAGTTCTCGCTCGGCCGCTTCTTTGTCGATACCGACCGAAAGGAGGGGGACAAGCTCACCGGTGCGTTGATCGAGCAACCGAATCTCGATCACATCAAAGTTGAGCAGGTCTTTGGTGTAATGCAGAATGTTGGACTTGAGCAGTTCGATCCGCTCCGAGACCTCCATATTGAAGATCTCTTCAGTCGTCAGATCGGCCAGTTCGATGCCGGCCTTATGAATCGCTTCCAGCTTTTGCCGCTGGAGGACTTCTTCGGTGACGTCGCGGATCGTGACGATCAAGTTCTTCGGCGGTGCGTTGGTAGTAATGACCGGCGCGGCATGCACCTGGTAATACTGATTCTCTTCGGTACGCAACGTCGAAGTGCTTGGTCGTCCGGATGTCAGCGCCGTATGGAACGGGCAAAAGTCAGGACCAAGTATTTCAGGGCTATTGAGGGCGCTGTAAAAGTTGCGGCCTACGACATCTTCGCCGCCGGCCCAACGTTGCAGACAACTATTGGCCCAGAGGACAGTATTGTCACGATCAAGCATCGTGACGCCGTCGGGCATCCCCTCAAGGATCCGCTCGTTTTGCAGCAAGTTGCCGATGCGAGCAGAGTCATCAAAGTAGTCCGTACAGATATAAACGCCGTCGAACTCTTGATTTTTCAAAAGCGCGAAGGTGCGCAACGGAGTTTGCGCTTCCGTGATGTCATAGTCAGTGCGCAATTGCTCCAGCACAGAGTGTTGTCCACCTGGAGCGCACAAACAGAGGATCTTGGGTTTACCGGCCAACCCGCATTTCTCCTACCGAAACACCTTGACGTAGTAATTATAAGCTCAGTTAAATCTGAAACAACGTCATCGCCTGGGCGTTTCCCTTCATACTAAGGTCGGAAGCGACGCCCGCAAACCTGAGAATGCTTTACCTGACGGTTAGAATCGGAAAAGTTTTCCGAGTCCGCCAACCTTAGTGATCGGCCGTCGCTTCCATCGCCCCTGTATCAAACCGCAGCGCAAGGTCTTCTAAAGACAAGTGGGGCTGAAAATTCTGAAACAATTTACCGCCCAGAAATCCGCCTCTATGCTCTTGCTCTGGAGGCAAGATCGACACAGCCACATCCTGCAGCAATACCGGCCCTACTCGCAGCGCGGCAATTCGACCACGTCGGACCTTCACTTTTTGGCGGTCCAGCACGACCTCGAATCCCTCTTCTGGCGTGCATCGAACACCCGAACTCTGGGCCATGTTGGCGGTCAAAACTATTTCTTGTCCTTGCGGAATCCAGGTAAAGAATTGTGGATTGTCTTGATCTAGCACCGCGGCAACCCGCGGTTGTCCATTTTGCAGAAAGATCGGAAGCTGGTCTTGGTTGGCCAGTTTTTCAAACCGCGCTACGCGTCCCAAGCGACGAGCCAGCGGCTCTAACGGCCCCATCGCCTCTTGTTCTGCTTGGGGCAGTTCGGCCCGAATCAGCGCGTAACGCTGATCGAGCTCTACCATGGCCGCACGCAGTTGAAAGGTGCGTGTCGCCAGGGTCGCTAACAATTGCGATTGTTGCATCAACAATTCGCGAACATTAGGTTGAGCGGCTAACTTGGTCGGCTCGACGGCGTGGCCAGCGCTGCGGGCCATATTACGAAGTCGATCGATTTCGTGAGCCAGTTCTTTTTCCTGATCGCTGCCGACAGCATGTTGTTTCAAGTGCTTGGCCAGGCGATCAATGCCGGCCAGCGTCTCTTGTTGCTTTTTCCACTGCTTGGCATTGTCATCCTTGGCCAGATTGACTTGCCGCTGAAAGAAGCTGAGTTGTTGCTCCAGCGAATCAAGCTGACGCAGCTCGGGGGCCAAGTTAGTTTCCGTCGGCAAGATCCAGCGTTTGCCATATTTCACCAACCCCTGTTGCTCCCATGGGGACGGCCCTTCCTCTTGCGCAAGCAAGGGAACTACCGTATGCAGCAGCATGGCGAGCGCCAGGTAACCAACGAATCGAGGCAAGGAATCGCCCTGAACGGATGGGAGTTGGGATAAGAGATCTTCATCATGCCGTAGTCGCGCTAAAAACGCAAACAAGACAACACATGTTTCTACGATGATCTAACGCTACGTTGTTGCACCGTAACAACATGCGGCATTTCGAAATGATTCTAAAAAGCCACACCGGCGCGAGGATCATCCAAAAGCCGGCATTCACAACCCTTTTATTAGCGACGACTTGCGCAGATTCCCCCGTTTCTCCCCACGTTTTGGCCCAGCAAGTGCAATTGCTTCTTTCGATCGCCTGACGCTTCTCCCCTTCCCCACCCAGGCCCTGCTGCTTGTCGCGAGAGCCCTTGTCCCCTCGGGCTCTCGCGACTCATTTTCATCTGCCCTCTCTCACCGCCTGAAGCCGAAGAACCGAACGAATGCACGCACGAGATCAAGTCCAGTTGGCTGCCCTGCTGGCGACCCACGCTCCGCTTCAAATTCGCACGATGAACCAGATTTCGCCGAAGGGGCTTGAACAATACTGGACCCATTCCAAAGCACGGCTGGATCGCTGGGGACGTTTGCTCAAAGAGCATTCAGACAGCGTCAAAGAGGCTCCTACCGCCAAGTTACCGGGACATTGGGATACGATCCGTCCCATTCTGGAAGAAATCTTGATTAGCGATGTGCTGACCCGTGTTTGGACCGCGTTGTGTATCGCCTTTGACCGGATTCACCAGAACGAATCGTCCGAAGCAACCGTTCGCAGCGTCTTTATCGGTCACTTGGAGGCCCGCAACCGGGCGCTCAATCTGATGGTTTACGGTCGCGGTCTCGACGCCGATCTAGCGGTCAAACTTAATCGGCTGCGACGTCGGACCGAACGCTGGACGGACATGCTGCTGGGTTATGTGACCGTGGAGACCGACGTCAAAAATATGGGTTTCGATAACGATCGCGTCCAAGAGTTTTCGCGTGACATTCGCGAACAAGCCCGCGATGGCTCGCACAGCGCCGGCTGGCCGTTGCTGCTTGCTTCGGCATTGGATGCGTTTCGCAGCAGCACAATCGACACGCCGGCTCATCCCCATTTGAATCAACAGATCACAGCGGCAATTATGTCGTGCTTCGGGCCAGAATTATTTGATTCAACCGGGGTGATTCGCCCTTTATGGGAATTACGGATCTCGAACTACGCTGACGACACGCAAACAATGGTTGAGCAACTGCTGTCCCTTGAATCGCCCGATGTTACGGTTCCCTTCGACTCAGGAACGCTCCCAGCCGCTCCTCATCCCCGCTTCTAGCAACCCGATCGCGAAAGAGACGCACGAAAATCAGCAAGAGAAGTATCTTGGGACGAGATGTCAGTGTAAAATTGGGATCTAGGCTGTAATATCTTACGGCCTTCACATTTCGTAGAATCCCGCCTCTCCTCCTTTGCATCTGGAGAATCCGTCGTGCGCCGACTGCTTCCCGCTCTCTTGTTGTTCGCATTAGTCGCTCCGGCGTTCGGCCAATCAGTATTGATCGAAGCTGAGAGCTTTGATCAGCCCGGCGGCTGGAAACTGGATACGCAGTTCATTCGCGAGATGGGTTCGCCCTATCTGCTCGCTCATGGACTTGGTACTCCGGTAAAAGACGCGACGGCGCAGATCACCTTTCCTGAGACCGGCGAGTACAAGGTCTTTGTGCGGACCAAAGACTGGGTCGCTCGTTGGAATGCCCCCGGCACGCCGGGTCGATTTCAACTATTGGTCAATAACAAACCGTTGAGCGAGACCTTTGGCACGCAAGGCGCCGACTGGGCCTGGCAAGCCGGCGGAACGGTAACGGTCGATGCGAAAGAAGTTGAGTTGAAGCTGCATGATTTGACCGGCTTCGACGGACGTTGCGACGCGATCTACTTTACGAAAGAAGACGCGCCCCCTCCGAACGAAGACGCAATCTTGCCGGCTTGGCGCAGTCGCTTGCTGGGCCTAGAGGAAAAGCCGACCGAAAAGAGCGGATACGACTTGGTGGTGGTCGGAGGCGGCTATGCTGGCATGGGCGCCGCAATCTCGGCGGCTCGCATGGGTTGTAAAGTCGCGCTGATTCAAGATCGCCCCGTCTTAGGGGGCAATGGTTCGAGCGAAGTTCGCGTTTGGGCGATGGGCAACATCCGTCGCGGCAAATTCCCTCGCGTGGGTGAGATCATCGAAGAGTTCAGCGACCACGCGAAAAAATCGCCGGGCACCTACGAAGAATTCGGCGACGCCAAGAAGGAAGCGATCGTTCGCGCTGAGCCCAACATCGATCTCTTTCTGAATCATCACGCCTATCAAGTGGATATGGACGGCGAAAAGAAGATCGCCGGCGTTTACGCCTTTGATACGCGCACCAGCGAGCAAAAACGATTCACCGGCAAGTTGTACGTCGATTGCACCGGTCACGGCACGATTGGCTTTCTCGCTGGCGCTGATTTTGACATGGCCGAGAAGGGGCGCATGGGCATGAGCAACATGTGGGCCTGGGACGAAGCCGAACAACCGCGTGAGTTTCCGGATACGCCGTGGGCGCTGGACCTGACCATGAAAGACTTCCCTTATCCGCGTGACCATCACGGACAGTGGTTCTGGGAAAGCGGTTTTGACAAAGACGCTCTCGGAGACGCCGAAGGCATTCGTGACTGGAACCTCCGCGCCGTCTTTGGCGCGTTTAACGCGATGAAAAACAAAGATGGCGCCGCCCAGCACAAACCGGCCTATCTGACCTGGATCGCCTATGTCGGCGGGCCACGTGAATCGCGACTGCTGCAAGGAGACGTCGTGTTGAATCAAGACGACATCATCAGCAAGCGTGATTTCTCGGACGGCTGCGTGCCCAGCACTTGGTCGATTGATCTCCACTACCCGAAAAAGCAGTACGCCGAAAAGTTCCCCGATAACCCGTTCATCTCGATCGCCGTTCACGACCAGCGAGTCGATCGCAACTTTGGCTATCCGGTTCCGTATCGCTGCTTCTACTCACGCAACATCGACAACCTCTTCATGGCAGGTCGCTGCATCAGCGTTGACCATGAAGCGTTGGGGACTGTCCGCGTGATGAAAACCTGCGGCATGATGGGCGAAGTGGTCGGCAAAGCAGCCAGCATTTGCGCCACCTATAATTGCACGCCGCGAGAAGTGTACGAACGGTATTGGCCCGAGATGGACACGCTGCTCAAGCTTCCCGGCAAAGCCCATCGCGCCGATTTGAACGACGAGATTGAGATCCCCGATGATATCCCTGCCCTGGCCGGCCCCAATGGCCCGCCCACCGGTCTGGATCCCAGCAAGCTGGCCGGCACAGTGGTTGATGACGTCGAAGCAGAACGGATCGGCAATTGGACCGTCGGCACCGGACTGAAAGGATATGTTGGTTACGGCTACTTATATGCCAGCGGCGACAGCGGCGGAGCGGTTCGCTTTGCTGTCGAAGCTCCCAAGACCGGCCTCTATGACGTTCGCTTCGCCTACCAACCGCATGAGAACCGCGGCAAAACGGTTCCGGTGTTGGTCGAAACGAAAAACGAACGCTTGGAAGTCAAAATCAACCAGCAAAAAGCTCCGCCCATTGAAGGGGGCTTTCTTTCCCTGGGCGAACTGAAGCTCGACAAAGGGGAAGTCGTTACCATCGTCGTCGCAACAGCCGGTGCAGGCGGAAACGTTCATGCCGACGCGGTCCAGCTAGTACCTGCCAAGAAGTAAATGACCGAGCCGCAATCGCGACGCCCGGCCTGGCGACCTATCGTCCATGCCGGGCGCGTGCTGATTTTGGTCGCCATCGCGCTGATCATTCACTTGGCGGCGACGCTGCATGCGCCTGCCGAGAATGGTCCGGCGCCGGTGCTAGAGATCGGCAAGGTCCAACAGATCTTTCCCACCGCTGCTCTGGTGACGGACGAAGGCGCCGTACAAAATGCCGCCGGCACTTCACTCGGCCGCGTGCTTCAAACTTCTCCGGCCGGTGATGTAGCGATTGGCTTTTCGGGGCCCACCAATGTGCTGATCGGCTTTTCGCCGGATGATACGATCATCGGCTTAGCGATCCTTTCAAGCCGCGACACGCGCGAACATGCTCGCGAGGTCGAACGCAATGAAAAATTCCTGCATCTTCTTGACGGTTTGACCCGCGACCAAGCCATTGCCCATACCAACATCGACGGCGTATCAGGGGCAACGTTGACCAGTCTGGCGATGATCGAAGCGGTGCAGCGGCGTCTCGGCGGTGGGCAAAAGTCATTGAAGTTCCCCGATCTGCCGCCGTTAGAGGTCGTCCACAAGCTGTTTCCGCAGGCCGAATCGGTAGAGCCGGATGCAAGCTATCCGTCGCTGCTGATCGTAAAGAACTCTGGCTCAACGCCGTCGAGCAAATTGTTGCGGACGTCGCCAGCGGCCGATAACTTGGTCGGTTATCAAGGTCCGACCGAGATGCTGATCGGCCTCGATGCGGAAGACAAAGTGAGCGGCTTGGTGATGACGCGCAGTTATGACAATGAGCCGTACGTCGACTATGTACGCGAGGACGATTACTTCCTGGGTCTGTTCAACGGCAAATCGCTGGAAGAGCTCGCAGGAGTTGATCTCGTTGCCGATCAGATCGAAGGCGTATCGGGCGCGACGATGACTAGCACAGCGGTTGGCGGCGGCGTAATTGCGGCCGCCGACTCGTATTTAAAATCACGCCAGACGCAGGTGGCGGCCGCCGAGAAAAACCAGATTCGCCTGCATGAACGCGACTACAAAACAATCGCCGTGGTGATCATCGGCGTGCTATTGGCGTTTAGTCCGTGGCGCGGCAAACCTTGGGCGCGGATTCCATTTCAGATCGTGGTCTTTGTCTATCTCGGTTTCGCCAACGGCGACTTTGTGTCGCAGGCGCTGTTAGTCGGTTGGGCGCAAAACGGAGTGCCGTGGAAGTCGGCAGTCGGTTTGGTGCTGCTGGTCGGCGCTGCGTTGGCGCTGCCGATCTTTACGCGCACCAACGTCTATTGCAGCCATCTCTGTCCTCACGGCATTGTGCAGCAATGGACCAAGCGGCGGCTCAAGTGGCAATGGAAACCGTCGCAAAAACTCCTCCCCTGGTTGAAAGCGATTCCCAGCGTGTTGCTAGCATGGGTGGTCTTGGTGGCTGCCGCTCGCTGGTCCTTTAGCTTGGTCGATATCGAACCGTTTGACGCCTATGTTTGGCATATCGCCGGCTGGGGAACGATTGCCGTGGCGATCGTCGGACTGGTCGTGTCGCTCTTCACGCCGATGGCCTATTGCCGCTTCGGTTGTCCGACCGGCGCGCTGCTCGACTACGTTCGCTACAATGGCAAGAGCGAGTTTTGGACGCGGCGCGATTGGGTTGCTGTGGGTCTGCTCGCGCTAGGCGCGGTTGCGTTGTTGTTCTAAAAGCAAGCAATATCAGGAGGAGTACGTGGCGCACAAAGGAGGCGATTGGCCGCTGCATGCGATCTATCTCGGCATAATCTTGCTGCTGGCCGGCGTCACGGTGAAATCGGTCGAATCGTTCACACTGACTCCGGCTGCAACACGATTGCTGTCTCGGCATGCGGGACCGTCTACCGCTACGACCGAAGGTGCGCTGCAAAGCATGATCGTCGAGAACACCGACCAGCGGCACATGATTCGACCCAAAAGTTGGGTCGGTTGGTGTTTGTTGTCAGTTGGCGGCATCTTGATTGGGCACGGGATCCTCTTGAAGACAAAGTGAGCCGAATCGCAACCTCCTCGCTCCGTTCTTGGAACAAACGATGCTTCGCATTTTCCAGCAAGATTTCTCTGAAGTTCACGAATCACCTAGAAACGCAATCTCCACCCCATTACTAGACACTCTGATGAATCCACTTTCTCTACTGCTAATCGCTTTCGGCGGTGTCATCGAAGTACTCGGCGTCCTCTACTGCGTCGTCTTTAGCGGGGACGGCGGGATCAACATGCCGCTGCTGATCGGCGTCATCGCCTTCGGATCGATATTCACTTTCAGCGGCGTCGCCTGGCACGTCCTCCAAAGGCGGATTTAAGCCCCCTTCGACCGTCAAATCTACTGGTCGCTCCTGGGCCTTGTCTGATAGACTAGGCAAAGTTAATCCAGCGTCCCCCCCCCTGCATTCCCTAGAAAGATCGCTGATGTCCCAGGCCATCGCCGGAGTTGCTCCCAGCGCCGGATCGGAATCCAGCGTTATGACGGTTTGGCCGTCCAATGGAGCCACTAATCTGGGGCGTACGCTCGGCCGCTTGTACGAAATTGACAAAGGCTTCAGCTTTGTCACCGTCGGCAATCTGCTAGCGCTGGCGACCAGTCCGCTCGGCGCCGCAATTTATCTGTGGCACGCAGCGCCTATCGTCGGTACGCACTATCGCTTGACTAATCGCCGTGTGATCATCGAGAAAGGCCTGGACGGCAAACCGGATCGCTGGATCGAACTCGATCGCTTCAATCGGATCGACATCGAAGTCTGCCCTGGTCAGGCCTGGTACCACGGCGGCGATTTGATCTTTTATCTCGATAAGATCGAGACTTTCCGTCTGCAAGGGGTCAGCCGCCCCGAAGCATTTCGCGCAGCCTGCATGAAAGCCCATCAAACGTATGTCGGCGTACGCCAAGCACTGCAGCGCGAAGCAGATCATCGTGCCGGGGCGCGTGCTTAAACAGGGATGATGTTCACTTCGATCTCCGGCAAATCGACAATCGCAATCGAATGACGGCGGGCGCGGTACAACGCACCGGGATTTAGCACGCGCGTCTTGCCAACCCAATAGTCGGCGGCCTGATGCGTATGACCATGACAAACCAGATCGTACACGCCTGACTCGATGGTCGACTGAAGCCGGTTCTGGTCATGTCCATGCAAAAAGGCGATTTTTCGGCCGACGATCGTCAGTTGGCCAAACATTCCGCAAAAATTTTGCCCGGTTGATTCGATCTTCGCCTGGAGCTGCTCGAAGTCGCTGTCGACGTTCCCCAAGACGTAATGTGTCGGCCATTTCGTGAAAAATTCGACGATTGCGACCCCGCCGATGTCGCCGCAATGGATCACCTGCGTCACCTCAAATGAATCCAACATTCGAATTGCCGCACGAGTGAACTCGACCTGACCGTGCGTATCGCTCACAATTCCAATCTGCATTTTGATTTCTGTTCCTATTCGAATCGGACACGCCGCGTTGGCTCGCGACATTATCTCAGCTCTGTTTTTGATCTCGATCCTGGCGATCCCAGCCGCTTGGTGGCTGGCCGGCTGGTCGCGGCGCGTCTATACATTTCCGCGCTACATCCTTGCTTGCATCAACATTGCCTTTTCCCGCTGCTGGTGGAGGACATCCATTCCGCCTAATTTGCCCATTCCGATCGGCCAAGGCGCCGTTTTGATCGCGAACCATCGTAGCAGCGCCGACCCATTTTTCATTCAAGTTGCGGCGCATCGCGTCGTCCACTGGATGGTCGCGAGAGAGTTTGTCGAACACCCCGCCCTGTCGTGGTTTTTACGACAATCGGGCGCAATCGGCGCCAATCGTGGAGGGCGCGACACCAAAGCGATTCGGGCGGCGATCGATTTGCTAAAAGCTGGCGAATTGGTCGGCGTGCTGCCCGAAGGGCGAATCAACATGACCGATCAATTTTTGCTGCCGGTTCGGCCCGGCGCTGCGATGATCGCCCAGCATGCAGGCGTACCGATCGTGCCGATCTATATCATCGGCGCCCCCTACGATCGCACGCCGCAAAGCGCCTTCATGATGACGGCTCGCGTGATCGTCAAAATCGGTGAGCCGATCGATACTTCGATCGGCTCACCGCAAGAGATCATGGAAAAGGCAACCCGCGAAATGGCGCGTCTGGCTGAAGTCGAGGACTTTCAGCCACAGCACGCCGGTCGTAATTGGAAACCGACCAAGGCTGAGCTAGAAGCAGCGATGGCCGAGGCCGAAGAGCGAAAACGGCGAGGTTAATTCCCTTCTAGCTCAAAACTCAAATCTTTCGTTCCCTGCGCATCAATGGTCGCGGTGAGCGTCGAATCGGTATTGTACTTGGCCGGAATATAATTCATCTGCCGCCGAGGCGCATCGGCTCCATACATGGCTACCGCGTTTGCATCAGGCTTTTCTTCTCGAATCGCCGAAATCTCAACGCGGTATTCTCCCGGCATCGCCTCGCCGACAAATTTGCCATCTTTGACATCGACGCTGAAGAACTCTCCATCCTTGCGCCGCAAATAGACCGTTCCACTCTCTAAAGGAGCATTGTCCAACGTCACCTGACCGCCGATTTGCACGGTGGAATCGCCGGCTGGGCTACATCCACCGATGCCGAAGACGATCAGGAGTACGATACTGTTGAGTAAAGTTAGATTGGTTCGAAAGGTCATCCGCATGATCCCCAAGGTTCGTGAATCTGTTCTGAGCTAAATCAAAATCAAGTCCCCGAGAGGACCAAACCATCATCGCGTGTGACGATCTTGGCGACTTCTTGCAGCGCCATCGTATCGGCGGCGAAATGGACCGAACCATCGACGTACAGCATCATTAATCCGCCGGGATGCGAAGAGTTCAGCGGGATGTTGTTTCCAAAGTTGCTGCAGACGCCGGTCGACATGCAGGTTCCGTCGCCGTTATCCCAGCCCGTTTTCTGATTCAGCTTGTAACGCACCGTCGTTTGATTGAACGTCCGAGCATCACCGTTGGAATAATAATTCGGCGGCTTGCGATCTGTCGTACCATCCCCATGGGCGCCGATGAAAAACCCATGCGGCATTCCTCCACGCCAAGTTTTCTTCGAGTTATCTTTCGCAATCAGATAGTCGCCATGTTCGCCGACGATCGCCACGTTGCTGGTTCCATCTTGAACGGACGCCATCGTCAGTTTGCCAAACGGAAACAACATCCCGCCGCCGCTCACGATTCCACCAGAACAACACCCTTCGGTGCCAGATGTGCCTGCGTTAGTGCGAGTTTCGTTGTAACCGGTGATCAGACCGTTGATCGCACCCGAGATGCCAACGTAAGAGGGTGAGGTGACATCCCCCACGACGCCTGCGGTAAATGAACCGGGGTTAGCGGCGATCGGTTCGTACGGAACTGAAGGGCAGATATAGGCATTCAGCTTCGCCCCTTTCATCTGATCGACGTTGTTGACGTTACCCCAGCCCGAGTTTCCTTGGTCAAGTCGCAGCTTGTCGAAGAGCACGCTCTGCTCAACTCCCGGCAAGAGAAAAACTAACCAGGATGGCCCCCAACCGCCTCCAGTATCACGATTACCAAAGGGGCGCCGATCATCGGAACCTCCCGGTGGAAAGCGACTGTAGGTGTCGTGAAATGTGTGGAGCGCCAATCCCAATTGCCGCATGTTGTTGGTGCAGCTCGAGCGACGTGCCGCCTCGCGAGCTTGCTGGACTGCTGGGAGCAGCAATGCGATCAAGACGCCGATGATCGCAATGACCACCAACAGCTCGACCAACGTGAAGGCCTTATGTTTTCTAGAACTCCGCATTTTCCACCTCTTAAGAAGTATCCAAGGATAGCAACGGGTGTTACGAAACCACAGAATATCATGTAAGGGAGCTCCCGATCCAGTCTAAAGTTTTTTGTATAAGATATTTTTTGCCTACATCCTCGCCAGACTGCTATCGAACAGCCCTAAAGAGTAGTTGCTTCCTTGCTTGACCAAGTCGACTCGCTAGCTCGCTTGGGTTAGAGCCGCAGCCGAGCAACGTCATTACCGGCGCCGAGTGTGGAATGGGCGTTCCTGGCAGCGGTATATCGGCGATTTCCACGGACATTTCCGCCGCGGATCGAAGCAGCGAGCTTTCGAGAGCTGATGTCCAGACAATGTCGCACGGCGCGAAAACGAACAACTTTCCTCGTGCGCCACTGGTAGAATCAGTCGCCGATACTAGCTCTGTGCCGCCTACCTCCGGCAACCAAGCCGCCAGATGCAGACGCATCACGTCGGCCGGCAACAGCTCCATGGCGGCCGTAAACCGAGGATTGATCTCTAACAGCCAGAGCTGCTCGGCACGGATGATAAAGTCGATGCCGAATAGCCCGCGAAGTTGCGTCGTTTCGACCAAGTGATCGGCAAGCTGTTGAAGCTGTTGTTGCTGCGAGGGCGGTAGCTGGATACCCCCGACGGAGCCTGCGTACTGAAACGGCTGCGGTGCGCCCCATTTTTTTCCGATCAATTGCCGCGTCACGCCCAGGCAGTGCGCCTTTCCTGCGGATGCGACAAACGCAGCGCCAAAGCAGCGGCCCGAGATAAATCGTTGGTAAACCACGTCCGCATCTCGCACTGGCTGCGAGTAGACACGAATATTCAATCCGCCGGCCGAACTCCGTGGTTTCACCAACCAACGACCTTCGCCGTGAGGATCGACTTGGGTCAGAGGAAATTGAAACCCGGCAGTTTGAAGCTGCGCCTGCAAGATCAAAGGATCACGAATCGCCGGCAGAGCAGGGGAGCTAACGCCTAGCAAAGGGCGGATCGCGGCGGCGGCGGAGAGGACCTCTGGATGATTTTCGAGCCCTCCAACATAGATCCAATGGGTCGCATCGGTACTGGCTAACCACGTGGGAATCTCGTCGGGATAGCGGCCCAATTGCGTGGTCGGGGCCATTTGCCGTAGGTCGGAGTCCGCAAATTGATCGGCGGCGACTGCGTCAAAACCGCCGCGTTGCAAACAGGCGACGGCCGCACGACAACTCGCTCCCACAACGGCGATCCGCAAGGGCAGGGGAGGGGAGGTCATGGGAGGTTCGCGACGATTTTTACGATTTTTTTTCTCCGCGGCGACCCACGATCCGTTTTCGAGCTATGGTTTCCATTGGGCAAGGACACTGTTGCTTCCATTTCGACCGGCTATTCCTTTTCTACGTTCTCATTGCTGCGGCAGGCGCGAGCCTTCCGTTCCTATAAAGCGACGAAACCGCACGAAGCGTCTCGAAGCCAAAACTCTCCCCACGAGTTTATTCATGATACCCGCGTCAGCGCCGGATTGTCGGCTGCTGCGCCCATTCGCCCAACCACTTGCAGGAGAGTCGAAATGTCGTCCCAGCGTAGCGATCAAGAAAAACCCTCGGGCGTACGTCCTACGCCAAGGCGCGGGGTAATCGTCGTATTAGCCGCCGTACTGATGATTGTGATGATGGGCTTTATGGCCCTCAGTGTGGACGTAGGCTACATGTTTACGATGCAATCGCAGTTGCAACGATCGGTCGACGCCGCAGCGCTCGCCGGCGCCGGCTCATTGATTGAGGGCGAAGAGATCGCCACCAATACGGTGCACGAATATCTGACGCACAATCCTGTCGGTCTCCAATGGCAGGAATTTACGGAAGGAAACACATCGGACAACGTCGAACACTTTCTGACCAAGTATGGCGATGGCCTGCAGTTAACCATTGGCGAATGGAACGATAGCACGCAGCAGATGGTCGCCACCGAAAAGAACCCGTCGACGGTCAGTGTTCGGATGAGCTACGAGAATATGCCTTTCTTTTTTGGCCATTTGCTCGGTCGCGACTCTTTTAATATCACCGCTGAGTCGATCGCCACCTATCAGACTCGCGACATCATGCTAGTGCTTGACTTGTCCGGCTCGATGAATGACGACAGCGAATTCAATGCGATCAGCAAACTGGGCTACGATCATGTACGCAGCAACTCTTTGCAGATGTACGGCGATTTGGGATCGCCCCAGTTTGGAAATTTGCAGTTTGAACCAGAGTACGCCGTGGTCCAAGGGCCAGAGCCGCAGTCAAGCGGACAAGCCAATGCTTCGGTCACCTACCGCGGCAATTCGGTCATCGTCAAATCTAGCAAGTCAATCAAGGAGATTAGGGTCAAAACCAGCAATGGATCGACCTACACCTATAATCCCGGTACGTCTCAGAACTATACGGCCAATCCTGGACGAGAGGTCCGCTACGTTTGGGTAACAAGCGGTAAAAACGCCAACAACTCGGACCAAGTGCAAACGTTTGACTTTGACGGTCAACGAATCAACACGTTTCGCACGGCGCTAGGGCTCGATAACGTCTCGTATCCCTATCCCGGCGGAAGCTGGAACGACTACATCAACTATTGCCTGGGAACAGGTCAAAACAACAATGCCGGCTATCGCTATCGTTTTGGCTACTTCAACTGGATCAATTACCTGCTAGAGCGACAGTATTCGCACGACTCGACCCCTGATTTATGGAAAGCCAGCGCTCAGCCGATCACTGCGGTCAAGAACTCGGTCGATCTGTTCATTCACTTTATGCAAGAAGGGGATGGAAAAGACCGAATTGGGCTGGCGGTTTACAACGCGCCGGACGGCGATGGACTGCTCGAATCGACCCTGACCGATAACTTGCCGTTCATCATGACCCAGGCTCGACAACGCCAAGCGGGACACTATCACAACTACACCAACATCGGTGGCGGAATGACCGTTGGCCGCGAGGAATTGCAAGCTCGTGGTCGCAAAGGGGCCGTCAAGATGATTGTGCTGCTGACCGATGGTCAAGCGAACTGGATAAACGGCGGCGTCAATAACAACGCAGCCAAGCAGTATGTGCTGAATGAAGCTTACCTGTGTGCGGATCAAGGCTACATCATCCTCACCATCAGTCTCGGCGCCGGAGCCGATAAGGCGTTAATGGATCAGGTCGCCGAAATCACCGGTGGGCGCCACTTTAACGTTCCCGGCGGTCAATCGGTCGAAGAATACTCGGAGGATCTTACTGAGATCTTCCGTCAAGTGGCTGGGCACCGTCCCTTGAAACTGGTGAAGTAGCGTTCGCCTTTGCTTCTGCACAGCCGTTGCACGCGCCGCCGCGTGGCATTTGCCCCGCGGCGGTCTTTTATGCGCGTCTTGCCCCGCCGTGCTTCCATGGTTGCAATCGCGTGGGGGTTTGATAAGTTTGCTCTACGGCAATCGCCCCGACCCGATGCGTTTCGCGCTCTTTTTATCGCGATTGTGCGCTGCTAGGGATGCCGCCCCGAGAGCCTTTCCCCAAGTGGCCGCCCCCCTTCGGGACGCTCCATCCTCATTTCACTTCTGGGAGAAACTACGCATGTCGATGTTCATTGGCGAAGCGCTCGCCGGCGATGGTAACGAAATCGCCCACATTGATCTCATGATCGGTTCCAAAAGCGGTCCCGTTGGCGCTGCATTCGCCAGCGCCTTGTCGACCCAAACCGCAGGGCATTCCAACCTGCTTGCCGTGCTCGAACCCAATCTGTTGGTCAAACCGGCGACCGTCACGATCACCAAAGTCACCATCAAAGGCGCCAAGCAAGCGACTCAAATGTTTGGCCCGGCCCAAGCAGCTGTCGCCAAAGCGGTTGCTGACTCGGTCGAAGCTGGCGTCATCCCCAAAGATCAATGCGAAGATCTCGTGATCGTGTGCGGCGTCTTCATTCACTGGGAAGCAGACGACGACAAGAAAATCTTCGACTATAACTACGAAGCGACCAAAGCGGCGATCGCCGGAGCCATGGCCGGCAAACCGACCATCGACGAAGTCTTGGCCGGCAAAGACAAAGCGGCCCATCCGTTCCGCGGCTTCTAAGTCGTCTGATGCGTTTGTTCTTTCGACAATTTCAGAAAACCGTCCCTTCCCGGGCGGTTTTCTTTTTTGCCCGGTGAGCTCTCCCCTATGTCGACCTCCAAAGTTCTGTTGCAGCTCGATCCTGACTCGCAAATCAGTACCTTCGACAGCGTAGTCGCGGTCGACTCCGGCGTGGATCAACTCTTTCGTCACGGTGGCGTCATCGCGTCCCAGGTTCGCGATCTGGTGTACGGGCTGATCTTCACACGCTCGCCTGCTGAGCTAAAAAACTCGGCGATCTTTATCGGCGGCAGCGATGTCGCTTTGGCCGAGACCTTACTCGCTGCGGCAGTCGAGAGCTTCTTTGGACCGCTGCGAGTCTCGGTGCTGTTTGATCCCAATGGCGCCAATACGACCGCAGCGGCGGCCGTGCTAGCCGCTGGTAGGCATCTTGCGCTCGACAAAGCCGAAGCCCTGGTTTTGGCCGGAACAGGACCGGTAGGACAGCGCGCAGCGCGGCTGCTGGCAGGACAGGGCGCCAACGTACGCATCGCTTCGCGCAAGCTGGAAAAAGCGACAGCCGTCTGTCAGACCCTGCAGGCCGATGTCACCAAGGGCGCCTTCCAACCGTTCGTCATCGACAACGACGAGAGTTTGGCCGCGGCGCTGCAAGGGGCGGCGGTTGTCATCGCAGCCGGCGCCGCCAAGGTGCGGCTTGCCGATCACGCGACGTGGAAACAAGCGTCCGCCCTGCAAGTGCTGATTGATTTGAACGCCGCTCCGCCGGTCGGACTGGAAGGAGTGGATCCGATGGACAAGGGGAAGGATCGCGATGGTCGGATTTGTTATGGCGCTATCGGCGTCGGCGGAACCAAGATGAAGATCCACAAGCGAGCGCTCGCGCGGCTGTTTGAGCAAAATGACCTAGTTCTCAATGCAGAGGAAGTCTATGCGATCGGACGTTCACTCGAGTAAGCAAGCACTGGAATAATCGGCAAAATCGAACCAAACCGACCAAGCGGATGAAAATCCAAACAACAAAGCAAGCATCGATCAGCCGCTCATGCCGTAATTGCCGATGCATAGGAAAGTTGCACCAGCGCAACGTTTTCTACCGCAGCAAGGCAGCTACCTATGATCCGCACGCTCTTGGCATCACTGACGCTTAGTATCGCCATGGTTGCGATCAGCCAGGCCGCTCCCCCATCTTATTTGATTCTGACGCCGCAAAAGTCCAACGTGGCCCCCTTCTACGGACACTACAACCAAGGGTACGGATACGCGGTCAGCACACCAGCCTATAGCTATGGCTATTTCGGCACTTGTGCGACTCGCAACCATTGGACAGGCCACACCGGCTACCACCAGCAGTACTTTGAATGGCGGACCTACTAAAGTGCTGATCTGCTAGCGAGCGTATCCAATAAAGAAGCTGAAGATCTGGGTCCGGTCGGAGTCGGCTTTGTTTATCGGGAAGGCGAAGTCGAGCGCGATCGGAGCTTGGCCAAGCGCCGGAACCGAAACGCGAAGACCGAAACCCGGTGCGATGTCAAATTCGTCGGCGACAATTTTTGTCGATTCCTGCACCGTACCGAAGTCGGTGAAGATCACCCCCTTCAACATATCATCTGCGGTGATCGGAAACATGTATTCGACCGAGCCGAGAACGCGGAACGGACCACCGGTATAGATACCCCCTTGGACCGGGCCGACGCCGCGGAAGTCAAAACCACGCAACGTCGAGTAACCGCCTGCAAAGTAGTTCTCAAAGATCGGCGTATCCGATCCTGAGAACCCGGCGCGTCCCGAAAAGCCCAGGGTATGTCGTCCTGAGCCGTCGGCACGTTCACGCAACAAAAAGTAGCGACGCATGTCGACTTCGGCACGCGGAAAACTGTAGTCGCCAAAGGCTTGCTCAAAGCTAAACTCAATCAAGTGACCTTCGGTTGGCGCGAAAGCCTGATCGCGCGTGTCATGAGTCACCGTCAACTGACCGCTAAACAAGTTATGACTGCCTAGAGATGCATTCAAATCCGGCGAGCCGTTGGAGCTGGGATCAGAGATATCAACGTTTTCCATGCGAATGTTGGCGCCAATCGACATGTCGGGAGTCAAGCGATAGCCTAAACCGACGCGACCACCAACTCGGTTTTCGTTCCAGTCGCGATAGATGCGATCAAAGTAGTAGGCGCTTAGATTCATGCTGACGTTGGTGCGAAACAGATACGGTTCGGTGAAGGTCGCCATATAGCGCTGCACCTGCGTACCGGGCAATGCTTCCAAACGTAGCCCCTGCCCTGCTCCGCGAAATGCTCGACCATTCCAGACGTCATCCCAACTGGTCGGGACCGCCGCATAGTCAAAGTTACGTTCGTCAATCACGATCGAGCCGGTCACGCCGGCATCGGAGTTGATCCCGACGCCAAACTGAAAGCGACCGGTCTGGGCTTCTTGCGCGTTCACCAAAATATCCGCAGTCCGACCGGGGATGTATTGTTGTCGACCGGGATCATACATCGGATTGGGACCAATGATCGCATCCGGCCCCAGCGGCGGGCTAAACATCGGAGCTCCGCCCATCGGACGTCCCAGCGGCTGAATCGAAGCAGGCGGCGGAAGTTGTTGCGGCTGGACGTAGCCGTTGCTCACCGCTTGCTCGTATGCGTTGGGATTGTACGGCGCGGCGCCAACAACGTTCGACGGCGGATAGGGATTGGCTTGCGGCGCTGCGGCGTAACCGGCCGGAGGAGCCAGCTGGCCATTGGCTGGAGCTTGCGGCAACGGCGGCGCATCGTATTGGACTTGTTGGACCGGCTGACCCGAAGCAGGCATACCCGCGCGGTATTGACTTTCGTTGCCTGGCGATGCCTGTCGTACCGCGTTGACGTCTGCGGCGAGCGGCGCGTCTTGCGCCCGGACGATCGGCGGCTTCGCAACGGCGACCAACGCCCGACTATCAGGCTCGGCGTTGAACGTCGATGGTATCGCCGCGACGTGAGCGCCAGGCGCGGTGCAGCCAACCATCGCAAGGATGGCTGTGGCTGTTAGCAGCATCAGGCTCTTCGGTTTACAGCTATCTCGCACGAACAAATCCTTCTCGACCGGGGGGAGGTCGCCTCAATCTAGGTCGCTGACTTCATAGTTACCAAGGTGCAGCGGCAGGATACGCCGAGTACCGAGACGGGCGCGAGTCGGGCGGAGCCACTTGATGACCCAGCTGGACTGTCGGCGCTTGCGGCGGATAGTAGTTGGCAGGCTGAACAGTCGGTTCAGGACTTTGCCCTCGATAAGTCGGACCGGAGCTTGAACGTTGATCGGCGATATCGCTGACCTCCGGCGGTTTCACTTGAATCGTCGGACTGATGCCGCGTTGCGGTTCGTGCACAAATAGTTGCGAAGACTTTAAACGCCGTTCACTATCACGAATTTTCCGGATATCGATGATATCGCCGGGCACCAGATCCAACCGATTCAGAACGACGTCACGTTGCGTATGCGGATAGTCGCCATCGATCTTTACGTCGATCTTACCGACCCGATATTGATCTCCTTCACGGATGTCGTACACCAAGTCAAGTTGCCCCGGTTCTTCCAGGAAACGTGGCTCTGCTTGCACGTCTGCGTGAATGTAGCCTTGGGCGCCGTATAGGTCGGTCAAACTCGCCAGGTCGGTGTTCATCTTCTTCTGGTCAAAGTACTGACCTTCCATGAGCTTGACTTGCGTCGCCAACTGCTCGGCGGTGAACTTGGTTTGTCCTACGAACGCGACGCTCCGCACTTCGTATCGGGGTCCCTCGTCCACGACAAACGTTATGTTCACCCACAGCCCAGATTCGGTGTATTCCATGATCCGATTGATTTGAGCTTTGAAGTACCCCAGCCCGCGATAATACGACGTCAATGCTTCAACGTCTGACTCGACTTGGTCGTAGTCGACTTTGCCGCGGATGTACCACAAAATGCCTGGCTTCGATTTCACTTGTGTTTTCAGACGCCCACCCGTAGCGATCGAGTTGCCGACAAATTCTGTCGAAAGCACCCGCGCCAAAGGCCCTTCGTGAATCATGAACGCGACCCCTGCCGAGTCGGCCTCGATTCCTTCGGCGATGGTGACGGTCGCCATGCCGTGCCCGCGCGTGCGATAGTATTCTTCGAGGCGACGTCGCGCGTCTTCGACCACAAATCGATTCAGCGCGTCACCGACCTTCAAACCTGATTTTTTCAACAGCGCCTTCTCGGTCGCCGATTCGTTGCCTAGAAACTTGACGTAGCGAATCGCCGGGCGTTCGAACACTTGAAACGTAACGACGACACCTTCGGCCGATTGTTGCGTAAGAATTTTGACATCTTTAAACAGGCCTGACTCGGCCAGCTTACGAACGTCTGATTGGATCATCTCGGGATCAAACTCACGATCGGCACGAGATCGAATCATCGAGCGAATTTTCGCTTCCTGAGTTTGTTGATTGCCGGTGATCCGCAAGTCGACGATCAGTGGTCGAGTCGGCGTCATCCCAGGCGCCGCAGGCGATGTCGCTAATAGCGCGGGATCAATCGTCGACGGATCAAATTCTTGACCGTAGCTGACTTTGCTGTTTGCTAGCAACAGCAACAATCCACACCCCAAGCAGAGCGTGAAAGCAGTTCGTTGGCGGCAATTTCGCACAGTTTCATCCTTGAATTTTGGCCCGCCTCGCAATCCATGCGCGGCGTCAGGCAGCGAAGCCTAAGTAAGCGGTTGGGTAGAGATACTGAAACAGCGACGTCACGGCAAGACGGATTCAGTCCGGTTTGCGCAACTATCAGCAATGCGATACGTTACGCAGCCAAGAACCATTCCGTTCGGCCACGTTCGCAACTTCCGCTGCTAGCTTGCAGGATAGTCATTCCAGATGCCGGCGATTCGCCGTTGATGCGGCAAGAAGAAAGCCTTGTAGTTCATGTGGGGAGATTCGGCGATATAGAAGCCGAGATAGAGATAACGTCGACCGCTTTCGCGACAAAACTCCCACTGCTTCAGAACCGAATAGGTCCCCAATGACAAGTTACTCTCCGCCGGGTCATAACTGCAGTAGACTGCCGATAAAGAGTTCTCCCCCAAATCGGCGATTGCCGAAGCGACCAGCCGGTCCTGCAAAAAATATCCAAACTCGACAGTTTGGCAGCACGAATCGACGAGGAACTCACGATACTGCTCTGCATTGATCGCCGAGTGCGCCTCATCTTCTAATCCGCGCCCCGATTTGTGAATATTGTAAATCTGCGCGCGCGCTTGGTCAGCGACCGGCGGACCAATCACTGTCCGCAGCTGGGCATCCCCTTTTGCTAGCACCCGACGATGTCGCCGGCGCGGCTCAAACTTCTGCACATCCAAACGGATCGGTTCACAAGCGCGACAAGCCCGACAGCTAACGTGATAAAGATAAACTCCAGCACGGCGCGCTCCTTGCGAGAGCGCGAGATCAAGGTCGGCGCCGGACATCACGGTCAAGGGATAATAGAGCGGTAGCCGTGCGCGGCGTCCCGCCAAATAGGGACACTTTTCTTCGTGATCCCAAACCTTAAAACCGAGAATTTGATCCATGCAGCCGTTCGATGCTGTGAAGAGCCCAAGGGGATCCGCGCTAAAACTCGGCTCCCCCATTGAAAGCCGAAAAGTCGTCCGGCTCCCGCTCGAAAGCGTTTTCAAAGCGAGTGAAGTCACGGAGCCAAGTTAATTGTACATCTCCGATCGGGCCGTTACGCTGTTTCGAGATAATGATCTCGGCCTTGCCGGCAAACTGATCCCGCTCCTCTCCATGATGATAGTACTCTTCACGGTGAACGAACATCACGACGTCGGCATCTTGTTCGATAGCCCCCGATTCACGCAGGTGGCTCAACTTGGGTCGATTGTCTTTCGACGCTTCCGCTTGACGATTCAACTGAGCCAAACACAAGATCGGCACATCCATTTCGCGAGCCATCCCCTTCAAACGTCGCGCAATCTTCGCGACTTGCTCTTGGCGAGGATCGCTAGAATTATCAGGCTCGATTAGCTGCAAATAGTCGATCACAATCATCCCTAACCGCCCGTGTCGACGTTTGATGCGACGAGCGCCTGCCGCAATTTGTGACACCGTACGCGTCGGCGAATCGTCGACAAACAGCGGCGACTCAGCGACCAGCGCCGACTTCTCGACCAGCCGCCGGCGATCATCCGCCGAGATGGTCCCGTTTCGCAGACGATGTCCATTCACGCGGGCGACAGAGCACAACAAACGATCGCAAAGCTCAGTCGAACCCATTTCGAGACTGATAAATAGCACCGGGGTTTTGCCGTGCACCGCCACGTTCTCGGCGATATTCATCGCAAACGCCGTTTTGCCCATCGAAGGACGAGCCGCCAAAATCAAAAGCTCCTGACCATGAAACCCGCCGGTTAGCCCATCCAGGTCGGTATAGCCGGTCGCGACGCCGTCATCCAGGTGCTCTCCGCGAAGCCGTGCATCGATTCGCTCCATCGACGCGGTGACGATCTCGCTCATGCTCAACATCGAGCTCGAGCTGCGACTATCGTTGATCGCAAAGATCTTTTCTTCGGCGCTGCTCACCAACCGCTCGGATTTGTCGTTCTCGTCATAGGCGTCCCGCAAAATCTCGGTCGCGGCCGAGATCAGGTTGCGATTGATCGCTTTCGCCGCAACGATCTGCGCGTAATGCTCGGCATGCGCCGCATTCGGCACACTATTGAGCACGCGAGCCAAGTAAGCCGCGCCCCCAATAAACTCGTAGTCGCCGTCGGTTTTGAGTTGTTCGGCTAACAACGTCAGATCGACCTTGCGACCACTGTCGTGTAAGCGAACCATGTGCTCATACAGCTTTTTGTTCGCTTCGTCGTAGAAGTCGTCAGCACGAACGATCATCACCACTTCGTCAGCACAATCAGGCAGTAGAAAGATGCTGCCGAGCACGCCCATCTCGGCTTCTAGATTGCACGGCGGCTGCCGATCGAGGATCTCTGCAGTCGGACGTTCCGGCTGATCGACGCGTTTGAATTTGGACTTCATGAGAAACTTCCTTGCTGAATCGTCAAGCAACGTGACCGCTGACCGCGGGCTTCATCATAGCGACGCGACTTGCTACAGCAATCAAACGCAGCCGCTCAACGACAAAGTCACGCCGCAAGTCTTAGCGGGGTAACGCTTCCCCGCAAAAAAAACGGGGTGCATAACTTGTCAAAAAAAGAGCCGTCCTTTGCGGGACGGCTCTTGATATCACATTTTTGTGCGGCGTAAAAAACAGACCGAACGCGGCTATTATTCGTCGCCAGAAACGGTCGGCACGACCCACACTTTGAGTTCCGATTCGATCTCTGCATGCAGGTGAATCTTGACGGTGTAGAGACCGAGTTCCTTCAGCGGACCTTCGAGGCGAACCTGATCGGCGGTGATCGTGAAGTTCTGCTCTTTGAGGGCCGTAACGATATCGGCGGGGCCAACGCTGCCGTACAGATGACCTTCGTCGTTGGCGTTCGCTTCGATCGTGACGCTCTGACGGTTAAGCAGATCGGCGATAGCCCGAAGACCGGCCAAACGCGATTTCTCGATTTCCAGCAATTTGGCGCGATGCTTGTCGACCATTCGCTTGTGATGCGGGGTCGCGATGGTCGCCAGACCTTGCGGAATCAGAAAATTGTTGGCGTAGCCGGGACGAACTTCGACAACGTCCCCTTGCTTGCCTAGATGATCCACCGATTGAATAAGCAGCAATTCGATGCCGCCGTTCTTCCCTTTGGGAAGACGCTTCCAAACACGCTCGCTATGCTTTTCGGCTTTCGTGGTCGCCATTGCTCGCTGTTCCTCTCGCTTTTCACTCGGCCTCGCGAATCGGCAAATCACCCATAAATGGCGTCTGCTGTGCGGGGCGTCTGATCAGTGCTTTAGTTGTGTGATTGTGGTTTTGCGTCTGTATTAAAACGGGATGTCGTCTGCTGACGAACCGCCGAACGAATCGTAATCATCGCCGCCGCCATAGTTGCCCATGTCGCCGCTTGAATCGTTGTTGCCGCCACCACTGCCGCCGCGATTAGGCGACGACTGTTGCGGTTGGCGTCGCTGTCCACCGCCTGAAGGAGCGGACTGGCCACCTCCGCCGCTGCCGGGTGTGCGAGCGCTGAGCATTTGCATCTTTTCGCCGACGACACGCAGTTTCGAGCGTTTTTGCCCGTCGGTTTCCCAGGTATCGAGCTTCAATCGGCCTTCGATCAGCACCGGCGAACCTTTGCTTAGGTATTCGCCTGCAATCTCCGCGGTCCGGCCCCAAAGCGTCACGTCAACGAAAGTTGTTTCGTCAACCCATTCGCCCGAAGCGGTCTTGCGTCGATCATTGACGGCTAGTCCGATTTCCGCGACCGCCGATCCGCTTTGGATATAGCGAATCTCGATGTCTCGCGTCACGTTGCCGACCAGGATCACCCGGTTAAAGCTTGCCATGTGTCGATCTCCTCAGAAGCTGAATCGGTTGGAGTCATCACCAAAGTGGTGAACGCTTGTCAACTGCAAGCGTACCAAATCGGCGAGCGTCTTGCGACTTGCTCCCGCATAAAAAAAATAGCGTCTTATTCAGCTTCTACCGTGGCCGGCTCGTCAGCTTCCGAGTTGTTCTCTTCATCGCTGGGAGCTTCTTCGGCCGAACCATCGGCATGAGCGACCAACATGTCGATAATTCGTGGATCATGCTTCACAAACATGAAACGCAGAAAGTTATCGTTGATGTTGCACTGGTAGGTCAGCTCGGTCAGCTTGGTGCTTTCCAAACGGAAATAGGTCAACCAGTAGGTCCCCTTGCGATGACCATTGATCGGATAGGCAAGCCGCTGCTCAATCCACATCCGGCTCACCAAGATTTCGCCGCCGAGTTTCTCGACGTGTTCCTGAATCTGTCCAGCCACGCCGCCGGGATCGCGAGCGTACCGATTGGAATCCAGGATAAACAGCCCTTCATATACGTTGGCCGCCAAAGTCGATCTCCTAAAACTGTGTTGTTGCTAACCGAAGTCGGCGTTAGTTGTATTGGTTCATGCAGTACTTGAGGTCATGAGCGATCCAGTCCGCTACGCCGCGTACTGCGCGATCCAGCGTAAAGTCGATCTCGGCCCGCTCTTGGGGAGTATATTTCCCCAGGACAAAACTGGTGACATCTCTCGATTGCGGCAACGGGCCAATCCCGATCCGCAACCGGGGCACATCGTTTGTCCCCATTTTGCGAAGGATGTCCGCCAGCCCTTTTTGGCCGCCGGCCGAACCTCCGCTGCGAAACCTCAGCGTACCAATAGGCAAGTTGAAGTCGTCACAAACGACCAGCACTGACTCGCTAGGCAGCTTGAAAAAATCCAAGGCAGCCCGGACGCTGGTCCCGCTGTTGTTCATAAAAGTGTGAGGATAAAGAAGAATCGTCTTCTCATCCCCCACGCCAAGTTCCAGGATATTTCCGTTGAACTTGGCTCTCGGCGTTACGCCTGACTCGGCGGCGATGCGATCCAGCGTCTCGAATCCGACGTTATGCCGTGTTTTTTCATATTTAGGCCCGGGATTGCCCAGCCCTACTACCAATTTCATGCCGCTGCTCAGCTTTGCTTGCGCTTCGCATGAATTCTGGAACTAGTGGTAAAAATCGATGTGCTGGACGTCGATGCCGAACGTGTCCCATTGAATGTCGCGCATCACCACGTTGCCCGTGACGTCGCCTGCCAATTCAATGTTCTTCGTTTTGTGGCGAACGATCGCCGCAAACTCAACGGCACATACCTCTAACGCAACCGATTCTTTCCCGTTACCGTACAGGACGGCCGGGATTTTGCCAGCATTACGCAGGCGGCGGTTGTTAAGCTTGCCCGTCAGCTCACGCTTTTTCACGTTCAGCACTTCGGCCATCGGAACCCTCAAAACTCAATTGTCTTATATGGATATTCCGCCGCATTTCACAGCTTCGGCGGAGTCAGGAGCTTCTCTTGCGACTCTTGAGAGAATCGGAAACACGTTATTTTGCCAGATGTTTTGGGGTTTACAAGCCCAAACAAGCGCCGGACGTGGGAAAACGGGGTCGAACTACCGCAGATATGCAAAAAGGGAAGGGGATTCCCGTCGCAAAGCCTCGGGCCAGATGCCCCAGTTTACCGCTGGATTTACCGAAAATCTTGCCTCCGGTAACTTCTCATTTGCCTCGAACCACGCTCAGGGATAGGCTAAACTGAAAGTAGCCGGAACATTGCACCATTTCGAGGGGAAAACGTGATCGCTCGCGGCCGTGCAGCTTTTACGCTGGTCGAGCTTTTGGTCGTAATTGCGATCATCGCGATCTTGATTGCGCTGCTGCTTCCCGCCGTTCAGATGGCCCGCGAAGCGGCTCGCCGGATGCAATGCACCAATCAGCTAAAGCAAATCGGCCTCGGCTGGCACAACCATCACGACACTTTCAAATACCTGCCAACCGGCGGCTATTCCAGTTCGATCCATCCGACTTTCTCTAATGGACAAGCCGAAGTCGGCGAGCGACAGGGAGCAAGTTGGGCATTTCAGATTTTGCCCTATCTGGAACAACAGGCGATACACGATGGCGGCCCCGGCGCCACGGACCAAGAGCGAGCGACTTTCGCCACGAGCGCGACGGTCCCTGGTTACTTCTGTCCGACGCGACGTGCTCCACTTGCCAGGGGGCCATCCAATGACGTTTTTTGTCGCCTGACTTCAACTGGCGTAATAGCCCAAAGTCCGACGTTCGCTCCTATCAAACGTGGCCTGATTGATTACGCCGCCGCCAACCAGGAAGGGACCGGAGTATTGTCTCGAACCTGGAATGGCGCATTCAGTTGCGGGACCCCCGGTCTAGGGATCAAAAAAAACTTACTACGATTCGCCGACGTAACGGACGGAACAAGCAATACCCTCCTTGTTGGGGAGAAAAAGGTAGCGTTGGATGATGCGACGAACGAAGCGCCAGGCTCGGTCGCATACGGCGACAAGTTGGGCTATGTCACTGGCTGGGATGGCGCAGGGACCTCCTCGACCTTTGCCACGGTGCGATCAACCACTCTCAATCCCTTGCCGGATAAAACGGGTGAAGCTGGCCAACAACGTTTTGGCTCCTCCCATCCCGGCGGCCTGACGGCACTTCTTCTTGACGGCAGCGTCCGCTTCCTTCCGTTCACCATCGACATGACAACGTTCGCCAATCTCGGCGCTCGCAGCGATGGCAATCCGGTCAGTCTTGAATAAGACGGGACTAGATCGCGGAAATTCGTCGCCTATCCAGCGAGTCTTCGAGTAAATGCGGGCCTTACCTGCAAATGTCGAATGCCTAAATCTGAATTGCGAATGAATGATGAAGCTCGAGTGACGAACTTTCTCATTCGACATTCGCAAGCTCGAATCGAACCCTCAGTCGATCCGAATTCTGTGCGATTTGGCAAATGGCAATAATCATCCAGCGGTTCTCCAATGGATGTGCGCATAAAAAAAGAGCGCCACCCACTAGGGGCGACGCTCCGAATCGCATTTACGTTTTACACGGTTGAGCGCAGTCTACTCTCGGCCGCGGCCTCGACCCCTGCGACCACCTTCCATCTCTGTTGATTCGCTGCCGTAACCGCCGTAAGGATCTTCGGAAGATGCCGTTGTCTTTTTCACTTCAGGCGGAGTGAAGTCAAACAGCGAGAATTCCTTGCGTTCTTTCAATTCTTTGTGAATCTTGATGTTCCCCTTCGCATCCATCACCAGGATTTCACCTGGGCTCATCAATGCTTCGTTTTCGGCAGGGTCACGATATCGGCCCGGCAACGTGTCGCCTCCGCGCATATCGAGCACCACCGCATTCGTCTTCAGCTCGTAATCTTCTTTCTTGTCGAACATCAAAGTCCCTGGATTCAGGGTCCACATGTCTTCAACGGCGTTCACCGAGTCACCCCGCTCGACCGCCATTTTCTTGGTCGACAAAATTCCTTCCGCTTCATCCCAGGCGACACCTAAAACCGTCGCCTTGGGCTCATGCGAACTCAATAAGCGGACATAGCCTTTGGAATCGGTCGTGGTTTGCTCACGCCCTGTCTTCACACTGCCGGCGACCACGGTCGACTCGATCGCCGTCTTCACGATAGGACTTGGTTCCGAGTACTCCGTTTCCAATCGCGAGGCCTTGCTCAGTTTCACCGGATCTTTGCCCGCTTCCTGTCGCTTTAATGCGATCCGATCCAGAGTTTCGCGGCTAAGCGTCATCGAAACCGGAGCCATGGCGGGACCTTGGTTAGCACCTACCATTACGGATGGATTGTTCGGGTCTTCGAGCCACAGATTGACTTGATATTGGTATTGAACATTTCCTTTGACGGTGGTGTCGTAAAAGCGAAACATCTTCTCTTTCGAGTAAGCGGATGTTCCCCCCATTCCGCCCATGCCTTCGTAATTCATCGTTCCGCGACCGCCCATGCCGCGTCGACCTACGCCGCGGCCTTCCATCATTCCACCACTGCCGGGACCGCCGTAATTTTCCATGCCGGGCATACCGCCCATACCTGGCATGCCGCCCATACCAGGATAGCCGCCGCCTTCACCCATCATGCCGTTGGCCCCCCCCTGGTTGCCAAACCCGAAGAATGTCGAGTCGGCATTGAAGTCGGGCATTTTCGGAGTCATCGCGTCGACTCCTTCTGCGGTCTCCATGCCGGGCATGCCGGGCATACCGCCCATGCCGGGATAACCGCCCCCTTCACCCATCATTCCGTTCATCATCGCAGGCGTCAATTTTGGGATTTCTGAGTGGCGTGCGTATTCGGCTGGGTCGACCAATAGCATTGGCGCGATCGGGAAGGTAAGCAGCGGATGAACATATTGCGGAGGGACCACTTCCTCGGGCCGGAAGGCCCATTTCATCGCATCGGCAAAGGCCAATTGCGGCACAAGATCTTTGTATTCGGTCCAAGTTCCATCAGGCCGCATCTCGCGACGCCGAACGCCGAAGCCGATGTATTTGGGGACGTCACGTTGCGGGTCGTAGCCAGCTGCGTCCAGCAAAGCGGCGTCAAACTCATCCCATTGCTTTTCAAACGGGATCAAGCCGGTGATTACGACAAAGTGCCTGCCTTCAATTCGGGTTCCGGCCGTCGCGCGAGCTGGTCCAAATCGCTTTTGTTGCTCCGGAGAAAGAACCGGAGGCATATCTTTCGCCTGGGCTCCACCGGGACCACCGTATTCGGCCATCGCACCACCGGGATAAGCTCCACCACCGTAGCCAGGGCCTTCCATCATACCGCTGTTGCCGGCGCCAAGACCGCCCCTTCGCAGGTCGTCGTACACAAATGGTGCGAAACCGGCGATCGCTTCTAGTTTATCAACCGTTAGCACTTTGGGATCCACTCGTTTTTGGATCGACTGGTACATGGGCGGACCAAATTCACTGAGCGCCGCATAGTTGCTGATGTTGATCGGGCTCTGCGCTAATTCTGCACGCTGCTCAAAGACCGGTTCAGTCCAGCGTTTCTTTTCGACCGGAGTCCACTCCGAACTGTTGATGTTCGCGGTAGCACGTTCAGCGACTTGCTTCACCTGCTCAGGAGTTACGGTGATTCCTTCACGCTGGGCGCCGAAGTAAACGAACGCCACAACCAGCAACACCGCTACGCCGAAGACGATCTTCTCGACGTGCAAGATCAGCTTTGATTTCATGCCGCCGTTTTGCAAATCTAATTTTTGCATGTCGTAGTTCCCTCACCTTTTGGGAAGCCGCTTCCCACGTGTTCCGTAACTTACATCCGCCATCATCCGCCGCGTCAAACTCTCGCCAACTAACGCACCGTCGTGGACCGTCTGTTGGCCTCATCAAGGGGCGCAGCACCAGCTTCTGATTCGCTTTCGCTGGTAATTCCCAGCAGCTCTTTGTTCACAGGATTGTAAATGTACAAAATGCCGTAAACCTCGATCGGCACATCGTACCGATTGTCAAGCTTTTGCTCTCCGCCAGCGCCAGGCATCCCCATGGGGGATTCGGCTGCGTATCCGCCCCCTCCCTCGAAGCCGCCCCCATATCCGCCATAACCACCCATGCCGCCGCCGCTGGTTCCAGCGGTCGGATTCAAGCGAAGTTGGCGAACTTCCAGCATTAAGTCTGCGTTGCCACATTCGACCAACAGCTTGTCAATTTTGCGTTGATCGATCGTCATTCGCATCCGCACCGGCAGCCGCTTAGCGACCGCCAGATAGTAATCTTCGGAGGTCGGAGCCGTCATCGCCGTCTTCAAGGTTTCGGCGTCAATCTTTTTGTAGTCTTTATCGACATAGCGGAACTGGGCAGGGTCAACCGGCGCCATTACGCCTCCCATGCCCTCCATGCCCATTCCTTCCATCCCCATCCCGTCCATGCCTTCCATACCCTCCATGCCTTCCATCCCGTCCATCATTCCAGGCTCCATCCCGCCCATGCCATCCATTCCCATCATGCCATCTTCCCCGGTTGCGGCGAGCATCGGGGGCTGTTCAAGCTGGATGCGGAGGGTCGCCACACTTTTCCCCAGTTCGATCGCTTCGATCTTTTTAATCGCCGCGAGATGGTGCTCTGTCGTGTCACCGTTAACCGCTTTAATGATGCGCATCAGGTTTTCGAGCACCCACAGATCTTCCTGGGCGTACAAAACTTCGCGCGGCGTGGGGCGATTGTTGGGACGTTTCGACCAGTCGAAATTTTTGGACTGAATCATCTGCTGATTCGCCGGATCCCACTCCACCACAGGACGTTTCTTCATCAATCCCCCCAGCCCCATTCCCATGCCTGGGGCTCCGCCACCTTCCATGGCGAAGTCACCGCCGCCAGAATAGGAAGGCATACCGCCGGCAGCGCCTTCCTGAGCGTTCCACTCGGCGCCGATGATTTCGGCCAGTTTGGGCAACTCTTCCTTGATATAGTCGCGGTAGAGTTCGCACATTTGCGTTGTCAGACCGGTCTTTCCCTTGACCAGCTCTTCGTCGGGGACTGCTTCGATCGGACGATTTTGCAGGACCGAATTGACCGTGGCGGCATAATCAATGCGACCCGCGTTCAGTTCTTTCGGCCAGACCAATTCTTTTTGCTGCGAATCCCATTGATATTGCCAGCTTTTGGCGATGTCTTGGCGATATCGATTCAGCCATTCTTCCATTCCGGCTGCGAACTTTTCGTTCGGATGCTCGGCGGTAGAAGCGATCGTCTGCGCCGAATTTTTCTTGGCCTCGATCGCCGATTTATTATCGGCCAAGTCGGCGGCGATCGTCATTGTCGAGTAGACCCAGACCCCTAGCGTCACGCAAACCACCGCTCCGGATAGAACCCAGAATCGGTATTTGCTCATCACTGCGAGAAAAACGCGAATCTTATCCATGGCTTAATTCTCCTCGCCTAGTGCGGCCGCCGCGGCTGCCGCTTCTGCGTCAGCCTCGGCTTGTAGTTTTTTGTTTTCAATCCGTTTGCTCACCGGTGTTTCTTGCCAGCAAAACTGCACCGTGAACTCATAAACTTTGACAGGAATTTTCGCTTGAATAATTTCCCCGTCCGCACCCACTGGCCCCATGGGACCCATCGGCCCACCAGTTTGCATTCCGGGGCCAAGCATCTCGCTGCCGTTTTGACCCATCGTCGCCGCATCGTATTCAGGATTGTCTAAGAAAACTTTCTTTTGCACGCTGTCGAGCACAATCACCGGATGCGAGATGCCCAACTCTTTCATGCTGATCTCGATCATCTGGCCGCTACCATCATCCAGCAAGATCGTGCCGGTATCCAGCTGATGAATCAGCGTGTTGCGGACATATTGCGGACCCGAGTTTTGCCGGGCCTTATCACTATTGTGATAGTGCTTTCCTTTCAGCTGAATGATCCAGCCGCTTTCGGTCGGTCCCGCCAATTCGTCGATGACTTCGCCATCCTCCCCAACCGCTTCCATGGCCGCTTCTCCCTCAGCCATGCCCACTTCTGTGGCTTCGGCTGGAGCGGCGTCTGTCGCAGTCGGGTCCGCTGGAGTCTCAGCGGTTGCAGGAACCTTTGCAGCCGCAGGCTTGGCTCCTGCGACTGGTTGGCCATCTTCACCGGTGGGCGCGACCCCTGCCTCATCAAGATCTTCCGGCGTCAGCCCTTCCACCGCCGCTTCTTCCAAGCGTTTTCGATTGTAAATCGTGTCGGCGTATTTGGCCTTCACTGCTTCGGTGTACCACATCGCGACGTCAGGGTAATATTTTGATTCGACGCTCTCGATATACAGAAAAGGACGTTCTTCGATCGGCGTTTTCCAAACATCTTCTGGCTTGCCTTCAAAGGCCGGCAGCGAAGCGGTTACTGCGCGCAAGAGTTCTGGCCAGAGGCGTCGGTTCTCTTCGTTTCCGACAACATAGTTGCCGATCGTCTTCAGATTCTCGGCGTCGGTCATAAGCTGATCGTCGGTCGATTTGTGCGAACTGCTGGTTTGCTCGGCCGCGGTGACCGCACTTATCGCGCTGGCGAACTTCTCAGGATCGGCGGTATTCCAAGCCTTCCAGTGGAAGAAGAAGTTGACCGTGCAAGCCAACAACAGCGCTGCGACTGCGGCGACCGCCCATGGCTTCTTCTCGCGGATCAAACGATCGACCAAGATCTCTTGCGGCAGCAGATTGGTTTGCAGACATGACTTGCGCAGCCCCTGCAAGCACATACCGTAGCAAGCCGCGAACGACATAATGTTGTCGCGGAACGCCGCCGCCGAGGTGACCTCAGAGCCTGTCAGCTTTTGGAATCCGTCAATTTCGATCGCTTCGTATCCCAAATTTTTCGAGAGATACGAGACCAGCCCTGGCAACTTCATCGCGTTGCCAACCGGCACTATTTTCGAGATTTTCGCTTTGCGATCCAACGTCTGAAAAAAGCCGATCGAACGCTGAATATCGGTGACCAGTTCATTGAACTTCGGCCGCATCGATTGAAAAATCAGCTTGGCGTCATCCGCTTCCCGCGCGTGACGCTTCAGATGCTCGGCCTTGGCGAAGGTCAGCTTCAGGTCTTTGGTCAGTTGTTTGGTAAAGTGGTTACCGCCGATCGGCAAACTACGCTGCCAAACGCGAAAACCATTGGTAATCACCAGGTCGGTGGTTTCCGTACCCATCGAGAGGATCACGAACGACTCAGGCTGATTGGCTGGATCGTACTCTTCCTTCAGCGGATTGACCGTCAACAAGTCGTGCGAGACGAAGTTGTAGAGCGACACCGGAGATAGCTGGACGGTGTCGACGTCGATCCCAGCGTCCAAAAATGGCTGCAACGAACGGAAGACTTGGTCCCGTTTCATCGCGAAGATGCCGATTTCGGTCTCAAGTGAGATCCCTTCTTCGACATGAGCGCCCGGCATCGCCTGAAAGTCCCAAACGACTTCGTCCAGCGGGAACGGGATCTGCTGTTTCGCTTCGTATTTAACAATGTCAGGTATGCGTTTCGCTTCGACCGGCGGCGCTTTGAAGAAGCGTGCGAGACCGGCTTGGCCAGGAACCGAGATCGCGACCTTGTCGTTTTTCAGTTCGTTGCGCGAGAGAAATTCCTTCAGCGCATCCCGAATCATTTGCTCTGGGTTTGCATCCGGCAGCGTCAATAGCTTGGGATATTCGATGTAGTCAAAGGCGTCGGCGACGAGCCAGAAACCATCATCATGCACCGTGCAACGGAGCGCCTTAATTGCGGCGTGCCCGATATCGATGCTCCAAACGCCTTTCCCAGCAGCCATGTTGGGTCCTCAAATAACACTAAATTTGCGCAGAGACTGAGCGGTAATATAGCGAAGTCTCACGGAGTTTGCCCCCGTGCCAGAAATGCCAGCCGCAATGTGCCGTTTGCGAAAAGGATAATTAGATCAAAAGATGAGAGCTATCGCCGCAGTAATACTGGGCGGCAGCATCACCCATTCTAATGTGATCGCGGCGGAAGTGTCAATGAATTTGCGTGTGACAAAAAAACGCGTAAAGCATTATCAACAAAAGAGATAAGATGCATTTCTCTCGCCCCACAGCTCGAATTTTCAAGAATTTGCTTTGGTGAAATCGCTCTGGAGCACGAACCCCTGTTCGTGATGTAACATCTTTAACGACAATAACTTCCGGCCAAAACACCAGCTACGGCGGATGTTATCTACCACCCAAAGTCGGCTATAATGCCGATTCGTCCTTCTGTGCTAGTCGCTTCGTCTTCTCTGTAGAGCCGCCTCGCCGATGTACCAAGAAGTATTCATTCTGGTCCCCTGCCATAGTTTTGAGGATTTCCCCACACACCATCGCGGCGATGAAGCGGCCAGTCTGCTCGCTTGCTGGTCGGCGATGTGGCGACCAGAATTAATCGCCGGAACCGGTAAAATGCCGGCTTGGGCCCGGATTGATTCACCACCGGACGAGCTGGCCGATCGATTACTGCTGATCCCGCTGGTCAGCGAACAAGAGATGCAGGCCGGATTTGCTCGCCGCGCTAAAGAATCTGGCGCCAAAGTCATTCGCAAACTGGTGGACCGCGACGAAGTGATCGCCGCCGCTCTTGAAGGGCTCGAAAAGCCGGCTAATCTTGACGAAGAACTGGCCAAAGACTTTGTGGCGCTCGGCTACTGTTATCTGCAGACCGAGCTACTGACGCGCCAGATGCGATATTCCAGCAATCTGGATGAAGTCTACTTCAGCGAGAAGCTGGTCGCCGCGGCCCAGTCAGCCGTGATCGGCGAAGCCGAAGCCAGCCGCATACTGCTGCAAACCTGCTTTGACGTGCTCGCGGAAGAACGGAATAGCTTCTATCCGGTTGATTCCTACTTTCTCGACCTGACCTTGTGCGCCTCGACCACGCTGGGCGCGTTGTCACGTGAACTACAAAACGCGCAGCCTTGCAATGTGATCGTCAGCGGTGAAGTTGTGGCCCAAATGGCAGAGTCGCATCCCGACACCGTAACGCAATTGCATGATCTGTTGAAAGCCAAAAAGTGCGGCTTGATCGGCGGCGAATACCGCGAAGGCCCGTTGCCTTTGTATGACCCTGAAACGCTACTCGCCAACTTTCATGAAGGGCTGGCCGCCTACGAACAGCATCTAGGGCAGCGTCCGGTTGTGTATGGACGCCGCCGCTTTGGGCTCTCTTCGTTCTTGCCGCAGGTGCTGAAAAGTCTTGGTTTTCATGGGGCGATTCATGCGACGATGGATGACGGCAAGTTCACCCATTCGAGCCAAACCAAAGTCGCCTGGCAGGGAAACGATGGCTGCACGATTGACGCGATCGCGCGACCGCCGCTCGACGCCAGCACGCCCGACAGTTTTATCGCGCTGTTTCAACGTCTCAGCGAAGCGATGGACTCTGACCATGTCGCGACGATCTGTTTCGCACATTGGCCGGGGCGCACTTCTCCTTGGTACGACGATCTCCGCCGGATCGCACATTACTCCAAGGGACTTGGCAGCTTTCTGACGATTGATCGTTACTTCGCCGAAACGGAGCTTCCCCCCTATCACGATTCCTTCAAAGACGCACGCTACAACTCTCCGTTTCACAAGCAGGCCGTCATTCGCCGTCATCAGGGGCCGATTTCGATGCATCGTGATCGAGCCGTAGAAAACGCCAAGTACGACGCGGCCAGCAGTATCGAAGCGATGACCGCGCTAGTCACCGGTCGGGCAGGTCCGAGACATGAATCGCATCGCAATTGGCAAGAGCCGGCCGAAGCTCAGGCCACAGGGAACGATGCTTCGGTGAACCGTGACTCAGTAAACAACGCCGATACCGTCGTCGAAGCGGCCATGACCGACTTCGCCGCCAAACTGCCGCGGCGAAGCGATTCGCCCTCACCCAGCTTGTTGGTCGCCAATCCGTTCAGCTTTACCGCGGTCAGCGGTGGCAATACCGATCAGCTGTCATCTCTGCCCGGCGGCAAAGCGGTGTTGATAGCGGCCGAAGATAAAAGTGGTCGACATGCGGTCTGGGAGGCCCCCTCGTGCGGCTATGCTTGGCTTCCTGACGGCGGTTCTCCGACCAGCGGCAAGTCGCAAACCATGATCAAAGATGGCGTGCTGCGGAACGAGTACATGGAAGTCCATTTCGATCCGATCACCGGCGCATTGCAATCCATCTACGACTACAAAAGTCGCGGGAATCGCTTGTCGCAACAGCTTGCACTGCGCATGCCGGGCGAACGGGCAGCGACAGGCTCCAAGTATGTAGATCCCGACGAAACCGCGATCTATTCGGTGATGGCGGCCGACTCGATCGAGGTGATCTCTAATACCGCCGCCAAAGGTGAGATCAAAGTCGCCGGGCGACTGCTCAACACCGCCGGACACACGCTCGCTCAATACGAGCAAGTCTATACCCTGTGGCGATCAAGCCGCGTACTGCAGATTGACATCGATCTGACCCCGCATGAAGATCCGAAGACCGAACCCTGGAACTCTTATTTTTGCGCCCGCTTCGCGTGGAGCGATGGCTCGGCGTTCCTCTATCGCGATCAACATTGGCAGCGACGCCGAGTCGACACCAAGCGGATCGAAGCCCCGAACTATGTCGAAATTGAAAACGGCAAAGCGCATACGCAGATTCTGACCGGCGGCGTGCCGTTTCATCAGCATGTTCGCGGGCGAATGCTCGATACCATCTTGATCCCGCGCGGCGAGGCAGCCCGCTCATTCCGACTCGGCATCGGAATCGACCTGCCGTATCCGCTGCAAGACGCACGGAGACTGACTTACACGCCGCCACCGAGACCAGAGAATGCTCCGTCGCCTACGCCCGGCGACACCTCTTGGGCGCTGCATATCGACGCAAAGAACGTCGTCATCACCGGTCTGAAGCCGCTGACCCAAGGAGAGCATGTCGTAGGGTTCTCAGCTCGACTACTGGAGACCGAAGGACGCCCGGGCAAAGGAAATCTGCGATGTTTCCGCAATGTTGGCCGAGCAGTCTTGATGGAGTTCAACGGAGAATCAACCGGTATCGCCAAGACCAATGGAGATCGCGTCCAGTTTGAACTGCAACCCAGCCAGTGGCGACAGTTCGATGTCTACTGGGAAGAAGAGACGAAGGGCTAGAAACGATGATCGTCACCATTGATGGGCCCGCCGGAGCCGGAAAAAGCTCCATCTCGCGTCAGGTAGCCGAGCAACTTGGTTTCGAGTTTCTCGATACTGGCGCGATGTATCGCGCCGTCGCGTGGGCGGTGATCCGCCAAGCACGCGATTTACAGAATGAGTCGGTCGTCGCCGATGTCGCGAAAAGGATTCGGATTGATCTCGACGGCGGACGCGTGCTGGTCGATGGCGCCGACGCAACCAACGACATCCGCTCGCCCGAGGTCACCCAGGCTACTCGCTATGCCGCGGCAAACGTCGACGTGCGTAAGCATCTGGTGCAGCTGCAACAACAGTTCGGTCGTGAAAAAGATTTGGTGACCGAAGGGCGGGATCAAGGGACCGTCGTCTTTCCGCATGCCGAGTGCAAGATCTATCTGACCGCGTCGCCAGAAGAACGTGCACGACGCCGTGTCGCAGATCTGGCTTCGCGCGGCGTATCGGCCGAATATGACGAGATCCTTGCGCAGCAAAATCGCCGTGACGATGAGGACTCTAGTCGAACCGTCGGACCGCTGCGCAAAGCGGACGATGCGATCGAACTGTGCACCGACGGCATGACGCCGGAGGAAGTGATCCAGCGGCTGATCAATATTGTCCAGCAGCGGCGAGTATCCCTTTAAGATGAGCAAGGATGCATCCAAGACCGGGCGTTCGCTCGCAAAACGACTTTGGTATGACGCACTCCGCGTATTCGCGCGAGTCAGCGGAGTCTGTCTGTTCCGCATTCGAGTCTACGGCCGAGAAAACTGGCCAAGCGACGGCGGAGGCTTGGTCTGCCCCAATCATCAAAGCTATCTCGATCCGCTGTTGATCGGACTGACTTGCGACCGACGACTCAACTTTCTGGCGCGCCAAACGCTGTTTAGTTTTCCACTCGGCTGGATCTTGCAATCTCTGGATTCGATTCCCGTCGATCGCGACGGGTCGGGACTCGCAGGCTTGAAGGAAACGTTGAAGCGGCTGAAGCGAGGCGAGCTAGTCCTGATCTTTCCGGAAGGCACACGAACCCCCAATGGCGAAATCGGTCCCTTGAAGCCGGGCTTCATCCCGCTTGCGCGACGCGGTGGAGTGCCGATCATCCCGATTGCTGTCGACGGCGCCTTCGACGCGTGGCCCAAACATGCGAAGCTGCCGCGGCGCAGCGTCATCCATGTCCGTATAGCGCCGCCAATCTCGCATGAACTGCTGCAAACGATGACGGATGAAGAGTTGCTGGACGAATTGAATCATCGCTTGGATAAGGCGTTCTCTGCGATTCAAGATTCGCGTGAACGAGCGTGATATTTGCCTTTTGGGTCTCCGCCTAATTACAACAACCGCCGTTGCATGACCAAGACGTCATAGCCGCGATATTGCACTTGCTCGATTGGAGTCCATCCCAGCTTGGCATAAAGACCACCGCCGCTCAGCTTCTCGGTTTGCAGATAGATCGTCTGGACTCCCAAGGACTTCGCGATCACGGCAACCCTTTCCGCAAGCTGGCACGCAACACCCCGCCCGCGAGCCTCCGTCGCAACATAGACACCACCAAGCCAGTGCTCTTTTTCTGGATAGATGTCCATCTCTCTTAACTTCAATTCCGCCGTACCTAGCAGTTTTCCACTTTCTACGGCGACAATTTGCAGCGGGATTCGATCTCGATTCAGTTTCTCGTGAATACGCTCAAGAGTTGCTTCATAAGAATTGCCCGGCGTCTTGCTTCCCCATTGGTCAAAGTACCAACGAGCAACTACCGGTATCTCGTCGGGATAATCAGCTAAGTATCCGAGTTCCATACAAGCTCCTGCTCGCTCACAAAGTATCGCGACTACGCAGTGTGACACTCCGCGGGACGGAATAGTTCGCTTTCGCTTATAGGCTACACGACTGCGTCGCGCTGCAAAGAGAGCGGGGCAGGGAAGGCCTCGAGCAGTTCTAGCAACTGAGCTGTCCCACGGTTTTCGGCCATCTTCTGCTCGGCGGCGGTGATCGGGATGAGATAGAAAAACCGCGGCTGTTCACCCGCTATTTGCGGCAGACGAATCGGCGGCAAAAAGCTCGCCTGCTCGACGATCGTCATATGTGTAAAGCGGGGTGCGACTTGCTGAAAGGCTTCGGTCGAAATCGTGTGCCCATGATCGAAGTGCGTTGCGTAGCGCCACGGATAGCGGGCCCAGCTTGAAAGCTGACCGCAGATCGTGCGATCAGCGTCGGTCGTTTCCCACAGTACTCCCAGTTCGATGCGTCGAGATGGGGACTCTGCCTCGACGCTCTCGGCGCCTGGCATCGGCAGTATCGCCATTCCGGCGGTCGCCATAAAGCTGCGGCCTACACTGCTAGAGAGCGTAACCGCCAGCGGAGGCCACTTGCCTTGATCGGCGGCAAAGTACCGTAGTTCACCGCGATGCAGCGACTTATAGCTATCGAGCGTCGCTTGCTGAATTGTCTTCCAGCTTGATTCGCTCCAGTCACGCAAAAAGGCGTCTTCTGCGGCAAATCGCTGTAGCAGTACGTTCTGTTCTGTCAAAGGCCAAGCGACCGATGTTTCGGCCGCACATCCACGAGAAAAGCCGGCAAAGCGATTGGCCGGTCCCCAGCCCGGCATGATCGCAACGATCTTGTCCAAATGCCAAACAGCGACGCTCTGCTGATCGAGACTCCAGCGAACATCCCAGTTTTCCGGCTCTAGATCGGTGATCACGGCGGAGGAATTGACCTGAGCGTGCGGCAAGCGAGGCGGCAACGCGGCGTTCATCTGCTCTTCGATTTGGGCAGCGTCACGGTCCGAGCTGTTGGCGACCCACACCGCATGGATTTCGCGGGGATTTTGCGGAGGAAAGACATACAGATAAATGCTGTCGTTGTCCGCATCCGCCTCTAGGATCGCGACTCTCGTCTCGAACAAGTTCGGCTGCTCGCGGAGGATCACCGAATCTTTCATCCGTCGCTCTCCTATCTGCAGACTAGTACTCGATCAAGCTAAAGCATTCGTGCGGAGCGACTTTCGCAGCCCCTTCCAAAAACTTCAGTTCGATCAGAAAGCAGCAACCGGCCACCGTGGCGCCGATCGTTTCGACCAGGTTCGCACAGGCTTTAATCGTGCCGCCGGTCGCTAATAGATCGTCAACCAACAGCACGTTCTGGCCTTTGGCGACGCCGTCGATATGGATCTCAAGCGTGTCGGTGCCGTACTCTAGTTCGTACTGGAATGAATGCGTGTTAAACGGCAACTTGCCCGGCTTGCGCACCGGAACGAAGCCAACGCCCAGCTTCAGCGCGAGCGGTGCGGCGAAGATAAAGCCGCGAGCTTCGGCCGCGACGATCACGTCGATCTGCTTCCCCTGGTAGTGAGCCGCCATCTTGTCGATCGCCGCTTCAAACGCCGTGGGATCGGCCAACAGGGGAGTAATGTCTTTGAACAAGATGCCCGGCTTGGGGAAGTCGGGGATATCGCGGATGTAATCTTCGAGCTGGATAGAATTCATCGATACTCACTGCGCGCAAAAAAAGACCACCTAAATGAAGAGCGCTCAGGTGGTGAATATACGCGGTTTGGCCAGAGGGCGAAAGTCAGGGCCCCCTGGCTGCGAGCAGGACTAGCGGCGAACCAGACGACGGCGGAACGGGCCTTCCAGCTCTCGTTCGCGAGGATCTTGCAGCCCCTCGGCCAATTTGCCGAGCGCCTCGGTCTCGATCTGTCGAACGCGTTCACGCGTTAGACCCAGCTTCTCGCCGATCTCTTTCAGCGTGTGCGGGTCCATCCCTTCCAGGCCGAAACGCATCCGCAGAACGGTCGCTTCACGAGCATCCATCGTCTTCAGCATCTGCATGACGTTCTTCAGGTCGTCATGCTCAACCATCTCGTCTTCGGGGTTCTTCAAGCGATCATCCATCACCATCTCGCCCAGTGACCAACCGCTGTCGGCTTGATCGGTCTGCGGAGTCGAGTTGTAGATCTTGATCGCCTTTTTGATGATCGGCAGCTTCTTCTTTGGCAGTCCGAGCACGCGAGCAATCTCTTCTGGAGTCGGCGTGCGGCCGAGCTCCTCGGTCAAGCGATTGGTCGCACGACGCCATTTCGACAGCAGCTCGACCATATAGGCCGGGATGCGGATCGTCTTGGCGCAGTTGATCAACGCCCGTTTGATCGACTGCTTGATCCAGTAGCTGGCGTACGTGCTAAAGCGCGTCCCCATCGCCGGATCAAAACCTTCGACCGCTCGCAGCAGTCCCAGATTGCCTTCTTCGATCAGATCCTGCAGACCGAGACCTTTGCCGGTATATCCACGAGCGATGTTCACCACCAATCGCAGATTCGCCCGAACCATACGGTCCCGCGCATTGACGTCGCCTTCACCGATCAACTTGGCTAGGTCCTTCTCGTCTTTGGCGGACAAGAGGGCCGTTTCGTTGATCTCACGCAGGTACGTCTCCAGCGGGCTCTGGACCGATTCTTCCTTGAGTTCTTTATTCTGTTGAGTCGCCATATCGTCCGATAGCTCACGGTGCGGGGGAGGGCGTTGCTGGCACTTAGGATGCTATCGTCGATCATGCACTCAATTCTCAACCTCCGCACAAAACGGCGCAGGTGCATCGGATGTGCCGGAGGTTCGGGCAGGCGCAAAAAAAACGACCCCAACGATTGACTCGTTGGGGTCGTGATAGTTTTGCCGATTATCGCCCCACTCGAAGGCGATCAACAAGCTGGAAGCTCTGGGATTAACCCTCTTCCGACTTCGCTTCGGGCTTGGTTTCGCCTTCAGCTTCCGGCTGAGCTTCTGCTTCCACTTCCGGCTTGGCTTCTGCTTCCGCTTCTTCGGCCGGAGCACTGGCGCTAAACAGCGGACCCGATGATCCCAGACCACCCTTCAGCTCTTGCTGAGCCGTCTCGGCAGTCGCTTCGGCGGCCGCGGCGGCGGCTTCATCTTCAGCAGCCCATTGAACGCGTTTGCGAGATAGGCCAATCTTGCGTTCGTCGGTGTCGACTCGCAAGATCTTCACTTCGATGTCGTCGCCAACTTTGACCACGTCTTCGGGGTTCTCGACCTTTTCGTCGGCCAATTCCGAGATGTGGAGCAAACCTTCCAAGCCATCTTCCAGCCCGACAAAGACGCCAAAGTTGGTGATCTTGGTGACTTTGCCTTTAACCAACTGGTTGGGTTGGTACTTATCCGGAATGCTGCTGGCCCACGGATCGAGATCCATTTGCTTCAGCCCCAGCGCGATGCGGCGACGGTCTTCTTCGATGTTGAGAACCTTGCATTCCACTTCTTGGCCCTTTTCCAGCATTTCGCTGGGGTGACCAATCTTGCGGGTCCACGACATGTCCGAAACGTGCAACAGGCCGTCGATCCCCTCTTCCAATTCGACAAAAGCGCCATAATTGGTAAGGTTGCGAACTTTGCCTTTGACGATCGATTCGACCGGATAACGCTCTTTGATGTTTTCCCAGGGATTCGACTGGGTCTGCTTCATGCCGAGCGAGATCTCTTGCTTCTCTTTGTTGATGCCCAACACGACGACATCAATTTCGTCGCTGATGTTGACCACTTCGCTTGGATGGCTGATCCGCTTGGTCCACGACATTTCGCTGATGTGAACCAGACCTTCAATCCCCTCTTCTAGCTTCACAAAGGCGCCGTAGCTCATCACGTTGACGACCTGACCGCGAACCTTTGCACCGACCGGGTACTTGGCTTCCACCCCGTCCCACGGGCTCGGCTGCATCTGCTTCATACCGAGGGCGATCTTCTGACGTTCGTGATCGATATTCAAAATCTGAACTTCGACTTCGTCGTCAATCTTCACCACTTCGGTCGGGTGACCAATGCGGCCCCAGCTCATGTCGGTGATGTGCAACAGACCATCGATGCCACCCAGGTCGACGAACGCACCAAAGTCGGCGATATTCTTGACCACGCCTTTGCGACGTTGGCCGATTTCCAACTCTTGCAGCAGCGAATCGCGGTCTTTCTGGCGTTTCTTCTCGATCAGCGATCGACGGCTCACCACAATATTGCGGCGTTCTTCGTCGATCTTCAGCACTTCGCACTCGACCTTCTTGCCGATGTAGTCGGCAATGTCGGACGGACGGCGGATATCGACCTGGCTCGCCGGCAGGAAGACGTTCACACCGATATCGACCAACAAACCGCCCTTGATTTTGCGGACGACAGTACCTTCGACCACGTTGCCTTCTTCGATCGAAGACATCGTGGTGTCCCACTCGATGATCTTCTGAGCTTTTCGCTTGCTCAGCGTGATCATGCCGTGCGGATCATCGGTGCGACCGAACTCGTCTTCGATATCCTCAACGAGGACTTTGATTTTTTCGCCAATTTTCGGCGGGTCTTCTTCTTCATCCCACTCGTCGCGGGGAATGCTGCCTTCGCTCTTGCCGCCGACATCAATCATCACGAACTCGTCGTCGACCCGCAGAATGGTCCCGTCGACGATTTTGTTCAGTTCTACGGATTCTTCTTCTTCAAATGTGCCGAAGACATTCGCCTCAGCATCGAGAACCCAGCTATCGATCAGCGACGTTAACGTATCGTCGCCTTCCAAATTACGAATGAGATTACGATTTACCATGCGAAAAAGGGAAATACCTAGCCTAAAACTTGCGGGCAACCCGGCCTGCCGCTTGTTCGGCTCCAAAAGTTAATGAACTACGTACCCGATTGGGGCGACGCCGCACGGCGCCTATATATCAACCGTCAACAATCGAGCGAGAACAGGAAAAAATAGCAAATTTGTCAAGTCCAATCAACTGCGCTACCCCCACTCAGATTACGAAACCGCTCCAAGTGACAATAAAATAGAGCGGCTAGAGCGATTCCCAGGCCCTAAGCAGCTGCTAGCAGCTACGCATCTCCCCCATTTTTCTCGAATTTATTTACGCTCAGCGTTAAAATTGGCGGTGATATCAATCGTTCTCGCAGCAGGAACTACCAGTTATGGACGCGTTGAACCATTTTCCGCAATTGGTGGAAATCGCTGTTCAGCTTCCCGAGATCGAGCCCTCGCTGGACGAACCGACTAGCGAAGAAATCGACGCCTATCTTGCTGCTCATTCCGCCTCACTCCAAGCAATTCGGGATATTTTGCAGCAGCCCTGCCGCAATCCACTGCCGGTGGATCGCACCGCTTGGCGAACCGCTTTCGAGAAAATCGGCAGCGTTCGCGCTTTGGCCCGCATCTTTCGCCGCTCCTCTCTGGCCTTGGAACAACGCGGCGACTTGGACGGCGCCATCCAAGAGGCCAAGCACTGCTTCCAATTGGCGACAGCCATCCGAACCGGCGGTCTCATGACTGACTACTTGGTTTCGCTGGCGATTGAAGGAACCGGGCTCTCTCGTTTTCGCGAATTGCGACACCAGCTGCCTCCCCGTAGTCTGCGAGCTCTGATTTCGTTTTTGGAGAACCAAGAATCGATGCGTGAGTCCTACGACATAATTATGGATCGTGACGCTCAGTGGGAAGCAACCATCGGGAGTGAACCAGAGTGCGATTCTTCCAACGAAGCTTGGATCGGAGAGTTCGACTTCGACGAAGAAACGCGGCAAGAATTCGTCGCAATGCTCGCCGATCTCAGAACCATACAACAGGCGATCAAGCCCACAGCGCCGGAAGAAATCGCCGCAAATCGGCATGAACAAGGCCAAGCTGCAGAGCATCGTATTCTGACGCAGCAGCGACTGCTGCGTATCGAACTGGCGCTGCTTGTTTGGCGGAATGAACATGCAACGTATCCGGACCAAATTAGTTGGCTTGCGCCAAACTATTTAACCTCCCTGCCCTACGATCCCATCCAGGGTCAGCACTACCAGTATCGCCGTGCAGGAGATGACTACGTCCTGTATGGCCTCAACCCCCAGAGGACCGATCGCGGCGGACAACGCGGAGGCGTCCTCAGCATCCACTGCGGTGTGGCCGACCACTTTCTCGATTACGACGACTACGAAGAGTTAGACTTACCGCAATTCGAAGAAACCCAACTCCCAGAGCGCTTTATCAAATTCTTCGCCGATCATTTCCCAGAGTACGATCTTCCGCAGTAGCTTTAGATTCCCCTGCGATGGTCCATTCAATTTTTGCATGGAAGGCGACAATGGACGCGATTAACCACTTCTCGCAACTCCTCGAAATCGCTCACCAGCTGCCCGCCTACCCTTGGGACGCGTGGCTCTCGAAAGTCCTTGAAACGCCCCGCGATCAATGGCCAACCGATGACGAGATTGATGCGCAAATCGCCGTCGAGTCCCCCATTTACTTGGCCAAGCATGCCGCGGTCATTGATGCCGCTCGAAAATTGATTCGTCAGCCTGGCGAAAATTCTGTTCCTCCTACGGTCGAAGCTTGGCGAAACGAACCCTGGAAACAACAGGCAGCGGGGCATCTGGGAGGAGTGCTTGCTCGATCGGGGCTGGCAGCTGCAGCAGCCGGTGACTGGCGCGCTGCGATCACTGACTTCGAAAATTGCTTTCGGCTCTCGTTGGCGATGCGCCGGGAGGGCCTGATCATTGAATACCTTGTCGCTTGCAGCATCGAAGGACACGTAACCCTCTGTCTGACTAGAAACCGCCGCAAAATACCGATCGATTTACAGCGTGAATTAATCGTTACGCTCGAATTGCACGAATCGCAGCGCGAGCCGTACGACGATATCGCCGATCGCGACGAAGCCTGGGTCGCGGCCAATCCAAGCGTCAACGACGATTCGTCCGAAGAATATGAGGCGCCCCCATCCCTATTTGATTTTGATGACATCGAGCAAATCGAAACAAAACCAAGCCCAGCCGATCAGGCCAGACAAGCGGCGCGCGACGCCAAACTCCACATGCTGTACAACGGCACGCCGGAACAGCTTGCCTGGATGAATCGCCGGCACATGCAAGAGGCGGACCTTCGTAACGTCGCCTTATTGCGGCTGCTTCGAATGGAGTTGGCCTTACTTGCCTACCATGCAGATCACCTGCACTATCCTCGCCGGCTGCGCGAACTTACACCGCTCTATCTATCAGAGATCCCCAGTGACCCGCACGAGGTGAAACCGCTTCCATTTTCTTACCGCCGCCATAAAAGTGACTTCCACTTGTACGGCCGTGACACGTACGGCGTTGATCACGGCGGCAAACAGAGCGATATTCACGACTTCAGCTATGGACTGTCCGATCTTTTTCTCGATGCCTATGACTTGCCACCGGCCGATGACGTCAGTTGGTCGCAGCCCAGCTTACTGAGTCGACTGGCGCGTCTTGTCGGCATTCACTAAGAGCGTCAAGAAACAAAACAGCAGCCGAACAAGTTCATTCGGCTGCTGTCATATTGCTAATTCTCGGCAGCGATCTTAGCGGCCGGGCGCCGCTGGACTATCGGCCATATCTGGATTGCTGGTATCGACCGTCGGCTCAGGCTTTTTCTCTCCGCAGCCCAAGACCAAGCAAATCGTCAGCATCAACATCATAGAAGCGAGGAAACGCATATCGGCGCCTTTCAGGATTGAATAGTTAGCAAGAAATTGAATCGCGACTTTGCGACGCAATCCGTTAATTGGACAACGAGCGAACATGGCCATCGGCCAAAGCGTTCAGACACAGATAGGTGCCGTAATCGGTCGTTTCGGGAATCGTCGTCACCGAGGCGTCTCCCATCAGGCAAGTCACAATGCCGGGATGGAAACTGCTGGGGCCTTGGTAGTCGTTGTTGACATGGCGATAGGCGATGTAGGAAGGGGTAAAGTAGTGCGGGTTGTTGCCGGTCTTGTTGAACCAACCATCGGCAGTTTTTTCGGCACCAGCTGGATCGGCATAGGGATCGCCCCCAGCTAAATTTTCTAGGGTTTGGCGGGCTGACTTCGAGCGCTTACTCGATCGGGGCACCTGATTCGCTCACGCGTTAACCATTAGATTACGGCTGCCAAAAAGTCATGTATCTACCGCCCCGCAGACTGCGGAGCGGCCATGCCAACGATGGGGAATGTTTCGCATCAGCAGCGCGTGATCTAGTTCGACGGAGCCTGGCGGGAAGATCGCGGGATTGTCGAAGAAACTTGACTGGTGCTGCCCTAACAATAGCGGCGTGACATCCCAGTCGTAGGTCTGCAACTCGAGCCCGTCGTACTGCTTTGGCGTCGAAGAGGGCGAATAGCCGAGCGAGCCTGCTTGAAAGAACGCCGACGCTTGTGCCAGCGAGCCAAAGATCGAGTTCGCCGGCAGAGCGTCGACTAATCGCCCCTGGACCGCAACATGCGAGGCGCCGTCATCGCTGGTCATCTTGACGCGATAACTACTCCCCTGCTCTGCGACTTCAAAATGAGCGTGATGATGCTCTCCGGGAAATAGTCTCCCTCCTACCCAAGCATTCAGCCGCGACGAGGTATCTCGCCGTGGAACAAAAACTCCTTGCCTTGCCTGACCTTGTTCATCCCATTCGACCGCGATTCGATGCGCCGCATTTTCAGAGGCAAGCCCCAGGAATCGGGGGATCCCCAGCGGACGAACCTGTTTCAGCCGAATCAAACAGATGCCGGCGATTCCCATTTCTCCCACAAGCTGAGGGCGAAACGGAAATGGCAACTGACGCTTTAGGACGTCGGCATCGATGCGAAAGTTGACCAGAATTCGACGATCGATCAGGCCTTGAATGGTGGGTAATTTCATCACGATTGCTCCTTTCCTCCTCTAACCGGGGATCCCGGCACCCGACAACCGTACAAGACCAAATTGCGTAACAGATTACAGCAACGATAATTCTCTTCTACGGTGGCATGCGGATCTATGTTATGAGATCGGCTTGAACAGAGCATGTGAAATATCAAAGGCCCGCAGCGCAATTGTTCATGGACTTCACTGGTTTTGCGCTGATATCCTAGGGAAATAGCTTGGCGCATGTTTCGTTCAAAACGGCTGGCTTCAAAAATCGCTCCCCTTAAAAAAGAATAACGGCGACAACTTGCAAATTCATCCATTAGCTCGTTCTCGTCGCTTTTCCTTGACCTGCCAACTCTTGATTCGATCTCTCTTCTGAAGTCATTGTTTGATTTCTAGGAGGATGTCGCGCGGTTCATTCTCATCTTTTATATTGGTGCCTTATGAAACTTTCATTCTCTATTCAAACGATGTCGCCCCGTCGACGCGGCTTCACGCTGGTGGAACTGCTGGTCGTCATTGCGATCATCGGCGTGTTGATCGCGTTGTTGCTGCCTGCGGTTCAGCAAGCGCGAGAAGCGGCTCGGCGCATGCAGTGCACCAATCAGATGCGGCAGCTCGCGCTGGCGGCGCACAATTTTCACGACACTTATCGCGAACTTCCTCCTGGTAGTCAGGGGAACAACCCCTGGGGTCGTGACTCTTATTCGTATTACTGCTTTCTGCTGCCGTTTATCGAAGAGACGGCGATGTATGAACAGATTGATTTCACCAACAAAATCAACGGCAACGTTGGCTGGGGCGGAAGCGCCCGGATCGATCTGTTGGACAGCATGATCTGCCCTTCGGACGACACGAACATTCAGGAAGAGAGCGTTCCCCAGTGGCGCAACGCACTGCACAACTATGTGGTTTGTTACGGCGACTCCAACTACAACAGTGGAACTCCTTGGAACGTGGTCGATGGTTACACCGGCACCGCCGGCATGTTTGTCCCAGAGAAGCGAGCCAAGCTGCGCGATGCGACCGATGGCTTATCGAACACGCTGCTCGTCTCAGAAATCATCACTCCGACGCAGCAAGATACGTGGAGTTCGATGGGGCGGACGCAAGTTGCGATGGGGGCCGGTTTCACCACTTATTTGACTCCCAATGCAGACGCAAACGATCGGACCAATCGCTGCCATACCAATCTCGGCGGCGCCCTAGGCGCCAAGTGTACGCAACATGCGGACTGGGATTGGGGCGCCAATGTCGTCGCCGCGCGCAGTTGGCACACCGGCGGCGTTAACGCGGCGTTGGCGGATGGCTCGGTGCGGTTTATCCCAGAGACGATCAACGTCACCACTTGGCGAAGTCTCGGCGGTCGCAGCGACGGTCAAGTCGTCAGCGATTTTTAATATGCCCCCTTCTTCGCTCAGAGCCACCCTGCTTTGTCTCTCTCTTGAGGAGCCACCTACGATGGCGATCACTACCCCAGCGCGGATTTCGACTTGCGTTGCCATCTTGCTGCTCGCTGCACCCCTGGGATGCAGCGGAGACGGCAAGACGCAGATCGAAGGAGTCGCCACTTGGAACGGCCAACCCATTGAATCAGGCTACATCGAACTGGCGCCGGTAGCCGGAGTCGGACAGTTCGCCAGCGCCGAAATCAAAGAGGGGAAGTTCACGCTACGAACAACGCCAGGGCTGCGGCAAGTAAAAGTCACGGCCCAGAAAAAGATCGGCGAAACTGCGCCTACCGAGCGAATCCCAACTCCTGAGCCCATTCTCTTTCAGTACATTCCACCTGAGTTCAACACGGCGTCGACGTTGCAAAAAGATGTGCAAGGCAACACGCTGACGCTCGATCTGCAGGGGGACGAACTGACGCCGCATAAACCTTCCACGGCCGATCAACAGCGGAAGAAGGCGCAAGGGGGATCGTAACGTGGCTTTCACTCAGGCTCTCTACTCAGACCAGCAGCGCCGCTGCCTGTGCACACTTTTCCCACGGTACGCCGTGCCCGCACTCTTCGAGGATATGCAGCGCTGCGTTGGGTAAATGCGCGGCGTAGTACTCACCGTGGGCCAAGGGAACCATTTTGTCGTGCCGTCCCCAGACCAGGGTGGTCGGTTGTTGGATGCGGTGCAAATGATGCGGAAGCTTTGGATCGTGCAGATACGGATTCCAGCCGACCCGGGCGGTCGCTTCGCGTGCTCGCAGCCACATTAGCATCTGCGAATCATCCGGCGAGCTGGGAGTTGTCTCCAATGCCGCAGCGCTTGTCGGATCAAAGAAGATCAGCTCGCGTAATTTGTCAAAGTCGTCAATAAACAGCTCGCCCATTGGTGATCCTTCGATATGCAGCCCTGCCGCCGAAATCAGTCCGAGTCGGCTGATTAGCTGCGGCCTCAGAATCGCAAGTTCGACGGCCAACCAGGCGCCGAGCGAATAGCCGATCACCGGCACGTTTTCTAGCTCTAGCGCGGCGAACAAATCGACGTAGTGCCAAGCCAAGTCGTGAATGTCGAGGATACTGTTCAAGCCTTCGCTGAGCGCAAATCCGGGATGGGCAGGAACGTACACAGTGTAGTGCTGAGCCAGCTGGTGATGAAACGGGGTCGGCTCGGTTTCTCCGCCGGCCGAATGCAAATAAACCAGCGGCGGACCTTCGCCCAAGGTGATGAGCTGCGTCTTCTTGCTGCCAACGCGAAGGAAGCGATGCTGGACGTTGGACGACATACCGATCCTCGAGAGAGTTAACATTTAAATGGGGCGCAAAGTTGGGGGCTGACTGCTGCAAACAGCGCCGAACTGCTCTACTTTATTACAGATAAGACTCTCCCCAACCAAGAGGCAAACTCATGAATCGAGGATCTGCTTGGTGCGGCTACCTGATTGTGCTGACGGTGACGCTGCCGCTGATCGCTGACGGCAACACAGCGCCAACAGCAGAGATCTCGGCCGCGTCGCGCAATGGGCAGGGGTTGCTGCTGCACGCGGTTGTCTCGCCGTACCAGTCAGGACCAACGCAAATTCGGGTGCTGCTGCCGAGTCCGTTGAAACCAGGCGCCCAGTACCCGGTGATCTACCTACTGCCGGTCGAGCCGCGGCGCGAAACTCGATACGGCGACGCAATCCTAGAAGTGCAAGCGCTCGATCTTCACAACAAGCATCAGGCAATCTTCGTCGCTCCCACTTTTTCGCAATTGCCGTGGTACGCCGATCATCCAACCGACCCAACGATCCGCCAAGAATCGCATCTACTCCAGGCAGTGCTTCCCTTTATCGAGCAAAGCTATCCGGTCTCGCCGCAGCGGCAAGATCGGCTGCTGCTTGGCTTTAGCAAGTCAGGCTGGGGAGCATGGAGCTTGCTGCTGCGGCATCCCGACCTATTCGGCAAGGCCGCAGCTTGGGACGCTCCGTTGATGATGACGGAAATTGGCCAATTTGGAAACCGCGACATTTTCGCCACACAAGAGAACTTCGTCGCCTACCGCATTCGCGATCTACTCTCTGCGAATGCCGAGAAATTACGCGCTGAACCGCGATTGATTTTGACTGGCTATGGCAATTTTCGAGCGCATCTCCAACAAGCTCACCAACGGCTGAACCAATTAAAAATCTCGTATACGTACCGCGATGGACCAGCCCGCAAGCACGATTGGAGCAGCGGATGGGTGTCGGAAGCGGTGGAGCTGTTGCTGCAGCAGGAATGAGAGACAGGGATTATCCCGTTCGGTAGATACAAGCTGCCTTACTTGGATTTCAAATCAAAGTTGAATGTGTTGTCACCGGGCTTTACTTCTTCGGACAGGTTTGATTTGGCGTGGTAGATGGCCGGTAACTTTTCCTTTCTGCCGCTACCGGGAATCGAGTCATCAGCCGGCCTGGCGGTGGTGATATAGACGTCGTTTTTACCCACAGGGGCGCCGGTGATGTCATTCAGTAGCACGAGTTGGTATTTTCCGTCGAAATCGGTCATTCCAGACGCCATCCGACCAGCTTCGACCGATTGAAACGAGACCGTCGCTTCGGGAAGCGGCTTGCCATCAAGCGTTACGGTTCCGCTCACTTGACCCAATTCTGGCAAATCGCTGGCGCGATATCCGCCACAACCGATTGTCGACAACATGATCAACATCGCCAGAAACTGAAAACAAACCGCGGGAACCACAAATCGGAAACTCATAACTTCAACATCTCTTGGGGCTGGACTGAGCGAAGCAGGAGAAATCTATCGTGCGGCCGAGCCAGTGGCAGCTTTGAGCTGCCTCCGACTCTTACCATCTGGAGTCATTTCGACTAGTTCTCAGCGACAACGTTGCCGTCATTGATCGCAATCAAATATTCGTAAAGACTGTCGAGCGCGCTGTCATTATTGGCTGGTGCTGCGCTTCGCAAAAACTGAACATTCTCAGAGAGAAATTGAACGCTGCCATCGAATCGTAACGTTTCGGCGCCGCCTGGATGCAAGCTGCTCAACGCTTCCCCTTTTTGATCAATGTTTCCAGTCGCATCGTTCATCGGCCACCGGCCAGAAAGCCCAATTTCATCAAGACAGTTGCCATCTTTACCGTGCAAACATCCAGCCCAACTCTTCAAGCTCATCGTCTGGCCTTTCAGCTTGCTGCAGCTTTCACCTACCGCCAGCGTATTGCTTAAACCATCAGTCACATCACGAAATTTTCGTCCCCCATCCAAATAAAAGCCGCCGTCGGGGCCGTATGACAGGAGAAATCGGGCGGAACGTGAATGGTTAAATACGGCATAGTTGGATCCAGCGCCATTCATAAATCGTTGAGCTGGGTCATCGACCGAAGCGCCGACATCTGATGGGCATCGGTACGCAGGCAGCACCGCTTTCGCGACGACATCAAGATGATTTTCCAGTAGTTCGCCTCGTCCAATCCCCCCTGCCTCATACAAATTATTTTGCTCTACGAAGGGCAATATCAGCGCCGACCAACTCCAACTTTCAATCTCAACAGCAGACTGCGGCCACCCGGCGCCGGTATCGTCAGGATCGCCAACCGGATTAATCGCCGCAGGAGGCAAACTGTTGTACGTGTTGTGGTAGTTGTGCAAAGCGAGCCCAATCTGTTTGAGATTATTGATGCATTGCATCCGACGATCCGCTTCTCGGGCCTATTGCACTGCGGGCAACAAAAGCGCGATCAATACGCCGATAATGGCGATGACTAACAACCGCTCCACCAAAGTGAACCCGCGTTTGGTCCAGCGGAGAGCAACCATGTAAAATCCTCAGCGAAAAGAAACGATAACGCAGAGCCCCCCCTATTCTACCTAGTGATGCCCCACAAAAGTCAGCCAGGAATCTCTGTATTATATAAAATGATTCTCACCTTTCATCGCTTGGTAACTTAGCCCGATCCGAGTCTTTTGATGGTTGAAACGGTGTGGCGATTCCGTCGTAAGTTCGTCGCATAAAGCTCCACTTTTCCCCAATATTGGCTTTTCGTTCCGCAACGCGTTATGTTGAGGGCTTGCGAGTCCCTTCCAAAATTCGTTTCCCACCGTAGGCAGTTTGCATATGCTTCGCTCCGCCCCCTTATTGACCATGGCACTAGTATTTTGTGCATCGAGCGTCGTTTTGGCTCAGCCCAAGCCTGAACGTCAAAAATTCACCCTCAAAGGCGAAATCGTCGGTATGCAGGGGCCGCTGCTGCAAGCCAAAGCGGCGGACGGCACCCCCTGGTTGTTGAAGGTGGAAATGAAGCCGGAAGATATGCAGCTTTCTGGGACCGCCGAGAAAGGGTGGATCGCTCCGGGGATGTTTGTCAGCTTTACCGGCAAGTTTGATGGACGCGGGAACTCGCAAGAGCCGGTTGCTGAAGTGACGGTCTTCACTCCGCGCGAGGGAACACCGCTGGGCGTGTCCGAAGAAACAACGCTCGGCGACGCCGGCAGCTTGTTTGGCAATGACGGCGGCGAAGCCAAGCCCAAAAAGAAGGCGGCCGATGAAATTTCGACCTATCTGGTCAATGGTCGCGTCGCAGGTGTGGCTCGCGATGGCAAGTTAAACGTCGTCGCCGGCGGCATGAAGGTTTCGGTAGAACTGGCCGAGGATGCCGAAGTAAAGGTCGTCGTCTCTGACCCCCGCCTAATTCGTCCCGGCGATAAATTTGAAGCCGATGGTTGGTACTTCCAAAAAGGGCAGGGGATCGTCTCCGGCAAGTTCCTGGTCGAAGCCCAACCATTTACGGCGCCTGAAGACCCCAAAAAAGCTCGCATCCGCGCTCGCGAAGAAGCCGAACGAGCTCGCAAAGGTGAATCGCCCAAAGCAGAACCCGCCGATGCCCCCGCTGCCGAAGACGCCAAACCGGCCGAGCAATAAGCAGCCCATCGTAGCTGCCAAAACTAGATTGCAGCTCGCTTCTGTTCACGCAACATTGCAAACAAATCTAAATGCCTGGTCGCCGCTGCGGCAAGGCTATATTTTTCGGTCACCTCGGCCCGAGCTGCTGCTCCCAATTGATTGGCTGCCGTCGGCTGATGGATCACGCCGCTGATCGTCGCTTGCAGCGCGGCCACGTCGCCGACCGGAATAAGGAGTCCGGTGCGGCCTGACTCGACAAGCTGGCGATTGCCGGGAAGATCGGTCGCGAGCACCGGCAGTCCGGCGGCCATTGCTTCGAGCAGCGACAGCGAGATTTCTGCTTCGTGCGTGGGCAACACAAAGAAGTCGGCCGCATCCAGCAAGTCCGAGACATCATCAAAGACGCCGGGCAAAAAGATCCGATCCTGCAACCCAAGCGACACGATCCGTTCGCGCAGTTGCGGCTCTTGCGGCCCTTCGCCGACCAGCATCAGCTTGGCTTCAGGAAATCGTGACAAGACTTGCGACCAAGCGTCAACCGCAGTCAGCAACCCTTTTTGGGAATGCAGCCGACCGATATAAACGCCCAGCGGCATGTCGTTATGAAATGAAAACAATGGCTGGGCGCTTTGTAGCGCCATTCGCGCGTTAATCCGGCGTTGGCGACTACGAGCTGCCGGAATCGAAACACCGTTGGGGATGAGGTGCAACTTTGCTTCGTCATAACCGGCGGCGCGTAACTCTTGCATGATCGCGGCGCTCGGCGCGACGATTGCATCGGCTTGCTGACAGACAGCGCGAATCCGCAGCCCAAAGTTCGCTTCGGATTGCCAATGACAATCGCCGTTCTTCCCCTCCCCTTCGGCTCGCAGGATGATCGGCGTCGCCGTATTCTTTAGCCGGTTAACCGCCATGTAGGCGCTATGTTTGAGCTTCGAAACATAAACGACGTCTAGTTCTGCTTGATGTTGTTGCAGATACTTTCCCAGCGACATCATGTAGCGCAGCGTTCCCCAGCCGTGCAGCGGCGGATTGGGCAATCGCACAATGGGGATCTCGCGATGGACGATTCGCTCCGGCCAGGTTTTGTGCCAACGAGCGGTCACTATTCTCACATGTGCCGCTTGGCGGCGCAGCTCTTGCGATAGAGTGGCCATGATCTTTTCAGCGCCACCGACCAGCGGCCAAAAGCGGCGGGTCACCATCGCGATACGAGGACCGCTCATAGCGGTCCGGCGGCGATCTCATCCGGATCGAGCGCCGCGACATAGGGAAGATTGCGATAATGATCCTGGTAGTCGAGCCCGTAGCCAATCACAAACTCGTTAGGGATCTCGAACGCCGAATAGTCAGGACGATACTCCACTTCGCAGCGTCCCACCTTGGTCAACAACACCATCGAACGGACCGACGACGCGCCGCATGCGTGCATCCGCCGCGATAACGCGTCCAACGTGCGCCCGGTGTCAAAGATGTCATCCAACAACAGCACGTCACGCCCGGCGACAGCCGGCATCAAATCGAGATTGACGACTAACTCACCAGGTACGGTTGCAGTGTCTCGGTAACTACGAGCCTGTAGCACGCCAACCCGTAGCGGCATTTCTAGTTGACGAATTAAGTCGGCCAGCAAGACGACGCTGCCGGTCAAGATGCCGAGGACGGTCAGCGGTCGATCGGCGTACTCGCGATTTAACTGGGCCGCCAATTTGCGAACGCCGGCTTCCAATTCGGACTGGGAGATGAGAGTGCGCACGATCGATTACAATAGGCCGAAGTAAGGTCCGCTTGGGCCGCAACCGCCGCGACCGATCGCTATTGTAAGCGAGCCGAAACAAAACAGTAACGCCCTTTCCGCTATCTCCTGCGAAAGCCTTGCCTGCGATGACCACCGATATCGGAAATTGGAGCGAAACGACGATCGCCGGACATCCCTGCTATCTGTTTGAACCTCAGCAGCGGAATCCGCACGGGTACGTCGGGATCTATCTGCACGGCGTCCATCTGGGCCGGCTGCAAGACAAAATCGAGTTCGTATCACAGTTCGAGAAGTACGGGCTACCGGTTGTGATCCCGGTCACGCAGCGCAGTTGGTGGACCGACCGCATCTGCGACGAGTTTGATCCGCAGATCTCGGCCCAGCAACATTTGATCGAGAACGTTCTGCCGTTTATTGCCGATCAATACAACGCGCGACCACCGCAGATCGGCCTATTTGGGACCAGCATGGGAGGCCAAGGGGCGCTTCGTTTGGCTTATAAATTTCCGGACAAGTTTCCAGTGGTCGCCGCGATCAGCCCGGCGATTGATTATCAAGAGCGGATGCGCCGAGACGAGGAGGATCCGCTTTGGCTGCAATACGACACGCCGGAAGCAGCTCGGCAAGATTCAGCGACGCTCCATATTCACCCGCTCAACTGGCCCCGCAATCAATTCTTCTGCTGCTGCGCCGAAGATGTCGATTGGTGGGAAAGCGCCGAACGGCTACGGATGAAGCTCTACTCATTGGGGGTCCCGCACACCTGCGAGCTGGAGCTGTGCGGCGGCGGACATGGATTTGCCTACTATGGAATGATGGCGCCGCGCGTGATCCAGTTTGTTTACGAAAGTCTAGAGAAAGAACGCCGCCGCATTGCTTGAAACCACCGCAGACGCTGGTTACGCGCTCCCCAGCGATTGTGATATCGTTAGGGATGCTGCGATATCACGATGAACTTCTAGAAAGCCCGAGCTGCATGAAGCGATTGTTGCTGATCATTCCCACGCTTGATCGAGGGGGCGCCGAAAAACAACTGACCCTGTTGGCGACCGGCTTGCCGCGCGATCAGTTTGACGTGCATGTCTGCTTGCTGACGCGTTCGGGTCCGCTCGAAGAGACGTTGCGTGCTCAGGATATTCCGATTGTCGAAATCCGCAAACGTCGCAAGCTGGATCCGTTGGCCTATCTCCGCTTGAAAAAAGAGATCAAGCGACTTCGTCCTGAGATCGTGCATACCTGGATTTTCGCCGCCAATTCGTACGGGCGCTCCGCCGCGCAAACGGTCAAAGTTCCGCATATCATCTGCGGGGAACGTTGCGTTGATCCTTGGAAACAAGGCTACGAGATAGCGATCGATCGCTATCTCGATCGCAAGACCGACAAAATCGCCGTCAACAGCAGCGGCATTCAGCAGTTTTATATTGAAAAGGGTCGGTCCGCCGAGAAGTTTGTAGTCATTCCCAACGGGATAGACGCAACGCCGCCCTCGCCAACTGTCTCGCGCGAGCAACTTCTCCGGCGATTGAATCTCCCTTACGATTCGCGACTGCTGGTCGCAGTCGGCAGGCTCTGGCCGCAAAAGCGGTTGAAAGATCTGATCTGGTCGATCGATATTCTGAATCGCATTCGCAATGATGTCCATTTGCTGATCGTGGGCGATGGCCCGCAGCGCGACCGCTTGGTGAAATTCTCTCGGCAAACCGATACGCAGGACCATGTCCATTTTCTGGGTCCGCGCGATGATGTTCCGCAGTTGCTGGCCCATGCGGACTGCTTTTTGCTAGCCAGCGGCTATGAAGGACAATCGAACGCGCTGATGGAAGCGATGGTCGCCGGCGTTCCGGCAATTGTCAGCGATATCCCCGGCAATCGAGACTTGGTAATCCCCGAGAAAACCGGCTTTCTGATCCCGTTGGGGCAAAGAGCTGAGTACGCTCGCGGAATCAACCGCGTGTTAGAAGACAACGACCTGCGACAGCGGCTGGGTCAGGCCGGCCAAGCTCGCATCGCCGCCGAGTTTTCGATTCCGCAGATGATCGACCGCCATATTGCCCTCTATAACGAAGTTACATCTGATTAACCCCCCGGCAATGGCATGATTTTCCCAATTGCGGCGCCGCAGGCTTTTTCGAGTTACACTACCTAATCTGCTGATTTGATTATTTCCCCACCCGAGAAGGACTTGGGAGAGCTGCATGCTCATCGCCAGTTGCCCGCACTGTTCTGAACCGATCCGCATCCCTGGCGCCGCCGCGGCTTCGTCGCGCGTCCGTTGTCCCTGGTGTGAAGAGACCTATCTGCTGGCCGATGTTTTCGAACATCTGCCGCCGCTGGTCGAAGTGCTGGAAGGGCCCGGCAGCCAGGCCAACATCGTCCTGGTACCCGATGGCGAATCGGAATATGAGTTAGCCGGTGCGGCGGTACCCGATTTCAACTTCAAAGAGTCGGAAGGGACCGGATCAAGCTCGCCCGTGCCGTTGGCCAGGATCGAAGGTCGCTCGACCGCAGCAACCCGGCGCCCTCCCAAATCAACGACCAACCCGCTTTGGGAAGCGTTCAAAGTGGTCGGCGGCGGCGTGTTTGGCATTCTCATCGCACTCTATGCAGTGATGTGGCTCAAGAACACCGACTATTTGCACATCGTGCAGTTCATGCCGGCCTCTACCTATTTCGCGGTGCCAGAAGAACTGTGGACCGAGGAAATGCGATCCGCGGCTACAAAGCATACAGATCCGAATAACACTGCCACAGAGAATACAGCCACCGAGAACACCACCCAAAAATCAGACGCGACAACCAAAGCCCCGCAGGCAGAAAAAAAGTCATCCCAGCCAAAAGTCGATAACCAGCGCGGCAACCAACCAGCACCAGCCAAACCTGCGGAGGACGATCCCGTCAACGCCGCCGTCGACGACAGCATGACCAGCTTGGGCGCCGCGTTCAACGAAGCCAAAAACCGCGGCGACGCTCCTCCGCCGCAGCTTGGTCAGTCCGACTTTGTGCCCCCGCCGGCCGAACCCATCGTGGTAAAACCAAGCCCCAAGGTTGACGCCAAGCTCGTCACAGAGCTATCCCAACTCACCGCCGAGATTGGCCCCATTGGCGCAGAGCTCCCTCAGAAAGAAGCCCCAGAGCCAGTCAAACGCCGCGCCCCAGTTTCGTTAGATCCGGCGGAGAAATGACACATGCGAAAGGGCCAAGCAGGGGAAACACCATCGCTTCCCCTCGGAATTAGACATTAGGATTTAGACATTCAGTACTTCGTACCCGAGGCGGCATTTCAACCAACTCGTTTCCGCCGCACGGGTTTCGCTTTTCTTCAGTATCCCACCGCTCCCCCATCGGCTCGTCGGCGATCCACGCCTCCTTCTAGCTTTCCGGTCTTGGGATTGACGACGATTACTTCGGCCGAGCCTTGTTTGTCGATCGGGTAGAGCTCGTGTCCTAGGCCGCGCAAGATCGCCAGCGTGTCTGGGGAGAATCCTTGCCGCTCGTATTGAATGCGCGACGGCAACCATTGGTGATGGATGCGCCCGGCGTCGACCGCTTCTTGGGCGTTCATCTGATGATCGACCACGTTCAGCACCGTCTGCAGCACCGTGTTGATAATCGTGCGCCCACCGGGGCTGCCGGTCACCATAAACAGCTCGCCATCTTTGGCCAGGATTGTGGGAGACATGCTCGAAAGCATCCGCTTGTGCGGCAGCGCCAAGTTGGGCTTGGTGCCGATCAAACCCCCTTCGGTCGTCAGACCCGGCGCCGCATTAAAATCCCCCATCTCGTTGTTCAAAATAAATCCAGCGCCAGGCACAACAATCGCCGAGCCATACGCATACTCCAGCGTGTAGGTCATCGACACCGCGTTGCGATCGGCGTCGACCACCGAGAAATGGGTCGTCTCGTCACTCTCGTAAGGCCAAACAAAGCTCTCCGGTGTCGAGATCGACGCGGCGGTCTCGTCAATAGTTTCACGCAGTTTGTCGGCATGCGTTTTTGAGATCAGCTTGGCGACCGGCATGTCTGGATTGAAGTCCGGATCTCCCAAGTACTGTGCCCGATCGGCGTAGCTGCGACGCATCGCCTCGGCCATGCGATGCAGATTGATGGCCGAACCCGAGCCAGCGCCGCGCAGGTCAAACCCTTCTAAGATGTTCAGCATCTGAATCACGCCGACACCGCCAGAGCTGGGCGGCGGCATCCCAATCACCTCGTAACCACGATAGGTCCCGACCAGCGGAGTCCGCTGTTTGGCCTGATACTTTTTCAGATCCTCTAGCGTGATCAGCCCATTGTTGACCTCCATCGCTTTGACCAACAGCTCGGCAGTTTCGCCTTCGTAAAATCCGGCCGCTCCCTGATCGCGAATCCGCTCCAACGTTTTCGCCAAGTCAGGCTGCTTCAAAATCTCACCGGCCAAGTAGGGTTGGCCCGCTTTGGTAAACTGCGCCAGCGACGCCGGGTATTTTTTGAATCGCGGAATCTCTCCTCGTAACGAGCTCTCAAGTCCTGCGCCCACCTCAAACCCGTCCGCGGCTAGTTTAACTGCCGGCTCTACTAGGCGTTTCCAGGGGAGTTTGCCATGCGTTTTCCACGCAAGATGCAGACCGGCGACCGTACCGGGCACGCCAACCGCCTGATGGCTTTCGTGATGCCGCTGGTAGTCGTACTCCCCCTTTTCATCCAGCCACATCTGGGGATGCGCGGCGGCCGGAGCCTGCTCGCGAAAGTCAAATGCAGTCGGCTCGCCGTTCGCAGGTCGGAAGACCAAGAAGCCGCCGCCGCCGATGTTGCCTGCGGTCGGATGGGTCACCGCCATCGCAAAAGCGGTCGCTACCGCCGCATCGACGGCATTTCCCCCCTCTTTCATCACATCGGACCCTACCTGTGATGCGATTTCGCTTTGCGAGACGACCAGCGCCTGACGCACAAGCGTCGGATCGTTCCCCCCCCAAGCCAACCAGGTGGAAGAGAGCAGCATCAAAAACGAAAGCGGTAGCACGGCAAGTCGCGACATCGGCGAGTTCTTCCCTGTCGAAAAGTTGGTGTGAATCAAGCGGAAGAGGCGTAAATAAGGGATGATTGGGGTCCCTTCATCATACTTGCTCCGGCAATCTTTTGCTGCTTGAAGCAGGATTTTCGGGATTCTGGCATTCTCTCTGGCGTCGTTTGGTGAAAGATTTTACGATTGAGGAAGACTGGAGTCGCTTCGTGCCAGCGCCGGCGACTTCTGCTGCCCCTCTGAATTCCTCTACAGGACCCTTCTCGTTATGCGTAAATCACGTCTTTCCGGCCTTTGGATTGGTTTCGCCATGGGCGGGCTCTGCGGCGTCGCTGCGATAGCCGGCATGCTATTGTCGCAACCTTCGCAGCCGGTGTTTGAGATCCCCGTCCAAGCCAGCGCCACGCGGACCGACACCATGGCCACGGCGACCGGCGATATCGACTCCAACGCCGATGGGCTGTTCACGCTCGATTTTTTAACCGGCGATCTTCAATGCTTTGTACTCAATACTCGCAACCCAAGCGGCCCGCATAGCCTGTTTCGCGCGAATGTGATGGGCGACCTGAAGATCGATCCCACTACCAAACCGCAGTTTATGCTGCTGGTCGGCCGCGCGATGTTCCAAGGTGGCCGTACCGGCGGCGCACGCCCTGCGAATTCGGTCGCCTACGTGATCGACTCGGTCAGCGGCAATTTTGTCGGTTATTCCGTCCCTTGGCAGGAAAACACCGCTTCGCGCGGCGGCGCCCAAACCGGAGCGTTGATCCCGTTCGTTTCGGGTTCGGCCCGCAATGTGATGATTCGCGAACCATAAGCATTCTGCGAAGCAAACGCCAACACAGCTAACCTCGCGTCTCGGCGCGGGGTTTTTTGTTGCGCCGCAGTCGCAGTAGCGGTGGTTGTCGATCTTTTCCCCTCAGCCGTACAATAAACGAGATTCCCCTCTTTCTCCGCTTCGCAAGTAAGACATGAAGATCCGCGTGAACGCCGCCGACCACGAAGCGCCCCAAGATGCGACCGTGGCCGACCTGATCGCCCAGCTTGGGATAAATCCCAAGTTTGTCGCGGTCGAACTGAATCAGCAACTCGCTCCTCGTACGCGGCACGCCGAGATCCGGTTGACCGCAGGGGACGAAATCGAAATCGTCACGTTGGTAGGAGGGGGCTAATGAACATCACCGAGACAACTCCCTTTGACCGTCCGCTCAAGATCGGCACGCATCTGCTCAAGTCGCGGCTAATCGTCGGCACCGGCAAGTACGAAACATTTGAAGTGATGCAGCAGGCGCTCGAACTCTCTGGAGCCGATTGCCTGACCGTCGCGATCCGCCGCGAACGGTTGTACGATCCGCATGGCCGCAACATCCTCGACTACATCGATCTCGACCGCTACACGTTGCTTCCCAATACCGCCGGCTGTTACAACGCGCGTGACGCCGTCCGCACCGCGCGCCTGGGACGTGAGATCCTCGAAGGCCTCGAGAACCCTGGCTCTGACTGGGTGAAGCTCGAATGCTTGGCCGACACTAAGACGTTGCTGCCGCATCCGGTCGAAACGCTCGACGCGTGCGAGCAACTGGTCAAAGAGGGCTTTCAGGTCCTCTGCTATACAACCGACGATCCGGTCATCGCGCGCCGCTTAAAAGATCTGGGCGCCGCGGCCGTCATGCCGGCCGGCAGTCCCATCGGGTCAGGGCAGGGGATCTTAAACCCCAATAACATCCGCATCTGTCTCGAATACCTAAAAGACGGCGATCCCGATTACCCGGTGATCGTGGACGCAGGCGTTGGCTCAGCCAGCGACGTCGCGATCGCGATGGAGCTTGGAGTTGACGGCGTGCTGCTCAATACGGCGATCGCCCATGCCGAAGATCCGCTCCGCATGGCCGTCGCGATGAAGTGCGGCATCGAAGCAGGCCGCATGTCCTATCTGGCCGGACGCATCCCCAAACGGCTCTACGCATCGGCCAGCAGCCCCGAAGAAGGCGTGATCGGTCAGAAACCAGCGCCACGCTGGGAAGCGGCCCACGACTAAGACCATCTCTCGGGCGCCACGGCTCTGTGAGCTCTGTTTTTTTAATCGTTCGAATCATGCGGTGCTCTACACAGCTCCCAGAGCCGTGACACCCGAAAATACTCCTCTGCGGCGAAAGTTACTCGATGTCAGCAACCAAGTTAAAATTCGCCGCGGCGCTCTCCACCCACGCCGCGACCGAAGACGCGGTCGCCCAAGTGGTTCGCGAGGCGCTAGAGCAACTCGCAGCTCCGGTCGACTTAGCGTTTGTTTTTGTCTCACCGCACCATGCGGACAAGCTCGATACGATCGCCGCCCAGCTCTGCAAACTGCTAGGGACCGAGAAGCTGTTTGGCGGAACCGGCGAAGCAATCGTCGGCGTTGGTCGCGAGATCGAGCATGCTCCGGCAATTTCGCTGTGGCTCGCTCACTTGCCTGGCGTCGAAGTCACGACGATGTATCTAGAATTTCAGCGCACCCCGGATGGCGGATCCTTTATCGGCTGGAGCGATACATTGCCGCTGCAATGGCCCCCAGCTGCGACCCTGCTGCTGATGGGTGAACCATTCAGCTTTCCAGCCGACGCCCTGTTGGCCCGCATGAACGAAGACCAGCCCGGCGTGCCGATCATCGGCGGCATGGCCAGCGGCGGACATGCGCCCGGCGAAAATCTGTTGGTGCACGGCCCTGAAGTGAAACAGAGCGGAGCCAGCGCGATCTACCTGCATGGCGCAGTCCGCGTTCAGAGCGTCGTCTCGCAAGGCTGTCGACCGATCGGTCAGCCGATGGTGATCACCAAAAGCGAACGGAACGAAATCCACTTGCTCGGCGGCCGACCTCCGCTAGAGATCATCCGCGAGATCTTCGCCCAACTGCCGACCAGCGATCAACAGCTTGTCAATCGCGGGCTTCACATCGGCCAGGTCGTCGACGAATATCGCGAGAAGTTTGAGCCCGGCGATTTTGTGATCCGCAATGTAATCGGCGTGAATCGAGAGAACGGCGCCATCGCGGTGGGCGACTATGTTCGCCCGGGACAAACGATTCAGTTTCACGTCCGTGACGAAAACTCCGCCGACGCCGACCTCAAACAACTGCTGGCCAAAGCGTCCAGCGGACACCCTTTGGGCGCACTAGTCTTCACCTGCAACGGCCGCGGCACGCGTCTCTTCTCGACCCCCAACCACGACGCCGAATCTCTGCAATCGGCCTACGGCGATATCCCCGCAGCCGGGATCTTTGCGATGGGCGAACTAGGGCCGATCGCGGGGCAGAATTTTATGCACGGCTTTACGGCAAGCTTGGCGCTGTTTGAAGAGTTGGAGTAGGAGTAATTGCTGATCGACGCCAAGGGAGCCAGACCAACGGCAAGAGCACAAGCGAAAGTCCTTTCGAAAGCATCCCGCAGTAAAGTAGGGTCGCTCCCATGGATGTAGCGCTAAAATAGCTTTCGGTTAGCCGATGGAGAATTGTCGCGCCTACCAGAGTTATCGGCACAGACGACCACCAGATAATCCAGCCAATTCGGGTTCCGGCAAACGCCACCGCTGCGATGACACCCCACATGATTGTGATTTGTCGAACCAGATGATAGGCAATCCCAAAAAGTTGTCCTGAAGCTGAGAGCATCTCGCTGAACCACGCATCCGTGATTCCGAGAAAGCGAACGATCCCAGCAAGCCGGCTGCGGCAGTAACCACGAGGAATAGCGTTCGCATCGAGAATTGTGAGCCACCAAAGTAGAGCCGAGCGAATCCTCGCGCGATCCCAGTCAAAAGCGAGATGCAAGCGACTCCAAGCAGGATTTGCAGAACTGCCGGGATGGGACTTAAATATTGAGCGTTGGCTGAATTAATCCACCTGTAGGCGAACACCGATATGACTCCGGCCATTGCAACGACGCAAAGCGGCACTCGCACAGCGGCCGAACCGATTGGAAGCACGATGACGATCGCAAGCCAAGCTAAATAAAATTCTCTCGGCCAATGCTTTACAAAAAACATCGCCGCTAGAGCCTACGAAAGAGTTGGGGCACCGGGGGTCGCATCTCCAACGTACGCTTGCAGGATCGCTCCCAGCCCCCAATAGACCGGGGAAATGCTTAGCAATAAACCGAGCGAGAGCATGCACCGTGCTGTCGGCAAAGCTAGTCGATCGCGCCAACGAAACGCGCGAGAGGGATCCTGTCGAAATGATTGCTCGCTTTGCCTCATGCCTCCAGTTCCTCGCAGCCTTCGTCGACGGCGCTTGAGATATTTTTGTTCACATTGGGTGGCATGTAGATCAGCGGTAACCAACTGACGACCAGAATCACCGTTTGGACTTCGATCGCAACCAAAACCAATGGCCATTTAAGAATTAGCAGATTTCCAATGCCTCTGTACGCGAGATACGTTAGAGCAAAAGCAACCAGTGGCCAAACAATCAAAGCAGCGAAGATGACGAAACGATTGGCGGTGACATCACGGCGGAAAAACATGAAAACCAGTGCAGAGGCGGAGAGCAAACTCATCAGACTGTTCCAAATGACGAAAGAGGATGCCATCATTTGGCCCATTACGTTCATCCCGTCCAACTCGGATAGAGCTTGCTCGGCGACGAGCGCGTTCGCCTTCGCGACGCCCAGATAGCAGGCGACGCAAAATGTCACCACAAATATTCCTCGCAACGAATAGTTTCGCCAGTCGGTTCTCCGACTTGCTGACGGCGTAAAAACACAGAACCTTCCGATCAATGTCGCAAGCAATACAACTGCAAATTGAGTCGCGAGGTTGGTAGCGTTTACCACCCGTCCGTCAGCCCCAAACGGGATGTTCCAAGGATCAGTCGTTTTTACCATCATGCCGGTCACGACCGCCAGCAGCAAACAGAAAGGCACCCGGATATAAAACTTGCCGATCGGCAGCACCAATAAAATTGCCGCCCAAGTGATTGGTGTTCGCCTGCTCACGATCCCCATCATTTTTGCGAATTCAGCGATCCAACTCGGCTCCCTAGGATAGAGCCGCGGCGGTCCTCCTTGGTCGTAAATCGCAATCAGTAGATTGCAAGCAACCCAAACAACGATGACCCCAGTAAACAAAAGCAACAACGAGCCAAAAAATCGTAGCGTTATCGACGTGGACCACCACGACGTGCCGACCGCTATTTTATTAGCGTTCGCTTCGCCCACCGCCGCATCTGTCAAATTCATGCTTCTTCCTGTTGGCTATTCATTTCCGGGCTCCTCTCACCCTCTTCCCCTTCGGCAAAAAGATCAGCGGCAATATCGCGATTGTCAGAATCACCGTTTGGCCAGAGATTGCGGCCGCGACCATTTTCGCGTCGGCGCGTCCACGATAGATCAATACTTCACTAGCACTGACCATGGCCCCATAGTACGTCAGGATCAACACGATCGCCGCTGGTAACGTTGCGAACAATGCCCAGCGGCGGATGTGCGGTGAATGTGCGTTGAGCGCAATCATCGGCAAGATTGCGGCAGCCGCGCCCAGCAGGACGATGCGGGCATTGAACAGAGTCCAAGCATCCTCCAGCACCAAGTAACCGCCCAGCCATAAGACGAAGGCTAAAATTGCCGTCCAAACTCGTAAGCGAAAACGCTGGTCACTCACAGGCTCATTGCGGAGCCATACGCGAATGCCGTGATGAATCGCCGACACCACGAAAAACTGCAATAGCGCCATCGCCAGCCAAAGCTCTACCCTGCCGCCTTCAGCATTCGTAAAGCTCATCCACGCGTACCCCAACGTTCCCCCGACGAATAACCCCAGACAAACCGGCACGCGAACCCAACCATTGCCGGTATTCATCGTCATCACGATCGCTAGAATGCTGATCGTCGCTATCGCCAAACTCTCTGACAACGGAAAATAGTCGTAGTCGCCCAGTTTCGAATCGTCGACCATCCCAAAGGCGACGGCAGTACTGATCATCGGCAAACAGATCGCAATCGCATAGCGGCGGTTCCAGGAAATTGCGGGCGACGCAGCGCTGCGGCCGCCGAAGAGCAGTGGCCCCAATCCCACGGTCGTGAGCACCGTCTGAATCTCTAGATAGAAGCTCCAAGTAAACGTCGTCAGCGGGGAGGCTCCTCCGGTTGCATAATCGAGTAAGAAGCTACAGATAAATGCGATGCCGGGGATCAGAAGAATCCCGGCAAGCACAATCCCCCCGCGAATCCGACGCGACTGCCAACAGGTCGCCGCCCAAGGAATAATTCCCGCAATCGCGCCTCCCCCAGAAACGATCGAAAAGAGCAACATCCAGTAGAGGATCGTTTCAGGACTGTCCCATCCCATTGCCGGAAAAATAAGGCGCGCACATCCCAGCAGTAAAGCGATGCCTGAAATGATTAGCATCAGCGTTCGCAACGAAAAATGAGCGTGCGCCACAGGTCGTGGGCGACGAAGAAAGAAAACACCGACTCGAATCGCGGTCCCCAATACCACCACGATCGCAGCTTGTAAGAAAAGTGGAACAACAACGCTGATCAAATCGTGGGGGAAAATCATCCCCTCTTCAATAAGCGTGGCCAAGCAGATCACTGCAATTGCCCCAACGAAAGCAACGCCGCTGATTCCGCAGCGCCACCAACGAGATAGTTCCGGCAGCACCAGCACGGCGCCGCTAAAGTTGGCCAAAGAACTCACCGCGGCAAACCACATTCGCTGATCAGCATTGCCTTCAAAATGAATCCCGACCGCAGCGATGGCGAGCAACCCAATCGCCAACAACTGCAGAAAGAGCCCCCAGCATAATTGAGACGTTATCGTGGGCGAAGAATCGTCGACTTGCGACGACCGTTGGTCTGGCTTCTGCTCGGAGGCGGCAAGGTCGATGCTGGTCATGGTTCTTGTTGTAACACGCTGGCTGGGGGCGGATCTATACGCGCGCTTGTCGCTGAGATTGCCGGGGCCAGGAAGATCGGCAACATGCTCAACGAAACGGCAATCGCTTGAATACCGGAAAAGATCGCCACCTCGGTGAAGTTCAGCGATTCTCCTGCTGGTATCGCCCACTGATACAAAGCCACAATCGCCAGCGAAAGTAGGACAGCCTGCGGCACGCCGGCGATCAGCAACAACATTCGAAACAAGACTCGGCGAGTCGCCAGCGCCGTTAAGGGTCCGATGGCGGCGGTCGCGTTGATCAATGCGTACGACAGAAAACTCAACACGCGACTGGCGATAAAACTATCTCCACGGATCCCCAGCACCGCGGCAATCGCGCGCACTAATCCCAAACTGACGCAAACGACCGTGACCGTCAAAATCAATGTCCAGAGCGAAAAATGAGGCCAGCCGCTAGAACGCACAATGCTGATGCGTGCAGCAACTAGGCCAGCAATCACGACCAGCGCAAACTGAAATACGATCAACGTCAACCAAAGCGGAAGTTCGCCTGAGCTGAAGAGCTCAAAATAGAAGAGCGTGAGACAGACGACGACCGACAACAACGCCAAACTAATCGGCACACGAATCACCGACGATAGCAACGGCAGAGTGACCAGCAGCGCCAATTGACTGATCGCGGCAAACGGCGCCGAATAGACCATCAAGATCGCGAGAATTAGCCCGGGCTTCCCATCCCAAGCGATCCACAACAACAAACCCCAGATCACCGCCATCGCAGAGATCGACGCAAAGTATCGCCACGACGCAAGACGCTGCGGACCGCGATCTGCTAACCCCCTTAACCGATCCCCAGCCGCCGATATGTCTGTCGTCGATTGGTTTGACACACTTTCCCCGCTTACCCAGACAGTCAAGACTTGCCGCAATCCGTCCCCAGAATCACCACATATTGTGTTGCCGGCAAACCCCAGGCACCATATATTGAAACTGGAGTTATCTATGATTCGCCAACCTCAGCCCCAATCTGCTCATTCAGAAGCCCCGGTTCCCACGCCGCTGCAGGTCACTCCGTCGTTCTGCCCGGTCGATGTCGACTCGCCTTACAACGCGTTTGCGTGGAGTCGTCGCGATGCGCTGATTCAGGCGGCGGACGGCGAAATCGTGTTTGAGCAGGCGGGCGTTGAGTTTCCCGAACACTGGAGCCAAACGGCCGTCAACATTGTCGCGAGTAAATACTTCTTTGGCGAGCAAGGAACCGCTGCCCGGGAAAATAGTTTGCGGCAATTGGTCGAGCGGGTCGTGCGCACGATCGCGGACTGGGGCGTAGCTGATGGATATCTTACACCGGCAGGGAGCGAAATCTTCTATCGCGACTTGGTCTGGCTTTGTCTGGATCAGGCGGCGGCGTTCAACTCGCCGGTGTGGTTTAATGTGGGGCTGCATGCCGCTTATGGAGTTAGCGGTGATCGTAATGTCTGGCGCTGGAATCCAGCCGCCGACCAAGCAACCTGTGATGCCGACGCGTATGCTTATCCACAAGCATCGGCCTGCTTCATCCAAGGGGTGCAGGATGACATGCAATCGATCATGTCGTTGGCCGCGTCCGAAGCGCTGTTGTTCAAATACGGCAGCGGGTCTGGCTCCGATCTCTCAACATTGCGTTCGCGGCGCGAGATTCTCTCTGGCGGCGGCAAGCCTTCGGGGCCGCTGTCGTTCATGCGGGTCTACGACCAAGTCGCAGGCGTCGTCAAGTCTGGCGGCAAGACCCGCCGCGCGGCGAAGATGCAATCGCTGAAGATCGAGCATCCCGACATCCTCGACTTTATTCAGTGCAAAGCCAAAGAAGAAGCGAAGGCCCGCATCTTGATCGAGCATGGCGGTTATGACGCCGACTTCAACGGCGAAGCGTATAACTCGATCCTGTTTCAAAACGCCAATCTCTCGGTCCGCGTTAGCGACGCGTTTATGACTGCGGTCGAACAGGACCAGACCTGGACAACGCACTGGGTGACCCAGCCCGAGCGCGAAGGCCCGCACTATCCGGCGCGCGAACTGCTGACGCAAATGGCCGAATCGGCCTGGCATTGTGGCGACCCCGGCGTGCAGTACGATACGACGATCAACGCTTGGCATACTTGTCCGCAGTCAGGACGAATCAACGCGAGCAATCCTTGCTCGGAGTATATGTTTTTGGATGACTCGGCTTGTAATCTGGCGAGTCTGAATCTGATGCGTTTTCGCGCGGCGAATGGAACGCTTGATGCGCCGCGGTTCGCCGCCGCTTGTCGCTTGCTATTTTTGGCGCAAGAGATCTTGGTCGATCGAGCAGGCTACCCCACAGCCCGGATCGCCGAGCAGAGCCATCGCTTTCGCCCGATTGGTTTGGGCTATACGAATCTTGGTTCGCTGTTGTTGGCCGGCGGCTTGCCGTACGACAGCGATGCGGCCTGCGGAACGTGCGCAGCGATTACCGCAATTTTGCATGGCGCGGCGCTGCGGACCAGCAGCGAAATTGCCGCTTCGCGCGGAGCGTTCGCAGGCTTCGCCGAAAACCGAAAATCGATGTTGGTGGTGATCGAAAAGCATGCTGCAGCACTAGAAGAAGTGCAGCACGCTCCGGCCGATTTGCTAGCGTTTGCTCGGGATTTATGGGGTCGCGTGCAGATCGCCGGTCAGCGCGACGGCTTTCGCAATGCTCAAGCGACGGTCTTGGCGCCGACCGGTACGATCAGCTTTTTTATGGACTGCGATACGACCGGCATTGAGCCCGAGTTGGCACTGGTTAAAACCAAGCGTCTGGCCGGCGGCGGTTCGCTGCAAATCGCCAATCGCACGGTAAAACTGGGGCTTGAGAAACTTGGTTATTCGGCGTTGCAAATCGACGAAATCGCCGAGCATTTAGCCCGAACCGGATCGCTGACCGATGCGCCGCACTTGCGCGAGAGCGACCTGCCGACGTTTGACTGCGCGTTTCCGGCGGAACCCGGCGGACGATCGATCTCGTGGCAAGCGCATGTGCAGATGATGGCCGCCGCGCAGCCGTTTTTATCGGGGGCGATCTCCAAGACGGTGAACATGCCGCAGGCGGCGACGCCTGGCGAGATTGCGGAAGCGTATATGTGGGGTTGGAAGCTGGGCTTGAAGTCACTTTCGATCTATCGCGACAACTCAAAACAAAGCCAACCGCTTCGCAGCAGCGTTGTAAAATCAGCAACTGCAGCGAATGCTGCGCGTCCCCAACGTGAGCGTTTGCCTGATACGCGCAGTTCGCTGACGCACAAGTTTAACGTCGCGGGCCATGAAGGTTATTTGACGGTCGGTCTTTATCCCGATGGTCGTCCAGGCGAACTGTTTATTACGATGGCGAAAGAAGGAAGCACGATCGGCGGGTTGATTGATTGTTTTGGCATTGCGTGCTCGATCGCGCTGCAATACGGCGTGCCGCTGGATGTGTTAATCAGCAAGTATTCGCACGTTCGATTTGAACCGATGGGGATCACCTCGGATCGTGAAACGCCAATTGCCGCAAGCGTTGTGGATTACATCTTTCAATGGCTAGCCAAACGATTTCGAAGTGGGTATGGTAACGACTTCGTAACAACGAAGCGTGAGGACTCTTCAATCCAAACGGTTGATGAGTCACAAGCGAAGCATGGTTTGCAGCAGTGGTCCGGCGTCGGGATGAACGTCGGTCAACATGGTCAGGGAACGGCCGATAGGAGCGATATCGCGTCGGACACGGAGATGCCGGCGTTGTACCCGAGGGCAAGGAAAGCGGATGCCGACCCAGTGGATGGGACAATGACGGCGCCGCAAGTTGACCAGGAATCAGCCAAGACAATGGGGGGCGAAACGTGGCTCGTCAATCGATCGAAGGTCGCAAGTCGACCGCCGATCATTAGGCCCAGCGCGGAGTCGCCTTCAGACGCTCCTATTTGTGATCGTTGCGGCGGTTTGACGGTTCCTAGCGGAACCTGTTACGTCTGCCGTAACTGCGGGAATAGCTTGGGATGCTCGTAACGGAATTTTGGGTGGACGTCCCGATCCAACAAGTTCGTCAAGCGTGAATGAGAACGTACGCGTTTTTCGATCCGTAAGGGTCAACTGGGGAAACGACGCCTCGAGCATGCCACGCAAAAATTAGCGGATGTCGCCGGAATGCAGTCCCGACGACATCCGTTTTTTATGCGCTGCAAGTTAGCAAACCGTGAAGCAACCGTGTGATTTTGGGCTATTTTCACACGGATTGGGGGATAACTTGTGGATAGCTGGCGTTACGACGCGATATCGTTTTCGAGCACGATGCGGTAACGCGCTTTGCCGGCCTTCAAATGCTGCATCGCCTCATTCACCTTGGACATCGGAAATATCTCGGTCTGCGGTGCGATCTGGTGACGTGCGCAAAAATCGAGCATCTTGGCGATGGTTGCGGGACTGCCGATCGGCGATCCGCTGACCGCTCGCTGGGCTCCGATCAGAGACATCGCCGGAACCGGAATTGGCTCGAGAACGGCGCCGACAATCATCAGATTGCCCTTGGGCTTCAGCGTATTTAAGATCACCGGCCAATCGAGCGCCACGTTGACGGTCGAGAGGACATAATCGAGCGATCCGGATAGCTTCGCCATCGCATCCGAATCACGTGAATTGACGACATGATGCGCGCCCAATTTCAACGCTTCGTCACGCTTCGAATCGCTGGAGGTGAACGCCGTTACTTCACAGCCCCATTTGTTGGCGAACTGCAGCGCCATGTGGCCCAGACCGCCGATCCCGATTACGCCGATTCGATGCAGCGGCAGCAAGCCGTATTGCAACATCGGATTAAAGACCGTCACGCCGCCGCAAAACAGGGGGCCCACATCCACCGCATCCAACGAATCGGGAAGCGGTACGGCGAACTGCCAATCGCAGCGAACGCGGTCGGCGAAGCCGCCGTGACGACCAACAATCGTCGCCGACGATTGAGAACACAAGTTATGATCGCCTCCCATGCACTGTGGGCACGACATGCAACTGCCTGATTGCCAACCGACGCCGACGCGCTGGCCGATACTTAACCCTTTGACCTGCGAGCCGATCGCGCTCACAACTCCCGAGGCTTCATGACCTGGGACGAATGGGTAAGTCGTCATTCCCCAATCGTTATCGAGCATCGACAAGTCAGAGTGGCAGATCCCGCAATGGGTGACGGCGACTTCGACCTGATTGTCAAGCAGCGGACCAGGATCGTACTCAAACGGTTCGAGTGCAGCTCCAGACGAAGAAGCGGCGTAAGCATGAATCACATTTGACATCAGGAATTCCCTCCAGGTCGACTAAGGGCGAATTCAAACTAGATGCCGCAAAACGCCGAAAGTTACTGACGTAGTGCGACAAGCTTGGATGTTCACTTTAGCGTAGACGCCGGACAATCCCCAGTCATTAACCAGGATTACGCCAAAAGTTGCTCAATCGGGCCAGAGGAATCGGCAAAGTGCTTGGCCGGCGATCCGACTGCCTGAAGCATGGTCAGCAGCAAGTTGGCCATCGGATTATCGCGGGTCGCGGCGATGTGTTGCCCTTGCTGCAAGCGACCGCCGGCCTTGCCGCCCACCAACAGCGGCAGATCATGGGGGCTATGCGAATTGCCGTCACGCAATGCCGAACCAAACAAAATGGCGCTGCTGTCGAGTACGTTCCCTTCTCCTTCTGGCAGGGCCCGCAGCTTTTCCAACAGATAGACATACTGGGCGACGTGCCATTTGGCGATTAGCTCGTACTGCGCCAAATTGGCTTCTTTGCCTTGATGATGCGACAGCTCGTGATGTGATCCTTCGACTCCGTCCAAAAATGAGAAGTTGATCGAACTAACGGAGTTGCCAAACATAAACGTACAGACACGCGTAATATCGGCTTCAAACGACAACGCGATCATGTCGAGCATCAGCCGAGTTCGCTCGGCATGGTCCTTGGGATCATTGGCCGGCGCCGTCCGACTGGAGAAGTCGACCTTGGATCGCCACGAGTTTTGCGAGGGGGATTCGATCATCTCTAACCGCTTCTCCAGCGAGCGGACCGACTCTAGATATTGCTCCAAGCGATGCCGATCGTTGCTCCCAAGTTTGTTACGCAGCGCGTTGGCCTCGGCGCTGACGCGATCCAAGAGCGGGCGATTTGAATGCCCGTCCGCTTTGCCGTTGGCAATCAACGTCATACGATCAAACGCGAGACGTGGATTGATCTCTTTGGCGAGCGGTTGAGTCGGCGTCCGCCAAGCGATGTGCGCGCCATAGACGCGGGTATAGCCGACGGTGCCATCGACCCCAGAGCTAACTGGTTCGGTCCCTAATTCCATCGACGGCAGCGGCGTGTATTTGCCCAACAGATCGGCGGCGATTTGATCGGCTGATCGTCCGCCGCTGTTGAGATTAACGCCGGTCGTCTTGGTGATTGTCGTGCCGGTCAGCCAGGCGGCGTCTTTCACATAGTGACCATCGCCAGCTTTACAAGCTTGGTTCCATAAGCCAGAGATGACCGAGACGTCGTCTTTCACACTGGCCAACGGCTCTAACTGGCGCGGCAGCGAGTAGCCTAGGCCGGTCTCTGCCGGCGTCCAAACTTCTTGGCGCACGCCGTTCGGAAAGAAGAGAGCGGCAAAGCGGCGCGGACTGTCCGCCGCCGGATCACTGCCGGCATGTGCACCGCTCATCGCTTCGAGCCAAGGCAACGCCAAAGCGGCTCCGGCCCCACGCAACACGGTTCGACGAGTTATCTTGGGCGTCTTCATGGGGAAATTCTCTTATGACGAAAGGGCTCGCTTGTTACGATCGCGAGCACCAATTCTTGGGAATGATAGTCGTTGGCCTGAAGTCGCTCGATGATCGACTCAACGGTTGCAACATCGCTCGCTTGTAGTCCGCGAGCCAAAGCGTAGCCCAGCATCTTTTGGGTCAAGTGTCGGACGAACTGCTCTTTATTTTCGAGCAGGTACTGCTTGAGGCCGGCTTGGCCGTCAATTTGCGTGCCATCGGGCAAAACCGCGACCGCATCAATCTTGCCGCCGTCATCGCTGTCGCGCCAGTGCCCCACCTCGTTAAAGTTCTCGAGGGCGAAACCGATCGGATCGATGCGATCGTGGCAAGTCGCGCACGACGGATTGGCGCGATGCTGTTCTAACCGAGCTCGCAGTGTCAGCGAGTGGGCAACTGTTTTGGATTCTTCCAAGGGGGGAATGTTGGGTGGCGGAGGAGGCAGTTCGACCCCCAACATTTTGTCCAATACCCAGACTCCACGCAGCACTGGACTGCTGCGACGCGGATACGATGCGACGGCCAGCACTCCTCCTTGCCCAAGCAGGCCGCCGCGATTGCGATATTCCTCTGGCAGTGCATAGCGTTGCAATCGCTGGTTCAAATCTCCTTGAAGCTTGCTGCCGTCAATCGAGTAGTGGTACCGGAGTTCCGTATTCAGAAAAGTCCAATCGGCGTCGATCAGACTGATCAGACTATTATTCTCTTTCAACATGGACTCAAAGACGTAGACCGGCTGATCACGCAACGATGCGACTTGCTCGTCTTTCAAATTGGGATGCAACTCTAGATCGATTTGCTTGGAGCGTCCTAAGTCAGCGGTTCCCAACCATTGCCCCACAAAGTGCGTAAGCGAATCGTTGAGATTGGTCCCGCGCTCTTGGATCATTCGCAAGGCCTGACGCTTCAACTCGGCGGGATCTTGCAACTTGCCGGCGTCAGCCGCTTCGCGCAGCTTGGGATCTGGCATCGTCGCCCACAGAAAATAGCTCAGCCGCGACGCCAGCTCATGATCAGAAAGCGGAACCGATTTATTGGGCTCGCTCGGAGCGTCTTCGATCAGGAACAAAAAATTGGGAGAGATCAACACGCCGCGCAGCGCATAAAAACAGGCCGAATCAAAATCGAGCCCCGCTGCTCGGGCTTCGTCGTAGGTTTTGACAATCGCGGCGATTTCCGCTTCGGCGGCAGGTCGACGAAACGCGCGATGCGCGAACTCTGTTAAATTGCGCCTCGCCGCTTCCGGTTCCGACGTTTTTGCGTCGGGTCGATGACGCAACAAGCGTTGTCGTGCGCGAGAATCATGTGCGGCGTAATCGAGCGCCGCCGTCGCCGCTTCGACATACTTCTCGGCATGGATCGGCGAGATGATCAGCGTTTCGCTGGCATTGTTAAAGCCTTCACCTCCCGCGGGATCTTGCGGCAGTCCATTCCCGGCGTCGAAATGAATCCCCAACAAATCACGCACCGTGTTGGAATACTCGTGAGCCGCCATCCGCCGAAACAGGGGTGGTCCCGCCAATTCTCCTTGCTGGCGAATCGCTTCACGCGTCGCTTGTTTGATCCAATCGACCAGTTGCAGCCGTGCGACGTTGTCCATCGGTTCGACGTCATTTGGCGGCATGGTGTGATCGGCCAGACGCTGTCGCAACTTCATCCACTCGTCATAATGCTGCCCAACTGCGCCAGCATCCGCAAGCTTGCTCAGCGAAAAGCCCCCCTCCCCTTCGGTTCCGCCGTGACAGTCCGCACAAGACGTCTCTAACAACTTTTGTGCGGCGGCAAAGTCGATGCTTGGCGTTTCCGCCGCTTGAAGCATAGCGCAAGCTGGCAGCAGCAGCGCAGCAAAAAGCGCGACGCGAACCGCGCCAACTCCAAACGCGAATTGGAAAGAAACGAAGTGCATGGGCAGGTCTTTGGTGGTGAGAATCGCAAGGTTTTGCAATCCTCACAAGACAGAGGCGGGTCAGCAGCATCAAGTGAGAAAATCATAGCGGAAGGTAGGTAACTCTATTGTCCGCTTAGTTGGTTTGGAGTCAATAGTTTCACACACCCCCAGCAGGGGGCAATATCATCGATGGTGACCCCAAGCGTTGGGTTTAAGACGATCAGCGAAAGCTCGCAGAAGGCGAACCAGACTGACTTTTCTCCCAGCTGCCCGACCGACGAACCAAGCGATCGATGCGACTACGAAGGGCCAAGTAGCGCCAATCCATCTTTAGCGGATTGAATCTCTTCTTTCAGCTGCGGATTCAGATCGTAAAGTGAGAGGATGCGGTGATAGATCAAGCGTGCTTGAGCCTTGTCTCCTTTGTCCATCGCCGTCTGAGCACGGAGCAGATAATCGTTGACCGACGAGATCATCACGTCTCCTTCTACTTTGCGTTGACGCAACTCTTCCAGCTCTTGTTTCGCGATCAGATAGTAAGGACGTTCTTCCTGTGACGAAGGATGAAGCTGCGCAACCATCGTTTCGTAATGAGCCCAGGCGCCTAAATGACTGCCGAGCTTTTCTAAGTTGCGAGCCGCTGCGAGCTTTTCTTCACCGGTGCTGCTGTAGTCTCGCCCGCTGCGCTCTTTATTTCGCAATCGCGCCTCAGCGTTTTTGATCCAGATCTGATCGACAAACGCTTGAGCTTCTGCGGCATGTTCGCTATTGGGGTATTTTTGGATTAGCGGCAATAAGTAGGTTTCTTCGGCCTGCTTCCAGTCGGTCTCGTTTTCGGATTTCATCAGCGCCGCACCGCGAGTATACAGCTGCTGTTCAGACATCGGCAGAAAGGCAAAACCAATTGCACCAATGACAAACAGTAAGCAAATCAGCAAAAACCAGGGGCGTTCGTAGACCGGGCCCAATGGGCCGCGAACCGGCTTTTGCTTAAGCAAGCGTTTGGCGTCCGCTTTGGCGACGCCGGTTTCGATATTGCTGTTGCGTCCGGCGTTGCCGACGACCGCATGTTCTAGCGAGCTTGTTCCGGCCGCGACGGCCGAGCGGGTTTCGCGCAGCGCGGATGCGACCGCTTCCATCGAAGCGATTCGCTTCGCAGGATCCAGCTCGATCATTTGCATGATGATACGATCAAGCCAGATCGGGCAATCAAGGGCCAAAGTCGCCACACGCGGAGGCTGGATCGTGAATCGATCGACAGAGCCGCTTGCTTCGCCTTCAGCAAGGGGAAACGGAAATTTCCCTGACAAGGAGCGATAGAGAATACATCCCAACGAGAAAATGTCGGTGCGTGCATCCAAATTCGCTTGCGAATCATACTGCTCTGGCGCGAGATATTGCTGGTTTTCGAGAGTCGGCTCGGCCATCGGTTCTTTCCGCCAAGCGACGCCGGCCCAAAAATTGGTCAGCTTTACTTCTAGCGGCAGATCGGGATGCTTCAAGCCTTCGCCGGCCAATAGCACGCAACAGGGATTGAGACGCAAATGACAGACGCCGCGCGAATGTGCAAATTCCATCGCAGCGCAGATCTGCTGGGCAATGTCGAGGGCGACACCCCACAGCAGCGACATCCGGTCATCCATGTACTGCGCGAGCGATTCCCCTTCGACTAACTCCATCGCCAAAAATGCAGTCGATTCGTCGATGCCTGCACCATAGCAACGGACAATATTCGGATGATTTAGCTTGCGAAGCAGTTCGCTACGAGCCTGCAATTGCTTGCGGCCCACGGGATCGGCCGCATACCGGGCCGGCAAGATTTGAATCGCCGCTTGGCGATGCTGTTTCAAATGGACGGCCCGAAAGATCTCGGTGTCATGGCGACGGTCAAGACGGTTCTCTAGCGCGAAAGGACCGAGTCGAGAGAGTGTTACCATCGTTTTCTTCAACCTCTCCCCGCCGATCATCGGTAGGGTCATTGCGCTTTGGAGGCAACCTCATGGCGCCGGGGGGCTTCCCCCCTTTACGATCCTTCGCAAGCCGGCGCCGGGTGTACAGTATCAAGCTGGATGTTCAGGTGACAGACGTCTAGCCGCTAGAGTTAGGACGCTGCAAACAGCACTCGCGTTGCGAAATTCGGGCCAATTCTTCCAATTCGGAGGAATTTAGCAGTAACTCCGTTAATTATGGTTAGTAAATCGCTGGGATGCGACTCGAAATGAGAAAAACGTCTCTTATTGAGACACGCTTCGACGTTGCTCTGTTCGCGAAACCTCCCTAGAATCAACCCGCTCACCTCCGCGCAAGTTGCGGAAGAATTCTAAAAAATCCTTTAACTCGTTGGGAAATTGCCATGGATGGCGCCGCCCTACGACTGATAGCCGAGACTCCGCACGACGAAATCTTGCGGTTTGGTCGAACTATTGTCCAACAAGAAGCAGACGCGCTGGCGGGGATCGCCGAGCGGCTTGACGCCCGCTTTTGCCTGGCGCTTGACTTAGTGATGCAATGTCCCGGCGACATCATCGTGACTGGGATGGGCAAAGCTGGACTGATTGGCCAAAAAATAGCGGCGACGTTTGCATCGACCGGAACTCCTAGCCATTTCCTCCATCCAGCCGAAGCGATTCACGGCGACCTCGGCCGTGTGGACGAAAATGACATCGTCTTGGCATTTTCGCAAAGCGGTGAAACCGAAGAAATAGTGCGGTTGCTCCCATCGCTGAAGTCCTTGGGCGCCCAAATCGTAGCAGTCACCGCCCACGAAACTAACACGCTCGCTCGCGCAGCAAAGGTCGTATTGCCGTTGGGTCCGATCGTCGAAGCCGGCGCCAATCGTCTGGCGCCCAGCACCAGTACTGCCGCGATGTTGGCCATCGGCGACGCACTGGCGCTGACTTGCAGTTGGCGCCGCGGTTTCCGTCCTGAAGATTTTGCTCGGTATCATCCGGGCGGCAGCCTGGGCCGCAAGCTGGCGCTGGTCGAAGAAGTGATGCGACCGCTCTCCGAATGTCGCATTGCCAGCGGAGATCAGCGAGTGCGCGACGTGTTTGTACGCGCCTGCCGACCTGGTCGGCGCACCGGGGCCATCATGCTAATCGACGAACAAGGCAAATTGACAGGCCTGTTCACCGATAGTGATCTGGCTCGTATTTTTGAGACGGGTCGCACCGAATTGCTGGATCACCCCATTTCGAGCGTGATGACTGTCTCCCCCAAAACAGTAACTTGCGGCGTCCGTGTGCAAGAGGCGCTGACCGCGATCGCAAAGTCCAAAATTAGCGAGTTGCCGGTCATCAACACATCAGGCGAACCGATCGGCATGCTGGATATCACCGACTTGGTCGACTTGACTCAGACCAAGAGTGACGGCGAAACGACGCCGGATGAACCAGAACCCCCATGGACCGTCCCCTTTCCGAACCAGAACGGAAGTAATGCGTAGATGAAACTGGAAGAACGCTGCAAATCCATTGAGCTGATTGTCTCGGACGTAGACGGCGTGCTGACCGACGGCGGCGTCCTGCTAGACAACGAGGGAATCGAAGCGAAGCAGTACCACATTCGCGACGGACTAGGCGTTAAAGTTTGGCGAAAAGCAGGCTTTCGCTTCGGGATTATCACCGGGCGAAATTCGCAGACCGTCCGCTTGCGCTCGTCCGAACTCGGTATCGATGTCGTACGACAAGGGATCGAAGACAAACTGTCGGTCGCCAACGATCTGCTAGAGCAGTTTGGCCTGACGAGCCAGCAATTGGCTTACATCGGCGACGATTTGCCCGATCTGCCGGTGGTTCGCATGGCCGGACTTGGTGTCGCGGTTCAAGACGCCGCCGCCGAACTGCGAGAAGCGGCCAACTATGTCACACATGCACCCGGCGGACGAGGCGCGGTACGCGAACTGATTGAGTTGATTCTTAAAGCGCAAGGGCGTTGGGCCGATATTGTTCGCAGTTTTTAAGTCCGGCGAATCAGCGCTGCTTTTATCGTATTTTTTCAATTTCCCCTATCACCATTTCGACGTAAGACGGCGACAGCGCGATGTGGAATAAAATCAAGCGAATCGCCATCAGCACCGCCGTGGTTGTCAGCGCGTACTTTTTGTACACGGTGCTAGTCGTACCGTGGATAGAGCCTAATCTACGTCGTAGTGCTAGCGGCGACCAACCCTACACCACGCCGGATATTGTCGGACAACAAAAAGAGTTTCTCACCAATTTCTTTCCGCCCGGTTCTTGGCAGCTTGGTCGCACCAAGGTCTTAGAGAGCAAGAGCATCATGCTCTTGATGCGAGATTTTAAAGAGGTCGAGGCGGCCGACAAATCGAAAAATCAATCCAATCGTCTCAAGCTAGAACCGGTCACGATTCTGGTTTTTGCGACGGATGATCGACAAGAGCGTTTGAATCAACCGCCACTCATCTTGGAAGGTGAAGAAGCGCTGCTGCAGTTCAGCGAATTAAACCTCTCGTTCGGCAAAATCGGCGAACTTCTCGGCGGCAAATTGACCGGCTTAGTCACCATTCGCCGCGAAGCCTCCCACGCCAAAGCAATGGACGGGGTCGCGATCAAAACGCGTGATGTCGATTTGCATCCCGGCTGGATCGAAACGAAAGCGCCGATTCAGTTTCGCTACGGCGGCAGTTCCGGCAGCGGCCGACATCTAATCGCCAAGCTCGACGAATCGAACAAGAAGCCCGGCAAAGGAGCTTCGGCCATCGGCGGCTTGCAGTCGTTGCAATTGAACCAAGTCGATCGCGTTCAGATTGCATTGCAAAGCGGATTGAGCGAGTCGATCGGGGGTAACCCCAGGACCGACAACGAAGCCACACCGCCGCTTGAAATCACTTGCAATGGGCCTTTTTTGTTTGATGCGGCGCTTAAGATTGCTAGTTTTCGTGATCGGGTCGTGGTCACGCGCCCGACGGCGGCGACTACCCCCGATCAATTACGCGGCGATTTAATCGAAGTCTATTTCACCGAAGCGGACCCGGTTGCTGGCGCCCCTGCGACGACCGACAAATCCGAGTCGATGGGTAAGCTGAAAGTGCAGCGACTGGTTGCCGTTGGCGCGCCTGCGACGTTGCAAGCGCCCAGTGCAGGTGCGAGAGCGTCCGCCAAACAGTTTATTTATGACGTCGTCCGTCGACGCATCGAAGCTAGCGGCGATCAAAACACGGAACTCGCTAAAGACCAATGGGTCGTTCGCTCTCCCAACGTTCAGTACGAAATGTCGGAAAACAGTCGAGAGCTGGGGCGATTATGGGCGGCCGGCCCCGGCACGTTCAGCGGTCAGTTAGGCAAAGACAAAAAATCGGGCGACACCGTGATGGTCGGCTGGCGCGATCAATTGCGCGTTGAACCGAACGAATCCGGCGAACATGTGATGACGTTGGCCGGAGACGTTTCGGCCGGAGTCGAAGGGCGAGGTCAGATGCAAGCCGAAAATCTGTACATCTGGATCCGTTCGCTCGGCATTCCCGGCAAACGTGACAAACAGTTGCTCGCCGATCGCATGCACGCCAGCGGTCAAGTTGACATTCGCTCGCCACAGCTCAACGGCAAAACCAAAGAGCTGAAAGCTTGGTTCCAATATCCAGAGCTCAATCAGGCGCTTTCGCTTGACCAGCCGAACTCGCAAACCATGGCGATCGCTCGGGGAGAGCCCAATACCGCGATCCCAACCCAATCTGGCATGCAAGTCTCGCTAGGACGCACGCCGCAACCATCGCCGCTGCAATCGCTTGCGGTCACCGGACAAGTCGCGCCGACCAAAAAACCGACCACGCAATTTGACATGACCGGCGATCTGATTCAGTTGGTCTTCATGCGGATGGCGGAGAATATGCTGGTCGAAAATGCGACCATCTCGGGTCATGTGGAAGTGAAAGAGACCCTTTCGACCGAACCCACCAAGCCGCCGTTGGTGATCACCGGCGACGTCATTCAGATCGAACACGCATCTTCCCCCAATGCATACGCGCATGTAGTGGGCGCGCCAGGCATGATCTCTGGTCGCGGCATCCAACTCTTCAGCAATCACTTGCAGATGGACCAGGCTCGTAACCGAGTTTTCTCTGAAGGGCCCGGCGAGTTACTATTGCCGATGGATCGTGATTTTGAAGGACGTAAACTGGCCCTGCCAGAGATTTATACCGTGACCTGGCAGGGGAGCCTCGAAGTAATCGGCGATCGAATCATCTTCGATCGCAACGTGGCGGTTCGCGGGCGGCCGATGCAGTTTCAAAAAGGACGGCTCGGAATGGTGACCGAACAGCGTCAGCTGAATACCGGTCGCCTAGAAGTGGTGCTCGATCAACAAGTCGACTTCCGTCAGCTAGGCGCCGACAAACGCAATCCCAGCGTTCGTCGCATTGAATGCAAGCAAGGGTTCAACGCTTACAATCCAACCGTCCAGCAGGGGCAGCTGCTCAGTTTGGATGAAATGCGCGCTGACAACTTAAGCATCGATCAACAATCAGGAGAAATCTTGGTCAGCGGAGCCGGATCCGCGCGCAGTACGCGAGCGGGCTTTCGCGGCTTTGAAACCACTCTGCAGCCCAATAACGCTCCGGCGGCGCCCACCGACATGCTGACCTTTATTGAAGTCAACTTTCGCCAAGGAGTTCGCGGCAATATTCACCAGCGTCAAATCGCTTTCCGTGATGTCCATCCGGCGGTCTATGGACCGGTCAGCAATTGGGGTGATGTGATCGCAGCCAACGGGTTGCAAGGACTGCGTGAAACGGATGTCGAGCTGACTTGCGAAGAGTTGACCATCGCGCAAATCGCATCCCCAGGCAGTTCGGCTCAAACGGTCGAGCTAATGGCGATCGGCAACGCAAATGTACGAGGGCGACTCTACTCGGCGACCGGCGAACGCTTTACCTACTCCAATTCAAAAGAGATGATCGTCCTTCATGGCAGCGGACGCTCCGCAGCGCAGCTCTCTTATCAACAGCAACCTGGTGCACCGCGACAAACGGCCTCGGCTGGTACGATTATGTTCTGGCCCAAAGAACACCGCTTTGAGGCCAGCAACGGTCGATCGATCGAAGTCTCTAATTTGCCGAATTGAAATAGCGGACAGATTTACCACCGCGGATTTGCTGGAAACCGCAGAGATCAAAAAAGTGACGCTCTAGTTGCGATGACCACTCCCCTTTTATGCCATATTGGCGATATTGGGCGGTAAGCTGCATTCAATCGATAAGCGAAATACCGCCGTTTTTTCGTGAAACGGTTGAACCACTCCAGCGATTGTATACAATTGATCTTGCTATTCTCGTCTCGATTTGACGATTCCTCTTCTACAACAGCATGGAAACCCCTCATGGCAAGCGCAACCGAAGTCCAGCATGGGGCACGCCGACAAAAATTAGTCAGTGAAATTCTGCTCGTGCTTTTTGAAGGGAAGTTTGCCCCAGGTCAACGTCTGCGACTTGAACATCTGGCCGAGCAATTTCAAGTCAGCGTTACGCCTGTCCGGGAAGCGCTGGTCGAGTTGGCCGGAATCGGCGTTGTTGAGCTTCAACCCAATCGCGGAGCAGTGCTGCGCCCCTTTGGTCCGCGTCAAGTAGAAGAGATCTGCCAGGTTCGTCGCATTCTCGAATGCGAAGCGGTGCGTTCGGTTTGCGGCCGCATCGCGCCGTTTGAGCTAGAACTTCTGGAGTCGCAATTCGTCGAACTTGACGCCGCCAAGCGAAACAAACGCTGGTCGCAAAAAACACGTGAACAAGATACGCAATTACACGAACTGATCGCCGAACGCTGCGGCAGCGAACGTCTGGCATACGAAATCGGGCGTTACAAAGTCTTGATCCGCACGCTGCGTGACGCACGTCACTTGCATCGTTCGTCACGCGATAATTACGCCGAAATGAACGAGAATGCTGAGCATTTAGCGATCGTCCGTGCGATGTCGACCGGCGACCCGGACAAAGCGGTCGCCGCGATGGCATTTCACATCGAAACCTCGATCAAAGCCCTGATCGCCGACTTGTTTGATCCTCAGCAGATCGCGGCAGATCGCCGTGAGTCGTTCCTGACCCGTCAAGCCGTTTCTTAGGAAGCAGCGCAGCGTTGTTACACTCTCTCGTTCAAGAGGCGTCCCCCAAAAAGCGACGCCCGATGAGCAATCGCTATACTGGATAGAGGTCAGAGAAGTCGCGGATCTTCCGGCTTTGCTTTCTTACAGCAAGCTTTCCATCAACAACCGCATCTTGCGCATCTCGGCCATCTGATCGACGTCCGGTAGCGGCGGCATGTGAATCGTCAAAGCTCGCTTGTAGTTGACCGATTCTAGCTGCGAAATCACTTTGCCGTATTCGACTTCACCTTGGCCAACGCGAACTTGCATCTCGGCCTTGGTTGTATCACGCAAATAAACGTGACGGACGTAGCTGAGGATCTTTTCGTAGTTGGCCGGGCTATCTTCGCGGCAGATGAAGTGACTTGGATCGAGCGTGACCCCCAAGCCTTTCACGTTGTCGCACAGCACTTTGATCGTGTCGGCGTCTTCCGACATGCAACCAACATGAGTGTGCATGCTGACAACAATCCCTTCGACCGCGGCAATTGCGACCAGTTCTCGCAGGTGCTCGACCTCTTCGTTGAATGGGGTGCCAATCTCGCCTGAGGGAACGGTCAGGGATGACACTTTAACCGCTTTGGCCAATTTGCAGATTGCTTCGAACTGGCGATAGTGCTCATCTTTGACCGCATCAATCAAGATGCGAAAATTCGAGATGTTTAATCGTTGGGTATCACGACAGACTTCGAGGGCGCCATCCGGATCGTTTAACACGAAAGATGGTTTTAAATGTTTGCTTTTCTCGCTGATTGTGAGATCGACGTTGCTGAATTCAAGGTCAACGAGCTTTTCCATGCATTCGCGCATGGGTAGATCAGGAAAACACTCGCTAGAAGCCGAGACGAACACGAGAAGCTCCTTCCGGTCGAAAACAGGTGCGACACGACATTGGGTCGCCTATACGCCTAATACTCTGCGGCCGCGGTTTGAGATCCACGGCGCAAGCGGGAAGCTTACCGAGCAGGGCGACCGAGGACAACAGCAACGTTTTTGACGCTGCTAGCACATCAGGCGCGATATTCGCCACCCTATGGCGAATTGCTTCCAGCCGTCAAAATCCTAAAATATGGCGTAGCCGTCGTCCATGGGAGCCCTCAACTCACCCCCGACGCCTACTTTCCCCCTCAGGCGTAACTCGCGTCTTATCCTTCAAGCATTGCTGCTTGAATCACCAGCTTCGCGGGCCCAGCCCGCACCAAGCGATATCCCCAGTAAAAGGTAACTCGATGAGCAACGGACAAAACCCTTCCTCTCCACAGCCGATCATCATCAAACACGGAAACGGCTGGTTCCTGCGAATTGTCGCCTTTCTTGGCTGGTTGGGCCTGATGTTCGCCGGTCTGATCATCCTTGTTCAGCTTGCCGCAACGGCCCAGTACTTCAACGAAGCGGATGGAGTTAGTGAACATTTCCATTCCGGCGACAAGCTGGCCACCGACAAGATCGCGTTGATCCGCGTCGAAGGCTTGATCATGCAAGGGGAAGGTTATATTCGCAATCAGATCGATCTGGCCCGCAAAGACAAAAACGTCAAAGCGATCGTCTTGCGAGTCGACTCGCCTGGCGGATCGGTCAGCGCATCGGACTATATCTATCACCACCTAAATGAGTTGCGTGAGGATCGCAAAATTCCGCTGGTCGTCAGCATGGGCTCGTCCGCCACTAGCGGCGGGTATTACGTCTCGATGGCGGTCGGCGATCAAAAAGATGTCATCTTTGCTGAACCGACGACAATCACCGGATCGATCGGCGTGATTATTCCGCATTACGATGTGACCGGTCTCATGGCCGAGTACCACATCAAAGATGACTCGATCGCCAGTCACGAGCGGAAGCAGATGCTGAGCATGACCCGCACGATGCCAGAAGATCAGCGCGAACTAGTGCAGGATTTGGTCAACGACATGTTCACGCGATTCAAAGACGTGGTGAAGACAGGCCGACCCGCATATGTCAAAGATCCCGCTAAGCTGGACGAGTTGGCGACCGGAGAAATTTACCTAACCGATGAAGCGATCCAGCTTGGTCTGGTCGACAAAGTCGGATTTATTGAAGAAGCGATCGCCCGCGCCGCCGAACTGGCGAAAATCGACGAGAAGAAGACGCGCGTTGTCGCCTATCGAAGGCCAGTTTCGCTCTTCAGCTTCGGATCGGCGACAGCGGCCAACCCGACCGAATCGCTGATGAAAGCGGTCCTCAGCTCGACCACGCCCAAAGCGTATTACCTGAACTCCAGCTTACCGTCACTGGCCGCTGGCATTGCTTCCGCTCAGTAACGCGGCAGGTTTTTCGTGCTCAATAAGAAAGCCGCCTGGTATTCTGCCAGGCGGCTTTTTTTGTTGCTTGGCCAAAGTAAATTTGCAGGGGCTTGGTTTGGCGGCAAGAAAGCAGAAAAGCCGACTCGCAATTGCGAGCCGGCTTTTCGCAGAAATTCATCCTGCTTCGTGCGGCTTACCAGATAAACTGGCCGCCGAGGTATCCACCGTGTAACAGCAGGTCGCCGTTAGAAGGCGTGCTGGCGACGATGTCCAGGTCTTCAAAGTTTTGGGGAATCTGCTCGGTCGCCAAGGCGACTCCCGAGACAGCAACCACGCGGTAGCCGCCGTTGATCGAGAATCGTTTGGTCACTTGGTAGCCGGCGCCAAGATCAAATTCGCCCAGGAAGCTGACACGTCCCTTGGTGGCCGAAACGTTGTAGTTACGTCCGTTATTCGGGCTTAACGCGTTGTCGATATAAGCGTCTCCCAGGGCGCCGTACATCTGCGACTTTTGATCGATCGCGTTGCCGTAAATGCCAAACTTGGTCTTGGCGTACAAATTCAAGCGATCGAAGTTGTAGTTCATGATCATGCCGAGTTGGGCGCCGATCAAGTTATTGTCCACATCGATATTGTAGTGCAACTCGTCATTCGATCCCGTGTAATAGTAGTCGCTCGGGTCGGTCGCGAAATCTAACGCTTCGCGGAACTTGAAGTAACGCAGGCCAGCAAGGGCGCCAAACTGGAAGCAACCGCCGCCACAATTGGCCGTGTACAGACCAGGATCTTGGAAGAAGTTCAGCTCAACATTGTAGAAGTCGTAGCTGCGTTGCAGACGATGAGCCTGAGCGTTGTTGTAGTAATCGTCAACATTGCTGCCGTTATAAGTCAAACCCTGGAAGTTCGCATCCAGCGGAGTATCCAATTGACCGACCAAACCTTGGTTGGTGACCGTGTGTTCCGCAGTGCCGCGAACCGCCCAGTAATCGACTTCCCAAGCCCAGTTGTTGCAGCCGAAGTGACGACCAAGACGAATCTCATAACCAGGCTGCCAACCCATTCCGGCGGCATTGGATCCCATCACGCGAGTCGCGTAGTCGCCGCTATCATTGGAGAGCCAAACTTCGTTGCTATTGTCGCGGGTCATCGCCAAAGCGCCGGCATAGGCGAACCATGTCGGGCAGAAGCAATCTTGGAAGCATTCGTCAAAGCAGCTCTCGTCCGAGGCGCAACCGCTTCCATACGAATCACTGTAAGCCGGAGTCGGCATCATGCCGGGCTCTAGCGATTCGGCGTACTGCTTGTCGGCAGCCGGGACGGGCGCGTCTTCCATCAGAGAGACAGGCTGATTATTCTGACGCCACAATTGAGCGGGGCTTTTCTCGGGAGCAAAATAGCTCGGACGATCAAGCGAACTGGGTTGATCTAGATTGACAGGCGCTGCAAATAGGCCCGACGCCGATAGCGTCAGTGCAAGCGCGGCAGGAAAACGAGAAATTAACATCGCCGGAACTCCTTCAGTATTTGGCCCACACGCTGCCTCCATATTGCAGACGTGTATTTCCGTTGGCCGTGTGTCAGGTGGAGTCGGACATCCGTTCCGAACTTGCTGACGAGGGCAAAATCCGTCAGCCACAATGCGATTGGTCACTCCATGCGACCTTCGCTATAAGCATGCATCGACGTCGCTAGCAATGCTTCATCGTGATTTCTGCGTGAGCAAAGAAAAAATCTGAACGCCGTAACGTGCTAGCTGGAATAGCCAGCAAAACCAGCTAGCGAGCCAGGCCTAGATCGCCTGAAGAACCCATAAAACCAGAGAATTCTCCGCAAAAAGAGCCTTTGAGCTTGCCGCCGACCAGTAAGCCGGAAGATAGGACGCAAATTGGGTGGAAGCAACTTTTTGTCCAATTATTTTTCCCCAACGGTACGGATCCCCGCGCGAAGCGGCACTATTACCTCAAAGCCCGAATTTCTCCCCTCCACCCCCAACCGATCAAAATATACCGATGCGACTTACTTTACGCCTGCTGCTGGCTTACATGCATGGCATTCTTAGCGAAGCCGACGCGGCTGCTATGGACAAAAAGCTGGCCGAGAGTGAGTTCGCCCAAAAGCTGATCACGCACATCCGCACACGGGTAATGCGTAAAGAATTGTCAGCACTGGCCGTGGAAGGGGACGGAATTGGTCGCGACGCGAATACGGTAGCCGAGTACCTGGATCACAAGCTCGATCCGCAGCAGGTCGCTCAGCTTGAATTACTGTGCTTCGAGTCGGATCGGCACCTAGCGGAAGTCGCGTCGTCACATCAGATTTTGACCATGGTGCTGGGTACGCCGGCCCATGTTTCGTCCTCGCTTCGCAAACGAGTGTATGGGCAACTCGGCAACTCGATGTTGCTGAAAACCGATTCTTCTAGCGATCTCAACGCGGTGCTGACGCCGGACGATGAACGCTGGAGCAATCTAGGCGACGTTCCTCTTGATAGCAGCGATGACACCGAAGAAGAGGATCGTCATCAGGCGACAGCCGAATTGCCGGTCGCGCTGGTGCTGCCGGATGAGGACGACGACGAATCAGCGGAAGACGAGGAAACCGACGAAGAACTAGCGACTGCTGGCGGCGGCTCGTTTGTCTCCAAAAGCTGGAGCTTGGCCCTGGTGGTTGTACTTGCACTCGCTGCCGGTTGGTTGATTGCGGCAAGCGGATGGATTGCTCCGCCTAACTGGCTGACCGGCCAAAACGGGCAACAAGTCGCCGATTCATCGACACAATCAGACGATCCAGCTGCGACATCAACAACGGCACAATCGCCGACCGAAACCGCCAATCCAGATGCTGCGGGAATTTCTCGCGAGACAGTCAACTCGCTCGCTGACATCCCGATGCAGCCTGGAAATGAGGCCCAACCCAATGGTTCCACACAACCTGCGCAGCCACCACAAACGGCCGCGATCGCTGACAATGCGTCTACGAAGCCTCCGGCGATGAACCTGCCAGAGACTTCTGATCCCGCCGCGGCAGATCCCAACGCGACCCGCACGCCGATGGCCGATATGCCGTTTACTAACATTCCAACCTCACCGCCTGGCGATCAAGCAGCCGCAGCGGTCAACCCAGAAAACATCGACCCGGCCTTGCTAGAGCCAGGGCGGCGCGGCGTATTCCTGATCCATGACATCACTAGTGGAAAATTTATCTCGCCGCCGCAAGGCGCGATCCTGCGGCCGTTTCAGCGATTGATCGTCGCTCCCGGCGGCTATTTCGCCACCACTCCTGAAGACGCCGGCGAAATGATCGTGGTCGGGCCGGCCGATCTGTTGCTTACGGCCGATGGCCGCGTGATGCTGAACTACGGGCAAATTTCGATCCCCGCCAATGACAAGCCGATCACGATCGAAGTGGTGGGCGGGCTCAGAGCCACGCTGAAAAACATCACGGCCGGTAGCGAAGTAAATCTAGAGGTCGACCGCTATCTTTCGAACGCACAGCCCCCTACATCGCAAGGCTGGATGAAAATCTACAGCGCCGGCCAATGCGAAATTGCCGTCGGAGACGTCACGCTGCAACTGCTGCCGTCAGACGAGTTGACGATGCTTACAAATAGCGACCCGGTCCTGAATCACCGCGTACAGCCTCCATCTTGGAGCGTTCTTTACCCATCCCCCGCTGCGGACTACGTGCGTGTGAAATTGGATGAGGGAGCAAAACAGGGGGTCGAGCCGCTGGCCATGTTGCAGCGGATCGCAGTCTCCAGCGACTCTCCTGGCGTTCGGAGCGAAGCAATGCGTCTAGCGGCCGCGGCAGGCAAATACGATCCGCTGGTTCAATCCTTCGATGATCCAACGCTGAGCCAGTTCTGGTCGGCTCATTTTCTGGATTTGGCAGAAATTTGGGCCCGCGCCGAACCGAATGAAAAGCCGGAGTTAGAAGCAGCTCTACGGAGGTTGAGCCCTGAGTTTGCGGATTCGTTAATCCAGATGCTCAATTCTTATTGGCGCGAAGAACTGACAAAACCGGAAGCCGTCGAGCTAATCTTAAACCTAGGGCATCACGAGATGTCGATGCGTTTGTTTGCGTTTGAAAGCTTGGAACGAATGACCGGTTATACGCTTTTGTATCGCCCCGATATGTCTGAGCTAGAGCGAGAAGGTCCGATAAGTCGCTGGTGGGAAAGACTTAGTGCTGGCCAATTGAGCGGACGGAAAGCGACGAGAACTCCGAAATAAGGCATTTTTCCGACTACGGCAGTCGACGTCACCCAAATGGCAATCTAACAGTCGAACCCTTCCCTAGTACCTTATTCGGCCAGTTAGCATCGCTACGACTGGCCCCAATCTTACCTCGCTTCTCTGTTTCCTACGCTTAGCCCGGTTGAATGGGCTTTGTCACGACGCATAATTGTCGATAGAATAACCTGTTTCCATCTTTGCTTTCGCCTCTCCCTGGCGAGTAGGTTCATTTGAGCCGGACTCGCAGGTCCCCGTTTCGAAGGAGTTTTCGTCGTGCAAGTCAACATTTCTACGCGACATGGCCACTTAAGCGCTGACTCGCAAGAGACGATAACTGAGAAAGTGCAAAAGTTGACCCGCTTGTTTGAGCGGATCACTTCGGTCGATGTGACCGTAGATCTTGAGCACAACGACAAGCCCAGCGTGGAATTGCGTGTAACGGCCGAGCGAACCGACGATTTCGTCGCTGCCGATAGCTGCTCGAGCTTGCTCGGTGCGTTGGACAACTCAATCCACAAGATGGAACAGCAACTCCGCAAACACAAAGAGCGGCTGAAAGATCACCGCGGTCCCGGCTTAAAAGACCAAGCCGCCGCCAACAGCCCTGATTCCGAAGCCTAAATACACGCACCGTCGGCAACCGACTGCCAAATTACGCAGTCGCAGCACCGATCCGAGGAAAGGACCGAAACGTGAAGTTTGCTGACTTCATTTGCGTCAACGGGATCAAACCCGAACTGAACGCTCTGGACAAAGAAGGCGTTATCCGCGAACTCGCGGAAAGTCTTGTCGCGGCAGGAGCGATTCAAGCCGAGAACGTCGACGGCATCATCAAAGCGATCATGAAGCGCGAAGAGCTAGGCAGCACAGGCATCGGCCGCGGAATCGCCGTGCCTCACACCAAGCATCCCAGTGTAGAAACGCTGGTAGGCACCGTCGGAGTGAGCACCGAAGGCGTCGAGTTCAGCAGCCTGGACGGGGAAAAGGTTCATCTCTTCTTCTTGCTGGTTTCGCCCCCGGATCGCCCCGGCGATCACTTGCGAGCGCTTGAAAATATCTCGCGTCAATTGCGAGACGACATGTTCTGCAAATTCCTGAAACAGTCGAAGACCGTCGCCGACATCCAGCAACTGCTGGAAGAAGCCGACAATAACCAATTCGGCTCGTAAGTCCCGCAGCGCGTCCCCCCGCAGGGAGACGCGCCAGCGCGTAGAGGAGGTCGCCGCCAACGGCGGCGCACCCTAATTACGATTGATCCAGCCATTGCCGGCTCCAGCGAACACTTTCTGTTGGCGAAATGACCCATCAGCACGCGACTCGTCGAATTGTGATCAAAAACCAGCAGGGGCTGCACGCGCGTCCTGCTGACGCATTCGTCAAATTGGCGAATCAGTTTCAATCAACTATCGAAATTGAACGCGAGACCCTGCGCGTCAATGGAAAAAGCATCCTTGACCTGCTTACGCTGATCGCAGAACAAGGCGTGCAACTGACCATTATCGCGGATGGGCCCGATGCCGAAGCAGCGGCTGACGCCCTAGCTGCGTTGGTCGACACCTTCGTCGAAGAAGACGAACAGCCTGATCCTCAACCTGACTGAACCCGCTCGGTCCAATGCGCATCCTTCAAGGCATCGCCGTTTCGCCAGGAGTCGCCATCGGCGAGGCCGTTGTCATTGATGACAAAGGGTATCGCATTCCTCGGCGATTTATCGCGCGCGGCGCCGTCGAAGGCGAAATGCAGCGGCTCGAAAAGGCTTTTGTCGCCGTTGGCAAGCAGATTGAGCAAAGCCGCGATGAAATCACCAGCGAACTAGGCTCGCAATACGGCGCGATTTTTTCAGCTCACCTGCAAATGTTGCAGGACGCCAAACTGCGGACCGAGATCGACCATTTGGTCAAGCAACGCCACTATTCAGCCGAATACGCAATCACCAGGGCTCTCGGCAAATACAGCAAGTTCTTTGAGAATTTGCCCAACACCTACATGCGTGAACGAGCGAACGACGTTCATGACATCGAACGGCGATTAATGGGCGAATTGATCGGCAATCGTCGTGATGCGCTCGAAGAGATCAAATCGCCGGTCATCGTACTCGCGAACAATCTAACTCCCAGCGAAACAGCCAATCTAAACCGTGAAATGGTCCTGGGATTCGTCACCGAAGTCGGCGGCCCCGGTGGGCATACGGCGATCGTGGCCGAAGCGCTCGAAATACCGGCTGTCGTCGGTGTTGGCGATTTTCTCAACGAGATCTCTGGCGGGGATCTGGTGATCGTCGATGGCGACCAAGGCCGGGTTATTTTCCAGCCGGATGACGAGACGATTGCTCGTTACGAACAAGAGGTCGAAGAGCACCGCAGCCTCGCCGCGCGGCTCGATTTGCTGCGAGATTTGCCCTCAGAATTGCTGAGCGGCGAAAAGATTCACTTGTACGCCAATATCGAGTTCCCGCATGAAGTAGACGCTTGTCAGCAACGCGGGGCGGAAGGAATCGGACTTTACCGGACTGAATTCCTCTATTTAGGGCAAGATCAGGAGCCGACCGAAGAGGACCACTACCAAGTTTACGCCAAAGTAGTTCAAGACATGGGCGGGGCGCCGGTTGTCATCCGTACGCTTGATTTGGGCGCCGACAAGATTGCCCGCTCGCCCAACGAAAGCCGTGTCGCCGAAGCGAACCCCTTTTTAGGACTACGCAGCATTCGGCTGTCGCTGCGCAATATCTCCTTATTCCGTACGCAGTTACGAGCGATTTTGCGAGCTAGCATGATCGGGGAAATCCATGTGATGTTCCCCTTAGTCAGCACCCTGCACGAATTGCGGCAGGCAAAGATGCTGCTAACTGATATCATGGAAGACCTGGACGAAGAGGGGATTCCGTACGACCGGAACCTGAAAATCGGCATGATGGTCGAAGTCCCATCTTCAGTGATCATGCTCGATCATTTCGCCAAAGAGGTCGATTTTATCAGCATCGGCACGAACGACTTGGTCCAATACACCTTGGCGGTCGATCGTAGCAACAAAGAAGTCGCTGCGCTGTACAACAATTGCGACCCTGCCGTCCTCCGTTTGATCGAAATGACGGTCCGTCTGGCGAAAGAAGCCGACATTAAGACGACCCTTTGCGGCCAAATGGGGGGAAATCCAATCTATGCCATGTTGCTGATTGGGCTCGGTTTGCGTAGCTTAAGTATCACCCCGAGTGCAATTCCCGAGATTAAAAAGGTGTGCCGGAGCGTTTCTCTCGCCCAATGCGAAGAAGTCGCCCGCCGCGTTCGGGAAATGGAGAACGCTCGAGAGATCAAACGCTACCTGCGTGAGGAAGTCCGCAGGGCGGTACCCGAATTAATGATGTAATGCGGAACAACACTTCCGCGATAACCGAATACCACACTTAGTTTCACGACCATTCGACGCAGATATAGAGTAACGACGCAGCGGGAAATAACGCACCGCCAGGCAGACCGACGCGACCCTTCGCGACTCTGGGCAAGTTCCACAAGACGGGCCCATCGATCATGACGCCAAACAGCCGATTCTGAGATCCTTGCGACGCGCCAGCGGCAGTTTCTGTAGATGAAACGCCAATGCCACGTCCCGGCCATTTGACGCCGCTTTGCAGTTGCTTACCGACAGAGAGTCCCGCATAGAATTCGTCACAGCACGATAGTCACACGGCCCCCCATCCATGCAGATGTCGGCGCCTGACTGCCTGCTTATTAACGTTTCTTTTCCGCTAACGTCGCTGCTTCTGCTAACCTGCTCATTGCAGCCGATCGGCCGATTCTTGTCGGCTCCGATTCTGCAAGAGCGGTTTCTCTGCGCGGAAGGTCGGTCGTGAAACGCAACTCACGAAAGACCGAGCACGATGAAGAAGGAAATGCTGATTAACGTATCGCAGCCGGAAGAATGCCGGATTGCGATCGTCGAGGACGGAATCCTCGAAGAGTTCTATCTCGAACGAACCAGCCAAGACAACTACGTTGGCAACATCTACAAAGGCGTTGTCGTCAATCTCGAGCCCAGCATCCAAGCCGCCTTCGTCGATTTCGGCGTGGGAAAAAATGGCTTTCTCCACATCAGCGACGTCGAACCCCAGTACTTCCGCCAAGGGGGCTATGACCCGGCGGAACAACTGGATGATGACTTTGGCGGCAGCTACGGCGGCGCCACCGCGGCGGACTTCAGCGATGAAGAGGACGAAACCGTCAGCAACTCGGATAACGACGAAGACAGTGACGATGCGGATGACAGTGACCATGACGACGACGACGCTCCCAAGGCGCCGCAAAGTCGCGGTCGCGGCCAACGTCGCCCTCCCCAACGCCGTCAACGTCCCGGCATGCGACCGCGCGTCAAACCGCCGATTCAAGATATCTTCAAGCGCGGCGACGAAGTTCTGGTCCAGGTCATCAAAGAAGGAATCGGCAGCAAAGGGCCGACCCTCTCAACCTACATCAGCATCCCCGGCCGCTACTTGGTGCTGATGCCGGCTTTGGGCCGCGTCGGCGTCTCGCGCAAGATCGAAGACGATCAAGTTCGCCGCCGTTTGCGTTCGACCCTGCTCGAACTCAGCCCGCCGAAAGGCCTGGGCTTTATCGTTCGGACCGCTGGCCAAGAGCGCAACAAAAAAGAACTGTCGCGCGACATGGCCTATCTGCTGCGACTGTGGAAGGTGATCGTCCGTCGGTTGAAAAACACAACCGGTCCGTGTGACATCTACGAAGAAAGTGACATGATCATTCGGACGATTCGAGACATCTTCTCGTCCGACGTCGACTCGATTTACGTCGACAGCGAGCCAGCCTACGAGCGGGCCAAAGAGTTTCTGCAGCTAGTGATGCCGCGGCACGTCAATCGCTTGAAAAAGTACGAAAGCAAAGATCCGCTCTTCCACAAGTATCGCTTGGATGAAGAAATCGCCCGGATCAACCAGCGAGAAGTCCCGCTACGCCGCGGGGGCTCGATTGTGATCGATCAGACCGAAGCGTTGGTCGCGATCGACGTCAACAGCGGCAACTTCCGCTATGACGGCACGGCGGAAGAAGCGGCCTACCAACTGAACATGATGGCCGCCAAAGAAATCGCACGGCAATTGCGGCTCCGCGATCTCGGCGGTGTGGTGGTCAATGACTTTATTGACATGCGGCGCGAAAAGCATCGCCGCAATGTCGAGCGGGCCCTGCGTGACTCAGTCAAGCGAGATCGGGCGCGCACCAAGATCCTGAAGACCAGCCCGTTTGGCCTGATCGAGATGACCCGCCAACGGATTCGCCCCAGCCTAAAGCGGAGCGTCTACAAAGATTGCCCCTGTTGCAAAGGGCGCGGCGTGGTCAAATCGGCCGAAAGCATGGCGATCGAAGTGGTGCGCACGCTGCTGGCCGCCGCACATCATGACGGGGCTTCGCATGTGACGATTCGGGTCAACGACGAAGTCGCGACCTATCTGAACAACAAAAAACGGCGTGAACTGGCTCGGATTGAAGAAGACACGGATATCGTGGTCCAAATCTACGGTAGCGAATCGTTCTATCCAGAGCATTTAGAAGTCGAATGCGTCGACGCTGATGGCCGTAAGCTTCACTTTGAAGACCGACCGAACAGCGGTGCTCGCCACTAATCACCCTCCACCATCTGGAGGGGTCCCTCGGCAACTTGCCCCGCTGGTCACACAATTTGACGCAGCGGGGCGGATAGGGCCTCGACAAGCGGCTCTGATTTTCCTATCTTTGAAGGTTTCCCCAAACGGGTTTGGCGTCTCTTGGTAGTCGCCGATCTCGTCATCACCAGCAAATCACTGATTTGGCAAGTTCTCAGGTTCCGGCCATGTACGCGATCATCAAAGAAGACGGCAAGCAGATCAAAGTTGAAGAAGGCCAGGAACTGCGCCTCGACTACCGCGCCGACGCCGCTGCCGGCGACGAATTGACCTTTGGGTCAGTTCTGTGCATTTCAGGCGAAGACGGCGTTCAGCTCGGCAAGCCGATGCTCGACGGCGCCACGGTCACGGCCGAAGTGGTCGGTGTAGTCCAAGGCCCGAAGCTGGTCATTCAAAAGTTCCGCCGCCGCAAGAACTCGCGTCGCAAGACGGGCCATCGTCAACTTTACACCAAAGTAAAGATTGGCAAGATCTCTATCTAAGCCGACGTTGATCGTCACCCCTGCTGGCGATCAAAATCCAAAATATCTCGCAAACGCCAAAGCTGAAATTAGCTTTGGCGTTTTGCATGCGCTGCCGGAAAAATTTGACGCCCCGGCGAGACTATCGGATGATGATGCTGTTCCACGCATTCTGGAGCAGCGAATGGACGTCGACTCAAGCATCCAACCCGTCACACCCTGGCCTTTTGCCGATCCCGGTCAAAGCAGCGAAGACCCAACCTTCGTCGCTGAAGGGTTTTACACACAGCACGATTACGACGCCGCCATCGAGAAGCCACGGCGCGACACGCTGGCAATAGCGGTAGCTTTCTTTCTTATAGTCTTCCTTTTCCTGTGGTTTTCTCGCCCCACTCCAACGTTGCTTCAGCACGTCGGCATGCTTGCGATGCCGATCCTGCTGGGTCTCATTTTGCTGGTACATTATGTCCCGCAGCTCTGGGCGCTGATTATTCGACCTCCCATCAAAGAGCAGGAACCAGTCTGGCGAACCTTCACCTTTTGCAGGTCCGGCGTCACGGTTGCGTCCCAGACTTCAGTCGTCCAATACCCATGGAATCTCTTCTGGCACGCAGGCCCCGCCGCAAACAAATCGCTGGTTCTGAGATTCAGCAACGGCTTGGACCTACTCCGTCACAATCGCTGCTTGGTGATCCCGTCCCACTTCTTTGAAAGTGAGGACGCGTTTCAAGCCGCATGGCAAATCACTTTCACCGGCTGGCAGATTACGAAACGCGGCGAAGCGATTCCTCCCTTTCCATCACCAGTCGCGCCGTTTCCTCTGTTTGCTGAGGATGCAATCATCGCGCAGGGAGAACTTAGCCGGCGCGAAGTCTTCATCGCACATCTTTGCCAGCAACCGTGGCAAGCGTGGGGTTACCTGCTCAGTACGATACTTGGCTGGGGCGGATTGATTTGCCTGGCCCTGACCCTGCTTTACATAACCTACCCGCCAAAGATCCTCTTCTTGGGTGTCGCCTATTCTTTCTTCCTTGTGGTGGCGAACGCTGGGATCTTGGGATGCACCTATTTGCAATTTAGCGCATGGTTCAAACTCAAATTCGCCACGAGGTCGCTTCACTGGACGATCACCGCCGACTCGCTAAACTGCTCTTCGGCGGCCTTCTCAGTCACCCGCCGCTGGAGCGAGGTGCAAAGCGCCGCGGTGCGCGGCGAAGTGCTCTACCTGTTCTTCGCCAGACAAATCTTCCTGGCGTTGCCTCGGCGATTCTTTGCCAACGACAACGATTGGCGACAGACCGTAGGACAGGCCACGCTTGCCGCCGCATCGTCAGGTCAATAACCAGCCTACAACTACGGCCTACCAACTCTCTTTACCGTCTTGGCAAACACCACCTCGCGCCGCTGGCGATCAATCCCCACCAGTCCGCCGGTGACTGGATCAACGGCGATCCCTTGCCCTGGAAACGGCGTGCTCACGGTCTCGATTTCTTTCAACACTTCGCCCTCTTCCGGCAGTTTCAAGCGATAGATCGCTCGCTTGTCATGTCCTGTCGCCAGTAAGACGCCATCCAGCCAAATCCCGCCAGAGATGCTGGACGCTCCCAAATCCGCTACGACGCTATCAGGAAACTTCCAGGCGCCCAGCTCGCGCCAATCGTCGGCGAATTTTACAAGTGCCGTACGGCCGTTTTCTCCCTTGCCATAAACTGCAAAGACGCACCACCACGCGTCCCCTTCGCGTAACACAACGGTCAAGCTTCCATGCGGCGAGGCGCCAAACGAATGAAAGTCGCTCAGCTGCATCGTCTGCGGATCGAGTTGTTTGATCTCACTCCGTTCCGGCTTCTGTGGATAATTGGAGTGAGCACAGTAGAGTTTGCCTTGGTAGAAAAACCCGCTATTCAAATGATGTGCATCACCTTGGCTGCGGCTGACCAGCTTGCCGCTGGCGCGATCGTACTTCGCGATCACCCGGTTATCAATCGCGTAAACAAACTTCTCGTCTGCCGCCGCGGCTTGCCGTGCTTCTGGCGCCGCCAACACATTGGTTTTGAGCCAGCCTATGTTCAGCAATTCCAAATCGTCTGCGAACAAGGCAAGCGGCAAACAGCAGGAAAGCATCATCGAAAGAGAAATGAGACGGATCATCGGTCAAGCTCCTCTTCTAAGTTTTCGCAAAAATCCAGCGTAGTCATCACCGAGTAACTCGAACAGAGTCTCCCCGCAACTTCTGACGTGTCTTGGTTGACTCGCCCCCTCGGCTCCTCGAAGATAACCCCTGACTTTTCTCGTGATTCAGGAGACGGCGATTGAGTAAAATCCTCATTCTTTACCACAGCAACAGCGGCAATACGGCTCAGATGGCGACCGAAGTCGCCGCTGGCGCTATGGAAGTGCCAAACGCCGAGGTCCGCCTGCTCTCGATCGATCAAGCGACCACCGCCGATCTCGACTGGTGCGAAGGGATCGCCGTCGGTAGCCCCACCAACTATGGCACCCTCAGCTGGCAAATGAAGCAGTGGTGGGACAATCAGCCGCTCGAAAACTGGGGGCAGCGCGATGGCCGGATCGGCTGCGCATTCAGCTCGGCCGCATCCTGGGGAGGCGGCCAAGAGCTGACCTGCATGACGCTGAATGCGATCTTGATGAACTACGGTTATCTGGTGTTTGGCGTCACCGATCTAACCGGCCCGCAGCACACGCTGCATTACGGAGCGATTCAAGCAGGCTCACCGCGCCAGGAAAAAGAAATCGCCGGCTGTCGGCGACTAGGCCGCCGCTTGGCCGAATGGGTCGCTGTTTTCTTTCACGGCCAACAAGATCAACACCCGCTGCGGCAAGCCTATGATCGCTTTGAACATTTGAAGTAGAGCCGCGCCGATGAGCAGTCCGACCAGCGAGAACCCGTTTCAATCGCCGGAAGCGCCGCAAGCGTCGCTGGACGCATGGGAGCATGATGTCATCGCCCAAGGGACGCTCACCTTCGCTGACATTGACGCTGCTTTTCGAATGGTCCATTCGTTTTGGCCATCTTTGGCTACCTGGATCGGCTTTGCCATTTTAATTCTGTTCGCAGCGCTGGGAGCCCAAGATTCGATCCTCCTGGCGCTCATGTTGACCGGTGTCCCCATTCTGCTTTACTTCGCTTACGTTGCTATTTGCCAAATTCGCTATCAACGCAATCCGGCTTGGCAATCGGTGCGCAGTAGGGTCCGCGATACGCCACAGCAGTTGATCAGAGTCACCGAAGAATTCGTTGAATTTCAGTCGCCTAACCTCTCCGCGATCGTCCCCTGGAGCAGCATCACCGACACCTACTTCGACAAGACGGGGCTCACCTTTGTGTTCCAGCCCTTTCTATTTATCACGCTTCCCATCCGGTTCTTCTCAACCGAAGAAGATTATTTGGCCGTCAAAAAATTGGCCCGCAAAAAATATTTCGATCATGTTAGTTGCCGGATTCGAGCGCCGGAAATCACTGTATCTCCACTTCCGCTTGCGGTTCCTCCACAGGGCGCGATCGTCGGCGCCGGCGGCGCCCAATGGAAAGAGTTTTACGCTGCGATGTCGCAACTAGGCTGGCTGCCATTATCGATATGGTGGTGGATCACCGCCAGCTTGTTCTGTGTCCTCATTGTCTGCATTCTCCTCGCGGGCAGCAGTCAGAGCAGTGAAGTGCTCATAATCCTTGGCGTCGCTGCATTCATCTTCGGCTGCTGGGTTCTATTTGACACCGTACGGAAACTACAGGACATCCGCTCCCAGTATCGCTCGCGAATTCGCGGCCAGTTGGTAACCTGGACAGTCACGAAAGAAGAGCTACGGAGTACAACAACCTTCGTTTCACAGGTGTTCCCCTGGAAATACGCCGATCGGATGGTGATTCGAAACGAATATATCGCGATCAACTTTCAGCGTTTCTACGCTGTATCATTGGCCAAGCGTTATTTCGAGTCAGAAGCCGATTGGCGACATGTGGTGCAGTGGGCTCAACAATCCCAGCAACGTAAACAGGCAGATTAAGTGGATCGAGCCGCCAGCGACAACCCGTTTCAATCACCAACGCCCGAACACGAGCTGATCGCGCCGCTGGGGGATGCGATTGTTGCTGAAGGGACGTTCACGCAGCGCGATCTGCTGATGACCTATCACACGATGGTCTACAACTGGCGACTAATCGCGTTGATGATTGGCCTTTTGATGCTATTTTTCAGTACGACGCTCAGTCGTTTCATGGGAGAATATTGGCTAATAGGCGCTTTTGTTTATCCTCTCGGCGGTCTGGTACCTGTCTTTGGATTGCTAGAATCTCGCTTTTACTATCAATCGTATTGGCGGCTGCAATCGAAGAAGTTAGCCGCTGAGCCAGAACAGCAGCGGATTTTACTCGATGACCAAGGAGTTCACCTCAAAACAAAACAGATGTCCGTGACGCTGCCTTGGTCGCGATTCAGTCGTTTATTTGCCCGACGTCGCATGTTGGTTCTGATGACTCAGCCGTTTGGCTGGGTCGCTTTGCCGGCCCACTACTTTGAAAGTCGTGACGCGTTTGCGGCGGCTGAACTTTGCATTCGTCAACATCTAAGAAACAAAGGCACAACCGCGTCTACAGCAGATCCTAGCCCCGCAGAAGAATATGTCGACGCCGTCATTCCCGGCGCGATCATCGGTGAAGGGACGCTCACGCGCGGAGAGTTTTACTACACCGGCTGGATATTGGTACGACGCAACGCACTCATTTCGCTGGGGATGATCTTGGCCCTGATCGGCATTTCCCTCTCCATGGCGCTGGCATACTACTCTGCAAATCGAATTCAGGAATTGCCGGTCACCCTGATGCCGCTGATCGCCGCGGCTCTCTTTTCGGTCCGCTGGTGGCGGTATTGGTCTGCGCAACGCACCACGTACACTAACTTGACGCAGCATGTTCGCGTCCGCTGGAGCATTACGCCGGAGAAACTAGTCGCTTCGTCTCCCACCTTCACGATCAGTCTGCCGTGGGAAGACGTCAGCCGGACCGTACTGCGCGACCAGTTGCTGGTGATCATCTACCAAAAGTCGCAGGCCTTTTCGTTACCGCGACGTTATTTTGCGTCCGACGAAGATTGGCGGCAAGTGATTGAGTGGGCGCAGCAATCACAACATCGGAACTAGGAAAGCCATTTGGAACCGACAACCAGCGATAATCCGTTTCAATCGCCGAGCGCCGATCTCGATAGCGCGAGCGACGCTTCCTTCGAAGCGATTCAACTGGAAGGAACATTTACGGTCAAAGATCTGGAGGCCGCATTCCGGGCGCAAACGTTTGGCTGGATGCTGATTCCTATCTTGGGTGCAGAGAGCTACTTGATCTATTACTTGACGATTGAAAGCATCAACGGCAGTACGACGGCTCCCTTTTTCATCGCTTTGATATTGCAGTCCGGCGTCTGGACGTTTTGGTTGCGATTTCGATTTGGTTTGTTTTGGGGAAGCCGACGGCGGCAGTTGCTTCGCACGGCTGAAGAGCAGCAAGTTCTCTTGTCGGATGAAGGAGTTCGCATCGAGACGAACTCGCTGGTCATCGATACCCCTTGGACGCAGATCACACGTCTGACGAGCAAGTCGCGCATGTTGCTAATGCAAACAGTTTCGGGACGCACGATGATGATCCCCTACCATTTTTTTGCTGGGGAGCTCGAGCTGCAAATTGCCCAGCGAAACATTCGCGAGTGGATCAATACGGCTGATCCAACCGTGCCGATCGTTCCCAGGAGCCCGCAGCTTCAAAGCGGATATTCTTTTTCAGCAGCAGCGATCACCGGCGAGGGACGCATTCATTGGAGCGATCTCCTGCTCGCCCAATGGGAATGCTTGCGACTTCGAATGATCCTCGCAGCGTTAACAATCGGCCTGTTGCTAGGACTCGACTTTTACGCCATCCTGCGCTGGTCTCTCCGTGGCCCAGCGGGCTCTGATTTGCCCTGGTTCGTTATCTTGGCGCCACTAGGCATCATCGGCGGCTTCTGCTGGTTCTATTTCAGAAATCTGCGACGTCGAGATATACCGTCAGGGACGCCTGATCCGGTTTGCTGGACGATGGACGAGAAGATGCTAAACATCCGTTCGCCCCGATTTTCTCAACAGTTTGCCTGGGATGACGTGATCCGTACGCTTGTTCAAACCGAGCGAGTCTTTTTGAGGTATGGAAATACCGAGACATTCGTGCTGCCGCGACGCTTTTTTGCCTCGGATGAAGATTGGCGGCAAGTGACTGAGTGGGCTCAGCAATCGCAACAGCGAAACTAAGGAAGAGCCAGTTGGAGCCAACCACCAACGAAAATCCGTTTCAATCGCCGACGGCGCCGTTGATTGAAAATGAGCTAGCCGGCCCCAGTATTGCCGTCGAAGGCGCACTAACCACCAAAGATTTGGCCGCTGCTTACAACGTCTATTGCATCAACTGGCGCACGATCGGCGGCATGGTCGTGGTGCTACTTTTCGGCGGCTTGCTGTATCAAATCTCTGGACTGGGATCGTGGGGATGGTTGCCGCCGCTTCTGTTCTTGTGCAGTGGAAGCGTTTACTTGCTCATCCTGTACTGGCTCGCGTACTATGTGCATCCTTTCTGGAGATCCAAGCGGTTGCTGATCCATCAAGGGCCTCAGCAACTTCGGCTGCTCTTTTCCGACTCCGGAGTTCACTTAGACTCCACAGCCAGGACAACTCATTTCGCATGGGAACAATTCTCCCAGGTGCTGGCCAACAATAAAATCATCGTGCTGATCTTGAAGACGGGTGAGATCCTCATGATCCCTGCTCGTTTCTGCGAGAACCCATCAACCTTTCAACGACTGGCGTTGAAAATTGGTCAGCACCTTCAGTTCCCCAGCATCTCAGTTGGGGAACTGCATGCAGACGCCGGGGCAGCAACTCGCGCTATCGCGAGTGAAGCAGAAGCGATTTGCGGAGCGGGGCACTTGCAAGCGAGAGAGCTGGCGATCGCTCACCGGCAGTCGCCAGCGTCGCAGTATTACATTTTGGGGATTGCAAGTCTGATGCTAGGCTGCTGTGGAGTCTTCTGGCTCGGGCTCGCGTTGTTTTGGTCTCGGCTCCCGAGCGAAATCGGCGACATGCTGACAACCGGTTTCAGTATAATTCTGGCAGGTTCTTTCCTCTGCTTCACACTTTCCGCGGGCCTTGCGTTTCAAATGCGACGACGGATCCTCCATAACCGGCGAGTCTATCAAGATGATTTCAATGGACGCTTGGTGCGCTGGATCATCTGCAAGGAGAGTCTGACGTGCGTAACCAACAAAAATCGGCAAACGTTCGCCTGGCGAAACATCTCGAAAGTAGTCGAGAAGCCCGCGAAGTTGTTATTAATTCACTTGAATCAACAGCCGATATGCTTGCCGCGACGCTTCTTCGCATCCGACGAAGATTGGCGGCAATTGATTGAGTGGGCTCGCGCCAAACACTAAAAAAGCCGGCCGCAGGATTGCTCCCGCGGCCGGCTTTCGATTTATCTCGCAGTAAGCGAAAGCTTCGCTTACTTGATGAACAGCATTTCTTGGTAGGTCGGCAGCGGCCAGATATCGTCGGCCACATAACCTTCCAGTTCGTCCGCCGCCGCTCGCAAGGTTAGCATCGCCGGCAAGACGGTGTCGCACAGGTAACGCGATTCCTCTTTGAGGTCTGCAAAGCCATGCTTGGCCAACTTCGCTTCGAGATCGCAAGTGCCATCTTGGAGCGCCTTGACCAGGCCGGTCACCTTGTCGAGCGTGTTGGTGTCAAACTCATATCCCAACATCTTGAGGTTCGCACAGGTCGAAGCAAGTTCGCCCTGGTAGCGGACCGCAGCCGGGAAGATCAGCGTGCGAGCCATCTCGATCATCAATGCGCCTTCGACGGCGATCGACTTGCAGTACTGCTCTAGGTAGGTCTCCATCCGGCTTTCCAGTTCGCGTTCGCTCAGAACGTTGTACTTGGAGAACAGGGCTTTGACTTCCGGAGCTTCCAGACCCGGCAGTGCGTCAGCCGAAGTCTTACGGTTCAGCAAACCACGTTTCTCGGCTTCGGCGTGCCATTCGGCCGAGTAGCCGTCGCCGTTAAACACAACCGCGCCATGGTCGGTGATGATATCGGTCAACAGCTTCTGCAACGCAGAGTTCAGCTTGGCCGGATCACCGCCGGTCGCTTCTTCTAGCTTGGTAGCGCAGTAGTCAAGCGACTCTGCCACAATCGTGTTCATCGCGACCAGCGGGCCTGCGATCGACTGTCCCGAACCAACCGCACGGAACTCAAACCGATTACCGGTAAAGGCGAAAGGACTGGTGCGGTTACGATCGCCAGCATCTTTCGGCAGCGGCGGTAACGTATCGACGCCGACGGTTAATGTACCCCTCGGAATCGAGCTGCTCGCGCCACCCTGTTTAATCTGGTCAAAGACGTCCATCAGCTGATCGCCAAGGAAGATCGAGATGATCGCCGGAGGAGCTTCGTTGGCGCCCAAGCGATGATCGTTGCTCGCGGTCGCAACGACGGCACGCAGTAGACCTTGGAACTTGTGAACGCCGCGGATCACCGCCGCACAGAACAACAGGAACTTGGCGTTTTCGTGCGGGGTATCGCCCGGATCGAGCAAGTTGCCTTGGGTTTTGCTCCCCATCGACCAGTTGACGTGCTTGCCTGAACCGTTGACGCCGGCAAACGGCTTCTCGTGCATCAAGCAGGTCATGCCGTACTTCTCGGCGACGCGACGCATCATGGTCATCGTCAGTTGCTGATGGTCGGTCGCAACGTTGGCGAATTCAAACATCGGCGCGATTTCGTACTGCGACGGCGCGACTTCGTTGTGACGCGTCTTGACCGGTACGCCCAGCTTGAACAGTTCACGTTCGACTTCCAACATGAACGCAAGAACGCGATCCGGAATAGCGCCAAAGTAGTGATCGTCAAACTCTTGGCCCTTCGGCGGCTTGGCGCCAAACAGCGTACGACCAGCGTTCAGTAGGTCAGGACGAGCGAAGAAGAAGTTACGATCGATCAGGAAGTATTCCTGTTCGGGACCGGCCGTCGACGAGACCAACGCGCCATCTTCGTAACCAAACAGCTTCAAAACGCGCTGAGCTTGGACGTTCAACGCCTGCATCGAACGCAGAACCGGCGTCTTCTTATCGAGCGCTTCGCCGGTCCACGAGACGAACGCGGTCGGAATGCAGAGAGTCGTACCATTGTCATTTTCGAGAATATAAGCTGGGCTCGTGACGTCCCAGATGGTGTAACCGCGAGCTTCAAACGTGGCGCGGATACCACCGGTCGGAAAGCTGGAACCATCCGGTTCACCCTGGATCAGCTGTGCGCCGCTGAATTCGGCGACGGCGCTGCCTTCGCCATCCGGCGTCAGAAAGCTATCGTGCTTTTCAGCGGTTGCGCCGGTCAACGGATAAAAGACGTGAGCGTAGTGAGTCGCACCCTTTTCGATCGCCCAATCCTTCATCGCCGATGCGACAATGTCAGCAGCAGCCGGATCAAGCTTCTGGCCTGCTTCCATCGTCTTCATGACCGACTTGAAAATCGGCTTCGGCAACCGGGACTTCATCTCGGCTTTATCAAAGACATTCGCGCCGTAGATCTGCTGAGTGGTCGTCTCGATGAAGTTCATCGGGGGATTGGCGGGCTTATAGTTGGTGACCGCCGAAATCGCCGCCATGCGGGGGGAACCGCCGATTGTCACCGAGCTGCCGGAGACGGCGTAACTGCCGCTAGATTTTTCTTTAGACGTGCTGCTCACTACAAATTGCCTTTAATTAGGAGAGAGAGGGTTAGGGGCTAGGCGATAACAAACGAGGCGCCCCGCAGTCGATTTTGCAAAAAAATTGGAACCGGCACAAACCTGCTCGTCGAGCAGGGATCTACCAATAATCTTTATCTGCCAAGAAGCAGCAAATTTTGCGCCAGAGCTAGCAAGTCGTTGTTTTCCGTGATTCGGGCAAATCGGCCCTGTGAAAACGCCGAAATCGCGCGCATCCGTTGCCTAGAAAAAACGCACTTGCCGCCTATTTGGTATAGCTCCAGCGGCTACCGCCAAAACGATATTCGATTCCGGTAGTAAACGAGAAATTGTGCGTTGTCGGGATGCTGCCTGAGCCAAACGCGATGTTGTCCATCAGTTCGCAGCGAAAAGCGAGCCAAGGGCGAAAATAATGCTTCAAACCAATTCCAATAGGTAAAGAAAAGTTGGTTTGATCTCGATTTACGCCGTTCACATCGTCATATCCATAGTAAGTCGCTCCCAGCCCCAACGTTGCATAAGGGCGCCAGGTCGAGTCTCCCCACGGGTAGTACAGCAGATTGGTGTCAAACATCATCAGTTGAGCGCTGCCGTCGAGCAGTGGATTCTCGGCGTAGGCCAACTTTCCGTCCCCAAACGCGAACCGAACTTCGGTTCCCCAGTAATGATCAAAATCGTAGCCCAAACGGACCCCCTGAATGATGGTGCTGCGAAATAAAATCTGATCTCGCTCTAAATCGTTGGTCTCGACCACCCCAAATAAATAATCGAAGTGATAGGGACGATTTCGCCAACTTGTCCCATGCAGAGGAAGCCCAACTCCTTGATGTCGAGCCGGATCATCGGGATTGGAATGATAAAAACCAAATCTCTCGTAGATCTGGGTCCGCGGAAGTTCGCCGTCATGAATCCAAGGAAGCGCGGCGCCTGCGGGTTCGGTGGGAGTCTTCTGAAAACTCCCAAATTGGGTGAAATCGTGCCCTTGGGGTTCAAAAGTCTCCGCGTCGGCTGGAGCTTCCGCTACTTGCGAAACCACTTCTTGCGCGCACGAAATGGCCGAGATTACGAAAAAAATCGCAATCACTAGCGGATGGACGGCAAATTGGAAGCGTCGGCGCATAGACTTTGTTTATTCACCAAAAGGGCGGGGGATTGTGATAATTTCTCCGGCCTGCGTCAAGATGAAGTAGGTGGCGCGACTGCGAAGAGACTGCCGGTTACGCCGACCCGCATTGTGAAAATGCGTAAGCTGGCGGCATCCTTGGGAGCATCCCACGGTTGTCTTGCGACGCGACTTCGAGAAAATAGAAATCAGCCCCGCGACGCTCGTGTCGATCGGCGGGGAGCGGCCCGTCTCTTGAGAAGGATCTTTGTGCAATGAACACGCCGTTTTCGGATTTTCGCTCCCCATCGGCCATGGCTTACGCCGAGTACCAACGTCAGCGTCAAATGACGCTAGGCGACTTACTGCTAGAAAACCGGATCGTCTTTCTGCAAGGCGAAATCTATGACGGCAACGCCAACGAACTGGTGATGAAGCTTCTGTATCTACAGAGCGAGAATCGCCGGAAGCCGATTCACTTCTACATCAACTCGCCTGGCGGCAGCGTCACTTCGACGATGGCCATCTACGATACGATGAAAGTGATCTCGTGCCCGGTCGCAACCTATTGCGTCGGCTTGGCCGCCTCAGGCGGGGCCGTGCTGTTGGCTGGTGGCGAAGCAGGCAAACGCTTCATTCTGCCGCACGCCAAAGTGATGATTCACCAACCCCACGGCGGAGTTGGCGGTCAGATTTCGGATATCGAGATTCAGGCCGATGAAATTCTCAAGACCCGCGACGTCTTGAATCAAGTGTTGGCCGATCACTGCAATCAACCGATTGAAAAAATCGCGAAAGATACCGATCGCGACTTTTACTTGGACGCCAAAGCCGCGAAGGCATACGGCATCGTCGACGAAATTTTGACCAAGCCGCCCGGCGGAGGTAGCGACGAAGAAGAAGACGAGAAGTAATCGCAACCGCCACGGCTTTTATCCAGTCATCCCGAACGGAGTTTCCCTACGATGCCTTTGATTCCTTACGTCGTTGAAAAAAGTGGACGCGAAGAACGCGTCTACGATATCTATAGCCGGCTGCTGAAAGACCGGATCATCTTCCTGGGAACCCAGGTCAATGATGATATGGCCAATTGTATTGTGGCCCAGATGCTGTTTCTGCAGTCCGAAGACCCGGCTGCCGACATTCATCTCTATGTCAACTCGCCCGGCGGCAGCGTCAGCGCCGGCATGGCGATTTACGACACGATGCAGTTTATCACCTGCGATGTGGCGACCTACTGTATTGGGCAAGCCGCATCGATGGGCGCCGTGTTACTAACCGCCGGCGCTGCCGGCAAACGCCATGCGTTGCCCAATGCGCGCGTTATGATTCACCAACCGCTAGCCGGCATGCAGGGAACTGCGGAAGAAATTTTGATCCATGCGACCGAATTCAAGCGGATTAAACATCGCTTGAATGAAATCCTGATCAAGCATACCGGTCACACCATCGACCGGATCGAGAAGGACACCGATCGCGATCGCTTCATGTCGGCTGAAGAGTCGCGTGAATATGGTCTGATCGATCATGTCATTGAAAAAATGCCGGGCAAATAGCTCCAGCATTCGACTTGGAAAATGGCCTTCATGGCCGACAACTATCGGCCAACCGAGTCCACCCATGACGCAATTGCACGACACCGCGGCGACGTTTTCTGGTCGCCGCGTGGCGTTTCTTGGCAAGTTGGCCGGCATGTCTCGCAAAGACGCCGCAGCGCTCTTGGCCGCCGCCGGCGCCAAAGCAGTCGAGCGTCCGACTGCCGATATTGATCTGCTGGTGATCGGTGAAAATGATCTACCGATCTTCGGAGAAATCGATTTTCCCTCGACCGCGATCCAACAGGCGGCGGCCGATGGACGAATTGAGATCATCCAAGAGACGACGCTGTGGGAGCGGCTCGGCTTGCTGGAAACGCAGCACCGCATCCAACGGCTTTATACCCCGGCGATGCTGGCCGATCTGCTTGGCGTCTCCAAAGCGATCATCCGCCGCTGGCAACGTCGCGGTCTGATCCAGCCGGTCCGTGAAGTTCGCAAACTTCCCTATTTCGACATTCGCGAAGTCGCCACCGCGCAGCGCCTTGCCCAACTGCTGGCCGCAGGCACGTCGGCCGATCATATCGAACGCCAACTTGCCGCTTTGCAAAGCCTGTCAAGTTGCGTCGATCGCCCTCTCGAGCAACTTTCGATCATCGTTGAAGGTCGCAACATTTTACTCCGCCAAGGTGAGGGGCTGATCGAACCCGGCGGCCAGATGCGGATTGATTTTGAAAAGCTCGAGCCCGACTGGCTCCCCGAATTACCAGAAAACGCCCCATCCGCTCCACGCCGAACTCCAGCAGCCTTGGTGGACCTGGCGGCCGAGTATGAAGACGCCGGCCGGTTTGACGCCGCCGTCGAAGCGCTGGAAGCGGCCGCCGCCGACATGGCCGAATCGTCTGAACTTTATTTTCAATTGGCGGAGCTCTATTACCGCAGCGGCAAGCCAGAACAAGCTGTCGAACGGTACGCCGCCGCAATTGACCTAGAACCTGATTTTGTGGAGGCGCGTAGCAATCTGGCCTGCACGCTGGTCGAATTGGGCAAACTTGACGAAGCGACGACCCAATTTCAGGCGGCCATCGCGATTTATCCTGATTATTTTGACGCCCAGTACCACTTGGCCCGCTTGCTTGACCAAATGGGTCGCAACCGCGAAGCGCTGCCACACTGGGAAGCCTGCCGCTTTTTGGCGCCGGATGACACGCTTCAGGATGAGGCGGTCGAGCGACTTGCTGCGCAGCCATAGATCAGGAATCTTGCCCCCGGGCCATTCCCCACTTAAAGTGGTAAATGGAACAGACAATAGGCGCACGGCGACCAGGCCAGCGGTCGCACTCCTCGGGCGCTGCTATCCTATCGCCGCTCTTAGGCATTGCCCCCATGAAGCTACTCGACAAGTTGGCGGCGCTTTTCAAGTCGAATCGACTCGATATTCCGGCTCGTTTTGAGCGAGTACGGGAGTCGATCACCGGCACGATGAGCGAGTTTATGGTCGTGCGCGAGCATTCGACTGGTCGCACCTATGGCCTAAAAATTCTCGACAAAGAGAAGCAGGAATTCTTTGACTCTCGTTTTTCTGGGCTAAAACGGCCCTGCGAAGGAGTCATCGCGTGCAGTATGAAGCATCCCAACGTCGCCGAAGCGTACGAGCATGGCCTGTTGGTCAACGGACAGCAGTACGTGCTGATGGAAATGGTTGACGGCCGCGGCCTGCAGGCGATGTGCAACGACCATGACCCGCATTTAGAAGGGGAACAGCTCAATCTGTTGCGGCAAATGGCCGAAGGTTTGGCTTATGTCCACGATCAGGGATACATTCACCGCGATATTTGCAGTCGCAATTTTATTGTTTCGCGCGACGGCAAAACGGTGAAACTGATCGATTTTGGTCTCAGCTTGCCCGCCAAGCCTGAATTTATGGCCGCCGGCAACCGTACCGGAACTCCCAACTATATGTCCCCCGAGATCGTTCGTCGGAGAACGACCGATCAACGGTCTGACATCTTTGCGTTTGGCGTAACTGCATTTCGTTTATGCACTTACGAACTTCCCTGGCTGGCCCATACCGGCACCGGCAAAGATGCGTTGCAGCACGATACCATCGCGCCGCAAGATATCTTCAAACTGCGCCCTTATATCGATCCCCGGCTGGCGAAAGCGATTTTGAGCTGCATCCAGGTCAATCCTAAGGATCGCCCTCAAACGATGCGAGACTTTTTGACAATGATTGCAGGGATCAAAGAGATCGATACCCGGTAAATGCCAGCAAGTACAATCCGCAGCGATTGGCCCTTGTCTCAGCCGCAGAAATCGATAAACTGGGAGGTTTCCACGCGACCAACTGACGGCTCTAGAAGATGATTCGGGCCGTTTCCTATACCGGAGATAGAACCGTGACCATTGACAGCAGCCTGAAAATCAAGCGCGGCGGCATTTCGTCTCGCAGCGTCCTGACCCGCGTCGAACGCCTCGAAAAGATGCGTGAAGCCGGCAAATTCAACCCCGAGACCGACTCGCCGATCGGCATTCCGAAGACGCGCGTCATCAAGATCTCGATGAAGAAAAAGAAGAAGACCAAAGACGAATAGTCTTTGCTGCGACAATCCCACACAAAAAAGCCTGGACCGCCGTGTCTGGGCTTTTTTTGTGCGCCACACAAAAGCTGGTAGAATTCTGGCGTCCCCGTTTCTCGATCCCGCCCCCGGATAGAGCCCGCATGAAGGTCAAGTTGGAGTATGGTCGTAGTGGTCTCGTCGCTGAGATCCCTGACAATGGCAATGTCCGCACGCTCTCTTACAAAGACGCGCCGCCGCTGGCCGACCCCAACGCGGTGCTGCTTGAAGTCCTGGAGAAACCGCTAGGAACCGCGCCGCTGGCTAAACTGGCCCAAGGGAAAAAAGATGCCTGCATCGTGATTTGCGATATTACGCGTCCCGTCCCCAACGAGATCATCTTGCGGCCGACGCTAGAGATCCTCGAAGCGGCGGGAATCCCCCGCAACAAGATTGTGATCCTCAATGCGACCGGACTGCATCGCCCCAATCATGGCGAAGAGTTGGTCGAGATGGTCGGCCAATACATCTTCGATCATTACCGGATCGAAAATCATTACGGCGAGAACCGCGAGGAGCACGTTTACTTGGGCGAAAGTCCCAACGGCGTGCCGATCTGGATCGACAAACGCTATGTCGAAGCGGATCTAAAAATTACCGTCGGTTTGATCGAGCCTCACTTCATGGCCGGTTTCTCTGGGGGGCGCAAGTTGATCTGTCCCGGCATCGCCCACATCGACACAATCCGAGCCTGGCATTCGCCCCGCTTTCTGGAACATGAAAACGCGACGATGGGCTGTTTAGTGGACAACCCGGTTCACTTCGAGAACACATCAATCGCCCAAACCGCTGGCTGCGACTTTATCATCAACGTGGTGATCGACGCGCATCGTCGTCCGTTAAAATTTGTTGCCGGCGACATGATCCAAGCCTTCGAAGCTGGCGTCGAGTTCGTTCGTGAAGTCGTCGTTGACACGCTTGATAAGCCGGCCGATATCGTCATCACCAGCAGCGCCGGCTATCCGCTGGATACGACCTTCTATCAATCCGTAAAGGCAATGGTCGCCGCCGCCAAGGTTGTAAAGAAAGGGGGCACGATCATCGTCGCCGCCAGTCTGACCGAAGGAATCGGCAGCCCGCCGTTTACGTCGCTGTTCAGTCAGTACGACAGTCTCGACGCGTTCATGACGGCGATCCTTGATCCCGATTGCTTTGTGATGGACCAATGGCAATTAGAAGAACTGGCCAAAGCGGTGCGCCAGGCGAAGATCGTCATGGTCTCCGACGGCATCCCCGCCGAGCGACTGAGCGAACTCTTTGTCGAACCGGCGACCAGCGTGGAAGCGGCGATCGCCAGTGCGCTGGCCGAGCATGGCGATGATGCTTCGATCGCGGTGATTCCGAAAGGGCCGTATGTGTTGGCGACGCTGGCGTAACCTAGTCCCCTTTGGAATAGGTCTCTGCGCTGCGCAACTCTTCATCCAATGCCGCCCACTGCTCAACCGCTTGATGGATCGGACGGGAACCAGCAATCCAAACGGCCAGAAACAGGGCCAATAAAAGAAGAACGCTTCCGACGATCCCGATCACGAGCAAGGCGGTCTCACCAGTTGTCACATAGCTAGGCTCATTCGATCGGATCGCGACGATCGCAGCCAGTACGACGTCGCCGATCAGATTCAGCAACAACATAAAAATGGGCAACCATGAATTTGCAACTCTGTTCTTCTGCCGTACTTCTCCACCGGGCGGAATGACCATTCTGGCTATCCACAACAAGACAACAATCGCCAGCGGAATCGCCAAGGCAACGTCCCATTGCTGAGTGACTACGGCAGCGAGTACGCCGTCGAGCAGCGCCAGAGGAACCACCCAAAGCCAATTCCGATCGAACTGACGCCGCGTCGCTAAAAACTCGCCCTGTTTTGGTTCTCGGTTTTGCCGCTGCCATTGGTCGCGCCAATGGAGACTTCGTTTGCAAAACTGCGGCCAGTGCTGCTGGATTTCTTCGGGAATGCAGGCCCGCAAAAAGTGATAGAAACGTAAACGCCGCTCGCCATCCGTAGTTCTTCCCAGGTGAAGTTGTCGGCCATCATCCGTCCAGAGCACGACATTCTCCCAGTACGACCAATCCAATCGCACGACGGAAGATGTCGGTATGCGAATTTCCTTTTTTTCGCGCACTACCAAAAGTGCGTCTCGATCAAAATCGATAATCGCCCAATGCTGGCTGACGAAATGGCATACCAGACAAAAGCTGAACAAGCACCCGCCCATCAAAAGGACCAGCGGTAGAACTCGTTCCATTTCGCCGTAATAGGCGGCGACAAGCAATGCACTGACAGTAGTCATGGGCACGATGCAAAACGCCCATCGCAAAATCGCGAGTTCGCCAGATCGCGGATCGTGCAGTTCCTTCTTTTTGGATGTGATCACGCGAGTCTCCAATGGGAAGCGTACCTAGATCGGTCGCGACTTTGCAATCCGCTTGCCTAGTCCGTTTCCTCTTTGATCAACATCTTTTCATCCAGGCGTTCCCACTCGGCCACTGCTTCTTCGGGCGTGATGGAGCGGGAAACGGCCGAATTCCGAGCCAACAATATCAATGTCACGGCGAGAGCGGCAGAAAGCGAAGCGAGTGCAACAAGTTCGCCCCATTCGACAAGTTGCGCATTCTGCTGGCGAAGCCCCAAAATTAACACGCAGATCGCGACCATCATAATTTGGCTGGTGATTAACGGAATCAAGATCCAGTAAAGCGACGTCTTCTTGCCATACACAATCGTGCCGCCGGCAGGGATGAGAAATCGCAACCCGAATAGGGGAATCACGAAAAAGCAGACGGGGCACAGTAATCCAACATCCATATTCGCAGCGCCAATCAACCAGGCGACACAGACGGCATCTGCGACGAGAATCAATAGCAACCAGAATATCTTCCGATCAATGCCGGCACGAGTCAGACGTATTTCGTTTGCACTGGGCAATCGATCAGGCTGCAAATAATTGCGTCGTCTCAACAATCGCTTCTGGCAATATTTGGGCCAGCCCTCTTGGGCAGCTTCAGGAAATTCCTCCTGGAAAAAATGAATCCATTCGTAAGCCTGTGGCGAATTATGGGGACTGCTGCAAAAGATCCGCTCGCCGTTATCCAGATAGATCGCGTGCGGCAAAGATTGCTCATGACGCCAATAGATCTCAGCGACCCGATCCTTTGCGACACGTTCGATCTGATCTCCACGGCGGATAAGCAATTGGCCATCGCAGCCAAAAAGGTAATTTCCCTTGTCCCAAAACAGCATGAAACAGATGCACCCCAGCACCGATTCCGGAAGTAAGAGCAAACCGGCTACAGTCTTTGCAGCCGGAAACCAAACCGGGAAGACCATCAACGGAATAGCCGTACAGCCGACAAAAATCGCCCCGATCCGCACCCAGGTACGATGACGCCGCCAGTTATCACGGAGCGGAGGCAATCGGCATTCAGGCATGAAGTTTCCCTCCGAAACTGTGATAATCGGTTTGACACACGCTGGTAATTGCTCAACCTGCGGGAAACGGAGTGCCTGCGACCACTACTAATTGTTCGCTCGCGGCCTTCGTTTCTTTGACCCCAGTTTGCACCGAACATTTACGGTAAACTAAAGCCGGTAAACCGCTTTTTTCTTCGCCACCAGTGTAACCGCCGATGACGCCTGACGCTTCCGCCGCTGCTCAAGATTGGCGACCAACCTGTTCGTTAAAGATGCTCCGCGCGCGGAGCGAACTTCTGCAACAAGTCCGCGGATTCTTTCTGACTCGCGACTTTCTAGAAGTCGAAACCCCGCTCCTCTCGCACGATAGCGTGATCGACCGCCATTTGGATCCGCTGGGCGTGACGCTATTCGCAGATCCTCGTCGTCCCGACGTGGGCCAAAAGCTTTGGCTGCAGACGTCGCCCGAGTTTGAGATGAAGCGGCTGTTGGCGGCCGGCGCGACCTCGATCTTTCAGATCTGCAAAGCCTTCCGCGGCGGCGAAGTCGGACAGCGACATAATGTCGAGTTCACAATGCTCGAGTGGTATCGTGTGGGCGATGATTATGCCGCCGGGCGCCAACTGCTGGCTGATCTGGCCGGTCAGATCCTGGGCGCCAAAGTGGAGCTGCTCACCTACTCCGACGCGTTTGAGCGGCATGTCGAAATTGATCCGCATCACGCTACCGGGGCCGAATTACTGAGCGTTGCGCGGGAGCAGCAGGTTCCACTGCCGGAGTCGTATGACGGATCGGATCGCGATCTGCTGCTTGAGCTGCTGCTGACCGAACTGATCGAGCCCAACCTGGGTGTAAATGCGCCGACCATTCTGTATGACTACCCAGCGTCACAAGCCGCACTGGCGCAAGTCAGCGACACCGATCCGCCGGTCGCCGAAAGATTTGAGCTGTACGTGCAGGGGATCGAGTTGGCCAACGGTTATCATGAACTGCTTGACGCAGATGTAATGCGTCAGCGAAATCAAGTGAACAACCAGGCTCGAAGCGAAGACGGCAAAAATTTGCTGCCAGAATCTAGCCGCCTATTAGACGCTATGGAGTATGGCCTGCCAGCTTGCAGCGGCACGGCTCTGGGCATGGATCGCTTGTTGATGATCAAGACTGGCGCAACGACGCTGGCCGATGTGTTGGCATTTCCGATCGAACGCGCGTAAGCTCTAGGTCGCCCTTCATGAAAAAACTACTGATCGTCTCTCGTGAATACAAAGTGATGCTCGAACCAAAAAAGTTCGGGGATCTCGACGATGCCGTGACCGAGTTTTGGGTCGATCTGTGCTTTTTCGCACACGGTAATTCGCGCGATGCTGTGCAAGCCTCGCCGTTGCGATTGCTGGAAGAGCGGGAGATCGTCTTTCTCGACTCGCCTGAACATGAGCTGCGGCTAAATCATGGGATGACGTTTCGCCGCCGCCAAACGTGCGGCAGTAAAATGGCCGAGTATACGCTGAAGCTGCGCGATGCGGATCGCTACGTCGCTGCCGGTGCGAATGTCTCCGCAGCCAAAAGATTGACGCAAAAACAAAAGTTGGAAGAAGATCTCCTGTTGCTATCTTACGACCAGGGAAAATCGCTGGTCCAACATAGTCGCTTTTCACATAGCTGCACGGCAACGGTCAAAAGCAGTCGCAACACGCCGGTTGACGTCGCTGGCGCGGCCCGTTTGTTCCCCGGGCTCAAGCAACTCTCTTGGAGCGAAAAGAAGCGAAAACAGGTCCCCCTGTGCGTGGTAAACGACTTTCGTCCCCACGAGCGCGTCTATCGCGGGGCCGAGTTCATCTTTGGCGACAAAAAGGGGGAACGTGTCAAAGCGGAGGTCGCCGTCATCCTCTGGACCGCCGGCAGAGCAGGGGAGGTCACTGCGGCCGAGTTTTCGTTCCGCTATGGCGATCGGCGCGAACGGTATCCAGCGGCCGCCGCCGCGATGGCGAAAGATTTTTTTGAAGCGACAGCGCAACTTTCGACCTGGGTCCGCCCCCTCGCCGCTACCAAAACCGCGATCGTGTACGGAGCCCGCCCCAATTAACGGGTCCTCACCGCTCTGGCGCCGGTTTTCGGCTTCGGTCGCCAAAGGTAAGATGACGGGGACCAAGCCGAGTTTTGCTGTCACCCGGCGTTCCTAGCACTCCCCCCATCTCTTGGAAATCTGCCGCCATGTCTGAATATCGCCTCGAAAAAGACTCGATGGGTGACGTTAAGGTCCCCGCCAAGGCCTACTATGGCGCCCAAACGCAGCGAGCCGTCGAGAACTTTCCGATCTCGGGCTGGGAGCTGCCGCCAGCTTTGATCCATGCGATGGGTTGGGTCAAACATGCGTGCGCCGTCGCCAATCGCGACCTGGGCAAGCTAACCGGCAGCGGCAAAAACCCGCTTAGCGACCAGCAGGTCGAAGCGCTGCTCAACGCTGCGATCGAAGTCCGCGAAGGGAAGTTCGATGGCGAGTTCCCGATCGACGTCTTCCAGACCGGCTCCGGCACCTCTAGCAACATGAACGTCAACGAGGTGATCAGCAACCGTGCGATTGAGATCCTCGGCGGCGACCGCTTTGAGCAACAAAAGCCGGTGCATCCCAACGACCATGTGAACATGGGCCAAAGCACCAACGACACGTTCCCCACCGCGATCCATGTCGCCGTCGCGATGCAGATCGAGAATCACCTGCTGCCGGCGCTCGAAAAACTGCACGAGTCGCTCTCCAAAAAGGCGATGGAGTGGGACAAGATTATCAAGATCGGTCGCACTCACTTGATGGACGCGACTCCGCTTCGCCTGGGTCAAGAGTTCGGCGGCTTCGCACGTCAGATCGAACTATCGATCGAACGCGCTCGCGTCGCCCAAGACGCGGTGTTGGAACTTCCGGTCGGCGGCACGGCGGTCGGCACCGGCATCAATACCCATCCCGAGTTCGCCAAACGTGTCGCCGCCGAATTGGCGACCGGCACCGGCATTCCGTTTGTCGAAGCGATCAATCACTTTGAAGCCAACGCCCAGCGTGACGGCTTGGTGCAATGTCATGGAATCTTAAAGACGATCGCCAACACGCTGTTTAACGTCTCCAACAACATTCGTTGGCTCGGCAGCGGACCACGCTGCGGATTCTTCGAGGTAGTCCTGCCCGATCGTCAGCCCGGCAGCTCGATCATGCCGGGCAAGGTGAACCCAGTGATGTGTGAAAGCATGATGCAGGTTTGTGCCCGAGTGATCGGCAATGACACCACGATCACCATGAGCGGCGCGACCGGCGGCAACTTCCAGTTAAACATCATGATGCCGGTCATGGGACAAACGACGCTGGAAAGCATCCGCTTATTGGCTTCGTCCTGCGACGCGTTTGTGGAGTTCTGCAGTGATGGGCTGGAGGCGAACGAAGAAGCCTGCAACGCATCGGTCGAGCAAAGCCTGTCGATGTGCACCAGCTTGAACCCACTAATCGGCTACGACAAAGCGGCCAAGATGGCGAAAGATGCTTTCAAATCAGGCAAAACGATTCGCGAACTGGCGAAAGAGCAGGGTGAGATCGCCGAAACCGATCTGACCAAGGCGCTCGATCCGTGGCGAATGACCTTCCCACACGAATAATCGTTAGTCTCTTCGAAATCGAGATCTCGCTCGATTTGTCGAACCAAACGTCCCGACATACGGTAGTGAGTAGTGTTACTCCGCCGTATCGGGACGTTTTTTATGCCGTGTTTGCGACAACTGGCCGCTCTCTTGACGCTATTGCTAGCGGCGGCGCCGGTCTACGCAGCACCCAACGCATTTCTCTCTGGCGTCGCGAAATGGATCGCTCTCGAAAATATCCCTGCCTCCTACAGTGACGAGCGAAAATGGGGTGGCCAAAAGGATTTCACCAAGGGGGTGAAATTCCGGGGCAGTTTCAAGGACTTTCGGGTCGAGCGCCGCAAACAACCAGAGAACAACGGCACCTGGAAACGGTACCACGTACAGATCGTCAACCCCAACGATGACATTCAAGTCGAAGTCGAGTCGCTCGCCGTCCAAGCAGACAAAATCACGACGCGGCTGAATGTCACGTTGAAAGTGACGGCCGAAGCCGAACTGCAAGAGTGGAGCCGCGGCGTTCGCATCATGGGAATCTCGGCGGTCGCCGACGCGACGATCCGGATGTCGCTTGACTGCGAAACCCAAGTTCGCTGGAACACGCTCGGGCTCCTCGTCTCTGGAGAATTACAGCCGCATGTCGTCTCGGCCGATCTTCAGATGCTGCACTTTGAGCTGCAGCGTGTCGGCTTGGCCAATGGACAGTTGATCGAAAAACTGGGACACGAATTGAAGGACGAAGTCGCCGAGAAGATCGAAGGGTATGAACCGAAACTGGTCGAGAAAGCGAATCAATCACTCGACAAGGAGATCGCCAAAGGACATTTGAAGTTCGATCTAGAACACTGGGTGCGCGAGCAGTTCTAAGCCGACGCACCGCTTAACCATCAGTATTCCGTTGACGTTACTGCATTACTGCACTGGGGAATGGGACTTCGATTAGCTACTCGACGTCCATTCCATGCGGGCGAGCCTGGAGCCCAGCAATGATCAACGCTCCCCAGCCGATCAAAAAAGCGGTGCCGCCAAACGGCACGATCATCGCCAATGATTCATTTTGCGTGAACGCGAGCGCGTAAAGCGTGCCAGAGAACGCCAAAATCCCGGCAAAGAAGAAAAACGCCGAGATCATCGCGGCGGCTCTTCCGCGATCACTGGCCAACAACAACGCACCAATGCCGAGCAGCGCCACGGCGTGAAACATTTGGTAGCGAACGCCGATTTCTAATCTCTCGCGCGGCTTCTCGACATCGATGATTTGATTCTCTTCGAGATACTTTTGCAGCGAGTGGTCGCCGAGTGCGCCGGCTGCGACGCCGGTGAGACCGCAGATTGCCGCCAAAACGAGTACAAGCTTCGCCATGATTCCGCCCTTTGAAGTGATAAACTGCCTGGCCTCAGTTTACACCAAATTTGGTGGGCGCAAAAAGACGCCGCCGTAGTCGCACTACAAGAGTGCGACTGACGGCGGCCGGAGGTCACGCTACTTACAATCTGCAGTCGGCTAGTTGTTGAGATCACTCAAGCCGAGTTTTTCTTCTTCTTCTTCCTGAATGATGATTCGTGGAGTCACCATCATCATCAGGCTTTGCGTCGTGCGGCCGATGCCGACGTTGCGGAACAAACGGTTGATGTAAGGCAGTTTGCTCACAATCGGCACGCCCACTTCGCGGCGTTCTTCGCTCAGACGCTTGATACCGCCCAAGAGCACGGTCCCGCCATCCGGTACGCTGACCGTGGTGGTCACCGTGATGATCGAGAACTCAGGCTGTTGGACCGTGGTGCCGGTCGTTTGTTCTTCCTCGTTGTCGGTGGTTGAACCGCCGTCCGCCGCATCCGGGTCAGTGACCGACGAATCGGTTCGCGAGGTTGAAGTTCCCTCAAAGGTGAACGTCTCGACATCACCGATTTGGCTGAACATCGGAACCAGCGTCAAACGGACAAATCGACGATCGGCGGAAACAACCGCTTGGACGGTAAGTGAAGTACCTTCGTTAAGCACCACGATCACCGGCTGCTGAGCCGCGGCAAAGTCGCCCACCACCGGCGTAACGCTGGTCACAAACGGACGCTGCGTCGAGTCGGTGACGAACGCGGTTTGACCGTTGAACAAGGTAACCTTAGGGGCTTGCATCACGTTCGATCGCAAGTCGCTTTGAGCGGCCTGCATGACGAAGTACGCTTCAATGTCGCTCAACATCGCGAAACCAAACGTACCACCGATCGAACCTGCTGCGGCTCCTAGACCACCAACCGCAGGCACCGTATTGGCAAAGGTATTCTGGGCGAATGACAAGTCGAGGTTGGAGGTCGGATTACCCGCTTGATCCAAACCGATCGTAATGCTCGGGCTACCACTGTCACCTCGGCCATTCAGCCCCTGAGTGTTGTCTTTGATCGTAAGGTCAAAGTCGATACCGATACGTTCAAAGAAGTTGTCGTTGAGCGTGATGAAGCGAACTTCGATCGTGACCTGCAAGTCTTGCAGACGTCGCAATTGCTCCAACAAGTCAGCAATCTTGTCATGAACTTCCTGCGTCTGGCTAACCACTAGACTGAGGTTGGTCGCGAAAGGTTGAACGGCGCCGGGGCCACCCAATTCTTCCCACGATTCTGGTTCGATCGTCGTCGTAATTAGCTGAATCAGAGAGTCAAAGTCAGGCTGAACGCCGCCACCCATGCCGCCAGGTCCACCCATGCCGGGGAGACCGAAGTTTCCACCCTGCGGAGTACCTGACTGAACCTGACCGCTTCCCATACCGACGCCCGGAATCAATCCCGGCGGCAGATTTTGTCCCAGGACCGAACCGTTCGAATTCGCGGCTCCGCCACCGGCGAAGGCTCCCATCCCGTTGGCGGCCGGCAACGATTGAACGCCACCATAACCAATGGTTTCGTAGGCCGACTTCAAAGCTCCCGCCAAACCAAGGTTGTAGCTAGGCATGAAGTTCGGGATCGGAATCACCAAGTCAGCGACCTGATAGGTCAGGTTGATCATTTTGCGACTGCGGAACGATTCGCCCGTGATCTTCAAGGCTTCCCCTTCGATCACGTACGCCAAGCGAAGCGGCTGCAGGATATGCAGTAGCGCACTCTCCAGGCGAACCGGCGTGTTCATACTAATTGTGATCTCTTGGCTCGGGGTCACCCCTTCGCTGCGCAGACCCGCTTCATCGATGATAATATTGATCCCAACCACGCTGGCCAGCGTGTCGATGACCGTTTGCAGCGACTGCTTGTTGAACTTCAAATCGACGGGAGATTTTAGAGCACTGCGAATCCGCTGCTCATCATCTGAGATTTGCATCGTACGAGCGTCGTACTTCTTACGCGACTTCGTCAGCTGAGCCCATTGGGTAGCATCTGAGTAGGTAATCGGGTTACGATCATCGTACGGAATGGACGAATCCTCAACGCTCATCATCGTGTTGATAAAGCCAGATTCTTTTTTGTCCGCCAAAATCATGTTGTTGTGCATTCGACGAGCCGTCTTGGCTTTCCACAACATGTTTTGCACGATCGGCTCGTTGGGAGCGATCTCGCGAGCCTGGCGAGCCAAGACTTCCGCTTCTTCCCAACGCAATTGATCCATCAGCTCGTTGAACTGATCGGTGATCTTGACCAACCGCGATTCGATTTCAAGATTGACCTGGCGTTTCTCGCGGATCGATTCATCGATCGCGCGATTCTGCTCATCCAGTTCGATTTGAGCTTTGTTGATCTCGATGTAATTCTTCAGCCCTTCCGAGCTGCGATCGATCCGAGCAAGCAACTGATCTTTCACCTTGGAATCAACTGTCGAATCAGCGACGCGTTGGCGAACTTGCATCAACAAATCCAAAGCGCCCCGCGGATCGCTTTCTCGCATCCGGTCAGCACTCGATTGCTCACGAGTCACCTCGGCGAACAGCTGACGTTGCAGAACCAACTGTTCAGCGTCGACAGCTTCCAGAGGTGAAGGAGCGTTGCTGGTTTGCTGAACTTCCTGACCGAGCGGCTGAGTGCTGTAACGCAGATAGTCTTGCAGCCGTTGACGGCTTTGAGGATCGAGCGAATCTTTGTTTTTCCAGGCCGCCTCGAACATCTGACGAGCACGAACCTTGTCTCCCATCTTCAGCGCGAGTTCGCCGTCTTCCAGCATTTGGAAGCCGGGGTTCTCTCCACCTGCGTTCCACTCGGCGTTCATATTGGCGCCGGCCGGAACGTTGCGAGAGTCGTCATACTCAGGCTGATAGATGCTTTGTGAACCGGCGAATCCAGCGGTCGCTTCTCCCGAGGCCTGGCGAACGCCGCCGCGGGCACGATCGAGTTCCATCATCATGATTTCAGGACGCAAATCGCCAGCGACGTATTCACGAGGATTGACTTGAATATTCTTAGCTTGCTCAAAGTACATTTCGGCGGCGGCCATGTTGCCGCCTTCCATCGCTGCTTTGGCCTGAGCTAAAACTGCTTGCTGTTGATCGTGTGACGAAGCTCCTGCCGGCAAATTGGCTGCCGGAAGATTTCTAGCCGGAGCAGCGCCGACATTTTGCGAACGACGAGCGATTTCTCCCTTCAGTTGATCGGGGGTAAAGCGAGCTTCGCTGTAATCGCCACCCAACTGCTCAGCCTGGCGAATCAATCGTTCGGCGTCACCCAGTTGATCGTAGGCGATCAATCCAGCCGCTTGCTCTAGCATGACGGCGGCAAACATCTTGCCCGCCTGTGGCCCTGGAGGCGTACGAAACACCGCATCGGTTCGACGAATCAGATCGTCAATCTTTTCTGGAGAATCCTGGCCAGCAGGAAAGACAACTCCCATGCTGCGAGCTTGCTCTACCAGACGATGTGCGACCGCCATATTGCTGCGAGCTAGTTCGAGCCGTGCATCCAACATCAGCTTTCTTGCCGAGTCGGGGTTCGCCGCTTGATAGCTGCTTTGTCCAAATTGACTGGCGTACGGATTGTTCACCGCCGCAGGATCGGCGACCGGAGGCGTTCGCGTCGGAGCACTTTGCGGCATCAGCATGCTGGGCTGAATACCGGAGGTGATCAGATCTTCGCGAAGACGCTCGGTGTTGTAGGCGCCGGGAGCCAACTGCACGTTCAGCTTGCAAGCCTTGTGATACAGTTCGACCGCAGCCAACGATTGGCCATTGGCCAATGCCGTACGAGCCTGACCGATTAAGGTCTCCGCATCCAATTGCGGATTGCCTCGCATGGCGGCCGTCAATTCGTTTTGGCCGGGTAGTTTGGCGAATCGCAGCTCCTCGAGCGCGGCTTTCGCTTTTTCCGGCGTGTCGCGAAATTTGTCATACAAAGGATCGTTCGGCGTTTGGAATTGCGATGCGTTGTTGATCAACGACTCCGCTTGATCCAGATCGCCGCGTCGCATCGCTTGACGAGCATCGCGAAGCATGTCTTGCTGTTTTCGCAGGTCAGCTTGATTGCCGAAATCCTGCGCCATAGCGCTTGACCACATCAATGCGGTTGCCACTAGGCAGTACGTCAACGATTTCACGGCGGAATTCAACGCGACTCTCCTTGTCTGATTGAAATGATTGGGGCGTTCTGCCGCCCGCCAAATCATCTGAGGAATTCCATTTTCCATCTTGTTTATCTCATTCCCCCTACTGCGACTTGCTTTCCGTCCCGCAACATCCGGCAAATCGGCCCAATTCCCACCGTCGCGGATCCACACGGATCTCGACGACCGACGGAACGTCTCCGTACGGGCCTTAGGTAGCGGTGGGGTTAAATACGGATTCTCACAAACTACGTCAAGCTCAACTTCTGCGCATTCAGGAAAATTCCCGCGCAGTTGTCGACGAAGTTGCTAGAAAATTTTGGGGATCGAAATCTGACTCCCAAAGTTCACCGCAGGTAAATACCGGCGATCCGGCGTACGACGCAAGGCCAATTCTCACGCATTTTTCAAAAAGAGGCCGCTGGCATACTCCGAACAGGGCAGCCGCTTCCCTGCGAACTTTGGTGATTTGAAGTACGTTCACACAAAGATTACAATAATCGTTTGAGCGTTTCTTTATCCGGCCACTATTCAGAGCCCTACCGCATGCGGCAATTTTTGCGAACTTTTGCTCTCTGCTTCTTCACAGTTTCTACCGTCGCGGCCCAAACTCCAACGGCTGCGGCTGCGGACTTGGATCCCTCTCAAACCTACCAAGCCGAGCGGAGCCAACCGGTTCAATTCGAGGTCGATTTCTCGATTGTCGTCACGCCTCCCTACCACACGCACAAGTTGAAAGTCTGGGTTCCGGTTCCCCCCTCCAATCATGGACAAGAAGTTCAGCAAAGCGATTGGACTACGTTTCCACTACAGGTCACGCCGACCATGCATGTCGAAGCGAAATATGGCAATCAATTCGCCTACTTTGAATTTGACGATCCCCAGGGCGCGCAGATTATTCGGCATCGCTTCCAAGTAAAGGTCTGGCAGTTGGACTGGAAGCTTGAGCCTTCACGGATTCGCTCTGTGGCTTCCTGGCCAACTGCCTTTGCTCCCTATCGCGCTGGTGAAACTCAAGCGGTTGTTGTGAATCAACAATTCAGCGAACTCGCCGCCCAGCTGGTTCCAGAGCCAGGCAATCCCTTAGTGAACATGGGTTCGGTCATGGACTACGTGATTCGCGATTTCAAGTACGATCATGTCGACGCTTCTCTGCAAGCCAGCTCGCTGCATGCGTTGACCAATCACCATGGCCACTGTAGCGACTACCATGGATTTTGCGCCTCGCTAGGAAGAGCGCTAGGCTATCCGACGCGCGTCACCTATGGGATTTCTCTTTTTCCGAAGAATTCGCCATCGCACTGCAAGCTCGAAACATACTTGCCTCCTTACGGCTGGGTCAGTTTTGATGTTTCCGAAACGCAAAAGCTGTTAGAAGCCATCGCGCAGACAGAAGGCTTAAGCCAAGCCGACCGCGATCGTCAAATCCAAGGCGCCAAAGCACGACTGCTGAGCGGATTTCGCGAAAACACATGGTTGCTGCAAACTCAAGGAACTGACTATGACTTGGCGCCCAAAGCTAGCCAACGCGTGCCGGTAATTCGCACCGCCTATGTCGAAGCAGACGGAGTTGCGCTGCCAGAGCCAGATCCGGCCAATCCTGATAAGCAGGAATTCGCCTGGATGACGATTCACAAGTACATCGCTGATCGCCCGATCACTAATGCGTTTAAAGATCGTGCGTCGCTAGCCGACTACATCCACTAGCGCAGCGTGCATCGGCGTGCGATTCGGGTTAAACTAAGCGTGTCCGCCCACCGCCCCTTTGGATTGACGCCTGATGAATGCACGCCTGATCTTTGCGACGTTGGCCCTCTTGCTGACGTTTACTTCGTGGAGCTACGCCGAGCGGCGTCCAAACGTCGTCATCTTTTTAGCCGACGACCAAGGCTGGGGAGATCTGAGCTTTCAAGGCAATCAAAATCTAGCGACTCCCCACATTGACGAGATCGCCCAGCAAGGAGCCTCGTTCGACTGGTTCTACGTCTGCAGTTTGTGCGCTCCCACACGTGCCGAGTTCTTGACGGCGCGATTTCATGCTCGCGGCGGGGTCCGCGGCGTATCGACCGGCCGGGAACGGCTGAACTTGGATGAACAAACCTTTGTGGAAGCATTTCGAAACGCCGGTTACGCGACCGCCGCATTCGGCAAATGGCACAACGGCACGCAGTTTCCCTACCATCCTAACGCGCGCGGCTTTGACGAATTCTGCGGGTTTTGCTCCGGACATTGGGGCAACTATTTTGATCCCTGGCTCGAGCACAATAACAATTTGATTCGCGGCGAGGGCTTTATCGTGGACGATCTAACCGATCGAGCGATTGCGTTTATCGAGCAAAATCGGGACAAGCCGTTTTTATGTTACGTGCCGTTCAATACGCCACATTCGCCGATGCAAGTTCCCGACCGGTTTTACAACAAATTCGCCGATGTCGACGTCGAAATGCGAAATCGTGATCCCCAGAAGGAAGACCTGGCGATGACCCGCGCCGCGTTGGCGATGTGCGAGAACATCGACTGGAACGTCGGCCGCGTGCTGAAAAAGCTTGACCAACTGAAACTTGCCGATGACACCATCGTGATCTACTTCTCCGACAACGGTCCCAATAGCTGGCGTTGGAACGGCGGCATGAAGGGACGTAAGGGTTCGATCGATGAGGGAGGCGTTCGCTCTCCCCTCTTTATTCGCTGGCCCGGTCACATCCCCGCCGGTGTCAAGCTCGAGCAGCTCGCCGGCGCGGTCGATCTGGGCCCCACGTTGGCCAGCCTGGCAGACATCCAATTTCAACCCCAAAAGCCGCTGGATGGCCGCAGTCTTGCACCGGTGCTGTTGGGACAACAGTCAGCGTTGCCAGAACGTCTGCTCTTTTCGATCCAAATCAACAAATGGAAACAGGTCAGCGTGCGCTCTCAGCGATTCCGGCTGGATGCAGCTGGGCATCTTTACGAGATCGCCAAGGACGTTGGGCAACAAAAAAATGTTGCGGCGCAATACCCGGATCTCGTGAGGGAACTAACTCAAGCCGCCGACCAGTTCCGCCGCGAAATTGCCACGCAAATGCAAGCCCAGGACCGTCCGTTTACGGTCGGCTATGCGGATCTCACGCAGTTACCAGCCAGAGACGGGAACCCGCACGGAAATATTCGCCGTAGCGCGCCGGCGCCCAATTGTTCGTATTTCACCGGATGGAAGAGTGCGAATGATAAAATCACTTGGGATATTGAAATCGGTCAAGCCGGCCAATACGAGCCGATTGTCTACTATGCAGCCCCCCAAAGCGTGGTCGGAACCAAACTTCAGTTGAGCTTCGCCGATCAATCGACGCAGCGCGAGATCACCAGTCCGCATGATCCGCCTGCCTATGGTCCAGAGCTGGATCGGGCGTCGCGCGGCAGCGAATCCCCGGTAAAAGACTTCGCTCCGCTCTCTTTGGGAGTCATTCAGCTGCCTCAAGCAGCGGGAGAGCTGACTCTCTCTGCTCCCGAATTAAGCTCTCATCAAGGGCCCGAGATTCGAATGCTATTGCTGCGCCGAATTCCGTAATATTCGCGGAGTTCCGCGAACTTTAACTTTCTTGGGTCGCATGCGTGACCCTCCTGGTCGTAGCAATCGAAACGACCATCTCTATTTGCGCAGATTCCCCTGCATTCGTTCGCGTTGCAAGTTACAAACCGGGATCTATATTTGCCGAGCTTTGAGATCCGAGAAATAGGTGAATTTATTCATCTGGGGCAGAATCGGCATGAACAAAAAACACCGCATCCTTCATATTGACGATGATCCGGCAGTCACCGGGATAATGCAGGTACGCCTTGCCCAGCATGGCTACGTTGTCGATGAATTGAATGACCCGGCCTGCTGGCGCGGCGCGCTAGTCAACGGCGGATATCGCGTGGTCATTCTTGACATCGAAATGCCGCTGCTAAGCGGTATCGAGGTGCTGCAACAAATCAAACAATTCGATATCGGCGTTGCGGTCATCATGTTGACCAGCAACCTGAAAATGAATTTGGTGCTTGAGGCGCTGAGCTATGGGGCGGAGTACTGCCTGTTTAAGCCGGCCGTCGATTTGAATCCGATGATCGAAGCACTCGAAGCTTCCTTCTACCGTATCAACCACTGGCGTAGCGCCGCGTCCCACGCCGTGCATCAAGTCCGAACGCTGAAGCAAGCTTCAGAATTGAAATCCGAATCTACCTTCAGTGATTCTGGCTCTCACTCGCTGGTCGGGCAATTGCCGGCCACGTTTGAGTGGAGCAGTTTCGAGGATTACCTCGTTTCTCGCGGCGCGATGTCGCCAATACAACTTCAGGCAGCCCGCACTGCGTACTCCCGGTCGGTCAAACCAATCGGCCAGATCGCCCTACAAAATCGGATGCTAGGGGTCGCAGAACTGATGCACATTCTCGAACGTCAAGCCGACACCATGGCTTTGTTTGGAGAAACTGCGATTGAACTTGGCTTGCTGACCAGCGAACAGGTTCAAGAATTGCTTGACACTCAACAGCATTTTTCCACTACCCGGCAAGAAGCGATATTCACGGTCGGAGCAATGACTCCGGCTAATCTAAATCGCTATTTGGCGGATTACTTGCGCGATATCGAAACGTATTCCCAAGGGCCGATTCTGTTGCCAGAGACGGCCGACCTTCACCACCCAGCCACGGCAACGTCCTAGTCCAGACGGTTCAGGAGCAAACGAAAATGATGTACGAAGACAATGAACTAGTTGCCGAATTTGTGATCGAAGCGAACGAGCATCTCGCAAATGTCGAATCGCAACTGCTTGCCATCGAAGCAGCCGGCGCCAACATCGACGTCGACCTGGTGAATACGGTCTTTCGCGCGATTCACTCCATCAAAGGAGCTGCTGGATTTTTGGGACTGCGCAACATCAATGACTTGTCGCACAGCCTTGAGAACGTACTAAACAAGCTGCGCAACAAAGAACTCATTCCAAATTCGCCGATGATCGACGTCATGCTACGTGCGTCGGATCAACTGCGATCGATGATCAATAATATCGACAACTCCGAGTCGATGCAGATCGCCAATTTCGTCACTCAGCTTGACGAAATTGCCGCAGGCGTCGCGCCAACGGCTCCGACTCCGGCTCCGGCTCAAGAAGTGACGCCCGTCGCGGTTAGCGCAGCGGCGCCGGCAAGCGAGATTGAATCTCCGCCTCCGGCCAGCGAAACACCCACCGTCTCCGCGCCGGTAGAAGTCGCCGCGCAAGCCCCCAAAAGTGCTGGCGAAGAAAATCGCCCCGAGGCCGCGGCCAGCGTCGAAGCGAACATTCGCGTTCCGGTGAGCGTGCTCGATCGTTTGATGAACCTGACCGGCGAGCTCGTGCTTTGCCGCAACCAGGTCATTCAGGCAATCTCGTGCAAGAATGACTCCGGGCTCGAAGCGGTCGCTTCAGGTCTTGACCAAGTTACCAGCGAACTGCAAGACGCCGTCATGCAAACACGCATGCAGCCAATCGGTTCGGTTTTCAATCGCTTCATCCGGGTCGTTCGCGATCTAGGAGCTAAGTTGGGCAAAGAAAGTAATCTGCATATCGACGGCAAGGAAGTCGAAGTCGACAAGTCGATCATTGAAGCGATCGGCGATCCGATGACCCACTTGATCCGCAACTCGATGGATCATGGTCTAGAAACGCCTGAAAAACGGGTCGCCGCCGGCAAGAGCCCGACCGGGCAAATCAATCTCCGCGCCTACCATCAGGCCGGCAAAGTCCGGATCGAGATCGAAGATGACGGCCAAGGCATCAACCCGATAATCTTGAAAGAAAAAGCGGTCATCAAAGGGGTGATCACGCAAGACCAAGCGGATCAGATGAGCGATCGCGATGCGGTTCGCTTGATCTTCCACGCAGGATTTTCGACGGCGGAAAAGCTCACCGACGTCAGCGGACGCGGCGTCGGCATGGACGTGGTTCGCAGCAACATCGAGAAACTAGGCGGAACCGTCGACGTCGATTCAAAGGTCGGTAGCGGAACCAGCATCTTGATCACGTTGCCATTAACTTTGGCGATCATCCCATCGTTGATTGTCGAAACCTGCGGAAATCGCTACGCCATTCCGCAAGCCAACATCTCAGAGCTGGTTCGTATTCGAGCCGACGACGAACAACGTTTGACCCGCGTTAAAGGCGCCGAAATGCTCCGCCTGCGCGGCTCGCTGTTGCCGATCGTCCGCATGCAGCAAATCCTGCAACTACAGAACAAGGAAGCGGCGACAACGACCAGCAGCATCATCGTCGTCGAGACAGGCCGCGCTCGCTACGGACTCGCGGTCGATTGTCTTCACGATTCTGAAGAAATCGTTGTGAAGCCCTTAGGACGTCATCTGCGCAGCTGCAAGTGTCTCTCGGGCGCCACAATCCTAGGGGATGGGCACATCGCGTTGATCTTGGACGTTTCAGGCATCGGGGCCGAAGCGAAACTCGACTTGACCGATCAAAGCGACCTTGAAGCGAAACGAATTCAGGAAGAATTGCACGCCGCCGAAGAATCGCAATCGCTGCTCATGTTCACCAATCATCCCCAAGAGAACTTCGCGATCCCGATGGGAGTCGTGCTTCGCGTCGAACGCATTCGAGCCGATCAGATCGATACGGTCGGCGGCTTAGAAGTGCTGCAATATCGCGGAACTTCACTGCCGGTGATGCGTTTGGAGAACAACATCAACGCGCGCCCTGCTCCCGCAGATCTCGAAAGCGTCTTTGTCGTGATCTTCGAGATCAATGGCTACGAAGTTGGCTTGATCGCGCCGCAGTTGAAAGATATCCAAAATGTCGCGATGAACATCGACGCGACAACTTTCCGCGAGACAGGCGTCTGCGGCTCATTTGTGCTCGACAATCAGACGATTCGCTTGCTGGACGTCTTCAAGATCGTCGAGAAGCATCGTCCCGAGTGGTTCGAACATCACAAGGTCGCCGCCGAAACTCGTTCGCACGATCCGATCGTCTTGCTGGCCGAAGACTCTGACTTCTTCCGTCGCCAGGTCAAGGGCTTCCTCGAAGAAGCCGGCTTCCAAGTGATTGACGCCGAAGATGGCCAAATCGCCTGGGAAACGCTGCTCCGCGGCGAATTCGCCTACGACCTGATCGTGACAGACATCGAAATGCCGCGCATGAATGGATTTGAACTTTCACGCAAGGTCCGTGCCTCGGACAAATGGAAAGAAATTCCGATCATCGCTTTGACCTCACTCGCTTCCGACGAACATCGTAACGAAGGGGAAGCGGCAGGGATCAGTGACTATCAAATCAAGATGGATCGCGAACGCTTGTTGTCATCGGTGGCTCGCTTGACGCGGACCGACGTAGAAACGCTTCGCCGCCAGGCGATGCGTGGGGGTGTTACTCGAGAACTGTCAACCGCAGGAGTCTAATCATGACCAAGAACGAAAAGAAAAGCATCATCGACGGAGAACAGCAGTTCGTCACGTTTTACCTGGGCGAGTTGCTGATGGCGATTCCGATTGGATGCGTCCAAGAGATCAACCGCCAATTAGAATGCACGCCGGCGCCGCAAGCGCCGCCGCATGTCTGCGGCGTCGTCAACTTGCGTGGCGAAGTTGTCACCGTCGTCGACCCACGCCAAATCCTGAAACTTGACCCGGTCGCAGAGTCGCGCGAGAGCCGCAACCTGATCATCAACTCGCAAGGCGAAGCGGTCGGTCTGGTCGTCGACAAAGTGTCTGACATTTTGACGCTAACGGCTGACGACGTCTCGGCTCCGCCGGCGAATCTCAAAGGGATCGAAGGGCGCTATTTTGTCGGCGTTCATCAACGTGAAGCGGACATCGTCGTCTTGCTGAATATTGATGAAATGCTGCACGAAACCAGCGAGTACGCAGCACTAGCCAATTAACGCCACACACGTGCGGACCGCGGCCTGCGGTCTGCACCGTCTCGGCGGCCAGGAGGAGCGGAGCAGCAATTCATGAGTGATGAAGATCGGATTCGCGTCCTCGTTGTCGACGACTCAGCGCTGTACCGCAAGTTAGTTCGAGACATCCTAGCGCAAATCCCCCAGGTAGAAGTCGTTGGCGTCGCAGCCGATGGAAAAATCGCGCTCGACAAGATCGAATACCTGCGCCCCGACTTGCTCACGCTCGATGTCGAAATGCCCACGATCGACGGTCTCGGCGTGCTCCAACAGATGAAGCGCTTCCCCAATCCACCCGGCGTGATCATGTTGAGCGCGCTGACTGGAGCTGGCGCCAAAGCGACGATGGCGGCGCTGCAGCTAGGCGCATTTGACTTTGTTCTCAAGCCGACCGGCCTCAACGTGGAAGCCAGCACGGCTACATTGACCGAATTGCTGCGGCAAAGCGTCGACACTTATTTGCGGCGCGTCGTACGGACGCCCAAATTGGTCACCGCCGGAGCGGCGTTGAGTCAATCCGAATTTTCGTCCAAACCAAGCGAACCGCCGAAGCCGCCGCATCCCTCGTCGCTAAAAACCGCGCGCGACTTGTCGTTTCGATTTCCGATCGACGCCGTCGCAATTGGCATTTCAACCGGTGGCCCGCCAGCGCTCACCTCGCAGTTGCCAGTCATCCCCCAAGATTTTCCGGTTCCCATTTTCGTCGTTCAACATATGCCGCCAATTTTCACCAAATCGTTAGCCGACGATCTCAATCGCCGCTGCCAGACCGAAGTGGTGGAAGCGGCCGATGGTGACGAAGTTCGCGCTGGCAAGATCTACATCGCGCCTGGCGCTCGCCAGATGAAGGTGGAACGAGACGGCGCGCAAACGCGAATTCGCATCAATGAAGATCCCCACGAACGAAATTGCCGACCGTCGGTCGATTACCTGTTTCGCTCAGTCGCAAACGTCTATGGCGGTTCTACGCTGGGCGTAATCATGACCGGCATGGGCGACGACGGCACAATTGGCTGCAAATTGTTAAAGCGTCACGGGGCGAATATCATCGCCCAAAATGAAGAAAGCTCGGTTGTTTACGGGATGCCGCGGAGCATCGTCGAGGCCGATTTGGCCGATCTGATTTGTCCACTCAACGACGTCGGACGTGAAATCGTCAATTGCGTCAAACGGAGCCGGAGTTAGGAACATGACGCCTCAAGATATTGACGCGATTTGCGGACTTGTTTACGACCTGTGCGGAATCGCTCTGGATAGCTCCAAAGACTATTTGATCGAGAGTCGCTTAGCCGAACTCGTCAAACGCGAAGGGTGCGCCAACTATGTGGACTTCGCCGCTCGCGCTCGCACCTCTGGCGCCGAGCTAAAAAAAGATGTGGTCAATGCGATCACAACGCGTGAGACCCTCTTCTTTCGCGACAAATCCCCCTTCGAAGCATTGATGTTCAAAGCGATCCCAGAACTCGCCGACGAAAAGTCAAAGTCCCCCTACGACAAGCGAATCCGCATCTGGTCAGCCGCTTGCAGCACCGGACAAGAGCCGTATAGCATCGCGATGACGCTGATGGAAACGTTGCCCGATTATCGCAACTGGAATATCTCGATCCTCGCTACCGACATTTCTGACGACGCGATTGAGCGCGCCAGCCGCGGGCTGTATCCGCCGTTAGAAACGTCACGCGGGCTTGAACCGCGGTACCTCCACAAATACTTCACGCCGCAAGATGGCGGGCACCGCATCAAAGACGAAGTTCGCGCGCTGGTCTCGTTCGAGAAGGTCAATTTGCTGCAAAGCTTCACCCATCTAGGGCGATTCGATATCGTTTTTTGCCGCAATGCGATCATTTATTTCAATGCCGAGGACCGACGTCGCACTTACTTGAACCTCGCGAACCAAGTGACGGATAACGGCTATTTGTTTGTTGGATCGTCCGAATCATTGATCGACCTGGGACCAAAGTTCCAGCCACAGCACCACTGCAAGTCGGTCTTTTATCAACCGAATCGTCAATTGCCCGGCTTTATCCTGGCCAACAAAGTGGGGCAAAGCGCAACCTCCACGCTGGCCGCCACTCGGTAGCGAGCAGTGAGGCAGGGAAGCCCGCAACTTCAACAGCAATCGACCTTTTGCCATCCGCAAGCTGCGCGTAGAATCGGAGAAATCGCTCACATTTCACGGAAGGATCCGTCATGCGCGTCCCATCAGTTGCTAGCTCGCTCCTCTTTCTCGCTTTGCTGTGGACCGCATCCACGGCGGAAGAACCTCTCTCTACAACTGCGGTGGACGCCGCTGTCCAGCCATCGGAAGAAGAGCGGAGAGATATCGAAAAGATCCGCGCCGCCCTGGGGCCAGAGTTTCGGATCGCGTCGAAAATGTTCAGTGACGAACTTCCAACTATGGCTCCTGCCGCTGACCAGGCAGCTGCCGAGAAGTCAGCGGTCGAATCCGATCTAGCCGACGCATGCTCCCCTGCTAGCAGCTTTTATTTAAGCACAACCCCGCCCTCCCTCGAAAGAGCAGTTCGGTTCCTCTCGCTCGCCGAGTCCGACCTGAAGTCACTCTCCTCGCCCGCCGTCACAGATTCGTTGGCAGTTCGCAAAGCTGACATTTCAGCGAAAGAAGCCGAGCAGTTGCAAGCAGCGGCCCAAAAGTGCCGTGAACTCGCTGATCAGCTTGATCAACTCGCGAAGTTAAGAGCGCAAAAAGCGACGCAACTGCGTTGATCCCCCGCATTTAAGTAATCTGCGGCCAATCTCCGGCGACCAACGGCATTGTTCGGATAGCGGACTGGCGCTATAATCCGGAATTCGTAACTATTTACGATCGTTCTCTTTGTGACGATTCTAGCGTCTTACGAGCAATCGAGGGTATGTCGGGCTACAACATAACTCACTTACGACAGTTGGAAGCGGAAAGTATTCACGTTTTACGTGAGGTCGCCGCTGAGTTTGAAAACCCAGTGATGCTCTACTCCGTCGGCAAAGACTCGTCGGTGATGGTGCAACTCGCGCTCAAAGCGTTCTATCCGGCCAAGCCGCCGTTTCCGCTGATGCACGTCGATACGACGTGGAAATTCCGCGAAATGATCCAATTTCGCGAAGATTACGCCCGCAAAGAGCTGGGCCTGGATCTGATCGTCCACATCAACGAAGAAGGTCGAGCCGTCGGCATCGATCCGTTTGAAGACAGCGTTCGTCACACCGACCTGATGAAGACCGAGGGTCTGAAGCAAGCGCTGAACAAACACAAGTTTGACGCCGCGTTCGGCGGAGCTCGCCGCGACGAAGAGAAGTCGCGCGCCAAAGAGCGGATCTTCTCGTTCCGCGACAAAAATCATCGCTGGGACCCGAAAAACCAACGGCCCGAGCTCTGGAACCTCTTCAATACCCGGGTCAACAAAGGGGAAAGCATCCGCGTTTTCCCGCTGTCGAACTGGACCGAGCTCGACGTTTGGCAGTACATTCATCTCGAACAAATCCCGATTGTCCCCCTCTATTACTCGGCCAAACGGCCTGTAGTCTGGCGGAACGACATGTGGATTTTGGTCGACGACGAGCGTTTAGAACTGCAGCCCGGCGAAAAAGTAGAAGAGAAGATGGTCCGGTTCCGGACGCTCGGCTGCTATCCGCTAACCGGCGCCGTCGAATCATCCGCGACCACGCTGCCGGACATCATTCAAGAAATGTTGTTAACCACGACTTCCGAACGTCAGGGGCGCGCGATCGACAAGGATCAAGGCGCTTCGATGGAAAAGAAGAAGATCGAAGGTTACTTCTAACGCGGCTCGGCGCACTTGCGCCCTGCTGTGAATCTCTCCGCCACTCGCCGGACTGCCGCTTGCGTACGTCCGGATTTGTCGACTAGCCCAACGCAACATCCATGTCGCACCAATCCGACCTGATCGCCACCGACATCAACGCTTATCTTGCTCAGCACGAGCGAAAAGAGTTGCTCCGCTTTATCACGTGCGGCAGCGTCGACGATGGCAAAAGTACGCTGATCGGCAAATTGCTGATCGAAGCCAAAGCGACCTTCGAGGACCAACTCGCGGCGATCGAACGCGATTCGGCCACCCACGGCACCGTCGGCGGCGAGCTCGACCCAGCCCTGCTAATGGATGGGCTGAAAGACGAGCGCGAACAAGGGATCACGATTGACGTCGCCTATCGCTATTTTTCGACCGCCAAACGCAAATTCATCATCGCCGACACGCCGGGGCACGAGCAATACACCCGCAACATGGCGACCGGCGCGTCGACCGCCGACCTGGCGATCATCTTGATCGACGCGCGGCACGGCGTGATGACGCAGACCAAACGGCACAGCTTTATCACATCGCTGCTGGGCATCAAGCATATCGTCGTCGCGATCAACAAGATGGACCTGGTCGGTTTCAGCCAGGAAAAGTTCGAGCAGATCAAATCGGACTACGTCGAGTTCGCCGCAAAAATGGCGGCGGAAGACGTCCACTTCATTCCATTGTCGGCGCTCAAGGGTGACAACCTCGTCGCCGCCAGTCCGAACATGCCGTGGTATGACGGCAGCACGCTGATGCACTTGCTAGAAAACGTCTACATCGCATCAGACCGCAACCTGCAAGACTTCCGCTTTCCGGTCCAGCTGGTCAATCGCCCCAATCTCAATTTTCGCGGCTTTTGCGGCACGATCGCCTCCGGCACCATTCGCCCCGGCGAAGAAGTGATGGCCCTGCCTTCCAAGAAAACGAGCCGCGTCAAAGCGATCGTCACCATGGACGGCGATCAGGAAGAAGCCTGCCCGCCGCTGGCCGTCACGATCACGCTCGAAGACGAAATCGACGTCAGCCGCGGTGACATGCTGGTTCGCCCCGGCAATCAACCGCTGGTCGACGATCGCTTTGATGCGATGGTCGTTTGGATGGACGAAGACCCGATGGTTCCCGGCAAGTCGTACCTGGTGAAACATACGACGACGCTGACCCCCGGCACAATCTCGACCCTGCGTTACCAGATTGACGTCAATACGCTGCACCGCAAAGATGCGCCAACGCTGGCCTTGAACGAAATTGGCCGCTGCGAAGTCCGCCTGAATCGTCCCATCGCGTTTGATCCTTACCCCAAGAATCGGACGACCGGCGCGTTTATCGTGATCGACCGGATGACCAACCGGACCGTCGCCGCCGGCATGATCATCGACCGCAAAGAAAAGAAAGTCGCCCACTGGGACGACGAACCAATCTCGGGTCCCGCAGGCGAAGGAATCGCCAGCGTCACGGCCGAGCAGCGTGAAGCCCGGTTTGGCCAACAGCCGACCACGCTACTGCTGACCGGTTTGACAGGCGCCGGCAAAACCACCATCGCCTACGCCCTCGAACGCCGCCTGTTTGACCAGGGCCGAGCCTGCGTCGTGCTGGATGGTCAAAACCTGCGCAGCGGCGTCAGCCGAGATCTCGGCTTTACCGCCGACGAACGCTCCGAGAATCTCCGTCGCGGCAGCGAAATCGCCGCGCTAATGAACGGCGCCGGCATGATCTGTATCTGTGCATTCACTGCACCGAACGAAGATGTTCGCCAAAAGGCGGCCGAAGTTGTCGGCAACGATCGCTTTGTCGTCGTTCACTTGTCGGCGCCCATCGAGGTCTGCCGCCAACGCGATGATAGTGGCCTGTACGAAAAAGCAGACTCCGGCGAAATCTCTAACTTCCCCGGCGTCAGCTACGAATTCGAACCACCAACCAACCCCGACCTAGTACTGCCGACGCACGAACTAGAAGTGAGCGAATCGGTCGACAAGATCATCGCGCTGCTAAAAGAGCGAAAAGTAATCTAGCCCCGCTCACTCCACCCAGCAAACACAACAGAGACGCCCCACCAAGGCGCCTCTGTTTTTTTGCGCGCGGCCGGGGCTTTCTCTAAATAACCCGCTGCGCCAGTTCTGAAGTTGCGCTATTTGAGGACAAAGAAAGAATGGAACGCGGATATCACGGATGAGGAACGCAAAACAGGGTAAAAACAATGTCAAAAACGTTCAATCGGTTCAAAGTAGCGCAACTTCAAAATGCGCCAGCGTGAGAAATTCGCGCAGAAATTCGAGAGCGAATAAAAGCCAAGCCGAGGCGCCATGCACTTTTTTATTGCCCCTCAGACTCTGACAACCTACGATAGCGGCATTCGTCACGCCCGCAGGATCGCTATGAAGTTTCGCATTCAAGGCAAAGACAAATTCGACTTCTATTACGACTATAAGGTCGAAGCCCCAGATCAACTGACGGCCGAAGTGCAAGCGAAGGCCCAGGGAGTCTTGATCTCAAAAATCGAAGTCCTGCCGTCACCGCCCCCGTTTGATCTGCTTTGCTTTGTTTGCTTCTGGCTAGGCGTCATTCTGCTCTGGGTCGCGGCGTTGCCGCTCGTTTTCGTGTTCTTAATTCTAGCGCACAATGGACTTCGCGATGGCGACAGAATCATTAGCTTATTGGTCGGGAGCCTAGCGCCACTGAGCGTGGCGATCCTGCTGGGCATTCTGTACCACGTTCGCCGGATCTATCTGCGAATGCTGCGAGAGAAGAGGATTGGATAGCCTGGGTGCCGTTGCCACGGCCTCGCGTGACGATGATGGTGCGCGAGTTTTACTTCTGGGATTCGCCAATACGGATCTTCGTCGATTGGTCGCGTCTTCTGGTGATTTACATCAACTTAATTGCCGGCCGCATTCAAGGCCACGAAGACGTGGCAACGGCACCGGTTCTTTCGATCTCGGCTTGGTTGCCGTCGGCGTCGTACTTGAACGTGGTACGGCCGCAGCAAGCCTGAGAATCGGTCTAGTTATTGCCAGCGTCGCAAGTATCCGTCAGCAGTACGCCCGTACTGGCCTAAACTAAATATCAGACTCTTGCCTAAAGACGGTGTTACCTGCAGATTGAAATCTCTTCACAAATTGCGTCTAGATGACCACGGCCACATACAATGATAACGTGTCGCGGCTTACAAAATGATTTGTCATTCTGGGCGTTTCCGATTGTGTCAAACACACTTACACTACTTGAGAATTTCATGCCTCCATGCAGGAACGACTCCAAGAACTCGCTTTTTTCCGGCACCTCGAAGAGATACAAAGGGCATTCGCTCCCGAATCGCCGACCTGAATCGAGTAAGCTCTGGCGAAAACAGAGTAAATGCACTCCGGTTAACCGAACTTTTACGGAGTCTTCGCCTTGATCGAAAACGATTTTGACCTCCCGGTCAAATGGACACCATTCGATATCGTAGATCGCTTTTCCATAAAGAAGTTCGCCGATACTGGGGGACTTTGACATCGCGAAACTATCCTTAATCTGGATTGATTTAAGATCAATTTGCTCGACCGGACTATGGATTCAAGGGAATATGAAACTCGTCTGTCCTGGTCGGGATCTTGCATAATTGGCTGATTCAAATCGTTTCGCGGGCGATTGTGAGTATTGCTAGGCCTATATTTGCTTGCATGTGGAGCCGCGTCTCTTGATCCAGCAGGAGCATTCAAGTCTCCCTTAGGTGAAATGTGAATCTCTTCACCTGTTGCTGGATGCCGCCAGATTGTGTTCCTTCCTCCATTGAAGCCACAGGCTGTGTGGCACTGGCCCACAGCCAGTGTCTTCTCGTTCTCCCTCCTGCTTCGCAGAGAAAGAAGGCTCAAGACTTTTGAACCGGCTGCACGGTTATTTTATCGTCTTGCGCATCGCCATGCAGGGAAAGTTTGACCGCGACATTTTCCAAGCTGTGGGAATGGTCATGACTTCAATCGTAGGGGGCGATGGATGGCCGCGCCCGGCTGCTGCTGCCGATGAAGTTAGAACGCTAGTCGACCGGGAGAGGTTCGCGACCCAAAGTCGCTGGGTGTTCTGCGGTGAATCAGGTGGGGAAACTACTTTCGGCGGAGCGAAAGGGGACAGTCGTCCGCTTCGGGCCCATGGTCGGTTGACTAAGATTGCACCTTGACAAAGTCTTAGTGTTTTGCTACAATTTATTCACACTTTTAAACGCGCCGTGCGACGCACTGGTTTCAGTTTGGCGGCGCCTTGTCATTGAAGGTCGGCAACTTCGCGAGAGGTTAGTCTGCTGCGCTGGCTGGTTTTTGAGTTGGAGGTACGGCAAATCGGCCGGGCGCTAAAGGTGCGCACCTGGGGAGAGGTCGCGATTGACCGAGCAAATGCAACGCGTTGGTTGCAGATCCGCCGCGGACAATGGTGGTCAGATTCGGATCAGAAACGTCCACGACAAAAAAACGCTGCTGTCCGGTCCGGGCCTCTGTCCTGGCCTTCGAGCTCGGTCCTGTCCCATCGGGGCGAATGTCTAAGGACCAATGACTGACTCAGAAAATCCCTAGCGACGATGTGCGGTTTTCGTGCGTCGTCGTTGACTTGCAAGCGATTTTCCCTCGCTCGCGCATTCGGGCTACGAAGAATTGGAGACATACAAAAAAAGTAACACGGTCCAGTCCAGTGAGGCTGTGATTTTTTCCAACCCCGCTTGGCGACACAAAATCGCGGCGCTAAAACGGGGGGATGGATAATTCAAACTCACAACCAGACGTTTCTCGGGTGCGCGTGAAGCGGCCGGAGCGGTTTCAAGTTCAGTTTCGGGATGCTTCGTTGGATCAGATGATTCCGCGGGATCATCGCGTCCGGGCGGTTTGGGCGTATGTCGATTCGCTCGATCTGACGCCGCTATATCAGAAGATTCGCGTCGTCGAAGGATCGGCCGGACGCGATGCCGTTGATCCAAAAATCTTGATGGCGTTGTGGATGTTCGCGATTATTGAAGGGATCAGCAGCGCTCGACATGTGGCGCGACTGTGTACGCGCGACTTGGCTTACTTGTGGATTTGCGGCGATGTCGGCGTCAATTATCACCTGCTGGCAGACTTTCGTACGATGCATGGCGAGTTCCTCGATGAACTGTTGACCGACACGATTGCGACGCTGCTGCACCAGAATATTGTCACGCTGGAAACGGTTGCTCAAGACGGCATGCGAGTGCGGGCCAGCGCCGGCACCAGCTCGTTCTTTCGTCAGCAGACGCTGGAAAAATGCCGCGAAGAAGCGGCAGCGCAAGTAAAAAAGTTGCGTGACGAAAGCGACGACAATTCGGATAACGGCGTTAGCGACGCTCGCCGCAAGGCGGCGCAAGAGCGGGCGGCGCGCGAACTTTTGGACCGGGTGAACAAAGCCTTGGAAGAATTGCCGGAACTGCAGAAACAAAAAGATCAGCAGAATAAAAAGAAGCGCAAAGAGGCGCGTTGCAGTACGACCGACCCGGAAGCACGCAACATGAAGATGGGCGGTGGCGGATTTCGTCCGGCTTATAACGTGCAATTCGCGACCGATGCCGAGACGCGTCTGATCGTTGGCGTCGACGTTAGCAACAACGGCAGCGATGGTCATCAGATGCAGCCGATGCATGAAAACCTCTGCGAGCGTTATGACAAAACTCCCCAGCATTACATCGTCGACGGCGGGTTCGCGACCCGGGGAGGAATCACGGCGGTCGAGCAAGCCGGCAGTCAAGTGACGGCTCCGATGACTTATGTCGAGCAGATCGAAAAGCGAGGGGGCGACCCGTACGCACGCCGCAAAGAGGACAACAACGAAATGGCCGCGTTCCGCGAACGAATGAAAACGGAAGAGGCTCAGGCCCGGCTAAAACAACGCCCCTCGATCGCTGAATTCCCCAACGCCGAATGCCGCAACCGGGGCCTGCAGCAGTTTCGGGTTCGCAGCCTAAAAAAAGTGAAAACGGCGACGCTATGGTACGTCATCACCTACAACTTCATGAGGATGCTGAGTCTGGGAATCCTAAAACCGGCCTAAAAAGGAGACCCAAGCAGAGCGGAACCAAGCGACCCGCCCCGAACGGACCGCCGCCATCCACTCCAGAAAATAGCAACCGAAAATCGAGCGCCCAACCAGCCGCTAAAAAACGAAAAACGCCCGCGAGGCGAAAGGCGATGGTGACGGCGTTGGATAAACTCACAACCTCAGTCCACAGTCCAGTCGCTCAGAAAAAAATGACGCCGAGTCCGGTCCGGTGGATCACCAATTCACTCTTTATTAGACATTAGGATTTCGACATTAGTCATTTACTTACACCCACATTTCCCTCGCTCGCGCATTCGGGCTATGAAGAATTGGAGACATGCAAAAAAGTAACACGGTCCGGTCCAGTCCACAGTCCAGTCGCTCTGAAAAAAATGACGCCGAGTCCGGTCCGGTGGATCACCAAATCACTCTTTATTAGACATTAGGATTTCGACATTAGTCATTTAATTACACCCACATTTCCCTCGCTCGCGCATTCGGGCTACGAAGATTGGAGACATACAAAAAAAGTAACACGGTCCAGTCCGCTGTCCTGCTGGGGAAGGAATGCAGGCCCAATCTCCATTGAGGAACTTCGTTATTCGAGCTTAGTTCTTCAAGCTTCGTCATTCCTTCGACATTCCGATTTCGACATTCGACATTTCACCAGAGTCCGGGCGCGGCGAAAACTACAACCTAATCTCTGGCAGTTTCGCCACCACGAGGATGCCGATCGTGGAGAGGCACGCGATCGCCGCCATGACCAGAGGCGCCGGTTGCATCAGCAACAGGGTCAGCGTGACGCAAATTCCGACCAGCAGCATCGCTTTGATTTTAACGTTGCGGCGGACTCCGCGGTGCTCGTTCCAGTCGCGCAAAATCGGGCCGATCAGACGACTGCGAAGGATCGCCGCATTCAGCCGGGGCGAGCTGCGCGCGGCGAAGTAACTGGCCAACAGCAGAAACGGCGTGCAGGGAAGGACCGGCAAGATCGCTCCCAAGATTCCAAGCGTCAAAAAGAAGATGGCGCCGGCAATAAACATCACCCTACGCAGCCCCACGGCGGCAACCACCGGTCGCGGCGTCGCTAGAGGCGCCGAGCCCCCGTGGATTCGCAAGCGGCGATTCGTGGTAGCTTTGACCGATTCCATACTGAATTTCCGTGGCCTGCCCTGCCCGAGCTCAATACCGCGTCCTGCTTTTATTGTAGGTCGCCCCTAAAATAGGAAAACGACATTATCTTGCATCGGTCACGAGCAGGAAAAGCTGCACGTTCAGGGAAAACAATCGACTGCTAGCGTTATCACGAATGTAACCCCCAAAAGTACTTCCTCGACAGCGGGGGGATCGTTATTGTGAGAGGACTGCAACTTTCACCTTACGAGCCCTTCTTATGTTAACAATTTTGCTTGGCTGCGCCGCTCTCGGTATTGGATTCAAAGGGTTCACCAAATCGGGGCTGCCGTTAGCTCCCGGCTTTGAGATCACCGGCATTTTCGCCATGCTGATCGGAGTATTCTCGTGCTTGTTGGGGCTCGCGTTGATTGGTTTTGGACTCGCCCAGATTGGAGTTCTGAGCGGCATGATTGAGACAGCTCCCCGCTAATTCGAACAGCAATCGAATTGCCTAGCCAGCAGATCCCCGCAATCTTCAAGTAAATGTTGCGTAACAAGCGGGAATTCTAGGCGGTTTGCGGCGTCCTGCGGCTTGTGATCGCCGTCCGCTCTCCGCTAGAATTAGGTCGACATTTTGAAGCGCCATTCCCATCTTTAGGGAACTTCTACCGCACCGGCGGTAGCTGCAATCGGCGGATTGGGCGGCATCTCGCACGGAAAAAATCATGGCGCTCTTGAATTGGGTCCGGGGACGCGTTTTTAACCTGGTCCATCAAAATAACCTTGTTTACAACACTTGCTGGGAAGATCCGCGACTTGATCGCGTTGCTCTCGAGCTGGAGCCGCACCATAACGTGATGGTCATCACGTCGGCTGGGTGCAACGCGCTGGACTATGCGTTGGCAGGCGCCAACCATGTCTATGCGGTCGATATGAACCCACGCCAGAACGCGCTGCTGGACCTGAAAAAGGCGGCAATTCGCGAGCTGGAGTATGAAGATTTCTTCCAGATGTTTGGCACGGGCCGCTTGCCGAACTTCCAGGACGTTTACGAACGAAAGCTGCGGCATGCGTTGCCAGAATGGTCGCAGTCGTACTGGAATCGCAAGATCCGCTACTTCCGCCCCCGTAAAAAGCGAAGCTTCTACTTCCGCGGAACCTCGGGCTCGTTCGCCCGCATGATGAACATCTACATCGATCGGGTGTTACGTCTGAAGCCGCAGGTGCTAGAGCTGCTGGACGCGGCCAACATCGAAGAACAAAAAGAGATCTACGAAAGAGTGCACAAACGCCTCTGGACCAAGTCGCTGAAGTTTGCGATGAGCCGCGATACGACCTGGTCGCTGGTCGGCGTCCCCCGCGCCCAACGCGAGTACCTAGAGCAACATTACGAAAACGGCATCGTCGATTTCGTCCAAGAGAACATGCGGGCCGTCTTTGCCGAACTGCCGATCCAGGATAACTATTTCTGGCGAGTCTATATCACCGGCGAATATACGGCCAAATGCTGTCCAGAGTACCTGAAGCCCGAAAACTTCCAGCGGCTGAAAGACGATGTGATCCATCGCGTCAGCACGCACACCGACTCTGTCGAGCATTTCCTGCGAAAGCATGACGGCACGCCGATTCACCGGCTGGTTTTGCTGGACCACATGGATTGGCTGACTGGTTCGCTGCATCCATACCTCGTCTCGGAATGGCAAGCGATTTTGGATACGACCCGCGAACATGGCGCCCGCATCCTGTGGCGCAGCGGCGGAATGGACACGCAATTTGTGAACGATATTCAGGTAACCGTCGACGGCCAGAAACGGGAAGTGGGCGAACTCTTGCAATACCACCACGAAACCGCGGATAGCCTTCATTTGAAGGACCGAGTTCACACGTACGGCGTCTTCCGCATTGCGGATCTTGCCGCCTAGAACTCTGTTCTCTTCATTTCCCCAGCACGATCGTTCCGCCATTTTGGAGCGATCGTACAGCCTTTTTGACGTAGCGCCATGGGCATCGCCTCCGACCTCAAAGTTCTGTATCACCTGGCGGTCAAACCGGTTCGCGGCGCAAGCCATGCCGAACGGCTAGAAAGCTTCTACGGCGGTCAGGCCGAAGCGTACGACGACTTCCGCAAACGCCTGCTCAAGGGGCGCCAGGAGATGTACGCAGCGCTCGAGCTGCCCGCGGGAGGCGTCTGGGTCGATATGGGCGGAGGGACCGGATCGAACCTTGAATATCGCGGGGATGACATCCCCAAGATGAAGAGCGTTTACGTCGTAGATCTCGCCTCGTCATTACTCAAAGTTTGCGACGAGCGGATCAAAGCTCGCGGCTGGGATGCGGCGGCCAAGACCGTAGAAGCCGACGCGACCAAGTTCACTCCTGAAGAAGGACTGGCCGACGTCGTCACGTTTTCGTACTCGCTGACGATGATCCCCGATTGGTTCGCCGCGATGGATAACGCGCTGCGCATCCTGAAGCCTGGCGGCGTGATCGGCGTCGTCGACTTCTATGTTTCGCGAAAGTATCCGCACGAAGGCCGAACGCAACACGGCTGGTTCAATCGCAACTTTTGGCCGGTCTGGTTTTCGTCCGACAACGTCCATCCATCGGCCGACCATTTGCCCTATCTGCAGCGGCAATTTGAAACGATCACGCTCGAAGAATGCCGAGCCAAAGTCCCCTATCTGCCGCTCGTCCGCACGCCGTATTACTACTTTATCGGCCGCAAACCTGTCGCGTAGACTCGGCGATGCGACTCGATGAATCGCCATCACAAGTTAGCTCGGCGGGCCAGTAAGAACCTCAACCCCATCCGAAGTCAGCGCCAAAGTATGCTCAAAGTGGGCGCTTAGCGAACCATCACAAGTAACGACGGTCCAGTGATCTTTGGTTACTTTGGCTTCTCGTTTGCCGACATTGACCATCGGCTCGACCGCCAACACCAGGCCGGTCCTCAGCGGGAAGTCTCCCTCTTTCTGGAACCGCTTCGAGAAGTAGTTCGGCACTTGGGGAGACTCGTGCATCTCGCGGCCAATGCCGTGTCCTACAAATTCAGTCACTACCGAAAAATTAGCCGCTTCCACATACTCCTGCATCTCGCGAGCAACTTCGCTCCAGCGACTTTTTTGCGACATCTGCTCGATCGCGATCTGCAGAGCGCCTTGCGTGATCTCAAGCAGTTTCGCCGCGACCGGCGAAACCTTACCAACCGCACGCGTCACCGCCGCATCGCCGCACCAACCGTTGACTTTGCAACCAGTATCGATACTGACGATGTCTCCTTCAACCAACTGTCGAGAGCCCGGCATTCCGTGGACCACTTCATGGTTGATCGAGACGCAGGTAGCCGCCGGAAAAGGAATGACGCCCGGAACCCCCTTGAAAAGCGGGATCGCGTCATGCTTGACGAAGACGCTCTCCACGGCTGCGTCGATCTCGGCAGTTGTGACGCCGGGTTGAATAACCGCTGCGGCGGCCTGATGAGCTTCCCAGACCACAAGCCCTGCGGTTCGCATCAAAGCGATCTCGCGGGCAGATTTCAGAGTAATTGCAGACATGAAGAAGCCGAGACGGATTGAAGAAACGCTGTGCTAATTAGGCGCTGCCAGCATCCTGGCTATCACCAACGCCGTCAACAATGGCCTTGATTCGCGCGAAAACTTCAGCCGGTGTTCCCATGCCGTCAACATGACGGAGGATTCCTTTTTGCTCGTAGTAATCAAGCAGCGGCGAAGTTCGATCAAAATAGATCCGCATTCGTTTGCGGATCGTATCCGGCGTATCGTCAACACGACCTTCCTTCACCGAGCGATCCAGCAACCGACGAAATAGCTCTTCTTGGTTGACGTCCAGAGTCAGCACAAGGTTGAGATCTTTGTTTTGCTGATGCAGATAATCATCCAGCGCCATCGCCTGACCGATGGTTCGTGGGAAACCATCCAGTAGACAACCACGCTGACAATCAGAGCGATCCAGTCGCTCACCCACAATTTGCACCACAATCGGATCGGGCACCAACTGGCCATGATCCATGTGTAGGGATGCAAGCTTCCCCAGTTCGGTCCCGCGTCGCTTGGCGTCTCGTAACATATCCCCCGTAGCAACGTGAGGGATATTTAAGTATTCGACCAAGTTCTGAGACTGGGTGCCTTTGCCAACGCCAGGAGGTCCAATAAAGATTAACCGCATTATTGCATCATTGACGTGATCGACTCGATGGCAGGCCGGGCAAGGCGCGGCGTAATAGGAAGGCGGTTAACAGGGCCCGGCCGAAGCCGCAAAGCCCCAAATCACGCTTCCAACAAGCCCTTATAGTTTCTCATGACAAGGTGACTGTCAATCTTTTGCACGAGATCAAATGCGACGCTCACCGCGATAAGGAGCCCGGTGCCGCCGTAGAAACTTGCAACCATCGGACTAACGCCCATCCCAGAAGAGATTAGCGTCGGAATAATTGCAATCACAACCAGAAAGCTGGCGCCAACATAAGTAATGCGAACCATCACTTTTTCCAAATATTCCGCAGTTCGACGACCTGGACGATAGCCCGGGATGAACGAACCGAAGTTACGCAGATTGTCGGAGACATCTTTCGGATTGAAGGTGATCGCAGTCCAGAAGTAGCAGAAGAAGTAAATCATCACGATGTAGCAGAAATTGTAGAGGAACGAAGAGCCCGAGCCAAAGCTCCGAGCCAGTTCATCATAGAGCGAGTTCCCAGTCCAGCTTGCGAGCCCTTGGAAGAGGATCTGCGGAAACATCAACAAGCTGCTGGCGAAGATGATCGGCATCACGCCTGCCTGATTGATGCGTAGCGGCAGGAACTGCTTGGTGCCGCCGTAAACCTTACGACCACGAACATGCTTGGCGCTCTGAGTTGGGATCTTGCGTTGAGCCTGCGTAATGAAGACCACGCCCCCGACTACTGCAACAAATAGGACCACCAGGGTGATGATGGTTTCTAACCCGTATTTCTCTGGAGAGAAATTGTTCAGCTCAAACGTCGAGTTCTGCAAGAGGTCGAGCCCGGCCATCGGCATTTGGGCGACGATACCAGCCATAATCAAAAGACTAATCCCGTTGCCAATCCCGTACTCGTCGATCTGTTCGCCCAGCCACATCAGGAAGATCGTGCCGCAGGTCATGATCATGACCGCGACAAATTGCCAGCCTAAGGTGAGCGTTGGATTGTCTGGACTTGTCCAGAACGCAGAGTTAACGATGGTGTCTCCGCCTGCGTCGGGCAACAGCATCATTCGTACGTAGACAAAGCTTTGGATGAGACAGAGCACCACGGTTGCATAACGCGTATACTCATTGATCTTTTTCCGGCCAGTTTCTCCTTCCTTCTGCAGGTCTTCAATCGGTTTATAAACCGTCCCTAGCAGCTGGAAGATAATCGATGCCGAAATATACGGCATGATCCCTAGACCGAAAATCGTCATCTGTTGAAGACTGCTTGCGCTGAACACCGACACTTGTTGCAAAAACTGCGAAAAAGTGTCGTTCTGCTCAGCACTTTGCCGGGCGATCGCTTCTGCGTCGACCATCGGCAAAGTAATCTGCCACCCAACGCGATAAATCGCGAGCAAAAAGAGGGTGAGCAGAATTCGCTTGCGAAGTTCCGGAACAGTGAATATGACGCGGATCTTTTCCCACATGGTTCCGTATCCATTTCAACGGAACCATGATCGGGAAAATGCGTTTTCCGCCGTAGTTCCGTGCGATGCAATTGCAATGAAAGACAGCAGTATACGTCGCCGACTCGCATCGGCGATAGGTTACTTCTTTTTCGCTTCGCGAGCCGCTTTCTTTTTATCTTCCACAGGCACTTTACCTGGGATGATCACGCACGAGCCGCCAACAGCTTCAATTTTCTCTTTGGCGGAAGCACTAAAACGATGTGCTGACACCGTCAACTTCTTCGTTAAGTCGCCGTTACCAAGAACCTTGATCTCGTCATAACGACGCTTGGCCAGGCCTTTGGTCCGCAGAGCTTCCAGCGTGACTTCTTCGCCGGCGCTGAACTCGCGTTCAAGATCCGATATGTTGATCGCGGCGACCGTCAGAGCGAACTTGTTAAAGAAGCCCCGTTTCGGAACCCGACGCACAAGCGGCATGGTACCGCCCTGGAAGATCGGATTGCGAGAGTAACCGGCACGACTTTTGGCGCCCTTATGACCGCGACCGGAGGTCTTGCCATGGCCTGAGCCTGGTCCGCGACCAATCCGCTTACGTTTGCGGTTCTTTTGGATACCGCTGTGAACTTCGTTGAATTCCATTAGAGGGCGACTCCTCGCAGGCGTTGAATGTCGTCTCGAGTGCGCAACTGCTTCAGACCTTCGATCGTGGCTTTCACCAGAATGACCGGGTTGGTCGAGCCGAAGCTTTTGGTTAGTACGTCGTGGATTCCTACAGCTTCACAGACCGCGCGAACCGAAGCACCAGCAATGATACCGGTACCAGGACGAGCCGGAACCATCACTACCTTCGCGGCGCCATAACGACCAATCACCTTGTGAGGGATTGAGCCGTTGACGATATTGACAGCCGCTAGTGAGCGTTCGGCTTGCTTTACCGCTTTTTCGACGCTCGGCGGAACTTCATTCGCCTTACCGTACCCGCAACCGACTTTGCCTTTACCGTCGCCACAGACAACCATGGCGGCGAAGCTAAATCGGCGACCACCTTTGACCACGGCGGCACAACGCTTGATCTTGACGACCTTTTCTACAAAGGCGCTTTGACGGCCACCTTTGCTATCTCCGCCGCGTCGATTGTCTTTCGCCACGATTGGCTCCTTATCGCCTGAGAATCACTCAGGGAGTCGATCTGTATCTGAATTGTTAGAACTGCAGGCCAGCTTCACGCGCGGCGTCGGCCAGCGCTGCTAAGCGACCAATGTATCGAAAATGTCCGCGATCAAAGCAGACTTGTGTGACACCGGCGGCCGCAGCACGGCCAGCGATTGCTTTGCCAACCGAAGCGGCTGCATCACAGTTACCGCCTGCTGCGTCGCTTCGCAGTTCGGTGTCACGAGTCGAAGCCGAAGCCAACGTCACGCCACGCTCATCGTCAATCAGCTGACAGTAGATGTGCATGTTACTACGAAACACAGACAAGCGGGGGCGTTCAGCCGTTCCGCGGACTTTTTTTCGATTGTGACGACGACGACGAAGTCGTTGCTTATTAATGAATTTTTCGTGATTCACGCTACGTTTCTCTCCTCGCTGGGACCAAGCCCTGCGGCAGGCCATGCGATCATAAACGCGTTAATTATTTGGAAGCAGCCTTACCAGGCTTCAACTTGATTTGCTCGCCTTGGTATCGCACGCCTTTGCCCTTGTAAGGCTCTGGCTTGCGTGCCGAGCGGCATTCGGCGGCGAACTGCCCAACGCGCTGCTTATCAATTCCTTTAACCAGAATATGAGTCTGATCCGGACAGGTTACTGTCAAATCGGTCGGGATCTTTTTATGGATCTCGTTGGCGTAACCTACCCGCATTTGCAGAACGTCCCCTGCGATTGCGGCCAAATAGCCGACGCCCACGATTTCGAGACGCTTCTCGTAACCTTTGGAGACGCCTTCAAGCATATTAGCGACCAAGGCGCGGGTCAGACCATGGAAGGCCTTCGATTCGCGCGAATCGCCAACAGCTGCGACAACAACATCGTTGTTATCGGAATTGACCGTAACGGACACCTCGGGACGATGCTCATAAGAGAGCTTACCCAACGGGCCTTCTACGTTGATTACGCGATCGGTAACCGAGATGGTTACTTTCTCGGGAATCGCAACTGGTTTTTTGCCGAGTCGTGACATCGGAAGGATAATCCTGTTTCGTCAGTGGGTCCCGCTAATACGGGTGACCCTGAAGTTGGCAGCGCGTCGCTTACCAAATCTCACATAAAATTTCGCCGCCGACATTCTTTTGTCGGGCTTCGCGATCGCTTATTACGCCTTGGCTCGTGCTAATTACACTGATGCCTAGGCCGTCGAGGACGGGTCGCAGGTCGCGGCTCTTCGTATAAATACGTCGCCCCGGCTTGCTAACGCGTTTGATCGTTTGGATCACGCGTTCACCGTTCGGACCATATTTTAACTCGAGCCGGATTTGATTGGCCGGTTCGGCCTCAACCTCTTCCCAGTCCCAAATGTAGCCTTCGCGCTTCAGCACGTCAGCCACACCTTGTTTGACCTTCGAAGAAGGCATTTCGACGTGCGGGTGTTCAACGCGAACCGCATTGCGGATACGTGTTAGCATGTCGGCGATCGGGTCAGTCATCATCGTCTATGGGTCCCCTTTACCAGCTCGCCTTGCGGAGTCCAGGAATCAAGCCGCGGTCGGCCAATTTGCGGATGCAAATACGGCAGACCCCAAACTTGCGATAGACGGCGCGCGGCCGGCCGCACAGATTGCAACGCCGTTCGCTACGCGAGGAGAACTTAGGCTCCCGCTTCGCTTTTGCGATTTTGGATTTGCTCGCCACGGTACTCTACCTGTGTGGATGAAAATATCTTTTTCGATTTCCGAAACCTTAGCGACGAACGCCTTGCTTCGACTTCTTCTTGGTTTTACGCTTCGCTTCTTTCGAGAACGGAAGTCCCAAGAGCGATAACAGCTCCAGAGATTCTTCATCACTCTTCGTCGAACAGACGAAAGTAATGTCCATTCCTTGCGGACGCGTGTACTTGTCCGGGTTCAATTCCGGGAACACCAGTTGTTCACTGATGCCCATTGTGTAGTTTCCATTGCCGTCAAAGCATTTTGGGCTGATGCCGCGAAAGTCGCGAACCTGTGGAAGAGCCAAGGAAATCAGGCGGTCCAAAAATTCGTACATTCGTTGGCGACGCAAGGTAACCTTGCACCCAATTGGCATTCCTTCGCGGAGGCGAAAGTTTGCGATGCTTTTACGAGCTCGACAAATCAACGGACGCTGGCCAGTAAATTCGGCCATCGCCGAGACTGCCTCGTCGACGTGCTTCTTTTCCGAGACGGCAGTACCGACGCCCATATTGACGACGATCTTCTGCAACCGGGGAAGCGACAGTCGATTGGTGCGACCAAGCTTCTCCGCAAGTGCTTCTAGCACTTCGTTCTCGAACTTTTCTTGTAAACGGGGTTTCATCGTTTACTCTTTCCCTTCGCGGCTGCGAAGGCACATGTATCAGTGGATAAATTTACGACTAACTAGCTGGTTTCCGGGCCGGGGCGATTTCGCCCTGGTCGGCGTTACACTTCTTACAGAAGCGAACTTTAACGCCGGAATCAAGCTGCTTGACTCCCAAACGCGAACGTTGTCCGCAAGCGTTACAAACGTACATAACGTTTGACATCTGAATCGGAGCTTCTCGCAGCAGCCGACCACCTTGCGGATTGCGTGGCGAAGGCTTCACGTGCTTGTACATTTTATTGATGCCTTCGACGACTAGCTTGCCAGTCGAGGGAAGCACCTTCAGCACTTTACCTTGGCGTACGTATTCTGCGCCTTTGGCTGGCTTCGAGCGATGTTCGCCGGAGATGATCTCAACTCGATCATTCACTTTAATAAGCATTACAGCACCTCGTTTGCCAGGCTGACGATACGCATGAATTTCTTTTCTCGCAGTTCACGGGCAACCGCTCCGAAGATGCGAGTACCACGTGGGTTACCGTCTTTATCGACGATCACCACCGCGTTGCTATCAAAGCGGATGTAGCTGCCGTCAGCGCGACGCGTCGGTTTTTTGACGCGTACGATTACGGCTCGCACTACCGCCTTTTTCTTTACGTCGGCGCCGGCAATCACTTCCTTCACCGAGCAAATGATGACATCACCTAGGCCAGCGGTCCGCTTACGCGTTCCACCCAGAACCTTAATGCACATCACTTGCTTGGCGCCGGTATTGTCAGCGACAGAAAGTCTGGTTTCTTGTTGGATCATGACTGTTTCGTCCTACTACCCGCTTGCTTGCGGCAGCTATGCCTTACGAATCGCTCGCCAGATTTTCAGCCGCTTGCTCTCGGGCAGCTTTCAGGGCGGCGACATCGACGTCTCGGCTCTTTTCAATGATACGAACGAGCGCCCAACGCTTTGTCTTCGACAGCGGCCGGCTCTCGATAATTTCGACCATGTCGCCCATACCCGACTCGTTGTTCTCGTCGTGGACATGACAGACCATGCGGCGGGAGTAGTACTTTCCGTACAACGGATGACGCAAACGACGAGTGATTTCGACGCGACGCGTCTTATCCATCTTGTCGCTGGTCACTTTCCCTGCCAAAACTTTTTTGGGCATCGTATCTAATTCCGAAGCTGAATGGTTGACGACCCGAACACTAGCTCGCCGATGCGGCGGATCGAGTTCGTTCGTTTTGAATCGTTTTAATACGGGCGATCAGGCGACGGCGACGAAGCAACTCGGTGGGAGCGTCTAGTCGTTCGGTCTGAGCCTGCATCCTTAAGCGAAAGATCGATTCGGCCGCGTCCTTCAAGGTCGCTTCCAATTGATCGTCGCTCATTTCCCGCAGTTCGTTCGCTTTCATCGTTCTCTACTCTATGGTTAGCTAAAGGTCTTTAGCTGGAGCCAAACTAGGCGTCGCCGGCAGTCGTCAAGTCCGGACGCTTCCGAACGAAGCGACAACGAACAGGCATCTTGTGAGCCACGCGAGCCAAACAAATGCGCGCTTGCTCTTCAGTTACGCCGGACAACTCGTACAAAACGGTGCCTGGCTTTACGACGGCAGCCCAGTAATCGACTTCGCCCTTACCCTTACCCATACGAGTTTCGAGAGGCGTTGAAGTTACTGACTTTTGCGGAAAAATCCGAATAAACAAGCGACCGATACCGCGAACATATTGTTGAGCAGCGATACGACCGGCTTCGATCGTGGCAGCTTTAATATACCCAGCTTGAGTCGTCTGAAGACCGTAATCGCCTAGCTCCACGGTGTTACCGCGGGTAGCGTTACCTCTTATACGCCTTCTTTGACTTTTTCGGTGCTTGACCCTCCGCGGCATTCGCGACATCGGATTCATTCTCCTCGTAAAAACCGTTGTTTATCCAAACCTGGACCCCGATGTGTCCCTGCGCTGTTTTTGCTTCGGTGAAGCCATAGTCGATCTTCGCACGGATCGTCGACAACGGAATCGAGCCTTGGATCGCTTTTTCGCGACGGGCCATTTCAGCCCCGCCTAAGCGACCTGCCAGTTGCACCTTAATGCCTCGGGCGCCAGCTTCCATCGTCGATTCCAAAGCACGTTTCATCGTGCGGCGGAAGCTCGAACGCTTCGCAAGCTGATCGGCTATATCTTCCGCCACCAGTTGAGCACGCAGCTCGGGGCGACCGATTTCCTCGATCTTCATGTTGATGCGGCGGCCGACGAGATTCTGCAGTTCTTCCTGCAGCTTCTCGACTTCTTGCCCCTTCTGACCAATGATCAGACCAGGCCGAGCCACAAACAACGTAACTTTGACTTCGTCGCGAGTTCGATCAATCTCGATCCGATCGATCCCTGCGTTTCGGTATTTCAGCCGAATTTTTTCATCCGGGTGACCGCCGATGAACTTGCGAATTCGCTGATCTTCAAACAGCAAATCAGCATAGTCCTTTTTGGACGCGAACCAGCGGCTTTTCCACCCCTGCATCACGCCTGTACGGAAACAAATCGGATTAACTTTTTGACCCATGCGTCAATATCCTGGTCGAAAACTTAAACGGCGAGCCGCTTAGATTTCGATCTCCTCCAAGGTGACGTGAATATGACTGGTACGCTTCAGAATCGGGTAGGCCGTTCCGCGTGCCCGAGGGCGAAAGCGTTTAATAATCGGCCCGCCGTCAACTCGTGCTTCAGCAACAATCAAGTTGTCTTGCTTCAGCGACTGACCGCGACTCTGACTGACGTCCTGAGCGTTACCCAGGGCGCTTTGAATGACCTTCTCTAACATCCGTGCTCCGCGGTGCGGTTGATAACGCAGGATGTCGAGCGCCTCATCGGCAAACTTGCCCCGCACCAGGTCCGCGAGCGGACGCACCTTGCGGGCGCTGATGCGAGCCAGCCGGTGGGATGCTTTAAATGCCATGACGATTCTCCGAAAAACCTTCGCCTTTGCGAAGTTTGCACTGGTCTACGTGTTATTTCTTCTTCTTGTCAGAACCGTGACCACGGAAGGTACGAGTCGGGCTAAATTCACCCAACTTGTGGCCGACCATGTCTTCCGTCACGTATACCTTCAAGTGCGCCTTGCCATTGTGAACCATGAAGGTGTGCCCGATAAACTCCGGCACAATCGTGCAGGCTCGAGCCCAAGTCTTGATGGGGTCTTTGCGGCCGGTGTCTTCCATCTTCTGCACTTTGAAGTACAGCTTCGGTTCGACGTAGGGGCCTTTTTTCTGTGATCGACTCATATGTAGGTCTCGTTAGGCGATATCTGCTTTCGCGATCTGCACAGCTTACTTGATCAACTTCAAGACGCCGTACCGACGAGAACGACGGCGACGAATGATCGCCTTGTTCGAAGCCTTTTTCTTGTGACGTGTGTGGCCACCCTTGGTCGGCTTGCCTTGCGGCGTCACCGGGTGACGTCCACCCTTGGTTCGACCTTCACCACCACCGTGCGGGTGATCGACCGGGTTCATCGCAGTACCGCGAACGTGCGGACGACGACCCAACCAACGTTTACGGCCAGCTTTCCCGAGCACGACTTTTTCGTGTTCCGGATTGCTAACCTTCCCGATCGTGGCGCGGCATCCGGCCGGAACGCGACGAATTTCACCGCTGGGCAAAGATAACTGTGCCCAATCGGCTTCGCACGCCATCAAAGTGGCGCTGGAACCAGCACTGCGGCACATCGTACCGCCGCTACCTGGCGCCATCTCGATATTGTGAACGGTTGTACCGGCCGGAATTTTGTTCATCGGCAGGCAATTGCCAACGGTCGGAGGCGCTTGCGGCCCGCTCATCACCATTTGGCCAGCGACCAAACCATCTGGAGCGAGGATATAACGCTTTTCACCGTCAGTGTAATGCAACAAGGCAATACGTCCCGAGCGGTTCGGATCGTATTGAACCGAATCGACCTTGGCGGCGACGCCATCTTTGGAGCGGCGGAAGTCAATCACGCGATAACGTCGCTTATGACCACCACCACGATGACGAACCGTGATCTTGCCTTGATTGTTGCGACCGCCATTCTTCGTCAATTTGCGAAGCAGGCTTTTCTCTGGCTGGGCGCCCTTCGTCAATTCGGCGAAGTCACTGACCGACGCGTTTCGGCGTCCAGCAGAGGTCGGTTTGTATTTGCGAATTCCCATTGTCTTTTATCTCGTTGGCTGAACAGGCTTGAAAGCCATGTCGCTCGTCATGATGAACGGTTTAGAAGAAGTCGATACGATGCTCGTCGTCGAGCGTCACCAAAGCCTTCTTCCAGGCCTTCGTCATGCCGTTACGAAATTTGTAACGGCGAGTCTTTCCTTTTCGCGTTTGCGTGCGGACCTTAGCGACCTTCACTTCAAAGAGCGTTTCGACGGCATGTCGAATGTCTTCTTTGGTCGCCTGAGGACTCACTTCAAACGTGTATTGATTCTGTTCTGTCGAACACTCAACACCTTTTTCGGTGACGAGCGGACGAATGAGGACCTGATGTGGATCCAACGTCAGTTTTGAATTGTTCGTGGTCGTAGCCATTGCGGCCTCTGCGTGCTAACGAAGCTGAATCTTGTTACTCGGCTGAATCGTCACTTGACGCTTTGGCGGCTTTCGCCTGGGCAGCCTTCTCTTTGATCGCATCCAAGGCGGACTTGGTAATCACCAAACGCTTCGGGGACAGGATCTTCAATGCGTTCAGCTCCGAAACAGGGCTGACCGTTACTTTTTCAATATTGCGTGCGCTCTTGTAGACCTTTTCGTCCAAGCTCGCGATCGTGATCAGGGTCGATCCGCCGTAAACCTTCAAGGCCTTCAGCGTGTTGGCCATTGCTTTGGTTTTCACCTCAGCCAGAGCCAACTCGTTTAAAATCAGCACTTGCCCGCTTTGAATCTTCGAGGCGAAGGCCATGCGAGTAGCCAACTGCAACGCTTTGCGATTCAATCGGTACGAATAGTCACGAGGACGCTTCGCATGAATGTGACCGCCGCCGCGTCGCACGCCGCTACGCTTGTGACCAGCACGTGCATTACCGGTTCCCTTTTGACGATACATCTTTTTCGTCGAACCAGCGACTTCGCCGCGGGTTTTCGATCGATGCGTACCCTGTCGCAGGTTAGCCTGGTACATCACTACCGCGTCGTGCAGCAATTGCTTGCTGATTCGCGGGGCGATATCGGTTAGCTCGATGTCGTAGCTACCGACTTTTTCGCCAGCAGTATCATAAATGGGCAAACTTGGCATGTCTCGTGACTCTTCTAGGTTTCGCTGGATCTCGTCGGCTGATCTTAGCCGGTAACGCGACCGGAAACTTAAACCATGTTCGTTGCTTTGACGACGACAAAGCCGCCGTTCGGACCAGGCGCCGCACCGTAGACGAGAATCAGATTGTTCTCTTCGTCTACCTTCACGACCTTCACGTTCCGCTGTGTAACTTTTGCGTTGCCATACTGACCCGACATGTTCAAACCTTTGAACGTGCGACTTGGGTAAGCAGAACAACCAGTACCGCCGGTGTGACGATGTACTTTCTTTACGCCGTGCGTAGCTCGCTGACCAGCAAAGTTGTGACGCTTCATCACACCCGCATAACCGCGACCCTTGCTGGTGCCGACGATATCAACGGCCTTCACTTCCGCCAACACGCCAACCTTCACTTCTTGGCCGATCTCAAAACCATCGGTCGAACCACGCAATTCGCGAACGAATCGCTTGGGCTCACAGTCCGGCTTGGCGGCCGGCTCGACACCGGCGGCAGCGAGCTTTTTGGCGCGTTTACTGGAGAGAGCGGCGATTTGACCACGTTCGCTACGATTGGCAAGACGGCGAGGCTTATCATCAAAGCCCAACTGCACTGCTTCGTAGCCATCGCGCTCCTGCGTTTTCAGCTGGAGCACGTGACACGGACCTGCTTCAATAACCGTCACCGGGATGATGTTGCCAGATTCATCAAAAATCTGGGTCATCCCGACCTTACGGCCGAGTATGCCTTTTGTCATTTTTCGTATCTCTATGTGGTCTGTCGCCTTGCCTGCCAGGATCGACCTGTCGGTCGATTACCCGAGAGGCTTCCAGCCATGCAGATACATCCAGGTAAAAATATGAATGGAAACCATCGCAACTATCGCGAGGTAGCTTTAATCTTGATATCGACACCAGCCGGAAGATTCAGCTTGTTCAAAGCTTCGATCGTCTTAGCCGTCGCTTGCACAATATCAATCAGACGCTTGTGCGTGCGAATCTCAAACTGCTGACGAGCCTTCTTATCAACGTGCGGACCCGACAGAACGGTGTAGCGCTCAATGCGTGTCGGCAACGGAATCGGTCCATGTACTTCGGAATGCGTTCGCTTGGCGGTATCTACGATTTCTAGAGCACTCTGATCAAGGATCGAGTGGTCGTAGGCTTCCATCCGAATGCGAATAACTTCTTGGGCCACGGAACCATTTCCTTCGCTGCAAAGCTCGACTCTCGTCGAGTGAATCTCTCTTTAAGCATCCCAGCGAGTAACTGGGAAACCGCCAATCTTAAAAATTGCGGGGCTCGTCGTCAATGGGCGGCGAGCGGTTTGGCGATGAATTTCATCCGAAAAGCAAAAACTCATCTTCCCACTGGGGAAATCTCGTCGCTAGCGACGACTAACACAGCCCTGATGGGGCCCTAAACTACATCAAAAACGTGTTGGCGACTTCCTGGGGAGCGGCCGCATATTTGAGCGGCTCCATCGAAGAACTAGCCCGACCTTGGCTTAAACTCCGCATGGCGCTTGAATATCCAAACAATTCAGCCAGCGGAGCATGTGCCTCAATCAGCGCCTCACCGCTGCGGTTTTCCGTTTTTGCGATTTCTCCGCGGCGTTTCATAATATCGCCGACAAAATCTCCCAAATTTTCCTCCGGCGTGATGATTTGAAGCTTCATAATTGGCTCCAACAGCACCGGCTTGGCCATTCTCATCGCTTTTTCGAAAGCATCGCCGGCCGCAATTGCGAACGCCGTCTCGGTGGATCCAACCTCGGCCGCTTCGCCCCCTAGAACCGTGATCCGAATGTCGCCGAGAGGAAATCCGCCGATAATCCCGCCGCCAGCGCCGCGCTGCCGCAGCTCCTCCATGGCGGCTTCGACCATGCTGTTTGGCACGTTATCTGGATTACACTTATTCACCACCACCACCGGCTGCGACGAGCCATCCACGTGCTCTAGCTGAATCGTCACCTTGGCGAACAACTGCTGCCCGCCGATCATGCGATGACATTCGCCGGTCACTTTCGCCGTTCCACCCACTGTCTCACGGTAACTAACGCGGGGCTTGTGGACTTTCACATTGAGCTTGAAATCACGCAGCAAACGATGACGAATCACCTCCAAATGAAGCTCGCCCATGCCGCTGATAATCGTTTGGCCGGTGTCGGCGCTCTCAGTCGCGCGGAAGGTCGGATCTTGCCGCTTCATCATCTCTAGCGTGTCGTGCAGCTTGTCACGTTCGGCCGAAGACTCAGGCTCAATCGCCATCGCGATCACGGTCTCTGGAAACTCGATCGACTCTAGCAAAATCGGGGACTTCGTATCGCACAACGTATCGCCGGTCACCGAATGACGCAGCCCAATCACGCCGACAATATCGCCAGCTCCGGCAGTCTCGACCTGGTCTTTACGTGATGCCTGAATATGCCAGAGCTGAGCGCAGTTCTCTTTGAGATCTTGCCCTGGATTCAGCAACCGCGAGTTTTGCTTGAGCGTGCCGGAGTAAATTCGCACCCACGTCATGTCGCCATGCTTGGCAGGCAAAATCTTGAAGACCAAGCCGCAAAATGGCTCATCCGGCTCCGGTTTACGCGACTCCTTTGCATCTTTCTTGCTGGGGTTCGTCCCTTCAACCGGAGGAATGTCTTGCGGACTTGGTAGATAATAAGTGACTGCGTCGAGCACAGGCTGCACGCCGATTCCATCCAGAGCCGAGCCGCACAAGACGGGCTGAATCAATCGGGCCAATGTCGCCTGACGCAAGGTCTTGCGTATCAGAGCGGCCGGTATCGGCTCTTCCGCCAAGCTCAACTCCATCAGCTCTTCACTTAGATCGTAGAGCGGCTCCAGCATTTTATCGCGCCACTCTTGCGCGCGTTCGATCTGATCTTCTGGAATCTCCGCCAACTGCACCCGCGGAGGCGAGACATCATTGTCGAACGTCAGAAGCTTCATCTCGACGAGATCGATCACGCCGCGAAATGCGTTGGCCAAATGGGGAGGTCCGCTGCCAATCGGAATCTGAATTGCTACGGGATTCGCTTTCAGGCGATTTTTAATCTCGGCGAGGGTTCCCTCAAAATTGGCGCCCTCACGATCCATTTTGTTGATGAATGCAAACCGAGGAACCTTATAGCGATTCGCCTGACGCCAAACAGTTTCGCTCTGCGCTTCGACTCCTTCACGCGCACTGAATACGACCACACCGCCATCGAGAACGCGAAGACAGCGCTCCACCTCTGCGGTGAAATCGACGTGACCTGGGGTGTCGATCAAGTTGACGACGTGCCCTTTCCACTGAAATGTAACGCACGCCGAGTAGATCGTGATCCCACGCTCCTGCTCTTCTTCGTCAAAGTCCGTGGTGGTCGTCCCCTTATCCACTGCACCGACGCGATGCGACTCGCCGGAGTAGTAGAGCATCCGCTCAGTAACGGTCGTCTTGCCCGCATCGATATGGGCAATCACCCCGATGTTGCGAATTGTCTCAAGCTTGCGGTTCATGTCTCTTGTCTCTGGGCAGCGCGTATCGTGGAGAATCAGTCATTTTTGACTTCGCGACGGCGAACGGCTACCCCCTTTCACGCAAAGAAGAGGGGTTCGCTGCGCGCATAAAAAAAACCGCGCCGATCATAACCGGCGCGGTTTTGAATATTAAGTCGCAATTACCAAGCGAAGTGGGCGAAAGCCTTGTTAGCGTCAGCCATGCGATGGACGTTTTCACGACGCGTAACCGCAGCGCCTTCGCGGTTGTACGCAGCGAACAGTTCATCCGCGAGCTTCAAGTGAGTCGGACGACCCTTCTTGTCGCGAACGGCCAGCAGCAACCAGCGAATCGCGAGCGATTGCTGGCGAGTGCGATTGACCTGCATCGGCACCTGGTAGGCGGCGCCACCAACTCGCTTCGAACGGACTTCGATATGCGGCTTCACATTCTCGATTGCCTGCGTGAAGATATCTAGCGGCTCGACATCGGGAGCCTTCTTCTTCAGTTCTTCGAGAGCATTGTAAAACACGTTCTGAGCGACGGTTTTTTTGCCATCGTGCATCAAGCAATTGATGAACTTGCTGGCCAGCAGCGACCCGTATCGCGGATCGGGCTTCAATGTTTCGCGGCTGGCGGTAATCCGGGCCATGTTTCTTTCCTAAGCGTATGTACGGGGCCGTAGCCCTCGGTGTGGACTGTAGAGCGTTAGCTCTTCTTGGCGCCGTAACGGCTGCGAGACTGCTTACGACCGTTCACGCCCAGGGCGTCGAGCGAGCCGCGGACAACTTGGTAACGAACGCCCGGCAAGTCGCGGACACGTCCACCACGCACGAGCACGATCGAGTGCTCCTGCAGGCTATGACCTTCGCCCGGAATGTACACGGTGACTTCTTTGCCGTTCGACAAGCGAACGCGGCAAATTTTGCGAAGAGCCGAGTTGGGCTTCTTCGGGGTCATCGTGCGTACCTGAAGGCAAACGCCTCGCTTTTGCGGGCACTTTTCAAGCACCGGCGACTTCGAGAACTTGCGCTTCTTTTTGCGCGGCCGCCGAATCAACTGATTAATCGTGGGCATCGAAAGTCCGTATGGCTGCTACTATTTGAGCAATTGAGTGCAGTGGAAACCAATCAAAATACCGAATTGACGGCGACTGTCAAGCCGTGAGAGACCAAACAGTTCGTTCAAAAGCCGCAGGATCGGTCAAAAAAGGATCGGCACGCTTGCTAGAAGGTAATCTAACTGCATGCACCAAAGCTGTTTTCTTTGATTGGCAAAATGAGAAAGTCGCGACGCGCGATTTTCCCCCTCGTCTCTAATTTGCATGATCCGCCAGAAATCGGCGAATCATGCGGTTTACTTTTTAACCAACCTGCTTAGTCGTCGAGATTCTCATCACCGCCCAAATCGGACGGATCGAAAATTGTCGGCTCGGCGGGGACCGGACCTGGACTCGGGCTTGGGTTGCTCGGCGGAAGCTGACCTCCCCCCAGGAGGTTGTCCAACGCTGATGGCGTATTGGCGGCGCCTTCGTCCATCAGCAGTGGGAAGCTCTCTTCGCGGGTTTGTTCGCGTCGGAAGTTTTGAGCCATTTCGGCCAACGCTTCTGGATTGATGCGAACTTCGGCCTCTTGGAAGCTGCGGAAACCGGTACCTGCTGGGATCAAGTGCCCCAGGATCACATTTTCCTTCAACCCGACCAAATGGTCGACCTTGCCCCCCAGAGCGGCCTCGGTCAAAACCTTGGTCGTTTCCTGGAAGCTCGCCGCCGAGATAAAGCTGGAGCTCTGTACAGACGCCTTGGTGATCCCGAGCAGCTGCGTCGCCGCAGTTGCCGGTTTCGGCCGTGAGCCCTTGGCTGGCTTGCCGCCGAGAGCTTCGATCTGTGCGTTCTCTTGCTCCAATGCATCCTTTGGCACGATCATGCCTTCGCCAAACTGCTGGCTGTCGCCGGGATCGCTGACCTTCAAGCATTTGGCGAGATGTTCATTGGCCGAGCGGAAGTCGACCTTGTCCATCACCAACCCCGGTAGCAAGGTCGTGTCGCCAGGCTTATCGACCATCACCTTACGCAGCATGCGTGCGACGATGATTTCGATGTGCTTGTCATTGATTTCGACCCGCTGGCTGCGATAAACCCCTTGGATTTCGTGAAGCAGGTACTGTTGCACCGCTTCTTCGCCAGAGATCCGCAAAATATCGTGCGGCACAAGCGGGCCGTCAATCAGCGATTGACCAGCACGGACAATGTCGCCGGTGTGAACCAGAAAACGCTTACCGTGCGGAACCAAGTGTTCACGTTCAACCCCGGTCTCGTTGCGAACGATGATCGTACGTTTTCCACGTTTCTTTTCACCGAGGATTTCGACGACGCCGTCGATTTCGGCCATAACGGCCGGATCTTTCGGCTTGCGAGCTTCGAAAATTTCGGTGACTCGCGGCAGACCGCCGGTGATGTCTTTAATACCACCTGATTCGCGTGGCGTATTCGCAATCACCGTACCGGCGGTGATCACGCGACCTTCGTCGACTTCGATGTTCGCCTTCTCTGGCATGTAGTAAACGTCGAGCGGCTTGCCGTCTTCATCTTCGACCACCAACTGCGGATGCAAATCACCCTTATGCTCGGTGATCGTACGACGAATCGTACCGCTGGTATCGCGGTCCAGACGCATCGTTTCGCCTTCGACGATGTCTTCGTACCGGACTTTACCACTCACTTCCGACAAGATCGGAATCGCGTGCGGGTTCCAAGTACAAAGGATGGCGCCTGTAGCGACTTCGTCGTTTTCTTCAACATCCAAGATGGCGCCGGTTGGAACCGAGTGGCTCTCGATTTCACGCCCCTTGTTGTCGACGATCGCGATTTCACCATTGCGAGTCAGCACGACGTTTTTACCTTCGTCGTTTTTCGCCAAGCGGAGACGTGTGAACTTGACGATACCGCCGCGGGTCGAACGCTTTTCGTGTTCTTCCGTATCGGTAACCGCCACACCACCGATATGGAACGTACGCATCGTCAACTGCGTACCCGGTTCACCAATCGACTGGGCAGCGATGATACCTACAGCCATACCTTCCTCGACCATCGAACCTGACGACATGTCCATGCCGTAACAAGCTTTACAAGTACCGAGGAACGCATCGCAGGTCATTGGGCTGCGAACCTGAATTTTCTCCAGGCCAAGCTTTTCGATCCGGCGAGCTGTTTCGAGCGAGATCATTTCGTTTTCACGAACGATCAGTTCGTCGGTAATCGGGTGAACAATGCTCTGACGACTAACGCGACCATTGATCGCATCAGCCAAAGAGACTTCCACCTTTTCCCCACGATAAATCACGCCCTTGGTAATGCCCTGGGTCGTTTCGCAGTCGTCCATCGTGATCACGACGTTTTGTGCGACGTCCGCCAGCTTACGGGTCAGGTAACCAGAGTCCGCCGTCTTCAACGCCGTATCGGCCAAACCCTTTCGGGCGCCGTGCGTCGAAGAGAAGTACTCTAGTACCGTCAAACCTTCGCGGAAATTGGACTTAATTGGGGTTTCGATGATTTCGCCTGACGGCTTGGCCATCAAACCACGCATCCCGGAAAGCTGACGAATTTGTTCCGTACCACCACGAGCACCAGAGTCGGCCATCAGATACACCGGGTTGATGTAGCCGAGACCGCCGCGGTCATCGTTCTTCATCGCTTCCATCATCTCGGCAGTAATCTGCTCTCGGGCATGAGTCCATGCGTCGAGCACCTGATTCTTGCGCTCTTTGTCGGTGATGATACCGCGATCGTATTGCTTCTTAAACTTCGCCGCCTTCTTATCGGCTTCGGCGATAATTTTCGGCTTCGAATCTGGCGTCACCAAGTCGTCCGTCGCGAATGACAAACCGCTACGGGTGCTTTCGCGGAACCCAAGCTGATTCATATCGTCCAACAGTTCGATCGTAGCGCGACGTCCAAGACGCTGATAACAATCCGAGATCACCTTCGACAGTTCACTCGATCCGAGCGAATAATTGTAGAAGTCCATCCCGTTCGGCAGCATGTCGTTAAACAAAATGCGACCGTAGGTCGTTTCGATTTGGCTGCCGTGCTTGCCGTCTTCATCTTCCGACTTCAGACGTTGTCCTTTCGGCAGGCGTACTTTGATTTTGGCGTGTAGATCGATAACACCTTGGCTGAAAGCGTAGTCCGCTTCCGCCGTCGACGAGAACGACATTCCTTCGCCGGGACGATTGGGAAGCGTAATCGTGATGAAGTTACAACCCATCACGACGTCCTGCGAAGGGCTCATGATCGGCTTGCCATTCGAGGGCGCGAAAATGTTGTTGGTCGACAACATCAAGGTGTGCGCTTCGACTTGAGCTTCGATCGAGAGCGGCAAGTGCACCGCCATCTGGTCACCGTCGAAGTCGGCGTTAAAGCCCTTGCAAACCAGCGGATGCAGGTGAATCGCGTTGCCTTCGACAAGAATCGGCTCAAACGCCTGAATCCCCATGCGGTGCAACGTGGGAGCACGGTTCAGCATGACCGGGTGATTCTGAATCACCGATTCCAAGATATCCCATACTTCTTCGTCCTTCCGCTCGAGCATCTTTTTGGCGCTCTTGATCGTGTCGGCATGACCGAGCACTTTCAACTTGCGGATGATGAACGGTTGGTAAAGTTCCAGCGCGATCTTCTTGGGCAGTCCGCATTGATGCAGCTTCATCCGCGGACCAACCACGATCACGCTTCGAGCCGAGTAGTCAACGCGTTTGCCGAGCAGGTTTTCGCGGAAGCGTCCCTGCTTACCCTTGATCATGTCCGTCAGCGATTTCAGCGGACGATTGCTGCTGCCGAGCACCGGGCGTTTACAGCGGTTATTGTCAAACAGCGCGTCGACGGATTGCTGCAACATTCGCTTTTCGTTGCGAATGATGACTTCAGGCGCATTCAGGTCGACCAACTTCCGCAAACGGTTGTTGCGATTGATGATGCGGCGGTAAAGATCGTTCAAGTCGCTGGTTGCGAAGTTGCCCGAATCGAGCAACACCAAGGGACGCAAGTCGGGCGGAATGACCGGAATCACGTCCAGCACCATCCACTCAGGCTTGTTGTCGCTGTCTCGAATCGACTCGACAATCTTCAATCGATTGGTGAGATCTTTTTTCTTTTGCTTGGAACCTGTCTCAATCATCTCTTTGCGGAGATCAATCGAGAGCTGAACCAAATCGAGAGAGCCTAGCAGCTTGCGAACCGCTTCGGCGCCCATATCGGCATCGAACGATCCTTCGCCATATTGCTCGCGGGCCTGACGAAATTCTTCTTCGGTCAGAGTTTGAAACTTGGCTAGTTCAGTCGTACCGGGATCGATGACGACATAGTCTTGAAAATAGATCACCTTTTCCAAGCTCGAGGTCTTCATCGCCAACAGGTTACCCAGCCGGCTCGGCATCGCCTTGAAGAACCAAATGTGAACGATCGGTGCGGCCAGCTCAATATGGCCCATGCGCTTGCGACGCACGCGGCTGTGGGTGATTTTCACACCACAGCGATCGCAGATCATCCCCTTGTACTTCATGCCGCGGTACTTGCCGCACGAGCACTCCCAGTCTTTTTCTGGGCCGAAGATGCGTTCGCAAAATAGCCCGTCTTTTTCAGGACGGTAAGTGCGGTAATTGATCGTTTCCGGCTTCTTCACTTCGCCGAACGACCAGCTGCGGATGTCGTGCGGACGCGCCAGGCTGATCTTTACCGCGGTGTAGTCGTTAATCCGATCATACGAGCCTTCAAGAATGCTCATGTGCCTGTGCTCCTTGATGTGATCGCCGCAACCGCGGCGCTGGATAATTCAGGGGGGGGAGGCCACTGCGGCAATTCGCAGCGGCCTTCGACCGGACGCCATTACATGCGACGCTTTTCGAGCTGCATGTTCAAACCGAGACCACGAATTTCGTTGGTCAACACGTCGAAACTGGCAGGGGTGCCGGCTTCCAATGTGTTTTCGCCTTTGACCATCGCTTCGTAAATCTTGGTTCGCCCTTCGACGTCGTCACTCTTCACCGTCAACAATTCCTGGAGGATGTAAGCGGCGCCGTAAGCTTCAAGCGCCCAGACTTCCATTTCTCCAAACCGCTGACCGCCAAAGCGGGCCTTGCCGCCCAGCGGCTGCTGGGTAATGAGCGAGTATGGTCCCGTGCTGCGGGCATGCACCTTGTCGTCGACCAAGTGGTGCAGCTTCAACATATAGATGTAGCCAACCGTAGTCTCTTGGTGCATCAATTCTCCGGTACGGCCGTCTTTCAATCGAATCTTGCCGTGACGCGGAAGTCCCGCTTCTTCTAAACAATTGTTGATGTCTTCTTCGGAGGCGCCGTCAAACACCGGGGTGATCGACTGGAACCCGAGCCGGGCGCCAGCCCAACCCAAGTGCGTCTCTAGAATCTGACCGACGTTCATACGGCTAGGCACGCCCAGCGGATTGAGCATGATCTGAATCGGAGTTCCATCGGGCAAAAACGGCATGTCTTCAACCGGTAGGATCTTCGCGATCACACCCTTGTTACCGTGGCGTCCGGCCATCTTGTCGCCGACCGAAATGCATCGCTTGGTCGCGATATAAATCTTGACCATTTGCAACACGCCGCTGCGAAGCTCATCACCCCGCTTCATGCTATTGAGCAGACGATCACGGACGTCGAGCGCCGCTTCGACCAAGGGCCAACTGGTTGCATACGCTTCGCGAATCTGTTGAATCCGCTCTTCGCTTCGCAGGGACTCCAGAACCTTCTTCAAGCGAAATTGTTGAGCTTGCTCTGCGAGGAACTTCGGATCCTGATCTTGCGTCAGCGGCGTACCGTCGTCATCCGTTAGCGGCTTGCCAAGAATTCCCTCGAATGTGAGGATCATCGCAGCAAAAGCATCTGCAATCTTGGCGTTGCCTTCGGTTTCTACTTCCTTCAGACGCTTCTCGAAGGCCTTTCGCTCGTCGTCCGACAAGCTCATACGACGTGCAAACTTGTCGGTATGGATCACAATCCCTTCAATCCCAGAAGGAACTTCCAGCGAGTCGTTCTTCACATCTTCGCCGGCACGACCGAAAATCGCGTGCAGCAATTTCTCTTCTGGCGTTAGCTCAGTTTTCGACTTGGGCGAAACCTTACCGACGAGAATATCGCCAGGCTTCACAAAAGTTCCAACCTGAACCACGCCCCCTTCGTCCAAATTACGAAGCATCTTTTCGCTGACATTGGGGATGTCGCGAGTGAAGTCTTCACGGCCGAGTTTGGTTTCGCGAATTTCGACGTCGAATTCTTCGATATGTAGAGACGTGTAAACGTCTTGTTTGACCAACTCTTCGCTGAGGATGATCGCGTCCTCATAGTTGTATCCGTCAAACGACATAAAGCCGACCAACACGTTACGCCCCAAAGCCAGTTGACCATTGTGCGTAGCGGCGCCATCCGCCAACACGGTACCGACTTCCACCGCTTGACCGACCGAAATGATCGGACGCTGGTTCAAGCAGGTACGCTCGTTGAGTCCGACAAACTTCCGCAGGGTGTAGTTGTCCGTCCGTCCTTCGGTCGTCTTGACGACAATCCGTTCGGCATCGACGTATTCGATCACGCCAGCTCGTTTGGCTCGGATCATCATGCTCGAATTTCGAGCAACTTCCGTTTCTAAACCGGTACAGACAATCGGGGGTTCCGCAATCAACAGCGGCACCGCTTGACGCTGCATGTTAGAGCCCATGAGTGCGCGGTTCGCATCGTCATGCTCTAGGAACGGGATCAGACTCGCCGAAACGCCCACCATCTGGCAAGGCGCCACGTCGATGTACTGAACCGTCTTGGGCTCGACCAGGTCAAAGTCTGAACGGTAACGAGCAATGATCATATCGCCCAGCAATTGCCCCTTCGCATCGGTAGGGGTATCGGCCGGAGCCACATACGCATCCGACTCTTCGTCGGCACGCAACCAGACGATTTCGTCGGCGATCTTGCCATCACGAATCACCCGGTACGGAGTGATCAAGAAGCCGTATTCATCGACTGCCGAGTAGATCGCCAGACTCGAAATCAAACCGATGTTCGTACCTTCCGGCGTTTCAATCGGGCAGATACGACCATAGTGCGAAATATGAACGTCGCGAACTTCAAAACCGGCACGCTTACGATTCAAACCGCCCGGGCCAAGAGCCGAGAGACGACGTTCGTGCGTCAGCATCGACAACGGATTGGTTTGATCGACGACCTGCGACAATTCGCCGCGGCCAAAGAAGTACTCAATCGCGGCCGAAATCGATTTCGGATTGATCAGGTTGCGAGGAGTCATGTCCTCGGCATCCTTCAGGCTCATCCGTTCTTGGACTGTGCGGCGGAGCTTCAAGAAACCCTTACGCAATTCATCACAAGCCAATTCGTCAATCGTACGCAAACGTCGATTACCAAGGTGATCGATATCGTCTTTGCGAGCCGTACCATCACCGTCGAGAATTGACATGACGTACTTGATCGAGTTGATCAGGTCGCTCGGGCGAAGCGTCTGCACTCCTTCATTGACTTCAATGCCCAACTTCCGGTTCATACGGAAGCGGCCTACGCGACCCAAGCGGTAGCGGTTCTCGTCGAAGAATTTTTCGTCGAACAAGGTCTTCGCTTTTTCCAACTGCGGCGGGTTGCCCGGTCGCAGACGCTGGTAAATGCGAAGCAACGCTTCTTCATGGCTGGACGTATTGTCTTCGACCAACGTGTTGAAGATGATCGGAATCTTCGGCGCGTCCATCACTTCGATCTCTTCGGTAATACCTACCGAGCAGATCAATTCAGCTGTGTTACGGCTGATCTTCTGGCCCGCCTCGACGATGATCTCGCCCCCGCGATCGCTATCGATCGGGTAGACAATATCATCGACGGCGATTTTGCCTTCGATCTTGGTAATACTGCGACCATCCTTGACGTGCACTTTGGTCGTGTCGTAGAAGGCGCGAATCAACCCGGCATCGTCACTTAAAGCGGGATCCATCGCTCGCAGCAAGGTTGTTGCTGCAAACTTTCCGCTCTGATCGATACGGACCGTGAACGAATCCTTCTTTGTGATATTGATCTCGATCCAACTGCCGCGCTCTGGAATGATGCGGCAGCTTGGCAGTCGACGATCGGAGGTTGTTTCGGCTTCCTCGACGAAGTCGACGCCGGGGCTGCGATGCAACTGGCTTACAACAACCCGCTCGGCGCCGTTGATGATGAATTCACCACCACCGAGCATCACCGGCATATCGCCGAGGTAAACTTCTTCCTCAATCGGCTCATCCTTATTCAGGCGAAGCCAAATCCGGAAGGGCAGGCCATACGTCAAACGAAGCTGTTTGCACTCTTGTGGCGTATATCGCGGTTTACCAAGCTCATAACGAACATAGTCCAACTGGACGGTGCCGTCATAGCTGTTGATCGGGAAGATCTCGCGCAGCACGCTTTCAATACCAATTTCTGGGTCTCTCGCGTCGGAATCTAATTCCTCCTGGAGAAACTTGGTATAGCTGTGCGTTTGAATTGTCGTGAGATCGGGGGGCGACATATAAATCGACCCGCTACCGAAACGACGAACTTCCGTAGTTTCAAGACGTCGCTTGTACGATGTAGCCATTGGACGCTGCTACTCCTGGGCAAGTTCGGAGATCGAACGACTGCGCTGCTAGCAGTGCGGCGCACAGAGAAAAAACTCTGGCGACAGACGTGCGAGCGAGCAAAGGGGGAGTGAAAGACGCATGTGTAGACAAGAAATAACGAGTGGATAAGGCATCGCCCATCTTGGGAGATAATCCCCTCCCTGCCGTTCACTGCGCGCACCACTCCCTGGGAATCGTCCATGCGCAGGAGAAAAGTAGAGAAACCGGTTAAATTCAAGTCCACACCTCGCGACGTCGCCTCTTAGTATAAGGGAGGCGACGTCGAAGTGAATACAGGTAATCCGTCAAATCGTCTCAAGAAGTCGGAATCCGACTACTTGATTTCGACTTCGGCGCCTGCATCGACCAATTCGGCCTTGACCTTTTCGGCGTCTTCTTTCGACACGCCTTCTTTGACCTTGCTCGGAACGCCTTCGGTCAGCTCTTTGGCTTCCTTCAGACCCAAGCCGGTGATGCCGCGGATGGCTTTAATCACCGAAATCTTGTTTCCACCGAAGCTGGTCATAATGACGTTGAACTCGGTCTGGACAGCGGCTTCTTCGGCCGGAGCCGCTGGGCCAGCCATCATCACGCCGCCGCCGGCCGCCGCTTCGATACCGTGAGCGTCTTTCAGGTAGCCGCCCAGTTCGACAGCTTGCTTCAGCGTCAAAGTGGCAATTTTGTCGCCGAGGGTCTTCAGTTCTTCCGAAATTTCGATCGTGGCAGTTTCTTCGGACATCTTCGTGTCGATCCTTTCTCATCAAGTGCTCGGCCAGGGCCGAGCATAAAAATCTATATGTTTATTTCGTAACGGGTTTGGCGTAACAGCCATGAGCGGATTGTTGGACGCGGTGACGAGCTATTCGTCGTCCCCTTCGCCCAACTTTTTGATTTGACTGGCGAGCTTCGCACCTGGTCCCTTGACCTGGCCGGCGAGAGTGCGTCCCGGCCCAAGAATCTGACCGACCAACAGACTGAGTTGCTCGGATCGATTGGGCCATTTGCTAACTGCGACCACCTTTTCAGCGGTCAATGCCTCTCCGTCCATCACGCCACCCTTGGCGGTGAACCTCGGCATCTTTTTGTCTTCGTGCAGTTTGACGATCGCTTTCGCTAGATCGACAATATCCTCACCGCCCCAGACGATCGCGGCACTTCCTTCGATGTCAGAGAAGGCTGGGCCCAGTGACGTGCCCTCACAAGCACGACGAGCCAAGGTCTTCTTCACCACCAACAGGTTAATGTTGTTGCTACGGAAGTTGCGGCGGACGGCGACGGTCGAGTTCGCATCGAGACCGGCGACGTCGACTACCAAGAGATCATTCACGCCGTCGAGACGTTGCGAAATCTCTTTCGTCATCAACTCTTTTACGAATTTGCTCATAACTGTTCTGCTTTAAGATATATCCGCAACGGACGGACGCTTGGATTGACTTGGCTTACATGGAGACGCGAACACTGGGACTCATTGTCGCAGCAATCGCAATGCTCTTCACATAAATACCCTTGGCGGCGGCGGGCTTCATGCTGAGTATTTGATTCATGAAGGCACGAATGTTGTCGACCAGCTTCTCTTGTTCGAAGCTGACCTTCCCAACAACCGCGTGAACAATGCCGGTGGAGTCGTTGCGGAATTCGACCTTACCTGCTTTGTATTCCTTGACGACGCGAGCCACGTCCGGCGTGACCGTACCAGCACGCGGCGAAGGCATCAAACCGCGGGGGCCTAGGACGCGTCCCAACGGACCCACCAAGCCCATCATGTCAGGCGTCGCAATGCACGCGTCGAAATCGAGCCAACCATCTTTGATCTTCTTAGCCAGGTCATCCGCTCCGACAGCGTCGGCTCCGGCTTCCTCGGCTAGACGAACGTTGTCCCCTTTGGCGAAGACAACCACTCGCAGCTCTTTGCCGATCCCGTGAGGCAGGACGATGGCGCCGCGGACCAGTTGGTCAGCCTGCTTCGGGTCGATCCCCAAACGCATGGCGCAGTCGACGGTTTGATCAAATTTGGTCGTGTTGTAACCCTTGAGGATCTCAACCGCCTTTTCGAGCGGCATCGTTTCTTCGGTCGCTTTCGCGGCAAGGGCGCGATATCGCTTGGATTGCTTTACCATCGTCGGACTCTTTGTTCTTCTGTGCGTGGTCTTGTATTGGTGTGCTGCGCGGAACGAAATCGCTCTGACGCTTATTCGGTAACTTCAATACCCATGCTGCGTGCGGTTCCGGTGATCATCCGGCGAGCATGCTCTAGATCGCTTGCGTTGAGGTCGTCCATCTTTTGCTTACAGATTTCATCAACCTGGTCCATCGTCACTTTGCCAACCTTGTCGACATGAGGTCGTCCGGCGCCGCTGGCAATCCCAGCCGCCTGCTTGAGCAACGCGGCCGCGGGAGGACTCTTGCAAATAAACTCAAAGGTTCGGTCGTTGTAGACGCTGACGACAACCGGGATCGGCATGCCGTTGAATTCCTTGGTCTTATCGTTGAACTGAGTAACGAATTGCCCCAGGTTTACGCCGAACTTACCAAGCGACGTACCTACAGGAGGAGCCGGAGTGGCCTTGCCGCCGGGCACTTGAAATTTCGCTTTACCAACCAGTTCCTTCGCCATGTCTCTTTTCCTCGGCGGCGAACGTTTAGTTCACCGTGGATTGCTGAATTACTTTGGGTATTCGGTGGTCGAGTTCAACAACGGATCGATCGCACGATGGCGACACGACTAGTTGGAGAAGTCGACAGGCCAACGACTCGCAATGGTTACACCGGCTCCATTTGCCAGTGTTCCATCTCGACCGGAGTCGTCCGACCGAAGATATTGATCATGACCGTGACGCGGCCATTCGTTTCGTCGATTCCATCGACATCGCCTTCGAAGTTCTCGAAGGTTCCTTCGGTGATCCGAACATGGTCTCCCAACTTGAAGCGGATGTTGGTTTTGACCGGCTCTTCGCCCGCTTCTTCGTCTTCAACCTTCTTCGTGATTCGCTCTACTTCGTGCGCCAGCATCGGAGTCGGTCTTCCTGCGGCGCCAGTAAAGTCGCCGATTCCGCCGGTCTCGCGTACCAAAAACCAAGTATCATCGTTGATCGCCATGTGGACAACAATGTAACCGGGGTACAGCTTACGCTTGGTAATCTTCTTTTTGCCGTTTTTGAACTCGACGATATCCTCGGTCGGAACCATAATCTCGTCAAAAAAGGGCTCTAGCCCGGCCATTTTGACGCGTCTCCAAAGGTTTGCGCAAATCGACTTTTCGCGATTGCTCTGCACCTTCAGGATGTACCAATCCATCTCGCCAACTTCGACCGCCGCCTCTTCCTCTTCTTCAATCAGCTCGAGCGGACCACGGTTGCGTCCTTTTTTTGGACGAACGGGTTTCTGCGGCTCTTCTACGACTGCTTCTTCCGACGCTTCCCCACCAACGACCACTTCAGCCATGTCGGCTTCCGAGGAATCAGATCGAGAGGGATCGTCGGACAAGTTTTCTGCATGCTCAGACTGCGGCGCGTCGGACGACTCTGCCGCTTCCGGCGCTGCGCCGTCGGCGGTCACGTCCTCAGCGGGCATTTCGTTCTCGTTTTTCGACTCGTTATCCACAGCTAAATCCTTGGCCTATCGCCACGCTAGTTAAGTGCGTAACACCCTAGTTAAATGCATAACGCAGGAATGAGATCCAATGCTTCAGCACATACTGCCAAAACACGTCATACGCAAACAGCACGGCCGCCAGGGCGAACACAAAAAGGATCACCACGATACTGGCACGAATCAACTCAGCCCGTGAAGGCCAAGACACCTTATTCATTTCCGCCTCGACCGCGATCAGAAAGTCGGCAAACACCGGCCAGTTGATCATGCGATAAGCAATCCACAATCCAGCAATCACCAAAGCGGCAGGTACGCCAACTTGCACCCAGCGTTCTTGACCCTGGTTGCGCAACACGTCGAACAACTGCCATGCTGCAACGCCGACCAAGGCCCACATTGCGAGCATTGTCGCCTGCCGAGCGGTCCGACCTTGCGAACGCTTATAGCGTCCGGTCTGAGCCAACTCTTGGACGAAGTTTCCGGCGGTAGCGGCGGCTCTCTCTTTTGCCATCGCTGCGTGACTTTCTTCCTAAAACGTCACTGGCCGAGCCAGCGACGATGACTTGATTTAGTGGAACGACGAATCGATCAAAGGCGGTAGGCCGAAAATCAACCGACGAAAGCAGGGGCGGAGGGAATCGAACTCTCAACCTCTGGTTTTGGAGACCAGCGCTCTGCCAATTGAGCTACGCCCCTAAACAGCGGTTACCCGACCCATGATTCCGGGCCGGGCACCGCAAAATCTTTACCCTAGCCTCTTAGGCGAGGATCTTGGTAACAACGCCCGAACCAACGGTACGGCCGCCTTCGCGAATTGCGAAGCGTACGCCGTCGTCCATCGCAATCGGCTTGTGCAGCTCGACTTCGATGCGAACATTGTCACCAGGCATGCACATTTCGGCGCCGATCAAGTTGGCGGTGCCGGTCACGTCCGTGGTGCGGAAGTAAAACTGCGGGCGATACCCAGAGAAGAACGGCGTATGACGGCCCCCTTCTTCCTTCGACAAGCAGTAAATTTCGGCTTCAAACTTGGTGTGCGGGGTGATCGTACCCGGCTTGGCAAGCACCTGGCCGCGTGAAATATCTTCACGCTTCACGCCGCGGAGCAAGCAGCCGACGTTGTCGCCCGCATGACCTTCCTGCAGGATCTTATTGAACATTTCGATGCCGGTGACCGTGGTCTTGGTCGGGGCGTCGTTCAAACCGATGATCAGCACTTCTTCGCCAACCTTGACCATACCGCGTTCGATACGACCAGTGGCAACCGTTCCACGACCTTCGATCGAGAACACGTCTTCGATCGCCATCAGGAACGGCTTATCGGCTTCGCGAGTCGGTTCCGGAATGTAGCTATCCAGAGCTTCCATCAGCTCTGTGATGCACTTGCTGGCAGCCGGATCGGTCGGATTGTTGTAAGCCGGCAGCGAGGCGCCACGAATGACCGGGCAATCGTCGCCAGGAAATTCATACTTGCTGAGCAGTTCGCGGACTTCCAACTCGACCAGGTCCAACAACTCTTCATCGTCGACCAAGTCACACTTGTTCAAGAACACACAGACGTACGGCACGCCGACCTGACGAGCCAGCAGAACGTGCTCCTTCGTCTGCGGCATCGGACCGTCTGCAGCCGAAACGACCAGGATCGCTCCGTCCATCTGGGCGGCGCCGGTGATCATGTTCTTCACAAAGTCAGCGTGGCCCGGGCAGTCAATGTGGGCGTAGTGACGATTCGGGGTTTCATATTCGACGTGCGCGACCGCAATGGTCACGGTCTTGGTCGCGTCACGAACCGTACCGCCTTTGGCGATTTCGGAGTACGCTTTGTTCTTCGCCAAACCCTTGGCCGCCTGAACGGCGAGAATAGCGCCGGTCGTGGTGGTCTTGCCATGGTCAATGTGGCCGATGGTGCCGACGTTGACGTGCGGCTTAGTTCTTTGAAATACGTCCTTGGCCATGTTCTTTGTCTTTCGTAATCCCCACTGAATCAGTGCAAACTTGGAGCGAGCGGAAATAAACAACTAGCGAAGAGCTGCTGATGGGACTTGAACCCATGACCTCTTCATTACCAATGAAGTGCTCTACCACTGAGCTACAGCAGCGACATACGCGGTGTGCGCATGATCGCCACAGGTTTTCCAAAGAGAACTACGCGTCCTCTCTGAACTGCGGCTAGGCGCCGCCCAAGCGGGTGAAGGGAATCGAACCCTCGTCTTCAGCTTGGAAGGCTGTTGCTCTACCATTGAGCTACACCCGCAATCTTTCTCGACGATACCCCCGCTTATCTTTCGACAGTTGGGATCCTCGCCATTGTCACCTTTTACAACCACATTCCGCCAGCGGGCATAAGCCGTTTGACGCCATTTTTTTGTAAGTGGGGGGTACAGGATTCGAACCTGTGAAGGCATAGCCAACAGATTTACAGTCTGTCCCCTTTGACCGCTCGGGAAACCCCCCGCACTTAACACTACACCTCACGCTTTTATCGCTGCTTTTTACCACAACAATCGCCCGCCCGAAGGCCGGCGAGGATTCGCATGAGTACAAAAGCCGCATCGCGGAAGCTAGCGGAGGGAGTCGAACCCACAACCTGCTGATTACAAATCAGCTGCTCTGCCAATTGAGCTACGCCAGCCCGTTAGTCGGGCTATAATCGAAAACAGACTAATATACCGACTCGGGCCAAGCCCGCAAGTCGCCTATGGCTGCTCGTCACCAAAAAATCACGAGGAAATCCTCGCAACCGCATTTCAGCCTTCCTGCTTTACCAAATCGGCAATCTCACAGTCCATTTTAACCCCTCCTTCTACCAGAGAAATTCTCTCTGCGGGAGGTTCATTCGAATCCAACTAAATCGACGCTTTGGACCAATCTCCAAGGAGTCGCCGTAATTTACCGTTTCTTACCGGCCAACTTGCATTGCTGACCACCTCTCCAGCAAAGCTCTGATCGTCCTTCTTGCCTTGCCAGGCGAATCCTGAGAAAACCCTCTCGCTCAGCGACACAGCTTGCCTGGCGCATGTCTCGGCATATTTCGCTATCTCGCCCGATACGTGCAGCCTCTGGAAGAGAATTTTACAAAAAATGGATTGTCTACGTGTCGCAAACAGATGATGTTTTCATGCTTTTCGCCGGCTTACGATGAAGTGAGCATTGTCGGCGCAGCTCTTGGGAATTTGCTATACCAGCAGCCTAAATCCACCTTTTTCATTGATTGAAATCGAGCCGGTCCAAATTTCGCCCCCGCAATTAACGCCAACTCAGGCCATTGATTTATCATAAAAAAAGCCAGAGATCGAAATCTCTGGCTTTTTTGTCTACCGAAAGTGAATCCGTCGATGACGTTAGTTCACTTCAGGAATATCAAGCTTCGCTTCCTGGGCGGCGACTCGCAGCTTGTTGAGCGCCCTGGCTTCGATCTGGCGAATCCGCTCTTTGGTAACGCCCAACTCGGCGCCCACCTCTTTAAGCGTTTGCGGTTCGTGATCATGGTCAAGGCCATATCGGCGAATGATGATTTTCTGCTCTCGCTCATCAAGCCGATTCAAAATCCGCTGAATCTGACGCTCGCGTTGCTGCTGCATCGCTTCCTGCTCGTACTGATCACTGCGAGTGTCGACCCGCCCTTGAAACAGTTCGTCCAAGCTGGTGCGGAATCGATCGCGATGCTTGAACTCGACCGGGATCGTCCGTGCGAAGTTCTTCATAATCGCCCAACTGCAGTACGTGCTAAACTTGTTCCCACGCGAGTAATCGAACTTTTCCACAGCTCGAATGAGCGACATATTGCCATCGCTGACCAGTTCAAAGAACTCATCGGCGGCGCCCAAGTGACGCTTAGCGATTGAGACGACCAAACGCAGGTTCGACTGCACGATCTGGTTTTTCACCTCGACCGCACTGTCGTACAAGCGCTCAATCTCGTCCATCACGCTCGCCTTGGCCTTGCTGGTTTCAATCGTCTCACGCAGCTTAGCCGCTTGATGCTTGAGGTAGTTGAACTTACGGAACAGGTGATATTCCTGCTCGCGAGTCAACAACGGAGCTTCGTACAGCGAGGCCAAGTAAGATGGCAATCCGGCTGGTGGTCGGGTACGGCGAGTCGCCGTTTCGGCCACCGGCAGTGGACCCAGGATCGTTTCTTCCATGCTCGAATCGTCGAACACTTCGTTGTAGATGCAGTCTAGCGGCAGTTCTTCGATGTGGCTGGCCCGCACTTCATTCACAACGCGATACACGCTGTTCTTGGTGCGATGATAGCGTTCGGCCAAACGATCAACAGAAGCCCCATCGCGAAACGCTTGGAAAATTCCTTCCTTGGCGTCGTCGCTGAGCGGTCCAGTCGAGCGAGGAAAAACGGCCGTTTCGGCATTCTTTTCGTCGTAGTTCTTCAAGGTGTATCGAATCGTTTCGACGCTGCGATTCATCCGCGAAGCGATGCGGCGAGCCACTTCCGAAGGCCCACCGCCGGCTCGAGCCAGTCGTCGGGCACGCTCGATGATCTCGTCTTTTTCGCCATCGGTGAGCTGGCTAAATTGGCGCCCACGCTCGATCCGATCGGCGTTAGTCCGAACGAAACGGTCGACGCTGCTTTTCAAAAAGCCGACTCGCTTGCGACCTTCAAACAAAAACCGACGGCTCACGAGCCCCTGTTGTCGCCAACGAGAGATCGTCTTGGTCGAGACGTTAAACTTACGGCTTAGCTCTTCGACTGTCAGAACTTCTTCTCCCGCTAATTCAACTGGAATGTCAGCCGAGTCAGAGAGATCTTCAACGAACAGCCGCAGATCGTGCGCCGTCTCTTTTCCTTCAACGGTTCCCTTGGGATTGTCATCCGGTCGGAAATCAGTAATCCGGAAATAGAGATATTCGTAGGGATAGGTTTTTGTCGGATCGATTTCGCCGAGTAGGCGTTCGGCCCGATTGGCCTGATCCATCTTTTTGTCGCGCGGGGCGAATCGAACCTGTTGGTCGCGAAAACGCCGCATGCTTTCAGATTTGTAGTTCGTATTCACGGTGTCCCTCACTAGGTGAGCTGTGCCAACGGCGACTATCCCTGCGAATAACTCGCACGCGTCGGACTTTGGGGGTGCAGCGTCCTTCCCGGACGCACGTCACTCAAGCACTGGGACTGAAAACCTGCAAAGCAGGGGCCTCTTTCTGTCGAAATGCTTGCCGCAGCTAAAAAGAATTGAAAATTCACCCTGTTTTTATTAGTGAACCCCAAGACTATTCGTCTGCTAATAGTTCATTGGTTTATACGCAGATAGGTGCAAAAAGGTTGCTTAATTGTTCGCCTTTTTTTTCAAGTTCGCGATTGGGATATGGGAAACCCGAGAAAAGAGCCGTGAAGGCAACAACCGCTAAACAATCGCCTGAATTAACTTTACGTCAATTTCGGACTTTGTGTTGGTTGGCTATCTCACAGCTCCATTTCGGTCAACCGTAGCTTCAACCCCAACATCCCTCCCAATCGGCTGGACTTGGAAGCCCGATTTTGACGATCTTTCCGAAGAAGCCGTTTTTCTCGCGCGACCATTGGGATCTCGTTACATGAACTTCGATGCACGACACGCACTATTCGTTTCGCTTTCCTTTTTTGTCCCGGCATTTTGTGCAGCCGCCGAACAAAGCGTCTTGATGAAGGTGAGTCCCGACGCCCAAAACCATGTCGTCAAAGTAGTTATGGAGGTCGAGGGAACCGTTCGCGTTAATTCTGACGGAACAAAAGTCCGCGAATTTCCCATGGCTCTCACCGGCACCCTTCAATATGACGAGCGAATCCTGGGGGCAGACTCCCCAATTACGGCTATCCGCAAGTATGACGAAGCGTGGGCCGACATGAAGCTGAACGGCCAAGCTGAGCGGACGACTCTCCCTGCTTCCAAATCCTTGGTTGCCTCCGATCTTGACGGAGGACGCCAGAATCTGTTTCTTCCCGAAGGATATTTCAATCGAGCCGAATGCGATCTGATCAATGTCCAGTGCAGCAGTTTGCTAGCATCGCACTTCCTGCCCAAAGAGCAGGTCAAAGTCGGAGACGAATGGACTTTCAGCAACGATCGTTTGGCAGAACTATTTTTGCTTGACGCCGTTTCGCAAAACGATGTCAAAGGCAAGCTTATTCAGATCACCGACACCCAGGCCAAGATGGATATTAGCGGCACCATTGCTGGCGCTGCTGGCGGTGTCGCGACCGATCTGACGATCAAAGCCAAGGTCAACTTCAACCTCCAAAGCAAGATGGTCGAATGGGTCGCCGCGGCCATCGATGAGAATCGTGCCATCGCACACAACGCACCTGGCTTCAAAGTCAAAGCCGTCATCCGAATGCTGGCGCAACCGGTTGAGTCGCCGGTCAGTTCCCTTGAAGACGCCAAGCTGGCTGAACTCGACCTGACCCCCAACGCCGGCAAAATGCTGCTGGACTTCGAGTCAAAAGAGGCCGGCTTCGCGTTGCTGCTGGAACGAGACTGGACCATGATGAGCCAAACGGCCAAGCAATCGATCTTCCGCCTCGTGAAGCAGGGAGACCTGATCGCTCAGTGCAATGTCACTCGGATTAGTGACATGAAGGCCGGCGAACAGATGACGCTCGAAGCCTTTCAGCAAGAAGTGCAGACGTCGCTTGGCAAGAACTTCGCCCAGTTCGCCGATGCGTCGGAAGGGGTTACCTCTAACGGACTGCGTCGACTACGCGTGACCGCCACCGGCGTTGCCGAAAGCATGCCGATCGAGTGGATCTACTACTTGTTCTCGGATGACTCGGGACGTCGCTATTCGATCGTCTTCACGCTTGAAACCAGCCTAGCCGAGAAGTTCGCTGAAGCCGATCGCAATTTTGCCTCGGGATTCGAGATGCTCTCGCTTCCCGAACCCAAGGCGACAGCTGCTAACGAAGCGGCTGAGACGCCGACAATTCGTGCGGCGACGGCGCCAGAATCAAGCATCCTAAAGAAGTAATCGGGTAGCAGACGGTTGAGAAAATCAACAGGCTGCTAGCTAGGCGGAACTCTTCGGCAGTTTTCGCGGAAACGGCGAAGACTGCAAGGGAGGGAGCGACTGCCCAGTCTCTTCTTCCCAACCGCTGCGTTCTTCTTCGCTGGCGTAGTACCGCAGCCAAACTTCTGGATCATCGTCGGGCGGAGCACAATTGAACGAGAGCGTGTGAGACGGCAAGTCAACCATCTTTTCGTACGACGTCAAAATGTCGCGTTTCAAGATGCAATAGAGCTGCCGATCGCTGAGGTGATCGGTGAAGTCGAGATAGATTCGCTTGGATGCTAGCGTTTGAATCGCATTCCACAGCAGCGTATGAATTTCTTCATCGGATAGCGATTCAGGCGAATGGAGCTGTAGGGGAGGGGAAAACCACTCGCCTAGCGGCAATATCGGAGCACGTTCCCAAGCCAAGATTGCGGTCAGGAATTCGTTTTCTACATGCAACGGAACGCGTCCGTTATCAAGGCACGCGATCGACTCATCGAAATACGGCTCCAACTCATCACGCAGCTGCGCGTTGAGGAGCAGTTGGTCGACTTCATCCGGGTGCGGGCGGCGAATTCTCACAGTGGGCAGGCCTTCATCAAAACAGCCAGGCGAACTTCAATTAAAACGCTTCGTGTTGCACGTTCTTCATGACTTTAACAACAACCGATTTTGCTTCAAGATTTCGAGTGCGGTTGCCGGGGCAGATTTCCAGCAGTTCTGAGAACGCGACGTGTGCGATCGTTACAATCCCGACAGCTTTCCTGTTACAACCGTTTTAACCGGCCGAAATTCGGTGTCTGTTCAAAAGATTTTTGCAAGAATAACTGGACTTGCCAGTGCTAGCGGTCGACCGCTGGGCGTACGGTGCGGATGCTCTAATTTTTCAAGAATCATTTTCTCGTTTGCTTGCATGCCCCCCATGCTCGATTTCAAAAGGTGGGGAGTGATCGAGCCAAGCACGGAAAGCACTGCGGGAATCCAATTCGCGACAACTTATCCTGAGGTGCGACAAATTTTTGCCCAACCGCCGTCTGAATTCGGGCTGCGGCTCTCCAAATTGAATTGCCTCCTGGGTGAGAGAGATTGCTTGCAAAATGTACACCGCTACCCGATATCCGAGGGACGATACATGAAGACTAGAGACGCATTGCCTGACTCTCTATCTGTCGCCCAACAATGCGTTCAGCGAGCGGAACCAAGATAGGGGAGTGATATTTCGCGCTGCAAACCACAGAACCTGGGTTGGCGATCGCACGCTTCGCATCTTACGATAGATAAAAGAGAGATCATTCATCTCGCGCCCCAGGCAGCCAGCGTTGTGCCCTACGTTCAGCCCACCCAACTAATTCGTCAGCTACATCTCGCCCCCAATCAACTGGTGATCGCGGTCACCGGCGGCGGCAGCGAGGCGATCAGCCGTTTGCTGCAAGTTCCCGGTGCGTCGCAAACCTTGCTAGAAGCGACCGTTCCCTATTCTGCGATCGCCTTGTCGGACCTGCTGAAGCGTGCGCCCGATCAATACTGCAGCGAAGAGACCGCCCGCGCGATGGCGGTTAGTGCTTTTCTGCGAGCGCGAAAGCTGTGGCAAAAAGCGGCGGACTCTGGCCTGGCCACCGGCGAAAAACCGCCGTTGATGGGTGTCGGCTGCACCGCCAGCCTGAAATCGCATCAAGCGAAGAAAGGTCCGCATCGGGTTCATCTGGCGATCCAAACGCCGGAAGCGACCACCGTGGCCAATCTGGTGCTTACCAAAGAAGCCCGGACGCGCGATGAAGAAGAAAAACTGACGGCAGAGTTAATCTTGGATCGACTGGCCGCGGCGGCTGGTCTGACCGAAACGCTGCGACTGAGCCTACTGCCGGGAGAGCAGATCGACGAAACCGTCTATCGGGCCCAGCCAAGCTGGAGAGAACTGCTGCAGGGCGATATTCGCGCCTGCGTCGGATCCGGTGAGCCTGGATCTCCCAGCACAGGCTCCGGCGCCGTGATGCCGGGCGCGTTTAATCCGCTGCACGAAGGTCATCTTGAGATGGCGGCAGTCGCCGAACAGATTTTGGGACATCCGGTCGAGTATGAAATCTCGATCGAAAACGTCGAAAAGCCGCCGCTCGATTTTGGCGAAATGGCCGAGCGAGTCGAACAATTTGAACCTCCCCAGCGCTGCTGGTTGACGCGTGCGCCGACCTTCTTAGAAAAAGCGAGAATCTTCCCCGAAGCGACCTTTGTGGTGGGCGCCGATACGATCGTGCGGATCGCGGACACGCGGTATTACAACGATTCAGAAAAAAAACGGGATGCGGCGATCCGTGAATTTAACGAGCAAAACTGTCGCTTTCTCGTCTTTCCACGGCAAATGAAAGGGGAGTTCACCACGCTTGAACAGATCGAACTTCCCACGGCTTTGCGCAGACTATGCGATGGTGTCAGCTCAGAGCTGTTTAGGGCAGACATTTCCTCCACGGAGATTCGACGGCGCATGAGTGAGCTGGGTTAAGCTCTTTTCTCGATTCTTTTTTTGTCGATTGTGACCAGCCGTCCGCTTGCCTATAGTTATTTTGTCCCACAGGGTGACCGCTGCGGTCCCTAAAGACAAATTCGCAATAGCATATCTGGACGATTCCCTTCCGTGACGACTCCTCCTTTTTTCTTTGGCGTGGATATTGGTGGAACCAATATCAAGATCGGCCTCGTGGACGATGAAGGCCGCACGCTGGCCTATCACAAAATTGCCACCGAAGAATCGCATGGACCGGCTGCGGCCATTCAGCGTGTCGCGAGCGAATTACGGACGATGCTGTTTGATATCGGCCACACAATGTCGGACGTCGCTTCGATCGGCTTGGCTTTGCCGGGCATGATCGACATTGTCAACGGCCGGACGATGGAGCCGCACAACCTGCCGCACTGGTTTCATTTTCCGATTCGGCATGCTTTGGAAGAAGAGACTGGCTCGACAGTCGTACTGGTCAACGACGCCAATGCGGCCGCGTTTGGCGAATACTGGCTGGGATCAGGAAGAGAATGCAAAAGCATGATTCTGCTGACCCTGGGCACAGGCGTCGGCGGCGGCATCATCGTCAATGACGTGTTGGTGGAAGGAGACCACAGCTTTGGGTCGGAATGCGGCCACATCATCATCGACTTCAATGAAGACGCTCGACAAATCCCCACGGGTCAGCGCGGCCATTTGGAAGCGTACGCCAGCGGCACGGCGATCGTAAAACGAACGGAAGAAGCGCTGGCGATGGGGGAACAAAGCTCGCTCACGGCCAGAATGAACAAAGGTGAAAAGCTGACTCCGCTGATGGTTGCTGAAGAAGCTGAACGTGGCGACGAACTGTCGCTGTTCATCGTCATGGAGACGGCGCGTTATCTCGGGATCGGCGTCGTCTCTCTGATGCACACCATCGACCCGGGCGTTGTTGTGTTGGGAGGAGCGGTCAATTTTGGCGGCGCCGACTCGCCGCTAGGTACGATGTTTATCGAACGCGTGCGTGAAGAAGTAAAGCGTCGCGCATTTCCGGTCCCGGCCAAAAAAACGGCAATTCGCTTTGCTTCGCTCAGCGCTGACGCCGGCTATCTGGGCGCTTGCGGGCTAGCGCGTCAAGCCTATCTGCGCGATCAACAAGCCCCGGTTACCTCGTAGCCGGTAAATGCGATTACTCTTCCAAAAATCGGAAGTGGTAAAAGCCAACGTTGCTGATCTTCGGTTCGGCGATCGCTTCGGTAACGCCGGTTGTGATCGCGTTGCGCACGGACTCTAACTCTGGTTCGTTTAACTGCGAGCGAGTGAACTCACGGATTTTGAGGATGATTCCATTGCGCATGCGGTGCTGCTTCTGGGCGAACTCGGCTTGAAATTGCTCGAGCTGATACTTGGGCATAATCACGTAGGCGTGAAAGTCGAGCATGATCGTGCTGTTGGTCTTGTCTTGCGGAATCGTGATATCGAAAGTGCCCAAATCAAACTCGGCCGGATCGGTTGGCTTCGGCAGGTTCTCAACGTCACGAAACTGCATCGGCACTTCACCGCACCCGAGCGCGACCAACAGCCAACAGATCGCGGCGATCTTGATTCCACTTCGTGTCATGTCTTCGCCCAAACATCAAGGAACTACGTACTACCTTTCTAATGTAGAACGCTGTTAGCGTAACGCTGGACGATGCAACCAGAACAATCGGCACAAACGCTCCTTTTCAGAAATTTCTATTTCCCATCACCAAATTACGATCCATATTTCGATGTCGACATTCGTAGCATCTCTTCTCTCTTCTCTTTGCTAAAGAACGTCATGCTTAGCTTTTCGCTGCACAATTTGTTATGGCTGATCGGGTGCCTAGCCGCTTTGGCTTCGGCATTTGGTTGCGGATCGAGTAAGCCCGGCCCCACGACCTTCGAACCTTGGATCGAAGCGAAAGTGAACTGGGACGAAATTGAGTTGGGTGAGTTTTCAATCACCGTCCTGGCGGCGGATGATCCGACTCGAATGCCCGACTTGGATGAATATCAAAACAGCGTCGCAATCCACTTCAACTTGCACTGTTTGGTGGATCCCAGCGATGGAGAAAAAGTGACCGAGATTTTAGAGTCCAAAAAAGGGCGCCTATCGGACGAAGTGATTCGCACGTGCCGCAACGCCAATTTGATTGACCTGGCGGACCCCGAACTGCGGCTCGTCCGAGCTCAACTGCGTGACTTCTCGGATCAGTTGATTGGGCCAAGTTTGATCAAGAGGTTCGTTTTCACCAATGTTACGCTCGAACGCTATTAAACATCTGCTGTTGATTGGCTGCGCAGCGTTGGCGTTAGTTTCTGGTTGCGCGAAAGAAACTCCGATCGAAGTCGCCCAGGCCGAGCCCCCCGATGCTCCACCGGTTGAGCTAGAGATCGGTGATTTCCGCTTCCGCATGTCCGACCCGACAGCCGGCACGACGACCAAGTTCAACTTTGCGCTATACGGACTGGTATCAGCAGAGCAGTTGTCGGCGGCACAAGCGGCGATCGCTGCCCGTGAGAGACGGCTGCGCGACCGCGTGCTGCGAACGGCGCGCGAAGCGAATTCGGTCGAACTGGAAGATCCCGAATTGGTCATGTTTCGCAAACGAATGCTGCTAGAGGTCAATCGCGAGCTGGGCGAAAAGTACTTCCAAGAGCTATTTCTCGACCGATACTGGGTCAAGACGCGCTAGAGAATGACTTCTCTCGCTAGTTTGGTGGTATCGATCACTCGCCGCGGCGGACGAGTTTGCTAAGATGTCAGTGATGACCGAAAGCTCCCCCCCTGAACCGACTCAGCGCGAGACGCTCGACTCGTATGATTCTGTGACGCCTACCCCGGCGATTTCGCGCGCTGAAGCTGCGACGGCGTCGTCGCGCCCTGTTCGACCGCGTCGAGTCGTGCTGCCGATCTTACTGTTTGTGGCGACTTGCTTTTCGACATTCTTTGTCGGCTGGACCCGCTGGCAACCGACGATGCTGCTGGGGGGAATGGTTGACGCCGAGTATGATCCGCTCCTTTCAGACCCGCTGGTCGAAGGGATCCGTCTGGTGCTGCGACATGTGAGTATCAGCGACGGCTTGATCTACATGGCCTGTCTGCTGGCGATCTTGTTCGCCCACGAGATGGGGCATTTTCTGATGACGGTTCGTTATCGGATCCACGCCAGCTATCCCTACTTTATCCCTATTCCCATCTCGCCCATCGGCACCATGGGCGCCGTGATCGGCATGGACGGTTTAAAGGCGAATCGCCGGCAGTTGTTTGATATTGGCCTGGCCGGCCCTCTCGCTGGTTTGATTATCGCCATCCCGGTGCTGTATGTCGGCATCCTGCAGCTCGATTTGACCAAGACGGCGCCCTCGCCCTATTCGCTGGATATTCCACTTGGCTTGGCCTGGGCGATGTCGTGGTTTCATGTCCCCGGTTATTCCTTTGGCGATCCCGTGGCGCAGTCGCAGCTCAATCCTTTTTTTATGGCTGGCTGGGTTGGCTTATTGGTAACCGGCTTGAATATGCTACCCATCAGCCAGCTGGATGGAGGCCATGTCGCCTACACGCTGTTTGGCAAATGGTCGCGCGTGCTGGCTTGGGGCGTGATCTTCGCTGCGGTGGCAGCGATGGCTTTGGGGGCCGGCTATACCTGGATCTTGATGCTTATTCTGGTGCTGTTGATCGGCCCCAATCATCCGCCGACCGCGGATGATCGCGTTAAGATCGGCGCGGTCCGCTGGATCGTCGGTTTTACGTCCTTGGTAATTCCGATTCTCTGCTTTCCGCCGCAAGCGATCATCACGTAACTTCGCCTGGGCGAACAGGAAGCAGCGTATGAACTATTTCGCACATGGCCGCTTGTTTCTTGATCGGCCCTACTTTCTGGCTGGCACGGCCGTCCCAGATTGGCTGAACGTCGTGGATCGCAAAATGCGAGCCCGGTCCAAAGGGGCGCTTCCACTTTGCGACGCCGAAGACCGCTGTACTGCCGAAGTAGCCCGCGGTGTGATGCAGCATCATCATGACGACGATTGGTTCCATCGCACGCAAGCTTTTGGTGAGCTCTCTTGGCGTTTCACAATTTGGATTCGCGACCAGGTTGGCGCTGACGACGGCCTGCGTCCCAGCTTTTTGGGGCACATCTTGGTCGAGTTGCTCCTGGACGCAGAACTGGCGCAGCGCAATCCCGGCTTGCTGCCTGCCTACTATGACGCATTGGCGCAGATCGAGCCGCAGAAGGTCGAAACGGCCGTCAATCAGATTGCGACCCGCAGTAGCGACCGCTTGGCCTGGTTCATCGAGCGATTTCTCGAAGTCCGCTTCCTGGAAGACTATGCAGAGGATGAAAAGCTGACTCTCCGCTTGAATCAGGTTCTGCAGCGCGTCAAACTACCGGCACTGCCGAGCGGCTTTGCGCCGCTATTACCGGCGATGAGATCGGCCGTTGCGGATCATTTTGAAGATCTGCTTTCCCCGGCTGCTGACTCTTCTGCCTAGATCCGCCCCGTTTGTCTTGATAAGTCCTTGGAGAACACCCATGAAGTTCGGCATGAATCTGCTGTTGTGGTCCGGCGATCCCGATGAGAGCCTCTTGCCGGTGATCGAAAATTTGAAAGAGATGGGCTTCGATGGTGTGGAAATTCCGCTCTTCAATCTTGATGTCGATAAGTGGGGCAAGTACGGCGAGAAAATCAAAGATCTCGGTCTGGCTTGTACTGCGGTGACCGTCCGCAACGAAGGAGACAACCCGATCAGCTCCGACCCGAAAGTCCGGGCCGAAGGGGTTCGCCTGAATAAGCAGACGCTTGATTGCTGTCAGGCGCTGGGCGCCGAGACGCTTGTTGGTCCGTATCATTCGGCAATCGGTCTGTTCAGCGGCAATGGTCCTTCCGCCGACGAATGGAAGTGGGGCGTCGATTCGATGCGACAGGTCGCCGAGCATGCTGGCAATGTGAACGTGATGCTGGGCGTCGAAGCGCTCAACCGCTTTGAATGCTACCTGCTTAACACGCACGGCGATTCGGCTCGCTTCGCACGAGAAGTGAACCACCCGAACTGCAAAGTGATGTACGACACGTTCCACTCAAACATCGAAGAAAAAGATATCGCCCAAGCGATTCGCGATTGCAGCGACATGCTGACGCATGTCCATATCTCGGAAAATGATCGCAGCACGCCAGGCGAAGGGCATATCCACTGGGATACAAACTTCGATGCGCTCAAAGAAGTTGGCTACGATGGCTGGATGGTGGTCGAAGCTTTTGGACTCGCCTTGCCCGAAATCGCCGCAGCGACGAAGATCTGGCGCAAGATGTTTTCGACCGAGCTTGATTTGGCTCGTAACAGTTTGGCATTTATGAAGAGCGAAGTCGCCAAGCGTTGGGGCTAACCGCCACAAGAGTCGCAGATGAGCAACGAACCCGAATCTGACGACGAGCAATTCGGCGACGACCTGGACGAAGGGTTGTCGCTGGAGAAACTAAGCGCCGCCTTCGCCGCCGCCATGGGGGGCGATGAGCCATACGCGGGGGGTGACCAAGAAGAGACGACGCAAACGGCCTCCGAGCAAGAGTCGTCCGAAGACGCGGTAGCACGCGTCCTAGCAACCGAAGAAGAGCCGGACGAGTGCGAACTTTCCCCCCGCACGATTCTCGAAGCGATGCTGTTTGTCGGCAGTCCCGACAATGCTCCTTTGTCCCCTGAAAAAGGGGCGGCTCGCATGCGGGGAGTCGCGGTTGATGAGATCGCTGACCTGGTCGAAGAGCTGAACCAGGCCTACCGAGAAGAGGGCTGTCCCTACGAAATTGTCGCTTCGGGCGGCGGATTTCGGATGACTTTGCGCGACGAGTTTAATCGGCTGCGAGAAAAGTTCTACGGCAAAGTTCGAGAAGCGAAACTCTCGCAGCCGGCGGTCGATGTGCTGGCGCTGGTCGCCTACAACCAAAACGTCACCCGCGAAGAAGTCGACAAGCTACGAGGGAAACCAAGCGGTCCGCTGCTGAATCAATTAGTACGCCGCGAACTGCTGAAGCTTGAGCGAACCGGCAAAGGGAAAGAGAAGCAAAAGACCTATGCGACGACCGATCGCTTTCTAGAGATGTTCCGTCTCAGCGCACTTGACGATCTGCCACAGCCGCAGGGATTGGATCTAGAAGATTAGTCCAGCCGACGAGTCGCGTCTTGATCGCGAGCCTCGTGGAGGACCTTCATTTCTTCTCCCAGCCACTCTAGGCAGAATTTCAGGCATTGGAGCAATTGCTAGCACCGCCAGGAATTGATCTTGGCGAATGCGGGGGACTAGGTATACTCCGCGCCGCTTTATTCCTCGTCCGGCGGTCGCGTGCGCCAGCCGTTACGGGCGAATTGACCAAAGTTGCATTAGAGGACAGTTCGACATGTCCACGGCGAAAACCCGCCTAGTCGGCCTTATTTGTTTCGCGATTATTATGACGTATTTCTCGTTGCCTTTGCGCAGCGAAGAAGCTACGCCTGCTGCTGCGCCGACCACTTCGGATCAAGAAGATATTGCGCCGACTCCAGTTCCCAGCGTCTTCAGCACGCCCACTCGCTTGCCGCAGGCTTCGACCAGCGGTGAGTCAGAACTGCGAATCAAAACGCCGTTAACTAAATACCCAGACACCAAGAAGAAACAGCCGCAAAGTGACGGCCCGCTCAAAATCTCGCGGATTCTCGATGGCAATGAAGTAAAGCCCAAGCCAGCTCCGCAACCAGAAAAGCCAGTCGAGCCTGCCGTTGTTGCCCCAGTTCAGCCTGCGCCGGCAATGCCCCAAGCAGAGCCCAAGGCCGCCGCAATGCCGACCAGCAGAATTAACTCTTTGGTCGCCGGCGAGACGAAACTGAGCCGACTGGTGGAGTTGTGGGGAGAGCCGATCAGTCAATCGATTGTGGAAGGGCGCAAACTACTGGTCTTCAACACGGTTGGATTTGAACGAGCGGAAGCAACTTTTCAAAACGACACGCTCGAGACGCTCTTTCTTGTGCTAGCAAAACCGACGCCGGCCGATCAGGTGCGCCAACAATTGGAAATCGTCGAGAGCGAAGGGGCGAAAGTCCATGACGAGTTCGGCGTACTACTCGGTCTGGTTTATCCCGAACGGGGATCACTGTTCAGCTACGCCCCGCAAGAGCGGCAGTTCCTGGTCGAAAGCGTTGTCATTCAACGCCCGACGGCCGAAGCTTATCTGATTCGCGCCAAAGGATACCCGGCGGATCGGATGGAAGCGAAGCTGACCGACTTGAATAGCGCTGTTAAACTTGAACCGTTTAACGCCTCGGCTTGGCACGAGATCGCCCTCCTCAAGCGACGTCTGGGGCAACTATCTGACGCGTTTGCCGCGGCGCAAACCGCCGCGTCGGGCGTAGGCGCCAAACCGGAATATCGTCTCACGCGTGCTTTGATTCAGGCCGAACTAGGTCAGTATGAAGACGCGTTAAACGTCACCCAATCGCTGGCCGAACAAGTGTCGCTACCGAAAGAGGTGCGTGCGCGGGCCTATTGCCAATGGGGCGATTTGGTTGCTCGCGGCCCTAGTGAGAATGTCCGCACCGCGCTGGGCCATCATCAGATGGCGATCAAACTGGCGGCGGAAGAAATTCGCAATCCACTGGATGAAGTACGTCGCGCGGCGAAGTTGACTTTGGTCGACGCTCACCTCGCTGTGGCGTCCGATCTGGCGGCCGGTCAATGGCAAAACCGGGAGTCAACCGTCCCTAAATGGATCGACAGCACCGACGCCTTTGTCGCCAACCTAGTCAACCAAGAAGGCTTTACGCGTGAAGTGGAACTCGCTCGCTTGCAAAAAGCGATCGCCGCCCACAACTACTTTGAATCGGATTACGACACCACGGAATCGGTCGACGCAATCTTAAGCATTGGCCGTCAGCTATTGTCACAGACGCGTGATCCTTCGTATCAAACCGTGATCGAGTGGGAAATGAGCGGGGCGCTGATTCAAGCGGCGACAATCGAACAAAACCGAGGCAATTTTGACGATGCGATGCGGATTGCTCGCGAGACTGCGGCACTGCTGGAACATGCGACTCAAACACGTCAGCTGTCGATTTCAGACCGGATGATGTTAGGCAATTTCTACTTTCGCGTCGGAGCCGCCCAGGTGGTCAGCAAAGCCGACCATGACGAAGCCATCCGTTGGTACATCGACGCCGAGAAACAATTCACCCATGCCGATCTCGCCAAAGTCGCGATGGGGCAACGGGGCGAAGCGCTCGCCAGCATGGCCGTTTCGTACTGGGAATCGGGTCGCCAAGAGCAGGGTGTGGCGCTAACCGAACAAGGCGCAAATCTCCTGAAACAAGGAGTGGACGCCGGTGAGAACCAGATCGACTCGTTGTCCGCTCCCTACGCTAACTTGGTGACGATGTACGAAAGCCAGGGGAATGCCGCCAAACAAGCCGAATACGCCGGCAAGTTGGCAAAACTCCCCCAGCCGGCCGCCGAAGCGAATCCGCGACGATAGACCGCTGGTTGTCGCTGCCTGGCCAGGCGCGGCTCAAATCTACTTCCGGCCAATCCGGCGATGCCGTATCATGGATGTGCCGTTTGTTTTGGCAAACTGGTAAAATTCCCCCCGCGTTATCGTCGTTCCGCCCTATCGCTCCATGGCCCAATTGCACCATGGAATGAATGTTCCCGCTTCGACCATGGTTTTTGAGCACATCGAAAAACTGAAACGAGAATATACGGACAAGTATGTTGTCGTTGATCGTGATCTCCCCGAATTGAAACGTTTCGCCAACATGACCGGCGTCGTTCGGACGGTGAACATGAGTGGGCGAGCGCTGGTCGAATTCGATGGCCTGAATAACATCGGCTGGTACGACATCAATGTCGATTTTCTGAAAGTAGTCCCCAAACCACTTCCCCAGCCGACCACCGAGAAAAAACCGGTCGCAAAGAAATCTGTCCCCAACTCTGCAGCCAAGTCTGGCGCCAGCGCGGCTGATATTCTTGCCGCCGCACGAGCCAAAAAGGGAGACGCTTCCGCCCAGCCGGAAGCGAAGAAACCGGCGCCAAGTTCTAGCACAGCCGATATCCTGGCCGCTGCTCGCGCAAAAAAAGAAGCGACGCCAAACACCGCCGATATCTTAGCCGCAGCACGTGCTAAAAAAGCAGCTGCCCCCGCCCAACCGGAAATGAAGCAACCGGCGCCAAGCACAAGTACAGCCGATATCCTGGCTGCGGCTCGCGCCAAAAAACAAGCAGCGCCAAGCACGGCCGATATCCTTGCCGCAGCGCGTGGCAAAAAAGAGGCCGCTCCTACCACCCAGCCGGAAGCGAAGAAACCGGCGAATCCGACCAGCACGGCCGATATTTTGGCCGCCGCACGCGGCAAACGACAGGAAAGCAGTGAACCTGCCGAAGCGAAGCCGACTCCTAAACCGGTAAGCACCGCCGACATTTTGGCTGCCGCCCGAGCGAACAAGGCCGCGTCTGCGCCGCCTGTTTCCACTACGGAAGAACCATCCGTTACCCCGCAGAACGCAACGCCGCCCGCAGCCGGCAAGTCGCCGGCCAGCGGTTTGCCGACAACCACCGCCGAAATCCTCGCTTTCTGCCGCCAGCGCGACGCGTAGTCGGTTCTGGCCAATTGCCGTAAAATGGCGGGCAGCTTCTCGCTGATTTATTCGCCCTTACGACCGACGCGCCCATGATTTTGCTGATCGACAACTACGACTCGTTTACCTACAACCTGGTTCAACGACTCGGGGAAATTGACCCAGGTCTTGATTTGCGCGTCGTCCGCAATGACAAAATCACGATTGCCGAAATCGAAGCGCTCGCGCCCAGTCATCTAATTGTCTCCCCAGGTCCCTGTACGCCGACGGAAGCAGGCATCTCGGTCGAATCGATCCAGCATTTCGCAGGCAAGCTGCCGATCTTGGGCGTCTGTCTTGGGCATCAATCGATGGGACAGGCGTTTGGCGGAGTTATTGTCAGAGCCGAACGACTGATGCACGGCAAGACCGACGAAATCCACCATGACAACCACGGTTTGTTCGCCGGGATGCCCAACCCGTTTATTGCAACCCGCTATCACAGCCTAGTGATTCGTCCTGACACGCTTCCGGCAGGCTTCGAGGTATCGGCCTGGAGTATTCTTCCCAACGGCGAAAAAGAAATCATGGGGATTCGTCATCGCGATTGGCCGATGGAAGGGCTGCAGTTTCACCCAGAAAGCTTTCTCAGCCAAACGGGGACCGAGATGCTCGAACGCTTTTTGCAGATGACTTCTCCGCAAGCGGCATAGGGGATGCAATGCTCTCGATCACTGAAGCGTTGGATCGGATCGATCAAAACGCCACCGCGCTTCCCGCCAAACAACTCGCGACTCTCGACGCCATCGGCTGTTTGCTGGCCGAAGATGTCGCCAGCGATATTGACTCGCCTCCGCATGACAAAGCGATGATGGACGGCTACGCGATTGTTTCCGCCGATCTGGTCTCTGGCGTCGCCGAGTTCGAGATCGTCGAAGAAATTACCGCCGGCAAAGTCCCCACCAAACAAATCAGTACTGCTCAAGCGGCGCGAATCATGACCGGTGCTCCGATCCCCCCAGGCGCCGACGCCGTGGTGATGATCGAGCAATCGAAGTTGATCCACGCGGCGCGTGTACGGATCGAAGCAACCGGCGTCACGCCAGGCAAGAACATCATGCCCAAGGCAAGTTCGCTTGCTCGCGGCGCAAAGGTGCTCTCTGCCGGCAAGCGTCTGCGTCCGCTGGATGTTGGCATTCTAGCTGAGGTGGGTCGCGACCAGGTTGCAGTCATTCCTCCACCTCGCGTTGCAGTTCTCTCCACCGGAGATGAGCTAGTCGATGTGACAGAAATCCCCGGACCAGGGCGAATCCGGAACAGCAACGGTCCGATGCTGATCGCACAGATCGCGGCCGCGGGGGGAACTTCGGTTAATCTCGGCATCGCCCGTGATGACCATGCTGAACTGACCTACAAGATCGCCAGTGGCTTGGAAGCCGATATCCTGGTCCTGTCAGGCGGAGTATCGGCCGGCGTGCTTGATCTGGTTCCGTCAATTCTGGACGAGCAGCAAGTTGTTCAAATCTTCCACAAAGTGCAATTGAAACCGGGCAAACCGATTTGGTTTGGTAAACGAATCAACAACGGCAAGACGACGTTAGTTTTTGGCTTGCCGGGTAATCCGGTCAGCAGTCTGGTCTGCTTTGAATTATTTGTTCGCCGCGCGATTGGACGGCTAGCGGGCCGAACCGAAAACGAACTTCGCAGTATCGAAGTGAAACTCGCTGAACCTTTTTTCCATCGCGGCGATCGCCCGACGCTATTCCCCGCACGCTGGGTAAATGTGGCCCAACAAACCGCCGCGCCCTTAGCCTGGCAAGGCTCTGCAGATCTCGCCGCCATGGCCGAAGCCGATTTATTACTCCAATTTCCTGGGGGTGACGCCGAATACCTGCCCGGGGATCGGGTCGCTGGACTAGTTTTCTAGCAGACTCCCCTAAAGGCAGGTTCCGCCAGGCTAATGTGGTGGTACGATTGCCTGTATTGGAGGAAAGACCTGCAATTTTTTGGCAGGATTCTCTGAAATCGACATAGCTTGGGGGGCGAAAGCAGATGGAACAGCTCAAGGCGCTTGCGCATCGATGGTTTGAAGAAGTTTGGAACCAGCGCCGCGATGATACAATTTTTGAGTTGGCGGCGGAGAACGCAATTGGGCACCTGGAATCTGGTGTCGACATCAATAGTGCGGAGCTTTTCAAGTCGTTCCGTGATAATCTCTTGGCCGCACTCCCCGATATGAAACTTGAAATCGAGGAAATTATTGTCGAAGGTGAATCCACAGTCGTTCGCTGGAATTTTGTCGGCAATCATCACGGCGATGGCTTTGGTTTCAAACCGACCGGGCTCGAGATCCAAGCTCGCGGGCTCACCTGGTTTCGCTTCGCGGATGGCAAGATCATCGAAGCCTGGGATAGCTGGAATCAAAGCGCGATGTTTCAGCGCATGATCGGCGTCGATTCAGCGTCAAACGTTGCTTATCGAGCAACTTGACCCCACTCCGACATAGCGAACAGGCGGCCTAGCCTTTATCTTATCTCTCTTCTGCCGCTGCTTCCTTTTGACGATGGCCGCCACGTGAATGATTCTGCACAGTCAAGCGACAAACCAGCTTCGTCCGGGATGTCACTGCGCTGCGTCGCCGGTTGGAGTATGTTCAGCGCGATCACCCTGTATCTCGCCTTTCCGCCGGCCGGACTTTGGCCGTTGGCGTGGATCGCGCCGGTAGGCTGGCTCGCAGCCGTTCGCGTCCAACGGTTGCCGCGTCGCGCCTACGCAATGCTTTATCTCTCTGGCGCCATTTTTTGGCTAGCGCTGCTCTATGGAGTCGGCAACTCGCATTGGGCGACGCGGCTGTTTGGCTGGCCGGTGCTGTCCTGCTACCTGGCCGTGTATACGCCGCTGTTTGTTGTAACTTGTCGAACTGCGATCCATTGCTGCAAGCTACCGCTGACAATCGCCGCCCCAGCTTGCTGGGTCGGCTGGGAGTTCGTCCGTGCTCACTTTGCGACCGGCTTTGCTGTGGGGATGATCGGACAGACGCAAGCAGCACAACTATCCCTGATTCAGATCTCTAATTTGGTCGGAGCATACGGCGTCAGCTTTGTCGTCGTACTGTTGGCGGCTGCGATTGTGGACGCCGGCATGTTGGATCGTTGGATACGACCGACTCCGACAGGCGCCTCACTTTCCTACCGACTGCTGAGCATCACGGCGGCGACGATTCTGCTGATCGCAACGCTGATCTATGGTTGGCGACAACTTGGGACTGCTGCAAGCCCGGCGTCTGAAACGCTGACCGTAGCGCTCGTGCAAGGTTCCATCGATACGTCGTTTGAAGATCCAACGCAGGCGCAGCGCACGTTTGAGCAATACGTTCAACTCACCGACGAAGTCACCCGCGAGCGCGACGACCTTGATTTGATTTTGTGGCCCGAAACGACCATGGGGAACTACGCGCTTATCGAAGTTGACGGTGCGGTCGCGGCTCCGCCAGGCGCGGATATTTCTGCCGAAGCTTACCGCGAGCGTCTGATCCGCTCTCGAGACGACTATCTTCGGATGCTCGACGAATTGGCCAATCGTCGCTGGCAAACGCCGTTGGTGCTAGGGACTTCGACGCTTCGCTTTGGCCAGCACGGGATGCAAGTCTTTAATTCAGCACTCTATGTGCCGCTGGATCAGGCGCCGCAGCTGCGCTATGACAAAACGCATCCTGTGATGTTTGGTGAGTACGTGCCGCTGGGAAATGTCTTCCCTTGGATTTACCAACTGACGCCGATGCACGGCGGTTTAACGCCGGGCGCTGGTCCAGTCGCGATCGACGTCGGCCAGCAAGTTCGCTTGATTCCCTGCATCTGCTTTGAAAATACGGTGCCGCATCTGGTACGGCGGCATGCGGCGGCGGTGGCCGATCCCACCAAGACCGAGATCCTGGTGACATTGACGAATGACGGTTGGTTTTGGGGATCGAGCATCTTGGACCTCCACTTGCTGAGCGCCCAGTTTCGCTCAGCCGAGCTACGGAAACCGATGCTGATCGCGGCGAATACCGGATTTTCGGCCTGGATCGATCGTGACGGTCGCCCCTTGGCGATCGGGCCGCGGCAACAAACCAAAGTGCTGGTCGTCGATCTTCCGCTCGATACGGCTCCCCCAACCATCTATCAGCGTTTTGGAGACCTGTTGGCAGGAACTTGCGGCGCGTTGACCTTGATCCTGCTGAGCATTGGCATCCTCGGTCGCTGGCGGCGAAGCGGCCAAAAATAGTCCTTGTTGGTGGTGCCGGTCTCCGAAAGAAGGTTGTTTTACAACGTCAGATTCCGCAAGATCTGGCGGAATGCCGTGACTTGGCGGCGGGAAGCAAGAGAATGCCCGACCGCAAGGTGAGTTGTAATCTATAGTTATCACGAAATCGAACGGCAAATCGCCGACCTGAGAGTCAAAATCTGATTTTCAGGCTTGTTAGTTTAAAGATCAGCGTCGATTTTGTTGACACTTGAGAACGGCCACAATTATACTGGGCTTGCAACTTGCGTAATCTCCCCAACTTCCGCATTGCTTATCCTCGTTTGGCGTATGCCTTTGCGGCAGTTGCAGCTGAACGTCAGTCAAGCTCTTCGGTCGTTGTTCCCTTCCACTTTTCGTAGCGCCTGCGGCGCGTCCCGAAGCGGCCTTTTTCGGGTTGGGCGTGAGCCACAAAGGAGTCGAATTCGATGAACCTCATCGGCAAGATCTTCACGGTCCTCATCTTTGTGATGAGTCTCGTGTTCATGGCGTTCTCAGTCGCCGTGTACGCCTCGCACAAGAACTGGAAGGAAGAAGCGAAAACGCTGACCACCACCAATCAAGCCCTGTCGTCACAGCGAACCGAGCTGGAACAGCAGTTGGCTGAAACCGTTCAAAAGCTTGAACAAGAGCGGGCCGCTCGTCGCTTTGCGCTGACAGCCGTCCAAGTTCGCAGCTCGCAGCTTGAGCGTCAGTTGGCGACTCAACAAGCTTCGCTCGATCAAAAGGTGAAAGAACTGGACCAAAAGAGCGCCGCGCTCGATCAAGCCAGCAAAATCGCCGATGCCGCTGAAAAGCGTAATACCGAGCTGGAAACCAAGCTGCAAACAGCGCTGCAAAATCGTGACGCGATGTTCGCCAACGTCGTTTCGACCAGTGACCGCGTCCAATCGCTGCAAACCAACGAAGATCGCCTGAAAGAACGTGAAGGCCAACTAGCCGCTCAACTCGCTCGGACAACGCGCGTTCTCAATGCCAACGGGCTGACAGAGTTTACCAACGTGGATGGCGTGCCGCCCAAGTTGGATGGACGCGTGACCAGCATCGGCGCCAACAACTTCATTGAAGTTTCGATCGGCAAAGATGATGGTCTGAGCGTCGGAAACACGCTCGACATTTTCCGTGGCGACCAGTATCTCGGACGGGTTATTATTCGCAAAGTGAGCCCCGATCGTTCGGTTGGTGAAATCCAACGTGAATATCGCAAGGGCGAGATCAAGAAGGGTGATTATGTCTCCACAAAGCTCGGGTAATCCCCCTAAACAAAAGATTAACATCTACACGATGTTGTTGATCCTGTCGTTTATCGCGTTACTGATCGGCTCGATCCTGATGTTTATCGAACTGAATCGATTCGGCACTTTCCCGCAGTGGAAGGTTTCGCAAGCTACGTCAGTGACGGCGATCGCACCGGCTGCGTGCATGCCGTCTGCAATCGGTTAGGTTAGTTTGGCGCTGGCGCTGCTCGCTAAATTTCGTAAGCTATCAAGGCTGGTCCATCTGGACCAGCCTTTTTTCTTGCGCTGAAAGGATTCGGGCATGCTTCGGCTCTCGCGCGAAAGTCTGGCGATCGATCTGGGCCCGGCCAGCACGATTATCTGTCGCAGCGACGAAGGTGTAATCCTCGACGAACCAACTGCCGCCGCCGTTCAAACCAGCACCGGGCGAATCTTACACCAAGGCGCTGCCGTCGGGCGGCTCGCACAGGCGCTGCTGGACCGAACTCCCAGCGAAGTCTCTGTCTCCTATCCGCTTGCAACCGGGCGCATCGCCGATCCGGGCATCTGCCAAGCGATGCTGCGACAGTTTTTGCAAAAGTGCGCAAAACACCGTTCGTTCTTTGGTCCCCAAGTCCTTTGCACGGTTCCGAGCGGGACAACCCTGGTTGAACGCGCGGCATTGATCTCGACACTCCGGGGCGCAGGCGCGGCGCAGGTTCGATTGATCTTACGCAGCGTGGCAGCGGCGATCGGCGGAGGCGCGCCAGTCTTGGAGGCGACCGCAGCTTGCACATGCGAGATGGGCTCGGTGCAAACCGATGTTGTCGCGACCTGCCTTGGCGAAGTGGTGGCCGAACGCCGTTTACCGATCGGCGGCGCTATGTTGGACCAAGCGATCGTCGCCGCAGTTCGCACCGACTTCAACCTCCGCATTGGGCTCAGTCAGGCGACCACCTTGCGCATCGAATATGGATCTGCATCTTCGCGCGAAGAGGAAGCGGCGCTCGAAATCCATGGCTCGGATGGGATCACCGGAGCGCCTCGCACCGCCCAGATTACGACGCCGCAGTTGCGTGAAGCGATTCAACAACCGCTCACGGAAATTGCCCAGGGGATTCGTGAACTGATTCAACCGCTAGCACCGCAGCTGGCCGGCGATCTCGCCCAACAAGGCGTCTTGCTCTGCGGCGGTCTCGCGCTGACGCCGGGTATCGCCGCATTCTTTACTCGAACCCTGGGAATCCCTTGCCGCGTGGCGAGCATGCCGCGCGAGTCGGCGGCGTTGGGCGCTGCGATTGTCGCCGCCGATTCTGATCGCTGGCAAGGAATTTTGCTGTAGAATACGCTGCGGGAATTGATTATCCGGCGTCTACAGCTGGTGCGTCAATTTGTCGCACAAAAATTGCTTACGTTTGCGACGCAATCGGCGTACAGTATAGAGAGAAGGAGGGTGCAACGATGAAAATGAACAAGATTCTCTTTCCGACCGATTTTTCGCACTGCGGCGACGCCGCGATGCGGTTGGCGACGGCGATCGCCAAGGACTTTGGATCCACGATCATCATTGTCCATGTTGAAGAACCGCCCACCTCTTATGGCGGCGGCGAGATGTACTACGGCATGCTTGAGCCATCGCTCGAGGAAGTCAAAAAGATGCTGCAGGAAGTGCGGCCTACGGATGCTGCCGTACCATGCGTTCATCGCTTGGTCAGCGGCGATCCGCCTCATGCCATTCTGAGAATGGCCGAAGAAGAGCAGGCCGACTTGATTGTGATGGGAACTCATGGACGGACAGGTTTTTTGCATTTACTGATGGGCAGTAACGCTGAAACGATCGTTCGCAAAGCGAAATGCCCGGTACTTACTTTCCGCCAACCTGACAAAGTAGCGGAGTAGTCATTCGCTCGCCGCCCACTGCTGGTCATTGCGACGAGTCAAGGAGGTGTATGATGACGGGCAATTCTTATCTCAATTGCAGCGACGAGGGCATTCGTCGCCATATTCGCGAAGAGCATCGTCTGCTTAACGCGGAACTGGATAAACTCTTCGCTTGCTGCCTGGGCGAGCGACACGACTGCGATACGCAGACGGACTGGAAAAAAATTCGCGAGCGAGTCCATCGCCTGCGCGATAACATGGCCCAACACTTCCGTGGAGAGGAAGCAGGTTTATGCCTTGACGAGGCGGTCTCGCGAAGAGCCACCCTGGGGCCGGAAGCCCGGGAAATCGAACGTGAACATCCCGAACTGCTGGACGAACTGGACGGGCTAATCGCGTTTCTGGACGACGCACCTCCGCAGGAAACGACGCTGCAAGTTGCCAAAGTTCGGCTCAATGCGTTTGCCGAGAATTTGCGACGCCATGAACTGCGCGAAGATGCGTTGATTCGGCGCGGCGTCGGCGGCTTTGGAGAAGATGATTAGTCCAACCCTACCGGTTAGGCAGGCTGGCGAATTTTTGTCAGCCTGCTAGCAGTAGTAGGTCGATACGTGACGAAGGAAAACCGTTCCTCCGTACACTCCAACGACCGAACGCCGATGCCAAAGCTTAGCAATATCCTGCTGCAGAAAGAAATCTTGCTGGAAAGCGGCACAAACGAGCTAGAGATTCTCGTTTTTCGCGTCGGCAGGTTCACCTTTGGCATTAACGTCGCCAAAGTGCGCGAAGTCTTACCTCGTCAGGAAATGACTTGGCTGCCGCAAGCCCATCCTTCGGTGCTCGGCGTTTTTCAACTGCGAAATACCGTGGTACCCTGCGTTTCGCTCCGCAAGCATTTGCAGATCGAGGACGATCCGGGAAGCGATCAGCAGATCATTTTGACCGATTTCAATCGGATGCAGACGGCGTTTACCGTCGATGCAGTAGCCAGAATTCACCGCGTCAGTTGGTCAACGATTTTGGCGGTGCCTGCGATTATGGCGACCGGCACAACCCCTGTCACCGCAGTAGCTCGGATCGACGGCCAACTGGTGTCGATGCTCGACTTTGAGATGATCGCCGATCAAGTTACCGAGAAAATCTTGCGCGAAGATGCCGTCGCCAACCCGCACCAACTGCCGCGTGAACAACTTCGCATCGTCGTCGCCGATGACTCGGTCACCGTCCGTCAGGCAATGATTGCAATGCTTTCTGGCAGCGGCTACACGCAAGTTCACGCATTCGAGAACGGGCGCCTCTGCTGGGAATGGCTCGAATCGCAGTGGAATTCAAAACAAAATCTAGCGGAGATCGCCGACTTGCTGATCAGCGATGTCGAGATGCCGCAGATCGATGGTTTTCATCTCACCAAACGGGTGAAAGACCATCCAGGCCTCGGACAATTGCCGGTGCTGCTCTATTCTTCCATCGTTACTCCAGACAATGCGAAGAAAGGGGAGGCAGTCGGAGCCGACGCACAGATCTCGAAACCAGAACTGCATCGAGTCGTTGCGATCGCCGATGACTTGATCCTTGGACGCGGCTTCGTAGCTGCGAAATCTACGCCCAAAAATTCGCCGCCCCCAACCACGACAGCGGTTCCTCCTCTCGCTCAGTCGCCGGCAACGGCTGCTCCGCACTTGGCGGCGACGCCAGAGCCCCCAGAGCTGCATATTCCCTCAGCCGGTTTACTGGAAACCTTTCGCGTTGAACTCGGTGAACGAATCGAGGAACTGCGTGCTTGGCTCGCCCAAGAATCGCAGGAGGATCGTTCGCTCTTACGTACGCTGCACAGCATCAAATCGGCTGCCCAGGTCGTTCCGGTTCACGAGATCAGCTATGCAATCCATCAGATGGAAGAACTGGTCCTCAACAGCAAGCAAGAGCTCGCAGCCGTTGTCGGTCCGCTCTCGGATTTGACAGATTGGCTACACGATCTTGCGCAAGATCGCCGCCGATTCGCCAAGCTGATCAGTGCTGGCCCCGTATTCACTGCGACAAGCAACGCTTAGCAGCCGGTTCATTATCTCGACCGATTGCTGAATCGCAGGGATGCGAGCCCAAACTAGCAACGCAGGTCGATATTTTGTGAGCCGTAAAGAGCTTCACTCTACCCGCATATTATATCAAGCGCGCAAAAAAACAGAGACGACAAATCGTCTCTGCGGTAGATCCTGAGCAGGATTCAATCTAGTTGGCGAAGGCTGTCTTCTTGCGACCCCGCAGCGCCGTTTGCCAACGGACAAACCGTTCAAGCTCTTGCCCGACCAGCTTAACCAACTCCTCTTTGTTCAGCGGTTTCAGCAGAAAATCAGAGGCGCCATTCTCGATTGCTTCGGTAACGCGATCCCAGGAAGAGTGCCCGGTCAAAAATATCACCTGCGTCCAAGCATTGCGACGCTTGGCGAATACTAGCATTCCCATGCCGTCGATCGCAGGCATCTCGATATCACTAATCAGCAGATCGCAGCAGTTTTGATCCATCCATTGCTGCGCTTCCAAAGGATCGGTGAATCCCCAGAGATTTAAATCATCCTCGAAACGATTACGAAGAACCTGAATCAGCAATCGTTTCATGCTTGGATCGTCATCAACGATCACGACATTCAACTTACGAACGGATGGAGTATTCATTTTCAATCACTACCGATACTGGTAAGGAATGGTTCTTTACAAAGGTAGGACAGACTTTTTCCCCAAACTCGCGATAATCTCCAAGTTGCGGCTCAATCACCAATCGTTGCCCCGGGGAATCGTTACAGTCAGTATGGTCCCGTTTCTTGGCATCCTCTAAACTGACGGCGATTTCTCCGTTTCTCCTGCTAGCATTGAGAGTCCAAGGATGGACATTCGACATCGCCGAGCTTCTGGTTGGTTAGTATCAATCGTGGCAGTTTGTTTCGCCACGCCGGGGTGGGCGGCAGAAAATTATTCGGGGGACGCGGCCCTGCACGACGTTCACTTCCTGAACCCTCAAAGTGGTTTCGCCGTCGGAGATCACGGCGTGATCTGGGGCACGCAAGATGGCGGCAACCATTGGGAGCAAATCCCCTCCGGCGTCGATGTGCCGTTGCAGGCGATCCATTTTTCCGACGATCAGCGGGGTTGGATCGCCGGCGGTCGAATCAATCCTTATAGCCGGATCTCGCGTGGGGTAGTTTTACGCACCATCGATGGCGGCCGCTCGTGGCGCGAAATTGCGAACTTAGGACTCCCGTGTCTGCATGACGTCGTTTTCGCCGATTCCAACCATGGGTACGCTGTCGCGGATCCATCACCCGTCTATCCGACTGGTTTGTTCGAGACACGTGACGGAGGCCGCAGCTGGCGACCGCTGACCATCGAAAAGCCTCACCCCTGGCGCTCGCTGGCGCTGCTTCCTGGTCGCGGCGTCTTGCTGACCGCTGCCGACGGCGCAACAGCCTGGTTTGACGAAGGGGTCTATCGAGAATCGATTCCCGCCGACAAAAATCGCCGCACCCATCAAGTGGCGATCGATCCCCAAGGCTCCACTGCCCTGGTCGGCGACGCCGGACTAGTAATGTCAAGCGACGACCGCGGCATCTCGTGGACTTCGCGAAGCAGCGACTTGCCGGGCGCCGTGGGGCGACAATTTGACGCGCGCGGCGTTACGGTCACCGGAGATCGCATCACGATTGTCGGCTCGCCTGGTTCGATTGCGCTGACCTCGCACGATGGAGGCGATCACTGGGAAACTGCGCCCACCGGAATTCGCACGCCGCTCAACGCAGTGACCTTTGTCAATCCGACTCACGGTTGGGCGGTCGGAGCGCTCGGCGTCATTCTCACCACCAACGATGGTGGCGCTAGTTGGTTTCCGCAGCGCCGCGGTGGTGAACAAGCAGCCTTATTTGGCGCGTTTCGCAGCGGAGCGAAACTACCCTGCGAAGCGTTTAGTCGCCTCTCGGCCGCCGATGGATATTTGACCGCAATCGAAATCATTGGTCGCCCCGAAATGACGTCGGCGATCGAACTTCAATATACCGATCAGATTCGGGCCGCCTGCTTACTGCTGGGGATCAGTCACTCTGACTACGCCGCTAGTTTTCCGCTTCCCAGTGACAAGCTGGGACTCGATGGCCGCAAGATTGTTGAGCTTTGGAATCAAGCGAATGACGGTGCTGCGCTACAGCGAGCGGAAGAACGGATGGTGCGTCAACTGCGCTGTTGGCGTCCACATGTTGTGGTGACGGAATATGCCGATCCTCGCGGAACCGATGCGACCGGCTACTTGATCAATCAAATTGTCCTTTCTGCGGTCGAAAAAGCGGGGGACGCCAACGCCTATCCTGAACAACTCGAATCACTTCGCCTGACGCCGTGGATGGTAAAAAAAGTCTTTGCGACCCTCCCCCCAGGACAAGATGGCGCGATCACGATTACCGGCACGCAGATCGCGCCGCAATTGGCGATGTCCTTCAATGAACATGCCGCCGCCGCACGCAGCTTGCTGCATGAGGACGAAGCTTTGACGCCGGCGGCGATCTCATTTGAACTAAATCGCAACACGTTACCCAACGAATTTGGAGATCGCGATTTCTTCTCCGGAATCCCCCTCGACTCCGGCGGAGTTTCTCGTCGCGCCGAGCGTTCGCTCGCTTCGACCAATCTCGAAGAACTCCGACGCTTGGCGCAGCGCCGGCACAATGTGCAGCGGATTGTCGCTTCGGCGCGATTGCGTCCCAACGGCGGCGCCGCGTGGCTCGCGCAACTCGGCGATCTGACCAGCGACCTGCCTGGCGACACCGGACCGCAAACCCTCTACCAATTGGCGATGCAGCAACACGCCGGTGGAAATGGCCCGATGGCGGCCGAAGTCTTGTCAGCGATGATTGATCGCTTTCCGGATCATCCGCTTACCGAAAAAGCAGTCGCTTGGTTGTTGATCTTCTACGGCAGTCGGGAAGTCGCCGACCGTTTTGCGACGGCCGATTCAACCTCAGAAGCGGTGACTTTGGCGGCAGAGATTCGTCCCACTTCGGTAACCCCCGCCGCTGCTTTTTTGCCCTCCAACCAGACCGCGAAACCCGGCTTGGTGGCGACCACGCCGGGCGTCTCGATCGGGCGAAACTATGCTCGCACTGCCGCCGAACTGGCTCAAGAGTATACCCGTCGATATCCTCAAGTGATCGCTCGCCCCGAAGTTGCCTTTACAGTCTCGCGTGCCCTGAGCAGCGAAGCCTCTGGGCACGCTTCCGAAAACCTACTGCATCGTTTGGCTGGTCGCGGCGAGAACGATCCCTGGAGCGCTTGCGCCCAATCTGAGTTTGTGTTGGGGCGCAACGCCGGCATTCCTCCTAAGCCGATCGCGATGTGTATTCGCACCGATTCTCCGCCTAATCTGGATGGACGACTGGATGACGAAACCTGGCGGCACTGCAAACCGTTTGATCTCGTTAGTCCCAAGCGGGACGACTCAAAATGGCCGGCCGCTCTCTTTTTGGCTTATGATCGTGAGTACCTTTATTTCGCGATTCGCGCCAAGCATGCGCCCGGCTCAAACTATACGAACAAGCCGAGCGGCCGTCGCCAGCGTGACGCCGATCTCTCGAAGCGAGACCGTGTCGAGTTGCTGTTGGACATTGATCGCGACTATGCTTCCTATCATCAGCTCACCGTCGACTGGTGTGGCTGGACCAACGAATCGAGCTTTGGCGATCCGACCTGGGATCCGCAGTGGTACGTTCAAGCAGATGACGTCGCCGGTATCTGGACTATCGAAGGAGCAATCCTGCTGACAGACCTGGCGAAAACGCCTCCGGCTCCCGGCGACACGTGGAGCATTGGATTGCAACGGATCGCGACCGGCAGCGGTTTTCAATCGTGGACGATTCCGTCGCAGCCCGAAGTGATGCCAGCCGGTTTTGGCTTGCTCCGTTTCCAATAGTCCCCGAGCAAATCCCATGGCATGGCTGATCGGAGTCGATGAAGCAGGCTACGGCCCCAACTTGGGACCGCTGGTCATCGCCGCGACGGTCTGGGAAACGCCAGACTCACTCTCTGGCGAAGATCTTTACGAGGCGCTCGGCGAGGTGATTGCCGTCGCCAAGTCTACTTCGCGCGACGCACGATTGCTGATCGCCGACTCCAAGAAGTTGTTCACGGCTAAAAAATCGCTTGCGCCTTTGGAGCGAGCGGTTCACTCCGCCGCCCAATTACTTCACCGCGACGTCAGCTCTTGGCGAGCGATCTTCTCTGAGATCGGCCAGGCTGGAACGGACCGCCTAGCGTCGATCCCTTGGTTCGCCGAGTTTGATGTTCCTTTGCCCACGGCGATTTCGCCTGCCGAAATAGATACGATCGCCGCACAACTGCACGCAGCGTTTGAAAAAATGGGGGTCCGGCTCGTCGATGTGCGGGCCGCACTCCTCTTCGCCGGCGAATTCAATCAGCGGCTTGCCAGCAGTAACAAAAGTCACCTGTTGTCCACAACAACGCTAGAACTCGTGCGCGACCTGCTTCCGCAGGAAGCCGGCGACGTAACCATTGTTTGCGACAAACATGGAGGGCGTGATTGCTATGCGGCGCTGCTCCAAGCAACCTTCGGCGAGAATCTCGTGACCGTCAAAGAAGAGTCGCGCAAGCGCAGTTCTTATGACTGGCGACGTGAACAGGGACGCTGTCGGATTGAGTTTCGCCAGGGGGGAGAAGAATTTCTACCAGCGGCGCTTGCATCGATGACAGCCAAATACATGCGTGAGTTGGCGATGATGGCGTTCAACGCCTACTGGCGCTCGCATGACTTGCAACTTCGCCCCACAGCCGGCTATCCGGTTGACGCTAAACGGTTTCTGCAAGAGACCATCGCCCTGCGAGCAAAACTACAGATGGATGATGACTTGCTTTGGCGACAGAAGTAAGAGTCTCTCCGGATAGGCTCTAAGTGATCCTCAGTCGACCTGCATGCGACGCAACAACCAACGAACTTCCCCTCGAGCCAGCGTCATGTAGGCGATCACGCCAAACCCGATGGTTACGGCCAACGTAACCAGCGGTGGGAATTCGGTATAACGGTTAATCAGCGTCTGTAGTCCCCAGGTCAGCAGCCCCATTCCGATCGCCGCGAAAATTGACGGCAGCATGCCTTGCGTGATGCGTTTCCCATCGGCGTCACTGACCATAAAGCAATACGCCAGATAGATCGGCGTCAGCAGCAAGGTCCCGGCGGCATAAGCGATCGCCAGGCTGAATGCCTCGGCGAGTTCTCCGTTAAACTGTCGCGCAACGGCAATCGCGATCGCGTAGCAAATCGCCATCATCAATCCAACTGCTGCTGCGCCAAACGCCAAGCGTTTCGCCTGACCTACGGCCGCCAACAAACTGCTGCAAAGGTTGATCAGACCTTGCGCGAGTGCGGCGAGCGCCATGATCGAGAGCAATACGCCGGTCAGCTCCCATTCGGGACCGCCGAGCGTGAGCATTGCGTTCTGTCCGACAACCGCCAATCCAGCGGCGCACGGCGCCAACACGACCGACGCAAAACGATAACATTCTGCCGCAGTATCGCGGAACTGATTCGGTTTGTCGCGGGTTGCGGCCAGCGCCGGCAACATCGCCGCTCCTAACGGTACCGTCGACAGAAAAACCGGCTTCATCATCTGATTGTAAGCCTGACTGTAGTAGCCAATCAGACGCTGCCCTGCTTCGCTTTGACCAACAAGCAGCGCCAGCAAGACTTTGTCGAGGTTCTGAGCGGAAGCAAATAGCAGCCCACTCAACGTAAAGTAGCCGCCAAAGTGCAACAGGTGCGACAAACTCGCTTCGCGTCGCGGAGCGTCAGGCCGCCAAGGTTCGATCCACCATACGCAAATCGTCAACAACAGTAGTTCGACGTACTGCTGCGCCACCAACGCCCAAATCCGTCCTCCCCCTAACGCAATCAAGACGGCGACGACGCCTGCGAGCAACTGCGCCACAAATCGGGCAATCGCCAACTCGCGCAACCGCAATCGCTTTTCGGCCATTGCTTGATGTTGCGTAAAAAGATTAGCGGCGAGTGCGGTGCCTGACATCGCCAGGGCCGGCGCCAGCAAGGCCGGCGCCTCGTAAAAGTAAGTCAGTACCGGAGCCAGCGCCGCGGCGAGCAACGTCAGCACAACTCCTGCGGCGATCTGCAGCCAAAACAGTGCGGAAGCTTGCGGCTGCGTAAGATCTCGCTGCTGCACCGCAGCGATATTCAATCCAAACGTTCCACAAGTCCGCAGCAGCAAGGTCACCGGCAAGATCATGCCAAGCAAACCAAACTGGCTGGGATCAACCAGACGATAGAGCATCGCCAAGACGGCGATCGAAACGACCTGTCCTGCTAATTGCAAGCCGATGATCGCGCGGGCGCCGCGACGGACTTGTTGCGAAAGTTCGTCGGGCTGATTCATCAATATCGGATCACGCACCACAGAGCACGAATTCCGTCACGCCAACCAATCTTCTTTCCTTCGGCATAAGTGCGAGGGAAATAGCGAATGGGGACCTCACGCAGTTTGAGTCCCTTGATACGCGACAGCTTGGCGGTCAACTCAGGCTCAATGCCAAATCGCTTTTCGCGCAAGGTTGGTCCGATTTGCTGAATAATCTCGCGGCGGAAAACTTTGTAGCAAGTTTCCATGTCGGTCAGCAGAAAGTTGGTGAACAGGTTCGACCACCAAGTCAGCACTTTGTTCGGAATGAAGTGTCGCAACCGCGGCACGTTGCGAGCGCCCGCGATAAACCGACTGCCGTAAACGACATCGGCGCCTTCCATCACGATCGGCTGCAGCAAGGCGCGATAGTCGTCCGGCGAATACTCAAGATCCGCGTCTTGAATGATCACGGCGTCGCCGGTCGCTTCGACAAAGCCGGTTCGCAGCGCGGCGCCTTTGCCTTGATTTTGTGCGTGAAAGATGATCTTCAAGTCGGCCTGGTCGCGCCACGTGTCCAGCATCTCTCGCGTCCCGTCTTGACTGCCATCGTCAACCAAAATGATCTCGCAGCGCACTCCGCTGTCACGAATTGCAGCGATCAATTTGGGCAGGGTCTCGACTTCGTTGTAGACCGGCACGACAACAGACAGGACAAAATCGACCGGCAGACGGTAGATCGCCAACTGACGGCAAGCGGCTCGCCCCAAAAGTTGCGTCAAAAAATCAACCCGAACGTCTTCATTTTCGCAAAGCGATTCGAGCAATTCGCGCACCGGACCATTATCGGCCGTCGCAGGCGACTGAGAAGAAGTGCTCATGCGGCGCAGGCTTTCCTTCGTTGGATTCGGGGTTAATTTAAGTATAACACGCGACTGCTGATCGGCGCGGGGCGGAAATCGTTCTTCTCACGCACTTGCCCCCTTTTTTGAGGAATTTCATCGATGTCCGATACGTGGATTGCCGCGGCGGTTCAAATGAACGCCGGCGAGGACAAAGAGCGGAATTTGCAAACCGCCGAGAGACTGATCGCCCAAGCCGCCGAGCAAGGTGCGCGGCTGGTCGTTTTGCCTGAATTGTGCAACTATTTGGGCCGCTTAGAAAACCTCGCCGAACAGGCAGAAGCGATCACCGGACCAACCGCCAATCGCATGCGGCAAGCCGCCCAGAAGCACCAAATTTACCTAGTTGCAGGCAGCTTCGCCGAAAAGCAGCCAGCAGAAAACCGGGTCTTCAACACGAGCCTGATTTTTGATCCGCAAGGAACGCAAATCGGCATCTATCGCAAGATCCATCTGTTTGACATCCACTTGCCGGATGTGCATGTGCAAGAGTCGGACTTTGTCGCCCCAGGCGATCAGCTTTCAACATGTGAGACATCGCTCGGAGGAGTCGCGCAGGCGATCTGTTACGACCTACGGTTCCCCGAACTTGTCCGAAATTACGATCTCAAAAAAGTTGCATGTTTAGCGCTGCCGGCCGCTTTCACTGCCAAAACCGGCGCTGCACATTGGGAAATTTTGTTGCGATCTCGCGCCATCGAGAATCAGTTATTTGTGATCGCCGCCAATCAATTTGGTCATTCGACCAGCGGCGTCCAATGCTACGGGCACTCGCTAATCATCGATCCCTGGGGAACCATTTTAGCCGAAGCTGGCGGCGACTCCGAAGAGGTGATCACTGCAGAAATCTCGCTAGAAAAGTTGCAGAAGGTCCGAGAGCAAATGCCGGCGCTAAGTCATCGGCGATTGTAAATCAGTTGGCTCAACTCCCGCAAAATCTGTCATGATCTGTTGACAAGTTTGGCGCGCACTTGCGATCGGCTTCAGAATTGATTGCAGGTTTTGCTTCACAAATCAAGCGGTTTGTTGCTTGCGATGCGACCATTTTGCAGCCCTTCAAAAAAACATTGGCTAGGTTGCTTGACAATTCGTCTCGCCTCCAGAAAATGGTGCCTTGTGATGACTGAAACCTTTTGCGGATGTTGTTTGTTTTCCTTTCGATTTGCTGCTAAACGACTCACTGAATCTCCTCACAGTCGCTCTGACGCATTTATCCTCGCAGCGTAAATCGCGAATCCAATCGTAGCGGTTTTGCGCGCTGATATCGAAACAAAACCTAGCCCACAACTTCGCTACCTACTAATTAACAACCACTTCAATTTGTACTGCCCCAGCCGCGTCTGGCGAATGGAATCTCCGCGACAAGACGCATCAGCTGGTTGCACGATACGGCGTGAAGGGCGACGACTGACTGGAACAATAGTCGACTTCAGTGTGGAACGGATGCCCCCTTTATGCTTTTTCTTTGATTGATCGCCAAGCGCCAGCTCCGCCGCGCGGTATTATTGGAGTTTTCCTCCAAGCCTTGATCTGGATGAGCGGCGCATGCCTGACTCTTTGATTGCTTTGGGCGCCAACCTTGGCGATCGACAACAGACGCTCGATAGCGCTGTCGAGATGCTGCGCGAGACGCCTGGAGTCATCCATCTACAAGTCAGCAGCTACCACGGCACGCAGCCGATCGGCGGCCCCGACGCACAGCCTGAGTTCCTCAACGCCGCCGTCCGGCTTTCAACTCAACTTTCGGTCGAGCAGGTTCACGCGCGGCTGATCGAGATCGAACAAGCGCATGGACGCGTCCGCATCGAACGCTGGGGAGCGCGCCGGCTGGACCTCGATCTTCTCCTGTTTGACCAGCAGCAGATCGATACCGAATCGCTCGAAGTTCCTCATCCGCGGATGACCTTCCGGCGGTTTGTCTTGGAGCCCGCGGTTGAAGTCGCGGCCGACATGCGGCATCCTATTTGCCAGCGGACGCTCGGCGAATTACTGGAACAACTGAACGCCGCTCAGCCGGTGGTGCGCATCATCGCCAAGGATCATGCGGCGATCGCCGAGTTGATCAAGCGAGTTCGCCAAACCACCGATTTCCCCATTCTCCCCGATACCCATCCGGCGGTCCAACCCGAGCCGCGACTGCTTGTCTTTTGGGGAACGCCAGCCGATATTTGTCGACAACGACGACCGCATGGTCCTTACCTGCCGATTCCTGGCGCTGACCTAGCAGCGGCTGCGACTGAAATCAGTGCGGCGATCGCTGCTCTCAAACCGACCTAAGCAAAATTTGTGATGAACCCATCGCCGCTACCGACGCCAGAATTAATTCACTCGCCCAAAGAAATTCGGGCCAAGGTGGACGCCGCGCACAAAAGCGGGCTCACCGTCGGCTTTGTACCGACCATGGGTGCGTTGCACGAAGGGCACCTTAGCCTGGTCGGCCGCGCGGCGGCTGAGTGCGACTTTACGGTGGTCAGCATCTTCGTCAATCCAACGCAGTTTGGACCAAACGAGGACTTTTCAAAATATCCACGCACGCTCGAGAGTGATATCAAACTACTGTCACAATATCACCCGGTCTGGGTTTTCGCGCCGGAAGCGGCTGATATGTATCCGCCGGGGATGACGACGGTGGTGACGCCGCCCGCAGTTGCGTTGCCGCTCGAAGGGATCTCGCGACCGACCCATTTTGCCGGCGTTGCGACCATCGTGCTAAAACTGCTGAACATGGTTCCGGCAGATGTCGCTTATTTCGGCCAAAAAGATTTTCAGCAAGCAAGCGTCATTCGGCAAATGGTGATTGATCTGGATGTCGCAACCCGGATTGCGGTTTGCCCCATCGTGCGTGATGAAGATGGCCTGGCGATGAGCTCACGCAACCGCTATCTCTCGCCGGCGGAACGAACGGCCGCGTTATCGATCTCGCGCAGCTTGCGTGTGGCGACCGAACGATTGGAGGCCGGAGACCGGAACGCCGAATCGATCGCCGCAGGAATGCGGGCCGAAATGCAGGCAGCCGGGATTCGTGAGATTGATTATGCAATACTGGCCAATCCACAGACGTTAGAAACGCTACAGACAGCGACCGATACAGTCGTTATTCTGATTGCTGCACGCGTCGGCGGAACGCGTCTGATCGACAATTGCGTCGTGAGTCTCTCGCCGACCAATTAGTACATCCTTCCGCCGCGAGAGAGAATCGGCCACGTGCGCCAAACTCTATTTCTAATCCCGAAAGAGCTGTTCGGACTGCCGCTGGCAGGTTTCGGCTGGCTGTTAATTGTGTGGTTCCTCCTATCCGCGGTGCTGCTGGCGATCCTCTTTCGCAAGCAGGGCTGGAACAAGGATACCGCTAGTTATTTGCCGATGATCTTGATCGTCGCGGTTGTCATCGCATTCGGCTTGCCGATGTTTGTCGCGGCCCATGATGGGATTCCGATTCGTGGTTATGGAGTGATGCTGTTGGCGGCTGTCGTCGCCGGGGTCAGTTTCGCGGCGCATCGTGCGCAAAAAATGGGGCTGCATCCGGATGCAATTTATGCGCTCGCATTTTGGATGTTTATTCCCGGCATTCTCGGCGCTCGCCTATTTTTTGTCGCCGAATATTGGGATCAGTACTTCTATGTCGCCGGCAACTGGAAAGCGACCTTTCTCAACGCGATCAACTTTACCGAAGGGGGCCTCGTTGTTTACGGGTCGTTGATCGGCGCGGCGATTGGTTTCGCTCTGTTTTGCTATCGCAATCGTTTACCGGCGTTGGCATTGGCCGACTTGATCGCTCCTAGTTTGATGCTGGGGCTTTGCTTGGGAAGAATTGGCTGCCTCCTAAACGGCTGCTGCTATGGCGGCGTTTGTGAATATCCCTGGGCGATCCCTTTCCCCCAGGGAAGTCCGCCGTACGAGCGACAATTAGAGACCGGTGATTTTTTTGGCGTTCGCTTGGCCGAGAACCATCGCGGCGAAATTGTCATCGGACGCATCCGATCCGACTCGCCCGCCAAGGGGCAACTGCTTAGCGTGGGGGACGTCGTTGCAAAGATCAACGGCGTCGAACCGGCCGTGAAAACTGATAGCCGCGGCGAAGTCGTCCCGCTGCTTGTCGCCGCGCAGCGGCAGCTTTTGGAAGCTTCACGCGAAGGAGTGCTAAGACTGCAAAAAGCGGATGGCACGATCGTCCGCATTTTCCTGCCCAAAGCTCCCACGTGGAGCATCCCGGTCCATCCGACGCAGATCTACGCCAGCCTGAACGCACTATTGCTCTTTTCTCTCGCTGCGCTCTTCTATCCTTCGCGTCGACATGACGGCGAAGTGATTGCGATGACGCTCGGAATCTATGCGATTACCCGCTACTTGCTCGAGCTGATTCGCACCGACGAACTCTCGTTTGCCGGGACCGGCCTGACGATCTCGCAAAACGTCAGCTTAGGGGTCTTTGGTTTAGCGCTGTTGATGTTAATTTACCTCCGCCGCTCCCCACCCAAGACGGTCTGGCCGCTACAATCAAGCCAACCAGCGAGCAGCGGCAAAGCGGCTCGTGCGTAGCTAGAAACTTGTTTCTTATCTGCCGAAGAGCCCATCAAATGCCCCGTTTGATCGAGTCGCCGAGCGCAATCGCCGCGGCAGGCAACAAGCCGAAAAAAAATGCAGAATTCAGCGGCCAAGTTAATTCTAAAATCTCCGTAATTCGCATTGCACGCTTAACCAGCCCCTGCGGCTGGATCAAGCCTGGGCGGAAGCCTGAATTTGACGAATATTCGGTTGTTTTGGCCGGCCAATTGCAAGTCGAAACCTCTCCCGGCAGTACAACCGTTCTAACCAGGCAGCCCGGCATCGTCTCGGCGGGATCGTGGGTCCGGGATTCGACGCCTGACATTCACGGCGTGCGGGACGTTGCGGTCTGTTTCCTCCCATTTTCGTCTGACACCGCCCATCGCCAACCAGAGTAACCGGCGGCGGAGCGACGAACTCCTCGTATTGTCGGTTGGTTTGGAATACGATGGGCAGTACGCTTCGCGCAGCATTGCCAAAGCGTTTATGGGGCCTTTCCGAATACTCGTCACAGCGGCTTCAAACACCGCCACATTCCGCGACCTCCCTTCTCGATCCGCTCACCCCTTGCGCATCATTCGTGGACGATAGCCAGCTTATCGAGCAAATTCTTTCCGGCGACACCGGGTCGTATGCGCAACTGGTGCGCAAATACCAAGACCGACTGTTCAACACGCTGCTGCACTTTCTCGGCTCGCGCGAAGATGCCGAAGACATCGTGCAAGAGTCGTTCGTTCAGGCTTACTTGAAACTGGCCACCTTTCAAGGAAACAGCCTGTTTTATACCTGGCTCTATCGCATCGCGTTTAATGTCGCCGTCAGCCATCGCCGTCGCCGCAAGCCGGTTTATTCGGTCGACCTGGGACGCGAACTTGCCGGCAGTGAACCAGTGGACGGCGGAGCCGGCCCCGATCAACGCATGCAGCGACACGAAAATGTCGAGCAAGTCCGCGCAGCGCTCGAAACGCTAAGCGAAGAACATCGCTCAGTCTTGGTGCTACGTGAACTAGAAGGACTAGAGTACGACCAGATCGCTGAAGTCCTCAACACCCCCATCGGCACCGTGCGCAGCCGGCTGCATCGCGCCCGGGCTCAACTTCGGGATCATCTGCATACTCTGATTCCTGAAGACCAACGCGAAATGTTGCCCTAGCGCCCGATTCGATAGCCGACGATAAATCGTGCGTCGCGCAGACAGTCTAGCCAAGTTGCGTTAGAGTTGAGCAGCTTAAGGCCTGCTAGGAATAGGTCTCGTCTTTCGAGGGTAGCGATTATGTCAGAAACCAAGATTCGCGTGCGTGATAATGGTCCGTTTTTGGTGGAAGGACCGATCACGCTTGAAGACGCGGACGGCAATAGCTACACAATCGACAAACCGACCATTGCGCTCTGCCGCTGCGGCCAATCGGCCAATCGTCCGTTTTGCGATGGCGCTCACAAGGGCTGCGGCTTCGAATCGAACGAGCGGGTCGTAAAGTAATCGCGAAGTCGACGCTTGGTCGACAACTTATCCCCGACGTCGACGACAACTTCAGCGCGATTTCTGTTTCTCGAAACCGTGTCCTCAACACGGTTTGTCGTCGCCGCCCATTGTTTTGGCGAACAATCTCGACGCTTGCCCCGTTCTCTAGCTATCGCCTGGCGCCTAGAATCCATCCCGCTTCAATGGATCAACCGCCTCCAAGGCGGCGCTCGCAGTCTTTTAACCGAGGAATCTCAGGGCATGGAAGAACAATCGCCCGAATCCCAATTGGATTCGATCGAAGCTTCGGCAGCAGACATTAACGATCAGGAAATCTCTTCGGAAGTTGAGATTTCTTCGGAGGATATCGCTCGCTTGAATACAGCTTCGCAGCCTTATGTGGGTCAATGGAACTCCTTGGTCTCGACGACCAATTGGGAGAAAGGCCGGATCATCGGACAGTGGCGCCAATCGCTGGCCGAGCAAAAAGCCCCCGCGACCGAATACTCGGACGAAGCCTGGGCGAGCCGCGTCGGTTCGGTCACAGGCCAACACGTCGGCCGTCTGCGTCGCGTTTACGAACGTTTTGGCGATGTCCATGAAAAGTTCGAGAAACTCTACTGGAGCCATTTCCAGGCTTCTCTCGACTGGGAAGATGCCGAGATGTGGCTGGAAGGCGCCGTCCAAAATGGCTGGTCGGTCGCATCGATGCGCAACCAACGCTGGGAGACGATGGGAAGTCTCGAAGGAGAACGCCCCCGGGACGAAGACGTTGTCGTCACTGAATTGGACGAAGACTTTGAGCCGCACGCCGAAGGAGGCGATTCGGAACTCAAGGGAAGCCTGGGCGACATTGAGCCGCATGATGGAATGCCGGTCCCTGAAGGGCCCGACTTCGGCGATGAAGATGGTCCCGGCGCAGTTCCGCGTGAGCTATCTCAAAACGGAGAAGAGGGCGAAGCGGAGTTGGAAGAACAACCGGCGCTGGTCAAACCGTTTACCGAGATTGGCCAACTTCCTGAAGACGTGCTCGATGCGTTTGACGCGATGAAGCTGGCTATCATCCGCCACAAAGCGGCCGGCTGGTCTGAGATCAAGCTGGAAGAAATGATCAGCTGCATCGAGTCGCTGAAAGTTCTGGCCAGCGCACCGAGCGGGGACCCGGTATCCAAGCCGCGCCCCAGCGAAACGCCTGCCGCAGCCGAATAACTCGCGGTCGAAGAACTTGGTCGAATAGCTCCAACTCGGAGCAAGCCCAACCCCCCAGAGGCGATTCCTCCAGGAATCGCCTCTTTTGCTGCGCAGATGCAACCCACTTATTCGGCAGCTGGCTTGGGCTTTTCGATCCGGCCAAACAGATGCCCGCTCACTTCGCCATGCTTCCAGGTGCCGGCGTACTTGTCTCCATCGATCACCACATGCGCATCAAAGGTTCCCAGTCCTGGGAGCGCCACATCTTCGAGCGTGATCACCGGCGTTTTACCGGCCCATTTGACCTCTAACGGCATCGGGATCACCGTGTCATGATCGCCATATTTTACCCGCGCGTTAAACAGCCACAGATCTCCCTCTTCCAGTTTGTAGACGGTCTTAATTTCATAGCGTTCTTCTTTCGGAGCCATGTCACGCCCTACCACCGTAAACTTGCCGACCAAGGTTGCGCCGGTCAGCGTCTCGGAGAACTTCGCAAACAACGCTTTCTGATCTGGCTTCTGCTCTTCGGCACCAGCGAACGCGGGAGAGAACACGGCAATTTCTACAGCCAGGCAAAGTAGCAGGGCAAAAAAACGATTCATGACGTGCGTCTCTCGAGTGGGGCACAGAGGTTGGATGCGGAAATAGCTTACGGCAGAGAGCTCGTTTTCCATTTTGAACCTTTTGTCACGCTCTAGCAACGCGCAAAAGTAAAGACCGCCTGAAAGCAGGCGGTCTCTCTTTATTTTGCTCCGCTTGGTGCAGACGATTAGACCAAGCCGCGGCGAACAGCCCACACGGCGGCTTGCGTGCGATCGGTTACATCGATCTTGCGCAAGATGTTTTGCACGTGTTCTTTGACCGTTTCAATGCTGATGCTTAGCGAGCGGCCGATTTCGCGGTTGCTCAGCCCCAGGGCCAAGTGACGCAGCACTTGCATTTCGCGATTGGTCAACGGAATGTCGCTATGCTTCGCTTCCTGACGTTTGGCCATCGCGTTGCGGACGCGATTCATCAGGCTATCTTCAGCGATCGGGCTATCAGACGCAGCATTTTCGATCGCCGTGACGATTGTTTCACGTGACGAACCTTTAAGCACGTAATCATAGGCGCCCAAAGCAACACCGCGTGCGATGTAGGTCGGGTTGTCGTAGGTCGAGAGCATTACGACACGCGTGTTAGGCGATTCTTTTTTGATCTTCTCTAACGCGGCTAAACCATCCGTGTCAGGCATGCGAATGTCCATTAACACAACGTCAGGTTGATGGGCCAACGCCTTCTCGACCGCTTCGCTACCGGTAGAAGCTTCGTCCACGATGCTGATCTCAGTACCCTTGAGCAGACTAGCCAATCCGCTGCGAACCACTTCATGATCGTCCGCAACAATGACGTTAATTCCCATGTTTTCTACTCCAGAACTTTTACGTGCGATGCAACTTCAAGTAAACCAGCCCGCGAAGTGCGGGAAGTTTCTAGGATTGGGCGACAAGTCCGCGAATGCCCAATCAAACATTAGTTGGCTAACTACAACCTATCTTACCGCCATGCCTAGAAATAGCTAGTGCTTATGGCGGGTGTTGTGCACAATTTGCGGGCTCCCACGCCATTAAAAAGAGGTAAATGCCGATAAAAGCGGCCTTTTTGCGTCCAACCCGCATCGGTGGGGATTGCCGCAGTGTTGCGTTTTCACACCGCTGCGTTGACTTCCGGCAAGGCGTGACCTAGATATCTTTGGCGGCCCCATCCGCAAAGAAGCCTTGTTAGCCAACGCCCCGGTCGCCATCTCCCCCGCCAAATATCAAAGTGAAATCACATGAGCCAGCCCCACTTACTTTTGGTTGACGACGATCGTCACGTGCTCGATTCGATGGGTATGTGGCTGCGCGAGATCGGCTATACGGTCACCACCTCTCCCGGGTATCACGACGCCGTCGCTCAACTGGCCGAAAATAAGTTCGACTTGGTGCTAGCAGACGTTCGCCTGCAGGATGGGGATGGATTCGAATTATTGCGGCACATTCGCAAGACGAAGCCCGAATTAACGGTCATCTTGATTACTGGTTACGGCACCGCCGACGATGCGGTCGAAGCGATCCGTCTCGGCGCGTTCGACATGTTGACCAAGCCGCTCATCGATCGCGAATTGGAAATGGCGATTAGCCGCGCCCTCTCCCAACGCCAAGTGCTTGCCGAAAACGAAAAATTGAAAGAACAACTCGATCTGCGATACGGACTAGAAAACATCATCGGCCACGACCATCGCATGTTGAAGATCTTCGACATGGTCGACAGCGTCGCCGATACTCGCGCCACAATCCTGATTACCGGCGAAAGTGGAACCGGTAAATCGCTGCTGGCGCGTGCGATCCATCGTCGTAGCAACCGTCGTGAAAAACCGTTTGTCGAAGTCGCCTGCGGTGCGTTGCCCGAGACCTTGCTCGAAAGCGAATTGTTTGGCCACGTCGCTGGATCTTTCACCGGCGCGACCAACGAGAAGCTCGGCAAGTTCAAACAAGCCGATACCGGCTCGATTTTCCTCGATGAAATCGGCACGGCGCCGCAAAGCATGCAGGTCAAATTGCTCCGCGTGCTGCAAGAGCTGCAGTTCGAGCCGGTCGGCGGCACGAAAACGATTACGATTGACACCCGCGTCATCCTGGCGACCAACGAAAATCTGTCGACCCTGGTCGAACGAGGTGAGTTCCGCCAAGACTTGTTCTATCGCGTGAACGTCATCAACCTAGAGCTGCCGCCGTTGCGTCAACGCATGACCGACATTCCCCGTCTGGCGAATCACTTCCTCGAAGAAGTTCGCCAAGACACCGGACGTCAAATCCGCGGCTTCACCGAAGAAGCGATCTCGGCCCTGCAGCGCTATCAATGGCCCGGCAACGTTCGCGAGTTGCAAAACGTCGTCGAACGTTCGGTCCTGCTCTCGAAGAGCGAGATGATTGGTCCCGCCGAACTGCCGGCCGCGATTGCCTCGGGCGCTCCGGTTTCGGTCCAACGAACCAACGGCCGGACTTTGAAAGAAGCATTGGAAGCTCCGGAACGTCAGATCATTCTGGAAACGCTCGAATCGAACGGTTGGAATCGGAACCTGACCGCCGACGAGTTAGGGATCAACCGCACGACGCTCTACAAAAAGATGAAACGACTCGGTCTCGAAGACTTGGCCGGCATGCATCAATAAGCGTACGTAATTTGCCGTAAGAATCGAAACCAGGCCGCAGCATTGCGGCCTGGTTTGTTTCTTGCTGAAACTGGTCAATTTGAGCGGGCGGCGCCGCAAACACGATTTTCTTGAACTTGCCTGATGTTCCGTGATATCATGCAGGTTCTTTCACTCGCCGTATTCTCTTTTTGTCACCAAAATATTCGCCATGCTTTCGATTCGCCTGATCCCTCTCGCCTGTGCGCTGACACTTTTGTCGCTGGCCAGCAACAGCCCTGCCGCCGAAGGCAACGCACAACCGCCCAACATTGTGTTGATTGTTTCCGACGATCAAGGCTTCGCCGATCTGAGTTGCATCGCAGACAATGGTGTAAAGACTCCTCGCTTGGATCAATTGGCCGCCCAGGGAACGCGGCTCACCAGTTTTTATGTTTCGTGGCCAGCATGTACTCCGTCGCGCGCATCGCTGATGACGGGCCGCTATCCCCAGCGCAACGGCACCTACGACATGATCCGCAACGAGGCGCCCGACTATGACCATCTTTACAAGCCGGAAGAATACGCGGTCACCGCCGAGCACATCCTGGGGACTGACACCCAAGAAGTCTTTCTGGCCGACGTATTAAAACAATCGGGCTATACGAGCGCCGTCTTTGGCAAATGGGATGGGGGCCAACTCAAACGCTATTTGCCGTTGCAGCGAGGTTTTGATCAATTCTACGGATTCGCGAACACCGGTGTCGATTACTATACCCACGAGCGGTACGGCGTGCCGTCGATGTTTCGCGACAACCAGCCGACCGAAGCAGACAAGGGAACCTATCTGACCGAGCTCTTTGAACGCGAGGCGCTTCGCTTTATTGACGAGAATCACGAGCGTCCTTTCTTTCTCTACTTACCATTCAACGCTCCGCATAGCGCCTCGAATCTAGATCGCTCGATCCGTGGTCTCGCCCAAGCGCCGCAAGAATATCTCGATCATTTTCCGGCCGGCGACACCAAGCCTCAGAAACGTCGCCAAGCCTATCTCGCCGCCGTCGAACGCATGGACGAAGCGATCGGAAAAGTCTTTGATCAACTCCAACACCATCAGATCGCTGACAACACGCTGATCATCTTCCTCTCGGACAACGGCGGAGGAGGGGGCTCTGACAATTCACCTCTACGCGGCGGCAAAGCCAAGATGTTTGAGGGGGGCAATCGCGTGCCGTGCATTATTCGCTGGCCCGGCAAAGTTCCGGCTGGCCAGGTCAGCGACGCGTTTCTGACTTCTCTCGAAATATTTCCCACCGCGGTGGCGGCAGTCGGCGCCAAGTTGCCCAACGACGTCATCTATGACGGATTTGATTTGCTGCCGGTTTTAAATGGCGCCAGCTCGCCTCGAAAGGAGATGTTCTGGAAGCGCCAAGGCGATCTCGCTGCCCGCGTCGGCAATTGGAAATGGGTCGACAGCGCCGCCGGTAGCGGCTTGTTCAATCTGACTAAGGACATCGGCGAGCAACAAGATCTCTCCCAAGAGCGTCCCGAAGTGCTCGCCCGCTTGAAACAACGCTTCGCCGCGTGGACGGTGGAGATGGAAGCTGCCGAACCGCGTGGCCCCTTCCGGAATTTCTAGTCCCTTCTGCTGCATCCTCTACCGCTCCTCTGGATTCAAATTGATGACACTCGATCGACGCACTTTTCTTCGTACCGCCAGCGGAATAGCTGGCGCGGTCTCGTTTACCCCATGGCTATTGGCGGATAAAGCTGGTCTCAAAGGCGAGCTTGCCGCGGACGTCGCGATCATCGGCGGAAGTCTAGGAGGTTGCGCTGCGGCGATCGCCGCTTTACGACGCGGACTATCCGTTGTCATGACCGAAGAGACCGATTGGATCGGGGGGCAACTGACATCGCAAATCGTTCCGCCTGACGAACATGGCTCGATCGAAACCCGCGGCGCAAATGCGTCGTATCGCCAGTTTCGCAACGAGATCCGCGACTACTATCGTGATCACTATCCCCTGACAGACGCGGCGAAAAACAATCCGACTTTGAACCCCGGCGGCGGCAGCGTATCGCGGCTATGTCATGAGCCGCGCGTCGCCGTGGCCGTCCTGACTGCAACATTGGCCCCCTATCTGCAAAGCGGCAAGTTGACCCTGCTGCTAGAACATGTCCCGGTGCAAGCCGATATGCACGCAGATCGCATCTCCAGCGTTAGCGTGCGCTCGCTAAAAGATGGAGGCGAGCAAACGCTGACTGCACCTTACTTTATTGACGCGACCGAACTGGGCGATCTGCTTCCGCTGACCGGAACCGAGTACATCACCGGCGCCGAAGCCAAAGCCGACACGCACGAACTGCACGCCGCGGATGTCGCCAACCCGGCCAATCAGCAAGCGTTTACCGTCTGCTTCCCTTTGCAGTACGTCGCCGGCCAAGATTTTGTCGGCGAGAAGCCGACCGACTATGATTTTTGGCGTGACTATGTTCCAGCGCTGACGCCGGCGTGGTCTGGCAAGTTGCTTGATCTCCACTATTCGTCGCCTCGCGATTTGAAGCCAAAGAAGCTGGGCTTTGATCCGACCGGCGCCGCGACGCCTGGCTCGCTCAATCTTTGGCTTTATCGCCGGATTGTGAACGCGGCGAACTTTCTCCCCGGATCGTATCCAGGCAGCGTCACGCTGGTCAACTGGCCGCAAAACGACTACGTACTAGGCAATCTGATCGACGTTTCCCCGGCCGAAAAGCAACAGCATATCTCTCAGGCCAAGCAGCTAAGTCTCGCTCTCTGCTACTGGCTGCAAACTGAATGTCCCCGCAAAGATGGAGGCGCCGGCTTCCCGGGACTACGCCTGCTGCCGGAGATGACCGGAACCAGCGATGGCTTGGCCAAGTATCCCTACGTGCGTGAATCACGACGCATCCTGGCCGAACTCACCATCACTGAGTTGCATGTCGGCGCCGCACAGCGTGCGGAGATTACGGGGCAATCAGGCAAACAACTAAAAGCCAAGACGTTCGCCGATTCGGTCGGCGTGGGCTCTTACCACATCGATCTGCACCCCAGCAGCGGCGGCGACAACTACATCGACTTTGCTTCGCTACCGTTTCAAATTCCGCTGGGAGCGATGATTCCGCAGCGCGTCGAAAATCTAATTCCCGCTTGCAAGAACATCGGCACGACCCATCTGACCAACGGCTGTTATCGCTTGCATCCGGTCGAGTGGGGGATCGGCGAAGCGGCCGGTTGTTTGGCCAGTTTTGCGCTGGAGAAAAAGTTGACGCCGCGCGCCATCCGCAACACGGCTGACAAGCTGGCCGACTTCCAACGTTCACTAACCGCCGAAGGGATCGAGCTCGCTTGGAGCTGATCCGAAGCGGGACATCCCAGGCTTGCCGAGAAGACTAAATAACAGCAAGCAGCGTTTCTGCCGCGATCTGCAACCACAATGTCACCCAAAATAAAGCGTAAGCAGCGAGGCCGCCGATCGCCAGAGTCGCGCCCCACAGGACCGTATTGCCGATCGTGACTGTCGATTCCCAGTTGTGTTTCATCCAACCACTTTCTAAACAAGGGTTCAGCAGTTCAGCGCGACGCGATTAGCATCACCGCGATCACGCCCGCTTTCCAAATCATGCCCAACACGATCACGGCAATCACCTGTCGTGCTGAAAGCTTGTATTTTCCTAACTTCATCACGGTCTCCGTTTTTGCGATGCCCTCAAAATGGCTACCAGGCTTGCAGGAAGTTAGCGGTTGCCTAACCCAGCCAGCAATTCACAAGCATCAGCCCTGCGCTACAAGCCGCAAACCCGCAGGTCAACACCAGCGCGATTCGCCAGGCCTTCGACTCCAGCGGCTCGATAAGCGGTTGCTTTGAATCATTGCTCATCTCGGTTTCTCACTTAGCAGGAAGCACCAGAATTAGGAAATCAGCCCACTGCAGCAGGCCACCGCCGTAGCCGATGCCGCGAATTTCCAGACGATGCCGTCGACAATCAACAGGGCGATCCGCCGCGTGGTCTGTTTCGTCCAAAGGCTCATAAGGTTTCCCGTCCCACGAATAGAGTTGTTTCGCCTGGCACTAAGAGAGGCGAAATCGGGACGGAAACAGGCTAAAAGAAAATCACAGCCGTAAAATTTCTGCTACAGCGTGGCCGGATCATGGCTCGGCGCATTGACTTCTGGATCCAGTTCGGCGGCATCAATGACGTCCGCAGTGGTCAGAATTCGCTCGTCTTCCACTACCGCCGGAACAAATTCGACCAGGGTCTGCGGATGAGCATCGCGAAACTCCATTTCCCACCGTTCCGGCAAGCCCTCGATATGAGCCTCGTGCGGCAGTTGCATATCCAGCAGCAGCAGTCGCGAGCGTCCCGTCATCGCATGGCGATAAATTTCGAGGCGTTGGATGGGGATCTGCGCGTCGCTGGCCATCCTTAGGTAGGCGGCCAATTTCGGCAAATCATGATCGCTGAACTGTGGATTGTCGATCACAATCTGCAGCCCATTTCCTTCATATCGGTAGGATCCCCCCAGCCGTTCGATATTTCCCAAAATCCCGGCCCGATGATTATTGATCTGTAATTTTCGATCATATTGGGCGGCGCCAAAAAAGAGCGCAATGCAGGTCGATAGCACAATCATCTCTGTCAGAGAGATGTGAAAACGTTGCTCATCAGCCAACCGACTGCGAATCTGCCCGCCAATAGAGATGGCGCCCCCCAGCAAAATTGACATGCTGAGGGGAAATAGCCAATAGAAATGGCCTGTCACAGCCCACAAAATCGCGATTGAACTCGCCAAGTTCAACAGGGCGACCGCGATTGGGAGTCGCCAGGAATGGTGAAAATTGTTAACTCGCATAGCTCTTGAGCCCAACATTACCGGCAGCCAAGAGCTTGCGACAGACTGCCCCCCTATTGGAATGCAGTCTCTAACTCTTGTAGCACCTTCTCTTCTTTATCGGAGATTCGATTGCCAAATCGTCCTAAGATTCCGCCAGTTGCTTCAGCAACTTTGCGTGCGCGTCCGATTGTTTCGTCATGAAACGATTTATCCTGCTCAGGCGACAGACTTTCGCGAATTGCACGGACGTAAGCTTGCCAAACTTCCATGCTCTTCTCTTGCGGCGGCTTTTCGAGCCAATTCTCTAGCACTTCGTAGCTAGGGTGCCCTTTTTCGACATGCAGCTCCAAAGCGGCCTGCAAAATCGCCGCTTTCTCTTCAACCTGCATGATCCCATCTGACCAGGCAACCGCCATCAAAGGGTACAGCGCCATCGCGGTCAGGTTTTCGGCAGTCACCCCGATATCAACAAAGTGTTGCAAAAGCGTTGCGTCAGTGATTCCCGTCGCCTTTTGCAGCGCTGCAATCTGCTCTTCAGTTTGAATCTGTTCCCACAATTTCTCCCACAGCTCTTGGTTCTTGGGGACAAACATCGCATCCAACATGGTTTTGAACCGAGCGGATTCGTTGTGGTGAGAATGCTGCGGGTGATTAGATGATTGATTCACGATGCGCCTTCGCAACTTGCATGCAGAGGAGAGGATTCCATTACTGCTACCATTTTATCGCGATTCAGCGGTGGGAACCACTACTAGGATTCGCCTGACAGGGAACCGGTCGCGGGCTAGAATCCAGACGCGCTTCGTGAGATATTATCGACTTGCACCAATGCCCCCCTAAGAGCCGATGATGAAAAGACTTGCAGTCGTACTTGCCGCCGGCAAAGGCACACGCATGAAATCGGAGCTCCCCAAGGTTCTGGTACCCGCGTTGGGTCGCCCGATGATCGAATTTGTGCTTGACGCTCTGGTAAAAGTCGGTGTCGAACAGATCTTGGTCGTCGTCGGACATCGCGCCGATTTGGTTCGCGAAACCTTGGCCAATCGCCCTGAAGTTCGCTTTGTGGAGCAAATCGAGCAACTGGGAACTGGACACGCCGTGATGGTTTGCCGCGACGAATTGTCCGATTTTGACGGCACAGTCGTCGTTTTGACCGGCGATTCGCCGCTGGTGCAGACCAGTTCGCTCGAAAAGCTGCTAAATCGGTTCGAGCAGGAAAAAATGGCCTGCTTGCTAGGAACGCTCGAAAAAGAAAATCCAACTGGTTTGGGACGGATCGTTCGCGATGCCGAGGGGAGATTTACCGGCATTGTCGAAGAAAAAGATGCGACCGAGCAGCAGCGGCAAATCCGGGAGGTGAATATGAGCACCTACGTCTTCGATTGTCAAAATATGCTGTCTGCGCTCGCGAAATTAACCAACAACAACCAGCAAAGCGAGTACTACATCACCGATTGCCCCGCTATTTTGCGAGAAATGGGGCTGCCGGTCGACGCATCGGCGGTTCTGGAACCTTGCGAGGCGCTCAGCGTGAATTCGATCGAGGATTTGCGTTTGGTGGAAGATGAGATGAGCCGTCTCGGTTACACTAAGTAATTCTCGCTCGGCCCTTGCTGCCTGTACCTGACGCCCCCTCGGTTTAGAACGTGCATTCCGCTTCGAAAATGAGAGAGATCAAAATCTTTAGCGGTCGCGCAAATCCGCGCCTGGCCGGCGACATCTGTAAATTCCTGAACATACCGCTCGGGCGAATCACGCTGGGCGAGTTCCCCGATGGCGAAAATGCCTGCAAGATCGAAGAAGATGTGCGCGGTCGCGACGTCTTCTTGATCCAGCCGACCTGTCCACCGGTCAACAACAACATCATGGAGTTGTTGATCATGATCGACAGTTGTCGTCGCGCCAGCGCCGAACGAATCACCGCGGTGATCCCCTACTTTGGCTACGCACGACAGGACCGCAAAGACGAAGGTCGCGTCCCGATCACCGCCAAACTGGTCTCAGACGTCATCACCGCGGCCGGCGCCGATCGCGTGCTAACCATGGACCTGCACGCCGCCCAGATCCAGGGCTTTTTCAACGTGCCGGTTGATCACTTGTACGCCGCGCCAGTTTTAAATCAGTACTTCCAAGCACTGAACATCCCCGAAGACCAATTGGTAATCGTCAGTCCCGACGCCGGCAGCATCAAACGTGCGGTCAGTCATCATCGCCGCTTGGGAGGCCGACTGGCGATTTGCGACAAACGCCGCCACAGCGCCAGCGACACCACGCAAGAGAACATTATCGGCGGACCGGTCGAAGGTCGCACCGCGATCATCTTTGACGACATGATTAGCACCGCCGGCTCGATCTGCGGCGCCGCCAAAACCACGTTTGAAGCCGGCGCCAAAGAGATCTATATCGCCGCCACGCACGGCGTGTTGTGCGGAGATGCGATCGCGCGACTGCAAGCGGCGCCCATCAAAGAGATCATTTTGACGGACACCATTCCGCACCAGTCAGGTCACCTGCTTCCCAATACCAAGATCTTGACCGTCGCGCCTTTGTTGGGCGAAGCGATCAAACGCATCCACAATGATGAGTCGATCAGCGCGATCTTCCGAGAAGATTTTGGCGCTTTTCAAGGATAATCGATGGGACGGAACAAAGCAGACTACTTGGTCTGCTTCGTCCGCTTCGCCAATTTCAGGATCGCGTCCCACTCTGACTTTTTCACCGGTTGGACCGAGAGCCGCGACCCTTTGCGCATCAGTTCCATTTCGGCCAGCGCCGCGACGCCGGCCAGCTGGTCGCGGCCCAGCGCCTCGGCAAAGATCTCTGTCAATTGAATGTCGACCATAAACCAGCGAGGAGCCTCCGGCGTGCTCTTCTCGTCAAAGTGATGATTCGTTTTGTCCCACGAAGTATGGTCGGGATAACTTTCTTTGACGATCTTCGCCGTCCCCACAATCGCCGGAGGATTTGCATTGCTGTGGTAGAAAAACAGCTCGTCCCCAATTTTCATCTCGTCGCGCATGTAGTTACGCGCTTGATAATTGCGGACGCCGCTCCAAAAAGTCGTCTGCTTTTTTTCGTTCGCCAGGTCATCAATCGAGTACGACTCAGGCTCGGTTTTCATCAACCAGTAACGCTTGACAGAGCTTGACTTTGCTGCTTTTTTGGCCACGACATACAACTTTCGGCGATAACATGCCCGAAATCGGGTTGGGAGAGATCTGTTTCATCATCTAAAATCAGCTACATGCCGCAAGGGAGGGAAACAAACACAGCCCTAAATTCGGCGGCCAGTTTCCCCCAATCCGCACGCAGCTTTTACGAATAACCTACCGATTCAATGCACCAGCCAACGCCCAGCAAAACGATTCAGCTTGACCAGTTTCTGGCCGTGCCGATGTTCTGCGCGTCGTTGCTGTTTTTGGTCTTTGTCGCCGCCGCCGTGCAAACGCGAAACCCGGACTCCAGTTATCAATCCAACGAAATCAGCACTTTTTTCTTTGGCTGCACGCTCGCGATGTTTCCGCTGTTTCTTGGGGAAGCGATCGCCCACTATCGGCTCGGCAGTTCTCGCTGGAAAGTCGCCCTCAAGCATGCGTGCCTGCCGCCGTTGCGATTAGCGGCTCGAGATCATGATACCGGCAGCACGATGTGGCTCCCTTTGCTGGGTTGGCAAGAGGTTGATGATGATCTGCACGAAGAAGTCGAGCGTGCTTTTAGCGGTCCCATGATCGTCGTGGCGATCATGATCTTACCGCTACTATGTCTCGATTTCATGTCGCAATTCCGCTTTGACATCAATGACTATCCGTGGATCCAAGTCGTCATCGAAACCGGCTATAGCATCACCTGGCTCGCGTTTACCGCCGAGTTTATCGTGATGTTTTCGCTGGTAGACAAGAAATTGCATTACGTCAAAAAACATTGGGTCGATCTCTTGATCATCTGCCTACCGCTAGTCGCCTTCCTGAGAATGTTGCAGTTTTCGCGACTGCTACGATTACAGCAAGTTACCAAAGCAACTCGCATCTATCGATTACGAGGTCTTTCGCTCCGCGTCTGGCGCGGCATTGTGGCGCTTGATGTGTTGTCGAGACTGATGCGACTTGACCCGCAGCGACAGATCGACCTGTTGGAAGCATTGGTTTCTGAAAAGGAAAATGAGATCGAAAAAATCCGCCATCAGATCTCGGAGCTGCGCACACGTCTCGATCACAAATCATCGCTCAAGCCGCCACACACAGCGCCAGCCGCGCCGGTTGAAGATACGGAAGCGGCCGAATCATGACCCGAAGACCACTCGCTTGGTTAGCCGAAGAACTGCAAACGCTCGATCAACTCCAGCTGCGGCGCCAACTGCGCACGCATACCGGTCCGCAATCCGCCGAGATTTCGGTCAATGGTCAATCGCTGATCAACTTTGGTGGTAATGACTATCTTGGCCTGGCCGCTGATCCACGCATCGCAGCGGCCGCGATCGACTCGGTTCAAACCGAAGGCTGGGGCTCCGGCGCCAGTCCGCTGGTAACCGGACATGGCCACTCGCACGCAGCCCTCGAAGCAGAGGTCGCCCACTTCGAAGGTACAGCAGCCGCACTATTGTTTTCCTCTGGTTTCGCCGCCAATGTCGGCGCAATCACGGCGCTAGCCGGCAAAGGGGATGTCATCTTCAGTGACGCCAAGAACCACGCCAGCATTATCGACGGGGTGCGACTCTCGGGCGCTCGCCCCCAGATTTATCAACATTGCGACGTCGATCATCTTGAAAAGCTAATCGCCCAAGCAGCCTCCTTTCGCCGCCGATTGATCGTGACTGACTCGCTGTTCAGCATGGACGGCGACTTTGCGCCGCTGGTCGAACTGACGCAATTGGCCGAACGTTACGATGCGATGCTGCTAGTCGACGAAGCGCATGCGACCGGCGTGTTCGGCCAGCAAGGACGTGGAGTTTGCGAACATCTAGCGCTTGAAGACCGCGTCGACGTCCGCGTCGGCACGTTCAGCAAGGCGCTCGGCGGACATGGCGGCTTTGTTGTCGGCAGTCAGACGCTGATTGACTGGTTATTGAATCGAGCTCGCAGCTACGTCTTCTCCACGGCGGCGCCAATGGCCTCGGCCGCTGCCATGATCGCCGCGCTGCAAATCGTGCGTGACGAACCACACCGCCGCCAACTGTTGTTAGCGCGCGCCGCCAAACTGCGCAGCGACCTGCGCTCCCAAGGCTGGCAAGTCGGCGGTGAGAGCCAGATCATCCCCATCCTGCTCGGCGAACCCGAGCCAACCATCCAGGCGTCACTCCGGTTGCGCGAGCAAGGTTTGTTCGTGCCAGGCATTCGACCTCCCACGGTTCCCAGCGGAGAATCGCTGCTGCGGATCAGTCTCAGCTTTGCCCACACTCCTGAACATCTGGAACGGCTGGTCAGCGCATTGAATGACCTCCGGAGCCAGCGACGACTTTAAATCAACACTCCCCTCAGGCATCTATGGCGAACTATTTTGTAACCGGTGCAACCGGCTTTGTAGGAACTCATCTTTGTCGACGCTTGGCCGCCGACGGACATTCGCTGCGCTGCGCCGTTCGCAAATCATCCGATACCAAACAACTGCGGGAACTAGGCGCCGAACTGATCGAAATCGATCTCAGTGAACCCAGCGACTTGCAACAAGCCTTCGCTGGCTGTGACGTGATCTATCATGTCGCAGGCGTCACCTGCGCCACGACGCCAGAAAAACTGTTTCACGTCAATCGAGACGGAGCACGCCGGCTTGCTGAAGCAGCGGCCGCTGCAGAAAATCCACCGACTTTGATTTATGTCTCTAGCTTGGCCGCCGTAGGGCCATCACGTCCTGAACGCGCAAAACGCCCCGAGGACTTTCCGAAACCGATCTCCAACTATGGTCGCAGCAAACGCGCGGGCGAACGCCAGTTTGAATTGGTTGCAGATCGTGTTCCGGTCACGATTGTTCGTCCCGGCATCATCTTTGGCGAAGGAAACCGAGAGATGCTGCCGATGTTTCAACCGATTCATCGATTCGGCATTCACCCCATGGTCGCAGCCGATTTGCGCGTCTCGTTAATCTATGTCAGCGACTTGGTCGATTTGCTCATCAGCGCGGTATCCAACGGAAAACGAATCGGTGGTCGCCAAGATGCTCAGTCAAAATTTGATGGCGTCGGCTATTATTTCGCCGCTGATCGAGAGCAACCAACCTACGAAGAACTGGGCGAGATGTTGGCCGAAGCAGTCGGAGTTCAACACGTCCACACCTTCGAGATGCCCAAGCCGATCCTCTGGACTTCGGCGACTGTCTCTGAATTAACCGGCAGAGTGATCGGCCAGGCGAACATTTTCAATCGCGATAAGATCCGCGAAGCGACCGCCGGCGATTGGGTTTGCAACGTCGCCAATACCGAAGAGCAACTCGGTTTTGCACCTACCCTCTCGCTACAAGATCGCTTGCGACAGACCGCCGACTGGTATCGTGAAGCTGGCTGGCTGTAGTTATCAGCGTTTCCGCCGCAACTCGCTAAGCAAGCTCCGCTGATTCGCCAAACTAGCAAAGCCGATCCCCAGCAGCATCCAACCAAAAAAGAGCATCATCACCGGCGGATGAACCCGGATGAACAGGATCGCGCCGGCGGTAAGAACGCCGAGCCCAAACGTGGTCACCGAGAGCACGATGCAAGTCGTCTTCCAGCCATCGACTCGGCGATGTACTTCCTCGATCGACGGCAACTCTCGCAACTCAACAATCGTCGCGTCTGATTTTTCTAATTGCGCTCGGGCCGCTTGCTCGTCTTTGGCATCCACCTCAAGACGTTCGATCTTGCCGGTCGCATCTCTCAAGTAAGCGGCGAATTGCATGCGAACAGACCGGTTGGGAAGCAGGAGCGGGGGATCGCTTTATTCTACCGCTCACACTGCCATCCGCTATGCCGTTACGCCAACGCGGCCCGCGTTCTCTCGACCAGGCTGTTATCCCGATCGCCAGAGCCCGGCAGGTTAAACATGCTTAACCCCAAATAAAGATCGCGCCACTCCGGCGAAACGTGATAATAGTCCTCCAAGACCGCCGAGCTAAACTTGTAGTCATGCGCGTCATTCCCCTTCAAAAATACCAACACGCGAGCCGCATCCATCAGTTGGCTGGCGCCGGAAGCCCCCGAGTTGGCCAAATAGCCGCGAGTTTTGCGCGCGGCGGTCAGTGGATCACGACTGAGATCGGCGAATATTTGCTCGGTTGCCGCCGAACCGGGATCCAGCTGCGCGGCCGTCACATCGTCGATCGTGATCTCCTTTACCTTGCCGCGACTTTGCATCGCGCCGCGAAACATCGGCAAAAACGCGACGTTTTGCAGCAACATCAGCCGCCGCGTCTGATCGTCGCCAGAGGTTTGATAAGCATAGTGCAACGCGTTGGTCGAGGTCATCGCATGCAGCGCCACGATCCCCGGCTGCTGCATCAACATCTCGCCAGCGGTCAGATGCAGCGCGTCCCAGATCGACTGCGGAGCAGCGCCGCGGTTCAGCAGATCTACCGCCAAATCACAGGCGTCATCGTTCGAGGCGCTGCGCATCGCGACAATCAACTCTTCGGTCGCGGCTTTGTTCAATGGACCATCTTGCCACTCCGTTCGTATTTTTCCCGCCAACTCTCGGTTGCGGCGATAGGGACGATCCGCCTCATCATCACCCTGGGCAGGGTTGCTCCCTTCGTGCATCAGCAGTGCATAAGCCAAGGATCGCAAAACGGGCTCCGCATGCTCGCGACCAACAAACTGCAACGTGCGCTGGCTGTTTGCGACAAAGATCGCCTTGTGACCGATCGAACGAAAATCGCGCGCGCCATAGCGATAGAACTGTTCGTAAATCTCGTTCATGCCGGCGGTGCGGGCCAACGCGGCGACCGCGGTATCGGCGGCCGCTTCATCCCAATTATCCATCGCGTCTGCAAATGTTCGCCCCGCCGCATGCGGTCGCGGCATCTTTCCCTCGGCGACCGCCGGCATCATCCAATCGCCGCGCTCTTGCACATCGCGTGCGGCAGCTGATTTGTAATAATCGAGCGCCCAGAAAATCGGCAGCCAACGCTGCTGCGGAGGAGATGCGATGCTGGCCAGATGGGCCGAGTTGACCACAAGCACCGCATGAAATTTGTGCCCCACCGAAGGTCGCGGCTCGACGTTTTTTACCCCGACTAGCAACAGCGCCGCTAACAGATCGCGATAGCTGAGCCCGGCGTTGATCCGCGTGCCAATTTCTTCCAGCAAGCGATCGCGCGGCGTCTCTTCGATCAACTTCACCAGCGGCTCAATCTCTGGCTGCAGATGTACGTGAGCGAGATTGACATTCGCCTCCTTCGCCGAAACGGGACGCAGTCCCTGCAAAAAAGCTAAGTTACCCAACCCAACGAGAGCGCCGGCTTGAAGAAATCCACGCCGCGATTGTTTGCCGAACATGTGCTCCGCCTCCTATCTGTTTTGCCTGGGATCCGCGCACGATTCGATCTCTTCTTTATCTCTTCTGCAGCGCAAATATGCAAATGGAAACCGCCACCGTTGCCTGCTGTGCAAGATTTGAAGTGCCGCGATTTGGTCGTTCGGTAAGAAATAGAACACGGATGCCACGGATAAGTCACGGATGAACACGGACAGAAAAAGCTCGGCCGCTATGGCCACGGCCTTGCGTGGTCATGATTGCGGTCGGCAATCCAAGAGCCGGTTTGGTTCCCAGAGGAAGCATGATCCCCGTCCCTGTTATTTGGCGCTCTTTATTTAGCGTCCCCGTTGTTTCTTCAGGCCCAACGGGCCGACCTAAAATAGCCCAGGGCGCTCGTCGCAGCAGCGACGGAGCCCTGGGGTAATCATCCACCAACGCAACGTTGACGTTGGATGGAACCCGGGGAACTGCCGACTCAAACGTCACCATTCTTTGGGGTCGCGTGGACCCAGGGCTGCGTCGCTAAAAGCGACTGACCCAGGGCTAGAATAGGTCGCCCCGTTGGGGCTGATTTGATCGGGCGGTTGCGACTGCGGTTGTGTTTGTGACTGCGACTGCGACTGCGTTTGCGACTGGGACTGCGACGCTCTGGACTGCTGAATTGGATCGAATTGGCGAATGGGACCAAATTGGCGAATTGATTCGAATTGGTTCGACTTTGCTGTGCTGTCCCCTCCGTCCCCTTTATTGGCAGATTCATCGGACACTACAGCCTCTGGCGGTGCTGACTCCGCCAGGTGATAACAAAGCTCTAACCGGTTCTGCCCTGTCGTATCAATATTGGTCGGCGAGATTTCCCCGTCGTCGATCATTTGATCCCACGCAAACCCAAATTTGGCGCTGCTGATTCCGCTGAGTTGGCCTATTTTTGACTTGGTCGCATTCTGAGCTGCAAGTTGTCGCAGCGCTGCGCGAATTTTTCCGCGGCGCCGTTGTTGTTGCGATTGGGCTTCTAGCTCCGGCGCTTCATCTTGCAGCGACTCGGCAGCGTGCAGCGTGACATTCCACTTACGGCCGCTGGCGTCTGTCAGGCGACCTTCATCGATATCAACTCCCCAGACCGCGTCCTGTCCGGCGTTTCCGCCGACCGTTAGCCACAGGCGATGCTGTCCGCTGCCTGACTCGTACGCGCGGCGACGATTCACCAGTAACCATTGCTGGGCAAAATCATGTTCGGCGTCGTTGAGATCGGCGATATTCAGCGCACGCTTCGACGTCGATTTGCGCGTTGCGCAGCAGACAATCGGCGTCGCCCCAGCTTCAAGACAGCAGCGGACCAATTGGCGAATTTGCGATTTTTGCGAAGCAGCGCGCGTCGAGGTCCATTGCAACGGATCGATCAACACCACTTCTAATTGATGACGCTGAATCCAATCACGCAGCTCCGCCACGTTCTCTTCAAAACTGGCCGGATTGGCGGCAGCGGGCATGGTCAACGCCCAGACTAGGTTGGGAAGCTTTTCAGTATCAACGCCGGTGGCGGCGCTCCAGCGTCGCGCGAGATCGTGCAGCACGGCTCGGCCTGCTGCGCCGCTGAGGAAGCCGACCCGATAAGCACGCTGCGCGGCGAACTCGCCCAAAAATTTGCCCCCACTCGCTAATGCGCCGCATAAATCGACCGCCAGCGACGTCTTCATACTCTTACTCGGCCCCAAAATCACCGCCGCTTCGTCTCGCGCCAGCATGCCAGGCAACAGCCATTCACGCGGCGGTTGCTCACGCAGCAGTTCTGAGGTGGTGAGCTCTTGAAACCAGCAACTGCGCTGCGCGCCAGGCTGAGACTGCGAGGTCGCCGCGACAGGGTCAGTTTGCCTAGATTCAGGCTGGATTGTTTCAGAATCTTCCAAGTCCTGATTGTCCATTGCGTCACCAATGTCACATATCTTCCCAACTAATTCCATCGTCTGCGGGTACTGATAACCCAGGGCAGCCATCCGATCAATCACCTGCGGCAGATCGCTGATCGAGATCCCTGCGTCATCCATTTCTGAAAACACGAATTTCAGGTCATCAAAGCCTTCGGTTTGAAACAAATCGGTCAACAGCAGATCTGGAGATAGGAAACCGGAGGGATCTGAATTGTCATTTATTCCCGGCATTTCAGTGGTTTTTGGCGTCGGATTAGCGTTTTCCTCCGGTGTATTCCGGGCCGCTTGGCGATTGCGCAGTGTTAGACGTTTCCGAGCGGCTTTGGTTTTTCGCGATCGCGATTTTTTGGATGGACGTGGTTTGGATCCCATGGGATATGTTTCCTGCTGGTGAGACGAGAAATTGGTGCGATATTTGGGTGGTTGGCTTTGGTTTTCCGCAGAACGCGGATGGTTTAAGATAGAGCAAGCGATTGTTTAATGCGGATATCCTAAGCAAGTCCTAAGACTTTGTCAATAGTGAAATTTCTGGGGATTCTCTGTGGCTGGCTTTTACGACGCCAAAGAATCGCAGCCTAGAGGGGGCGAGAGGAAGACGCTACTTTCGCGGGAGCGAAAGGCGACTCTGGGGGGCTGCTGGCTCAAACGTCAGCATTTTTGTGGGCGGCGTTGACCCAGGGCTGCGTCGCTAGAAGCGACTTACCCTAGGCTAGGTTAGGTCGCCCCGGTGGGGCTGTGGGATTTTTTTGTTTTTTTTTGGGGTGGTGCTGATGCTGGTTTTGCCTGGGCAGGCTGCTCATGACTGGCCGGAATGCGGCTGCAGCAAGGTGTCTGCTTTATGCGGTTGCAAAGTTTTGTTGACTTCACTTTGCATTAGACATTCGTCATTAGAAATTAGACATTTCCCCCAGCATCGATCTTCACCCTGTGTCTGCGGTGCTTGCTCGGGCGGCATTGCCGGTTCCTCTGCTGCGAATTCCTGTCAAGAAACGAACAGACGCTGGCCATTTGCTGGGCCAGCGTCTTGGTTGGAATTCAAATCTACACGACATTTAGCCAGTCTTGATCGCAGCACGCTTTTCGCCGATCAGTTTCAGCAGCTCTTTTTGCGGATTGGCGAACTTGGAGATGCCTTCTTCCATCAGCGTCTTTTCAAGATGCGCATAGTCGACATGCTTGTCGAGATCGGCCAGCACGGCGGAGCTGGGCATCTCGTTAATTTCGCTGGTGATCTCCTTGCCGCTCTGCTGAACCTTGTCGTTGGTGCCTGGCGGATTGGTTTCGATGTCGCTGCCGGCGAATGCGGCGACGTACTTCCAGGCGGGGTCTTCCGGCTTTTTGGTGCCGGTCGAAGCAAAGATCATTTCTTGCTGCAACTTGACCGGCTTGTCGCTCCAGAACGCTTTGTTGGCCTGCCAAATGCGTTTGGCGTTGACGATTCCCAGTTGTCCTTGGGCGGCGTCGGTTAGTTGCGGCAAATGCTGCTCGGTATAGACGTCAACGCGTGACACGAAGATCGAGTAAACGCTCTTGAAGTTGTCCAGGTTTGCCCGGCGCTGTGCTCCGCGCCAAACGGCGTCGCGAGCCGCTTCGTACTGACGCTCGGTAAAGATCAATGTCACGTTCAGCGTGATGCCGGCGGCGCACAGTTCTTCTAAGGCGTCGAGACCTGCCGGAGTGGCCGGAACCTTGATCATCCGATTCTTCTGCCCTTGGGCCCACTTTTTGCCTAGCTCGATGTACTGGGCGACTCGATCAGCGTGCGGCATGTCGGCTGTCGGATCTTCGAGCAGCGGATCGAGCTCGAAGCTGACATAGCCATCGTTGCCGGCGGTCTTTTCCCAGACCGGCAGAAAGACGCTTTGAGCGTCAGAAACCAGATCGTTGGTCAGTTTCCAGGCCAAGTCGCTGTCTGAGAGACCTTGTTCCAGTAGCGTCGAGATCTTGCCGTCAAAACGGCCTGTCTTGATCAAGTCAGAGACGATCACGGGATTTGAGGTCGCCCCGGTGGCGCCGAGGGCAAAGTTTGAGCGAACCAGATCTGGATCGATCGAGTCGAGCCACAGTTTGGTTCCAGCAGCGATTAGCGATTCAAGCGGTGAGGCCACAACGCCCTCCTTTGATTTTGTGTTGGCGGAAGCAGTTGCGTCATTCTAACGCATTCCTGAGGCGAGGGTAGCAATGCCTAGCGGGGCGCAACTGCTCAAAAAAAGCTCACATGCGGACAGATGACCGCCGTTAACCGGTTCTTCTGTAAATATTTGGCGTCGCATTGATTTGCTGCACCCAATCCGTTATTTTGATTGCTCAAAACATTGCATAGCGATTGCACAAAAGGAGCCGCAGTGAATCATTATTTAAAGAACTTTACTTCCTCACCGCTCAGGCGCTTTGGCTTTACGCTGGTCGAGCTGCTGGTGGTGATTGCGATTATCGGCGTGCTGATTGCCTTGTTATTACCGGCTGTGCAGCAAGCTCGGGAAGCGGCTCGGCGGATGCAATGCACCAATAACTTGAAGCAGATCGGCGTTGGTCTGCACAATTACCATGATGCACTTGGTTCGCTTCCGGCTGGCTATGTTTCGTACAAGCAGTACAGCTCGATCAGCAGCTTGCCCAGCGGCGACTATGATGCAACGACTTGGGATGCAGCGCCCGGCTGGAGCTGGGGAAAATTGATCCTGCCGTTTGTAGAACAAGCAAATCTCGCCGCTGCGCTCGACAATCGGCGCAAGGTCTGGGATGCAGCGCATCAAACTGCGGCGCAAACCACGCTCGATATGTTTCTCTGTCCTTCCTCGGCAGGCCCGACCGATCCGCTGTTGGTGGTCGATAGCGCTGGCGCCGCGCTGGATAAGGGGGCTGGCTCGATCTATCTCGGGCGCTCTCACTATGTCGCGAGTCATGGTCAGGAAGAATGCTGGGGAGACGCCAGCGGCCCTAGCGGCGGTTACAACGGCGACGCTGGTAAGATTGCCGATGGTCCTTTCTATCGAAACTCACAGGTTCGCTTTCGTGATGTTCTGGATGGACTCTCGAACACTGTTTTTTGCGGCGAGCATACCTCGCGGCTGAGTGACAAAACCTGGGTGGGAGTCGTACCGGGAGCCTTTGTGCATCCGCGGATTAGCTCGCCCGATAACGGCGCCGAGTCGGCCGCCACGCTGGTGCTTGTTCATAGTGGACCAGCGATTGGTGAGCAAGACGCGCTGGGCAATCCGATCATTCATCCCCCCAATTTTCCGACGCTGCACGTCGGTCAGATGCAGTCTGAACATCTCGGCGGCGCCAACGTGTTGTTGGGGGACGGTTCGGTCCGCTTCATTTCAGAGGTCATCAGTCGCCCGTTGTTCGCCGCGATGACCAGCATCGCCGAAGGAGAAGTGGTGTCCCATGAATAAGCATGCTCAGCGCATCCTGGCCGGCGTACTGCTGCTGGTGCTGACGATTGGTTGCTCGCGCTATCCGGAAGTCAGCGGCGAAGCTTATGAAATGGCCGAGACGTTGTCGACCGTCTGCAATCTGCAAAACGCCGCGCAACTCAAAGAGTATCGCGTCTTGATTAGCGATCGACTGGAAGCGAACCAGTTGAGCGAAAGCGAGCATGCGATGCTGACGCGGATCGCCGACATGGCCGCAGCCGGCGATTGGCAAGCGGCCGAGTTGGAGGCGCGGCAGTTGATGCTGGATCAAGCGGGGAGGTAGATCAGGCACGGCGCTGCAGGAGTGTAGAGGCGATGCTGGGCGCAACCTATTAAGCATCGCCTGAATTCTATTGCGTCGCGACCTCCGCAAAGCTGGACGAGAGTTGACAACTTAGGGAACAGCCTGGGCGTCTTTGGTGAATGCTATTTTTTGTTGCCTTTCCTTATTTTATTATTGCCATCCCCCTTCAATTCGATAGCATGTGAGAATCCCTTCCGAGAGGGACAAGCAGCGATTGTCAGATCGATGCTTGAGACAACGGGTGACCCTCAGTCTCCTCCTATCGCTCATCCTTCTCCAATGCTGGAGGTTACGATGCGTTCCTCTTTTCGACATGCCTTCACTTTGGTTGAGCTGTTGGTTGTCATTGCAATCATCGGCGTCCTGATCGCTCTTTTATTGCCGGCGGTCCAACAAGCGCGCGAAGCAGCGCGGCGCATGCATTGCACCAATCAAGTCAAACAGATTGGATTGGCGCTGCACAACTATCACGACACTTTCCTGGCGTTTCCGCTAGGACACTCGATGGGAAAAACTTCGTCGGCGAACACTGAATTGCATGGTTCATGGATCAAAGCCATATTGCCCTTTGTCGAGCAAGGCAGCGTCTATGACACTTTCGATCACAACTCGGCATGGTGGGCGCCGGGAAATCAAACCGTACGGGGAATTAAAGTCGAGCAATTCGTGTGTCCCTCCGACATCGAAGCCGAAATTTTTAATACGGCGTATGATTTTGGTTTTCGGGGGAACTACGCCGGCAACACGGGACTGGGGATGTACAAGCGAGAGTATCGCCCTGCCGAGCAAGATCAACTGACCGTACGTGGGCCCTTCACCCATAATTATTCAGCACGCTTCGCCGACCTCAGCGACGGCTCATCACTGACCGCCGCAGTGACCGAAATCCGTAAGGTAGGCGAAAATGATTCGCGTGGCGCGTTGTTTGCCGACTCTGGAACGGTGCAGTACACGCATGACTACGTTCCTAATGAGCTGGTAAATGACGTTACCGAACGTTGTGTCACCAAGCTCGATATCCCTTGCATTTCTGGCGGCTCCGAAGGCCCCCATCGCTTGACCGCTCGCAGCCAACATCCCGGAGGCGTCAGCATGCTACTCTTCGATGGCTCGGTCCGGTTTATCGCAGAAACCATCAATCGCGACGCTTGGCATGCTTTGGGCAGCATGAACGGCGGCGAAGTTGTCGGCGAACTATAAATCGTGCTCGCATTCACCCTACAAACGACTGCTCTCTGATTGCAGAGAATTTGACGGAGCCGAACGATGATGGAATGTGATCTGCAGTTAAAAAAACAGGCTTGGCCTTGGCTGGGACTGGCCATCAGCTTGGCCGTGCTGGTCGGCTGCCAAGAAAGCGGACCAAATCGAATTTCGGTTTCTGGAGAAGTCCTCTGGAAGGGTAATTCACTTCAGTCTGGACTGATTACATTCATCCCTGTCGACACTGGAACTGCCGCGAGCGGTGAAATTCATGACGGCAAATTCGAAATCGCTCGGCAAGTGGGCCCTTCTCCTGGCCCTTGTCGTGTCGAAATCCTTTCGTATCAAAAGACAGGACGCATGATCGCCGGGATGGCGCCCGGCACTCAGGAAGCAGAGATCAAGCAAGTGATTCCGGCCAAGTACAATACGAGAACGGAATTGAAAGACGACCTGATGGCCGACAAGCCGATTCGGATCGAACTATCGGCGCCGTAGTCGGTCCAGCTGGAGAGTATCAGAATCGAATTGCGATGCGCTCCTCACGCTGCTCCACTTCTCTTGATCTCTGTATCCAATAGCGGTCGATCGCCAATGAGCTTGCCCCTAATCTTCTGCAAACAACTTTGCCAGCGTCGCTAGTTCGTCAAACGTCGCTTCAATTACCTGGCGACGTTCCACCCTATACGCAGGCTCTGGCTCCAGGTCATCGATCTGCTGGTCGTAGATCACCAGAAACTGATCGCGCCACGCATCGATCACTTCCAGCTCTGGCGGAGCAGCATGGCAGTTTTTTACTAACATGCTGATGATCGCGACGCTGGGAAGCAAGACGGCGTCTCCCTCTTCATCGAGATCGGCTCCCCCTGCTGCGAGCAGCGTGTTGATCTGATCGGTCAGTTTGCCTACCAATTCGCAGACAAAGTCGAGTGCGCCGTCATTATCAAAGATGCCGGTATCGAACGTTCCCATGTCAGGCTCCGCCTTGGGGTTGAAGGTTTCTATTGGGTGCAGATTTGTCCGCTTGGCTGCTGACGAATCGAAGGGACTGATTCTGCCGAGCCACCGCGACAAATTCAACCCGGCGACTTCCTATTCGCTTTTTTGCAAGCCCAGTGCTAAACTGAAAAAATGCTGGTTTACGCAGGCGGACTACTTACCAGCAACCCCAATAGCCGTTGCACACGTCAGGCAAGACGCGTGGAGGGGCCTTTCTTTCCTGCGTTTTTACTAACCTCTCTCTGTCCGCGACTATCGCTCTGTGCAAACTGACGATCGTTTCGACCATCAGGTCGACCCCAAACGTCCGAGTCCGTTGTCGGCCCCCATCCGCAAGATGGTCACCGGCGGCGTGTTGTTTGTATTGATCTGCGTTGTCGCCGTGGTTGGGTATGTCTCGGCAGGCTGGGAACTGGCCGATTCGATTTATATGGTGGTCATCACCATCTTTGGCGTGGGCTATGGAGAAGTGCAGCCGGTCGAGTCGCTTGCGCTGCGCGGATTGACGATCGTCGTGATCATCGCCGGGTATGGAGCGGTGATCTATACCGTCGGCGGTTTCATGCAAATGGTTGTGGATGGTGAATTGCAAAAGGCGCTAAGGTCAAGACGAATGACAAAAGACATTGAAAAGTTGCGCGGTCACACTATTTTGTGCGGCGTCGGACGGATGGGCTCGATCTTGGCTCGCGAACTGCATGCCGAAGGGAAACCGTTTGTCGTCATTGATTCTGAAGAGACGCGACTGCAAGCGGCCGAAGCGATGGGCTATTTGATTGTCAAAGGGGACGCGACCGAAGAATACGTGCTGGAGCAAGCCGGGATTCGCCACGCGGCGGTCTTGGCGACGGTCCTTTCCGCCGACGCGATCAATGTCTTTGTGACGGTCACCGCGCGCGAGATGAACCCCGAACTGATGATTATCGCGCGCGGCGAAAATCCGCGAACCGAGAAAAAGTTGATCGGCTGCGGCGCCAACAAGGTGGTGCTGCCGACCGCGATCGGCGCCAAGAAGCTGGCCCAGCTGATTATTCGCCCCTCGGCCGAGAACATGCTCGAACAGCTGACCCATCGCAGCGATATGAACGAAGAGCTGGGGCGAATCGGGCTGCAGTTTGATGAGCTGCAAGTTGCCGAAGGTTCGCCGCTGGTCAACAAGCAACTGGGCGATATTGAGCTGCGCAGCAACCACGGGTTCCTGATCGTCGGCATCCGCCGGTTGGACGGCTCGACCATGCTCAACCCGCCGTCCGAGACCATCTTGGCCGCCGGTGACATCGTGATTGTCCTTGGGCATGATGACGATATTCCGCAACTGGCCGAACGCTTCAGCAGCACCAAAAGAAAAATCATGTATCGCGGCGCGATGACTGATGCCGACTAAAAGCAAACCCGACAATGCCTGCCGCGATGCCAGCATTGATTTTCTGGACTCCGCTTTCCGCTATACTTCCAAAGAATTTCTGCAACTAGATTTTGACGTTGGAAGCTGTGCAGATTTGCACACGAGATTGGCGGACAGAAATGGAAATCTCCTTAAACGGGACAACCCCTCTGAACTGGACAACACTGCTATCTGCTGCGCGGGCCCCTTGGCGCAAAGATACCGTAGCGTCGACTGCGACCGCGCCCCGGCGCGTTGATAAACGGACTTCGTTTGAGCGCGACTATGATCGCATCGTCTTTTCGCTGCCGTTTCGCCGATTGGCCAAAAAGACGCAGGTTCACCCGCTGGCGCAAAACGATCATATTCACAATCGTCTGACCCACTCGATCGAAGTTGCTAGCGTCGCGAGATCTTTCGCCCGCCGCGCTGCCGAGCTGATCTCCCAAACCAGCGACGTGACGCCAGAGCAGCTGACCTCGATCGACTGGATTGTGCAGTCGGCTTGCCTGATTCATGACATTGGCAATCCACCATTTGGGCATGCTGGCGAAGAGGTGATTCGGACCTGGTCGGCCAAGCACCGCAGCTATCTGTTGCCCGAGTCGATTCGCGCTCGTATGCGCGAGAGTGAGCAGTTAGAGATCCTGTCGAGTCTGGCCGATTGGGAATACTTTGAAGGAAACGCCCAGGGCTTTCGGATTGCTTCGCGCGCCGACAATCCCCAGGCCGGTTACTTGCGTTTGACTTATGCCACGCTGGGGAGCGTGGTGAAATATCCGTGGGGCTCGACCGACGAGCGGACGGCGCGCAAACGAAAGCACAATTTCCATTCGCTAGAGACGTCGGTTTTTCACGACGTCTTTCAAACGCTGGGCTTGGTCCGCTCGGACGGACTTTACTGTCGGCACCCGCTGTCGTTTTTGACCGAAGCTGCCGATGACATTTGCTATCGGATCCTCGACCTTGAAGATGCCGTCGCGATGCACATCTTCGAGAAGCAAAAAGTGCACGCACTGATGCTCCAGATGTCGGGCAATCCCGATAACGCCCCCATGGGCATCTCTCAGCTGCGGGGAGAAGTGATCGAGCGTTTGGTCGACGAGTTCTGGAATGTCTTTGAGAGCGACTATGCCAGGATCATGCGGGGAGAGCGGGTCGAGGATCTGAAATCGTCCCTGCCTGACCAGTTTAAAGAGTACCTGGAGATGGTCGGTGAGATGTACGAAGAAATCTTCGGGCACCGGAAAAAGATCGTGACCGAACTAGGCGCCTACCATGTGCTAGGGCGGATCTTAAAGACGCTGCTAAAAACGGTGGAGGAAATCAGCCAAGCGAGCCGTTACGAAGAGCTGCACTTTCTGGCCAAGAACTGCGCCGAGCTAGCATGGAGCAAAGAATACGTCGAACAGAACCTAGCGAACGGCCATCGCTGGTGGCTGGGCCAGGCGCTCGATTTTGTCAGCGGGATGACGGACAACTACGCGACGCGGTTGTCGCGTGAGTTGGATGGGTTGGCGTTTGAAGCGTAGCTCCACTGTTTTGGCGCCATGCCCTTACGGCGTCTTCGACGGAAGAGCATGTCTTCAATGCGGATTGCCTAGAGACTTGATTGGGCCACGGTGGGAAGACATGCTCTTCTCGCGAAGACGCGATAAGAACATGGCGCCTTGCGGGGTTTTAATCCCGGCTGCGCATCACCCGGGCAATATCCCGTTTGGCGTCTTGCGACTTCAGCTTGTCGCGTTTGTCGTGTTGCTTGCGACCGCGGCCGATTCCGAGCAGGACTTTTACTTTCCCTTGCTTGAAGTACATCTTCAGCGGAACCAGGCTCAGTCCTTTGTCTTCGCTTTTGGCGGCGAATTTGAGGATTTCGGTCTTCTTCAGCAGCAGCTTGCGGGGGCGCTTCGGCTCGTGATTGAGGAACATGCTGGTGTTGCGATACTCAGCGATCTCGCAGTTCACCAAAAAGACTTCGCCGCGCAGCACGCGGGCAAACGCTTCGGTTAGCGAAAGTTTGCCGTCGCGCAGGCTCTTTACTTCGCTGCCGACCAGTTGGATGCCGCATTCGAGCGTGTCGATGATTTCGTAATCATGTCGCGCTTTGCGGTTTTCGCCGATCGGGCGTTCGAGCTTCTTCTTCTCGTCTTCTTTGGAATCTTTTTTTTTCGCCATGGTGCTTTCGCATGGGCCGCTAGCGGCGTGCGCAATTTTTTGAATTGATCTTGCGAAGCGGAAAATCGCCGCTTCGACTGCTAGTCGTTATTTACCAGGGAGTTAGCTGCTGTCTGCATCTCGGCTGGCCTTTTCCCCGGCCGAGGGAATTGCTACTCTCCCCGTCCTTGATCGCAGCCAGAAATTAGCCTCTTGCGGTGACTATAATCCGTGTCTGCTCGTACAAATGACCACTACGATTCGACAGGCGTCGACTTCCACTACTTGGGAATGATCGACTTTGACCTGTGCCTCGCTTTACAGCGCCGCTTGGTTTATGAAGCCGGCGGCCGTGATGACGAGCGCATCACCGTCCTGTTGTGCCAACATACGACTATGATCACCGTTGGCCGAGCAGGTTCGCGGCAACATATCCGCTTGACGCAGGACGAACTCAATTCGCTCCGCTGGCAAGTTCGCTGGGTTAGCCGGGGGGGCGGTTGCGTGCTGCATGGCCCTGGCCAACTGGCGATCTATCCCATTGTACCGCTACGGGGCCGAAATTGGACCGTCGGCGAATATTTGGAGCGATTGCAGCAAGCGCTGGTGACTTCGGCAGTTTCGCTGGGCGTTCCGGCCTACACGCGACCGGGGCGCTATGGCGTCTGGGGAAAAAGCGGCTTGCTGGCCGCTGTTGGCGCCGCCGTACAGAACTGGATCACCAGCCACGGCGCGTTTCTCAATATTCATGCCAGCGGCGACTCCCAGTCTTTTGTCGAAGCCAATCCCCCGGAACTAGCCGCGCCCGGCGACTCACCCATTATGGGGAGCCTGCTGTCAGAAACGGATCGACCAGCTAGAATTGAGACTGTGGCCCGAATCGCAGCGCGACGGCTGGCTGATTCCTTCGACTGCGTCGACCGACGCTGGCACGAAGGGCATCCTTTGCTATTTGAAATCTCCGAGCATCAACGTGAGCGACTCGCACGAGTTGGTTGAACTTCCGGTTGTCGAACTCCCGATCGTCGAACTGCCGATCATCGACGCGCCGGCGGCAAGTTCCCACCCCAAACAACGCCTGCCCAAGTGGCTAAAGCGCAACGTCCCGCTAGGGAACGCCAACCACTTTACGCAAGAGCTGCTGGCCGAGCTCAAGCTGGAGACGGTCTGCGACAGCGCCAAGTGTCCCAACCGCATGGAGTGCTATTCGCAAAAAACTGCGACCTTCATGATCTTGGGCAACATCTGCACCCGCGCGTGCAGCTTCTGCTCGGTCCCGCGTGGTAAGCCAGAAGAGCTATCGAGTGACGAGCCAGAGCGGTTGGCCGAAGCCGCCTATCGCTTGGGGCTGAAGCATGTGGTTATCACTTCGGTTACCCGCGATGACCTGCCGGATGGGGGCGCGCTGCACTATATCCGTTGTATCGAAGCGGTCCGCGAGCGGACTGGGGCAACGGTCGAAGTGCTGACGCCTGACTTTATCCACAGCAAAGAGTCACTCGATCGGATCATCGTCGAGGCTTCGCCGGACGTGTTCAATCACAATACCGAAACGGTCCCGCGGCTTTACAAACGGGTCCGCGGTCCAAAGTCAGAATATGCTTGGACGCTTGGCCTGCTGAAGCGAGTCAAAGAGCTGAACCCCAAGGTCAAAACCAAAAGCGGTCTGATGCTGGGGCTGGGCGAAACGCACGAAGAGGTCTTCGCCGTGCTCGAAGATCTGCGCGCCAACGACGTCGACTTTTTGACGCTGGGCCAGTATCTGCAGCCTGACGAACAACGCTTTCTGAAGGTCGAACGCTACATTCCGCCGGAAGAATTCGAGATGCTCGGCCGCAAGTCGAAAGAACTGGGTTTCAAGCAGGTCGCCAGCGGACCGTTTGTTCGCAGTAGCTATCACGCGCGCGACATGGCCGAAGCGTACTAAGGCGCAAATGCCTAAATTTCTAAGAGCGAATGTCTAAGGTCAACGGCGTAAGGTCCTCTGTGCGGACCGAGGGAAGCGCTATCGATATCTGGTCCGCACCGCGGATCCCACAGGAGACGAGATGAGCGATTTGCCGAACTGCCCCGAATGTGCAGCAGATTTCACTTACGAAGATCGCGACTTGTTGATCTGCCCTTCTTGCGGACACGAGTGGACCAAAGCCGCCGCAGCCGAAGCGGCCGACGCTGCGATCATCCGTGACGCCAACGGCAATGAGCTGAAAGATGGCGATACGGTCACCGTCATCAAAGACCTGAAGGTAAAGGGCTCGTCCTTGGTCGTCAAAGTAGGGACCAAGGTCAAAAACATCCGCATCGTCGACGGCGATCACGACATTGACTGCAAGATCGATGGTATTGGCGCGATGCAGTTGAAGTCGGAGTTTGTGAAGAAGGCGTAAGCCGCGTCGGGCGGTTCGCCACACGACTCTGTTTCGAACTTCTTGCGCTCGCTTGTCTCGGTCGATTTTCGGCAGCAAAAGCAGGGCTGCCGAGTTGCTGCACTACAAAGACTGCAGTTCTCCGTTAATGGACAGCCGCTCGTTTCTTTTTATTTGTCGACTTTGAAGCGACAACTTTAAACTCGACGCCTGCTTTCTTTTGCAAGAATCGGGTGACGTCGAGCAGATTCTTGACATTTGGATTCCCTCTAGCGCTTAGCATTCGCATCAGACTCTTGGGATCCTTATCAACTCCTTTGCCAAGAGTTTCGAAGCCAACGGTGGCATTGATGTAGTCACGGATCAGCACCTTCGCTAACTCGACTTCACCGCTGACAATCGCTCCCAAGGCCTCCGTCAACAGCTCATCGCGAAACTCTGGATCGCGGTCTGCACGAGCTTTGACGGTCGCTTTAAAACTTCGAGTTAGGGCCATTATCTTTTCTTCCTTGGCTGCTTCTTTATCGGCTGCTTCAACTTCGCCTTCTCGGCTAGTTTCTGTTGCTTTGCCTTCCGCTGCTTGTAGTTCTTCCAGTATTGCTTGGCCTCGTCGATATCGGCCTGTTGTTGGGATTTCGTTCCGCCGCAAAAGAGCAGAACGAGCTCCTCACCATCCTGAGCGTAGTAAATACGATAGCCCTGCTCAAAATTGATGCGACGCTCCCAGACGCCGCCTCCTACCGATTTGTGATCGCCAAAGTTGCCTAGCTCCATTCTCGCAGTAGCCGCAGTCACTTTTGTAGCAGCCTTAGCCCCAAGGGAATCAAACCACTCGGCAAACGGGACTTTGCCCTCTTCAGTCTCGTACTGGGTGACTTTGGCCATCATTGAATGGTAACCTATGCGTTACCATTGTCAAATTATCGAGTCAGGACTAGCGACTACGGCCGCATCGATTTCAACACCTGCCGTTTTGGGAAATGCCAAACGCGAGCTTCTACAGGAGAGAGATTGCCCCAGCTGGGACAAGAAATTCAGCCGGGCGCCAGCGATGGGCGTGGTGACAGTTTACCCAGCTTCACCACGCCCTTTGCTGGCGATCTGAGAGTGCGCCTAAATGGTAAGCGTGAACCTATTCTTTGGGCGTTAACCCAGCAGCTTGGCGTCGAGTTGTTTCTGGCACGCCGCGACGATGCTGTCTCGCACGGCATCGGCTTCGTCGCCGGTTAGCGTGCGATCGGCGGCTCGCAGAGTAATGGTGAATAGCACGCGTTTTTTGCCGGCGCCATCCTTTTGCGTGTCGCGGAAGATCTCACGGAATTCGACTTTCTCTAGTAGTTCACCGGCCGAGGCGCTGACGGTCGCTTCTAGCTGATCCCATGTCAGAGTCTCGTCGACAATCAGATTGAGATCGCGCGTCATCACCGGGTAGGTGCTAAAGTCGTAGTGCTGCGGAATCAGGACGGTCAGCTCTTCTAAGACGCCCAAGTCTAGCTCGGCGACGGTCGCCGACTGTTGCAGCTCGAACTGCTTTTGCGCCGAGGCGCTTAGCAGACCAAGGAAGCCAAGCGTCTTGCCGTTGACCTTCAACTCGCAGGCCTGCTCGACATCGAGCAGCGAGTCCGAGAACCGTGACGCAGTCACGCGAACCGCCGGATTCAGTGATTGAACGAGCGACTCGATCACTCCTTTGAGCCCGCGAAAATCACGGCCACTGGTCATGCTGACCACATAGCGTTCGTCCGGTAGATCCCCTGCGCGCGGCAGATAAACCTTGGCGATCTCATAGAGCTCGATCGGCGAGTTGTCGAACTTTTCGTTCATCCGTCGGGCGCCCAACAAGCTTGGCAGCACGCTTAGCCGCAAGCAATCTTCGCCGCGGACCATCGGAATGGTGACGGTCAACGCCGCCGACTGGCTCCAGCCATGGAACGCGGCGGACCATTCGCTGCTGACAACGCTCCGTGTTACGGCTTCATTCATGCCGGCGGCGATCATTAGCGAGCGAACGCGCGAGCGAACTCGATCGGCATCGCTGCGATGTGAAGCCGACATTTTCACCGCGGCATCTTGCGGGATTTTGTCGTAGCCATGAATGCGGGCCACTTCTTCGACCAGATCGACCTCGCGATCGAGATCGCGGCGCCAGCTGGGCGGAATGACGGTGATTTTTTGGCTGGCGGCCGATTCGATCTGATTGCCCAAACGCGACAAAATCCGCTGAACTTCGTCGGCCGGAACTTCGATCCCCAAGATTCGCTTCAGCTGACCCAGTCGCAGCGTGACCGACTTGCGTGGTTGCGGCTGACTGCCGGCGTAGATAGAGCCTGCGGCGAGTTCGCCACCGGCCAAGTCCAGGATCAGCTCGCAGCAGCGTCGGCTGGCCCAATCGATCATCTCCGGGTCAACGCCGCGCTCGAAACGGTAGGAGGAGTCGCTCTTTAGCTTCAAGCGGCGCGAAGTCGTACGAACCGGTAAAGCGGCGAACTGCGCCGCTTCGATCAGCAGATCAGTGGTCGCTTCAGTCACTTCGGAGTCGGCTCCCCCCATGACGCCTGCGATGGCGACGGCGCCCACTTCGTCGGCGATCACGTAGTCGCCCAGCTCCAGGTCGTACGTCTTGTGATCGATCGCCATAAACTTTTCGCCGGCGAAGGCCTTGCGCACGGTGACTCCAGCGCCATCAATTTTGGCCAGGTCAAACGCGTGGAGCGGTTGGCCAATTTCCATCAATACATAGTTGGTGATGTCAACGATGTTGTTGACGACATTGATTCCGAGCGTATTGAGTCGGCGCGCGAGCCATTCGGGACTAGGACCAACCTTAACCCCTTTGATCGTCCGAGCGATGTAGCGCGGGCAGAACGATTCGTCCTCGATCGTGACGCTTAGATAGTCGCGGATCGCGGGGCCGGTTTCGGACTCGGTGATGATGGCCGGCGGGATTTGCAGGTCAAGATCGAACAGCACTGACGCTTCGCGCGCAATCCCAATATGGCCCAGCCAATCAGGGCGATTGCTGGTGACTTCCAGGTCCAACTGACGATCGTCGCCGACCGACTCGGAACCGTCGTAGTTGAGGCCCGCCATCGTGACACGGTCGCAGAATTCCGCTTCCGAAACGTCAAGCTGCAGATAATCGTTGAGCCACTTCCAAGAAACTAACATGGCGCCCTAGACTCTCCGCTCTTAGAACTGCGACAAGAATCGCACATTGTTGTTGTATAAATGCCGAATATCGTTCACCCCATGGCGCCGCATGCAGAGTCGTTCGACCCCCAGCCCAAAGGCGAAACCGGTCACGACTTCAGGATCGTAGCCGACCGCGCGAAGCACGTTGGGATCGACCATGCCGGCGCCGCCGAACTCGAGCCAAGTATCGTTCCATCGCATGTCGACTTCGACGCTCGGTTCAGTGAACGGGAAGAACGACGGACGAAAACGAATCTCGACGTCCTGCCCTAAGTAAGTTTTCGCGAACAGATGGAGCACGCTCTTTAGGTCAGCCATCGTGACGTCGGTGTCAATCATCAGACCTTCGATCTGATGGAACATCGCGTAGTGAGTCGCGTCGATCTCGTCAGGACGATAAACGCGGCCGAGCGAAACAATCCGCACCGGCGGCTGCGTTTCTTCCATCACGCGAATCTGCACCGTGCTGGTTTGGCTTCGCAGCAGCATGTCGCCGCCAGCCGCTTTGGCCGCCGCATGCAGATAGAAATTGTCGAGAGGGTCGCGCGCCGGGTGCTCTAGTGGAATGTTGAGCGCCTCGAAGTTGTGCCAGTCATCCTCGATCTCGGGGCCTTCGACCGCCGAGAAGCCGAGCCGGCCCATGATATCTTTCAGCTCTTCGATCGTCTGCGTGATCGGGTGGACGTGGCCAGGCTGTAGCAGCGTTCCCGGCAAGCTGACGTCGAACGCTTCGGACGATTGGCTGCTGTCGCTGGACTGAGTCAGCTTGGCGACCGCCGTCTCAAACAACTCTTCGATCCGCTGCTTTACTTCGTTAAAGCGCTTGCCGGCGGCTGGCTTGTCGTCTTTGTCGACTTTGCCGAGCCCCTTTTGGGCCGACTTTAGCTTGCCGCTTTTGGCGCCCAGAAACTCGACGCGGGCCGCTTCCAGCACATCGCCGTCGAACCTATCGACCGCTTCATTGAAGCGTTCGACAGCCGAGTCGACCAAGGTATCTAATTCGCGAATGAAATCGTTCAGCGACATCGCTCTCTCGCTCGCGGGCACTTCCTAGAATGGAAAAAAGCCGCCGAGAAGTCCCGGCGGCTCATGTTGTTTCGACATCGATTGCACTTTGCGTGCGTCTTAGGCGGCCAGGGCGGTTTTCACCAGCTCGGTCACTTCGTCAAAAGCACGGGGATCATGGATCGCCATTTCTGATAGCGTCTTCCGATCGAGCTCGAGACCCGCTTTACGCAGTCCATAGATGAACTGGCTGTAGCGGATACCGCGCTGACGTGCAGCGGCGTTCAAACGGACGATCCACAGCTTGCGGAATTCACGCTTGCGCACCTTGCGGTCGCGATAAGCGTAAACGCCGGCCCGAATCAACGTTTCTTTGACCGTTCGCAGCAATTTGCCGCGACCGCCGCGGAAACCGCGGGCTTTTTTGAACAGTCGCTTCTTCGACTTGTGCCGTGCGGCGCCGTAAGTCGTTCTCATCTTGTCACCTCGTTTCGTCCACTAGGCCCCTCGCCGAATCGTCTGGCGAAGCGTTTTTGCCCGTGCACTGGGAATAAATCAAGCTAGAATCCACAATTCCGACGAGGATATCGCTAACTAGTAGCTGTATCCATTAAGCGCTTTGGTCAGCATCACTTCGTCTACTTCAGCCAGCACGCGGGTACCGCGTAAGTTGCGAACACGCTTCGTGCTCAGGCGAGTAGCCAAGTGACTGGTACCGCATTGGCGGTGCTTGATGTGTCCGTTGGCAGTCAGTCGGAACCGTTTCTTCGTTCCTTTGTGCGTCTTCATCTTTGGCATCTTTAGACCCACTTTCTCTATGGAAGGTTTGGAAACGGTCGAAAACCCAAGATTGTACGCCCTTCTTTGCGAGTTCGTAAGGGGGATCCTAAAAAAACCAGCGCCCCGGACGGAAATCCATAAAATGCCGCAAGTTCATTAGTAGCAGCTACTTACGCTTCTTTTGCTGATTGGGCGTGATCGATCGGATTGGACGATCACGAGCATTATCGTGAACCTGACGACTGCGGGCTGCGCCTTTCCCTGGCGGGTCGCGTCTAGCCTCCCCGGCGATCGCCAGTAGAATGCAGTGTCACGGAAACGCCGCGATCGAAGCAAACCGGTCGTTTTTAGTTAGAAGCCTTTCCGCTTCAGCACCGATTTAATTAGCACTGAGGAATTACGTGTCGGAGACGACTTCCCCCCACAAACGCGATCGACAGACGACCGCCAGCAGTCTTGAACTGGCGCACGCCGCAGCCCAGGTTGCGGAAGATAATCGCGGTAAGAATATCGTCGTTCTCGACATGCGCAAGCTGACGGCCGCGTTCGATTACTTTGTGATTGTGACCGGCGCCAGCCGCCGACAGTTGCACGCAATCAGCGACGAAATCGACAACAAGTTTGAAAAAGAACTGGGCGATACGCGGCTCGGCCGCGAAGGCTACGATGACTCACGCTGGATTCTGCTCGATTACGGCGACGTCGTGATTCATATCTTTGATGATGTAACGCGCGATTACTTTTCGTTAGAAGAGCTATGGGCCGAAGCGCCACGTCTGGATCTTAGCAAAGTGCTGCACGACCATGCCGCTAACGAAGCCTCCAAAACGGCGGCTCCGTCGGATGGACAATTCTAGCGCGATATTTTAAAGCATCACTTGAGGCTTCGGTTCTAACACCAGCTGCGTATGCGGCTTGGCTTCGCCGATCAAATCGCTAGGCGTCTTATCCGCCTGGCGATCCATGCGCCAACCAATTGCGATCAAGCCGATCGCCAGCACGACGACGCCGGCACTAACCAGCGGTGTTGTCGCCAGCCCCAACGGCGAAGCGACTACTTGGCCGCCGATCACGGCGCCCAGCGCAATCCCGAGGTTGAAGGCCGATTGATTAAGACCTGCGGCGACGTCGACGGCGCCTGGCTGCCAGCGCCGAGCTTGATTGACGGCCAGCATTTGGAGGCCCGCACCAGGGCTGAACATAAAGATCCCAAAGAAGATCACGGCAACGACCATCGCGATCTTGAACGGCGCCGCGAGCCAGAGGCCCAGCATCGCGACGACGACCAATGCAAACAATCCGGCCAATGCCGGGTAGATTTTTCGATCGGCCGCTTTACCGCCGATGATGTTGCCGATCGTAATGCAAACGCCGAGGACGCCTAGAATTAAAGTAACCGCGACCGGTCGAAAGCCGGAGATTTCTTCGAGAATCGCCGTCAGGTAAGTAAACGTGGCGAAGGTCCCGGCATAGCCAAGCGCCGTCATCCCCAGTGCGAGCAAGACACGCGGTTGCTTGAGCACCATCGCTTGGCCGGCCAGCGTCAGTCGCTTGGTTGGCGCCGGTAGCTTTGGCAGATAGCGAGCTTGCGCGAGCATCGCGAACAAGCCCAAGAAAGCGGTGCCTGCAAACGCAACTCGCCAGCCCAAGGTTTGCCCCAACAAGGATCCCAGCGGAACAATCGTCGCCATCGCGACCGAGAGCCCCGCAAAGATGACGCCGATCGCATGGGCTTCGCGTCCTTTGGCGACCAGCGATGTCGCAACGGTTGTCGCCGCAGCCAAGAAGACGCCGTGTGAGATCGCGGTAAAAAATCGAACGCCCAGCAAGAAGCCGTAGTTGGGAGCCAGCGAGCACAACAGATTCGTTACAAAAAAGAGCCCCATCAAACTGATGAGCATCCCTTTGCGCGGCAAGCCTGAGAACAGCGCCGATAAGATCGGCGTTAGCAGGGTGACCCCCAGCGCATAGCCAGAGACCAACAGGCCAGCGGCCGGCAGCGATACCTGCAGGTCAGCTCCAATGGTTGGCAGCAGCGCGACCGGCAGAAACTCGGTCGTGCCAATCGCGAAGGCGCCCATGCAAAGCGCCAACAAGGCGGGACCAGAATTGCGAGGCGATTCACCGCTAGGACTAATGGTGGATTCAAAGGCAGCGGCTGCGGACGCGTCGATCATACGACCAGAGTTTCAAGGTAATAGGGGGAAGCGGCTCAGCAGGCCAGCGGCCAAGCAAAATCGGAGCGAATCACGGCGAGTCAGGACAAGCAAATTCTCTCCAGAGCAAACGAAGTCGACAAGTTGAGTTTTTGCCGCTACGGAGAGAATTGCGTCAATCCTCACAAGATATCGCAAAATAAGGGGGCATATTTCTCTTGCGCTCTTTGCCGGCAGATCCGCGACGTCGCGGAGATGGTCAGAATCCGGTCCCCATCTGGCGTTCTTCGCAGGTGCTTTTCTCCTAGCAGGAAAACGAGCAAGCAGCCACCGGCTGCGGCGAGGATTTCGCTAGCAGTTGGCTTCGCACTGCATTGGCATGGAATCTGGAAATTTGTACACTAGCACGCGTGTCGGTTTGCCAAGTCCCGTGAACCGCTGCTTTCAACTCAATTCAACCTATCTTGCCGAGAGAGTAAATCCATGACGATTGCCGAGACGCTGTTGCCGGAATTTGACGAAGAGATGTCGCTGACTCGTAAGACGCTGGAAGCGATTCCTGACGATAAGCTCGCTTATAAGCCGCATCCCAAGTCGAACACGATTGGTTGGAATGCGAACCATCTGGCCGATATCCCAGGCTGGATCGAGTTCATGCTGAATCATGATTCGCTCGACGTCGCACCGGTCGATGGCCCGGCTTGGAAATCACCCAGCTTGGATTCGATCGACGAGATCCTGGCGCTGTTTGACCAGAACGTGAAGACGGCTCGCGCGGCGTTGGCCGGCGCGCCGGACGAAGTTTTCTCGCAAGACTGGGCCTTCATGATGGGCGGCCAAGTCATGTTCAAAATGACCAAAGGGGCCACGCTCCGCAAATGGGCGCTCAGCCACATGATCCACCACCGCGCGACGGTTCGCGTTTACCTGCGCTTGAATGACATCGCGGTCCCCGGCGTTTATGGTCCATCAGGCGACGAATCGTAGACCACTTCAAGAATGGCAAAACGCCAGCAAATCAAGCTGGCGTTTTAAGACTGCATGTGGCTCAAATAGCGGGTTACGAATGAACGCCGTTAGCCACCAATTTCGACTCTTGTTCGGCTGCATCCCGAGCATCGTCCAGTTGCTTCATGAAGGCGCCAAAGTAGCGTCCATTGTCATGAAACGTTCGTCCGCTGACGATATTTCCATCGACGACGCACGCCTCGTCGACAAAAGTGCCGCCGCAGACTTCGAGATCAAATTTACACTTGGGAACGGTCGCCATCCGGCGGCCGCGGACACAATCGGCATAGGCCAAGATTTCGACCCCGTGACAAACGGATGCGACTGGCTTGCCTGACTCGACAAAGTACCGCGTCGCTTTGATTAGGTGCTGATCGTAGCGAATGTATTCTGGCGCACGGCCGCCGCTTAGCATGATACCGGCGTATTCTTCGGGAATGATGTCGGCGAACGCGATCTCCGCTTTCAGCGTGTACCCTTCCCACTCTTTGGTGATGGTCCAGCCGGGCTTTACTTCGTGCATCACCATCTGATAAAGCCGTTTTTCGGGCGCGGCGACTACCGGCTCGTACCCACCCTCTTGCAAGCGATAGTAGGGGTAAAGCGTGTCCAGCGTCTCGGACGCGTCGCCGATGATAATCAAAACTTTGTTCGACACGTTAGTTTCCTTTGGCCAGTTGGGCGACGAATTGATCGAGATAATTGCGACCGCGGGCTATTTCGGCGGTCGTGCCCGAAACCGTTGGCAAAATCGGCACGCCGCGCGGAACAGGGTGCATAAAGACTTCGGTCCAACCCTGGTATTGTACCGCAGCCAGCGCGGCGACCAATGGTTGGAAATCAAGCGGCCCGCGACCTGGCATCTGCCGTAGTTGCTGCTGGGTTGAGAGGGGCGCATTGGATCCATCCCCATGCTGCCAAGCGTAAAACATCTCCATCCCAGGGGCGAGCTCGTGAATCAGCTGGGCGAGCAGCTTTTCATCCTGCGGCAAATGATAAGGGGCTAACGCGATCGCCAAATGTTTCGAGGGACGAAGTTCTAGCAGCCATCGCAATGAGTCTGGCGATTCGATCAGATTATTGGCATGGTTTTCGATCGCAATCGTGACGCCGGTTTCCTCAGCGACTTCCAAATGGGGTTTCATCTTTTCGACGAAATCGGCGACCGCTTTTTTCAGCTCGGCGCCCTGCAGGCCTTTGGGACCCGCGCCGCCGGTCACCATCAATTGGCAGCCAAATCGCTGAGCCAGGCGCATTTCATCCTGGATCCCAAAGGGACCCAGCTTGTACTGCGTGATGCAGCCTAGCTGGACATTGTTTTGCTTTAGCAACTCGGCAAATTTCTCTTCCCCCAAGGCATCGATCTGTTCGCGCTGATCGCCGTGGACTTTCGGCCAGACGTCAATGTGCGTCGCGCCAATCTTTTTTGCTTCCGGCAAAATCTCCGCTAGTTTGGCATAACCATACATGCAGGAGGGAAGCATGTAGTTCAGCTGAAAGCTATCGCTGGCTGGCTTGGCATGGGTGACGCCTGACCAGCCGGCGCTAAGTGCGCCGGCTGCCAAAGCGTGAAACGTACGGCGACTAAGTCGCGGTGAATCGGTCATGATTGGCTCTCGATGAAAGACGCAAGGTGCGAAAAACTAAACCACTTCGTAACCCGCGCGTTGCTCGCGGCTGAGATGCTGGTTCGCTTCGTCGTCGCCGACAAACTTTTCGCTCTTTGGATCCCAAGATAGCTTGCGACCTAGTTTCATCGAAATGTTTCCCAAATGGCAAGTGCTGACGCTGCGATGCTGACCTTCGACGTCCGAGATCGGCGTTTTGCGAGCAGCGACGCAGTCAAAGAAGTTGCCCATGTGGTTGATGATCGCGTCGAGCTTGCCGGCTCGTTCAGGACGTTCGCGATTGTCAAAGTCGTACAGCACAAAATCTTCGCGCGGCAGCGGCTTTTCGGTCGGGGCTCCGTCTAGTGTGCCGCGATTGACGAAAATCCGGCCTTTGTCACCGGTAAACATGATGCCGTTGCGGCCGTTGTCCGCCACCGTCATTACGACGCCGTTATCTAGCTGGTAACGAACGTGATAGTCGACCGCCACATTATAACCATCGGTCACGTTAGGCATCTTGGCGACACCTTCGATTTCGACTGGCAACCCGCCGGCGCCCCATTGGCCGATGTCGATATGGTGAGCGCCCCAGTCGGTCATTTGACCGCCGCTATATTCGTACCACCAGCGGAAGGTGTAGTGCGAACGTTCGGGGATGTAGGCGACGTCCGGCGTTTGCCCTTGCCACATATCCCAGTTGAAATACTTTGGCGTCGGCTTCTGAGCGAATGGTCCGCCAGTTTCGTTTTTGCCGAGGACGATATCGACCTGTTGCAACTTGCCGACTCGACCTTGGCGAACCATTTCGGCGGCGGTTCGAAACCGATTATCACTACGCTGCCAAGATCCGACCTGGACGACGCGGCCTGTTTCACGCACGACATCACGAATCTTCTTGCCTTCGTCAATCGTCAACGTTAGCGGCTTTTCGCAGTAGACGTCTTTTCCGGCGCGACAAGCGTCGATCACCATTTTCGAGTGCCAATGGTCCGGTGTGCCGATCATCACTACATCTACATCGTCGCGCGAGAGAAGATCGTGATAGTCTTCCATCAGGGCCGATTTGCCTCCGAACTGCGAGTTCGCTTTTTCGAGGATCTCTCGATCGACGTCGGCCAATGCGACGATATCGCCGTGAGCGGCTGATTTTTCGGTGATGACCGAGCCTTGATAACGCAGCCCGATGGCGCCGATGCCGATGCGTGAGTTGGCGTCACGCGGCTTTTCGTCTGCCGAGGCCGGCGAGAGTCCGCCAAAGACCAGCGCCGTTGATGCGGCGGCGGAGACTTGCGTGATCCAATCACGACGATGGAGATGGTATGGGGGCATGATTAAACTCCGAAGAGGCGAGTAGGGCGTGAGCAACCAATGCAGCCGGACAGGGATGGGGCATGCAGTCACGTTGCGGCAGTCGGCCGGCGCAACTCCCTTATCCTCCTAGCAGAGGGAGGCCTGATCAATCCGCAAATGCGTAGAGTTCTTCCGTTATTTTGTCTTCCAGCAGAGCAGGGATTAGGCTTTCCGCCGTTCGCGACGGAATTGCCCTGGAGGCGTACCGAAATGGGCGCGGAACGTTTCGGCCAGATGTTGCGTGCGGCGAAAACCGCTTTTCTCGGCGATTGTCGCTAGGGTGAGATCGGTATGCGTCAGCAGCTCTTCGGCCCGATTGAGCTTGAGCCGCAGCAGTTCTTGGTTGGGGGAACGTCCCAGCAGCTTTCGCAAACTTCGTTCGAGCGAACTGCGCGAGATCGCGACCGCACGCAATACGTCAGCGACCGAGATCCCCTCGCAAGCATGTTCGCGCATGAATAAGAGGGCGGCGGCGAGCTCCGGTTCGTCGACCGCGATGATGTCGGACGAAAGTCGCGTCACAATCCCTAGCGGTTCGACCAGGATCGGCTGCTTGGGCGGCTTGCCGCCGCGCATCAGATGCTCGAGCAGCTCGGCCGCGCGATAACCGATCGCGACGCCGTTTAGCTCGACGCTCGACAGCGGCGTACTGGCCATGTTGCACAGGGATGCGTCATTCTCAACGCCGACGACGGCGACTTCTTCCGGCACGATCGCGCCACAGCGCTTACATGCGTCAAGCAGCCAAAAGCCAAGTTGATCCGTACAGGCCATGACGCCGACCGGTTTGGGAAGTTGAGCGACCCAGTCGGCCAATTCCTGCTGCGCCTGCTCCCACTCGGTCGGCTGTTCGCGGCGATTGCGGGGATGATAGCGGGCCGCTTCGAATCCATGATTGGCGATGGTTTGAACAAAGTTTTCGCAGCGCTGCTGAAAGTATTCTTCGGCGCCCAATTGATAAACCGCAAAGTGCCGAAAGCCGCGACTTAAAAAGTGTTCTGCGACTGATTTTCCCAGCAAGCGATTATCAACGCCAACAAACGGAAACGAATGCTTCAGCCGCGTCGAACGCAGCTCGACCGTCGGCAGCTTGGCGCGACTGACCGCATCGGCCATCGCTTGCGAGCCGCTCCGAGTTAGAATGCCGTTCCCCTTCCAAGCAGGCAGCCACGGCGGGGGAGGAGACTCCAACGAGCGAGATTCGACCAACAGCGACCAGGGGCCATGCTCGGCGACGTATTGACGCACCCCATGCAGCAACTCGCGTCCATACGTACGCGACGTTTCGATCAACAGGGCGACATGCGGAGAGGAAGCCCGGGGCGGCATAAAACCTAGGGGTGCGGAACGCAGTGCGGCGAAGAAGCGTTTGATTCTAGTTTCGCGCTGCGCGAATTGAAATCGGGAAGCGGCAAATCGCCGCTAGACTGGCTGCGAAGATTCGCAGGAGGCGCGATAATGTTGCTCGATCTGCGAAATCAGCTGGGTCCGTTGGATCGGCTTAGAAGCAAAGTCGTCACAGCCTACCGCGAGGCATTTGTCGCGTTCGCCCTCCATCGCATGCGCCGTCAGCGCAATAATGGGACGAGTATATCCGGCGGCTCGCAGGCGGGCAGTCGCTTCATAGCCGTCGAGCACCGGCATCTGAATGTCGGTCAGCACGACATGATAAAAATGGTTGCGTTCCTCAGCGGCTAGCGCATCGTCAAACGCCAACTGGCCATTCTCAACCATGGTGACGTCTGCGCCTGCCTTTTCAAGAAAGTAGCGAATCAAACGTTGATTGTCTGGGCCATCCTCAGCGACCAAGATACGACAACCTTGCAAGCAAAGCAAAGCGTTCTCCTTGGTCTCGGGGATCAGTCTCCCATTGGACTCGTCGCAGGCGTCTTGCGGATCGACCATGGCGGTGCTCTCCAGCGGTTTGGCGCTGATCCGAAATTGAAAAGCGCTGCCAATCCCCAGCTCCGACCAGAGCAGTGAAATGCTGCCGCCAAGCAGATCGGCCAGGCGAAGACTAATCGCCAATCCTAATCCGCTTCCCCCAAAGCGACGCGACATCGATGAGTCGGCTTGTGAAAAGGGTTGAAACAGCAGTTGCTGTTGCTCAAGAGTCATGCCGATTCCGGTATCGATGACGTCAAACTCTAGCCGCGGTTTGTCGCGCTCCTCGACAAACCGCACCACCAGCGTGACCTCGCCTGTTTCGGTAAATTTGATTGCGTTGCCGAGCAAGTTCATCAAGATTTGTCGAATGCGCGTGGGGTCAGAAAGGATTTCGTGCGGCGTATCGCTCTCATAACGGAGATTCAAATTGATCTGTCGCTGCTCGACGCGGACTCGCATCAGCTCAAGAACTTCTTTAACGATCGCGGCTGGACGACAGGTGACCTGTTCGACAGCCAGCTTGCCGGCTTCGATTTTGGAAATGTCCAAAATGTCATTAATCAGTCCCAGCAAGTGGGCGCCGTTGCGCTGGATCGTCCGGATCACTTCCACACGACTCGGCGGGGCTTTTTCGATATCGCCATCTTCGAGCAGGACATCGGCAAAACCCAGCATCGCGGTCATGGGGGTGCGGATTTCGTGACTCATGTTCGCCAAAAATTCGCTCTTCGCTAGGTTGCTCGCCTCGGCGCGACGGCGAGATTCTTCCAATTCGCGATTTTTGTTTTCCAGTTCAACCGCATACTCTTGAACCCGACTTCGCTGTTCGACCAGTTCGTCTAGCGTGTCCCACAAACGCTCTTCGGTCGCCAGACGCGAACGTTCGTTTTTGGTCGCGACTATCAATTGAGCAACTGTCGTCAGCAGCGGACGCAGCTCGTCGATCAGCGAGGTGTCATACCCGCCTGAGCGATTGGCGACGCAGATGAGCCCCACCACAAAATCACCGCTAATCAACGGCACTGCTAAAAACGAGGTCAGCGCCGGATGCCCCGGCGGAAGCTCGCCGCGACGCGGGTCGGTCGCCGGCGCGTTTGACATGACGATCTCTCGACTATAAATCGCCGTGCCGTAAAAGTTGTTCCATGAGTTCGGATCGAAACTTTGCTTCAACTCCGGTTCTAGCCGCGCACGAGCATCCGCATCCCAAGCAGTGCTGGCGATGCTATCGATTCGCAGATTTGGTTGGCCTGCTTCGGATTGCAGGACCTCGCCAACCACGCCGAACGTGCTTTCGGTAAGTTCCAGCACAAATTGCAGCAATTGATCGGACAACTGCTGGGGATTGTCGCCGGAAATGAAGGACTTTTGCAGATCCGCGACAAAGGCAAGCAGACTCGACTTCCGCTGACTTTGTCGCTTTTCGGCCCGGACTGCATCAGAGGTTTTCCGTAGCGCAGCGAGATGTTCTTCCCGACACTGATGATCCGTGCAGCTGATTCCTCGCGTTAACAGCAGCGAGAGCTGGGATGCGACCGACCTCCCTTTTCGACAGAGGATCCAGCCAAACATCGAAAACATTGCGATCAATGCGATGCCCAGCGATGTGAGGTAGAGCGAATTGGTGAGGAAAGACATGGTGCGCAACCTTGCTGCTCCGCTGCATCCGATCGCAACGATCTGTGGACGGCATTTCTGGACGAACGCTCGCGATTGTCGAAACCTGCGAGCTCGTGCGTATCTGCAAGCATAGAATGCGAATATACGGAGACGCGTATCGCACCAGAAACCTTTCCTGTCGCTTTCGCCGGTTGTGCCGCTTGTAGCGAGAGATACCTGATCGATGGGGAGACGCAGCCACAAGCAGAGAGCCAGAGCACAAAAAAAGCCGCCGAAAGTAGCATTCGGCGGCCTAAGCATTTTTCAAGAGGCGACTATTTGCCCGCCAGTTGCTTGTCGGCGAAGTCGAGATACGCTTCCCAATCGCTGGGCAACACGTCATGTTTGCCAGGTCGAATCCGATAACTGATCCGGCTGTTGACCAATTGCTCGAGCGGCGGCATCTCTGTGACCGCCAGGCCATCGGTTCCCAACAAGCGATAGACCGGATCGGCGTACTTGCCAGAAAGGAACTCGCCATAAGGATCGGCCCAACGATCTTCTTCGGCGCTGCAGATCAAGACGGGGCGGGGGGCGATCAATGCGATTAACTCATGCTGATCGACCGGGCAAGCATCTTCGTTGTCATTGTATTTGACAAAGTTGTCACAAAACCAATGAGGAAATGACGTGTTGATCCGGCGCACCGATTCTCCGAATCGACGCCGGCTAAGCGCCGCTCCGCCGCAGCCTGAACAGTTGGAGATCACCAGCGCAAAACGTTCGTCGGTCGCGCCGGCCCACAGCGAAGTTTTGCCGAGCCGCGAATGTCCCATCACGATTATGCGATCATGATCGATCGCGTCTTGTTGCTCTAGATAATCGACGATCCGCGACAAGCCAAACGCCCAAGCAGCGATACTTCCCCATTCGTCGGCGGCCGGCTTGGTTTGTCCTTGAGCATAAAACGCAGGATGAATTCCGTTTTGAAAACCGTCGTCAAAATCGGGATCGATGTCGCCGTAATAGGCGACCGCCAACGCGTAACCGCGATCAATGATCCGCTCGATCGGCCAGCGTGATTTGGCCGCGCCGCGTGATTCCTCGGTCGCCTTATGATTTTTGATGCCGTCGGCGTCGTTAGAACGCATCCAAGACTGAGGCAACAAAATTTCTGGATCGTCGCTGAGTGAATGGTTCCCTTTAAAATTAAGGGCCAGGACGACGGGAACCGGGGAACTGCTGTGGGGTAAGTACAGCAGCAGATCCACATGGGGGCCGGTCTCTTTACCGGTCAAAAAGATGCGGACCTGCCGGCGAATCGCTTTGCCGCCAAACACTTCTCCTTCTTCCAGCACGCGACTTGTGATCGGCAGCGGCGCCGGAGCCTTGCCGTAGACCTCGGATTCAAACATCGAAAGCAACTCAGGTCGCCGAATTTTTCGCCAAGCTTCGGCCGAGTTGATCTTGGTTCCATCCGCGGCGATCAACGGATCGGGAAGTGTGAACTGAGGGAGGTCCGCTTCGTTATACAGAGCTTTGATATCTTGGCCAAACATCGGCATGGCAAGCACAATCGCAAAAAAGAGCGAAGTAAGTAGTCGCATCGGAGGGTCTCAGGGGACTGGGCAGGAAAGAAAAAGAGCTGCGTAGGGTAACCGGAAGTTACCCCACACAGCTTCAAGATAGTCGAAAAATCGGCCTCAAACCACCCAATGCTGCGCAGAAATTTTACTCAAACAACCACGGATTCGACTAGAATTTTAGAGTAGTTCGCTCGCTAAATCGGCCAGCTCAGAGCGTTCTCCCTTCTCGAGACTGATATGCGCGTACAGGGGTTGGCCAACCATCCGGTTGATCAAATAAGACAACCCGTTGGACAGCGAATCGAGGTAAGGATGATCAATCTGTTGAATATCGCCGGTCAAAATAACCTTGGTTCCTTCACCGGCGCGGGTGATGATGGTTTTCACTTCGTGCGGAGTCAGGTTTTGCGCTTCGTCCACAATCATGTACATCCGCTGCAAGCTGCGACCGCGGATGTAAGCCAGCGGCGTGATGACCAGTTTTTCCATTTCTAGCATCCGATTGATCTTTTGCGCTTGTTTGTCGTTCTCGCCAAACTGATGTCGGATGACCGAAAGGTTGTCGAACAGCGGCTGCATATATGGATCCAACTTGGCCGAAATGTCGCCGGGCAAGTAACCAAGATCTTTGTTTGACAGCGGCACGACCGGTCGCGCCAACAGGATCTGCCGATAGTTGGAAGAACACTCCAGCGCCGAAGCCAGCGCCAGCAATGTTTTGCCGGTGCCGGCTTTACCGGCCAACGTGACCAGTTTTATTTCGTCATCCAACAGCGCTTTGATCGCGAACAACTGTTCGGCGTTGCGCGGTTTGATGCCGTAGGGAGCGTATTTCTCGACGCGTTGCAAGTGTTGATTGCCGGCGTTAAACGTCGCCAGCACCGATTTGGAACCGTTGCGGAGCACAAAATTTTCATTGGCGGTCGGCTGGTGCACCTCCGGAAAATCGACGGCGTTGACTACGCCGCCATTTTGGAAGAAACGATCGATCTGCTCGGTCGAGATGTTTTCGACGATCCGCCGCCCTGTATAGAGCTTGTCAAAACTCTCAATCTTGTCGTTGATATAGTCCTGAGCCTGCAGCCCCAGGCTTTTTGCTTTCATGCGCAGGTTAGTGTCTTTGGAGATTAAGATCACGCGCCGCTCCGGCGAGGTGCGTTGCAAAAACAGGCCGGTGTTAAGAATACGATTGTCGGGGGAATCAGAAATAAAGACGCGGTTCAGCCGAGCGTCTTGATCATGGCAGAAAACCACTCGCAACTTCCCGTGGTCGTCGCCGAGCGAAGCGCCGGCTTCTGAAAGAATGTCGCCGGTTAAGAGATCAATTTGGCGGAGAAATTCGCGAGCTTGGAAATGAATGTCTTCGTTTCCTTTTTTAAATCGGTCCAGCTCTTCTAGGACCGTGATCGGAATCACTACATCGTTGTCTTCAAAATTGCGGAAACTCTTGGCGTCGTGAAGAAGGACGTTGGTGTCCAGCACAAACAGCTTCGGAAGCTGCTGGCCCACGTGATCAATCATGCGGTTTTGATCCTGAGCGAAACAAGATTGACAGGTCTAGAGACAGTCCAATCTTGCCGGGTTCACCCGGACAGTCGCAGGATGTCCATTTCGCCTCCCTTCAGCGTCTTGCAGACGACGCTACTTCCATGCGGGCCGCACACCCAAGCTCAGGCCTGTGAAGGCGGTCCTGGTTGACTGCAATTAAAGGCGCCAGCATCAGCAAAGCTGCAAGCTATCGGCGGAAAGCCGGATCACTTACGGACTTCGGCTGGACGACATTGTTCTAAATCGATCCCCAGGCAATTGTCCATACGAACCGAGAAAATTCTTTGTATCTTTTTTAACCATGCTGGTCGTCGAAATCGTCGTATTCGGAACACGATATTCTTGTTTCTCACCATGCCCCCCGGTTTTGGCTCAAGCAAAAGGTTGTCGGTGCGTGCGACTTCTAACTAGAATCAGTATTAACATTTCGTTCGCCAGGCGGAGAGCTGAATTCTCCTCGGAATAGGTAGGGGCGCATCGATGGATTACTCCTCGATTCTTTCACGATACATCGGCAGAGAAGTCTGCGTTTCCACCTTTGGTCATATCAAACTGAAGGGAGAAGTCGCTGCAATCTATGAAGATTGCGTCCGCCTGATCAACGCCAGCTCGCAGGGCGAAACGGACGACACCGCTTGGAACTTGGACGCCCAGCACCACGGACAAGAAGCGCTCGTCCATTTTCACCATATCGTCTCGATCAGTTGCGCGGACGAAGATCTGCTTGATATTCCCGTCATCGCGGATGGCGGCAAGCCAGCTTGGTACGCTGAGCCAGAACAGCAGGTCGAAGCGGTCGCCCCCGAATCGACCGAGCCGTGGCGGGGGTACTTGTACATCGATCGACTTGCGCTCGAAGTCGGGCAATCGCTCGTCTCCATCATTTCCCCTGAGTCGAAAGATTTTTTTGATCGGATGACCGCCGTCCGTTGTCAGCTGGCCGATTCGCTGGGGATCATCGTCCCCAAGATCCGGTTGCGTGACAGTCGCCAGCTGGGCGAAAACGAGTATCGGATCTTGATTGATGAAAACGAGGTGGCCCGCTCGCGCTTCGGACCCGGCCGGTATATCGCGCTCGATATGGGAACCGCGACCGAAACTTTGGACGGTACCCCCGGCGTCGATCCAACCTTTGGCGGTCCCGGAATCTGGATTCGAGCCGAGCAGCAGCGCGAAGCCGAGAAATCTGGCTACCTGGTGATCGAACCGGGCATGCTGTTGGTCACTCACCTGCAAGAAACATTGCGCCGTTATGCCCACGAGATGCTGACGCTGGATGACGTTCGGCGGTTGATCGACATGCAGCGCGATGACCAGGCGGCGGAGGTCGAAGAACTGCGTTCGAGCCCGTTGTCGTTGTCGACCATTCATGCCGTGTTGGCCCGGCTGTTGGAAGAGGGAGTCTCGATCAAAAACTTCTCCCGCGTGCTCGAAACCCTGGTTCGCCAAGGAGCGCGCACCGGCGAGATCGAACTGCTGGTGACCGCCGTGCGGGTACGCTTGGGACGTCAAATTTGCCAGCGTTTTCTTGACCGAGATGGTCGGGTCCACGCGATTGGTCTCGAGCCAGAGCTAGAAGAACGGTTGCTGGAACTCAACGACGCCGGAGCAGGCCGCAAAGCCCGAGCTTGGGTCGAACGCTTGATCGACAATCTGGCTGACAGTTTTCAACAGCTCGAAGAACAGCAACAGCCAACCGCGTTGGTGACGTCGATCGATTTGCGCAGCAATTTGTGGCGGATGATCGCCGCGCAACTGCCGCGAGTAGCGGTCCTGAGCTTTGCCGAGATCCCACGCAATACCGAGATTTACTGGGAAATGCGAATTGCTCCCGACGATATTGGCTTGCCCGAAAATGGAGCGCGAACCAACGCTGGGGCCAAGCCGTATAACAAAGCGGCTCACCTGATGGAGAAATTGGGAGAGACAATGCCGCGACAGCCGCGCTGACCGTGGCAGCCGTAAATTCTGAATTGCCCTCACACGAGAAAGTGCGTAGGATTCAGTTGTCGCTATTAGTGCGTCTGTTTCCTCTGGGATCTGTATGGTTCGTTTCGCCACCACATTGATGCTCATTTTGGCGCTCGCGATGGGCTCCATGACAGGCGTGGTGTTTTCAGCTCCGCTTTGTGCGGGGCCGGGAGAAACGGCCTGTAGTTGCGCGAAAGCCGCATCTGTTGCTTGTTGCAGTGCGACTGGAGCGAACGCAATCGCGCTTACCTGCTGCAGCGGGGTCTCGGGAAGTTGCTGTAGCCAATCCTCTTCAGCGTCGGCCCTCACTTCTCCCTCCTGTGATGATTGCTCCTGTTGCGCCAAGCCGATCGAGGAGCCTATCGTTCCTGCGTCGGTTAATGAGATCCCCCTGCCGGTCGATTTGCTGACTTGGTCCACTCGACGACCTTCCGAGCTTGCTGTTCAGGCTCGCTTCCCCTTCGAGCAAGAAGAGCTTTGCTCGGGACGGTTTATTTCTTTCCAATTACTCCATTGTCGCTGGCTGATTTAAATCGATCGCTACGGCGATAACATCGATTTTATTTCAGTTTTTACGATTTCTATTGGAGATACTCCCATGAAAAGTCTCATGGTTTTGGCTGCGATTTTCTCACTTTCGTTGGGCATGATCACGTTGGCTTCAGCCGACTCTGCGCCTCCCGCCAAGCAGTGTGAATGCGTCAACTGCGCTTGCCCTGATTGCGATGGCGTGACCTGCACGTGCGAAACGTGCCTTTGTGAGAAATGCGGTTGCAGTGACCAGACTGCAGCGACCACCGCGAATGCAGGGGCAGACAGTTCGCAGGCCGCGTGCGCATGCCAGACGGCATGCGATTGCGAAGCTGGTTGCACTTGCTGCACCGGTGACGATTGCACCTGCCAGACGTGCGAATGCACCGCTTGCGAATGTGCGATCTAGTCTTAGGTGCGGTGATCGCAGCTAATTAATTTAACATTGGCGCCCTGCTCTGCGGATCAGGGCGCCCTTTTTTATGTCACCTTCTCTGGCGCCGGCGGCAACGGATCTTCAAGAAACCGTACGTATGCGCAGCCGACCAAAATGATCCAGATCGCGTAGTACAGCCACAGCATGCTGGCGATCAAAAAGCCAACCATCCCAAACGACGACATCTTGCCAGACACCACAAAGAGGTCGATCGGGATGCGGCAGATCTCCCACAGGATCGTGCAAAGCAGCGCCCCCCGCAGCGCATTCCAAAAAGCAACATCGGTGCGCGGAAGCTGCCAAAAGATGAGCGTGATCAACAGCCAGTTAAACAAAAAGCTGGCCCCATATTGAGTCGGCAGCAAGATCGTCAGCCCCCAGGTAGACCCGCTGCTTAATAGAAACTGCTTCCAGGCAAAAAGCAGGGCCAACGTGACAACGCCCACAAAGCCCAGCCCCGTCACAAACAGATAGGCTCTTAGCCGGTAACAGACAATCCTCCACAGCAATTGCCGCCATGTTTCGCTGACAGGATAGTCGAGATCGAAAATTCGAGAAAAGGCCCGCTCTAGCCAGGCGAATGCCGTCGCGCCGACCAGCAGCAGCCCCACCAATCCAAACCCAATGATCGCGGTATCGCTTTGGGCGCCTTCGCGGATGAAATTCATAAAAGCAGTCGCGGTTTCCTCCGAACTTTCTGCGGCGATCCAGTTGCGAAGTTCTCCACGCAAATCTTGCTCTGTAATGGATTCGCGCACTAACGATCGGGCGGTCGCAAAGAATACAATTCCGGCGAGCAGCATCCACATATAGACGTAAAATGCGATACAGGAAGCATATACGTCCGCGTCTCGGTTGGTTGAATGCTGGACGGCGTTCCAAAACCGAACACCCCAGCGTTTAGCAAAACGACGAATCACACTTCCCCCGTAGTCGGCGAAAATTGGGTTTGGGCGGATCGCATTATACGGGACGCGGCAGACAGCGTCGTTGGAGGTAATTTTCCAAAAACTTGGCGTAACTTCGCCAAAGGTACCGGGTTTAACTAAATCGTCGCGGCTAGCGGTGCATTTGAACGGTCACCACGCATGCGATCTTTCTGATCAAAACGATCGGCGCTCCCAGCTCACGCAAGCGCCTCCCCTCCCTTTTCCTTTGCTACCAATTATTTAGGAATCGAACATGAACTTGTGGAAAAATCAATGCTTGGCCTCTTTGGCCGCAGTTTGCCTGATTGCGGCAATGGCCCAAATTAGCGTTGCTCAAGGTCCTGGCGGCCGCGGCGGTCGCGGCGCCGGTGGTTTTGGCGGCGGTGGTTTTGGCGGCGGGGCGAACTCTGCGATGCTGCTCGGCTCTGAGCAAGTTCAGACCTTGCTGAAGCTGACCGACGAACAAAAAGAAGAGATCAAGACGATCGCCGACCAGTCACGCGCCTCGATGCGAGAACTGTTCCAAGGGGGTGGAGAGAACACCGATCGTGCCGCGATGCGTGAGAAGATGACCAAGCTGTCCGCCGAAACTTCGACAAAGGTCTCCAGCGTTTTGACCGATCCGCAAAAGTCGCAACTGGTCGGTATTTTGCTGAAAACCGATTTGAGCGGCGCGCTGGGTGACTCAATGGTCCAGGCCGAACTAGACATCTCCGAAGCACAAGCCAAGCAGATCGCCGCAGCTCGTGAAGCCGCCAACGAAGAAATGCGCGGATCATTCCAAGGCATGCGCGACGCTTCGCAGGAAGAACGCCGAGAAATGATGGCGAAAATGACCGAAGCTCGCGCCGCCGCGACCGCCAAAGTCAAAGCAGAATTGAATGCCGAGCAACTTGCCAAGATCGAAAAGCTGACCGCAATTGACTTTGAACTCGATCGTTCGCAAATGCGTGGTCAGCGCGGTCAAGGTGGACAACCGCGTGGCCAACGCCCTCAACGCGGCGGTAACAACAACGACAGTGATGACGACGCGATTTAGTCTTCGCTCGCTAATTCACAAAACAAGGAAGCCCCCGCCGTCACAAGCCGCAGGGGCTTTTTTTATTTTTAAAAACCAGCACGTCGTCAGCAGTGAATTGTGCGGAACGCGAAGAGTGATGATGCGGGGTAAGGCTCGCGGAGTAAAATCTGCTTGGCTGCGTGTTTACTTTTTGTCTTGGCGAGCTTCGATCACCTGTGCGTCGATGATCTCGCTAGTGGGAGGGGGCGCGTTGGTGGTTGTGAACCCGTCGACGGTTGAGGTGGTCTTCAGTTGAAAGTGTTTTTTTCCCCAGACGATCAGCCAAGCCTTGATTGACTTTCGTAGGAAGGGGACCAGCAGGGCGAAACCGGTCAGATCGGTCAAAATACCGGGGGTTATCAAGAGCACGCCTGCCAGCGAGATCAGGATCGCATCAAACAGCGAATCGGTCGGCATCCGCCCCTGGGCAAATTCGCCTTGGATGCGGCGGTAGGTCGCGAACCCTTGACTTCGTGCTAGCATCGACCCGATTACGCCGGTGACCACCACTAGCGCCAAGGTAAACAACGGATCGGTTACGCTAGCCAAAAACAGCAGCAGCGCTAACTCGACTGTCGGAATCAGAATGAATAATAACAGTAAAATTCCCAGCACGCGTTTTCTCGCAATAAATTGAAACTTCGTTTCTGTCTAAATTTGACAGCCTAATGCTTGGTTTTAGATCTGTCCCAGAAAAGGGGTAATTTGCCGTGGTGAGTTCACTCGCACGCCACGGCCCCCTAGAATGAATTCGCTGCTAACGGCCTGATCTTTCGCCCCCACCGACGCGACTATCGGATGAATTTAGAACGGACCGAACTGCAAAACGACGGCGATCTCAGAGCATCGGAGGAACTCAGCCTCCGACGCACTCGCCCCCCGCGGGAAATCCCTGGCTACTCAATCGAGCGTTTTCTGGGCGCCGGAGCCTACGGAGAGGTCTGGTTTGCCATAGCGGCCAACACCGGCCGACGCGTGGCAATTAAATTCTACAATCATCGAGCTTCGCTGGAGGACAGTTTGATCGCCCGCGAGGTCGAAAAGCTCGTTTTTCTTTCGGCCGACCGCTACGTGGTGCAGTTGCTGGATGTGGGCTGGGACTCTGATCCTCCTTATTATGTGATGGAGTACGTCGAGAGTGGATCACTAGAGGATCTGCTGAAAAAAAGTGGCCCGTTGCCTGTTGAACGTGCGGTCGAAATTTTCATCGATATCGTCGTCGGCTTACTGCATGCGCATGCGAAAGGTATTTTGCACTGCGACTTGAAGCCGGCGAACATCTTGCTGGATCAAGACGGCAAAGCCCGGTTGGCCGACTTTGGACAATCGCGGCTTTCCCACGAGCAGAAACCGGCGTTGGGCACGTTATTTTACATGGCGCCGGAACAAGCCGAGTTGAGCGCCGTCCCTGATGTAAGCTGGGACGTCTACGCGCTGGGCTCAATCTTGTACACGATGCTGACCGGCGATCCCCCGTTTCGCAGTGCTGGCGCCATCGGCGAGATTGACTCGGCGGCGGGACTGACTTCGCGTTTGGATCGGTATCGCCAAATTATCCATCGCGCGGAGATGCCGGTCGCGCATCGAGACGTGCCAGGCGTCGATCGCGAGCTAATCGACATTGTTGACCGGCAGTTAGCCGTCAATCCCCGACGCCGCTACCCCAACACGCAGGCAGTGCTGGATGCGTTGCAATTGCGCCAGAAGAATCGCGAACGCCGCCCTTTGGTTTGGTTAGGAATCATCGCTCCGGCGGTATTGCTGGGGATCATGCTAGCGTTTGGATTTTGGGGCTATTCGGCGGCGGTTAACGACTCGGCCAAAGCGTTGGCGTCGAAAAGCTGGGTCAGCAATCAGTTTGCCGCCGAGCTGGCGGCGACCAATGTGGCGCACGATATCGAGTCGCTGTTTGCTGATACAGAACGTTTCTCTAAACGTCCAGATTTGCTGGCGACGCTGCAAGCAACGCTGGATAGTCCCGAGCTCAATCAGTTGTTGGCGCAGTTGCGTAATCCGAATCTGGAGCTAAGCGAGCGCGCCAAACTGATCCATGCATTTCAGGAACATTCAGCCCGCGAACCGTTGCAAGAGTTAATCACCGATCGCTGGGCCGCCGGAAATGGACGCTACGCAAGCTGGTTTTTGCTCGACAAATATGGGTTCCACATCGCTTCTTCGGCTGGCAAATCGATCGACTCGCCGGTCGGCGGATACTACGGATATCGCTCTTACTTTCATGGCGGCGAAGAGGACTTTGCCCACCCGGCGATCGACTCTCGGTTTCATGCTTCGATCCCGCCGCCGGATGGGATTTATCCGACGGCGACCGATAAACCGCATCTCTCGGCGGTCTTTTTGAGCACGGCCAGTAACACGTGGAAGTGCGCCATTTCGGCGCCGATTCGCGCGAACGGAGAAACGATTGCGGTCGCATCTCTGACGATCGACGTCGGCAAGTTTCCCCGCTTTGAGGGTTCGCCAGAGCAGTTTGCAGTACTGGTCGATGAGCGTCCGGGCGAGAAAAGTGGGATGATTTTGCAGCATCCGCTGTTTGATAAGCTGCTAAATCACGAGTCTCGTTTGCCGGATCAGTTTTGCGAAGATCCGAACATGCGAGTCGACTTCAAGTCGATGGGGACAGGGGAAGTGTACGACTACATCGATCCTTTATCGCACGACCCGGCTGGCGCCGACTTGGCGGGACCGTGGATCGCCGCGATCCAGTCAGTGCGGATAACCCCAGGCAACGAAAGCGATTCGCGTTCGACCGGCTTGGTGGTTTTGGTGCAAGAGAAGCAAGCAGCGGCCGTTGGTCCGATACATTCGCTTGGCAAGAAGCTGGCGATCGCCGGCGCCACCGCGATGGCGATTATTGTGTCGCTCGCCGGTGCGATGTGGGTCTTCGTGCTGAGAAGCGGCTCACGCGGCGCCAGTGGCGCCTTTTTCGGCAGCGGAGCGAGCGCCACCCCGATTCATGATCAAGCGACCGTCGTGTTGCCCAAGAAAGGCTAACAATCTGGCCTTAAATTGTCCAGGTTGACACAACTACGCGATTCTCGTAGTTTGAGCGGTTCTCTACTCAGCTGCCGGGGTCTTCCAACTCGCGGAAGATACGTCAACCAGATTGCAGCAAAGCCCGGCCGGCAATTCTGCACGATTAAAACATTACCGTCGAAATTGTTTGGAAGGAAAAGTCATGCCACGCGGCAAGTCTTATAACGATGCTTGCTCCGCCATCGGTGATACCCCGATGATCAAGATTAATCGCTTGGTCCCTGAGGGACATGCGACGGTCTTTGCGAAATGCGAGTTCTTCAATCCGCTGAACAGTGTCAAAGATCGGATTGGCTACGCCATGATCGAGGACGCTGAAAAGAGCGGCAAAATTAACCAGTACACGCACATCATCGAACCGACCAGCGGCAACACGGGGATCGCGCTGGCGTTTGTCTGCGCCGCCAAGGGTTATAAGCTGACGCTGACCATGCCCGAGTCGATGTCGCTTGAGCGTCGCGCGTTGCTGCGCGTGATGGGCGCCAATCTGGTGCTGACACCGGCTGCCGAAGGAATGAAAGGGGCGATCAACACCGCCTACGAAATGGTCGAAAAAGAGTCGGGCGCTTGGCTGCCGGGGCAGTTTGATAATCCGGCGAATCCGGCGATTCACGAAAAGACGACCGGTCCCGAAATCTGGGAAGACTCTGGCGAAAATATCGACGCCATCGTGGCTGGCGTCGGCACCGGCGGAACCATCACCGGAGTCGCGCGCTACATTAAGTCCAAAAATCCCGACTTCAAAGCGATCGCTGTCGAACCAACCAACTCGGCGGTCATCAGCGGAGGAGCGCCGGGCAAGCATCGCATTCAAGGAATCGGCGCCGGCTTCGTCCCGAAGAACCTGGATACTTCGGTCTTAGATGAAGTCATCAAAGTCGATGATGAAGATGCCTTTGAGTGGGGCCGTCAACTCGCGATGAAAGAAGGAATCGTCGCCGGCATCAGCAGCGGCGCCACGATGTGGGCCGCCGCCCAACTGGCCGCACGTCCTGAAATGAAAGGGAAACGGATCGCCGTCATCATGGCGAGCCTCGGCGAGCGCTATATCTCGACACCGCTGTTTGGCGGCCTCGACGGTTAGCCTGCGTTCGCTTTAAGTCTGCAAGCAACAATCCACCAAGAGCCGCGATCAAGATCGCGGCTCTTGGTTTGTCTTGATCGTTGCGTTGATTGGCCGTGCAAGGATCCCGTTGCGCGGGCCTCGACCACTCTGGAAAGTCGTTGCCGCCCCAACGCCAGCATGGCAAGAATCTCTGTAAGCCTCGTCAGAGAAACGGGTTACAACCAAATAGGGCGAAATCTCGTCGAGTGGCATGCCGACTGCATAAAGGTCTTTCATAAGGAAAGCAAATTTCGCAGGGAGGCATAGCATGGTTCATTTAATGATGCTGACAGCTCTTGGCTTGACGCTATTGGGCGTGATTCCTGAATCTTCAAGCTGGCGCATTCCGTCAGGCGTATTTGGACTGTTGTTGGTTTTGATGTTTGTCATGATCCTTTTGTTTTAAATAGGCGGCTTGCCATGCCCGCTGAACCCAATCAATCAATGAAGCCACCGTCGTCGCGGATGCAACGCATGCGACGATTTGTTGACATCATGGAGAATGCGGTTCGCATACCCGGCACGCGATACCGCATTGGCCTCGACGCGTTGTTGGGGATCATTCCAGGTGTTGGCGACTTAGTCACCGCGACGGCGGCTTTTGTATTACTGTGGGAAGCGCGACGTTTAGGCATGTCCTTTACTAAACGCTCCAAGATGGTGGGCTATATCTTCTTTGACATGCTGATCGGCGTGGTGCCGCTGGTAGGTGATCTGTTTGATGTCGCCTACAAATCGAACACGCGAATTTTGAAAATGATCGAAGACCATATTAATGAGCACGGCGATAACACGGTAAATCCGGCAAGTCGGTTGAATGTGCCCAATTTTTTAAAACGCTCTGACGCTGCGAAATCTCACTAAGAAGACCCACAAATCTCGACAATAACGAGCACTAGCTGCTCTTCATGATAGCGAAGCCGCCCACAGAGGCGGCTTTTTTGCTATCGGACCTGAAGCCCCTCATTTTGACCCAGTCGCATCCATGGGTTACGATCGATGACGGATAAGCGTAGCCTAGGGCTGCGGCGACTCCTTCTCTTCTCTCATCTGGGGCTTTAGCAGTGTTGCGATACTTCCTTGTCTCGCTGTTAGTGATCGGCTTTGCTTCGCCTGGGTTAGCGCGCCAGTGGCATGCTCGCGAAGGGGGCTTTTCGGTCAAAGCCGAACTGCTCGATCTTCGTGACGGCTCAGTGATCTTAAAACGTGACGATAACGGCCAAGAGATCGCGGTTCCGCTCGACAAGCTGAGTCTCGATGACGTCCGGTTTGTCCATGCCGAATTGGCTCGCCTGACGAATGCAATCAAAGGAACGGCTCCGATCGAAATGAGCCCCGCGACTGCGTCCCCTTCGTTCGCTCCTCCACGTGCTCCGACGGCCAGCAACGCCGCGTCTTCGCCGCCGACAACCACGATGTCGCCGATGGATCCTCCTCCACTGACGACGTCAGCGACCCCCGCCAGTTTAGACGACTATCCCAGCATGCCGGCCCGCACGGTTAAAGCGCCGCCGATCGTTAATTCTCCGCTACTGGAATGGCAAGCGGCGCCTGATCCCAGCCCCTATGACTACACATTGCCAGAAACGGTCCAGGTAAACGCCAGCGCTCCGAAAGGAGCCTATTCGTTGCATCCGGTCTTCTCAGAACACCCGAGCCACTTTGTCTTCTTTGAAGAGAGTTCCAAGACCTTTTACGCTTTCCATCTCCCCACGCAAAAGCTGGTTAGCGGGCTTAAGTTTGAGTCGTATGGCTTGCAGCATGTCGCGTTTAGTGTAGACGGCCGTTACCTGACGGTTACCGCACGAAACGACACGACGAATGCGCAGGAAGTGCAGGTCTGGTCATTTGTCACCCGCAAGCTCGTACGCTCGTTCACCCCAGGCAGCTCGTCGACTTATATTTCCTCGGTCAGCTTCGCCGGCTCGGATCGCATTGTCATTGCCAGATCGAGCGATAATGTGGTCGCCTGTTTTGAGATAGCGACGGGGCGCAAAATCAGTGAGGCGGCGCTCCCCTTGTTCTCCAACGACAAATCGATCGCCATCAGTCCCGGCGGAACCTACGCCGCGTTGTATGCTCCGCTGGAAAAAAACGCTCGGTTAATCGATCTGCGCACCGGCGTCGAAGCCGGTGTCATTGGCGGCAAGACGCAGATACCTTCCTCGGCAAACTTGGAAGAAATCAGCTTCTCTCCGGATGGGGAAGAATTGTTGCTCTTTTCGAGATCGGGATCGGGCCGTCATCTGGGTTCGTGGAATATGCGAAACGGCGAGCGGTTGGTTGATCTGAACTTCCCGGATGACCCTGCAAAAATGCTCCCCCGCAGTTTTTCGTACCGGGGTCGTCCCCTGGAGTGGCGTCCCGATCGCAGCAGTTGGTTAATCTCGGGCGGCGTGATGGTCGAACATGGCTCAACCGACGTTATCTGGATCGATTCAGCGCAACTTGGTGGTTCTGATCTGCGTGAGGCACGTCGGTTTGTCGACAACAATCGCCTCCTGGTTTTTTCGCGTACCGACGACAACCGGATGGTGATGTCGCTTAAGTCGATCTCGGACGAAGAGATTGCTGCGATCAAAGTGTTGGTCGCAGCCGGAGCGACTGCCGCAGATCAAGGATTGCCGCCGCTGACGCCGATCGTCACAGAGGATGTCAAAGAAATCGCGACGAACATCCAGTGGACATACCAGCCTGACGCTGCGCCTCAGGTTCCGATAGAAACGCTAACCGATGGCGCGAAGATCCCGGCGAACCAACTGCAATTGGGGCACATGTATCAATGCCGTTCGTCGAATCGCGCCGTGCTTGGACTGCGCGAACCAGATGAGAGTCGGCGTCTGAATGGGCTCACCAACATTGAGGATCAATACTTTGACTTGATCGATCTGGCGGCCGGTAAGCCGCTTCAGCGGACGTCGCTCCCTTTTGCGGCTCGTTTGATGGCCACAGCGCCTACCGGTGACTGGGCGGCATTCACCACGAAGGAGGGGAAAGATCGCGTCGATCTTTTTGATCTGACGACCGGCAAACCGGTGCTGGCGTTTCGCCCTTTGCAAAGCGCCAGCGATAAGATCGAAGCAATGGCGTTTGGTTCGGATCGCACGCGTCTGTGGGTCTTATCGGACGCTGGCGAATTGACGCAGTGGAAGCTGCCGGAATGCCGCGCCGTAGGAAGACGCACCTATGGTCGAACGACCCGCCTGCAATCCTCGCCCAGTGGTCGCTCGTTGTGCGTGATGGCGACACGACAACTAGAGTTGCTGGACGCCGATTCAGGCGAGATGCTCGGCACGCTGGCGAGTCCCACGGACGAGCAGATCAGTGGCTATGGCCAAGTTGCGTTCTCTGAAGATGGACTTCAATTAGCGTCTGCTCGCTATTCCGCCACGGGACCGCAGCATGTGATTCTTTGGGATCTCGTCCAAAACAGCGTCGAGAAAACGTTTGAGTTTCCCCACAAGCCGATGGGAGTTGCGTGGGGCTCGAAAGATGTGCTGTTGATCCGCGTTATGCCGCTCAATACCAAGTTGATTGTATCAAGTCATTTGGTCGCGGTTCACTTGCCTTCAGAGCGGATCGTCTGGAATTATTTGCTGCCACACGGCGCATTTGGGTATCATGGCTCGGATGGTCGACAGTGGTATGTCGCCGGAGAACTGACCCGTTCTGACTCAACCTTGCGAGCCGCTCTGTTGCCGCAGCAGGACGAGCAAGAGAGCTTCCGAGATCTGAAGCCGCTCACCCCCATTTTGACCCGCGGTGATGCGATCGCGATTCTCGTGGACGCCGAAGCCCCTACGCTCGATTTAGAGCGCAAAGACTTGTCCAAAGAACTGCAAGACGCATTTGTCGCAAAGGCCCTGGTGGCTGGCTATCAGCCCGATCCGGAAGCTGAGTACATCTTGAAGGTGGAAGTGCAAGAAAAGCTGACTCCAGACACTTTGCGTCTTCGCGTGCTTGGTCAGTTGTACGTCGAGTCGATCCAGGTCACCGAAGTCACCGGTCGGCTCCACTTGGCCGATCGCAACGGCAAAGTCGTCTGGACCCAAGAGCTTAGTCAGAAGACGAATACCGATCTGGTCCGTCGGGGTATCCCGCGTGGCATGAAGGTCGCCGATTTCCTGCGTCTGCAGCAGTGGCGCAGCGTCGTTGAATGGCTGTTTAAAACGCCGATCCCGGCAACCATCTATGCGTCGAGTGGGATAGACGGCGCGGGGATTTCGATCCTCACGCCAGAGGGAGTGGATGTCCGCAAGACGATGGTTCCGCCGCAGGACGAACCGATGGACAAAGCAATCTAGTGTCCGATCAGATGAGCATTTCCCTCTGACAAAACAAAAAATCAGAGCACAACCGTATGACGCAAGCAGAATCTGCACCAGCAGAACAACCGCGGAACAAGTCTGTTGATGAAGCGATCTGGTTGCGGGTTATTCGCTATTTTTTGACGTTGGGGCTGCATTTTTTTGTCCTGCTGATCATTGGCGCCCTGTTCATCACTCAGGTGCCTTACATTGGGTTGTGCTACGATCGTTATGAAACCTTACTTCCGCCTCCAACCCAACTGTTACTGACCACTTCGACCTTCTTGGCGAACTATTCCTACCTGGTCTTGCCTTTGTTGATGGTGGTAGACGCATTTTTTCTGGCGATTTTGACGTTTCTCTGTTCGCCTCGTCTGCGGCTCGCGTCGGTTTATTCGCACGGATGTCTGCTGCTGGCGATCCTGTTGATGGCAATCATGTTCTTTGCTGTCGCCGCTCCCTTTTATTCATTTTCGCATATTCAGTAAACAGTATCGCCAGCGGGGGAGTCCGCCAAAAAAGGAAGCTGCAACCGGTAGAGGGCCTCTGAAAATGAGTTAATCCCCCTCGCCAGTTGTTGCGACTAACCTACACTAGGAGAGACTCCAGTACATAACTCCACGTTCGTCCCGCTCTATGATCCAACTTTCTGCGGTCACCAAATCGTTTGCCGATCAGCAGGTGATCGCCGCTACCGATCTGAAGATCGAGCGTGGACAGTTTGTCTCGTTGGTGGGGCCTTCTGGCTGCGGCAAGTCGACCCTCTTGCGGCTAATCGCCGGGCTCGAGTCGGCCACCAGTGGTCAGGTCATGATCGACCAGCAAGCGCCGCCCAAAACAGAGACGGCGTTTGTGTTTCAAGATCCAACCTTGTTGCCTTGGCGAACGACTTACGACAATATCCGTTTGCCGCTAGAACTGCTCCGCCGCACTCAATCGCCGCAGTTGGCGAGAATCCCCGAAGCGATCCAATTGGTTGGGCTGCGGCAGGAAGATGCCGGCAAGCTGCCGCGGATGCTCTCGGGCGGCATGCGGATGCGAGTATCGCTGGCTCGGGCCCTGGTGACCCAGCCGCAAGTGCTGCTGCTGGACGAACCGTTCGCCGCGCTCGATGACATCTTGCGACAGCAATTGAACGAAGAGTTGTTAGCGATCTGGAAACAGCGGCAATGGACCGGCGTCTTTATCACGCACAACGTCGCCGAAGCCGTTTTTCTCAGCCAGCGGGTGTTGGTCATGTCGGCTCAACCGGGTCAGATTGTCGCCGATGTGCCGATCGTTTTTGAAGCGCCGCGGACTGCCAATTTGCGCGCCACCGGCGAGTTCGCAGCGCAGTGCGGCGTGATCTCGCAGCACTTGCGACAAGGAGTCGTGTGATGCGCGAGACCCTGCCGCGAGTCCTACTGCCGGCTGCAACGTTGCTGATTGCACTCGCGATCTGGCAAACACTAGTGACGCAGGCAAAGATTCCTCCCTATTTGTTGCCAAGCCCTGCGGCTGTTGGCGACTCGTTTCTTCGCAAAGGTTCTGCTTTATGGAGCGGAACGTTGGTGACAGGGGTTGGCGCGTTGGTCGGGTTCGCGTCGGCGGTTGTCTTAGGAACGCTGGTCGCCTTGGTGTTCTCGCAGTCGCGACTGATTCGACTGAGTGGATATCCTTATGCGATCTTTTTTCAGACAGTGCCGATCGTCGCGATCGCCCCTTGGATTGTCACTCTGACCGGCTATGGCTTGCCGAGCGTCATTGTCGTGGCCACCATTATCAGTCTGTTTCCGATCATCACCAGCGTGACGACGGGCCTGCTATCGGTCGATCGTAGCCTGGTCGAACTATTTCGTCTGCACCGCGCCTCACGCTGGCAGATGCTGTGGAAACTGCAATTCCCGGCTTCGATCCGTTATCTGGTGACCGGGATGAAAGCGAGCAGCGGGTTGGCGGTGGTTGGCGCGATCGTCGGCGAGTTCTTTGTCGGCTATAGCGGTAAACAACATGGGCTGGGCTATTACATTCGTAGCTCGAGCGACAATCTAAAGACGGACGAACTGTTCGCGGCGATGATTTGTTGCACGTTGTTAGGGGTGGTCGTCTTTGTCTCGATCAACTTGCTGGAACATTACGTGCTGCGACGGTGGACTGAATCGTAGAAATTGGGGGGCTGTCCCTCCCTTTATTGACAGTCGCCAGCGAGAGAACTAAGGTTAGAAAGTTGTCCGCAAGTCGCGTCTATTGTGTTTTCTTCACTGAGCCGCATGCATCGATTGCTTCACATCACGCTTGTCAGTCTGCTGCTGTTTAGCACGCAGTTGACCCCAGCGTGGGCGCATCGTCATGAGTCGCTTTCGCCGCAAGAGCTTGCGGTCCATTTGCGGCAGTACCACGGCGGGACTCCGGCGACCCAAATTCCCCCAGGCTGGCACGTTCATCGATCGGCGATGCAACTGCTTGCCCCTGCATTGGAAGGCCGAGTTGAAACCGAGTTTGCCGGGGAAGATTTCGACTCTTGCGACCAACTTCTGACAAATCGCCCAAACCGCTTTGGCGCCAAGCGACTTCCAGGCGTACTGCGTGATTGCCTGCGCGGGGAGCTTTCGCCGCCGCTCCCTCTCTTTCTCTGTTACCAGTCGCTGTTGCTCTAAATCGGCGACGTACTTGATCTGCTGTTATCGGCGCTCGCTGCTGCGCGAACGCCGGGGAACTTGTTTTCTTGCTAGGAGAATCCTTGAATGAAATTTCGAACACAACTACTGCTGAGCCTGGTCGCATTGACCGCCGTTTCGTTCTCTTTGGCCAGCGCATCTGCTGCCGAACCCAAGCCGGTTGAAGAGGACATGCATGAATTTATGGAATATGTGTTTCAGCCGACTTACAAGCGATTGAAGCCGGCGATGGCGAGCGAACCGAAAGACAACGCAGCGTGGAAAGAGATCAAATCCACTTCGTTGATCTTGGCCGAGGGGGGCAACTTGCTGCTCATCCGTGCCCCCGAAAAAGATGCGGCGGCTTGGAACGAAGACTCTGTCGCAGTCCGTGATCTGGGAGGCGAACTCTATCGCGCCGCTCAGAAAAAAGATTATGCAGTGGCGGTGACGCACTACAAAGCGATGTTGACTAAGTGCAATAGCTGTCACAACAAGTTCGCAGGCGGCAAGCATCAGCTTTCGCCGTAACGTTGAGACGCTGCAAAGTGATGGCCGACGGATTCGTAAAAAGCGATCCGCCGGCCTTTTCTTTTGGCATGGGCTACGCGACGATAGACGAACCCTGTTCCGCTGGCCCCCAGGACGTATCGTCCGAATGACGCATGAATTCAAGTAATCCGCCTGATTTCTCCGCAACCCACTTATACCGCAGCGCCACACGCGCCGCTTGGTTGGGGTTAGCCGTGAACCTGTCACTGGGAATTGTGAAGCTGGTCGGCGGCGTGATGGGAAGTTCGTTCGCACTGATCTCGGATGCTGTCAATTCGCTGGGCGATTCGCTGACGTCAATTGTTGTTATCTTCGGGCTATGGTTCGCGCAGCGCCCTGCCGATGACGAGCATCCGTATGGGCATACCCGAGCGGAAGCGGTTGCGGCGTCGAATGTTTCAATGTTGATTATGATTTCCGCCATTTTTGTCGGCTGGGAAGCGATCAACCGATTGGGTGTGGATCATTTGAAGCCGCCGGTTTGGACCATGTGGATCGCGGCGATCAATATCGTGATCAAAGAGTCGCTCTATTGGTACAATCTGGCGGTCAGTCGTCAAACAAAATCGATGTCAATCGCCGCGAATGCTTGGGATCATCGCAGTGACGCGCTTTGTTCCTTGGCGGTGCTGATTGGACTGGCGATCGTTCGTTGGGGAGGAGCGTCCTACGTCTGGGCGGATGAAGGAGCCGCGCTGGTTGTCGTCCTGGCCATCTTGTTCAACACGAGTCAAATATTTCTGCAAAGCACCAGCGAACTCTTAGATCCGCAAGCGGACGAAGAATTGATTCAAGAGATTCGAAACGCGGCCGAAACCGTCCCAGGCGTTTGTGCTGTTGAAAAGCTCTGGGTTCGCAAATCGGGCATCGAGTTTCTAGCCGATATCCATATCGAAGTTGACGCTCAATTAACGGTCGAAGCAGGCCATCGAATCGGCCATCAAGTCAAGGACAAGCTGATTCAGCAGTTCGCCCAACTGCGCGACGTGCTGGTCCATCTAGAGCCCTATCCGCACGAGCCTTCGTAGAGAAAAGGGATGCTACTCGCTTTGCGCCCGAGCGTCGGGATGGCAATAGCAACTTGCAACCGGCTTCACGTCGGCGCGGGCCCACGCTGCTTGAACTTGTTCGTTCATTGCATCGGCTTCTTCGACCCGACCTTGGCGGCCAATGGACTGTTGCAGCCCAAGTAACGACCAAGCATTGTTGGGATGATCTACTAGATCAGCTTGATACACTTCTTCCGCTTCCGCCGCGCGTCCATCAGCCAGCAGCAACGCCCCCAAAGCGTGACGGACCGGTTGCATCCAACCAGGCGGCTCGTCATAGGTCAACTGCTCTTCCAATTCGACCGCGTCGCGCAGTTCGGCGAACGCCTGATCGGTGCGACCTTCACGAAATGCGAGTTCTCCGACCGCCATCTTTCGCGCGATCGCCAGCACATCTTCCGCCGAGTTATTTTCCATTTTCCACTCTTCACCCATTTCGCTGGCGACCTGATCCAGTTGATCGATCTCCTGCTGCGCCTTGTCGGTCTTACCCAGGGCCGAATAGGCGATAGAGCGCGCAAAGTGACGTTCGGCGCGGCTGAACATTCGCCACGCTTCTGGCTCTGGCTCTGCGAGAATCTCTTGCCATTTTCCAAAACGAATCATGACATGCAGCGTAGTCGGCATAAAGCCGTCTGCCATCACCACATAGTTTTTCAAAAACTCAGGCGGGATGACCTGTTCAATCTTTCGCGCGGCGTTGATCGCGGTTTGATAGCGACCATCCATCATCGCCGCATAAGCAAGGAAGTGGACGTTATGCATGAAGTAAAGACTATAGAAATCAGGCTTCGGCGCTTTGGCGAAATAAGCTTCGTCGGCTGCGATCGCAGCGGTGTTCGCGTCAGTCGCGGCGGCATACTTTCCGGTCCGAATGTAAATATGCGATGGCATGTGGACCAGATGGCCCGAACCGGGAATCAGCTTGCTCAATCGCGTCGCGGCATCTAAGCCTTTCTCCGGCCACGGCGAAGCTTCGATCGCATGAATATAAAAATGATTGGCGCCGGGATGCTGTGGGGCCTTCGCGAGCGTATCCTCAAGGACCGCTAAGATTTCAAACACGCGCCCCTTGGGCGCCGCCTCGGCGGTCCACAAGTCCCAAGGCTGTAAGTTCATCAGCGACTCTGCATACAGCGCACCGACGTCAGCATCGTCAGGAAACTGCCGCCAGACTTCGTTCATCGCTTGGGCGTACGCTTCATCAAGCTTGCGGCGATCCTCGGGAACCGGCATGGCGTATCGCGTCTGGATCGCACGAACCAATGCTTGTTCGACCGGCGATTCTTGATCGAGCGCCGCAATCGCTTTGGCGGCCGCTGCAGCGGCCAGCTTACTTTGCTCAACATTCATCTGCGGATTGTTGATATGCAGCCCACGAGCATAGGCGGATCCCCACCAGGCCATCGCACAAGAGGGATCAATCGCGGCGGCTTTTTCGAACGAACGAATCGCCTCGTCATGATTAAAGCCGTACAGCAGCTGAATCCCTTGGTTGAACCACTGCTGCGCTGCGGCCGAGTTGGTAGTTACGCCTCGTTCATAGCCTTGAAAGCCATCATACAGTTGAAGGGGAGGATCCGCGGAAGCGGGAATTTCCTGGTCGGGCTGAGGTTCTGCAGCTGCTCCAAAAGAGAAGGGGGAACACACACCGGCCAACAGAGTCAACCAAAAAATAGAACGAGTCACTAGCGTCTCCTAATTTTTAGTGCGCTCCAACCAAGGAGAACAAGCAAAATCATGCATCCGCTTAGTATGCGGCGCAAAGCAGCGGTGCGTAAAGCAATTCAAAAGGACAAACGCCTTCGTTAAGGAGCAAAGAATCGAAAGATGTGAGCGAAATGCACGCCGCTAGGTTCGCGAATTTCTTTCATTTCAAACGATAAGTATCGAGGAGGTCTCTAGCCCTCTATGCGAATTGTTTGCAGCCAAAGCGATATCCGAGTGGAAACCTAGGACGCTGGCGCCAACTGGGCTGCTTCGCTAAAGATGCGCTCAAACCGGCGGCGCGTTTCGCGTGCCAGTTTACGACACTCGCGCAACAGTTGGGCGCCGTTCATATCGCCCAGTAGATAGGCGAGTTTGGCGACTTCTAGCCGTTCTTTGGGCAGATCGTGCCGCGCGGTGGTGTTCATCAAACGCAATCGTGCTTCGACAATTCGAAGGAAGATATAAGCTTCGTGAAAATGAGCAAAGTCATCTTCGGCCAGACGCCCCACTTCGTGCAGGGCTTTGAGCGCGTCAATCGTATTGGAGCGAAGCGTTTCGGGATGCTCTGCTGCGGAGGCTAGTTGCAGCATTTGCACGACAAACTCAATGTCGACGGTTCCGCCTGGTCCACGTTTTAAGTTGGCATTGGTCGCCGTTTCTTCCATGCGGCGGCGCATATCGCGAATCTCCAAGGCGTTTTCTGGTCGCCAGGGCTTGGCCAAAATCAGGTCGCGGATGCATTTCTCCACATTCTGACATGCATCTGCCGAGCCATAGATCGCACGTGCCTTGCACAGCGATTGGCGTTCCCAAAGCTGTCCTGAACCTTCGACATGGTATCGATAGAACTCGTCCAACGAGACGGCCAGCGGACCATTTTTACCGGCCGGCCGGAGGCGCGCGTCGGTTTCGTACAGACGTCCATAAGGGCCAAGTTCGCTGACCGCTTTCAAAATCCGCTGCGCTAGTTGGCCAAAGAAATGTTGGTTACTTGTGGCGCTGCCGGGACGTCCTTTGCCGTTGGCGGGATGCGTTTGCCCTTCCCCTTCGTAGAGAAAGATCAAGTCGAGGTCGCTGTGATAATTCGGTTCGCGACCCCCTAACTTTCCGAGAGCGACGATCGTCATTTCGCAGCGACGATCTTCGGGCAACCATGGTTCGCCAAAGCGCTGGCTCAGGTGATCGTATTCTCGTTCGACAATTCGTTTCAAGCAGATTTCGGCGATATCGGCCAGCGTCTCTAGCCGTGCTTGCAGATCTTTCTTTCCCAAGACGTCGAGCACGCCGACCCGCAAGTGCATTAAGTTTTTGAAGCTGTGCAATATCGGGGTGATGTCTTCGGCGCCGCGACAAAGCTCGGATAAAATCTGATCCAGCGTATCTCTTGTCGGCAGTTTGTCGAGCATCAACGAGTCCATCAACTCGTCGATCATCCCGGGGTGGCTTATCAAGATACTCGAGAGATAAGGACTGCCAGCGCAAAGTCGGACGTACAGATTGAGTGTTGCGGGATTAGCGCTAAACAGTTCCCACAAGATCCCCTTGCCGCCTAGCGAGTCGCTCACTTGCGCTAGATTGATCAGCGTGGAGTCAGGATCTGGCGTGGTCGAAATCGCTTCTAACAGCTGCGCACTGATCGCGGCGAGAAAGTGCCGACAGCGCCGCGTCGACAAAAATCGAACCTTCTCGGTCGTCAACGCCATCAGATTGTCGTAAGCATTTTTTGGATGGTGAAATCCATAAGCGGTCAAGACTTCGTCGATCGTCTCATCACCCGGCTCAGGATCGAGAACCAAGTCGACGGTCGGCGCCATCTCGTCATCGCCGGGAAAAGCATCATGCAGCAAATGATCAAGGATCTTACGATTGAGCTCTGTCTTTTCGGCGTAGTCATGCTGAAATGCGACGAGTGCGGATTGTCCTTCGCGATGCTCATAGCCCATGCGCAGCGCAACTTTCGTCAGCTCTTTCTCATCACTCGGCATCGTATGCGTCTGCAGATCAAACATGATTTGTAGACGATGTTCCAGCTTGCGTAGGAAGGCGTAATTCTCTTCCAGAATGGTTCGCTCTTGCTGCGTCAGACAACCAGCGCCTTCGAGTGCGGCGATCGCTTCTAGGGTGTTACCGGTTCGAATGCCGGGCAAGTCGCCGCCGTTGAGCAATTGCAAAAACTGGATCACAAATTCAATATCACGAATCCCGCCGCGACCCGTTTTTACGTTGGTGTCGTCCGAGGTTTCGCGCTCCGCCAGCTTCTCGATGCGGCGTTTTAGCGCTTTGATACCGGTGATGTCGGCTCGACTGAGATAGCGACGATAGACCCACGGTTCAAGTTGGGTCAGCAGTTCTTCGCCAAGGTCATGATTGCCGGCGACGCTGCGCGCTTTAACAAACGCCTGACGTTCCCAGGTTCGCCCCATCACGTCGTAGTAGTGCAGCGCAGATTCTAGACTCACGACCAATGGCCCGCGACTTCCTTCCGGCCGTAGACGCATGTCAACGCGATACGGAGCGCCCAGTTCGGTCGGCTCCGCTAGGAGCTTTAAAACGCGTTGCGAGAGTCGGTCGAAGAATTCGCCGTTAGTGATTTTCTTCTCACCGTCGGTTTGTCCATTTTCGTCATAGACAAAGATTAAATCGACGTCGCTAGAATAGTTCAGTTCGACCCCGCCCAGTTTGCCCAGCGCCAGCACCACAAATCGTGCCGGGCGACGACCGCCGGGACCAGCCGCTTTGACCGTCGGACGACCATAGCGTGGTTTCATCAGGCGAAACGCAGCAGCGACCGCTGCTTCGAGCAGTGCATCGGCGAGATACGAAATTTGCCGAGTCACCACGCTGATTGTCTGTTCGCGGATCACGTCGCCATAGGCGATACGCAGCGTTTCTCGACGCTTGAAGCGGCGCAGCGCCGTCATGATCGCTTTTTCATCCTGCAGCGATTTGACTTCGTAGACGACATCATCGACCAGCATTTGTCGTGCGATTGGCTGACCATCCGTAATCCGCAGAAGTTCAAAACTCTCGGGATCATTGATTAGTTGGTCGGCGAGCGCTTGACTGGTCGCGAAGATCCGTAGTAACGTCTCGAGCGAGCGAAGATCGCGTTCAAACAATGCGGCCAACGACAGCGGACTGCGGCTGCTATGAAACAGTCGCTCGAGATTGTTGAGCGCCATATCGGGATCGCTCGAAATCGGCAGCAGACGCTCCAGTTGGCTCAACAGAAATGTGAGCAGATCCGAAGTAATCGCATGTCGCGACAGACTTCGGATATTTTCGCGACCACGCGAAATATCGGCGATGCGCAGTTGTTGGAGCCAAGAGGCCGAGACGGCGTCTTTCTCAAGCAAGTCGGAAAGTTGATCAATTTCCATAGAGTCAGGCGACGACGGCAATTGGAGGCGCAAAACTCTATTCTAGGTGACAGCCGCCCAGCGTGGTAGTCGCGACGTAAATCTTTACTCAGAAGCAGGTTCCGTCTCTGTGGGGGGCTCTGCCGGGGCGTCATCCCGCGCGAAAAACATCATATGCTGCCACGGCAGGCCGTCGAACTGCCGAGCCAGGCGAAATCCGTTGGCGGTCAACTCTTTGTTGACTTGGTCTTTGCTCATTTTGTGCAGCGGCTTGATCGGCACGTTTTCGTCCTCAGCGCGAAATTCAACCAGCACCAGACGACCCGATGGTTTTAGTGACTTGCGCATGGCGGCCAGCATTTGAACGGGATGCGAAAACTCGTGATAGACGTCGATGCACAAAATCAGGTCAACTTCTCCCACAGGCAGTTTCGGATCGTGGACATCACCCAAGATTCGGTCGACGTTTTTAATTTCGGCTTCTTCGGCTCGCGCTTGCAGCAGACGCAACATCTCGGGCTGAATGTCGACCGCCAAGACTTTGCCATCATCGCCCACCTTTTGGGCCATCTTCAGCGTATAAAAGCCGTTGCCACAGCCCATGTCACACGCGGTCATTCCCGGTTTCAGACCTAGCTGTTTGACCATCGTCGTGCAGTCTTCTTCTCGTTCACGCGATTCGCGGATCAGCCAAGGGGCTCCCAAATAGTGCATCGTCTGGGCGATCGTCCGGCCTTTGTACTCTTCCAATGCCGGCGGAATTTCTTCGGCCTGAAGAGGAGTAAGCCACGATATGAACAGCAAGAGCAAAGCGAGATAGCGAGGCGGCATAGGAATCTCAGCAGGAAAGCGAAACGGCAGGAGATACCCTCTAGCATAGTGCGGCAGTCGGCCCGAGTCGAACAAAACGGAATCGGCATGCGCGATCGAACGCTATTCGTCCGCTGCCCGGCGAATTTGCGATGTACCGAACAAGTCCAAATAAGCCCCATCACACAGATCGGCAGGCCGAATCCCCAGTCGCGCCATCAAATCGGTCGCGATCTGCTCTCCTTCTGGCTCGGATTGATCGTCGCTCAGCACCACTTCTAGTTCCATGAAGTTCCCAAGACCAATAACTTCGTCCAGGTGAATCCGCGTCTGGCCGACCAGATAAAGCGTGCGCTGCTTGCGGACCTCTCCCAGTTCTCCTAGCACCGCCGACAGGACAAAACGTAGGCCTGCAGGATCCGTCGTCGGCGTGCGGACATAGGTCGAAGCCTTCGGCCCGGCTTGATCGGCGCGGTGATAGTAGATCAATTCAGATTCTGTCTCGTTGATCGTCCGCAATTTCAGCCGGCCGCTGGCTGAGTGAAAAAAGATGTCGACCTGATGCAACGTCCAGGGGCCTTGGTTCGCGATCTCTGAGGCAAGATGACGCAACCGCGGCATATCGGCCACACGCGCTTTGATTTCTACGTTCCGAGCCATCTGTCGTTCCTTGTCCGATCTGGACCGTGCAGCATCGCAAATCGGGTACTGCTGTATTATACGGGGCGTTTGCCCGCGATAAACCGATATCTAGAGTCCCGTCGCTTTGCAGTTGCCAGGTTGTCTTTTGTCGCTGGGGCGAGTGAAATAGAACAGCTAGCGCCCGCTTTGTTACCTAATGTGTGAGATTTGGCCGAATGACCCGCAAACGACTTCTCGATCGCTTTCTCCGCTATGTTCAAGTCGATACGACGGCTGGAGTTCCCGGCGCTGAATATCCGAGCTCGAAAGGACAATTAGCGCTCGGGAAGTTGCTGGCGAACGAGATGCGAACGTTTGGGATCACCAACGCCGAACAAGACGATTTTGGCATTATCTACGCCGAACTACCTGGCAACGTTGCTGACGCACCGACTGTCGCGTTTTGCGCCCATATGGATACTTCGCCTGAGACTACCGGCGCCGGCGTGAAACCTCAGGTCATCCAGAATTACGAGGGGGGTGATATCGTATTACCGGGCGATCCCAGCAAAGTGATCCGCGAAGGCGAGAATCCAGAACTGGCCGATCTACATGGATGTACGCTGATCACGACTGATGGCACGACGCTGCTGGGGGGGGATGACAAAGCAGGGATCGCGGTGATCTTGGAAATGGCCGAACGGCTATTGGCCGATCCGCAGATCCCGCATGGCCCCGTGAAAATCTTGCTGACCTGCGATGAGGAAATTGGTCACGGCGTCGATCATGTTGATTTGCAGCGGTTGGCGGCTGATGTTTGCTATACGCTAGATGGCGGCGGCGCCGACGAAATCAATGCCGAAACCTTCTCGGCCGACATGGCGGTCGTCTCGGTTCACGGTGTGAATATCCATCCTTCCATCGCCAAAGGGCGGATGGTGAACGCGCTGAAAGCGGCCGGCATGTTTCTGGATCGACTGCCACGCGACATGATGTCCCCAGAGACCACTGCAGGCCGCGATGGGTTTGTGCATCCGGTCCACGTAAAAGGGGGTGTCGCTGAAGTCGAAATTCAGTTTATCCTCCGCTCGTTCGAGACCGCTGAACTCTCCAAGCAGGCCGATCTTTTGAGATCGACCGCGCGCAGTGTCGAAGCCGATTTGCCCGGGTGCAAGTTGGTGGTAGTCACTTCGCCGCAGTACCGTAACATGCGGGAAGGGCTGGAGAAGGAGCCGCGTGCGCTCGCCTATGCGATCGAGGCCCACCAACGACTTTCGCGAACCCCCAGGCTGGAAGTGATCCGCGGCGGCACTGATGGTTCGATCCTGACCGAGCATGGCTTGCCGACCCCTAATCTTTCGACAGGTCAGCACAATCCACATTCGCCGCTAGAATGGGCTTGCCTGGATGAAATGGAGAAGAGCGTGGAGGTTTTAATCTCTCTGTTAGGGGTTTGGGCAGAGAAGTGACGGCGCCGCTAGCACAACTAGCAGCGATTCTGGCGCCTCCAGCGTTTTTAGGGGAAACAGGTAAACTCGCGAGCCCTTCGGTTCCGAAGATTCTTGACGTGAGCATGCCGGCAATGCTTACGGTCACACCCCTGATTATGCGACGCTAAGCGTCGAAGCCGGAAGGAAAGAAAATCTGTGCGACTCTCGATCATCATCCCGGCGCTGCATGACGCAGCGTTGCTTGAAGAGACGATGCTGTCGGTGCTAGAAAATCGCCCCGCTTTCGCCGACGTCGTTGTCGTTCACACCGGTTTTTACACCGACCCCTACGAATTGTCTGGCGAAGTCAAATTCGTCGAGGCCCGCAGCGCCATCAGTGACGCTGAGTGCTGGATGATTGGTGCTGCTGCATCCAGCGGCGAGATCGTCCATCTACTCGCATCTGGCGTGGTCGCCACGGCGGGCTGGGCAGACAGCGTACGGTCGATGTTCGCCGATCCAGCGGTTGCCGCCGTGTCTCCAGCGCTACGCTGTGACGATACGATCGCGTCGATCGGCGTCGCCGCCGATTCGCTGGGCTATCGGCGTTACTTGCGGCTGGAAGAGGGAAAATCGCTGGTTGGTCCAAGTCGCCTAGCCGCGTTTTATCGCCGTAGTTGGCTAGAGCCGCTACTTCCAGCCGCCGCAGCCTTGGGCGATCAAGCAGCCGATCTCGACATCGCGTACTCGTTGAAGTCGCAAGGCCTGCTTAGCCGTCCTACCACGGCGTCGCAGCTGATCATTAAAGCTGAAGCGCTGCAGCAAGATCGTGACTATGCCGCGGCTGCAGCCGCCGAACGGTTACGAGCCCGCCATCCGCAACAGCTAGAAACGGCCGGCTATTGGAACCAAGTGTTGGCTCAAACATTAAAGGCGCTGCCCAGTCCCAAAGCAATCGGCGTGCTAATGGGGCACCTCAGCGGCGCTCGCGGCGAACGCCCTGTCGTACTGCAGCCAGCCGAGATTGACCGTCACGAATCCGCGGCATCGATCCGCATGCCGCAGCGTCCCATCGCGCAATCGCACAGCGATCGCGCCGCCGCCTAAAGCGGCGACACTACCCGAGCAATCCCCAGAGACCCACCTGCGTCCGCACGCAGGTTTTTTTATGCGCGGAGGGGAATCCTCTTCATAGCCCGCAGCGCGAGCGAGGGAATCCGTATGGTGATCCCAATACGATTGGAGCAGTGGCATCGGGATTGATCGGCGAGTGATTCGGTCGAATTCAACACGCTAGCGATTGTAACTCGTTTGCCTGGGCGTATTGCGTTCAATGCGGTTGATATTCAAGCAAGTTCTGGCGGATACCGCTCCTATTACCGGTTTGATCCGGTTGGCGCCCGGTTTGCATTGTTTAACAGTAGTTGTCTGTGCTGTTAAGACTTTTGAGGAGAGGGGCTCTCATGGCGTCATTATTCCCGATCATCTCCTTGCTGTTGGTTATCGTCATCTCATTGATGGTCGTGCGGATCGCGACTCTGGCGCTGGTGCTAACTGGGATATCGCATCAGTTGGCACAGTTTCAGGCGCGATCGGCGTTCACCGGCGCCGGGTTCACGACTTCAGAATCGGATAAGGTGACGCAGCATCCAGTCCGGCGGCGAATCATCATGCTGCTGATGTTGCTGGGTAACGCGGGAATCGTCACCGCGGTTTCGTCGTTGATGCTCTCGTTTATCGGTCAACATAATGGCCCCGGTAGCAGTTTGTGGGTCCGCGGAGGAGTGCTGATAGGCGGTATGGGGGCGCTCTGGTTCCTTTCGCAAAGCATCTGGGTTGATCGGTCGATCAACCGTCTAGTCGAATGGGCGCTGCGCCGCTGGACCAATCTGGAGATTCGTGACTACTCCAATCTGCTGCATCTAGCGCACGGCTATACGGTGATCGAGATGAAGGTCGAGCCGGATGATTGGCTCACCCATAAAGAATTGGGCGGTTTGCGTCTATCAGAAGAAGGAGTGCTGGTCCTAGGCGTCGAACGGACCAGCGGCGAATATCTAGGCACACCTCGCGGCGATGCCCGTCTACAAGCTGGAGATGTGGTAATAATGTACGGACCAAGCGAGATTTTGGCGAATCTAGACCAGCGCCGAGCGGGTGCTGACGGAAACTGGGATCATCACCGCGCTGTCGACAAGCAGATCAAGCAGCAGGTAGAAGAAAAGAAGCAGGCAGCAGAAACGCAGCCTGCTTCTTTGTGAATCAAAATCATAACAAGCGGATTGCCAGGCCAAGGCCTAGTCCACACGCCGTTTGATGTTACGACATCGCCCAGTCGCGGGTTCCGCGCGAGCGTAACAGATTGGCTTCGTCATCGTTGACGAATTCTTCTTTGACTGGATCAAGCGTTAGCTTGCGTCGCAAAATCCAAGCCAGTGCCGCCGCGTGGCTTGCGATGTGCGAACGGCGCATCACATCTTGGTTGGCGGCGGTCATTTCTCGCGTGCGAATGCAATCAAAGAAGTTGCGAGCATGCGTCGAAACGTCAAGCCCGTTGACTCGCTTCGTCGCGTCGGGCAGCTCTTTCTGCAGTGACTCGGGCGAGATGACAATTTCGCCGCTATCGCCGGTTTCGACCCAGCCTTGATCGCCGACAAAACGGACCGGACAAGTGCCCAAGCGCGTAATGTAGAACGGCTCGCGTTTGCCGAACGGCTCTGGTAGGAAGTCGAGGATCAGCTTCACGCCGTTGGCGTAGGTGCAAACGATGTTTTGCTCGCTCGGCACATACTCGATCGGCATCGTGTCGTCCGATTGATTGGCCCATTGGCACAGGTCGACGGTATGAGCGCCCCAGTCGAGTAGTCGCGCGCCAGAATCGAAGTCCCATTGGCCGCGCCATTTGCCGTTGACGTAGCCCTGATTGAAGGGACGCCAAGCGGCCGGGCCAAGCCAAAGGTTCCAATCGCAGACCTCTTGGGTCGGCTCTGTTTCGGCCGGCAGCCAACTGTTTTCAAGCACCGGCTTGTAAACCGAAGCATGCAGCGTGTGTAGCTTGCCGAGCTTGCCGGAGTGTGCGATCTCGACCGCTTTGGCGTAGTTCGCAACGCTGCGGCGCTGGGTGCCGGCCTGGAAGACTCGCTTCTCGCGATGCATCGTATCGGCCAGCTTCTGGCAATCGGCGATGGTGATGCCGCACGGCTTTTCGCTGTAAACATCTTTGCCTGCTTCGGCCGCCAAGATCGATGCGGCCGAATGCCAACGATCGCCGGTCGCGATCAGGACGGCGTCGATATCTTTGCGTTCGAGCAGTTCGCGAAAGTCTTGATACAACACGCAGTCGGTGTTGCCATAGTGCGAGTCAACCAACGTCTTGCCGGCGTCGCGGCGACTGGCCTGGACATCAGCAATCGCAACGCAATGCACATCCCGAAACGGCAGCATCGACTTCAGGTCGTAGGTGCAACGCGGCCCGATGCCGATCACGCCGAGGGTAATTTTGTCGTTTGCGGCAACCTGGCCATCGGCGGCAAACACGGTCGACGGCACGATAGTCGCCAGCGATGCGGCGGTCGCAGTCGCGGTGGAAGCGACGAGAAAATCACGTCGTGTTGATTTGTCAGGCAAAGCCATGAGGCATGTTCCTAAGGGAAGGAGTTGGCTGGAAGGGGCAGGGGGATCGTCGCTTGTACACCGTTGGCAAGTTCCGGCAACGAGACGACAGCTTTCGATTCTACTGGAAAAGAAATGATTCTCCAGACTTTTCGATAAAACCGGCGAGGCTTCGGTAAGAATCGGCAATTCTGCGCCTAAAATTCGCCGCGTTAGGTCAGCAGCCGCGCTTCGACTCGGCAACCGAAAATTTTTGCGAGATCCATGGCCAGCGGTTGCTCTTCGCTCCAACGCCGAGGACGACCTTCGTGAAATAAATCACCATAGTGGAATTCGATCATTGCCCAAGGATGCCCCACTTTCGCGTCATAGGTCTGATCGACTAGTTCGATCGGACGTGAAAAGAGATGAATATCGAGCGTTGGCGCAACGATTTCATCCGGGTCGATCGAATCAGGCATTTCTGCATCAGGCCAGACATCGGCGTGGGTCACCGGCTTCAGCAATGAGTCGATATCGGTCCGCAAGCAGCGCGGCTCAAACGCGAGATGCAGCCACTCAAGACCAGGATCAGCCCAAACCCGCCGATCTCCACTATCGACAAATAACGTCCGCGTCGCGTGAGTCTCTGCTGGCGAGTGGAGCGGCGGCGCAAGCGGTGTGTGCAAGTAATCATGTTCGACAAAAGCAGTGACAATCTTGTCGGCAGTAGCAGTCAAATCAAGCGTCTCGGCCGGTCGCGGTGGGCGCGGACGAGGAGTCGCGCCAAACAGGGTGCGCGCAAGCCAGCCTGGCTCGTATGGTTCTTCGGTGATGATGACAAAGCTGCCCATGCCGCTGGTCCAAGTAAGAGGGAAAACAGAAGCGGTGAAACAAAGCCCTCTATCTTAACGCAGAACAAGGTCAGCGCAAAAAACAAGGCGAACCCCGAGAGGGATTCGCCGCTAAACCCAGGCGAGTTCTCGCTAGAAACGATGGCTAATGCGGCCAGTTTAGATGTTTGCTCAAAAATGCAAACGTTCCTTGGCTATGAATCTCGTGACCGCCGATAAACCACTCGATCTCGGCGCGATCGGTCAGATGGAGTTTCGCCTGATACAGATTGCGGACTTTGGCGAACTCGTAACCAATCCATTCGTCATCGCCGCAGCCATCAAAGTGACCTCGTTCGACCATGAAAGGGCGCGGACAAATCAACGCCGCCATTTCGGCGTAGTTAAACGTGCCGCCGAGATCAAACTCATAGATCTCGTATTCGCCGGTCCAGACATAGCTAAACTTGTGTTGCGTCGTTGCTGTCTTTAGCACCCAGTCATTGAAATCGCCAGAGCAAATAGACAAGCAGTAGTCTGGCACCAGCGCCGGAATCCGCATGGCCGACTTGCCGCCGTAGCTGAGCCCATAAAAAGCGATTCGCTCTGGATCGACATTCGGCTGGGCTTTCAGCCAATTGACGATCTGCTGATGCTGCGGCACGATTGTCGAGAATAACGTCTTGCCTAACGCGTTTGACTTGCGCTGCAGCGTGCGAAATTGATCCTGGTGGATATACGGATTTTGGGGTGCAAAGACAATATACCCTTGCTCGCACAGGGTCGCCGCAAAGTTAGCGTACGCTTTGTTCGAGCCATCAAACAGATCGGTGGGGCGACCTTCTAGACCATGCTGGCAAACGACCACGGGTCGCTGTTGACCCGGCTGTAGATCTTTCGGCAGTAGCAAGACGCCGTAGGCGAAGACATCCGGAAAAACATCGAGCGTCACTTCGTAGCCCACCCATTTTTCTTCATCCCACGTTTTGCGTGACTTGGCGTTAAACGGGAGCAGCGGTTGATCAAAGCGCCCGATCACATCGTCATAAAATAACTCGCGATACGGCTTCACGCTTTCCACATAGGCGTCAACCGACGAGGTTTTCAGATCCTTCAGAAACTCCTTGCGGCGAACATCATTTTCACGAATCAACGCTTGATCAAAATCATTCATCTCTGTGATTTGCCGCTGCTGTCGCGCAGCGACGTCGAGCGTTTGCGTTGGCTTGAGCGCTGCGCCATCTGCCGCCAGCGTCGCGGTATTGGGCAGGAACGAAGCCAACATGCGGCCGAAAGGACGACTAGCGCTGTCGCCTTCGGCCGGACCGATGATCAGGTGATCGGCGATCGCAACTCGGGCCAGTTCGTGATCAACCGCTTGGTCGGATGGAGTCGTAATCTCGCCCGGAGCGCCTCCTTCACCGGGCAGCGTAACGGCCGGATGCGCAGCACGTTCTACCACGCAGGTGCGCGGCCAGATCATGCTCAACAATTCGGCGTCGCCGTAACGCTCGAGCCGTGCGAAGACGTTCCTAGCGATCGGCTCTTGCCAGATCTTTTCACGCGGCGCGATATAACCACTGACGTACACTCGATCGATTCGACTGTCGAGGGCCGTGCTGTATAAAGCGAGCATTCCCCCTTCGCCGTAGCCAATGACGCCGATTTCGGTATCCTCTTGCGCGCTGGCGAACCAGTCGACGCAGGCCAAGATCTTTTGGATCTCGAAGCCGATGACATGCCGTCCCTGCACGAACGACGAGCGATAAATGTACTCGCGATTTGAAAGATTCGCTCGACCGCCCCATTTTGACATTTCACGACTGACCAAAGTTGGAATGATCACGCGGCAACCACTTTCGGCCAAGCGGCGGGCAAATTGCGATTCCGCCGGGATACCGTCCGCCAGACCGGCGATTTGTTCCGGGGTCTGATCGGCGTCGGGAATCGCAATGATGTCGGCAACCACTTTGCGATTGACCGGCACAAGCAGTAATCCTTCGCCGTGGATGTTCTTCAAAACCGGCCACCGAACAGCGTAAACATCAAATCCGTTTCCTTGAGCGACCAGCGCCGAGCGCTCGGTCGTCGCCAGCAAACTAGGGGCGTCAAACGGCACGCGAGACTCTCGCACTCCCAACAAGTGCGCCAAGCGACCTCGGTTTGCGGCGATTGCTTGCTCATGCTGCTGCGGCGAAGAAAAGTCCCACTGCCAACGCTGCGCGCGGTTGGCGATCGAAGCGTCGATTTTATTTAGCAGAAATCGATCGATCCCGGCGATCATTTGCGCGGCGATGTCGCCTTGCTGGGTCAGCGGTTCTGTGCCGGGATAGGTGTCAGCACTGGCGGGAAAGGCGATTCCAACAACTAGCGACATACACAGTCCAGCAACGATTACTTGGGTCCACATCGCGGCGTCTCTTTCTTACGCTAGAGCTCTGAACATCCGAAGCGATTCACGTTCCGACAAGAAGGGATCGCGACGATACCCCTTGAAATTCTCGTTAGTTTACGCAGCGCAAAAAGCCAGGCGACCCGCACGCTGCGAATCGCCTGACATTGGCCATTTAAGTGGACAATCCAACTATTTTGCGAGCTCGAAGCTTAGATCTTTTTGATCGCTGGTGACTTCGATTTCTAAGGTCGACTCGAAGTTGTGCTTGCGCGGAATGTACTCCGCCGTTTCGTCAATCACTTCGCCGGGATTGGCTTCGATGGTGCGACCCGTCTTGCGCAGAGCGCGAAACTGGACGATTTTTTTGCCAGGTGCAGCATCTATGCTGAACTGACCATTGATGATTTCGCCACGAAAGCTTGGACCTTGTCGCTCGGCGTCACGCAGGATAATCGCTCCCTCTTCGATCGGCTTTCCATCGTAGGTTACGTCGCCTTGCAAATGATATGACTTTGGTTGCCCCCCACTGCAACCGACGCATGCGGCAAACAGAAGGATTGGAAATAAGTGCTTGTTCATGGTTGGATTTAATTTTGTAAAGATGCTGCTCATTTGAGTCAATCTGTTATGAGCCGATATTGATTTCACCGCCGCGGCACGTACCGAGCGCTTGCCAAAGCGACAGCGTGATCGTATCGCTGAAGAAGGAGACCGAGCCGTCTCCAGAGGTCGCCATTACGCCGCCGGGATGGTAGCTACGAGCGAAGTTGACCTTGGTGTTGGTGGTAGAGATCGAAGCGCACGGCGACTTGATGAAAGTAGTGCTCTTACACTGATAGATTTCGTCCGGCAGACTGGTGTTGGGGCCTTCCATGGTGGTGAAACCGTATGAACCGTGCGGCGCTCCGCCCCAATATCCACCAGCGTCTCCCCAACTGGTTCCTGTTCCTGGTCGACAGATGGATTCACTAAAGACCAGCGTGTTGGATGTGCCGTCGATAAAGGACGCCATCTTCGTTTTTGACAAATTGAAAAAGGCGCCTTTCATGTAGGTGCTGCTTTGACTGTTGGCGTTGGAGTAGAGCATTAGGTCGTCGCCGGTACAGGCGATGTAGTTGCCTTGAAATCCATAGGTTGGATCGGCCGTCGGACGAAGGTCGCCGTTCCCGCCTTCGGCTTGACTCTCCGACTCAGAGGGACAGCGCAGCCCATCTAACTGCAAAGCTTTAATTGCCTTGGGCACGTCCATCACGTAAGCGACATTGGCCGACATGTATTGATCGTAGACGTTGCTCTGTTCCATAAACGGCAGCATCAGCTGCATCCAAGTCCCGCGACTGTGGAAGACTCCTTGGTCTTGATAGCCATACGGAAAAACTTGAAATGTGTCGTGGTAGTTGTGCAGCGCCAAACCAAGCTGTTTTTGCTTATTGCTGCAACTCATGCGACGCGCCGCTTCACGAGCTTGCTGCACTGCAGGCAGCAAGAGTGCGATCAAAACCCCGATGATCGCGATCACGACCAAAAGTTCGACGAGCGTAAAGCCGCTCGATTTGCGTACATGCATCTATCGCTCCTTGAAAAAAAGATTAATAAAACCAGAGCTAAATACCAGGATCGCGTTTACGCGATTAAGGCGCGCAAGATGGAGAGACTGGCGAGCAGCGGCTATGGATGAATTTCTTGGAGATGTTGCTTGTCGATATCTCGTAACATCACCGATCTAACCACAGTCTAGCTGCCCTCGAGCATGAGGCTGCGCGGCCCTGTGCCAGGAATCCTCATTTCTGTGCGACAACTCGTAAATAAGCTTGCATTTTCCCTTAACATCAAAGCAGTGGCCTGCCTTGCGGCCCTTCTAGGGGTACGGCCTGCGGTGAAAATCTTGCTCTTCGTCGTAGCCGGCCGGGGTACGCAGCGAGTAACATTCGGGCTAAAGCTTCGCCCCGTTACCGCCAGATTCGTGCGCACATGCCTCGTGATAATGACTCGCAATCGCCGCGTTCCCCAATCAGTTCTGCGCTGTACGATCGCAATTTCCGCCTTTTCGTCGGCGGTCAGGCTATCTCTCAGACCGGTACCTGGATGCAGTACACCGCGATGGCCTGGCTCACCTACGAACTGGGCCATTCGACTATCGTCCTTGGTTTGGTGGCGTTCGCTGGTCAGATCCCCACTTTTTTTCTAGCGCCGGTCGCAGGCGTTCTTTCTGACCGTTTCAATCGCCGCCGCGTTCTCCTGCTATTGCAATATCTGGGACTGTTGCAAGCTGCGGCGTTGTCGGGGATGGTTTGGGCCCGGCAGATCAATCAATGGGAAATAATTGCATTCAGCCTGGTGCTGGGAGTGATCAACGCATTCGAAGTCCCGCTGCGGCATGCCTTTCTGGTCGATATGATTGACGACCGCGACACGCTGCCGAGCGCGATCGCGATTAACTCGTCGATCATGAATGGAGCCCGCTTGGTTGGCCCCTTTGTGGGCGGCGTCCTCTTAGCGGCGATGGGAGAAGCCTTCTGCTTTTTCATCAATGCGTTAACCTTTCTGCCGGTGATCGCGGGGCTGTACATGATGAAAAACATCCCGCAACAAGCGGCGGCACCCGCCATTCAGCTGCGCGATGGAATACTGGCCGGTTTTCGCTATGCAGTTGGATTTCCGCCGATCTACGCGCTGCTATTGTTTATGTGCCTGGTCAGCGTCATGGGGATGCAAGGCTCGGTCGTCTTACCGGCGGTGGTTGATGACTTGGTACATGCCGGGCCTGATCTATACGGTGCGATGACCGGCGCAACCGGAGTTGGCGCGATCTTCGCGGGGATCTATTTGGCCTCGCTCAAGTCAATCTCTGGCCTAGGGATTCGGATTGTGATTGCAGGAATGATCTACGGGGGCGGGATGCTGCTGTTTACCTGGGCATCCGGCCCCTTAGGAATGATCGGGATCTTGGCAATCACCGGCTTCTCGCTAATGCTGGTCAAAGCCGGCGGTAATATCGTGCTGCAATCGATCGTCGACGAAGAGATGCGCGGCCGCGTAATGAGCTTGTACACGATGGCCGTACTCGGCACGGCGCCGGCCGGCAGTTTGATCGCGGGGACAATCGCTCAATTTTATGGACCAATGACCTCGATCATGGTCAGTGGCGCATGCTGCTTGGCTGGCAGTGTAGCGCTGGGTTGGATGCTACCCAATTTGCAAAAGCTGGCGGCGCCCAAGTTGCCGCCGAATGGGGAGTTGCCGCCGGTCGACGCTCTCGATATCAGGGCCGAGCAAGTCTCAAAGCTTAGCAAAAAACAATAGCGTCAGATTCCCACGAGTGGCCAAATTGCAGGCGGCAGATGAATGAATGTTCATGCAGGCGCTCTTGCCGGATATTCTTTGCGTGCGAATCATTGTTGAAAGATGCAGCACTGCTAGTCCTTCAGAATTCGCAGCTAAATGGCACGCCACTTCAATCCTGCCCAAAGCGTCTCAACGAGGCCTAGGTCGATTGTGCGCGCCCTGGCTCATCGCAACTATCGATTATTCCTGTTGGGGCAAAGCGTCTCGCTGATCGGTACGTGGGTGCAGCAAACGGCCCTGGCTTGGCTGGTCTACGAGATGACCAACTCGCCGCTGCTGCTAGGTGTCGTCGCTTTTGCCGGTCAAATACCGACTTTCTTTTTGGCGCCGGTCGCCGGAGCGTTATCGGATCAATTTAGCCGTCGCCGTACGCTGCTACTGACGCAATCAATTGCGATGACACAAGCGGCCACACTCGCAGCATTGATGTTGACCGGCCATATCGAAGTCTGGCAGATCATTCTGCTGAATTTGATTTTGGGCATGACCAACGCGTTTGACATGCCCACCCGCCAAGCCTTTCTGGTGGACATGGTTCCGCAGCGTGAGGATTTGCCAAATGCGATTGCCCTGAACTCATCGATCGTCACCGGAACGCGCTTGGTCGGTCCGTTCGCCGCCGGTCTGCTATTGGCCACTTTTGGCGCGGTCCCCTGTTTTTTGTTCAATGCGATTAGCTATATAGCCGTCATCGGCGCCTATGTGGCGATGCGCGATTTGCCGCAGTTGCGTCGCGTGCCGGGCTCCAAACTGGGCGCTGGGATCGTCGCAGGATTCCGCTACGCGTTTGGCTTCCCGCCGATTTGTGCATTGCTGCTGATGATGGGGCTAATCAGCATGATGGGAATGCCGATGGCGGTCTTGCTGCCGGCTGTCGCCAGTGATGTGCTACAAGGTGGTCCTGAACTGTTTGGCCTGCTGACCGGCGCTGCCGGCGCCGGAGCGCTGGGCGCCGCAATCTATCTCGCTTCGCGCCGGACCGTACTAGGTCTGGGCAAACGAATGGCGTTGGCAGGTATCGTCTACGCGGCGGCGATGATCGTGTTCGCTTTTTCGCGCAGCGTGCCGTTGTCGATAGGACTGCTGATGGTCACGGGCTTTACGTTAATGCTGCAACTGGCCGGCGGCAACACGTTGCTGCAAACGATTGTCGACGAAGACAAACGAGGCCGCGTGATGAGCCTCTATACGATGGCGATTATGGGGACGGCGCCAATCGGCAGCTTAATCGCTGGTGCGATCGCCAATCGCTACGGGACTTCGACTGCGATCTTCATCAGCGGAGCCTGCTGCTTGGTAGGCGCCATCAGCTTCTCTTGCGTATTGCCCCGATTACGAAAACATGTCACCCCCATCTACCGGAGGACCGGCGTCTTGCCGGCAGTCGCCGAAGCCCTGGAATCGAGCAGCGAACTGCAAATTCCGCCGGAGCGAGTCGTCTAATTTTTGGCGCCAGATCGTGCTCGAAGCGACCGAAAAGTTGCTCCCCACTGCGCGCCAATTTTCACAACCACGCGCTGATCGGGTAAAATTAGTCATGGAGTTGTCCCATGATTGTACGCAATGCTATCAACAAAGCCGGTGAGCCGGTCTATCAACTGATCTTTCAGACGGCGCACGCGCACGTCTCAGGCAGACTTGCTGAAGCCTGGGGCGCCGGGCCCTTTATTGATCTCCCCTGTCGTCAAAACGCGTTGCCGGCCATTTATCATCACGACGATGGCTGGGACCAATGGGATCCGTTACCGCGTGTCGATCGTCAGACAGGGCGGCCGATGTCGTTTCTTGATATGCCGCATGCCGAGGCCGAATCAATCTGGCGACATTCGATTGATGCGGTCGCTCCTTGGGGACCGCTGGCGCAATATATGGTGGCGCGACATTTTTCGATCCTCCGATCTGAAAGCGAATCGGCGCATACGCCGGGTGGGGTGATCTTCTTGCGGCACTACGAGCAAAGATGCGAGTTCTGGCTCGCCCAATGGATGGTCAGCGACCGCGATCGGACCCAAGCCCGCGCCCAACGCGCACTGGAGGAACTCCGCTTCTTCGACTGGCTCAGCCTCTGGTTCTGCATAGCCGAGCGGACCGAGCCCTATCAAATGGCGACGCCTGACAAAATTCCCCTGCAGATTACCCCGCTAGGAGCTGGCGGATTTCAAATCTCACCCTGGCCCTGGAAGGTAAGTGAAATCGATCTGTCGATCATGGCCCGCGAGATTCCGGCCAAGCAATACGCCAGCGATGAAGAGTTGCAAGCCGAACAGGGGCGAATCACGACCCTCCACTGGGAACTGACGCCGGCCCCCTGAACTCTCAAGACCCGAAAGAGGTCCGGTCGACGAGACGGCCCTACTTTCTTTATAATTAGCCCCTTTGCTGGGCGTCTGCGATCAGAGCGGGCCCGATCAACGTCGTCAGTCTTTCCCCGGAAGCCGCTGTTATGCCTTTGCTTGTCGTCGGTTCTATCGCCCTGGATAGCGTTCATACTCCTACCGAAGCCCGCGAAGATGTTCTCGGCGGTTCGGCGGTCTACTTCTCGTATGCGGCTAGCTATTTCACCGGCGTTAAACTAGTCGGCGTGGTCGGCGAAGATTGGCCGAGCGAACACACAGCGATGCTGAAGAGCCGCAATGTGGATACGGCCGGCCTAGAAATTGTTGCCGGCGGCGAGACCTTTCGCTGGACCGGCAAGTATCAATCGAACATGAACGACCGCGACACGTTAGAAGTTCATCTGAATGTGCTGGAAGACTTCAGCCCTACCTTACCGGCAGATTTTTGTCGCTCTCCTTTCTTATTTCTGGCCAACGGCGCACCGTCGACCCAGATGAAAGTGCTGGAGCAGATGACTGGCCCCCGGCTGGTGGTTGCCGACACGATGGACCTGTGGATCGAGATTGCCCGCGACGATCTCGAAGCGATGCTAAAGAAGGTTGATGGCTTGGTCCTCAATGACAGCGAAGCGAAGAAGCTGACCGAAGAAGAGAACTTGGTCAAAGCGGGCCGCAAAGTGCTGGAGATGGGACCGAAGTTTGTCGTTCTGAAAAAGGGAGAGCATGGCGCGATGTTCTTCTCCGAGCATGAGACGTATGTCATGCCCGCCTATCCGACCGAACACGTCATTGATCCGACCGGCGCCGGTGACAGCTTTGCAGGCGGCATGATGGGCTACTTGGCCGAGAAGAATGACTTCTCCCCGGCAACTCTGAAAGAGGCGATGGCCTACGGCACGGTGGTCGCCAGCTTCAACGTCGAAGACTTCAGCCTTGAAAAGATGAAGAAGATCGAACGGGCCGACGTTGACGCCCGATTCAAAGAATATCGCCAGATGCTGAGCTTCTAACGAAGCCTCGTTAAGATCAAGCAGCCGAGAGAACCACGATGAATGTAACGCGCTGCTTTATCGCAATTGCCGTCACCGACGAAGTCAAACGCCGCGCCCAGAATCTGATTGATAAGCTGGCCACGAGCAACGCCGACGTAAAGTGGGTGGAGCCTGATAACATGCATATCACGCTCAGCTTCCTCGGTGACATCACGCCAGAAGAAACAATTGACGTCAGCCGCGCGGCGATGCGCGGCGCAGCGTCGGTCCCGTCGTTTGACTTCACGATGGCCGGCGCGGGTGCGTTTCCTGATATCTCGCGTCCACGCACGATGTGGCTGGGGATGACGCACGGCAACGAAGCGTTTTGCCAAATGCAACATGCGATCGCCGAAGAACTAGCCGCCATCGGCTATCCCGAAACAGCCCGCAAGTATCACCCCCATCTCTCGCTAGGCCGGATCAAACGGCACTCTTCGCACGTCGAGCGATTGACAGAACTTTTAGAGGAACACGCCCAGTTTGAAGCTGGGGTCTCGCCGGCGATGGAAGCTTGTATCTATGCGAGTGCTCTGGAACGTCGCGGGGCGCGGTACACGTTGATTGGGCGAGCGGAGCTGGGTTAATCGCCTACTGTTGCACAATGGTTGGGCTCTACGACTCTGTGAGCTGTGGGAAGTGCAGGAGGAGTCAAGGATTTTAAGGCATGACGCATGGAGCGGTGACGCCCGAAAGCGAAGCGGAATTGTGTGCATTCTTCCCGGGTCTGCACTAGAATAGCATCGGCATCTCGCCCCCACCATGTTCCCCCATCCGCCTGACGAGACCACCCCATGCAAGTTTCTCGCCTGCTGCTATGCGCACTGATTGCCTTCTCCTCACTCTCCTTCGCTCGCGGGGAGGAAAAAGATTTCGCGTCGATGACGCCAGAACAAGCCCGGGCATTCGAAATCGAAGTGATGGAGAAAGTCGCTGATCTCGCACTGATTCCGCCGACGCTCAATACCAAGCCGCTGCCCGAGTATGGACTGGACAAGCTCGACTATGGAATGACGATCGGGATTGAGCGAACGCCGAAAGGTCGCTTGTGGGCTTGCTGGGTCGCCGGCGGTGATAGCCCCAAAGCGTTCTTTGTGTTGGCCAGCAGTGATGATGACGGCGAGACCTGGTCGCCGCCGCGGTTGGTGGTTGATTCGCATTCGCCCAACTTGCCGCTTGATCGCAGCGTATTGGTTGGTAATCTTTGGACCGATCCAATGGGGCGGCTTTGGCTGATCTTTGATCAGTCGATGGATATGTTCGACGGCAGAGCAGGGGTCTGGGCGACCGTTTGTGAGAACCCCGATGCGGACGAGCCGACTTGGTCGAAGCCGCGTAGGATTTGGCACGGCGTGACGCTCAATAAACCGACGGTGTTGTCGACCGGCGAGTGGATGTTGCCGATCTCGCTCGATCAGCGGACAGGCTTCCGACAATTCAAAGGTTGCTTTACCGAACTTGATCCGCTGCGCGGCGCGAATGTTTTCGTCTCCAGTGATCAAGGCCAAACCTGGCAACGCCGCGGCGCTGTGACGTTTCCCAATCCCGATTGGCACGAGCACATGATCGTCGAGCGGAAAGATGGCTCGCTGTGGATGTTGGCCCGCACTGCGAAAGGGATCATGCAGACGACCTCGACCGACGGTGGCAAAACTTGGTCCAAACCGACAGCACCGGCCGGCATCCAGCAGCCCAACGCGCGGTTTCATGTGCGACGCTTGGACTCGGGCAAGATCTTGTTAATCAAGCACGGCGACAAGATCGACGCTCACACCGGACGCGTACAGCTTTCGGCCTGGCTGTCTGACGACGAGGGAAACACCTGGAGCGGTGGTCTGGTGCTGGATGAGCGTAAAGGGGTCAGCTATCCCGATGGATTTCAGGCGCCCGATGGTCGCATCTACATCTCCTACGATCGCAACCGAGCAGCCGATGGCGAGATCCTGCTGGCCAAGTTCACCGAAGCCGACATCGCCGCCGGCAAACTGGTTGACGAAAGGTCGCAGCTAAAAATGCTCATCAGCAAACCACTCGGTAAAAAGAAAGCTGAAAAGTAGATCCGCTTGAGCGACAGGATACGAAGACAAAAAAAGCCTGCTCGTTACTGAGCAGGCTTTTCTGATTCAACTTGTCCACCGCAGCTAACTACTTTGGCAATCGATTGGTTTCGACCGCCGGAAATTCGCCGGTCAACGCTTCCATGAACGCGACCAGGTCTTCTTTATCCTGCTCGGTTAGGTTGAGCTTCTTCATCTTATCACTCAGGTGCGGATTCGGGTGTCCACCTTTGGCGTACCACTCCACCACTTCTTTCAGCGTCTTCTGGCTACCGTCATGCATGTACGGACCGGTCTGAGCGATGTTTCTCAGCGTTGGCGTTTTGAAGGCTCCTTTGTCTTTCTCGTCTTTGGTGACTTCATAACGGCCGAGGTCCGGCTTCTTGGCATCCATTCCGACGCCTAGGTTGTGATACTGCTCGTCGGTGAAGTTGGCGCCGGCGTGACACGCGGTGCAGTTTCCTTTTTCGCTAAAGAAGATCTCGCGACCACGACGAGCCGACTCAGACATGTCTTTCGCCCCTTTGACGGCGGCGGTGTATTTCTCGTAGAGATCGGGATCATCTTCTTCTAGGAACTTGATCTCGTCCCCTAGCTGATTCTCGAAGTTACGTTGCACTTCGTAATAGTCGTACGGCGCCGGTCCGGTGACGATGGCTCGTTCAAAGGTTGCGAGCGCTTTGCCGACGCTTTCGATCGTGATCTTCTCGTCGCCAAAGATTTGCTTGAATTGCAGTTCATAGCCGGGAACTTCGTTCAGGCACAAGACGCAAGCGTCATGCGTATGCCCCATTTCGATCGGATTGGCGATCGGACCAATCGCTTGATCTTCTAGCGTTGCGGCGCGGCCATCCCAAAACTGCGGCCCACTGAGAATGCGATTGAAGCTGACCGGCGAGTTGCGATTGCCTTCTTGGCCCTGCACGCCGACGCCAAACTGCGTTTCTTTGGCCCAGCCGCTGCTCGGATGATGACAATCGGCACAGCTGATCGTTTGATCGTACGAGAGACGTTTGTCGAAGTAGAGTTGACGACCGAGCTCGATCTTGGCGCGGGTCATTGGGTTTTTGTCGAGCCCGACGATGTTGCCTGCCTGAGCAGCGATGCCATAGGGGAGCTCTACTTCCAACGGCTCATGGTTGGCCGGGTCGGCGAGCCATTTTTTAAGTTCGGCGATTTCAATGGGACCTTCGCCTGGGATGCCGGAGGTGAGCGCCGGATCGCCCAACGTCACTTTGTTCGATTTTGCAGCCGGTTCAGCTGCAAGCAGGCCAGCGCCGCTGGCGACCAGCGCGATCAACAGTGCGCCCGATAGATGGCGTTTCATCGATATTCTCCTAGGCAGCAAATGAGAGGACAGGTGGGGAGGGAGTTTCGGAGTATCCGAGAGCGACAAGTCACTACAAGGATAGAGGTAAAAAAAGGCGTCGGAGCAAATTCCGACGCCTTTTTCGTGGTTCATCCGTAACCGATACGTCGAATCGTCCGCACTGCTGCGCGGTGCGACCGAACTAACCAGCGTATTCGGCACCGAAGAATTCTTTCGAGTCGGTCGGGGTCGGCTTGATCGTGCGGGCGCCCTCTTTCCAGTTGGCGGGGCAAACTTCGCCGTTCACTTCATGGAACTGCAGGGCTTTGACCATCCGAAGCGCTTCATCCACGCTGCGACCCAGCGGCAGATCGTTTACGACCTGATGTCGAACGACACCCTTGGTGTCAATCAGGAACAAGCCGCGGAGAGCGATGCCGCCTGGCAGTAAGACGTCGTATTTGGTTGCGATGCTCTTATCAAGGTCGGCCAGGATCGGATATTGAATGTCGCCGATTCCTCCTTCGCCGCGAGGCGTGTTGCGCCAGGCCAAGTGCGAGAAATGGCTATCGATCGAGCAGCCCAAGACCTGCACGCCGAGTGCTTTAAAGTCTTCGATACGATCCGAGAACGCGATGATCTCGGTCGGGCAAACGAAGGTGAAGTCGAGCGGATAGAAGAACAGCAAAACATACTGGCCTTTGTAATCCGACAGGCTAATTTGCTTAAAATCGCCGGTTTCGGTAACCGCGGTGGCGGTGAAATCAGGCGCTTCCTTCGTAACCAATACGCTCATGGATCTTGTTCTCCGTATCCGAAATTCTGCTATTCGCGGGGCCCAGCTCGCTACGTCGAGTCGGGACAGGCTCAGTACTATTCCCTATTATCATGACGCCTGGCCGACCCATCCGGCAAGTGCCGAAAGGGTAATGTCTGCGATAACTTTTGGTTATGGCGGCGTATGAGTTGGCTCCGCCGACCCGCTTTCGGCAGAGCGTACTACGCGTGGACGTCTACAGCTTTTCTTCGTTTTGAGCTCGAATCGCGGCCAGATCATCGGTTGCGCGGAAAAAGGCAATCACCACTTCGATCGCGATCCGCAGCCCCAAGATATAAAGTAACGCAAGGACGCCGCCGCCGATTAACAAAAAGCCAGACGATATCAGCGCTGTGATGATCCCCGTCGTTCCCTCCGCGGTCATCATTCCCATGATTAGGGAGGCCAAAGTCCCCCCCAGCCAGGCGAACAAAATCAACAATAGCCAAACGTAGTAGATCACTTTGGCGACCGCGGGCGCGATCATGGTGTCGAAGCTAAATAGCGCGCCAATTCCACCGCTTGATTTTCCAAGGCCTGACGTTGCTCGATCAGAACGCGATTTCCCCTTTTTCTTTTTCCCTTTTCCTTCCGTTTTGTCACTGGGAGTGACAGAAATCATTTCCGAGATTTCAGCCGTCGCCGATTTCTGCTTCTGTTTCGTTTCCACGACGGGAGCGGCTGGCGGAATCGGGGGAGGAGGCGGGGGTGCGACAATCGACGGCGGGGTCGGCGCCGCTTCATCAAACGGGCGAGGTTCGTCCGAGGGAGCTTGAACCTGGGCTTCTCCCGTAGCGCCCGTGGGATCGGCCATTCGCGGAGATAGCGAAATAGAATGGCCTTTAGTCCCCTCCGTTGGCGATCCGCTGACCTGTTCATCGGCGTGATTTACAGGTATTCCCATCGGGATCGGAGCATCTGTCAGCGGTAAAGCAGGTGTCGGAGCACCGCTCGAGGTGAACTCTAGCCCACGAACACTGGAAGCATGAACCCAGGAGCTATCCCCCCGCCGCACAAGGGTCTCGGGCGAAATCTGACCCACGGCGGCAAGTTGCCGCATCTTCTTCGACGAAAAGGGGCCTGTCTCCGGCGCATTTTCGTTTGCTTTCAGGTAGAATTCTTCGGCCATGAGATTTCTCGGGGTGGGTCATTCACGGTCAGAAAGCCGGAGCGCCTACTCTGTGCCGTCCATCCATCTTGAACGCCGAGCTGCGTCAAGTCAACGAAACAATGGATGCGATCGCGGGGGGAATCACCATGGCAGATCTGCTCTTCGCCGCTAGACGCACTCCCGGTCGGCGGTTACGTTGAGCCGAGCGTGAGAAGATTCCGCGAGCCGACCTACCTCCCCCAGTTTTCGACCATGGATGATTTTTCGAATTACTGCCTTCCCAATCCCAGCCTGGATGAGGTGACGGCAGAGTATGTAGTGCTCGAACAAGAGCTGGACCTTGCACTGGCGCGTCCCGATACTTCGGAGGATGCGCTGCGTGCGGTGGTTGGCAAATGGGATCGCGTCCGGCGGCGGCTAGAATCGTGGAGCAACTTGGTCGAAATTCGTTTCAACCAGGAGACGCACGACCCTGACTTCAAAGCGGCGCAAGACTATCGCGACGAAATCGCGCCCAAGCTGACCGAACTAAACGTCCGGATTCAAAAGAAGCTGGTCGAAACGCCGCTTCGTCCCCGGCTTGAAGAAATCTTCGGCGCGCATGCGTTCAAGCTGTGGGAAGTGCAGAACAGCACGTTTGATCCCTGCATCCATGACGACCTGGTGCAAGAGTCGAAGCTGGTCTCGCGTTACAACGAGCTGACCGCCGCTGCCAAAGTGGACTTCCAGGGAGAAGAGTTCAATCTCTCCAGCATCGCCAAGTTTGAAGAGCACGCTGATCGCGACGTCCGTTATGGCGCTGCCCGCGCTATGTGGCAGTGGTTCGCCGCCAATCGGGCCGAACTCGATCAGATCTACGGCGAGTTGGTCACGCTGCGACATGGCATCGCGCAAAAGCTAGGCTACGACAGCTTTGTCGAGCTCGCCTATCGCCGCATGTCGCGCACCGACTACGGGTCAGAAGACGTCGCGCGCTATCGCGATGAAGTGCGCGAGCATGTGGTGCCGCTGTGCCGCGAGATCCATCGCACGCAAGAAGACACCTTGAATCTTGAGGACTTGATGTTCTGGGACGAAGGGCTGTTCGACAGCGCCGGCAACCCGACTCCGCAAGGTTCTTACGAAAAGCAGATCGAACTCGCGCAGCAGATGTTCAATGATATGAACGTCGACCTGGGCAAGTTTTTTCAGGTGATGTGTGACAAAAACCTGCTCGACCTGAAGATTCGCCCCTGGAAAGCAGGCGGCGGTTTTTGCTCAAGTCTGCCCAGCGAAGAGATGCCATTTATCTTCGCCAATTTCAACGGCAGCAAGGGAGACGTCGAAGTCTTCACGCACGAGATGGGACACGCGTTCCAGTGTTACAGCAGCTTTGACGGCGCGGCGCTGCTAGAGCATGTCTGGCCGACCTATGAAGCATGCGAGATTCACTCGATGAGTCTTGAGTTTCTCACGTGGCCACACATGGAACTCTTCTTTGGCGAAGCGGCCGAGCGTTTTCGTCGCATCCACTTGCTGACGTCTCTACTGTTTCTGCCGTATGGGGTCGCGGTCGATCACTTCCAACATGCGATCTTCGCCGAACCCGACGCGACGCCAGAGCGCCGTCACGCGATCTGGCAAGAGATGGAACGGCTCTATCTGCCCGACACCAACTACGGCGACTTGCCGCATGTTTCGACCGGCGGCCGTTGGCAACAAAAGCGGCACATTTATATGTCGCCGTTCTACTACATCGACTACACGCTAGCCCAATGCTGTGCGCTGCAGTTCTGGGTTCGATCGCAGCGCGACTTCGCCACGGCGATGCAGGACTATGTCGAACTCTGCAAACGAGGCGGCACGATGCCGTTCTCGGGCCTGGTCGACAGCGCCGGCCTAAAGAACCCCTTCAAACCCGGCAGCTTGAAAGAAGTGGTCCAACAGGCCCGCGAGTATTTGAAGCTGTAATCCCCCGGCGAGGGCGATGGAAATTGCGTTTGAAAGTACCGCCGAAGACAAGCAGGCCCATCTTCAAGCCGCAGAGGTGCTGCCTGCTTGGAAGCAATGGGTGATCTACTACGCCTCTTTTTCAGTCCTTGCAGGACCGGCGTTTGTTCCTTACTTTTTGACAGCTCAGTACGTCGCTGGCACGATATTTCTGGCCTTATTCGCAGCCCTGTGGCTGTGGATGGCCTACTGCGCCGCATGGCCCAAGTCTAAAACCGCCCAAGACACGGTCGGCATTCGCCTGCAGCCAGACTATCTTGAAGAACGCGAACCATACGTCCTGACGCGGATCGCCTGGGGAATGGTCGAAAGCATCCAAATGCACGACCTTTATTTGCGTATTCGCTTACGGACGAATTGGTGCGTATGCATCCCAACACGCGCCTTCGCCGACGATACGGAGTTGGCTCGCTTTATCGAACTGGCCGAGCACTATCGTCAGGCTGCGATCGGTCAGCCGCTCGTCAACTTGCCGCTGGATGATGACGAGATTTTTCCACCATGGGCGAAAGCCGCAAGCTTATCGATCGGGTTCGATATCGAAGTCCACGAATTGGCCTATGTTCGCCACGGAATCCTCCGCGGCAAACGCCCCCCCATGTACGCGAGTGTGCTAAACGTGCTGACCTGGCTCGCACTCTCACTGATCGCGCCGCTTCTGGGGATGGCCCACTATTGGACGGGAGCCGATTCCCAAGTTCCCTTGCATGATGTCATCTGCTGGCTGATGTATCTTTCATCACTTGTCTGGTTTGCTAGTGCAACTTACGCGGCGACCCTGATCGTACAATGGCTCGATCAACGTTGGATTTCGCCGCTTTTGCTGGCGTCGCATCGCTTGACGATCGCTCCCCAAGGCTATGTGAGTTCTGCGTTACACACGACCGCTTGCATTCGCTGGGATTTCGTCGGGATGATCGAACAAAACGAAGAATTCATTGGGTTCAAGAATCAAGACCAACAATTAATCAGTTTGATTCCTAAAAGAGCGTTCGCCGACTCAGCCGCCGCTGCCGACTTTGCCGACGTGGCGCTGCTCTGGTGGGAGGAAGCGAAACTACAACACGAGCCTAGTTCTGCTGACGACGTTATTCACGCTGAAACGGCTGACGGCGAGAATCCCTACCGATCCCCACGCGCATAATTGATAGGCGTCATGGAAGTTGAGTTTGAAAACAGTGTTGAATTTGAAAACGGCGACGAAGATGCAGCCGTATTTCCTCCGCTGCAGACGCCTCGCCGGGCGCTGCGCAACAAGCTGCTGTTGATTGGCGGCGGCGTGTTGATTGGGTTGCCTGGCGTGATTCCGGCATTGCTGCTGGAATATCGCTGGGTAGCCGGGATGATTGCGATCGTCTACTACAGCTGCTTATATCGCTATGCGCAGTATTTGTTTCGCGACAATCCAGCGATCGCATTCGAGCAGGGATTGATTCGCCTGCGATTGACCCCGCATTATCTGGAGACGCTTGGTCCACAAAGGCGCCAGCGGATCGCCTGGTCTCACATCGATCGAGTGGTCGATTCCGCAGAGTTCCTACTAATTTATCCCGACCCGGTTCAGGCCATCGTTGTTCCTTGTCGCGCCTTTGCGGGAGCGGAGCAGATGCGGCGTTTTGCGCAACAGGCCGAACACTACCGGGTCGCCGCACAGCAGACCACGTTGCCAGAGATCGGTCTGTACGACGATGATTTTTTCGCTGCCTGGACGCGTGATGCTGGATTGAGCGTCGAGTATCAAAACGCACGCGCCGATTGGGCTTATGCGCTGGAGAAAGGGGCGACCGAGTATCCGTGGCTCAGCATGAGTTCGCGCATTACCAAAAACATTGTCTTTCTGTTACTCTGCGCGGGGATGACCTTCATGGCGTTTAACATTCGGCACATCGGCTTTGCGGCGTTTGCGTTGGTTGCTTCGGCTGTCTTTTGGTATGTCGGTATAATTTCGCTGCTGCTCCTTGCCAAAGAACAGAGCCGGGCAAACGCAGTGCCGCAGCGTTGGCTCGATCGCCAAACCCTTTTTCTGTCTCCAATCGGCGTGATTCGGTTGACCCCGTATGCAATTCACTGTGCAACTTGGCGTGCGTTTTCCGGTGTGCTACAGAACACTGGCTTTATCTACCTGATCGATAACACCGGACAGATCAACTACATACTGCCCAAGCGATCGTTCCCAACTTACGGCCAAGCCGAGCATTTCGCGCATGAGGCATCGCAGTGGCACGCCTCAGCGCTGGCTGCCGCCGAGGAAGCAGCGGCCTTCGAGGCTAGCGAAGCAGAATTAGACGACGGCGATAACTACTATCGCTCGCCGCAAGCTTGAGACGCGAAGTGATCTGGGCCACAATGGCTCCACGTGCTGGACCAAGGCCACAATCTCACGCAGGCACACTTCATGGAAATCGAATGCGAAAACGTACCTGAAGATATTCGGTACCTCGTTCGAACCATGTCACGGTGGACCATCGCTGAGTCGATCCTGACAGGGGCCGGCTCGGTGCTGATTGCGGCGGCGCCGGCAACGTTGATTTTGCTCTCGGCGGGGCATTTGGTACTCGGCGGCTTGCTATTGGTATCGGCGTTGTTGCTTGCCGGCAGATTTCTCTGGCAGATGCTGCACTATTTTCGCAGGATCCCGGTCAAACCGGGGCGAATTCGGCTGCGGATTACGCCTGATTACGTCGAAGCCGAGCACCCCGAATATCGCTCGCGACAAGCATGGAATTATTTAATCTCGGTGCAGCGTGTCGCTGGCGCGATCGTCTTGCAGCGTCCGATGAACCGCGCCAATATTATTCCGGATCGCGAATTTGACTCGCCCGAGTCGGCGGAGCGCTTCTATCAACTAGCGCAGGCCTATCATGCCGCCGCGCTCGCTCAGCCTACTGTCGATCTGACGGACAATCTCGAAACTTTTCTGCCTGACTGGACTCAGGACCTGCGATACTCGATTGCTTTTCAGAATACGATCGCTGAAGTGGTCAACATGGTCATTCCGACCGCCACCCAGCCTCGAACCACTGTCCGCGGATATCTTGGATCGATCTTTTCGTGCGGCGTCGCCAATGTTGTGTTGGCCTATTTTGCCGGCAGTACGAACGGGATCGGGGTACCGTCGATTCTGCTTGATCCCTGGCTCGAAAGCAGCCTCTTAGCCTTCGTGACTCTGCTGGTCGTGGCCATTAACTTTTCGACTTTTTTTAAAGTGCGTGAGCTGATTAATCGCTGGCGGATTTCGCCTACCGCACTGCTGCCGAAGACGATTGAGATCGGGCCGCAAGCAGCGCTCGTCCGCAGTCGGTTGGTCATCATAGCGATCCGCTGGTCGGCCTTGGATCAAATCGTGCACAACCCTGACGCGATTTATATCAGCGATACCTTGCCGGTGGTCGCCTATGTGATTCCTAAAGCAGCGTTCCCTGATCCCGCAGCTGCCGAACAGTTTGCAGAACAAATGGTCGAATGGTACCGAGCATCGCTCGACACGATCGACATTGGCCCCAACCATGATGTGATCGAAGCCGAGTTGGTCGACGGCGACAATCCCTATCGCTCGCCGCACGCCTAAAGCAAGTAATCATGCGAGAAGTCGTTGTTGAAAACGAACCTGCAGATATTCAGTACATGGTGCAGGCCTCGCCATGGTGGACCATCGCCGAATGGTATGTCACTTATCCGATCATCATCTTACTGACGACGACTCCTGTCCTGTTTAGTTTGGCGGTATCAGGCAATATCGCATTGGGCGGCTTGCTGGTCGTGGCGGCGACGACGTACATCGTCAAATCTCTTTGGGCAACACGACAGCATTTACGCGCGGCGCCTAGTTGGCCAGGACCTGTTCGCATTCGCATCACTCCCCATTTTGTCGAATCAGAACATGCCGATTACCACCGGCGACAGGCCTGGGCTTACATCACCTCGGTCGAGCGAACCAGCGACGCGATCGTCCTGTTGTTGCCCATGGATGAAGCATTGATTATCGCCGATCGACACTTTGAATCGCCAACAGCGGCCGAGCAGTTCTATCAAACTGCGCTTGCATATTATCGGGCGGCTCGTAGTCATTCGGCGGCAGTTGAACTAACGGAGGAAGGAGAAACGTTCCTGCCGGCATGGACCCAGGATGACCGCGGTTCGATTTCGTATCAGAATACTCGCGCGGATTGGGCGATCACGATCAGCCAAAACCTGCTCGGCACGCGAATAACTCTTGCCAGCTTTCTCGCCACGCTCACCTCATGGGTCTTCTTCAACTTCGTCTTACTTCAAGCTACTTTTGGATTTCGTTTTTTGGAGGATGCGTATGAGGCGTTCAATCCCTGGCTCCATAGCTTGATTGTGACCTCTGCTGCACTGGCCGCCGTGCTTGTCAATGCAACGCTGCTTGCTCAATTGCGCGAGTTCGCCAATCGCTGGCGCGTGCCAACAACTTTGCTAGAACCCCGCATGCTGACGATCTCGCCGGGGGGAATCGTTGTACGCTGGCGACTCGCGATTCAGGCAATTCGCTGGAGAGCGCTGGGAGAGGTCATGTACGACTCTCAATCGATCTACCTTGGTAACACGCGCGGAATGACTGCCGCAACAATTCCGCTGTCGGCGTTCCCAAGTCCTGAAATAGCAGAATCCTTCTTTGAAGAGCTGCGCGTTTGGCAAGCGATCGCATGTCAGGCAGCCAGCGATGAGAGCAACTTCAAATCGATCGACGCCGAGGTCGTCGACGATACCCATCCGACTGAGCTGGACGCAGACAATCCCTTTCGCTCGCCTAGAATCTGATTGGCCCCTTGAGAGCGGTCGTAACGATTACCCCGATTGCAGCAAGCCAGCCTCTTCAAATACCTCAGGCGACGACGCTTCGCCCGGTTCCTCTCCGCGATGACACGATTTGCGTGCCATGTTGAAGGTGGAAGATGTCCGCATCAGGACGTCCCGAACTATCTGCTTCGCATTGGAGAATTCGCCGCTATGTCGCGTCTCATATCGCTCTCGACCGTTACCCTGGCTTTGTTACTGATCGCTCCTATGACCCTGGAAGCAGGTCCCCGCGGTGGTGGTGGTGGTCGCGGCGGTGCTGGAGGAGGTGCAGGTGGTGCTCGCGGGGCTGGCGGCGGTGGCGGTGGCGCTCGCCCTAACATGGGCGGCGGCGGAAACTTTGGTGGTGGTAATTTTGGCGGGGGAAATTTCAGCGGCGGGCAAAACCTGGGCGATCGCTCCGGCGGTGGGAATGGTCCTGCAGCCAGTGGAGCGATGGGACGCGACGGCCAGTTTGGTGGTGGAGATCGCGGCCAGCAAGGCTTTGGCGGCAACTCACGTCTGTCGAGCGCCTTAGAAGGAGGCAATCTCGACAAGTTTGGAGGCAACGGTCAGGCCGGCGATCGTAATGCAATCGGCAATGGTCGCCCGAACAACGGCCAGCTGAACAGCTTTTTGGGTATCGACGGCGGACGCGGCAACGTTGATCCGGCCCAACGTGATGCCAATCCTATGAATCGCGATTTAAATAACCGTGATCTAACTGATCGAAATTTGAATGTCGACGATCGCAACCTGGACGATCGCAATATCGACAATCGTAATATTGACAACCGCAATCTGGACAACCGCAATCTGGACAATCGCAACGTTGATGTTCGCCAAAACAATACGAACATCTTGAACAACAAGAACATCAACAATGTCAACGTGAACAACAACCACGTGAATGTCGATGCTCGCGGCGGTCAGATCTACAACAACATGAACGGCTATTGGAACAACGGACCCCGTCCCTTCTCCAACGGCTGGTATGGGGCTCATCCCGGCGCTTGGAACTATCGCTATCCCGGCGGCAACGCCTGGGCGGCTGCTAGCTATGGCGCCGTGGCCGGTTGGATGATCGGAGCTTCGGCCACTCCGACAAGCTATGTCTACAGCAACTCGTACTACTACCCCGCCGGAACGACGGTTGACGACCAACAGGCTTACGCCGCCCAGCAAGCGACCGACGCGTCGCAGTTGGCTTCGTCCGCTCCGCTGCCGACCGCCGATGACGGCGAGCAATGGATGCCGCTCGGCGTTTATGCGATCGTCGACGGACAAGACGCGACTTCGTCCAAAATGCTGCTGCAATTGGCGGTTAGCAAGTCGGGCAATCTGGCCGGGACCTACTATCACGCCCAGACCGGCAACAGCCAAACAGTCCACGGCGCCGTTGATCTGAAGACGCAGCAAGTTGCCTGGCAGATCGGTGACAACACCAGCGTGACTTTCCAGACTGACCTAGAAAGTTTGACCAAAGCGGAAACTCCGGTGCTCGTTCATTATGCAAGTGGCCAAAGTGAGCAGGTCGAAATGGTCCGAATGCCGGATGAAGATGCGTCAAAATCGTAAGGCAGACCGCAAACCATAAAGTTGAGAGGAGAGCCGTTTACGGCTCTCCTTTTTTTATTGGTATAACCGGAACTCACATAGGCATTGGCTTATTTGTTAATGCGCAGCGCTTAGGCATTTTCCCTGAGGAACCGCGAAAAATGTGCGCATTATCAAAATCACCAATAGTGCCATGGGGCTAGGTTCTGGATTTCTTATTTTTCGCAACGTATTACCTGCCAGCAGGTAACGTCTACTCTGCGGAATCCCGCCGGCGATTTGGCATAGATTTCGCCATAGGCTGCTCCGCATGCAGCATTACGTCGCATGCAACTCGCCGACCCTTCGCCGCTATCGGAACAGGGCGAGGGGTATATCCCTCAACCAAGGATGGATGAAAGGACACCGAGCATGACTAGTCTCATCGCTGCGAGCATTCTGACGCTCGCGATTGCTGGCGCCGCTCCCCAGGAAATTGCGGCTATCGACAAGGTTGACCTGATCGAGGTCAACCACCTTTACGACCAACAAGGGCGGCACGTGATCGACCAGCTCATCTTTTATGACTGGGACAGTTCACACGGCCGCTTCCAGGTTCGCGCCTGGCGATTGATCAAAAGTCCCGGCCAAATGCCGCAACGCGATTGGAGCAAAGACGCCTATGTCAGCTACTGGCGTGACATGCACGTGATGCGACGCGTTTATGCGAGCCGCGTCAAGGAAACGTGGACCACTTACGATCCCGAGGTGCTGGAACGAGAAGTGCTGCCGATCGAATACCGGCAAGAGCTGAGCCAATCGATTCCGGCGCGGCGCAGAGTTGCTTCGAACTAGCGTCATTCTCGTCTGTCGAGATTCCCCCTATAATTCCGTAGGAGACGTGATATTCGCCTACGGAAAGGGGCCGATGGCCGAGACTAATAAAATCCTGATCGCCGACGACAATCAAGCCAACGTCGAACTATTGGAAGCCTATCTTGCCGGAGTGGACTGCGAGACCGAAATCGCCGTCAACGGGCAGGACGCGCTCGACAAAGCAGCCTCGTTTAAGCCTGATTTGATTTTGCTCGACGTGATGATGCCCAAGCTGAGCGGTTTTGAAGTTTGCCAAAAACTAAAGAGCGATCCTGCGACCTCACGGATCATGATCCTGATGGTGACGGCGCTCAACGAACTGGGAGACATCGAACGTGCAGTTACTGCCGGAACGGACGATTTTCTTTCGAAACCCGTCAACAAAGTCGAGTTGCTCAAACGCGTATCGAACATGCTCCGCATCAAAGATATGCAAGACGAAAACGAGCGACTTCGGCGGTACATCGCCGACATGGAAACCGAATCCGGCCACGACCAGTAAGCCGCCAGAGCCAGATCAACACTGAACGCGGCAAACGCCGCCTACAGTACTTCCGGATTCCGGACGTTCTCTGGTGTGCGTCCCTCCAAATAGTCGACTACCTGGCGAGTCGCTCGGCCGCGTAGATTTTCGAGCGACTCGACCGACACAAATGCAGCGTGCGGCGTGACGATCACGCGGGGGTCGTTCATCGGCGGCCGCGTCAAGTCTGGCGGCTCGGGGTCTTGCACGTCGAGCGCGGCGCCGGCTAGTTGATTGGCCTCCAATGCGGCGGCGAGCGCCTCTTGATCGACCAGCGCGCCGCGGGCCGTGTTAATTAGATAAGCGGTCGGCTTCATTTTTTGAAATTCTTCGGCCCCAAACATGTGTCGCGTTTCGGCGGTCGCCGGAATTAATAGCGAGATATAGTCAGACTCGCTTAAGACGCGCTCTAGATCGACCGTCTCGACGCCGGGCATCGTTTTACCGCTGCGGCTGGTCGCGATTACTTTCAAACCGAGCGCCAACGCTCGCTCGGCCAGCAACACGCCGATTTGTCCAAGTCCGACTATGCCCAGCGTTTGGCCGCTGATGCGCCGCATCAACGGGCCCGCCTGCAGATCGTAAGTGCCGCTCTGCGTTGCGTGATGGTACATCGCGATCTTTCGGGCACACGCCATCAACAACGCAAGCGTATGCTCGGCGACTTCGATCACACAATAGTCGGGCACATTGGTGACCACAATCTTTTGCTGCGTGCAGTAAGCGACATCGATGTTGTCGAGTCCGATCCCCAGCCGCGCGACGATCTTTAGCTGGGGCGAAGCGGCGATCACTTTGGCAGTGACTTTGGCCCAGTTGGTGAGGATCGCGTCTACTTGATGCTCGGCAGCCAGAACCGCCAGCGAGTTCTCATCGGTATGCGTTGCGACGATGAGCTCGACTCCCGCTTTGTCGAGGGTCTCGTGCTCGATTTCAAGATCTTGCCAGGCGAAATCGGTCAGCAGCGCTTTGAATTTTGGCATCGGTGGGGCGTCACAAAGAAGGCGGCGGAGAATACGGCAGTATTCTAACGAATCTACGCGGCCGGTCCTACGCCCGCGTCGCTTACTTCAACGCTTGGATATAGCGTAAGAAGCGGGCCTCCAGCATGTTCCAGTCGCTGCCAAAAACAGTCTCAAAATCGGCGATTCGCTGGGCGGCAGGGTATTCGGCCGCTGCTGGCCGCGCGGCGATTGTCGCCAGATATTGGGAGAATCGTCGCGGATCGGTCTCGACCAGATAAAAGCAGAACGCCCACGATTCGCTGTAGGCGACATCGGCCCGCTTGGCGAAGACGCCGTCGGAGGCAATCAACGTTTGCAGCGAGCCGCTGGGACGCGACTTGGCGGCGTAGTCCTGAAACCAATCGAGTCGCCCTCGATTGATCCGATCGCTGGCGCGGCGATAGACCGCCGAGTTCCAAACGCCGGGGGCTTCAAACATGGTCGCGAGCCCTTCGACAATCCACTTGGGCTGCTCGGCGGTGCGACTATGTATGCCGGCATTAAACGCCGTCTGATGCGTCGCCTCATGCACCATGGTCGCGGCGTTCTCTTCCCAAAAAGCGTCATCGGCGCGGCCTGCCGAGACGTCATACATCAAAACGCGATTGGTGCGCGAGGAGTAGTAGCCGACCATCCCCGGTGAAACACGCACACCCAGCTTGGCCGAGTGCTTGGCGTACTCTGCAAAATTAGGAAAGACGACGGCGACCAGCGGAAACTGGGCCGGAGCAACCCGAAAGCCGCGACTGGTGAAATATCCCTGGAATGAGCGGTGAAGCTCTTCAAAGCGATTGGCCCATTGGTCTCGCTGACCGGGAGGATGAACAACGAGATAGTGCCCGGTGCCGGTGACTTCGTATTGATTGCCGAACTCGCGGAGCAATTCGCCGCGCACCTGCGACTGACTTAAGGGAGTGAAACCATCGGCGACTTTCGCAAAGTTTTCGGCCTCGCTCGGCGCAAACTCCCAGATTTGGCCATCGGTCGCCAGCATCAAGACCTGTTCCGGGGAGTTGAATAAGGAGGTCCCTACGATCTCCTGACCATCAAGATCAAGCCGCAGAGTCCAGCCCTGGGCTTGGGCCGTGCTAATCGCCGTCCAGCAGACGATTGGCGCCAAAAGCATCAATGGCCACTTATGGGGGAGAAGTTTTTTCATGAATTCTGGCTTAATGGACTCGAAGAATCACCTTACAAATGTAGAATGCAAAACACCCCCTCGAACGGAGTCTTGAAAAACTGCTGGAGAATCAACTTAACACCGGTATAATGCGTGGCAGACACCTCTTCTGCGGCACCCTTCTCTTCTATCCCTATTCGGACTTAACTTAGTGCGCAGTATACTGTTAGCGCTCGCAATCCTAATCACCTGCGCTACCTTTGCGCAGGCTCAGGACGCTGCTTCCCCGCATGAATCCGATGCGAACCTTTCGAAACAGGTCGCCTATTTCATTCGTCAGCTGGATGCAGGCAGCTTGGCCGAGCGCGACGAGGCGGAAGCGTCTTTGACCGAGCTAGGTCCCAATGTTCTAGACCATTTGCCCGAGATCACTGATCGCACGCCGGCCGAAGTCAAAGCGCGGCTCGAACGAATCACTGTGGTTCTACAAAAGCAGCAAGCCGATAGCATCACGCAGCCGCAGCTAGTTACGCTTGATTTCCAACAGGCGCCGCTCAGCGAAGTTTTGGCTGCGATCGAAAAACAATCGGGGAATCGCATTGTCGATTTCCGCCCCAAGTTTGGTCAACAATCGACCGATCCCAAGATCTCGATCCAGTGCGAGAAACTTCTCTTCTGGCAAGCAATTGATCGCGTCTTTGCTGATGTAGATCTCGCCGCCTATCCTTACGCAGGCGAGAAAAACGCGTTGGCCTTCGTCAATCGGGATGCTCCCGGCTTGCCGCTGAACCTGGCCAGCTACACCGGCGTCTTCCGAGTCGAGCCGACGCGGATTGAGATGCATCGCAATCTGACTCCGCCGATCTCGGACGGGATGCGAATCAACTTGCAGGTAACCTGGGAGCCGCATGTTACCCCGATTTTGATCAAGTTTCCGTTCGATGCACTGGTCTCTACAGACGATCAAGCGACCAACCTGAAACTGTCGGATGGCCCCGTTTCGTACGATGTCGCGGTCGATAGCGGACAGACCTCTGTCGATTTTGTGATCCCGCTGAACTTGGCGCCGCGTGGGTCGCAAGCCATCGAAAAACTGCAAGGCAAGTTTATTGCTCTGGTTCCGGGACGTGTCGAAACGTTTCGTTTTGATCGCCTGACCAATGCCCGCGGATTGCGTCAAGAAAAAGGTGGTGTGCAAGTTGCGCTCGAACAATTTCGGAAAAACCGTGACCTGTATGACGCACGAATTGTCGTGCGGTTTCCCGGCGGATCCGAAGCGCTGCAATCTCATTTGGGCTGGGTCGACTCAAACGAAGTTTACCTAGAGACGGCCGCCGGCGAACGGCTAGAGCATGCCGGGATTGAACGCTTTCAAGAGGACGCCGATGCAATCGGCATCGCCTATAAATTTATCCTCGATGAGCGTGAGCCAGGCGATTTTACGCTTGTCTATAAGACGCCTGGTTCGATTGTGTCGCTGCCGGTTGATTTCCAGCTCGACGACATCCCGCTCCCCTAACACGCTACGCTGCCTTTACCTTCCTACTCCACGCTGCGTTGCGAGAGTCTTCCCTATGACATTCCAAATCTGGCCGAGTCACCTGGTGCAGCTGGCAGTCGTATTCGGGCTGCTAATTTGCGCCGATACCCTCGGCAGGTCAGGACATTTCGGCGGGGGAATTGACGAGGAGACGGGCTACATGGACCCTCGGTTTGAAGCGATGGATCGCCCTCCCGGCGTCGAGATCGAAGCGTTCGTCAACAACATTCCGATCTATGATGTCGATGTCGAGCGCTCGGCCTCCATTGCATTTGGCTCTGCCAGCAAAGGGGACCTGGACCTGCCATTCGGGCTGAAATCATCGGTGCTCAATCGTCTGATTGATCGCGAGTTGGCGCTGCAGTTTATCGACACCACCGACTATCGCCCTTCGACTTCAGAGATCAATCGAGAGATCAGCCGTTTGAAGCAAGAACTAGAAGCACGCGGCAAATCGCTGGAAGCCTACCTGACCGAGAATCATACCGACATGCGAATGCTGCGGCGACGCGTGGCGTGGAACATCGCCTGGCCGCGATATGCCGACGCGAGCCTGACCGATGACAACCTGCGCCGCTATTTTGACCAGCATCGTCGCGACTTTGACGGTACCCAACGCAAACTCTCCCAGATCCTCCTGACGACTGACGACAGCGAACCAAGTCATGTACTTGAACGCCAGCGTGATATTGGGGCTCGTCTGCGCGTGCAAATCAAACGGGGAGAAATCGAATTTGCCGAAGCTGCGCGGCGCTATTCCAATGCCCCTTCAAGCGAGCAAGGGGGAGTTGTCGGTTGGATCGGTCGCCACAACCAACTGCCTGAAGAGATTCATAACGCCGCGTTCGATGTGCCGCTGGACGAAATCGGGGGACCAATTCAAACGGCATTTGGCATTCACTTGATCTGCGTCACCGAAGAGAAGTCGGGCGAGATTCCTTGGGAAGAGGTCAAACACGAAGTTCGCAAAGCGGCGGAGCGGTACCTGTTTACCTATACCGCTGATCGAGGTCGCGCTCAGGCCGAAGTGAAGTATCGAAACTCGTATGAGTATCCCGAAGAATTTCGGGACTTTATGTCACCCTATCCAGAACCGGGGAGGATGGCGCCGACAACCACCGGCAAACATCCAGGCGGCATGTAAACGCAGGCCTGCCAGAGGGCTTGCCTGATTCAGAGCGGATTCTCGCTTTTCGCTTCGCAGGCCAGCCTTAGCCTGCTTTGTTCTTCTCTTGCAGCTCACGCAATTCTTTGCGGCGTAGCTCTTCTTCGAAACGAGTGGTCGCAAAACAGACGGCCATCACCCCTAAGACGATGAACAGCGAGACCAGAATGTAGTTCAGCACCCAGCTAGGGCCGGAGGCTTCTTCGCCTTCGGCAGCTTCCTGGGCCAGTAACATCGCCGTCGGCGACATCACGATTAGTGCGGTCAAAAAGGTCCAAGTCAGTCGGATTCGCGAGATCATCGGCGGTTTATGCGGCAAACGAGGAGCGAAGCGAGAAGTCGCGTTCGCGGAGAGTCCGCGACGCGATCGAGTTCGCATTGTACCCTGACGAGCGGCCTGAGACCAAATGCTTCGACCTTCCGTCGGCAAAAAGCCCGCAAAAAAACAAAATCGCAAGCTCGCCAACCGGTGGTTCTTTCAGCGGAAGTCGAGCAAAATTTCTCAATAACGCCTAGGAAAAACTCCTTGTCGGCGGCGGGGGATTTATTACGCTAAAGCGTTTGCCCCCGCCCCGTCTTTTGCTTCAGAGCGTCCGCCCCCATGGATACGTCGATCACGATCGCTTCTTTCGTCTTCTTCACCGCGCTGGTCGGCGTCATCACTTGGTGGCTTACTCGCGGCGATCAGCATGGCACGTCGGCCGGGTACTTTTTGGCTGGCCGCACGCTGACCGGCGGGTACATCGCCGGCTCGCTGATGCTGACCAACTTGTCAACCGAGCAATTGGTCGGTCTGAACGGCGCGGCCTATAAAGACGGCATTTGCGTCATGGCGTGGGAAGTGGTCGCCGCGTTGTCGTTGGTGATCATGGCCCTCTTCTTTTTGCCCCGCTATCTGAAAAGCGGCATCGCGACGATTCCTGAATTCCTGGAAACCCGCTTTGATGAACGCACGCGTTCGATCACGTCGTTTATCTTCATTGTCGCCTACGCCGGTATTCTGCTGCCGATCATTCTTTACACTGGCGCGACCGGGATGATCGGAATCCTCGATCTGCAAAACATGCTCGGGCTAGCGGATGTGACCACTGTGCTCGGGATGTCGACTGATTGGTTTCTGCTGTGGGTTGTCGTCTGGTTGATCGGGATCATCGGCTCGATCTATGCGATCTTCGGCGGTCTCCGGACCGTCGCGGTTTCGGACACGCTCAACGGTTTTGGGCTGTTAGTCGGTGGCGCGTTAATTGTTTGGTATGGTCTGGCGGCGATTGACAGTAATCCGTTCACGGCTTTAGAAACGTTGAAGTCAGCTGAACCGCAAAAGTTCAACTCGATCGGCGGTCCCGATAGCTCGGTACCGTTCTCCACGTTGTTTACCGGCGTGCTGCTGCTCAACTTGTTTTACTGGAGCACCAACCAGCAAATCATTCAGCGAACCTTTGGCGCGTCGAGCTTGAAAGAAGGGCAAAAAGGGGTGCTGCTCGCCGGCTTCTTGAAGATCCTGGCTCCACTGATCCTCGTGCTCCCCGGCATCATCGCCTATCACCTGTTTCACGAAACGCTGCCGATGGAGTCCAAAGACCTGGCCTACGGCAAGTTAGTGCAAAAGGTGCTGCCGGTTCCGCTGGCCGGCTTTTTCGCCGCGGCAATCATGGGGGCGATTCTCAGCTCATTCAACTCGGCACTCAACAGCACCGCGACCCTCTTCAGTTTGGGCGTCTATCAGCACATGATCCGGCCGAGCGCGTCGGAAGAAGAGGTAATCAGCTCAGGCAAGTGGTTCGGCACGATCATCGCGTTGACGTCGATGACCTTCGCGCCGCTGCTGGCCGGGCAAGACAGCATCTTCGGCTATCTGCAAAAGATGAACGGGCTTTACTTCATCCCGATTTTCTCGGTCGTGTTAATCGGCCTGCTGACCAAGCGGGTGCCGGCGATCGCCGCGAATATCGCGTTAGTGGTCGGGTTTATCGTAATTGCGCTTGGCTATTTTGTGCCGACGCTGGCCAATCTGTTGGCCGGGCCATTTCGTGAATTTCACTTTCTGGGGGTAGTTTTCGCGTCGCTGATCGTGATGATGTTAATCATCGGCGCGATCAAGCCGATGGCCGTGCCATACGAGCAAAAGGATAGCGGCGCGGTCGATATGACCAGTTGGCCGCTGGCTTGGCCGGTGGGGATTGCACTGATCATGATCGTGCTGGCGATTTACGGCTATTTTGCTGATTTCAGCGTGCTTTGGACAGCTGCGAGTAACTGATGGATATCTACAATCTAGACGAAGTTCCGGCCTTCACAACCAAAGATGGCTCCGAGATTCGCGAGCTGCTCGCGCATCGCAATTCGGCGATTCGCCTGCAAAGTTTGGCGGAAGCGCGGATCCCGATCGGGCGACAGACGATTGCCCATTATCACAAGCAGACCGAAGAGATCTACTTCATCACGCAAGGGACGGCCGAGATGAAGATCGACGGCGAAGTCCGCAACGTAACCGTGGGCGACGCCATCGCGATCCCGCCGGGGGCGACGCATCAGATCACCAACATTGGCGCGGTCGAACTACGCCTGCTGTGCTGTTGTGCGCCTCCCTACGAAGACCACGATACGATCTTGCTGGAATAACGCTGGGGTCAATCAGGGTAGTGTTGTATGAAATTGGTTGCGGGGATAAGACTCATGCCCGCCTCCCAATATCGACAATCCCTTACACTCGGGCACGCGGGTGCGCCTTTTCGTACGCTTCTTTCAACCGGGTTGTGCTGACGTGCGTATAGATTTGCGTCGTCACGAGACTCTTATGCCCTAGCAACTCTTGTACGCTGCGGATGTCAGCGCCGGCATCCAGCAAATGCGTGGCGAAGCTATGTCGCAACGTGTGCGGCGAGGTCCGCGTGTCGAGCCCCGTGATCGCGATATACTTTTCCAACATCCGGCCAACGCTGCGCGTGGTCAGACGATTGCCAAACTTGTTGGTGAAGACCGGCTTTTCTTTGGCCGCTGCGGCGCGAGCACTGAGCGTGCGTTTGCTTAGCCAATCGTCGAGCGCCTGGGTCGCGAAGCTGCCAAGCGGTCCAAGCCGTTCTCGCTTTCCTTTCCCGCGAACGCGAATCAATCCTTGTTCGGCATCGATATCACTATCGTTTAGACCGACGAGTTCGCTGACACGAAGACCGGCGCTGTAGGTGGTCTCAAAGATCGCGCGGTCGCGCAGACCAGCCGCAGTGTTGGCTGGTGGAGCCGACAGCAGTTTGCTGATCTCTTCTCCAGTCAAAAAGTGTGGCAGCTTACGCTTGCGACGTGGATTGCGGAGCGGTTTGGCCGGGCTGCGCTCGATCAGTTCTTCACGCTGGGCGAAACGAAAGAACGAACGCATCGACGCCAAGCGGCGCGAGACGGTGGTCTCGGCGTAGCCGGCGTCCGAGACGGCAGCTACGTAGCCTCGCAGGTCAAGGGTTGACACTTCGCCGGTCGTCGCGGGAGCGGCGTAAAGTTCTTCAAGATAGTCGACCAGCGCTTCCAGGTCTTCGCCATAGCTCTTGATCGTCAGGTCCGACGCGTTGCGTTCGACCTGAAGGTAGCGCAGGAAGCGGTCGGCGGCGGCTCGCATTTCCACGGCCGCAATCTCCTTATTCGAATTCGTCAAAGTCGAGATGATCGACGCTGCTGATATCGATCGCTCCCTTGGCGGGGAACTCGAAGCGCGGCTTGACGGCCGAGCTAGCAACAGCAGCGTTTTTGTCAGCTGGCGCTTGGGCGCGAATCTTTTGACTCAGCACCGCTGCATCGTACCACGAAAAACTAAGTTCCGGGTTGGAAGCATATCGACCGAGCATGCGCAACGTTTCAGCGCGTCGACTGTCGTTAAACATGAAGACATAGCGCTCTGCGCCTTTAACCAATGCTAGTACGTTAATCTCTTCAGTCACGTGCGGCTCTCTTTCCAGACGCTTCGGGAACGGATGGCAATAAGCGTTATCGGCTTTCGGGCCACCTCAACGCCACTTTCGATTTTCCGGCGCCGCCTCGAAGGGAGAGCATCTCGGTAATATGCGTGTAGCAACAGAATCGAATGAAATCTTCGCTACGATCCAAATAGCCTTGCCACCCGCCGATGCGGGCATCGTCCAAAAAGTCATAGTGCGATTCTGCCAATGCGGTGAGATCACTGTCGTTTTCGTCATAACTACGAATCTGTGAGATAATCGGCCCGTCGTACGGAAGCAGCGGCGGGCGGTTCAGGCTGGGAGGTGGCGGAACAAACCCGCGCGGATCAGGCCAGCCTGCCGGCAATTGCGGTTGCTCAGGGGGAACTCCACCATCTGCTAGCGGATCCGTAATGCTAGCACTGCCGTTGACCTGCGGCTTAGGCGTCGGTCCCATTTGCGCCGCCATAGGATCGGTCGGCGGATGGGGGTCTGGAGTTTGCGTTTCTAGCTGCGCTTTGGCGAGCGCGAATTCCGCTTCCCAGACGTGGGACTCAGGAATGTATTCTTCGTCAGCGGTCCCCCACGGCAGACCATAGCCTGCCGGGATCGCATGGAAGCCTGGATTGACCGAGTACCAGTTGACGGCCAGTGTCATACGCTTGGGATAGTAGGGCGTATAGTCGGTAATAGAACCAACTACCACGACATCCACGCCGAGCGCTTCGCCCAGTTTGCGGATTTCAGTAGCGTCACGACCGCGGATCCCGGTCGCTTCCATGGCGCGAATGATGACGCCGACCGGAACCACTTCGAAACCACGAATTCGCTGCAACTGACCGTAGTAGGCGATCGTTACATCGTCGGCGTTCAGCGTAGGAGCGTCGCTCTGATTATTGAAAGGAATAATCGCGACTTTGCTGAGCTGCGGAAATGGATTGTGATATTGCGGCTGATGCTTCACCTCGGGAAATGCAGTGCATCCCAGGCAAAGGAGTCCAGCTAGCAAAATCAACCAGAGCCAACGCATTGGAATCTTGGGTTACTTGCAGGCCCCCCTGCACGACAATCACCCACGCTGACGCGCGGACAAACTTGTCATTGGTCAGCAATCGGCAAAGTCAACGCAATCGCTTTAGTCGGACTGGACGATTTGTGAAAGAAATTGCACCAGTGATATTCAAAGTTGGGCACGCTTCTCGTGTCAGCTAAACCAGCGACTGCATGCTAGCCAGTCCGATCGGTTCGCGACTGGTGAACGGTTCGCCATATTTTGTGCCGATCACCTTGCCCCAGTACGACGCTTCGTCCCGCAGCTTATCCAGAAAGGTCGGCGGCTCTGGTGGGCGACCTTCCACAAATTGACTGTGATAGCATGCGATCGACGCCGCTTTCTGTTCCCACTGATCACTGATGTCGAGAATGAAAGCTGGTTGGATGGCCATCTTTAGGTGCACGCAGTAATAGTTGTAGATCCGTTCAGGATGAAACGGCTCGCCGGGCATTTCGGTTTTGGAGAGCTTCGACCAAAACCGGGCCGCATCGACGAGTTGCGTCGCCGCCAAATGATCAGGATGTGCGTCTTCCCAATAAGGAGCAAACAGCCAACGCGGGCGAACGCGGCGGAAGACCGTGGCGATCTGCTCCCGAGCTGCTAGCGTTGGTTCGAGACTTCGATTGGGCAAGCCCAGATTCTCGCGCCAGTCGAGACCCAAAATCTTGGTCGCAGCAGCTGTTTCGGCGGCTCGCTTTTCGAGCGATCCGAAAGGAGTCGGCTCACCGCTGGTTAAATCGAGGACGCCGACGCGCAATCCTTCCGATTTGAACTTCAAGATTGCTCCGGCCATCCCCAACTCGGCGTCATCGGGGTGGGGCGCGACGACTAGTACATCCAGCTTCATTTCTTATCCAAGTTGCTCTAGCGGCAGGGGGGGCGATTTGACAGACTCCGATCCTTGATTCCAGCGAACTCGATGCTGAACCACTAATTATGAACCGTACAATCCTGTTGTTGTTATTGATGTCCGCCAACTTCTGGGTTGGATGCCAAACTTGGCGTCCTTGGAACAAAAAAACAACCGCCGAACCGACAGAACTAGAATCGTCCGACGAAAAAGAGGCGAAAACCTCGATGGACTCGGTTACCACCGAAGTCTCTGGGTTCTCTCAAGCCTTTCGAGGCAAAAGCAGCGACGATCAAGGGACCGGCTTGAGCAATCGCTCGCGGGATATTGAAAGTCGGCTTGGCTTCTAACAGCCTTTCGAGCATTTGTTCGATGATTCTGACGCTTCGCGGGAGTGATCTTCGCTCGTTGCATCTGCCAGCAGCCAACTACGGGCTTCTTCGACCGTTCGGAACAGCCCTCCGTTCACCAGCGCACGATTCTTCAGCACCGTCTCGACAAATTTGATCTGCTCATATTTGTCAGGGTCGACCGCAACCCAGGCGATTCGATGTTTCCAGGTGATGCCGGCCTCGCGGAAGATATCAATGTGCTTAAAACTGTCCATCGTTGACAGTTCACCAACTGTGCGCGACTGCCCAAGGATGTTGTAGCAATCATATTGCTCACAAGCGGCGGCGATGCTCTTCCACAAAGTCATTGCCCGCGCATAGGAATCACTGCCGGTTGCAACTACCGAAATATAGTCGCCGACAAACTCGATGAAGTCCTCGTCTTTCATCCCCTCACCCCTGCTCTTTCTCCAACTGAGTAACCACAGTTGAGTTTTTCAGATTTCCGGAGGTTTACTCTAGTCAAGTTAAACTACGGCAAGCCGCAGATGCAATTATTTGCGTACTCTATTTTGTAAAAACCTCGCGGCAAATCGCTCTTCTTTCCTTGAATAACTAAACCTCCCCGGCACAACCCCCAATTTTCGACGTCCTAATAACATAGCTTTCGATACCGCTACAGGGCTCTTTTGCTGAAATGCCACCCATAAAGCCCATAAGACGAATTGCCTTTCAGCCAATCTACCGATAACCTTAAGGAGGGTTTTGAGTTGATCAGCTTGCTCTCTTCCAAAATTCTGCGCGATTTAGTTTTCATTCAGGATGACATGTATGCGGCGTTACCACTCAAGATCCGGCAAACCATCGGGCTTCACGCTGGTTGAATTACTTGTCGTGATCGCGATTATCGGCGTGTTGATCGCTCTGTTATTGCCGGCGGTGCAGCAAGCTCGCGAAGCGGCTCGGCGGATGCAATGCACCAACAACCTCAAGCAATTAGCGTTAGCGCTGCATAATTACCACGACATCCATCAGAATTTCCCGTTGACGGCGGCATCCAGCAGTGGACGAATTAGTTTGCAGTTCCGCCTGCTTCCCTTCATCGAACAGCAAAATCTGTACGACCAAGTCGACTACACCAACGACTACCACGCAAACATCGACCTGGCCAATACGCGCATCGACGGTTTCCTGTGCCCCAGCGGAACGGTCGAACTTTCGGCCCGCGCGACCGGCACCGGTGACGAACTAGGCGCCTACACAACCCACTACTACGGTAACGCAGGCCCCATCGGAACCAACACGCTGACCGGGGCCGCCTATCAACAAGATGCTGGCTCTTTTGGGCCGGTCGGTCGTGAAGGGGTCTTCTATCCTTACAAGAGCTATTCTTTCCGCGATCTTTTGGATGGAACCAGCAATACGATCGGATTTGGCGAACTCTCTTTTGGCAAGTACATCAACTACCGCGCCTGGACGCGCGGTTCGCTTCAATACGACGCGACCAACGTGGCCTTGCTTGGAGCAAAAACGCATACCCAACCGATCAACTACGGAAAAAACGGCGCCTCGATGCCGTTCAACGCCGGCGGCTACGGCAGCGAGCATCCCGGTGGAGCCAACTTTGGCATGATGGATGGGTCGGTCCGATTTATTTCTCAGGCGATCGACATGAACATTTACCGTGGACTCGCAAGTCGCGCCGGGGGCGAAGTGAGTTCGTCGGAATAATGGATCCGAGAACGCAGCCTGCGATTCAGAACCCAAGGGACATCATGCGACAATCTATCTGCTTACTCGGCGCAATCCTGGTCGCTAGTCTATTGATCAGCGGTTGCCAGCGAGACGAGATCACTCGTCATCGACTCTCCGGCACGGTCACCTATCAAGGCAAACCGGTTCCAACCGGCGCGATTTTCTTTGAACCTGACGCGTCGCAAGGAAACTCCGGAGCTCCGTCGTACGCCCAAATCAAAGAGGGCAAGTTTGACACCGCCGCCGATGGGATTGGTTTTATCGGTGGCCCGCATGTCGTAAGGATTGAAGCGTTCGACGGCGTCAGCACCAACGAGTATGCACCGCAAGGCGCGTCACTGACCAAGCGAAAAAACTACATCAAAAAGTTCGACTTCCCCTCAGGAGATACTGTTCAGGACTTCGAGATAACCGAGGTGGTGAAGTAATCACAAGCCGATCCGCTTTTCATCTCGATTTCAACTCAGAGCAGCACAAGGATTCGCCAGTCGGATCCTTTTTTTATTTCGAATTCTCGAAATTCTTTTTGGTCCATAAACAGCGTTTCATGAGTTAATAGTCCCTTTTGCCGCAAAAAAACACATCTAAAACATTCCCTGGCCACAATCTAGCACCCGTTGGGAGTAGATCCGTTTTTCATTTTTTCAGGTTCTGTTTGATTCGGTCTTGCGATGTATTAGCAAGCTGTAGACCAATGAGATTTGATAGTTCACTACGACAAATGAGGGTGTTTTCAGTAATCGCATGGTGCTTTAATTTTAAATAAGTATTTTCGCCTTATCGATCGGTTGTTCTCGCCTGATCTATTGCGGGCAATGCTCTCCTCTTCATTTTTCGGTTCTTCGGGAGGTTCTTCATGTCTCAGCTCTCTTCGTCCGCCGCACGAAAGCGTGCCTTTACGCTGGTCGAACTGTTGGTCGTGATCGCGATCATCGGAGTTTTGATCGCATTACTTCTGCCGGCTGTGCAACAAGCGCGCGAAGCGGCTCGGCGTATGCAATGCACTAACAATCTGAAACAATTGACGCTCTCGCTGCACAATTACCATGATGTCTATCAAAAGTTCCCACCATCGGATGTCGACGGAGGCGGGAAAGTCGGCTACCTCGTACGACTTCTCCCATTTATTGAACAGCAAAATATCTACGACCAAATTCGCTATGACGGGAACTATCTCACCAATGTGCCTCTTGCCAGGAATCGCATTGAAGGCTTTCTCTGCCCGAGTGGAATGACAGAGCTTTCGCCGCGCACGGATGAGCCTGGCGCTCATACGACCCACTACTACGGCAATGCTGGTCCGATCGGGACCAATCCAATTAGCGGCGGACAATACACCCGCGACACTTCGCGTGAAAACAGTTCCTTTGGAGAATATGCGACCGAAGGAATTTTTAATCTGCGCAGCAATCTTTCGTTTCGCGATATTACCGACGGTTCAACCAACACCATCGGCATCGGAGAAATTTCGTACAACAAATATCCCTTCTATCGAGCCTGGACGCGCGGCCTGTATTGGTCGGGGGGGGGCGCGTTGCTTTCGACCAAAAATCATAAATGGCCGATCAATGCCGCCAAAAGCGGCGCCTTTTCTATGACGTTTAACAACGGCGGATACGGCAGCGAACATCCTGGGGGCGCAAATTTTAGCATGATGGATGGTTCGGTTCGTTACATCGCCGAGACGGTTGACATGACTGTCTATCGAGCATCCGCAAGCCGAGGAGCTGGCGAAGTCGCCGGGTTATAAATGGGCGCAATACATCACCATTCGCGATTGCTTGGATCGATTGTTCTGCCTTGTCTGGCGATAACTCTTGTCATCGGAGGCTGCAGCAAGTCCGATACCTCTCGATATCGCTTTTCTGGCGTGGTGACCTATCAAGGCCAACCGGTTCCGGTCGGCACCATCATGTTTGAGCCTGACACGAGAAATGGAAACAGCGGCGCCGCAGGCTCTGCGGCGATCGTCGACGGCAAGTTCGACTCCGCGACCAGCGGCAGTGGATTTGTCGGTGGTCCCCAGTTAGTGACCATCCAGGGCTTTGACGGCGAAGTTGTCAATGAAGACTTCGCTCCCTACGGAACACCGATTGGCAAAGGTAAAAGCTGCATCCAAGCCTTCGACTTCCCGCACGCTGATGTAGAGATAGAGATTGAAATGGCGGACGCGCTGAAATAGGAGCACGCCGCTCTGCTTTCCGCTTGATTGCCAATCTATAACAGCGCAAGATTCCGCCAGACGGATCCTTTTTTTATTTCGAATTCTCGAAATTCTTTCCAAGTCATTCACGTCCCTGCATGGGTTGGCAGTCCACTTAGCCGCAAAAAAACATGGCCAAAACATCTGCCAGCCCCATTCCCTCACCCACAAGGAGTATCTTTGTTCTTCAATTTTTGAAATTCTGTTTGATTCCGTCTTGCGGAAAAACAACAAGCTGTGCAGCAACGAGACATAGTGCGTCACTAACCGCTATTTAGGGCATTTTCAGCCCTTAGGCTCTGCCTTATTTTTAAACCAGGCTTTTTAACTTATTTGCCTCTGTTATTGGGCCGGCGTTCTCCTCTTCATTTTTTCCGATTTTTCGGGAGGTTCCTGATGACTCTTCTCTCTTCTTCTGCTGCGCGGCGGCGTGGTTTTACCCTCGTAGAATTGCTGGTCGTAATCGCGATCATCGGCGTTTTGATCGCCTTGTTACTGCCTGCGGTGCAGCAAGCCCGCGAAGCGGCGCGGCGTGCTCAATGCACCAATAATCTAAAGCAGTTGACCCTAGCGGCTCACATGCACATTGATACGTATCCCGACTGGTTTCCGTTGGGGGCGATGAACAGCAATGGCAAAGTCGAGACGGGGCAAACTTACGAGCGTATTACTTGGCACATCCTGCTCTGGCCCTTTATCGAGCAGTCCGCGTTATATGACAACTATGACGTCACGCAGCCGTTCCACACCGCGACTAACATCAATCAACTGCGCGTGCCGGTGAACGCTTATTACTGTCCTTCAGACCAGGTCGGAGCGATTCAAGGGGCCACGGCGGATCCAACTTACTGGCGCGCCATGGGAAACTACGTGGGCAACATGGGAAACACCCACTTGCATCAAAACGCGGCCGATCAGGCGATCTTCAACGGCTCTCCGTTTGGCGTTCGCCATACCTATCGCATGAGCCAAATGATTGACGGCACGTCCAACACTGCTTGCTTCTCAGAGATCATCATCGCATCCGCCAACGCCATTGATGACAACCGTGGAGACATCATGAATGACGAAGGAAGCCCCGGTTTCATGTCAATCTTGACGCCCAACTCTTCAAGCCCCGATCAATGCCGACAATGCAAAGCGTCGTCCATGAATACCAGCCACAATGACTACCGCTCGATTCCTTGCACCATCGCCGCCAACAATGCCGAGATGCAAATCGCGGCACGCAGTCGTCATCCCGGCGGAGTGGTCATCAGCATGTGCGACGGTTCGGTCCGGTTTGTGGGTGAGACAATCTCGCAATCAGTCTGGCAAGGAGTGATGTCGGGACGCGGCGGCGAAGTGGCTCAACTTCCGTAGGATTTCGTCCAGTACGTTCGCCAATCAGCGGCGTGGCGCAGACCAATGGGGTTTCGCGCCCCTGGGTTGGCGATTGACTCAATCTCCATCTGCAAGGCAGTCTTATGCAAATCTCAACACTTGTGACCACTGTGGTTGCTACTATCTCGCTGCTGTCGATTGGATGCAGTAGCGGCGTCAAGTCGAACGAAGTCAAAGTAAGCGGCACGGTGACCATCGACGGACAACCGATCGAAATCGGCTCTGTTTCGTTCGTCTCCGCCGATGGGGCAACCCCAACCGGCGGCGGCAATATCAAAGACGGGACGTATGTCGCGTTTGTCGCGCCCGGCGAAAAAAAGGTGCTGGTCCTCGGCAACAAATTGGTCGGCAAAGAAAAACTGTACGATACGCCTGATAGCCCAACGCGTGACAAGTACGAAAAAGTAACCCCTCCAGAGTATAACGCAGATCATCTGACGCCGCTGACCGCCAGCATCCAAGGCGCCCAGGACGATCTTAACTTTGAGTTGTCGAGTAAAGTCAAAGCCAGACGCTAAGCTTGCGTCAACGATCCTTTGCAAGAAATAGACAGACCGCGGCGAAATGGTTTCGCCGCGGTCTTAATTTTTTCATCTGGATCGATCACTTAATCGCGGCGGCCCATGTAGATCATGATGTAGTACAGCAATGTCAGCACCGCTTGCAGCGTCGCGGCGACATAGGTCAATGCCGCGGCGTACAGCATGTTGCGGACGACGTGCATATCTTCTTGCGGCACAATGTTGAGATCGACCAAGACCCGCTTGGCGCGAGCACTTGCGTCAAACTCGACCGGCAAGTTGATCAACTGAAACACCACGACGCAGCCAAACAGCACAATGCCCGCCAGGATCAAAAATTTGAAATTAAAGATCATGCCGATAATTAGCAAGATCCAACTAGCGCTGCTACCAAAACTGGCGGTCGGAACCGCCAGGTTGCGGAGCACGAGTGGCGCATAATGCTTGGCGTCTTGAATCGCATGGCCTGCTTCGTGCGCGGCGATACCAACCGCTCCCAGTGATCGCGATTGATAAACGTCAGGGCTTAGCCGCAGGACTTTGGCTCGGGGATCGTAATGATCCGAAAGTTGCCCGGGGATCTGCTCAATCCCTACGTCGGTCAATCCAGCCGAGTCCAAAATGTGTCGGGCCGCCGCAGCGCCTGACAGCGGCGCCGGCTTTTTCATCGCCGACGCATAAGTCGACTTCAGCCAGATCTGGGCGATAAACGCCAGGATCAGGGCCGGAGCGATAATCAGAAAATACATCGGGTCGAAGAACATAACGTCTTTCTCGCCTCACTAGCGTTGATGGAAGGAGCACAGCAGCCCCTACGACAGGCGTTTTGCTGTGGCTGAAAGCTATTCGCCGAAGGCCGCTCAGAATTATAGGCCTTCAAAATGGCAGGAACAGCTCCTTTTCACCGTTAGATGCAAGTCCCGTTCCAAATTAGGCTGCCGATTCTGCTGGCGGACCGACAATCGTCAAATTGCCTAAATTACGCATTCGCTAGTTTCTCCCAAATGTGCATGCTATAACGAGATGTCCGGGCTTTCGTTCCCAACCTTCTACCTTTGAGCAGCTTTTATGTCCTCGGTGCGGTATTCCGGTTATTGCTTGGCGTTGATTTTGTCGCTTGTCTTGGCCGGCTCCGGTTGCCGTCCGTCGCTTGCTCCTCCGGCAGGCCAACCCCTTCCGACGGCGACAACCGACATCGATATGGACAAACTGCGTGATCGGATCGACGCGGTTCTCGATTACACGCTGGCGCAGCGCAAGCTAAACACCAAAGATCACGCCGCCTGGCAGATCTTGCATGGCGCGCTCGCCTATCAGTCGGTCTTTCCGGTAGAGCACGAAGGGAAGTTTGTTTCCGCCGTCGACCATCTGCTTCAGGGTGGCAAGATGACAGGCTGGACGGTCGAGCGCGGATCGCCGCTGCCGTTTGTCGGCGCCGATGGTGAAAAGCGATATGGGCTGCGTGCGCTGTTGGAACAAGGGACAAAAACGGGCCAAGGGCATAACGATCAATGGCTCGCGATTTTGTCTCAGTGTGACCTACCGCCGGAAACTATCATTCAGTTTGAAGGCAACGAGTACACGATGAGCGATTTCGTCGGTCAGGTGCAGCTCGACTTGTCTCGCAATTTTGATCGCGAATATAGCTGGACGTTGATCTCGCTAACCGCCTATTTGCCGACCACGGCCTCATGGGTTGATTCAACCGGCAAAAAATGGAGCATCCCCGGCCTAGTCCAGTCCGAAGTCGATCAAGGCTTTGGCAGCGGCGCCTGCGGGGGAACACACCGGTTGATTGGATTGTCGATGGCCCTAAATCGTCACACGGCGCAAGGGGGCGAGATGACGCCGGAGTGGGTCGCCGCGGATGAACGCATTCAGGAAGCGATCACCAAGGCGCGTCAGTTTCAAAACTCGAATGGTTCGCTTAGCAGCAATTACTTCCTCCGCTCAGGCAGTTCGCCTGACCTGGCCGAAGATATCGGCACCACAGGGCACACGCTCGAATTTCTTTCGCTCTCATTGACCGAGGAAGAGCTGCGAGAACCTTGGGTTGCTCGCGCAGCACAGCACATGTGCAAGATCTTCGAGCAAACCGAAGGTGCGCCGCTAGAATGCGGAGCCCTGTATCACGCGGCTCACGGCTTGGTGCTTTATCGTCAACGGATGTTTGGGCCGCGCGAGTACAAGTTTGAGTTGACGGCGCCTGGGGAAGCAACCGAAGAGGTCGTGGCCAAGTAAGCTGAATTTTGTCAGTCGCGGCGGCCAAGCTTTAATCGTTTGGTGCTGCGATCCGCAAGACGTCGATATTCGACCTCCACCTCGTCGCCGGGATTGAGTGCTGCGACGGCCGCCAGCACGTCGCCGCGACTGCGTACCTCTTGGCCATTTACCTTGGTCAGCAAATCACCCACTCGAAAGCCAATTTCGGCTGCTGGTCCACCCGCGCGAACGTCAGTCACTTCCACTCCATCCGCTGCTTGACGAACCGTCATGCCTAGCTGGGGTCCCACGCCGATCAACCAAGCGCCTAAGACTTCGTTTCGTTTCAATCGGTCCATCTGCTTGCGTATGGGATACACATTGACGATCAGCGGCGAACCGCCGCTCAGCGTCTCGATACAAAGCCCGCCGAGCCGCTGCTCGATCTCAATCGCACCTTGCCCGACGCCAAACGGAAAGCTAGGCGGCTGGGTCCAAATCGCGCCAAAGTAATCCCCTTCTTTGCGTATCACCTCCGCCGCTGGCTTTTGCTGGCCGTCCACGCCGACCGCCAACAGGATCTGCTGGCGTTCAAAGTTTTCGCGATAGGTCAGATCAATCCAGGGCCAACGATTATCGTTGGGCGGTTTGTCGGTAATCTGCAACAAACCCAAGTCATGCTCACGGTCAACACCAAACGTCTTGCCCGCAAAAGTCTGCCCGTCCGCCGTGGTGATCTTCACTTCGCGCTCTGCGGGAAAGACCTGATGCCCAGGCGAAACGACCCAACCTTCCTGCTCGTGAATAATAAACCCGCTTCCCTGCTCTCCATCGTCGTATTCAATGGTTACTGTAGCAGCGAGGGCCTGCGGCAAATTTTTCTCCCGCCGATCATCCCATTTTTCCCAGTTGTTGCGATCAGGACTCGGCGCGATCACCAACTCATAATCCGAATGCCGACGAGCGAGATAAAAGTGGTCGAACAAGCAGGGCCCGCCGTCGACAACTCGCACGGCGATGCCAGTCACTTGGATCTCGCCAAAATTGGCGAAGAGATCAGCAAACCCTACCTTCCACTCTGCTTTCAGCTCGCTCCCTTCCAGCACGACAAAACCAGGCTCTTTTTTCGCTCCTTTGCCTAAACGATAAACGGCCGGCGCTGCTTGATCATCCTCGTGTAAGAAACGAATCTCAATCTGCCCTCCTCCTTCTTTGCGATAGGCGAAGCGGAGAAAGCGAAGTTCGCCCAAACTCGATCGCTCGGTAATCTCCAACGGGGGATCAAACTTGGCGACTTCGACAAAGTCGCCTGGCGCGATCCGGATCGCCGGCGCGCCGATCATGCTAGGAGAATCGACTAGCTCCACATTGGCTGGATCGCCGGAGAGCGTTTTCATCTCGGCGACCTCGGCGGTGGTCGGATCCTCCAGCAAGGTAATCAACGTGGTTCGCTCGGGGCCGACGCTGATTTCGCGCCAGTCGAGCGGCATGCGTGCATCGGATGGAAACTGGCGAATGACCACTTCGACCGGTCCACTTCGTCCGCCCAGCGAAACATAGCGGGGCGTTTGTCCTGATTCATACCGCTGGCTTTCAGGCAGCTCGCTTTCAAGCGCCGTAGCGCCGTCAAGCAAAACTTCTAGCCGTGGCGGCGCGCCAAAATTTCCCCAGCGATCGGTCGTGATCGTCAGCCAGCGATCCTCGGCAGAAAGATCCAGCGTGCGCCGCAATTCAAACGGCTTGTTGATTGCCAAAGCGGTGAGCCGCCACTCAATCGGGGCGCGATCGACATCGCGCCGCAGGTTGATAATTTGGATTTCCCCTTCCGGCTGCGGAACTACCGTCCAACCATCCCAGGCGGTGATTTGTTGAATCGCGTGCTGCCGCACTTCTTTTTCCAACAGCTCGCGATCCAGTTGAAACTGCGGCTCCAACCAGTCGGTCATGTCACGGATGTCAAACGGATCGGCCCCTGTAGGTCGATTGTCGTGCGCTGGATCGACTTCCAAGCGAAGTTGTTTTGCTTGTTTATCCGCCGGCCAAGAAAGCAGGCCGCTATCAATCACCTTTTGCGAGCCGACAATCAGCGGGCTCTCGAAAAGTTGCTCGTCATCCAAATAGATGCGAGCTTGCACGCAGCCGCCGTCGCGGGCCGCGTAATCCAAGCCGATCCGCGTTTGAAAACCACGCACCAACGGTGACAACGGCACGCTAATCTTGCTGGCCGCCAACACGCCGACGCCCCAGCCAAATAGCTCGTCGCCGGTTCGCAGCGGACCGCCAACAACGCTACGGTTGCTACGTGCAGGCCAACCATTCTCAGAGAAGTAGGCGCCGGTGCGATCTTCGCTATAAGCAAAGCGAACCAGCGGCGGGCGATCCGGAGCAAAACTGCGACGCAAATAACTGCGTGCGTTCGGAATCCACAAGACATCCAGCGACCAAGCAGGCTGCATCGCATGCACCCAGCGATCTCCTTGATTGTTATCCCCTTGCGAATCGGCGTCGAACCGCTGCAGAGAAGTGGTCGCAATCAAACCGTCCATCGATTCCCATTGCAGCAGTCGAGCCAGACGCAGATCACTAAAACCATCCGGCAGCAGCATGCCCAGCTCGTCAAGGTAGAGATCCCAACTGCTCGCCTCTGGCATGTGCAACTCGGATAGTTCGTCGAACCGAGCAACGCGTCTCCCATTAGCCAACAACAGATGCGCGTCGCCATCGACCAAGCGAATCGCGCGAAAGCTCACCTTGCGGCCGTCGCGATAAGAGATCGTCGCAGGTTCGTAACGATCGATCGGGCCCCCTCGTTTCCAGACGATCTTTTTTACGAAACGCTCCAAGACGCGGACCGAATAATCGATGCGTTCATCGCCGGGACGGCGAATATCGATCGTCGGTTGCACCAAAAAATGGGCCGGAACAATCACGCCTGCAGCGGCGGTAGTGGGAACAAAACGCGTCACATCACCCGGCAATCGATCGCCGCTCACCAGCTCGACATAAGCGTCAGGCGTCTCGCTCGGTTGTAACGAGCGATCCAACAGCCAACGCATCGAATTGTCGCCGTCGATGAGATTTCGTCCCGCAAGTTGCGGCAGAGCGTTGTTCGAGTACCAGTTGCGGATCTGCTCATCAACCAATCGCTCGCCGTTCTCCAGCTTGGCTAAATAGCGCTTCGCAGGCTCATCAGCAGCCAACAACAGCGCAGCCCCGACGAGAACCCAACAGATCGAGAGCGTCCAGCGGATCAAAAAATTCATAAGCAAATGGGGATCAGGGAAGGTGCATCCAAGGACTAGCGTTCTGTCTCGCGACAATTTTCGAGCGCTAGGCTTTTACGGGGCCTGCGATGAGGCAGCAGTATGCCTTAAGTGGCCGAAAAAAGTGGAGTGATGAAACCCAGTCTATCAGCTACGTATGTGCGCCGCCTGTCAATGGTTACGACCCTGGCGAGGGAGAAACCGGGAGTTTTGTCTGGCTTCGCCAAAATTCTGGCATCTCGGCCCCGCCCCCGCTACAATGGGCGTCAAAAATCCCCCGCCAGACCGAGCCAAGCTACCCAGATCGAGCCAAGCTACTTTGATGAGTGATATCCCCGACCAGTTCGCCGATCCGGCGTTTCGCGCCAAGTTACGGCTTGCACTCGTCTCCGGCGTCGGTCCGCGAACTTCACAGCTGCTGCTTGAGAGATTCGGCACGCATGCCGCGGTGCTGTCCGCATCGCGTAGCGAACTAGAGCGGGTCTCCGGCGTCGGCCCCATTCTTAGCAAAAAGATCGTGTCGGCCGGCGAGATTGATATCGATCGCGAGATCTCGCTCTGCGTCGACTTTGATGTCGACATCCTGGCGCTCGGCGATGATCGTTATCCTCACTTGTTAACTGAGATCCCCGATCCGCCCAGCATCATGTTTTTGCGTGGTGATCTTTTGCCGGCCGACGCCATGTCGGTCGCGATCGTCGGCACGCGACATGCTTCTAGCTATGGACTGGCCCAAGCCGAACGTTTTGGTTACGAACTAGCGAAAGCCGGCTTTACCGTCGTCAGCGGACTGGCCCGCGGCATCGATGCCGCCGCTCATCGTGGAGCGCTGCGAGCCGGGGGACGCACCATCGCTTTTCTCGCCAGCGGGTTACGCAGCATCTATCCACCTGAACATGAAACGCTAGCCGACGAAGTCGCCGAACAAGGAGCTTTACTCAGCGAATCGCCGCCGTTGGCCAAACCGCTTAGCGGCGCTTTTCCGCAGCGCAATCGCCTTATCACCGGCATGAGTCTCGGCGTGATCGTCGTCGAAGCGGCGACGCGCAGCGGAGCGTTGATCTCGGCGCGCTGCGCGATGGAGCAGGGACGCGAAGTCTTCGCAATCCCCGGCCGCATCGACAACGCCAATGCTCGTGGTTGTCATCGCTTGCTAAAAGATGGAGCGAAGCTGGTCGAATCGATTGACGACGTGCTTGATGAACTTGGCCCACTGACTCGTCCCGCCCATACCGAAGATGGAAAAACGATCCATGCTCCGATCGAAATGCAACTGAACGAGATGGAAACCGCGATCATGCAGGCCCTGGCCGACGGCCAACCAACCGACATGGACTCGGTCGTAAGCCGCAGCGGGCTGCCGATCCACAATGTGCTATCCACGATCTGTGTCCTGGAGATGCGGCGGCTCGTCCGGCGCTTGAGCGGAGTCACCGTCCAACGCGCCGTCTGATTGGTTCGCCTGCGTCGTCTGAGCCCTCTGCGATTTCGCTGGCTTTGATCGGGCTGATTTGGGCAGGCTGAGCTTTGCCTGATCGGACTTTGGTGGGGGAGATTCACTAATTGTGATGACGAAAACGTACTGTTCGGGCGGTTTTTTGTTCATGCCCCCCAATGTAGCCGCGAGGGATGTCAGCTAGCTGTCACCCCTCGGCGATTCACTTCCGCAACAAGTTCAATTTCTACCGCTGGAAGAGCGCAGGAGGGTCTGCGACGTTGAGGGTTTTGCCGACTATACTGATCAAGCAAGATCGTTTTGTGCTGGCCGCGCCACGCCGGCAGTTCGCCGCACGTTTGCGACAAGCAGCGGCCGATGAAATGAATGGATAATTTGCCATTTTCTGATCTGCCACCCAACTTGCCCCCTGTTATGAACGACCCCGCCGCGATCCAAGAGGACTTCGCGACCTTCGTCGCTTGGTCGCTTGCGCAGTTGGGCATTGCCGTCGTTGACCAGGGGGATGGCTTCTCATTGGCGACCGTCACCAACCACCAGTCGGATTGGCTGCCGGCTGAGTTTCGGTTTCGGATTGGATCGCAGGGGGAAGAAGCCGACCATGATGCGGTGGTCATCAGTCCCGGCGGAACCTTCTGGGAAGACATTCTCCGCCGACTTCAGCAGTTAGAGCCAGCGCCGCAATCCGCGCCACGCGACGAACCGACCGGTGTCCCCGAATTGGCCGAAGCGTTGTTCGCTCCGTATCTGGTCGACGGAGGAAAGTGCCAACTGGGCGGCTGCCGTCTCGAAGAACGCCCGCTGCTGCGAATGACGACGATTCCGGCAGATGGCTCGCCGGTGCGACACCAGTTTTATTGGCGCACAGGAGAACAGTTGAGCAGCCATGAGATCCGCGCCTTTGGGCTCAAGCAACTCAAGCCGCACTTGGCCTATACGCGTGACGCCCGTGCGAACGTGCAGGTCCTGCTTGAGCAATCGTACGAGCGTATCCTGGCGGCGGAACAAGGAGAGCGTCAACTTGCGACCATCGTCTGGTGCAAGTATGCGATCGGCAAGATCGATTTTTTGATCGGCGACGCGGCGGCCAGCTTGCCGTTTGAAGGATGGGCTCGGCATTACGTCTCCGGCGATATTTCGCCTCCGCGTTTCGACGACCAAGCGACCGGGCAACTCTCTTATCATCTGGCCGCAACTGACAACGGGCAGATCGCTCCGATCGAGTCGATCGCAACGTGTGAATTGACAGGACGCCGCGTGCTGGAGTCAGAACTTGAGACCTCTGTCGTCAGTGGAAAACGGGGCTGCAAGGATCAATTCACCAGTTGTCCGGTCAGCGGCGATCGCTTGCTGACGGACGAATTGCAAAGCTGCAGCACTTGTGGACAACAGGTTTCTCCGAGAGCGCTGCGCGGCGGTGTCTGTCGCGTTTGTCGCAACTTGCGTTCGATCAGCAAAGATGATCCGACCATGGCCCGCATTTTGGATGTTTATCCTGGGCTGGATCCCTGGGGAAGCTGGCGTTTGGGAGAGTCGCAAGACGCGTATGTGTTGAGGGCCAGCGGCTGGTGGAACGAGATCCGCTTAACGCTTGATCTAGACACGTTGCAGCCGCGCCAAGCCGAAGAGCGAACCAAAGTAGTCGGTCGCTGGCGTCCACTGCCCGACGTCGAATGGCGACGCCTATTCGAGCAATAGCACTGTTGAATGGCGGCGCCTGTTTGAGCAGTCGCATTGGCGAATGGCAGCGCCTGTTCGAGCCCATAGCGCTGGCGAATGGATCAACCTATCCTCGCTTGCTTTTGGCCCCCATGATGGCCGCAAAGGCGACGATTGCGACCCCCAGCAATCCTAGTCCAAAACTAGCCGCCGCTTTTTTGATTTGGCCGGCTCGGATTAGATTGATCGTCTCGTTGTGCGTGCGGAAGTCTCGCACTTTCTCCAGATAACCTGGCTCGGAGAATTCGCCCCACATCTCAACCAATTGCCCGGCCGGCAGTTTTTGGAATTCAGTTTCGACCAGATCCTGGGGAAATTCTTCCACAACCGCCGCTTCCGGCAACCACCAAATCAGGATGTAGGCGCCCATCCCAACTCCCAGCACTATCGTGACGAATCCGATCGCGAAGAGCAGCCCTGCGGCGCGGTTCCATTCGCCGGTAGCAGCGACCGGCTGGCCCTGCAAATTTGCTTCGTACAGCGGCAAAGCTCGCAGCTCGCGCAGCGGCGGAACTTCTACCGTGCGACCACTCGGGGTTTGAATGAGCTCCCCCGCTTGGGTCGAGTTGACGACAACTTGCTCACCTTCGTCGGTCGTAAGCAGATATTTCAGCATAGATCCGTGCAGACTAGCGAGAAGACAAAATCGAAAAGTACGCAGCCAAACTTCTATCTTAAATCGAAATTCGCAGGCATGCGTCGCTCAAACGGCGGGAATCTGGTTTTTCGTAAATTCTTTACCCCGGCGCCGCCGATCCACGATTTCCCCACCACGGCAAGCTGATTCCACCGTCGACCAGCAGCGTTGCACCGGTCATGTAGCTGTTGGCCGGGTCGCACATGTAGGCGATCGCTTCCCCCATCTCTTCAGGCGTTCCCAGTCGTCCGAGCGGGATCTTGGAGCCTCCAGACTCTAGCGTCTCTTCGGAGGCGAATTTTCGCTCGCCAGGAGTGTCGGTCCAACCAGGCTGGCAAATATTGACGCGAATGCCAAATTCAGCGACTTCAATCGCCGCCGTCTTGGCCATGTGGTCGATCGCCGCTTTGGACATGTTGTAGGCCATCGCTCTGGGCGCCGGAATAAACGCGTGGGGCGAGCTGACAAACGTGATCGCTCCACCGTTGCCTTGCTTGAGCATTTGCTGCGTCGCGGCATGCAGCAAGTGAAATGCACCCCACATGGTGACGTTGATCGTACGATGAAAACCTTCGAGATCGGCCTCAAAATAGCGCTGACGATCGCTGTAGGCGGCGTTGCTGACGGCCACGTCCAAACTGCCGAACGCGTCGACCGTCTGTTGGACCATCTGTTGGACCGCTTCGAGACTAGAGACGTCGCCTTGCACGGCGATCGCTTGGCCCCCTAGCTGCTGAATCGTCTCCACCACTTCCGCCGCTTTTTCAGGCTGTGAACGATAATTGACGGCAACACTGGCCCCACGTTTGGCCAGCGCGATTGCGGCGGCGCGACCAATTCCGATGCTGGCTCCAGTAACCAGAGCCGCTTTTCCGGCCAGATTTTGCGAATTCATCCGTTGCAACTCCCGAGTGTCGAGAAAATTAAGGGGGGGCGTCTATGCTATCGAGCCCAAATGCAGCAAACAACTAGCAGGGACCAAACGCGCGAGATAGCGCGAAATATCAACGGTAATGTTGCCGATTGTCGCCTGGATGAGAAATCACAACGCCTAGGAAATCTGGGTAATTTCAGTCGAAGTAAAAATCACGACCTGCCGCAGCAGGAAATCCAAACTAAACTCTAGACCGAGCGGTCCCCCTAGTTAAAATTTAGAGACTGCAAATTTGAACAGAGGAAGTAGGCCAGCGCAAAACAGTTCCCGTTTGCTCCCTTAGCGACATCTTACCGCCGCGGCGATGGATTGAGGAAGACGCTCAAATCCGAAGATGGAATACCAAGGGCCGCTAAATAGGCAAGCACGGGGGAATTGCTGATTCGCATTCGGTTCACCGCAGTAGATCGCGTCTTCCAGAGTCGCCGCATTCGCACCAAAAGAGGCAACGGAAGTGTGTTTCGTTGTCAATTACCCCTTAAAGGGTGGGCAATGCGCGATTGGCGCGAGGAAAACTCATGGAAACCGAACAATACGTTTGATTAGAATAGAACGCATAACCGATTCCTTAATATTCCGTGCAGCGGATGGGGGATATCGGTTGAGCGGTATACAGAAGAACAAATTTTGTCATTCGAGCGGGGTTTGTAAACGGAACCAACGAATGGCGAATTTGAGATGATTGGGCAATGTCTGATTGGCATTCGTGAAGTTGAACAAGCGGTTCAATTTCCATTTGTCAAATTGGATGGGCAGGATGCCGACGCATGACTCAAGAATTGGCGGACGTAGCACGTAGGAAAAATACGGCGTCTTGGGGAAGCGGCGTGATTGCGATAAATGGATCGAGGTCGTAACACGTGTATGTCTAATCTCTTACCAAATGTCCACGGACGGCAATACGTTACTAGTTCGGTGGTAGACTTGCTTGGTTTGATGCCAAGCCGCCGCGAAAAACAAACGAGTGAAGCACTGAGTTGAGATTGATCCTTTTCGCCGCCTTATCACTAGGTGGATCGCAATTTCCGTACGCAACGCCTTGCCGCGTTACCTCGGCGTCGGACGCGATCAAATTGGGTGGAATGACGATGAATCTTGCTTGGAGTTTCCTCGACTCGGAAATCCCAACTCACGTTTTGGCGAGTGAAGGAGTGCAATGTTGTACGACGCCCTGATTGATGATTTTGAAGACGATGACGCTCGCGTTCGCAGCCCCCGAGATTTTGACGCTTCGGTCGAAGTGTTGGATGGGGACAGCGACGACACTCCATTGCTGGATGTCGATGCCGAAAGCAACGACAGCGCTGATGATTCGTCCGACGAATTCCTAGGCGATGATGGCGAAACTTGGTCGGATGACCCGGTCCGCATGTATCTGACGCAGATGGGCGAAATCCCGTTGTTGACCCGTCAGGAAGAAATCTTTCTCGCCCGCAAGATCGAGCTGACTCGGGCCAAGTTCCGCGGCATGCTGCTGGAATGCGATTACGTCATTCAAGACGCGATCAAAGTCTTGCGTCGCGTTCAGGATGGCGAACTGCCGTTCGATCGCACCGTGCAGGTCTCGGTCACCGATCGTTTAGAGAAAGAGCAGATTCTCGGTCGATTGCCCCACAATCTCAAAACGCTCGAGACCCTGCTGAAGCGCAATTATCGCGACTACCGGATCGCCACCAGCAAATCGCGGAGCGAAAGCCAACGCGCTGAAGCTTGGGTTCGACTCGGCCGTCGTCGTCGTCGCTCGGTCAAACTGGTCGAAGAACTCGGTCTGCGCACCCAACGCATCGAATCGAAGATCGGCACGCTCGAAGATTTCTCGCGTCGCATTGACGACCTGAAAATTCGCATCGACGCCAGCAAGCAGGCCAAAGCTCCCGAGGCTGAACGGGCCGACTGGGTCGCCGAATATCGCAACATCCTGGTTGCAACCCAAGAAACGCCGACCAGCTTGCGCCGTCGCGTCAACCAGCTTAAGGTCATCTACTCTGAATATCAGCAAGCCAAACGCGAGCTGTCGGAAGGGAACCTGCGTTTGGTGGTCTCGATCGCCAAAAAGTATCGCAATCGCGGTTTGAGCTTCCTGGACCTGATCCAAGAAGGCAACGCCGGCCTGATGCGAGCGGTCGACAAGTTTGAATACCGTCGCGGGTTCAAGTTCTGTACGTACGCCACTTGGTGGATTCGTCAGGCGATCACTCGCGCCGTAGCCGACCAAAGCCGTACGATCCGGATTCCGGTCCACATGGTCGAAACGATGTCGCGCGTTCGCAACGTCGCTCGCCAATTGCTGCAGGAAAAAGGACGCGAGCCTACCCTCGAAGAAACGGCCCGTCGCGCCGGCACGACCGTCGAAGAGGCGCGTCGCGTACTCGCGATGAGCCGCTACCCAATTTCGCTCGATCGTCCTGTCGGCAACAGCGAAGATAGCCAGTTTGGCGATCTGCTGCCCGATGGCGAAGCCGAAAGTCCTGCGATCGGCGCCGCCCAAGAAATGCTCCGGACCCGCATCAGCCGCGTGCTGAAAACCCTTAGCTATCGTGAACGCGAGATCATCAAGCTCCGTTACGGTCTGGGCGACGGTTACAGCTACACGCTGGAAGAAGTGGGACACATTTTCAAAGTGACCCGCGAACGTATCCGCCAGATCGAAGCCAAAGCGGTTCGCAAACTGCAGCAGCCAAGTCGCAGCCAAGAGCTGGTCGGGTTCCTCGACTAAGCTTGCCTGCTTCTTCGATCTAACAATCGATAAGCCGACGGCCGCACTGGGCGACGTCGGCTTTTTTTATGGAATCAACCCATGTCCACTGGCGAGCCTCCCAATCCGTTTCGCTCGCCTGACGATAGCGGCTCGTCCGAGGCCGTGTCGGCGACTCCTCCCTCGGTGGCGCTCGTCTTTCTCTTTTCGGCACTGCTCACGCTGTTTCAACTTTGCGTCGCCGTGGCCCTGGCCGTGAACGCGCAAGATCGTGCTCAAGCCGTGATGCTGTTTCCCTATCTGCCGTTGATTTTGGCAGTCGGACTGTGGTTCGGCGGTCGCGCCGTCTGGGCGTCGGCCCGATATTACTTGGCGTTCGCCACCGTCTCGTCGGCGCTTTTTTGTCTGGGATCGCTCGCCATCGGCAATGGTTGGCCCGCCGCCTATGCAGGCGTCAACACGCTGCTGTGCGCTTTGCTCTATTGGGAGCTTGGCCGAGCGGCCGCGCGAGCCTATTTTGGTTTTATCTGTCCACGCTGCGGCGCCGATCGCCCGCGTGGACTCGACATTCTGCAAATCGAAGTCCGCTGCCGGCAGTGTGACTTTCGCTGGTAAAGCAAGGAATATCCCGTTGTCGACTGACGAAGCTCCCCTCGACTCCAACGCCTATTCCCTGGATCAAAATCGAACCGCCTGGGATCGCAAGGTAAGGCAGCGCGATCGTTTTGCGCGCCCCGCCAACGACGCTGACTTCAAAGATCCGCTGGCCTTGGTCGATCGATGGGGTTGGCTCGGCGGCAGCGTTGTCGGCCAACGCATTCTTTGCCTGGGCGCCGGTGGAGGGCGCCAAGGACCGCTTTACGCCGCGGCGGGCGCCATCGTCACCGTGGTCGATATCAGCCCGGCCCAGCTAGAACTGGATCGTCAAGTTGCGGCTGAACGGCGGTTAACACTAACCACCGTCGAAGCGTCAATGGACGATCTCTCGATGCTCGGCGCCGCCGATTTTGACGTGATTATCCAGCCAGTCAGTACCTGCTATGTGCCGGACCTGCGTCCCGTTTATGCCGAAGTCGCGCGGTTGCTCGGCGACGGCGGACTTTACATCAGTCAACACAAAACGCCAACCAGCCTGCAAACCGACATCCAGCGCAGCCCCGGCGGATACGAACTGATCGAGCCCTACTACCGTCATGGCCCGCTGCCGCCGGTTGTCGGCAGTCGGCATCGCGAAGAAGGAACGCTCGAGTACCTACATCGCTGGGAAGATCTGGTCGGGCTCATGTGCCGCAGCGGCTTTGTCATCGAAGACCTAGTCGAACCGCTGCACGCCAAAGAAGACGCCGAACCCGATTCCTTCGCCGATCGCAGTCGCTACGTCGCCCCCTACGTCCGCATCAAAGCCCGCCGCAGCGGCCAAACCGCCCAACAAGAAAGCCGCGGCGCAATCTGGTTGCCAGGCTAGTTTACGAATGCCCGCGGTTGGCGCCCATCGATGCTGAAGCTACTGTTTCGGTTTTTTCACGACGATATCGAACCGGCCTCCCTGGACTGGCACTTCGCAGGTCAGACCGGACGTTTCGGGTTTCGTCATTTCTTCGGCGATGACGGCCCTCACACCAGTCCGTGCGCGCAGGTCTTCGACGACTGCGCCATCGATATAGACTTGATATTCTCCTTCGGGAAGACCGTCGTCGTCTTGGATCGAACCGACTACATAGCTTCCGTCCGGCTGAATGAGTCCGCTCGCCAGATATCCATCTTTAAGAAAACAAACGGATCCAAGGTTAAGCGGGGAGCCATCTTCAAACTTCACGGTTCCGCGGAGGTCTTCCAACGAACCTCCGCAGCCAATCGCGCCCAGACAGGCGACAATGGATAGTCCGATGATTATTTTGTTCATGTGGGTTCCGAATTTAAGATGCGGGCAAAAGCAAGCCGGCCAAAGAGATTGCGCCGCGCGCACAATACGCGCGGCGTCGTGATCGGTTCAGCACAGCTCGAGTCCAAATATGTCGTGATTTAAGGAATCGATGCGACGTTGCCATCATTCACGTTGCCTAGCGCCGACAGAATAAATGTCGGACCATCGCCTGTCGGAAGCGTAATCGAGATCGAACGCACCGATCCATCACCGAGCACAAAATTGCAGACCCCTGGGTGATTGCTGCCCCACTGCGCACCGGCTTCGGTGAAGGCCACAAGTTCGGCAGAATTGCGAGCAAACCCCGCATTGAACGATCGAGCCGTCGGAATGGTCCCCCAGTCGCCGGACGAAATAATCGAGCAATCAGCTTGCTCTGCTCGCGATTCGGCTGCGCTGCCGGGACTCGCCGAGCAAAGATGGATATCATCTTTTTGGATATGCTTTTCGCCCACCAAAATTTGATTGCTAGTGCCATCAGACATCCAGGCAAACGTATCACGAGGACGCCAATTCCCCGCATTTCCCCCTGTCCACTTGGCAGCTCGAAACGGACCGCGTTGATTTGGTACGCCGGTCGCCTCGTAGTTGGTCACCCATTGCGACCAGTGCCGATTTAGCAAACCTTGCACAATGGCATAATCGCCGCGCGGGCCATGAATGCTTCCTTGCGTCGTATTCGGTCCATTGGGCATCACATCAGCACTGCCGCGTCGAGAAGGACACAAAAACTCAGAGAAGTTTAATGACTCTTGTTGCGCGGCCGTAAGCGTGTTCCAAAAACCATTATTGGTCACGACATTCGCCAGATTGTTGGTCTTGGACGAAATCAAATCGTAAGCATTCGTTTGCTCCATATAGGGCAAAATCAAAATGAAAAACGACGCCCGTGGCTGATGACCTCCGTTGGCGAGCTCATAACCAATCGTCGCCGGCGGAAGTCCGTTGTGCGTATCGGCAAAGTTGTGAACGGCCAAACCGACCTGCTTCAGACGATTGGTGCATTGCATCCGGCGGGCCGCTTCGCGAGCCTGCTGAACGGCTGGCAACAGCAACGCGATCAAGACGCCAATAATCGCAATAACGACCAATAACTCGACCAGTGTAAAGCCGCGACGATTTAAATATTGACGCATAATAAACTCCGAGCAATTGAGACCTGGATGAGTAAATCGCAGTTTTAGCGGCCGGGTGTAGCCCAAATTAAATCAATGAAAGAAGAAAAACCTCGGCGCCATAGAAGCCATAGAATGGTAATTGTACCGTTATGTTTGCTATTCAGCTATTTGTTTGCATGCAAAACACATTGGTTTGCGCAGAAGATTCTCGACCCTGCGCAAACAGCCACTCCCTCGCTCTCTCACGCTTTCTTTGCAACTCCTAGAACTTGGTAGTTGCCGACTAGTCTGCCAATCGACATCGGGATCAAAGCCCGCCGAGTTGGTCAAACCGCCAAGCAAGAAAGCCGCGGCGCAATCTGGCTACCAAACAGGTAGAAGACGACCGCCGGATAAATCTTGGGCGAGAAGCTCTTACGATCTTTTTAGACATTAGGATTTAGACATTCGTCATTAGAAAAAGCGGCTGTTTTCCCTCGGCTCGCACCTCGGGCTCTTAAGACCATTCCCCGTTTCCAAAAATCTTTTCCCAAAACCGAAAGGTTTTCGCCGCTCGTGTGTCTTACCATAGAAGGGTTATCGCCTGACCCGTTTTTTTGGACACGCATGAAGCGACCTAAACCTTGCCACCTCTTCCAGATACGCGCGAAACGCTGATCCGCCGGTTACCGGATGCGGCTGACGTGGAAGCGTGGGACGCATTTGTCGAGATTTATGAGCCGCTATTGTTTCGGCTTGCTCGCAGCAAAGGCTTTCAGCAGGCCGATGCCGAGGATTTCGTTCAAGAGGTACTAGCCAGCGTCGCCAAAGCGGTCGGCCGCTGGGTCGACAACGAGAGCCGCGGCCCCTTTCAGGCCTGGCTGTTTCGGATCGCTCAGAACTTGGCGATCAACTTTCTGACCCGGCCCCAACATCAGCGGCTTGGCTCTGGAGACAGCCAGATCGCCGGGCTACTCGCCCAGCATCCTGATCCCAATGGTCAATCGACGCAGATCTTTTCGCTCGAATATCGCCGCGAACTTTTTCGCTGGGCGGCCGAGCAAGTTCGCCTTCAGGTGAGCCCGCAACAGTGGCAACTATTTTGGAAAACCAGCATCGAAGCGCAACCGATCGCCCAGGTCGCGGCGGAGCAGGGAGTCAGCGTCGGCGTCGTCTATATTGCCCGCAGCCGGATCACCAAACAGATCCGCGAAAAAATACAAACCCTTGAGGAGCAAGCTCGATGACGATCCGCTCTTCCCAGCCGTGCTCCGACCAACCGCTACGCGTGCTGCTTGAAGGAGACGAAACCTCGGCCGATTTTCAACAAGCGGCCGCCCATATCGACAGCTGCGCCGCGTGCCAGCAGCGTCTGACTCAGCTCTCTGGCGATCAACCCTTTTGGCAAACGCAGCGTGAACTGCTAACCCCGGTCGCTGATGACGAGCCAGCGTCCGGCCAGTTCTATCGGTATCGCTCGACCGAAACGCTTGTCGCCCAGCGTCGTAGCGTCGACGAGACCATGGTCCGTGGCCTGCTTGCGGCGCCGTCCCATCCCGAGCTGCTCGGTCGACTCGGTCGCTACGAAGTCGAGCGCATCATCGGCGTCGGCGGCATGGGGATCGTGCTCAAGGGATTAGATACCGAGCTCAACCGTCCTGTCGCAATCAAGCTGCTTGCGCCTCATCTTTCGCGGATCGGCGCCGCGCGACAGCGATTTGCCCGCGAAGCCCGCGCTGCCGCCGCCGTTGTGCATGAGCATGTCGTCTCGATTCACAACGTCGAATCAAATCATGAAAACCCTTTTCTGGTAATGCAGTTCATCCCCGGCGAATCGCTGCAAGCGCGCGTCGATCACGCCGGGCCGCTCGCCGTGTCCGAGATCCTGCGGATCGGCGTGCAAGCCGCCTCGGGACTCGCAGCCGCTCACGCCCAAGGCCTGGTCCATCGCGACGTGAAACCGGCCAACATCTTGCTAGAGAACGATGTCGACCGGGCCTACCTAACCGATTTTGGTTTGGCCCGCGCGTCGGATGACGCCAGCTTGACCTATACAGGCGTCGTATCCGGCACGCCGCACTATATGTCTCCCGAGCAAGCCGATGGGCGAGCACTCGACCATCGCTCTGACCTCTTCAGCCTCGGCTCGGTCCTCTATTTCATGGCGACCGGTCATCCTCCGTTTCGGGCCGAACGCCCGATGGCGGTGCTCAAACGAACCTGTCACGACCCGCATCGCCCAGCATGGGAGTCGAACGCCGAGATCCCGGACGAACTGTCGGACATCATCGATCGGCTGCTAGAAAAACAACCCGATCGTCGTTTCGCCAGCGCGCTGGAACTGCAAAAGAAACTAGAACGCGTACTGTCCGATTTTCAACAAGGCAAGCTGCGTCTGTCGCGCCGCGGCAAGCCCCATCGCACTTGGTGGATCGCCGCAATCGGGCTGTGCGAAATGGCGTTGGTGGTAGGTGGAGTCTATCTCTGGATGACTCCTGCTCCCAAACAAGAAACGCCGACACCGATCACACGACCAGCGGCCAACGACTCTAGCATCGAATCGATCCAGGCTCGCCTGCAATCGCTAGAAGGCCCCCAGCAAGCCGATTTCGATCGCTTGCAGCACGAATTGCTCACATTGGAAGTGACCCCATTCCCCGAAGCTGATTTGAAGGAACGCAGTGATGCTCAAAAGTAAATTGACTGCATATTTGGCGACGGCGCTGCTGGCGGTTTCGTTGGTGGGCGTTGGGGTAGTGCGCTACGCGTGGGGAGAGGAAGAAGCGGCGACAGACGGCGAGTTGGAAAGGCCAGAAGGGAAACCGACCTATGCAACAATTCGTGTTCCGCTAGAAACCAGCCACTACGGCCAGGGAGGGAGCGCAGAAAAGTACGAAGACCGCCTCCTCCAGTTGGAGATGCAGCTCAATGGCGGTGCGGGGAGTTTTGGTTTTCCGTATCCGGTCCGCATCAAGAGTTGGGAACCAGCCGCCGCTGATTCCAAATTTCAGTTTGTCGAAATGGAAATTATCGACGACACGGGCAAAGCGGCGAGAAACGTGCTAGGACACCAACAATATATCGATGACGTACATGCGGCTCAGATCAAAGTGCGTCTCCGCGAAGCTCCCCTATTCAGCCGCTATGAACAGCGCTACGTCCAGGCTCCATTGGACGCGAAAGCGTATCCCGGCGCGTTGCTGGCGCACAACTGGGGAAATTCCGGACTGACACTGGTCGCCGTTCCCACGGAGGCGACGCAAGAAGCGAACGTCGAGCAAACGATTCCCGCCCAATTCATGATTCGTGAATGGACGACGCAGGCGCCCGAGAACGGCGTCCATCTAGTTAAACTGAGAATCTGGCCAGCCGACCTCGACCGCGACAAGGTTCAGCCTCAGATCGATGATCTGCTGGCGAAAAACTTTCGGTTTGAACTGAAAGGGTTGGTTCCATTGGGCGCACCGGCGACGAGCAGCCGCACGATTGATGAACGCTACTTCGAGCTCAGATACGGACTTACGCCATCTACGGCTTTTGCACCCAAGATGACGCTCCGCATTCCGTTGGCGGCAGATACGTACCCGCTTGCCAAACTAACGCTGAAAATTGGAGAGCGAGTTTCCTTCACCTATGTTCCGGTGGGATTCAATACCGAAGCTGTTTCCCTTTATCAACCGCTTGTCGATAACGCCAGAATAACTCGGATCGTTGGCGAAATGATCGATCGCAGTGGCGAGAAATTTCATGTTACCGAAGTGGAAGTTGACCGTATCGGAGGGGTGTGGAAACCGGGGGAGTTTAATCAGAAAGTAGTCGATGATCTCACGGCGAAAAGATTCCAATTCAGGGTGCGAGAACCGGTAGCTGAAGCGATTGGATGGCTGCCTGACCAACAAGGCGAGAAAACATTGCGCGTCCTTGTCGATTTTATTCCGGGTCCGCCGCCGTACCCCAAGTGCAATCTAAGAGCACATGGAAAATTCCCTTCTACTTTCAACATTGCAATCGATTGCACAACGCTTAAGGTTGAGCCGCAACCGGAGTCGGTCTCTAGCTTCGTTACTCTATCGATTCCTTATGGTCCTGACTCGCCGCTGTTGGCTGACCGCATCAACCAAAAAGTGATCGATCAGTCGCTTGAAGCCGGCATTCATTTCGTGTTGACGGTATCGACGCCAAAGGAAATTGATCCAAATATTTTGCCCGAGAGTACCGAAGTATCGGCAACTGAAGATGCAGCATCAGCCCATCCCATAGGCGCGACGATCAAACTTCCTGCGGATACCAGGATCGAGCGTGAAACGAAGAATGACGACCGGCAGGGAAGCGAATTTTTCCGGTTGTACACCGCGATTCCATACGGCATTAGCGATTTCAACTTTCCCTACCTGCTCCGCATCAAAACTGAACCCGCCACCGACGAGCAGGTCATTGAAGTAGAAATCGTGGACAACACAGGGGAAGCCGCGAAAAATGTCCAGGGGCTCCAACAATTTATTGATGATCTGCAGAACGCTCAGATTCGGCTCAGGTTGCAGTCCGTCACAAATCAGCCGAACTTGCAGTCCGTTACAAAGCAGCCGAAGTTGCCGACTGTCTCTGTACCACTCGAAGTCAGCGTGTTTCCCGCCGACCTGTTAGCACACAACCTGGGGAACACGCGCCTAATGCTAGTCGCCGAAGCCACAGAGACAACGAAAGAAGGATTCACCGAGAAAACGATCGGCGGCTACTTCATGATCTGCAATTGGAGAATCCAGTCGCCAGGAAATACCAGCCAATTGGTGCAGCTGAGAAATATATCAGTTGCCAACGAAATGCTTCAGCCGCAAATCGATGATCTTCTGGCGAAGAACTTTCGCTTTGTGCTGAAGGGACTCACACCCTTGGGCGAACCCGTTGATATTAGCTGGGAAGCGGATACGACAGTCGCGGCGACTGATGAGCCGAAGGAAGATCAACCGGCGACCGCGGCAGCCATGCCTGAGAATACAAGTGAAGAAATCACCGCTCAGCCCGCTGGTGCGGAGACAAAGACTTTGACGCTGCTCGTCAATGCGCAGTCTCACCCGGTCGAAATGTTTCTAGACGTCCCATCGTCCGAGCGTTTTTTCCTCTACACTCACAACCAATATGCTTCGTTTAGCTGGCGAGAACTAGCGCACGATTGCATCTTCCGCGGCGTGAAAGAGGCGAAACCAGACGGAACTTTCTTTTTGGCGGACGATCAAAAATGCGTGCAGGTCGTCGTGGATGTTCCCGCCAGCGCCGGCATTGATCAAACGCAGATCGACGCGATGCTGGCTGCCAAGCAGGGCTTTGCACTATCGACAAGGCGGATCACTCCCCATGGCTATCTGGATCCGTTGCCCAAGTATGGCGATTCCCCGCAGTACGCGCTGTGGCCGTACGCCGTCGTTAAGGTCCGGCTCGATCCGAAGCAGCACGACCAATTCACCCTGGAGCGTGCTCGCGATAGCAAACATGGCGACCTGCGTTTGTCGGTCGCAAGTTCCGGCCAACTGGTAGCTGAAATGTGCTTCTTGGAGTGGTTCGAAGGGATCATGCTGGATGGCGAACGCTATCTGGAGGCCAGACTGATCGTCCCCCAAGTGGGAGAGCAGAAGGGCGTCACTCAAAAACGGATTGACTCGATCAAGGGACCATTTGTGTTGAAGCCAATGGTTCCGACAACAACCGACTCTAACGTGCCAGCCCCAGCCAACACAGCGGCCACCATCCAAGTCCCCTTAGAAGCAAACTCCTATCCCAGCGATTGGCTGCTGCACAACAAGGGCAACCGCCGGCTTACGGTGATCGCCGAAGGGACCGGCATCACCAAAGAGTCGGTTGGCAATTTTTCGATCGGCGGCTACTTCACGATTCGCAGCACGACCCCTGAATCGCCCGGCGGGGGAATCAATGTGGTTCGCCTAGAATCGATTCCAGGATCCGCTCCAGGCTATAACAATGGACCGACGAATTTCGACAGCACAAAACTTCAGAAAAAAATCGAAGAGCTGCGTGCCAAGAAATTTCGCTTCCTGTTGCAAGGCTTGGTTCCGCTGGGTGAACCTGTGACTGCCGCAATGGCTGCACATCGCCCGGCGAATGTTGTCGATGCCGCTCCAGCCGAAGTGACCGCAAAGGACAACGCTGCAACCAGAACACTGACCCTCTACGTCGACCCATCGATGAACGGACTGAAAGATCCGTTCGAGCCGTCAGCGCAGCGATTTCATCTGATCGGCCCTCTGATGACAGCGGCAGGCCCGAAACGGATCGAAATTGCCAGCGATTGCTTGGTACGAAGTGTAAAAAAGGTCTTGCGTCCTCGACAGAGTCCGCTCGACATCCAAGCGGCGCTGGAAGTGGTAGTCGAGATGCCGGTGACGCCGGAGAACAACTGGTTCACGCAGGCGACCATCGACGGGACTGCCCGTGATCATGCGATGGATTTGTTTGAACTGTGGACCACGCCGATCGCGAAGGCGCCGCGTCGCGGTCCGACGACGATGGTGAACGCCGGCTCGATGGGCAATCGGCTGCTCGCTTTTCTCGATTGCGATCGTTATCCCCTCTCGTTTCTCTACACGAATCTCCTCGCGCAGCGATTCTCGCTGGTCGCGACGAAACATGAAGAAGGCAAGCCGGACGATAGTTTCACGGTCGCCCAGCAGTGTGAGTTTTGCTACGCCTCTACGTTGTCGACCAGCCCTCGTGAGACTCGGACGCTGATATCATTTCGAGCGCCGTTAGACGCGCCTGATTCCAACATCGCCAGGCTCCTGCGAGGGAAGATCGAAACGCTGAGGCATCTTGGATATCAGTTTTCGCTGGAAGGTAACTTTCAGACGAAACGAGACGAAATAGGGAAGCGGGCGACCGTCGAAGTGTGGTTGGATCCCAAAGGAGCTTCGGACGAAGTATTGGAGGCGAATATCGGCAATCAAGCGATTGGGCTGTTAATGGCCACCAAGACGTTGAATCACACCTCAGTGGAACCAACAATAGAGGTTGGCCATTACTTGGCCAATAACTGCCGTTTAATCGAGGTGAAAGTAGTCGGTTCGCCACATCCGACAGAACCAAAAGCATTCACTGCTCACCGTGTTGCTGTACTGGAGGTGAACGCCGACCGCGCGATGCCCGGCCCTGCCCCGATCACGCAAGAGTACATCGACAAGCAGCAAGAATCGGGCGCCCGCTTTCGCTTGGAAGGACTAATCGATCCCAAAAATCCGCCGTTTTTCGATCCTGCGTCGCCGCCGATTGTCGCTGCTGCTGCGTCGTCTAAGGATCCCACTTTCTACGCGATCATCCAAGTCCCGACCGATCCGATCGATATCAAAGATTTCGTGCCCAAAGGGGATAACAGCGAGCGCTATGTCATCAAAATCGACAACGACCAGAACGCCTTCCTACCGCTGGCCCTTGATTGCGTGATTGTGCCCAAAGAAAGTGACGATTCGCCGATCACTTGGGCGATCCCCCAAGACGCCGCGCATCCGGTCAACCGCAAGATTAGTCAACAACTGGTCGATAGCCTGATCAAGCAAAGGGTCAAATTCCGGGCCGAGATTATCGAGACGACTGAGCAAGCGCCGCAAACAACTAACGGTCTCGGCATGGGGTCGGTTCCGCCGCGAGTGGACATTCCTAGGGGGCAGCTTGGTACTCAAGAAATCTACTTCTCTCCTAGAACAGTTCCAGCAATGGCGAGCCCTAATTCTTTGACGCCGACACCTAGTGAGCCATTGGTGTGGTGGAGGGATGAACCTCGAGATGCCGCCCCGCAACCCAACAGCGGCAACTTCTCAATTCCGGCGCGTGCGACTACTGAGTATTACGCCCCCGAAGAAAACCGAATGCCCTCCCCCGAAACGCCGCCTCAGATCCCGGCGACGTATGCAGTCCCGGCTTCGCCATCTCCTGCCTACCTTCCGGCTCCACCGCAAGCATCGGTAGCTGGTCAACCGTGGTACGCCCCGGCAGGTACAGCCTATTCTAATCCACCGATCCAGGCCCAGCCGTCGCAGATGTATCAGAAGATCCAACGCGAGTTCACAATGCTGCAGAACGCCAAAACCGACGACGAAAAAAACAAGGCTCGCGAAGACTTGAAAAAAGTGCTGGCCGACATCTTTACCACCGATATGAAGCAGCGCGACAAGCAAGCGAAAGAGATCGAGTCGCGGGTCAAAAAGCTGCGTGATCAGTATGATGCGCGTGAAAAAGCCAAGGAAGAGATCATTGACCTGCAACTGCAGCTGCTAGAGAAACAGGCCCAGGGGCTAGAGTTTCCATCGCGCTAGATTGAAAAAAATCCCCGTCGTCAACGCCGGTTTCTGATAGAAGCCGGCGTCGTCGTTTCTTGAGCCGGAGAGGAATCGTGGCTGTGATCCCGTAGGGCCACGAGGGAAACTAACGGCGCATTGTTTCGCCCAGACCCCCAAATGGGCCAAGATTCGGGATAATTTGCGAGTTTTAACCTCTTGCGCCGCTGCGGGTTACGACATTGGCTCACGTTGGGTGCTGACTCTGTCTGTAGCCGTTGATACAATTGCGCAGACTGGAAATGTCCCAAGTAGCGTAGGCTTTCAATTCCCGCGGCCCTTTGGCCGACACCTTACATCTTTACGAGCGTCCCAGGCCTACGCACCGGTTTCGTCACCTTCGGCGAATGAAGATTACAAACATCATCCTGACGCACTAGCCTCGAACTCCATGTCACGTCGCGATCACCTCGCTCAGCTTCGTGAAGCTGCGCCTGTTATTCTCCCCTCGCTCTTGTTGTGCGACTTCGCCAACTTAGAGCGTGAGGTCGAGCGTTTGCTAGCGGCCGGTGTGAAAGCACTGCATCTAGATGTGATGGACGGCATATTTGTCCCAAACATTACCTACGGGATGCCGATTGTCGAAGCGTTTCGAAAATTGACCGATCTGCCGCTCGACGTTCATTTGATGATCCAGAAGCCGCATGACTACATCCGACAATTCCATGAGGCCGGCGCCGACGTGATGACCATTCACGCCGAAGCTGTTGATGACGTCGCTAGCATCTTGCGTGAGATCAAATCGCTGGGCGCCGGCGCTGGAGTTGCGATTAACCCTGAGACTCCGGTCGAGGTGATTGCGGCTGCACTGCCCGAAGCGGACGTCGCTTTGATGATGAGCGTCAACGCCGGCTTTGGCGGACAAAAATTTAACCCAGTCGCCCTCGACAAAATCCGAGAAGTACGCCGGTTAGCGCCGGACATATTGATTGAGATTGATGGCGGCGTCAATTTGGATACTATTGGGCGCTGCACGGAAGCAGGCGCAGATTTGTTAGTAGTGGGGTCGGCCATTTTTGGCAAACCCGATTACGCCCCGGCAGTCCGCGACCTGAATCTGGCCGCGACCGCCTCTAGAACTGCATAGGTGTAGCTTTTATATGTTGCGCGTAGCGCTCATTCGTCCCGGCTGTACCGATTACGACCTTCAAGGCCGAATCCGTGGCACGTTAAACGTGCCGCTGAGCGACCGCGGGGTCGAACAGGTCCAACATTCGGCGCACGAGATGGCCGATCTTTCGATCGATGTCGTCTATTGCGGCCCTTGCCAGCCGGCACAGCAAACGGCGGAGATTATCGCCAAGATCCACATGGCCAAAGTCAAGCGAATCGATAAGTTTCGCAACTTGGACGCCGGTCTCTGGCAAGGCAAATTGATCACTGAGGTCAAACAAAACCAACCCAAGGTTTACCGTCAGTGGCAAGAAAATCCCGATAGCATTTGCCCCCCTCAGGGAGAGATGCTAGCGGACGCACGCACCCGCGTACGAAGTGCGCTCGACAAGATTTGCAAAAAATACCAAAACTCTACCAAGGTCGCGGCCATTGTGACGCCAGAGCCGATCGCTTCGGTGATTCGCTGCGAATTGCTGCATCACGTGATCGGCGACCTTTGGAAAGCCGAAGAAGGTAACTGCGGCGGTTGGGAATTGATCGAAATCTCCCCGCAACCTGCTCTTCGTTAGATTAAGATAGAACGAATCGCCCCAGACGGTGGGTTCAAAGCCAGAAGGAAATCGCATGTCATCGACTACGCCTGAGTTCGCTGCCGCAGCGGCTACCGCCGAAGGGGTCAAACGAGCCAAACGCGGAGTGCCTGAAGGACTGTGGCAGCGCTGTCCCGGTTGCCAGGCGGTGATCTTCCGTAAACAAGCGGAAGAGCTGCTGTCTGTCTGTCCCGAATGCGAACATCACTGGTACGTCTCGGCCACCGATCGGATTGAGCAAGTTCTCGACAGCGGCACCTTCGAAGAGTGGGACGGCGAGCTGATGCCGACCGACCCGCTACAATTTGCCGACCAAAAAAAGTACGCCGATCGCTTGGTCGCCGAACAAAAACGAACCGGCCTGCGTGACGCCGCACTAACCGGTTGCGGCATGATTCGCGCTCGACGCGTCGCGATCGGCGTGACGGACTCTGCATTTATCATGGGAAGCATGGGCTCGGTCGTCGGCGAACGCTTGGCCCGGCTGATCGAACGCGCCGCCGACCAAAACCTGCCGCTGATCGTGATCAGCGGCTCAGGCGGTGGAGCTCGAATGCACGAGGGGATTCTCTCGCTGATGCAGATGGCCAAAGTAACCGCGGCGTTGGCCCGCTATCACGAGATGGGTGGCCTGTTCATCTCGGTCCTGACCAATCCCACGATGGGCGGAGTCGCGGCCAGCTTTGCATCGCTGGGCGACTTGATCTTCGCCGAACCCAAAGCGCTGATCGGCTTCGCCGGCCCGCGAACGATCAAAGCAACCATCCGCATCGAACTGCCGGACGGATTCCAGACCAGCGAGTTTTTGCTGGAACATGGCTTCGTCGATCGCATCGTCTCACGTTCGCGATTAAAGAGCGAAATCGCCCGCGCGATTGACTACTGCGGCAAGTAGGCCGTAGGGTCCGCTGGGCGAACCGCAAGCGGTGAACAACAAGCATTGTCCGCCCAACCAACGCGATGATCGAAATCACCACGCGACCAATGAGCCCCGCCGAGCGTGAACTGTTAGAATCGCAGACGCGGGTGCGGATGATCGGTTACGTGTCGATCGTGCTGCTTAGTCTGTTTTTGGGCGGCGGGTTTCTTGCGGTGTTGTGTTTTCGTATTGGCCAGCGACTAGGGCCGCTCGAAGCACAGATTGGCGCCGGGATCGGCATCTGCATCGCGATCGGGCTGTCAGTCTTGGCGACGCTCGCGTATATGACCAGCCAGCGGCAACGCAGCGAACTGGCGCTCGCGGATCTGCAGCATAACTTGGTCGAAGAACTGCTGGTCGTCGAAGCCGCCTCGGTCGAGATCGGCATGGCGGCGATGGATGAGCCGGCGCTCGTATTTCAGGTGACAAACAATCAGCTGCTGCTGTTGCAAGGAGGCTGGCTCTTTGAGGGTGAGACTTACGATCCCGATGCGACGCAGAAACCAGAAGAGCCAGACCCCGATATTTTTAACGGCAGCCAAGCGCCCTACTCATTTCCAAGCACGCTCTTCACCGTGACCCGTTTTCCAATATCGCAGCAAGTCATCGGGATACGCGTCGCAGGGGAATACCAGGCGCCTGAAGTTCAAAACGTCAAATACGCCTCCAAGCATTGCGCCAAACTGCGGCAATGCGAAATCCTAGCCGGTACGCTGGAGACGCTAGAACAGTCACTAACTGCAGCCTATCAGGCCGCCGAGAACCAACCGTAGCATGCCGCCGATCAAGCGACGACGGCACGCCTGGATTACTTTCAGCTTTCCGCTTTTCTACCTACTTCCCACCGATCGGTTCGGCGCGGCCGGTCGAATCGGCTTCAATGACTTCGACTTTCAGTGGAGCGGTTCTGGCGTCACGGTCGATCTCGAGCGTGATCCGCTTTTCGCCGGCAGGCCAATCGAAGGTCATTTGCTTTTCGATCGGTTGCGGGCTTTCGCCGTCCCAAAGCTTGAGCCCGGTGACGTCGCCAAAGTCGAGCGTGATCTTACCTGCTTTGGCGACGTTCAGCGTGAAGCGAACGAACGACAGATGGGGGCTGATGCTATGCGGCTGCAGTTGCGGCAGCTCCTCTAGCGGCAACGCACCGCTCACTTGGCTATATCGCGAAGTCCAGGTCAACGCGGCGTCGTCAGTCGCTGCAGTGTCGCTGCTGGTGCGGTTTAAGCGGCTTTGCCCTTCGGGAGTCAGCTCTAGCGTTTCCCAGCGACGCACGATTGGCGCCGGACTAATCGCGTAAGGGCCTACCTTACCGAGCTGCGCGAGGAATGCGGCGAGATCGACGATCTCGTCAGTGGTGAGCGCATCGACGGCCCCTGCAGGCATTAACGACTGGCCATCCTTTTGCTCTTCGATGGCTTCCAGCGGGACGGCGATCTCTTTGTCTTCGGCATCACGCAGGAACAGCTCTTCCGCAGTGCGGCGAACCGGAATACCGCTAACAACGCGGCCATCATCCAACAGTAGGATTAGCGAGTTGTAGTTCTCCTTCAGCTTGGCGCTGGGACGCAGTAGCGACTCGACCACGTAGTCTGGCTGAGCACTGGCGCCGAGGCTAATCAAATTCGGGCCGACCAAACCACCGGCTGGGCCGATCGCGTGACACTTCAAGCAGCTTAGCTCGGTGCGGCGGAAGATCGCTTCGCCGTGAACCGGATCGCCGCCGGCAAGCGCCTTGGTGATGGTCGCCAGTTCTTCGTCGGTCCAGACTTTCGCTTCTCCTTGGCCAACGCCGCCCGACTTGCCGAGCGCGTTGATCAAGTCTTGCTCTGGCTGAGGGCTGGTGCGAACCGCGCGGATCGCCAACTTGGCGACGTCCGCGTTCAGCTTGGCGTCGTTGAGCGCGGCGGCGAGAGTTGCTTGACCCCCTTTACGCATCAGGTAAGGAGCAATCAAATTCGCGGCAGCCGGGCCTTTGGCAGAGCCTAGTAGAGCCACGGTTCTTTTTGCGGCCTCGTTGGGCGCGACGCCAACCAACGCGGCGGTCGCTGCTTCACGCAGCGGAGCCTCTTGGGCCTTGTCGGCCAACGCGATCAAATCAGCTTTTGCTTTCAACTGAGCCAAGGCGTTAAGCGCGGCCGCTTGGATCGCCGGTACGTTGGTGGTCGCCAGGGCGGCCAATTCATCCCGCAGGTCGGCAACTTGCCATTCGCCGACCGCTTTGGCCGCGGCGATCGCGACGGCATCGTTATGCGCGTCAAGCAACTCGCCCACTTCGGTCAGATCTCCGGATGGTTTGACCTTGCGCTTTTCAAACGCTGAGGAAAGTGTGGTCAACAGCTCGGCGCGGCGCGCTGCGTCAGCGTTGGCGGTGTCATCCAAGACGATGTCAAGCAGCATCCGCAACTGATCCGGATTGCCGCGTTGGGCCGCCAAATCTAGCGTCTGTCGCCGAGCCGAGTCGGGAAGCATGGGCAGGTTGAGCAGTGATAACGCAGGGGCGACCACGTCGCCTGACTCCACCGCAGCAAATGCGTAAAGCCATTTCTCGGGGGACTTCTCAAGCGCGATCTCGCCTTTGACCGCCTTCGGAAGCCAAGCTGGCGAGAGCTCGTTGAGCGTGCTCCACAACGCAAAATCCAGGAACCGATCCATCGGCTGATCGAGCGCGAGCAGCGCGACTTCGGCCGCCGGCAGACTGTTTAGCCGCGACAAAGCGCACACTGCTTCCAAGCGAACCCGCGGGTGCTTGTCTGTAACCGCAACTTCCAGCAGCAACAACGGCTCGGCGATGCGATCCGACCATTGCGACAACACACGCACGGCCGCAGCCCGGATGTTGTGGTCATCGCAAACCAACAGTTCGGCGAGGAGACGTTCGTTGGGCAGGTTCAGGTTTTGGTAGATCCACAGAGCTTCTAGCTTCTTTTGCAGGTACAGCGGATCATTGCCATCGAGATTCGCTTCCCACGGTTCTAGCTCCGGCAGAACAACGGCTGCGCCCCGTGCTTTCAGCGTTAGCTTCGCCCACAGACGAACCCATTCTTCCTGGGCAGTTAGCAGCTCGAACAACTCGGGCTCTGAAGCGCCGAGAATCTCTTGGCGCTGCAGCGGAGTCATGTCTTTTCGCGTTACGCGCCAGATGCGGCCGTGCGTTTGATCGCGGCGATCGTCACGAAAATCGACTTCGCCATGCTGAATGATCGGGTTGTACCAGTCGGCGATGTAGATGGCGCCATCGGGCCCCATTTTGACGTCGACCGGACGAAATGCGACGTGGGAAGTTTTGATCAGCTCTTCACCCTGGCGGCTTGAGTAGCCTGAACCCTCTTCGTCCAAAATGAAACGGCAGACGCGATGGGCGCGAAAGTCGTTGGTGATGCAGTTGCCTTGCCAATCGTTCGGCAGCGCGCCGCCGCTGAGGATCTCTAGGCCGCAATGCTTGGGGCTGCCGGGGTTCAAACCGTTGACCAATCGCCGCGCGTTGGGAGACGACACAAAGACCGAATCCGGAAAGACGTAGTTGATCCCTTCCATGTAGGCGCCGTCGGTGGCGAAGTTGGCGCCATAGCGATTGAAGTGATGCCCCCAAGTGTTGACGAAGCCTTTACTGAGGACGTCCAGCTCCATCGTCTCGGGACGAAAACGCCAGATGCCGCCCCCGTCGAGCCGACGTACCCCGTACGGGGTTTCGACGTGGCTATGGATGTAGATCGATTGATTGAAGTACATGTTGCCATCGTGGCCCCACCGCAGCGTATGGAGGATGTGGTGGGTATCTTCGGTGCCAAAGCCCGAGAGAACCACCCGCTTTTGATCGGCTTTGCCGTCACCGTCGGTATCGCTCAGATGCAGCAGCTCTGTACTATTGGCGACGTACACGCCGCCATCCCCCGGCAGCACGCCGGTCGGGATCAACAGTCCATCGGCGAAGACGGTGTTGGTTTCGGCGACTCCATCGCCGTCTTTATCTTCCAGGACAATGATCTTGTCGTCGGCGACTTGGCCAGGTTCGATCTGCGGATAGATGCTGCTTGACGCGACCCACAGACGGCCCAATGCGTCAAAGTTCATTTGAATCGGCTTGGCGATTGCGGGGTCCGAAGCGTAGAGATTGACCTCAAAGCCATCGGCGATCAAAAACGTTTCCAGCTCTTTAGCCGGATCGGGATCGGGGATATCTTTCAAATCGCGCTGGGCGAAGACAGGAGCGGTCAGCAATAAGGCCGACAATAGCGTAAGTAGCGGGGCAATCGATTTCATAGGATTCGCGTCTTAAAACGACGTGGGCGGGTGTGTAGGAAAGGATGAGGCGAGCGCGAGCGTTACTATTGCGGCGTCAACTGAATGTCGAGCGACACCGGCTGACGCAGCTGCGCGATCTCGCGTTCTTTGGCCTCGATCAGCGGATCGAACTGGGGAATTTCGACCGCGTTGTTCCCCTGCTCATGCTTGCGGAAGAGAAAGAGATATGTTTCGTTCTGAGGACGGAAACGATGGAAAAACAGCTCGTTCTTGGCGACGATCACTTTACGGAGCTTCTCCGCCGCATCGGCCAGCTTCGGCACGTTGACGCCGATGCCCTTTTGCAATTGTTCACCAGAGACGGTTCCTAGTTGCTCTCCTCCGGCAGTCAATGCGAACGAACCTGATCGTTCGGTTTCGGTCTGCACCATCATATCCGCGGCGACGTCACTCACCTCGTCGTGGTAGCTGACGCTGTTTTTCGGCAACGGCGACGATGTGGTCAGCGGAACGCTGGTCGTCTGCGCCAGATCTTTCAGGCTGACGGCAGGCGTCGTCCCGCCCATTGCGGCGCTGACCGCTTGCGCCCCTTCCCAATAGCCATACTCGGTCAGGTGCACGCCGTTGCTGGTCAATGTTGCTTTGCCGGTGATGTGCGGTGTGAACTTTTCGCCCAGTTGGGCGGTCAGATCGATACAGCCATATTGATGTTCGTACGCGAGCTCTTTGATGATGTCACGGTACTTGGCCAGCATCGCGTTGTGCTGTTTTGGATTGGGCAACGGGCTCCCTAGATCTTCGATCGGAGGCGGCGAGATCAGCACGATCTTTTTGGTGTGACGCTCGACCGCTTGCAGCAAACGCGTGTAGCCAGCGCGAAACTTCTCAAGGCCCGCTTCGCCTTCAAATGCCGCGTTCGAGCCATAGCAAACGATCGCGGCAGTCGGTTTGACCAGATCGAGCGAATTGTTGAGATGGTTCCAACCTTCGTCGGCATTGCCAAACCGGGCCCGTGAGCGACCGTAGACATCGTCACCGCTCCAGCCGAGGTTCCGGAAAGTGATGTTGCGATCGGGATACTGGGCGGTGAGCGCCGTTTCGATATAGCCTTCGTGCTGCTCACGTTCGATGAAGGTATTGCCCAGCAAGACGACCCGTTCGCCGTCGACCAGGCCATCCTTCCAAAGTTCCAGCGATGTTAAATCTTCGGCCGCAGCCGAAGTTACGGTCGCCAGCAGCAGGACGCACCCGAAGGCAGCGCCGATAAGTTTGCGGAAGTAAGTCACAGACAGATCCTCGGTTTTGCGAGACGGGGGGGCAGAGCAAAAGGCAGGAAAGTGGAGATATTTTAGTTTAACTTGCGAAAACGCTGACCGCCATCAGCGAATTGCGAACCTGCGGGGAGGTTGTCGGATCTACGGCGGATGAGGTAGGTTATCGGTTACCTTTATCCAGCCCGTTTCCCCCTGTATTAACTGCAAAACGATGAGCGATCCGTACTTTCAGCAGCTGTTCGCCGACCGCATTGGCGGCGTCAACTATGGCAAAGGGACCGAGATTTACAAGTTCGAGAAGATCAAGCGGGCCAAGCGAAAAGCCCTCGCCGATCATCCCGAACGGAAGCTCATCGATTTTGGCATCGGCGAAAACGATGAAATGGCGCCGGAGTCGGTTCGCCAAGTGATGGCCGCCGAGATCAACAAGACCGAGAACCGCGGCTATGCTGACAACGGGATCGCCGAATTCAAAACGGCTGTCGCGCGGTTCATGCAGCGGATGTTTGGCGTCAAGTTGGACGCCACGACCGAGATCAACCACTGCATCGGGTCCAAGACCGCGCTGGCGATGATCCCGGCCTGCTTTATCAATCCCGGTGATGTGACGTTGATGACGGTACCCGGCTATCCGGTCGCGGGGACGCATACACGTTATTACGGCGGCGAAGTCTTCCGCTTGCCGCTACTGGCCGAGAATGACTTCTTGCCCGACTTCGCGGCGATTCCGGAGGATATCCTCCGCCGCACCAAGTTGCTGGTGCTGAACTATCCGAACAGCCCGACCGGCAAAGTAGCGACCCAAGAGTTCTACGCCCAAGTGGTCGAGTTCGCCAAAAAGAACAACATCGTCGTGATTCAAGACGCCGCGCATACCGTGCTGACTTACGAAGGTGAGCCGCTCAGCTTCTTGTCGGTTCCCGGCGCCAAAGATGTCGGCGTCGAGATCCACTCCCTTTCCAAAGGGTTCGACATGATCGGCTGGCGCATCGGCTGGGTCTGCGGCAACCCCTTGCTGGTGCAAGCCTTCTCGGACGTCAAAGACAACTGCGACTCGGGCCAGTTTATCGCCGTGCAAAAAGCGGCCGCCGCGGCGCTCGACGATGAGTCGATCCCCGGTCACACCAAAGCCAAGTACCATCGCCGCCTGACCAAGTTAGTCAGCATGCTAAAGCGCTGCGGCTTTGAATGCGAAATGCCCGGCGGCACCTACTTCCTGTACACCAAAAGCCCCAAGGGCCTGGTTGGCGGACAGTCGTTTGATTCGGCCGAAGCGGCGTCGCAATACCTAATCACCGAGCACTCGATCTGCACGGTACCCTGGGATGACGCCGGCGCCTTCCTCCGCTTCTCGGTCACCTACGTCGCCGCCGACGAAGCAGCCGAAGATGCGCTGATGGCCGAGACCGAATCGCGGTTGAAAGAGATTCAACTGCAGTTCTAACTAAGCTTGTTAGCGATAACCCAACAGAGAGCGGCCGAAACACAATCGGCCGCTCTTTTTTTGCGTCCAGAGAAACCTCAGATACTAGCTTGCGATGCGAGTGAGGGTAGGACTGGAACTTAGCTTTTGAATCGTTGGAGTTGGTGAGCGTTGTGCTAGACTTGTTTAAATCGCTCAGTGCGACGCCTCCTCTTTTTCTCACTTATTGCTTCGAGCCTCCCATGCGCCTCATTGCTTCGCTGTGCTTGTTTGTGTGCCTGCTTAACGCTTCAGGATCTGTGACTGCTGCTGATTTGAACCCCGATTTGTTAGTTGCTGATTTTGAAGCAGAGACCTACGGCGATTGGCGATCGACCGGCAATGCCTTTGGCGCGGGCCCAGCAGTTGGCACGCTGAATGGCCAAATGGACGTGACCGGCTTCACCGGCAAGCGGTTAGTGAATTCATTCAACGGCGGCGATGCGGCGACCGGTACTTTGACCTCCCCTAAATTTGCGATCGAACGCGATTACCTCAAATTTTTGATCGGCGGCGGAGGATATGCCGATCGGACTTGTCTGAAGTTGCTTGTCGACGGGACAGAAGTACGCCAAGCGGTCGGCCCCAATGTCGAACCCGGCGGCAGCGAGGCGCTCGCGCCGTTATCCTGGGATGTCCATGAATTTCGTGGGCGCGACGCCGTGTTGGTAATCGTGGACAACGCAACCGGCGGATGGGGGCATATCAGCGTGGATCAGATCGTCCAGTCTGACCAGGACCTCGAGATCCGCCCGCAGTCACGCGACTTCACGGTCGACCAAACCTATCTGCTGCTACCCATCCAAAACGGCGCCCCCAAAGTTGCCGTCGAATTAAAAGTTGCCGGCAAACCGGTGCGCCGCTATACGACTGAATTGGCCACCGATTCCGCTGCGGTGGATTGGTACGCCTATTTTACGATTGCTGACTACCACGGCCAAAATGCAACGATCGCAGCTTCCCGCGCCGACGAAGAGGCGTTTAAACTAATTCGCCAAGCGCCCAGCATCCCCGCCAGCTCGCAAAATTATGACGAAGCGTTGCGGCCGCAGTTTCATTTTTCGCAATTAGTCGGTTGGATCAACGATCCCAACGGCATGGTCTATCTGGACGGCCAATGGCATCTCTACTTTCAACACAATCCGGTCGGCATCGAGTGGGGAAACATGACCTGGGGCCATGCCGTTAGTAGCGATCTGGTTCACTGGCGCCAGCTGCCCAACGTGTTGTTCCCCGGCACGATGGCAAAGGGAGCCTGCTTCTCAGGCGGCGCCGTGATCGATCACCAAAACAGTTCTGGCTTCAAATCCGGCGACAGTGACGTGCTGGTCGCGTTCCTTACCGACACCGGCAGCGGCGAAGCAATCGCCTATAGCAACGACCAGGGGCGCACGTTCACCTGGTACGAACATAACCCTGTTGTTCGGCACCAAGGGCGCGACCCCAAGGTGATCTGGTACGCCTATGACCAGCACGTTACCCCACTGAATGAGACGGCAAAATCGCACGGAGGACATTGGGTGATGGTTGTTTATGATGAGTCAAAGGAGCTGGGCCAAAACACGTCGTTTTACACGTCCACCAACTTGAAAGACTGGAAGCGACAAAGCCACCTTCCCGGCTACTTTGAATGCCCCGAACTGTTTGAGCTAGCCATCGAAGACGCCGCGGACGAATCACGCTGGGTCACATTCGCCGCAGACGGCAAATATGTGCTCGGCAAATTTGACGGCCTGACTTTTACGCCGGATCAAACCGAGAAGCGTCAGCTGCACTATGGCAAGTTCTATGCCTCACAGACCTTTGATAATGCGCCGGATGGACGACGAATTCAGATTGCCTGGATGCAAGTCGCGATGCCAGGCATGCCGTTCAACCAAGCGTTTTCCTTTCCGCATGAGCTAAGCTTGCGTAACACTGCGGAAGGACTCCGAATGTTCGCCGCTCCGGTGCGAGAGATTGAAAAACTTTATCGCAAGCGACATCACGTGGCCGACGCTCCTCTGATCCCAGACGCACCGCAAGAAATTCCAGTCGCTGGGCAACTCTTGGATATCGAAGCGACATTTGAACTTGAAGCCGCCAAGGTCGTCGGGCTCGACATCGGCGGAAACTTGGTGACCTATGAGGTCGCGCAGCAAGCCTGGGAAGGCGCACCATCGGCGGCACAAGACGGGCGCGTCAAGGTCCGGATTTTGCTGGATCGATCTCAGCTAGAAGTCTGGGGCAATGATGGCGCGGTGACAATCAGCCAAGACCGCTTGGTCAAGGGAAACGTCGCCACGGTGAAGGCATTCGCAGAAGGAGGAGCGGCGAAGTTGGTAGATCTTTCAATCCGCGAACTGGAATCCGCCTGGCAACAACCGTAGCCAAGTAAAGGTTCCACCTCCCCCGAGGCCGTATAATCCCCCCTTTCTAGAGCAGTCCACCGTCAACAAAAACACCCCCCACCTTCGCCGACCACCGGCAAGAAGGTAAGCTGGGGGATTGCTGATCGGTCCGTTATCTACGCTGCCCACCTTAGAACTACCATGAACAAAAAACTCCTCCTGCTTCCCGGTGACGGGATTGGTCCTGAAATTATCGCCGAGGTTCGCAAGTTGATCTCTTGGATCAATGATCACACCGACCTGAGGATCGAGACTGAGGAAGATTATTTTGGCGGCGCGGCGATCGACGCCTATGGGGTTCCGCTGCGTGACGAGACCTTAGCGGCGGCTCGCAAGTCGGACGCCATTTTGATGGGCGCCGTCGGCGGTCCAAAATGGGACAATGTCGATTACAACATTCGACCCGAAGCAGGGCTGCTGAAGATTCGCAAGCAGCTGGACTTGTTCGCTAACCTTCGCCCGGCGATCGTGTTTGACGCGTTGATTGACGCTTCGTCTCTAAAGCCAGAGATCGTCAAGGGTCTTGATATCTTGATCGTCCGCGAGCTGACCGGCGGCGTTTACTTTGGTGAGCCGCGCGGGATCGAAGACCTGGGCAACGGCGAACGCCGCGGAGTCAACACGCAGGTTTACACCACGTCCGAAATTCGCCGCGTCGGCAAGGTCGCCTTTGAGATCGCTCGGAAGCGCCAAGGGAAGGTCACGTCTTGCGAAAAGGCGAACGTGATGGAGTCTGGCAAGCTCTGGCGCGAAGAGATGACACGTCTGCATGCCGAAAACTATACCGATGTTACTCTCGAGCATATGTACGCCGACAACGCCGCGATGCAGCTCTGCCGTCGTCCATCGCAGTTTGATGTGATTGTCACCGACAACCTGTTTGGCGATATCCTATCGGACGAAGCGGCGATGCTGACCGGATCGCTAGGAATGTTGCCTTCGGCGGCGCTCGGCGCCCCAGGCTCGCCCGGTTTGTACGAACCGGTCCATGGTTCGGCGCCTGACATCGCTGGTCAAGGAATTGCCAATCCACTGGCGACAATCCTCAGCTTCGCAATGCTGCTGAAGTACTCGCTCGAATCGGTCGCACTGGGCGAACAGATTGAAGCGGCAGTGCAAACCGTTTTGGCCCAAGGCCTACGAACGGCCGACATCATGGTCGAAGGTTGCCATAAAGTGACGACAGTCGAAATGGGCGACGCGGTCATTAAGGCGCTCGCACGCTAATCGTGATGCGCTAGATGTATCGTCAATCAACTTAAAAAGGCCGCAACAGCGGCCTTTTTTTTTGCCCAAATTTCAATCCGCAATCGAGCAACTAACTCACCATTATTTCGTTTTCTTTGTCTGAATATGGTCTATACTTTTGAGGGTTGCGACGACATTCGATAGTGTCACATCAACTTTTCTGCATCTCATCCGCAGACTAACAGAGGGATGAATTACCAATGATAAAGCATTGTCCCGTAGTAGTAATTCTGGCTTTCATAGGCGTCTCTTTCGCCTCCGCAGCGGATAAGCCCAACATTCTATTTATCGTTTCTGATGACACTGGGTACGGTGATCTTGGCCCTTACGGCGGCGGTGAAGGCCGCGGCATGCCGACTCCCAGCATTGATAAGATGGCTGCGGAGGGGATGACTTTTTTCTCCTTCTATGCACAGCCCAGCTGCACCCCTGGTCGAGCAGCGATGCAAACTGGACGCATCCCCAATCGCAGCGGCATGACGACTGTCGCCTTCCAGGGACAGGGCGGGGGACTGCCCAAAGCAGAGTGGACGCTTGCGTCTGTTCTAAAGAAGGGAGGGTACAAGACCTACTTCACCGGCAAGTGGCATCTTGGCGAGTCGGATTACGCATTGCCGAACGCTCATGGCTACGATGAGATGAAATACTGTGGTTTGTACCACCTCAACGCATACACGTATGCCGATCCGACTTGGTTCCCCGATATGGATCCCAAGCTGCGAGCCATGTTCCAAAAGGTGACAATGGGCGCACTCTCTGGCAAAGCAGGCGAGAAGCCGGTTGAAGACTTCAAGATCAACGGCCAATACGTTGACAAACCTGACGAGAATGTCACGTTGCACGGCGTCAACTATCCCAACGGCGTCGTCGGAATCCCTTACTTTGACAGCTACGTCGAGAAGGCTGCGATCGAGTTTCTCGACGAAGCGGCCAAGGACAAGAGCGAACCGTTCTTTATCAACGTCAACTTTATGAAGGTCCATCAGCCGAACCTCCCGGCGCCTGAGTTCGAGCACAAATCGCTCTCGAAGTCGAAATTTGCCGACTCGATCGTCGAGCTAGATACGCGCATCGGTCGAATCATGGACAAGCTCAAAGAACTCGGAATGGATAAGAATACGCTGGTCTTCTACACCACCGACAATGGAGCTTGGCAAGACGTCTATCCAGATGCAGGCTACACGCCGTTCCGCGGGACTAAAGGGACCGTTCGTGAAGGTGGTAATCGCGTTCCAGCCATCGCGATTTGGCCAGGCAAGATCAAGCCGGGTGTGAGAAATCACGATATCCTCGGTGGGCTCGACCTCATGGCGACTTTCGCCGCAGTGGCCGGCGTGGAACTTCCCGAGAAGGATCGCGAAGGCGAACCAATGATGTTTGATAGTTACGACATGACGCCTGTGCTGACCGGCGCTGGCAAAAGCAAACGCGATTCCTGGTTCTACTTTACCGAGAACGAACTTTCTCCAGGAGCGGCTCGTGTTGGCAACTACAAGGCACTCTTCAACCTGCGTGGTGATAACGGCCAAGCGACTGGCGGCCTCGCGGTCGACTCGAACCTTGGCTGGAAAGGCCCCGAGAAGTATGTCGCCACCGTTCCTCAAATCTTCGACCTCTGGGCCGATCCGCAGGAACGCTACGACATCTTCATGAATAACTACACAGAGCGTACCTGGACATTGGTCACGATCAGCGCGGCCGTGGAAGAAAAGATGAAGACCTATGTCAAGTATCCGCCGCGTAAAATGCAGAGCGAAGTTTACACCGGCCCAATCACGCTCTCCAATTACGAGCGGTTCCAATGGGCAAGAGAACAGCTCGAGAAAGACGGCGTCAATATTCCTCTCCCAACCGGCAACTAAAGGAGAGCGGATCTTGCGATCGCAACATATTTCGCTTCTTACCGGCATCATGATCATCACAGTCACCGGCAGCGCACTTGCGCAGCCGGCGACTCCGGCTGATCCGCTCCCCTCTTGGAACGAGGGGAAGTCCAAGACCGCGATCCTTCAATTTGTGGAGCGCGTCACCGACAAGAACTCGCCTGACTTTGTGCCGGCGGCCGAGCGGATTGCGACGTTTGACAACGATGGCACGCTCTGGAGCGAACAGGCGATTTACTTCCAAGGGTTCTATGCGCTAGATCAGGTCCGCAAACTGGCGCCCAAGCATCCTGAGTGGAGCACCACCGAACCTTTCGCGAGCGTTTTGAAGGGGGACATGAAGGGTGTCATGGCCGCCGGAATGCCGGGACTTGCGAAAATCATCTTCGCTTCTCATGCGAACGTCGACAGTGATGCATTTCAGAGCTCGGTCCGCGATTGGCTGGCGACCGCCAAACACCCGCAAACCGGCAAGCCTTTTACCGAGATGGTGTTTCAACCGATGTTGGAACTGCTCGACTATCTGCGCGCCAATGACTTCAAGGTTTATATCGTGACCGGTGGCGGCATCGATTTTGTGCGAGTCCTTTCCGAAAAGACCTATGGCATTCCGCCAGAACAAGTGGTGGGATCCTCGCTTGACGCCAAGTTTGAGCTGATCGACGGCGTGCCGACGATTCTGAAGCTTGAGAAGCTTGACTTTATCGACGACAAGGTGGGCAAGCCGGTTGGCATCTATCAGCATATCGGCCGACGCCCGATCTTTGCGGCCGGCAACTCGGACGGTGACATGCAGATGCTGCAGTACACGACGATTCCTCGCAACACAGCCGATAAAAGGCCGAGCTTGGGATTAATCGTTCACCATACCGACGCCCAACGCGAATGGGCGTACGATCGCGATTCGCACATCGGCCAGCTCGACAAGGCGCTCGATCAAGCGCCGCAGCGTGGCTGGCTGATCGTCGATATGAAAAATGATTGGAATAAGATCTATCCCCAGGACAACAACTGGCGCAAGATCAATTCTGAGAAAAAAGCGGCGAAGTGAGCTACTTGGCCAGTTGCTGCAACATTTCGCCGGCGGAAGCGGCTAACTCTCGCCCAGCGTTCGGCGTGAAATAAGGCAAGTCCAGAATTTTAGGCACGACGATCGCCGCGTATTCCTGGGCTTGATAAGCAGCCGGGTCAGTCACGTAGCCGACACTATGATCGGTGTAACCGACGACCAACGTCTGCTCGAACGGCGACGCGTGACGAATCTGCAATCCGTAAAAACTGTAGAGTTCTGCGGAATGGAAGAGCAGTCCGATCGGCCCTAATGCCAGGCAGGACATCGGCATGTCTAGTGCAGGCTTCGTCAGCGGCCAGTCTTTGGCGGCGGCATACCATGCGGCGGCAAACGGCGGATCCACCCACACGCCGCTGCTGCAAGCAGCAGGGTCCTGACGATAGGCATCGACGTCACGCTTCAGCCGCTGGGCGTCCAAAGGAAGATCGCAAGTGCCGGCGATCCCTTTGATTGATTTCACAGGAACCGACACCGATGCCCCCAACGCACTTTTCACTGCTGCATAGGTGGCTGCGGCCGATTGCTCGGGACCGCCAATCCACTTAGTTCCATCGCCTGGATTTACGTCGCCTGCATGCCCTTGCAAAAAACCAGGCTCTACCCCTTCCGACTCTTTCACCTGCTGTCGCACTATGCCGACCCAGTCAGGACCAGAGAGCGAATCGGCATAGCAAACCGGATGAGAAGAAAAGTGATACCAAATAATGTCAGGCTTTCCACCGCTTCGCTGAAAGCGCAGCGTCTGCATCAACGTATCCAGCCAGCGCTGGTCGTCGGTTGAACCGGAAGCAAAATCAGCGTCGGTTTTGTAGGTCTTGGAGGTGCGATTGAAGTTTGCCCCGACTGCTTGGGCTTTGCCGTAGAACAACTCTGCCGGCGCGAGATCTTGGTTTGCCATGACGATTGACTTCACCACAGAGTCTTCGGTCTTGGCCATGTAGTCGGTCGGAATCTTGCCCCACTGTCTTAAATAGACAAAGGTCGGAGTCGAGTGGCTATGAGTCGCGGTGATATGCACATTTTGCGAGGGAATCCCTATCTCTTTGCTAACGCGCGCCGCAACCCGCTGAGTGAAATCTCGAGGAACGCAGATCACCTCCAACGAGACTAAGGCAAACTTTGATTCGCCACTACGAATCACGATGGCTCGCGACGTCGTGGCCTGGCGAACGCCGGTGGCGACACGCTCGCTGCCTGGAGGGCGATGGAAACCGGCTAACTCAACGCCGCTGGGTGGTGTCGTATCAACAACTCCTTCGCCCACCGCGAAGTCAGGCGAAGTGGACGAAGCAAACAAGGGAACGGCAGCGCCGGTCAAGCCGAGCCCAGCGACTCCGCTCAACGTTTGTTGCAGAAAGGATCGACGATCCCACAAGTTGCGTGCCGAATGCGACATCAGATTGGCATCTCAATGAGGAGGGAGTAAGGCAGGAAATCGAATCCGCATCCAAATCATGATTGCACGGACGCCGTATCGTACTGAATCGCCCACGGCTTCGCAAACTTCTTCATGTTCTGCATCGCGAAAATCAAAATGCTGCGGCGAGATCGAAAACGAACGCCTGATAGCGGCATTTTTGCGTCAATTCTAGCTGCCAACTATTGCAAAGGCATTTTGCATCGATATAACGCGATATGCTTGGTCACCTTGAGAGTGCCGAACCATCTGCAAGCGGCCGCTGCGCCGCGGTCTTAGAATTCACGAGCATTCGCAATGAATACGTCCTTGATTTGTCAAGTCTTCCTTCTCTTCTCTGTTGCCTGCGTCGCTCCTGCGCTGGCAGCAGACGCTAATCGTCTGACCTACCTAGATGACAACTCACCCTACTACCCGCATCAAGCCTTCGCCAAGTTAACCACTCCTCAATGGATTGGTGATCCCCAGGCAGAAGCCGTGGTCGTGCTGGCTGTTGATGACTTGCGCGACATCGGCCATTTCGAGTCGTACTTGCGTCCCATTTTTGAACGCTTAAAAAAAATCAATGGTCAAGCGTCTGTTAGCATCATGACCAATTGGGTTGACCCCAACGACCAGCGACTTCAGCAGTGGATCGCCGAAGGGGTCAATCTCGACGCACATACGGCTGATCATCCTTGTCCCTGCCTGCAAGGCGGCAACTTCGCCGCGGCCAAAAGCACCTACGAGCGCTGTGTGGACATGCTGGCTACGATTCCTAACAACAGCCCGACGGCGTTTCGTTTTCCTTGCATGGACTCGCAAAATACGCCCAGCCCGCGAGCATTTGCGGAGATTCTCAACCAAACGACCGCACAAGGCAACTTCCTGCAAATCGACACGTCGGTCGTAGCGCTGCTAACTGCCGACGATCCGGCGTTGCCTCGAGAGTTGGTCGTCGATCCCGATGGGCGAGGCCGGTTGGCGAAGTACCTTCCCTTTCCGTCGTTTGTAAACAAGATCGAAAACTATCCTTATCCCTACGTGGTGGGCGACAAGATCTGGGAATTTCCCTGCACGGTCCCCGACGACTGGCAAGGCTTCAATCTACAAGGCGCGAAGAATCCCCAAACCATCGCCGACTGGAAAGCGGCGCTCGACGCGACCGTTATCAAACAAGGCGCCGCTAGCTTTGTGTTTCATACCGGAAACTGGATTCGCTCGGACCAGATGGTCGAGATCATTGATCACGCCGTCGAAAAGCATGGTCCGCGGATCGCGTTCCTCAATTTTCATGATTGTTTGGACCGAATGAACCAGCATCTACTTGCCGGACAATCACTGCGTGCGGCCGATGGCGGCGACAACGGGGTGCGGCTGCTAGACCTGAACGCGGATGGATACATGGATGTAGTGATCGGCAATGATCAACTGCAACTTACTCGTATCTGGAACCCCAAGACGCGTAGCTGGAAAGAGTTCCCCTTCCCGGCGAAGCTTGTCAGCATCGCTGCGCAGCAGTCACGTCATACCTGCGGCGTGCGCTTTGGCATTCTGGAGGATCAAGTGATCGCAATCGCCCACGACGAACACCAGACCGGCGCCTGGCGATTTACCGGCGACGTTTGGCAAGCCGATGACCAGTTGCTGCAAGGCTTAACACTGGCCGGTCAACCGCTCGCATTGGCCCACGCCGGAATCGACGCCGGCGTGCGCCTGCGTGATCTCGACCAAGATGGCAACTGCGAGTTGATCGCCGGCGCCCACGGCGATCAGGCCATATTTCGCTGGAGCGCCTCGCAAAAAACGTGGCAATTGCTCCCCTTCACGCTGCCTGCCCAAACCGAGATTGTCTTTGGCGCCGGACTCGACGCTGGTCTCCGTTTTTTCGATATTGATGAAGATGGCTTTGACGACGTCATCTTCTCGGATGAGATTCGCTATTCGCTCCATTTGTTTCACTCGATCGAACAAGGCTGGTCCCGCAAAGTTTCGGCCGGTTTACGTCAAGATCCTGACGCCATCCCGATGATCTCTCGAGTTGGAACCAACAACGGCGCCTGGTTCGCCAACAACTTTCTCTGGGTGCAAAACGAAGAGACGGCGCGGCTGCCGGATGGAGTCGATCGGCTCTCCTTTGTGGAGATGCTGCGACCGATTGATACTGAACCCAAGTCACCCAACGCATCGCAAGCGACGCTCCGCGTGCAGCCCGGCTACCAGGTCACACTGGCCGCGGCCGAGCCGCTGGTGATGGATCCGGTCTCGTTTGACTGGGGCCCCGATGGCAAGTTTTGGGTGGTGGAGATGGCCGACTACCCACTCGGCATCGACGGCAAGCCAGGCGGAAGAGTTCGTTATCTGCAAGATACCGACGGCGATGGCCAATATGACAAGTCGGTGCTGTTTCTCGACGAGCTGAACTTCCCAACCGGAGTACTGCCTTGGGGCCAAGGCGTGTTAATTTCAGCGGCGCCCGATATCCTCTATGCCGCAGACACCGACGGCGACGGCTTGGCCGATCACCGTGAGGTGCTGTATACCGGCTTTGGCGAAGGCAATCAGCAACACCGCGTCAACGGCTTTTGGCGCGGCGTCGACAATTGGATCTATGTCGCCAACGGCGATAGCGGCGGAACCGTTCGATCGACCAAGACCGGCAAAACAATCGCCATCGGCGGGCGAGATCTCCGCATTCGACCCGATACAGGAGCGCTGGAAGCGGTCGCCGGCCAAAGCCAGTTTGGCCGCGCCACCGACGATTGGGGCAATTGGTTTGGATGCAACAACTCGGCGGCCGCCTATCATTACTTGGTCGAAGATCGTTACCACCTTCGCAATCCGAATGTGGCTGCGCCGGATCCGTACCACATGATCTCCAGCGTCGCCAATACGCCGATCTATCCCCGTAGTCGCATCCTGAGCCACTGGTCTGGCTATCAACCTCCTCCGCCGGGCGAGCCAAGTCGACTGACGTCAGCCAACGGCATCACCATCTATCGCGATGATCTCTTCGGCCCCCTCTTTGAGCAAAACGTATTCACCAGCGAGCCGGTCCACAACTTGGTCCATCGCACGGTGCTAACGCCTAGCGATCTCAGCTATTCCGCCGCCAGCGCCGCCGGAGAAGAGAAGTCCGAGTTTTTGGCCTCCTCCGACTCTTGGTTCCGCCCCGCCGCGATTCGAACCGGACCAGACGGTGCGATCTGGATCGCCGATATGTATCGCTTAGTGCTCGAACATCCGCAATGGATCGACGACGAGGAAGAAAAGAGAATTGATCTGCGCGCGGGACATGAGCGCGGCCGCATCTATCGCGTGACTCCGGTCAGACAGCCAAGTCGCCCGATCCCGCGTTTTGACGCGCTGACCAGCGCAGAACTGGTCGAGCAGCTGCGCAGTTCCAACGGCTGGCGACGCGACATGGCGCAGCACCTGTTGATTCAGCGCCAAGCGAAAGAAGTTGCGTCTCTCCTAGAAGAACTGGCCCTGCACAGCGAACGTGCTCAATCGCGGCTGCACGCCCTTGGCGCGCTCGAAGGATTAGGCCAACTACGGCCAGAGATCGTCGCCACGGCGATCGAAGACCCCCATCCGGCAGTCCGTCGACACGCGATTCGCCTGGGTGAGCCGCTGCTGAACGACTCGCTACTGCTTCAACAAAAGATTGCCGGACGTATCAACGACGAAAATGCACAGGTCCGATTGCAGTTAGCTTACTCGATCGGCGAGTGGCGCGACGCGTCATCTGGCGTCTTGCTCGCACAACTTGCCTTCGCGAATCAAGACGATCCCTACGTCACCTCTGCGGCGCTGACGTCGTTGCATGCTGCGAATCTTGCCGCAGCGCTGCAAACAGTTCTCGCAGCAGAAAACAAAACCGGGCGCCCATCTGCACTGCTGAGCGAGCTCCTACGAATAGCGGCCGCTGCCGAAACGCCGCGGATTTTATCTCCGCTGTTCGAAAATTTGCTCCCCGCCCAGCACGAAACCGCCACACCTTGGCAGATTGCAGCGCTAACGCAGCTGCTGGCAGCGCTTGAGAAACGCAATTTAACGCCATCCATGTTCCTTGATACGGCGGCTCAGGCTCGGTTTGACGCAACGCTGAACCTAGCACGTGACCAGATCCAAGCAGCAGACACGCAGGAAGCAGCGCAACTGCAAGCGGTGCGACTGATCGCCCGGGTTGCGACCCCCGGCAGCGCCGATCTGCAATTGCTGACCGGATTACTTGATCCGCAATTCACGCTCGTCTTGCAACAAGAAGCGGTCGAGCAGTTGGCCTCGATCGATTCTGACGCGATTCCTCTGATTCTTATCAAGGGCTGGATGCGATATACCCCCAGCGTGCGGACGTTTGTGACCCAGGCCCTGCTGACTCGACCTGATTGGTGCGCCGCTTTTCTCACCGAAATTGAAACCGAACGACTCGCGGCCAACCAGATCAATGCTTCAGCACGCCAAAAATTGGTGGAGCACTTTGATCCGAAAATTGCCCAACGCGCCAAGTCGCTGTTCGCAACAGCGGCAAGCTCATCCCGTCGCGATGTGATGGAGTCGTACCAAGCGTCGCTCGCAATCGCCGGAGATCGCGAGCGCGGCAAAGCGATCTTCCGTAAAGAGTGCAGCAACTGCCATCAGCTCGAAGGAGCAGGGCATCGCGTTGGCCCCGACTTGACCGGCCTCACTAACAAATCGGCCGAAGCGTTGTCGATCGCGATTCTCGATCCCAATCGGGCCGTAGAAGACAAGTTTATCGAATACGCGGCGTTCACCACCGGCGGTCGCACATTTACCGGCATGCTGGCCGCCGAGACCGGCGCTAACATCACACTCCGCGGTCCAGAAGGCAAAGAGCAATCGATTTTGCGGGAGGAACTTGAAGAACTGCGCAGTACAGGCCGCTCGCTGATGCCGGAAGGTCTCGAGCGCGTACTCGATCAACAAGCCCTGGCGGACCTGATCGCCTATGTCGCCGGTGCGACCACTAGCGGTGACAACTAGTGGTGATCTACTATCACTCCACCCCCGCCACGCAGATCACTTGGGCAATAACTCTGGCCGCCGCGTAAAATCGTGACTCTCGGCAAGCTGGATCGATTGCTCCGGCAAGGCTGCCCTGGCTTGTCTTTCCGCGTAACTTTCATAAAGATAGTTACATCCAATAAATCAGCGGCCTTCAATTCCCAGGCTGCAAGTCAGCAGCCGTAGCGACAAAGACAGCAGGATGCGGCATGAAACGAAAGAGCTTTCAGGACATGGGATGTCCGATTGCACGCAGTCTTGAGCAAGTTGGCGAGTGGTGGAGTATACTCATCCTTCGTGATGCGCTGGCCGGTCTTTCCAAATTCGACGAGTTTCAAACCAGCCTTGATATTGCACCAAACATGCTGACGCGTCGCCTAAATTCACTGGTAAAAGCAGGCCTGTTGCAGCGGCGGCTGTATAACGAACATCCGCCGCGGTTTGAATACGTTTGCACCGAACGAGCCGATGACTTTCAAATGGTGCTCTTGTCGATGCTGACCTGGGGAAATAAGCATTGCTCGCCGGAAGGCGCTAGCGTGCAATTTGTCCACACAACCACCGGCGAGATTGCCGAACCGATCTTGGTGGATCGTAAAACGAACCAGCCGATTCTCTCCGACAATTTTGAACTCGTCAGCGGACCCAACGCCGACCCTGCGATTCGTCAGCGTCTCGACCGGATCCGCCGGCAGCGCCAGGACCCTAACCATACGAACGGCAACTCGACCGCCGCGAACAAACCAACCAACAAGCAGCCGCGCTCAACTCGCCGCTAAAGCGATAACGCTCTGCAACTAACCTCCATAATTGCAAGATTGCCTGAACAAGGATAACTTCGTGCGACGAGCAGTGATCACAGGCCTAGGGACGGTCAATCCTTTGGCGAATAACGTGGCGGATACCTGGGCCGGACTTTGTAACGGAGACTCTGGCGTAGGGCAAATCACTCAATTTGACGCCGGTGCGTTTCGTACGCAAATTGCCGCAGAGCTAAAGAACTTCAATCCGGACCAATTGTTCGGCGTCAAAATGGCGCGTCGACTTGATCGCTATTCGCAGTTCGCCCTGGCGGCTGCGATCGAAGCGCTGGAGGACTCGCAGCTAGCGCTGGAGTCAGAAGATCCGTTTCGGATCGGCGTCATCCTTGGGACCGGCATCGGCGGCATGCGGACCTTTGAAGAAGAGTGTGACAAATACCAAGACAAAGGGCCCAGCAAAATCAGCCCGTTCATGATCCCCCGCATGATGCCCAACGGAGCGACCGCCGCGATTTCGATCCACTTTGGCTTGCGCGGCCCCACGTTTAGCGTCTCGTCGGCCTGTGCTTCGGCCGCTGATGCGATCGCAATGGCCCGCGATTTAATCTTGGCCGGCCGCGGAGACGCCATCATCACCGGCGGCGCCGAAGCGGCGATCACTCCGATGGGACTGGGCGGCTTTTGCGCCGCGCGATCGCTGTCAGAGCGCAACGATGCGCCGCAACTTGCAAGCAGACCGTTTGACCGTGATCGCGATGGATTTGTGCTCGGCGAAGGCGCCGGAGTGATCGTCGTCGAAGAATACGAACACGCTCGGCGGCGCGGCGCAAACATCTACTGCGAAATCACCGGCTGTGGCCAGTCGTCCGACGCCCATCACATCACTGCTCCTGATCCGTATGGCGCCGGTGCAATCAGCGCCATGCGAATCGCAATTTCTGACGCCCAGCGCAACCCCGATGAGATCGACTATATCAACGCGCATGCGACCAGCACCCATCTAGGAGATCTGGCCGAAGCCAACTCGATCCACAAGGTGTTCGGCGCCCACGCCGACAAGCTTGCCGTCAGTTGCACCAAAAGCATGGTCGGCCATTTGTGCGGGGGAAGCGGTGGAATCGCCACGATCGCCGCCGCCCTCTCGATCCATCACAGCACGATCCACCCCACAATCAACTGCGACAACATCGATCCCGAGATCAAGCTGGACATTACGCCCAACCAAGCTCGGGAGATGCAGGTCCGCAGCGCCATGGTCAACAACTTCGGCTTCGGCGGTCACAACTCGTCCCTGGTGCTATCGCGCGTCTAAGAGGCCGCAATTTTTGGCTTAGCGCCTATCCGAAAACCGCGATTTCTTGAAACCTCGGTTTTGGAAAGACTTGTGTCTGCTTCATCAACCAGTGGAGCATAGGATGTCCGACGAAGACCGAAAACAAAACCCGAGCGATTTGACCGACCTGCAGTGTTAGTTAGGTGAAGGCTTGATCCCATGTTCGCGACAGGCAAAAAAGGAGGCCGCCCTCGTTCGGTCGATACGCTGGAGGTTGCTGTTGGCCGGAGTGGTGGCGATCGCGTCGATGGATGATGCGTAAGGAAGAAGGCGCAAGTCTTTCATTCCATATTTGAATCGGCTGCAGGCTTCGTTTGTCTGCTTGCTTCTGGGCGTACAGAGAAAGTTTGACCGCGACGATTTCCAAGCTGTGGGAATGGTAAGGACCTCGCAGAGTTTTGAGCGATTGGTTGATTGCCTTTTGACAAAGTCTTAGGGTTGTGTTGCTATTTCTTTGCACATTTCAGTGCGCCGTGCGATCTATCGGCTTCGGTTTGGCGGTGCTTGGTCGTGGAAGTTGGGCAACTTTGGGAGAAGGCTTTCGTGGGCGCTTTGGCGCGGCGTAGTCGTTGACCAGCTGCGTTTGTCTGGCCGTGGCTGGATAGGGGGGAATGATTTCCCAATCCTGTTCGCTTGTGAGCGCCGAATGCCCCCCCTATAATGCGTCCCGCAGATCACAAATCCGGTCTAATGGTTGTAGCAACGGGGTACACAAATGGCTTCTGGTGAGCAGCAAGACAATCTCGCAGAGAGTGACGGGGGAGATTGGATTGGTTTAGGCGTAGCGATTGCCTCGGCCGCTGCGCTAGGGGCTTTTTGGCTGATGTCGTGGCAATTGGCGTTTCTGTTGACGTCTGTCGTCGTGATCTCCATTGTGATCTGGCAAGCCTGTGACCCGTTTGCTGACGCGGCGCAATGGATAGGGACAAAGCTAGGCATTCCAGGCTCGGTTCGAGGAGCCACGCTCGACGCAATCGCCAGCTCGATGCCTGAACTTTTCAGCGGCATATTTTTTGTCGTGCTCGCCGTCAGCGCTGTCCAGCGAGACGATCCTGCCGCGATGGAAGCGGCAGGGGCAGAAGGATTTGGGGCGACCATTGCTACCTGCGCCGGAAGCGCCGTCTACAACATGATTTTGATTCCGGCCATTGTAACGTTGACCATTGCCTATTATCGCCGTAGTCGTCCTACGATTGATGTGGAAGACGAAGTTCTGGCCCGCGACGGCATCTGGTTCTTGATGTGCGAAATTGCGTTATTGTTTTTCCTCTTCCAGAACAAAATGTACTGGTGGATGGGACTAATACTGATCGGCATGTACGTTGTCTACATCTTTCAACTTTATCGCGACACGCTTATCTATCGTCGGCGACTGCATGCATTGAGCGAGTATTTCACCGCCAAGGGAGTCGACACGCCGACCGCCACGGTCGTTTCGGAGCTTGCCGCTCAAAATGTCAAAGTGCATTACTTGTTGGTTGACAAAATCCGCGGTGAAATCAAGTCTGGCAGCTTCGATGAAAATGAGGAGGAGGGAGAAGAAGATGCCCCAGAAGGAGCTGGCGCGTTGTTCGGTTTTGCAGAAATCCCTTTGAACCAAATGACTGCCTGGTTGATCATCGGCGTGAGTACCGTAATCGCGATTGTCGCGTGTTACTTTTTGGTCGAAGCGACCCGCCATACCGCGGTCGCGTTGGGGGTTCCGACCTTTTTTGTGGCGGTAATTCTCGCTGCCGCCGCTTCTAGCGTCCCGGATACTTTTTTGTCGATTGGTTCCGCGATGCGGGGCGACGACTCAGGCGCCGTCTCCAACGCATTTGGGTCAAACATTTTCGACATCTGCATCTGTCTGTCAGTGCCGTTAATGTTGAACTCTTACTTGGTGGACTGGGGGCCGGTGTCGTTAACGCAAGATGGCGAACCGATCGCTGGCTTGGTCGGATTACGCATTAGCTTATTCGTGCTCACCGGCATCACGCTGGCGATCATGTGGCACAACCGACAGCTCACCTTCCGCAAGGCCCTGGTGCTCTGCGGACTATACGGCCTGTTCATCGCGTATGCCGTCCTGGGATCACTCGGCATGCTCGGAGCAATTGGACTTTAATTGTGTGATGGATTCCACTCGTTAAAAGACAACCCTCATCACCTGTTCCTGTCGATTCAGGTGGTTTGCTAGCGATTTCAGATAGGTGCAATTCCTTGAGACGGAACGCAGCAGGACCACGAAGTGGCAATTTGACTCACAATAAAAACAGAGTACAATGTACAGCAGATTGCCACACAGGTATTTCGGGAGATGAATCATGACTGCCACGAAAGCGGATGCTCGGATCAATGTCCGTCTCTCCAGCGAACTGAAGCAAACCATCGAAGAGGCCGCTGCCGCTCTCGGCCAAACGGTAAGCGAGTTCACCATCTCGACCGTCGTCCAGGAAGCTCGCCAGATCCTGCAGGCGGCTCAGGTCACACAATTATCTCAACGAGATCGGGACCGTTTCTTGGCCGCCCTTGAAGACGCCGATGCGAAGCCCAACGCTGCTCTCAAAGCAGCAGCTCGGCGATACGGAAAACGACGTGGCTAAGAGCCCCCAACCCAAGTGGAGCATCGAGCCGTTCGACCGCACTCGGCATGATCGCACCCAGTTTGATTGCGGCGTCCCTCAGCTCAACGACTGGCTAACTACTAAGGTCAGCCAATTCGAGAAGAAAGACCTGGCCCGGACTTACGTGCTGGTGGAAGAGAACCAGGCGACCGTGAAAGGCTACTACGCCCTCTCGAATCATGCAGTCACCTATGACGCCCTGCCGGAAGACCAGGCAAAGGGCTTGCCCAGGATCAGCGTGCCTGTGGTACTGATCGGTCGACTGGCAGTTGATCTCTCGATGCAGGGAAAAGGCATGGGAGAGCACTTACTAATCGACGCTCTCCGCCGAGCGGAATATCTCGCCCAAAAAATCGGAATCCGAGCCGTCGAGGTCGACGCCATCAACGAAAGTGCCCGGAGCTTTTATGAGAAGTATGGATTCGTTGCTTTGAAGGACAACCCGCGTCACCTGTTCCTGTCGATTCAGGTAATCCGCAAGCTGAACTTGCCGCCGTTGTAACGTTAAGCCGATCAGTCCAAATCGACGTAAGTCGAGTGCCCCCGGGTGGAATCGAACCACCGACACGCGGTTTAGGAAACCGCTGCTCTATCCACTGAGCTACGAGGACAAGGGTTATTTTTCCCGAGTTTAAGCCACTTTTTGGCGCCTTGGCACTAATTCCTGGCACTTTTTTGCGAACAACAATTCGCAAACTGTGCCTTTTTTCTTCGCACTGGGGTAGTCCCAGAGGAGATCGCCATGGCTCGTTCCAAGATCGGCCGAAAACGGGGAAGTCGAAACAAAGGATATTTCTATCGTACCGGTAGGGGTTGGTACACAAAAGAGGGAGGAAGGTTCGCGCCGCTGACCGACGAAAAGGGGGTGCGGTTGAAGGACCAGGGTCTCCCCGAGACCGTCATTAAGAAGGCCTACGCTCGCTACGTCGCGGCCGAGAAGCAGTCCTTAGCCCGCGTGCTGACTGGCGTCACCGTTCAGGAGGTCTGCGAGGCGTATCTCGCCAACTGCAAGGCGAACAATTCGCCGGCGACTTTCGTGATGCGTTCGACCAGCTTGTTTGACTTTTGTACTGGCTTCCCCGGGAAGTATCGCAATGGACGCAAACGGAATCCAGCCGATCGAATTCACGCCGGCTTCGGAAACATGCTGGTGGATGACCTGAAACCAATCCACGTCGACCGCTGGCTGCAAGCCCATCCCGGCTGGAATGGCTCGAAACGATCCCACATCCAAGGGCTCAAGCGAGCCTTTAACTATGCCGCCAAGCAAGGGATGATCGAAACGAATCCGATCAAGGGCTTCAAGGCTCCCAAGGGAAACGGCCGCGTTACTTACATTTCGCCGGAGCAGGAAGAGGCGATGATCGAGCACACCAATTCTACATTCGGCGAAGCCATCCGAGTGCTCATCCGGACAGGAGCCAGGCCAGGCATCGAATATGCCAGCCTGACGGCAGCGAATGTCACCGACCACGGTGACAAGATGGAGTGGGTTTTTAAAGCGGAAGAGTCGAAGACGGGCCGGACGCGGATCATCTATGTAACCGACCCAACCGTGATGGCGATCGTCCGCCGCCAGCTTCAAAAGCATCCCAGCGGACCACTATTCCGCAACACTCGCGACAATCCTTGGACCATGGAAGGGCTCCGCGCCGCATTTGATCTCGCCAAAGGTCGATTGAAGAAGCAGGGGATCGAACTCGACAAGGACGCCTGCGTTTACGCCTTTCGACACACCTATGCCAAACGTTGCCTGGATGGCTATTGGACTCAAAAGCCGATCAGCGTGGAAACGCTATCAAAGCTAATGGGAAATTCTGTCGAGATTTGTCGGGAGCATTACTTGGCATGGGATCAGCGTTATACTGATCAGCTTTGGGCTGCGTGTTAATATATCTTTGGGCGTCATTCCGAATTCAGGGAAACATCTGGCAAAGCTCCGACTTGAATCGCTCTTGTGGGTAGATTTCAAGGCTTTTGTGTCGCACTTCCCGTGCGTGGGCTTTAAGCAAGACCACATAGATATGGTTCTGGCAATTGAGTTTCGCTCAATCATCGAACTGTAAAACGGAAACGAACCAAAAGCAATTCAGCCAACGATGCATGCAGCTCATTACAGCAATACTAATTATTCGACTAAGCAAAGGATAAATCCGACATGCAGTATTACGGGCTTAAATCCATTCTGGCGTCGCAAAAGAAAACAATTGCGTTGAAATCCCAATCTGAGTCGTTCTACACGAAGTCTGTTCGAGTAGCTCCATACGTCGAGCCGACATTTAGCAAGGAAGAATACAAGACCGAGAAGCCTGCTATTATGCTCGTTTCGGCTGTAGGCGCTTCCGGAAAGTCCACAACTGCACATGCCCTCGCTTTTGATACGGGCCTGCCCATTCTCGATTTAGCCAAGCATAAACCAGTCGGAGACAACACACTTACAGGCATCCTCACCTCCGCGTATCCGATTGAGGAGATTGGGACGGTGCTCGAAGGACTGCGTTCTGGCTCATGTGGCGTCATCATTGACGGCATCGATGAGGGGCGTTCCAAGACTACGGAAGAGGCGTTTGAAGCTTTTCTGGACGATCTTATTGAGCGATCAAAGGGGGCGAGTTCTACGACTATTATCGTTCTCGGTCGCAGTCAAGTGCTCCTCAGCACTTGGTGCTATCTCGCGGCAAACGAGGCAGACGTTGGTTTAGTTCGAATTGATCCGTTTAGTTTGGATCAAGCCAAGTGTTATATTGACGCTTACACAGTACAAACGAACACAAGTCAACATGCAATGTACGAAAATGCCCGAGATTCAGTCCTAGAAAAACTTGGGGTTGCATTTACCGCACCTGATGATCGAGAGGACGCATTTCTTTCATTCCTTGGCTACCCGCCTGTGCTTGACGCAATCGCAACGCTTCTACGCACTGAACCAAACTATCATCGGATTCAGCAAGAACTGAACAGTGATGCGAACGAGGACCTAGAAGTAAAATTGCTCATTCGGATTGCTGATTTTCTACTACGTCGAGAACGTGAGGAAAAGGCTCTACCGAATTTCATTGAAGATATCGTGGGTAAAGCGGATGCGGCATTCGCTGAGGAACTGCGACACGTTCTCTACAATGAAGACGAGCAATGTGCTCGAGTCCTGGCCCGAGCACTTGCTCGAGACTTCCCTCGGCGCGTTGTTTCGGATGTGGCGCTAAATGAAGACTACGAGAAAGCATTGACTATATGGTGCCCGGACCACCCGTTCCTTGATGACAAACGCGTTAGAAATGCTGTATTCGCAGCCGTCGCAGTTACTCGCTGCGCACTAAGTAACATTCCCGAGTACCAGGTGCTCGCCTTAGATTATGTTGCGAGCCATCGCCCGACCTATCACCTGCTCTATATCATGAAGCAACTGGTGTCAGATGCTGAAGTCGACTTGCCATTTTTCAATACATTAATACAAGCATGCTCCGATTTCGTAAGCAACGGCCACGAGATTCAGGTCGAAATCAATGGGCTCTCCTGGGAAGAGCCAGATCTGCCTGCTATCTCTCCTGCTGAGTTGGAGATTTCGATCTCAATTCCTAAAACTAATCAACAACGGATTTTCAACTTTATTGGATCGATATCCGACACCGACATCGTCCCGCTTGGCCCGTTCCTCGCTAATGCGACCATCACTTTGCCATGTGAAGTCGCTATTGTTGGTATTCCGGCCGTCGAATGTATTGGAATCTGCCAAATAATAGCAAAACGAGCCCAGATAGAAACTCCAGACCTTATCATCCGCGGCATTTCAAAAGGCGAAACGACGGAAGGCAGTGAATCGGGTTTGTACTTAGACGTCATGGAAGCTCAAGGCCATGCCGGTACCGTCACGATCAGAGGCGGCAGCTTGGAAATCGCTTGCGTTCAACACGGACTTGCTTTTCCGCTCGCGAAGTACGTTCAAAAGTCGGATAAAGTAATTGCAGATCCTCAGTTAGCAGAAAAATTTCGTAGGCTGCGACGCATATTGTCGGAGTTCGCGTCTCACAGCAAAGGGGGACTTGCCAAGTATCGGGCTAAGATCGACCATGAGCGAGTCCTGAGAGGCACGATAGGTGAGAACGTTCTCGGACAGCTGCTAAAGGAAAAAGTACTCTACATGGATACTAAGTTTTACTACGTTGATGCGGGCGTGCTTTCGAAAGTCCTTGGCACCACGTGGCATGAATTGCGCCAACACAAATTGTCTAAACAAGTTGAGGAATTCCTCAAAAGAGTGAAATAGGTACAAGAGGCTACATGCATTGGCACTCCTTGCCAAGCACAAAAAAAGCCCCCCGCGCGTCTCCACTTCGGGCACCACCTCAGTGCGGATTGTGACCAACACTCGATATGGTGAAAACTCCTTCGAAATGAGATGCAATCACAGAAACAAGATCAGCTATCTTGCTGCATCTTTTTCGTCCGAAGTGGAAACCAAGTGGCAGCCGCAGTTTGATGAGAAAAGGCGATTGAAATTTGTCGTTGGAGTCGGCGTCGACGACTGGGGCGATCAGCTCCAAACGTTTGGATCAATACGAGGAGCCTTGCGCTGGGCGGCCCTCTTTTGCTCCTGCGGCTTGACGTTCGCTTCCACAAAGTCGTCCAGCCATTCCTGGCGGAATCGCAGGGTCGCTCCTTTCTTTGGTTGGAAGTAGCGAATGATCCCTTGGGCCACTAATTTCCGCAGACCGGATACCGAATAGCCGAGGTAGTCTGCGGCCTGTTTGATCGTCATCATCATGCGTTTTCGCTCAACAATGTCAGAGCCGAAAAACCATCCGTGGTGCAAGGTAAAGGCTGGCATCCAGAGCCGTTGACTTATTTGGCATAGGGTGAGGGAAGCAGGCCGAAATTCTTAAAGCGGACGATTTCGTTCGCATGGACTATCCATTCCTGCGAACGACCGCGACCGCAAGGCCGCTTCCGGGCAACCAACCGTTGGGTTCGGCACCATTCCCGCACGGTGTAGGTTGCACGTCCGACCATCGCGGCGACCTCCGCCGGGCTGAACCATTCCTTTTCTATGTCCGACATGACTAGGCTCCTGAGTTCTCGACCGACTGAACGCGAGCCCGGTCCTGCAGGATCCGAGCGACCGTGGAAACATCGAGGCCTTGACCGCGCGCTTTGCGGCACTCACGGATCAATTCCTCAAGCATGCCGATTAACGATTCCAAGTTGAGCCCGATCGCCGATTTGACGGAGATGGCGCCGCAGGCCAGTTGGCAGCTCAGTCGCTGCGTCTTTTTCTCCACGGTCTTGGCCTTTTTACGGACGCGGGCTTGGATCTCGTCCCGAGTTATTTCGCCGGCAACCGTCTTGCGGATCAACGCCTTGCGCTGCTCCCCCTCGACGCGCGACAGGGCATAGGCGGATGAGGGAGGGATTTTGCCTGTGCGAACAAGCTGCTGCTCCTCGTCGGTTAACTTGCCGATCGACAAGATTTTGGTCACGGCGGCATTGCTGATCGCCAAGCCTTTCGCCAGCTCCGAAGGAGTCCAGCTATTTAGCCGACGGAGTCGCTCGAAAGCCAAGAACTGATCCATTGGGTTGATGCCTTTTCGGTGGCAATTTATTGTCAGCTGCGCCGCCAGCAATTCTGCTTCGGTCGGCCGTTTCTCCAGCAAATGAACCGGCAATTCGCTGAGTCCGATGGATCGCGCCGCTTGCAACCGACAATGCCCATCGCAGAGCAAAACCTGGTCTCCGACGGTAAAACCGATCAAAGGAACCTGCACTCCGTGCAGCGCGAGCGAACTGGCCAACTCCTCGACATCATCTGGCCGCAAATCTTGACGGGGATTGTTGGGATCGGGAACGATTTTTTCGATCAGTATCAATCTCACGTTCATGAAATGACTCCTGCAAAGGATTGGAAAAGGTATCAGCGTTCCAGTTCAGGAGCAGGCATCGTTTGTTCCTGCTCGTAACCAACGGTCTGCGTGTCGGGATTGCGAATATCGGCCACTTCGCCTGGCGTCCGCGTGCCGTACAGCCCCATCTCGGTGTCGGCGATGCTCTCACGCGAGGGATTCATCGCATTGCGCACCTCGCGTAGGCCGAGCCGTAACATGGCGGACGCGTGGCCCGCGCCGATCTTCGGTGAATCTGACATGGATCAATTTCTCCTCACAATGCGGCTCGTTAACGATGCTTGCGGAAACGTTCCGCCAGATTTTGTTGCTCGACATAGGCATCGTGCAGCGCCGACACCTCTTCCTTCTGATAGGTCTCGGAAATCGCCATCTTCACGATGACGGCAGCGATGCCGCCTAGCAGAAAAATGCCCATCGGCGGACTGATGACAAATCCGAGAAACGTGAGCACGAGCATGGCGTTCACTTCGCAGCGCCCCTTCCACTTCTGTTCGTCGAGTTGAAAGAAGCTGCACAGCACGGAATCGCCGCTATACATCGAATGCCGGATTTGCCCCTGGTTGTCGTACCACAGTGAGACGCCCCGCTGATAAACCGTGAGCGCGAGGATTCCCCCAAACAGGACGATCGTCCACGTCATGTCGTACTCAGGACAGACAAAACTGGCGAACAGCATCGGCCAGATCGCCGCCAAGATAAGTGTGATGCCGAAATACTTCCGGCCAAAACCACGACGCAACAGCAGTTCCCAGGGAAGCGCCCAGATGAACGCCCCCCAGTAAACCAACGTGATGGTGTCGGATAGCGAAAAGCCGTCCGACTTTTGCGATTGATCTTGCATTTGCATGCGTTACTCCTTGCGTTGATCGAAAGTGACAGGAAGATAAGTTTTGCCGTTGGCGTTCCAGACGCGGCCACCTTGAAAGGCGACGGCGTCCACGAGAAAGTTATTGGCGGCGCCGCCGCTGCGTAGTCCACTGGACCATTCCCAGGGCTGAATTTCAGGTTCCCAAGATTCGCTGAAACCGGCCGACTGATTTTTTCGCGGATTGAAGAAATCGAACGCTTGGTCCGGTGACGATTGGCTATTGCTGTTGAACATCAGCCGCTTCGTTTGCCCAATCAGTTCGCTTTGCCACTGGCAAGTGACGGGATCGTCTTGGGCATGAAACAGCTTGAGGCGTAAATTTCCGAGCAGCGAATCGATAACATGCCGGCCGGTCTCGCCGCCTACAGCTTCGTACATGCCCGGCAGGTTTTGCGTAACGTAAACAGTCGCCACGCGACTGCTGCGAGCTGTCGCTTGGAACGGCGCATCGAAGCTCGTCAAAAACTGCTGAGCCTCATCGCTGAACAAAAAGATGGGACGCGGGCTCACGGCGACGTCATTCCGTTCGGCTGCGCGCTGCCAGACGAATTTGAAGGCTGCCTGGATGATCCGGCCAATTTCATTCCAGCGGAGCGTGGGGAAGTCGAGGACAAAAATCTTGCCCTCGCGACAAGTATCTGGCGTGATCGTCGTATCACTGAAAAACGTGTCGCGAATCGCTCCCCGCTGAAACAGATCGACCATCGTCGTATAGGTGCTGACGATGCTGCTTCGGGGTTTCCCATCCATCCCAGCGTATTCGCGCGTCCAATAGAGTAGCGAAAGCTCAAAATCTTTAGTTTGACTCGCGGATAAATGCCGATCGTCGGCGCGACAGAGCATCTGATAGCAATACGATTTCTCACGCCAGCCGACATCGTACACCTCTTCCGCCGATCTCGGCGCCGACATTACGAAACGATGGAGGTTTTCCAGCGTCACGGGCTCGTCCGCCAGCACGAGTGGAAGCAGGGCGGAACGCAATAGTTGCAAAGCTGCCCGCTCGAAGTATTTATTCTCGCCGGAGCCGCCGCCGTTCGACCGATCTTTTTCGGCGATCTCCAAAATGATCCCGAATAGCTGAATGACATTTTCCAAGCGGCTCGTCTTGGTATCGCCGCCATGCGACAATTCAAAGTCGAGCAGATTCAAGCGATGCGGCTCATTCGGGCCAAAGATGACCAAGTCGCTTTCACGACCGCATTGCTTGGCGTAGTTCTCCACTTCGGTACGGTCGCCGGGCTTCACGCAGAGTACAAGGCCGCCAAAGCCAGCCTTCAACATCCAATGCATAAGACGGCGCGCAGCGCCCGAGGATTTACCGCTGCCGGTTGAGCCGAGGATCAGCGTTCCCATGACCGCGTCGGACAAGCGGAAATAGTCACGTCGACTGAAGGCGCCCAATGGCAGATCGAGCGACCAGCGTTCTAACGTGAGCGTGCTTGGTTGATTCCACCACATGACAGTCCCTTTCCTCAAATTTGCATTTCGGAATGACGAAATTTTTCTAGTGACTTTGCGCTTTCGTTCCCTGCGAAATTGCCAGCAGCTCTTTCTTTCGTCTCGCCGTGTCGACCGTCAGCCAAATCGCGCCGATCGCACAGGCGACCATGATGCCCGTCATCGCCAGGAAGTATTCCGCTTCACGGCCAGAATGGATCAGTTGCAACGAAATCCCGTCGATCGGCGTTCCGTCGGCATAGTGCCAGCCGTCTTCTGCCACGAGCGATTCCGGCATGCCGTAACGGCCGAACGTCCAGCGGTTTCCGTAGTACATCGCCTGATTGGCCGTGACGATCACGAAGATCAGCCAACCCAGGCTGGGCGTGAACTTGTTCCAGATGAAATTGCTCATGCGTCATCTCCTGAAACGGTCGCCAGGTCCGGTCTCTACTGATCCCGGACCTGGAAAACCGTCGCCATAGGCCCCCTATTCCCCATTGACCCGCATTGCTCCATACACGCCGCAGAATAGCCAAGCGATCGGCGCGGCGAATCCTGCGGTAAAGAAGGAAGCAGCGAGCAGAATTACGAGCGGGACGAAGAAGTCCGACCAGCTTTCGAGGTATAGACCCGTTCCAATAGGGCCGAAAAGCACGCCTGCGAGAAAGGCAACGCCAGCGCTTTTTCCTGGTTTTACAGGAGGACCATTTTTGGCGGCCTTCAGACCTTCGTGAAGCAACTGATGAGAATGCATGGTGAACTCGGTTTTTTATGGTGTTTCGAAGTGTTACATTCGGGCTAAAAGAAATAGCTATTGGGGAAACAAGTTGGCCTTTGTAAGTGCGAAGCATCTATGAACTACTTCGCGTGTCGAGTGGTGGTCCTCTTTGATTCCACTGTCGCTCCTTCCAAGTAACTATTGACGCAGACTTCGGATATCTTTCACCTTGAGACAACGAATTTCGCAGATTAGTTTTCAGAGTTGATATAGTCATTCAATTCTTCTTTCAGCTTTTGCCGCCCCCGAAACCGCCGACTATCCATGGCCTGACGCGTGATTCCTTCTCGAGCGGCCGCCTCCTCTGAAGAAAGTTCTTCGTCGTATTGTCCGATTACCGCATGGCGTAGCGACGTAGGCAGCGAATCGATGCCACGTCTTACTTTCAGAATTACCTCCTGCGCTTCGACGGCGTCCACGGTGTGTCGGCTTGCGTCGACAATTTCAAACGAATCAGTGAGAAATAATTGCCTGTTGCAACTCCGGCAATGCTGTGCGCAAAGATTCTGTAAGGCCTGATAGGCGTAAGGGTGCAGTGGCCTGTCGTCGCAAGTTTCAAATCCCCGCTCAATCATCGTCGCATGCCACATTTGGCAAACGTCGAAAGCATCCTCATAAAAATTGCATTGTCCGCGACGGCGGAGAATCCTGCGTGCGGCTAATAGCGGCGGGCTATCTTTGCCACCGAATCTAGTTTCTAGGAGTTGATGCCACTCGGCCGATCGCCTCTTACGTAAGACCAAGATCTGCTGAAAGTCGATTTCCAATGCCTCCCAAATATGTCCCGATTTGGCTTTCTTGGTACGTTTGCGATGAATTTTCATATGAGATCTCCAGACGGTTCTTCCGTGCCTTGTGCTAGCGGTCGCCTGGTGTACATAAACTCACTGCATGCATGCAGTGGATTTGTAGAAAAGACAAACAGGCGGCCGTTTTGACTCTGAAAAAAAGGGCAAAACTGCCTGAAAGCCAGCAAACGCTAACGGCGGTCCGTTTGTAGATTTTTCTTAAAAACAAGGATCGCTTGAAAAACTTGCAGCCCTACTTATCTGGGGCGGCTATGAGAATGGCCGGGAAATCTCTAGCTCATTACAGAGAGACAAAGATGCGGATCACGCAAGTCGAAGAGATGATGATTCGTCCCACTTCGCCGTGAGGCGGTGGAACGACGGCGGAGGACTCTTCTCACTCTGACTTTGCAGTCACTTCGTCGATCGAGGAGTAACGAATGGTACGCCCGCGTAATACGCTTCGACCAAAGGTAATGTCGACGCCCCAAGCCCAAGTAAATCTGTTCCGGCATCGAGATACGACTGCAAGTGTCCTCGCCTGGGTTTGGAGGCATGGAGAAAGGGATTCAACCTGTTCAGCATCTGTTTCCCTGGCGGTCACAGGAATTGGTCAAGAAAACGGTCGTTTTCTTGACGCCTAAGGCTCGGGCGATCGTGAGCAGGTTTTACTTGCAAATAGCAGTAAAACAACTACGTAAAGAAATCAACGGTAATCTTGCAGCCAGTTGCAATGAGTTTCTTTACGAATTGATGGAGGATTAATGAAAATTGGCTACGCTAGAATTTCGACTGTCGTACAAAATCTGGAAATGCAACGAAAATTTTTATTGGAAGCCGGGTGCGAGAAGATTGTCACGGACGTGGCCAGCGGTAAAAATTCGGATCGGCCCGGGTTGGAGCAATTGCGAACGATCCTTCGCCGAGGTGACTTGCTCGTCGTATGGAGACTTGACCGTCTGGGGCGATCACTCAAGCACCTGATCGAGCTGATCGGCAAACTGGAAGAGGACGGGATCGGCTTCTTGAGCCTGCAAGAGGCGATCGACACCACAACGCCAGGTGGCAAGCTTACCTTCCACTTATTTGCCGCTTTGGCGGAATTCGAGCGCAGTCTAATCCAAGAGCGGACAAAAGCAGGGCTCGAAGCCGCTCGTGCAAGAGGACAGCTGGGCGGGAGACGAAAAGCGCTCAATGCCTTAGAGAGAGAAATGGCGGTCGATCTTTATTGGCTAAAGAAGCATTCGATCCAACAGATTTGCAGGGAGTACAATATCTCAAAACCAACACTTTACGCTTACATTCGGGAAAAGACGACCGAAGCCAAGGAATGATCCTGATGCCAAGAGTGAAAATTGCCAGCATCGGTACCCAAGCCTTGTTCGGAGGCGACTTTCGGGCCAGGAATTATGAAGGCTGGCAAGTCTCGTGGGAGTCCCACGAATTACATCGCCTGTGGTGTCACCAGAGCAAGGACAACGCCAAGCATCTAGCCGGCATAGTGATGTTTAATCCCGGTAGTCTCACCGGAAATGGGGATAAATTGTCTAGCGACGATACCTTGCGAATTGTCCGAAGTGCAATGCCGGACTCGACAGCAGCACTGGTCATGAATCTATTCACTTTTGCCGGCATGCCAAAACAATTGTTTGCAAATTGGGAGCAACGCGACTGCACTAATTTCCAAATCCAACAGCTATGTGATTTACCTCTAAAGGCAATTCTGTTCGCCTATGGAGACGCAGGTCAAAACGGACGACAAAATGCCCCCTTCCGAGACGCCGTGCAAAAACGTATCGCACAAATCCGAAAAATATTCAACCACGTTCCTGCAGTAGAAGTCCCGCAAAAACTTATATGCTTATCCGGCAATCCCAAGCATCCAAAGCACTGGAAACTTAACGGCCTGATACCTCAAGTCAAAGCTGCCATTGGGTCTTTGATATCTTGAAGCCTTTGCTCATTTTATCATTTCAACGTCAATGGCCTCCACCAGCGGCTCTCCCTCATCAACTTCAAAGCTCTGAGATCGATTGGCGACGCGAATCTCGGCGACGCGGTGCTGGCAGATCAGGCGGAAGAGGATTTGTAAATTCCGCCCCTGCACCTTTAATTTGTGCTGCGTGAAATCGAGCGTGAATCCTAACGCAGGATCATTGGCCGACGCACAGTAGAAATAAGAATAAGCGAAGGCCTGCGCCGAGCCATCTGCTTGACGCATTACAAGACACAGTTGCGGATGCCGACTGATCCGCCCCTGAGCATAAGCAGAATACTCCGCCTCCTGCTCTTCACTACTGCGAACGCCCGTCTCGCCGCTTGTTCGGCTCGGCTTTTCTAGAACGGAACGCAATATTCGACTTTCAGTATCCATAAGCAAGTTGCTCCCGTTTATGAGGACGATCGTCCTGACGGCAGATGGTCAGATCACTGGTTCGCTGGATAACTCGGTTCCGCGTGGCCCGTTTCAAGAGTTCCGTCGCAGCCAACCTCGGGGTCGATCTCGCGACCGCGTCCCTGAAATTCGCCTTATCATCCGTAAAAATCAACGCTTGGCGTTTGCCACGCGAGACCGAAACATAAAGCTGTTCCTGGCTCGCCGCCGGAAACGATTCGGAAGATTCGGCGATCAAAACCTTGTCGTAGGTTTTGCCTTGTGAGGCATGGCTTGTCACGACATAGCCGGGTGCGATAAAGGCGTGGTTCTGGGCAACGATCCAATTATTTTCCAGCCGGATGTCCCCTTCTTGCGTGAAGCCGGCAATGCGATAGATCGCTCCATTGTTCAGCCGATGTTTTTGATCTTTTGTCGTGCCGTTCGCGGTGAAGCGAATCGGATCGCCGGCGGCGAAATTTTCTTCGCGGAGTTTCGCCACTTGATACCGATCGGAATATTTCGCCAGTTCAGGATTGAGAGCCTCCGTAACGACGATCCGCTCCCCTTTGCGATGGCCCGGAGCGTTTTGCGTAAAAACGATCACATCCCCCGGTTCGATCATCGCCGGGTCGGCCCGCTCCGCTGCGGTTAGTCCCTTCGTAACAAGTCGCGGCAGTGAATGCTCCGTTGCACCAAGCAGGCAGCGATCTTTTAACTCCTGGCGAATTGCCCGAGTAATTTTCTCCGCCTCAGAATGCGTCGGCGAAATCACCAGCGGCGCCTTTTGATCTTGGACAAGCGTTTCGGCATATTCCTGGGCGATCGCCTGCAGCCGCGACTGGTCATCCAGCTCTCGAATCCAACCAAGTTCATCAAGTAGCTCGAAGCCGGCACCAGCTCTGCCATGCGCGAGGTGGGACACCGCCTCCCGGTAGACGCCTTGCTGCCGCTGGATTGAGTTGACGACAGCCGGCTTGATGCCCGCCTCTTGCTGAAGCAGCCGCATGGCGGCACCCCGTTCGACCGAGCCATGCTGCCGCCAATCACCCGAGAGAATCACCCGGGCGTCCAACCGCTCCGCCAGATCAAAGACTTGCTTTATTTGCCGCGTGCCCAGCAGCCCCGCCTCATCGATCCACCAAACTTCTCCTTGCGCCGCTTGTTGCAGTTTTTCATTAAGCAATAACTCCGCGACTGTTGTCGCCTCCGCGAATCCTTCGGAGCGTAGGACGCCGCGACTCGCCTCAGCCGACGGCGCGAAAGCAAAAACGCGTTTGCCACCTGCTTCGATTCCGGCCACCGCCTCTTGCATGAGGCTCGTTTTCCCAGTGCCCGCCATCCCTTTGATCATCATCACGGCATCGCGGCTCGTCAGGACATGCTGCACCGCCGCTTGCTGGCCGGTGTTCAGCCATTGGCGTTCGATCGTCCAATCGGCATTTAAACGCTCTGCCAGCCCACGGCCATTTTTGGCATAGGCCAGCATCGCCTCCTCTTCGGCCAAGACTTCCTTCGTCGTAGCCATCGCGCGACCTTGCCAGCTGCGGACCAACACGCCTTGCGACTGGAGTTCGCGCTGGATGTTCTTCCCATCGATGTCGCCCAGCCCATAATTCAGCGCCTCGGCCAGCAGTTCGCGCAGCGGTATGACCGATTTTCGTTCTAGGCAATGCCCAATGGCATGCCGGGCGGCTCGCTTGATCGCTGTCGGATCTCGCAACCGCTCGCCTGGTTCCGCTGCCGCAATCTGCTCTAGGGTCGCCGCTTCATCCTCGGTCAGTCGCTCGCGCCACAGCTCACGCAGCTGCGGCAGTGACAATTCCGAATCTTTCTTTTCACGGGTTTTAGCGCCGAGCGAATCTTTGGTATGCGGATCGATCACGCCTTTCTTTGCGGCGTGCTCTTCAATCTGCTCGGTGCGCCGCGAGAATTTTTTAGCCAACGGCTTGGAAATGCCGCTCAGATCCCAACTCTTGCCTTGTCGCGTGACGCCATAGCCGAGATCCTGGAGGTTGCCAGCGAGCCGCGCGTTGAACGCCGCCTGGTAGTAAGGAGCGTCTCGTTTGATATCGCGAAACTGCGCCGCTTTCCAGCGATCTTCTATTGTGTCAAACGTCTGATTGAAGACGAAGCAATGGGCATGCAGATGCGGATCCGGCACGCCGCCGACCGGCCTAGCGGTAAAGTGGATGAATTCAGCCCAGGTTAAATTGCCGGTCGTTCGTTCGTCGTCACGACCACGCAGGCGAATCCGCGTTTTAGCGTCTTGCTCGATCTCTTGCATCGTGTCGCGGACGGCGCTGCGGAAGGCGTCGAGAATGGTTTCATCGCCGCCCAGCATATAGGAGAGCGACACGCCCTTGGGAACATGAAAATTCATGTCGTACCCGACTGTTCGATCGGATCGCGTGCGGGGAGTCAGTCGCTCCTCTGTGCCGGGAATTTTGTTCTCACAGAGCGCGTTGAAATCTTCCTGGCGGATCAGACCCGCCAGCCCCAAACGCGCTGCGCCTTGGCCTTGCCAAACGCCTGCTAACTCTTGCCCTTCCGTGTAATAATCCGCCTTCGAGTAGTAACTCTGGGCGCTGGCGGACGATCGGTTCTGGATGATGCGAAGCATGTCCCCACTATAGCGCTATTTGCTTCGCGGGGCAGTAGAATTCGTACGCCGTATTGCTATTGCAGGGCGATCCCGGTTTGGGACGACTGTGTCACGACAAACTGGCGCGGCGATCGCTTAAGAAGAGCCGTCCGACGCTCACGCCAACGGCAATCGAGAAAGCAATTAATAGTGCCGCTGGCTATTAATACCCGATGTCGCTTGGCGTCAGATCGGCTTGCGCCGTGTGTCGAATGCAGAGCACGACCACCCGGTCGCTTTCGATCAGGAACAACGCCCGGTAAGTTCTTTTGCGACCGTAGAGAAGCTGCCGCAGTTCATCGGGAAAGCGTTTGTTTTCGCGGGCGAGTCCGCAGCGAGTCGGATGATGTTGCAGCGACTGCAATCTTTCAACAAAGCCGTTGAACCACTTTTGGGCAATGCCGACGTTTTTCGACTGCTCCGCGATCCAGTCGGCGGCGTTGTTCAGTTCTCGCTCCGCCTGTCGCGTCAGAACGACTTGAAAGATCATCGGTTACTGCGACCAACCGTGACGCTGGCGAATCTCGGCGGCGACGTCTTCCAAGGGACGGACAAAGCCCTGCTCCAGATCATCCAGTCCCGCCTGAATCGCGACCAGATCATCGTTCTGCCGCTTCAGGGCAGCCAGGGCGTCGCGAATCAGATCACTTTCCGAGCCGTAACTGCCGGCTATCATTTGTTCTTGGATCTGCAGTTCCAGATCCGCGGGAAATTCATGCATCACAAGGTTTTCCTTTCAAGCCTGCTTGGCGGCCGCTGATTCGCCGCTTTTTCGCTTCATTTCTTAACTTTGAGAGTAGCAGGCGGCTCTGGAATTGTCACGCGGAATCGACCGCCGGCAAGGCCATCGACTTGAGTAAGCGGATCCTTTCCGGAATCGCTCCACGATCTTTACGGGATGCTCCCACGCACAATTTCATTTACAGGACGGGCCGTTACTGCTACGGATCGAGCGATGATGGAGCGTTAGACCTCCAAGAACTTACGATTTTGGCTTCGTGTTCATCCGAAAGCCTCCCAGTTGGTTGGGAGGGTGGCGGAATAGAATACCGCGTGCGGAAATACGCCACGAGCCAGTTCTTGGCTGTCTAAACCTCCCGGCGCCACCGGAAGCTCCATCAACAACGGATGGAGCGACCTATGTGGCAATGCGATACCAGAATGGAATTTGATCAACGACTGGGGCTCCTGCTGCGGCTATTCCGCGAACAGCGGGGACTGACGAGGCAGCAACTCGCCTCTTTCCTCGGTCCCCCAATCCATGAGCAGGATTTGCATGATTATGAGTTTGGCCTGGCTTCGGTGCCGACCTATTTTCTTGGTCGCTTTTCTCAAACGCTCAATATCCCCTTGGCAATTCCGCTGATCGATTTTTCGCATGAAGATCTGGCGGAGTGGCATTTCTTTCAGAACTATTTGCAGTTGATGCCGTCAGCGCGGCGACATGTGCGCCGGCTTGTTACGCAATTTTTGGCCGACTTGCCGGAGATCGGATAGGTCACGATTCTGTCATCGTTGATTGCAAGCAGTGTCGGGCATCCCGGCTGCCGCCGTCGCGCCCATTCCAGGCTTCGCGGATGCTCGGTCGCTCGCGCGACAACTTCGCCCCTCCAGGCCACTGATGCGGTCGGCCTTTTTTAGCAAGGCCTTTAATCGTCGATGCGCGGCTGGAGTTCCTGGGAATTGGGGGCTTCCCCCCGGGCCGTCAAGGATCGGGCCTGGCGCCCGGGACAGATTCCTTCCCCTCTTCCGCGTTCGCTGCTCTCGCTTGTGCAGAGCGGCGCCTTCCCTCCCCGGCGTCCTTGACCTCCCTCCCCCCGGACTTTGGGACCTTCGTCCCCCGCGCCCAAAAGCATGTGCTGCTTTGGCACGGGGTGCTTTTCATTTCTGACGGAGGTTTTACCAATGGCCGCAACTACCCAACGAGTCGACATTTACGAGCAAGTCACCACCCAAATTGTGGCGGAGCTAGAACGGGGCGTCCGCCCGTGGTTCAAACCATGGAACGCCGAGCATGCAGCGGGACGCATTACGCGACCGCTGCGTCACAATGGGACGCCGTATCAGGGAATCAACGTGTTGATGCTCTGGGCGTCGGCCGAATTGGCCGGGTTTCATTGCCCTTACTGGCTCACCTTTCAGCAGGCGAAGCAATTAGGCGGGCATGTCCGCAAAGGCGAAAAAAGTTCGCCGGTCGTCTACGCCAGCACCTTCAAAAAAACGGCAGCGAGCGAAGAGGGTCAGGAGATCGAAGCGGAGATCCCATTTTTGAAGCAGTACGCTGTTTTTAACGCCTGTCAGGTGGAGGGCTTGCCCGAGCGGTTTTATGAGTTGGCCCAGCCGCCGAAAGAAACGCTGGAGCGGATCACGAAGGCGGATGCTTTTTTTGCCGCCACTGGGGCCGATATCCGCACTGGCGGCAATCAGGCTTGCTACGTCGTCAGCGAAGATTTTATCCGCATGCCGCCGTTTGAATGTTTTCGGGACGCTGAATCGCACGCGACCACTCTTGCCCATGAGCTGACCCATTGGACGCGGCCCGCTTCGCGGCTGAACCGGGAATTTGGCCGGAAACGCTGGGGCGATGAAGGTTACGCCATGGAAGAATTGGTTGCTGAATTGGGGTCGGCGTTTCTCTGTGCGGATCTTTCAATCACGCCGGAGGTGCGAGAAGATCACGCGGGCTATATCGCTAGTTGGCTGAAAGCGCTGAAGGATGACAAGCGGGCGATTTTTTCGGCGGCTTCGCATGCCAGTAAGGCGGTGGAGTTTTTGTATGGATTGCAGCCGATACCGGAAGCTTGATACCGGTGGTTAAAATCGGCCAGACTGCCAACTGGCGGCCTGGCTTGATGCCAAATAGGTCATGGCTCAAGCTGTTCGCAAGAAACAACCGCTTTCAAACCCAGGACACGCCCTCCTAAGCAGCGAACGGCAAAGGTAACCCGGCGGCGGCCGCGTGACTCTGATTTCAGAAAACGCCCGATCCGCCGCTCGGGTTCACCGCGTTTGTTCGGCGAGCGATTATGGATTCTCAAACATCGGCTTAAAAGCTGGACTATCGGCGGCAACAAATTCGCGAGTGACGACTTGGAAGTAAGTCTCCGGAGTTGCTTCGACGACGGTGTAGTTCGTGTTATTTAGCCAGATGTAGAAGTCGTATCCCGTCTGATTTAAATTGAGATCTTCAAAGCGGAAGCGATTGTCGGTGAGACTCAACTCACGGACGCGACTAATCTCAGCATTGTGGGGGTTGTGAGCGTGAAGCTCGACACCCTGGCCTGACTGAAAATTGCCGGTGATTTCAACGACGTGGCGACCATCTTGTCGCCACGGGATTCTGACGAACAAGAGTGTCGACGAAACTAGATTTGTTACTACTTTAGATTCCATTGCGATTCTCCTTTGGGATATGGTGAGACACAGGTATGAAGTGGACCCCAATTTTAGGACCACGGACGCGGTTTCTTTAGTTTGCCGCCTGCAATATTATTAGTTTTCCATCTACTCCAGCCGGCCCACCACCCTTGTGTCGATAGCGGACGTATTTTTCCGTGGTTACCCTTTCATGGCGCCACTTGACGGGGTTCTAAATGTTGTTGTAAGTGATCCAGGACGCATCCCCAGCTTGAACCTCAAGATCGTCCGGACTGGTTAATACCTGTCCCTTGTTTCTCATCACCTGGTCTAAAAAATCCTTTCCGACCTTTTTCTTCAATCACTCCAACTTGTATTGCAAGTGAGCCTGAAGACAACCAAAATACGTGCAAGCAACTACCGCAACAGCATCCCCTGGTCCATATGACTCCGACCAGAGAACATTCCAGCCGTCGCTCTCTATTTCGCGTTTCATTTCTTCGAACGTCGTAGGCATTCTAATTCTTTCTGGTTGAAACAAAGGTGATTGACGATATCGGTATCTTGAAGGTGACTCAGGCAAGCAAAGACTATTACTTTTGAATCGCCAGTCTTTTGCCTTCCGAGTTATTAAGACGAAAAACCTTTCCAGAATGGGCGAACGGATGGAAGAATTTGTTGATTTTTCTGAGCGACTTGCAGATTCACGTGCTGGCAACACACAAGCTCTGGGGGAATTGCTGGAGAAATATCGCCCCTGGTTGTTGAAACTCGCCGGTCGCAAGTTGGCCCCTTGGATTCGGCCACGCATTGGCGAGTCCGACGTAGTGCAGGGCTCGCTCATTCAGGCTGCGATTGCATTCATGGAATTTTCTGGCAATACAGAAGCGGAGTTTCGTGCTTGGTTACGCACTTTATTCGCGAATCATTTGATTGATCGTCAGCGAGAATTCGCTGCGCGTAAACGAAATGGCGGTCGTGAGGAGATGGCGTCGGAGTTAGTCGCAGCAGACTCAACGACTCCTAGCAAAATCGCGGTTGCTCATGAAGATGCGTCGCGTGTAATTGACGCGATCATGTCGCTCGATGAGGAGTCGCGAGTGGTTGTACAACTGAGATACCTCGAAAACCTAGGTTTCGAGGACATCGGCAAGAGATTGAGCCTGTCAAGATATGCAGTAAGACGACGTTGGACGAAGGCGATAGAGTCGCTGGCGCAATTACTAAAAGATAGCGAGGTTTCGCAGGATGGTTTGACCCCAAAGGGGTTACCCGTGCCCGTTCAGGAACTCGATCCAATCTAGGGAATTCCACTCCTTGGCTAACGCTGCAAGTCCGCCTGGTGCCAGGCAAATGCCTAAGGCATGCGATACGGCGAGGCCAAGATTAAGCATTAAGTATTTTCTGAATGGTGCAGGTCCACCCGTCTTAATGAGGACGGTCGCGTAAAACACAACTCCCAATAAACGGGCAATAATCGCTACCAAAACATTTGTTGGCTGCTGTAGCGGGCCAAGCGCCGTAACAAAATAGAATATGGCCAGCGCCACAAGGCAGACAGCAATAAGTCGTAGCAAGATTTCTGCAGATCGTGACTCGTTTGGAGCGTCATTCGAAATAACAGGCAATCCGAGATCCGCCGCAGCATTACCGGGGGAAAACAAGAATTTCCAACTGCCAGTGAGGTTTACGAACACGCCAAATAACAATGATAACGATAGAAATGTAATCATTGTTAAGTTGCTCGCTTAAGTTGTCTGTTGGGTTTGGCTTCGGATTCGCAGGACGTAATGTTCGATGTAAGTGTATATCGAAAGATTTGCCAGTGCCATGCAGATTTCGCTGGATTTTACTGTCACGCAAAGGCTAAATATGGCGACACGTATTTTGTGCAGTTTGTTCTGTCGGCTTTTCGAAAAATGACAATCCCGGATCGAAGTAATGCTGAAGACTGCAAATCGGAAGATGGCCTAGCATCGCTCCTAATCACATTTGATTCCATACTTAGGGCCGGGACGCCGCCCGCAACACTTAGTGTGTTTATTGAAGACAATCTTCCTCCTCTCGAGTTTGAACGTTTTCTTGCCGCTCGAGGATGTGTCGAATTGTTGAATGAGATATTTCGGCCGTCGTGTCTCTCTAGTAATACTTCTGCATCCCAAACCAGTGATTTGGATTCCGCAGACAATCGCGCCAATGTGCTTGGCGATGCATTTGTGGATAGATTTGAGATAGTGCGGAGAATCGGGGCAGGCGCTATGGGCGCCGTCTACGAAGTCCACGATGCTGCTCGGGATATGCGATTGGCGCTCAAAGTCCTAAAGACAACAGATCCAGGTGGAGTACAGCGATTCAAGCAGGAGTTTCGCTTGATGGCTGGAATTTCGCACAACAACCTAGTGTTGTTGGATCAGCTGTTTCAGCACAAATCCTCATGGTGCTTTACCATGGAACTTGTCGATGGAGTCGATTTCCTGCACGCGTTTCGCTCAAATCGAAATTCCCATTCATTCCTTGATGAGAAAAGGCTAAGCCACCTGCTTCGCCAGGTCGTGCTTGGCATAGAAGCCCTTCACCAGAGAGGCTTGCTCCACCGGGACTTAAAGCCATCCAATGTCATGGTAACCCCTGAAGACAGGGTAGTCGTGGTCGACTTTGGCTTGGCGGTAGAATTTGAGAGTAGTTTTGGCCAATTCGGTCAGCTGAACGAATTGGCCGGCACTATGGAGTACATGTCACCAGAACAGGCGGCATGCCAGACGCTATCGCCATCGTCGGACTGGTATAGCCTGGGGGTATTGCTCTTCCATGTACTTACGAGCAAGCTGCCATTTGAGGGATCGACGGCATTATTGGCTAAACAGTGTTGCGCGTCTCCTTTGGTCACGGATCTCGAGCCGCGCATCCCCCGTCACTGGAATGACCTCTGTCGCGACATGTTATCAAGGCTGCCCAAGCACAGACCAAGCGGGCGACAAATCCTAGACCGGATACATCGCATTGAGGCGATTCTTTCGCGCACTTCCTCCGACGGGATTGCTCCACTTGAAGTCAATTCAATTGTTGAGTCCGAGGCAAATATATTTGTGGGACGCGAAATGGAGTTCAAGCAGTTGCAGGATTCCTATGATGCAATGACTCATGGAGCACCTTTACTTGTCAGCGTTTTTGGTGAGTCTGGAGTTGGAAAAACGACGCTTGTCGAGCAATTCCTTAATGTGCTGGAGAAGAAAGAAGGCACTGTTGTGCTAAGAGGGCGGTGCCATGAACAGGAATCTGTTTCCTACAAGTCACTCGATTCGCTGATCGATTCTCTCAGCAAATATTTGAAGCAATTGGATTCATCAGAGGTCAGCAAATTGCTCCCTGATGACACCAAGTTACTTGCCCAATTGTTTCCTGTCTTGAATACGATTCGCGTGGTAGCTGACGCGTCCATGCCGCACGATCTACAGTCCGACTTGCTCGAAGACTTCGCTATGGTTCGGCGGCGAGGGATGGAAGCGCTCCGGCAATTAATAATGCGAGTCGCTCGTGAAACTTCGCTGGTATTGTTCATTGACGATTTGCAGTGGGGGGACCAAGCAGGCGCCGCCATCCTAGCGAACTTGATTCACGGACTGGCTCCCCCAATGCTGTTGATTGTCTCGTTTCGCTCTGACCAAAGCGACTCTAGCGACACTCTGCAGTTGCTTAAGTTAGACGAAATAGATCCCTTCTCACGATTGGGAAGTGCGGAGGCGATACACTTGGTTCGATTTCAAAAAGTCTTTGTCAATATTTTACCTTTAACGCAAGTTGAGTCACTTCAACTTGCACGTCGACTCCTGGGAAATCATTTCGCAACGGTCGCCGACAAAGTTCAAGAAAGTACTGCAGAGTCCGCAATCGCAACGGAATCAAGAGGGCTTCCCTACTTTATCTTTGAGCTAGTTCGCTATCTGAAATCGCCTGAATCGATTCTGCTAAATCGAGTCGATAATAGCTATGAGACCGCATTGCGATTCAAGCTTGAATTGGATGACGTCATCTGGAGACGAACGCAGCTTTTGCCGGACTCAGCGCGAGCGTTGATCGAGGTCGTCGCAGTAGCGGGGCATCCGCTCAAACTTGATATCGCATGCGCAATAAGTAATGCTGGACCGTTTGACTTGCGTGTGTTTGCCCAGCTTCGGATTGGGCGATTTCTAAGAAACGTGGGAACAGAATGGGATGATTCTGTAACGACATTCCATGACAGAATCCGTACAGCGATTGTGGATCGGCTTTTGCCGAGCCGATGTAGAGAACTTCATCTAAGCTTAGCAAAAGCGATGGAGGCGGCGGGGGAAACTGAGCCAGCGACAATCGCCCGGCATTTCGACGGAGCGGGTGAAACCCGTCACGCGAGAAACTATTATGAACTAGCCGCATCATCTGCGGAAAAGGTATTTGCATTTGAAGATGCGATTGCGTTTTATCGGCGAGTCTCAGATCTAACACCCTCCCCGGAATCGTACTCGATTCTTCAAAAGCTTGGAGAAGCGTATGGTCACGCTGGCCGCGGAAGCGAGGCAGGAAGGACACTCGAGGCGGCCGCGGCGTGTGCACCCGAGGAGAGCGCCCACCAATTGCTACGTATGGCCGCCCGGCAATACTGCATCGGAGGACGATCGGATGAAGGAAGAAATCTATTACGTCGGGTCCTCGTGACAAGCGGAATTCGCTTGCACTCGAAGCCATTGTTGATTTTGTGCTCGCTACTATTACAACGATTGCGACTGAAATGGCGGGGACGAAAGTTCAAACTTAAAGAAACCCATGAAATAGCGCCCTTACTTCTGAACGAGATCGACTTGACCCTTGACGCTGCGTCCGCATTGGCGTTCCAAGAGCCTTTCGCGATGGCTTCGCTCCATACTCGCGGACTCATGCTTGCCCTTAAAGCAGGGGAACCTCAGCGATTGATTAGGGCGTTGTCGCTGGAAGCAGTCTTCTCGGCTGCTCCCGGTCGACGCAATCGTCGTTTGGTGGAAAGTCTACTAGCGGAAGCTCGAAATCTGGAACCCGAAGCAATCAAACCAATTTCTCAAGGCATGTTGCGACTTGGCGAAGGGGGAGCAGCTTTTTTGCAAGTCAAAATGCCAGAAGCTGTAGCTCCCCTCAAGGAGGCAGAGAGGCTGTTCGCCGACGTAAGTCCAAAGCCATGGTGGGAATTGACCACCGCACGGTCGTTGCTCATTTGGGCTCATATGCATTTGGGGCAATTCAACGAACTCCGAGAACGGCTTTCTAGCTACGAACAAGACGCAGAAGATCGAGGAGACTATTTTCTCCTTTCAAGTATCCACGGAGCCGGACGCCCGCAGACGCTTCTGGCTGATGATTTACCAAGCGAGGCACAGCAGAGGATAAAAGAGTTGCTACGCAGATCGCCGTACGAGCAATTTCAGCAACAACATGTTTCAATCCTATATTCGCAAGCCAACATTGATTTTTATCGCGGCGACGGAATTAGTACGCTCAATCGCTTTCGAAAAACGTGGCCAAGCCTGCGCCGATCGATGCAACTGCACAATCAGTTGGCTAGAGTATCGATGGTTGAACTGCGGGCACGCAGTGCACTGCTCGCCTTTCGTAACCGCGCGGACCGACAACTGCTAGCGATAGCTCGAGGCGATCTCGTCCGACTTAGGCGAGAGGTTGGTTGCTGGGTGCGCCCAATAGCCGACAGGTTATCGGCGGCGATTTACGATTCGCTGAACGAACTTGACGCAGCAACTCTGGAGCTAAGAAAGGCGGCAGACGGATTTCAGCAGATCGGATTTCAGATTTGCGCCGCGACAGCCAACCGCCGCCTTGGGCGGCTTTTGGGCGGCGATGAAGGAGCTGCACTTATCGCATCTTGCGATGAACTCCTCTCGCGCGAGTCAATAAAAAATGCGGAAGCTATTCAGCAGGTTTATTACTTCTAATTCGACAGGCTCGCATCTTACTGGTCCTCGGATTGCTGCCGATATTATCCCCTCTCTGGTATTCCACCGCACACACACGCGGCCTTTTGGATGGCGCTATGCAGCCGTCGCCGGCCGCTCAAGTCGAAAATCGGCTCCCATGAAGGTCACCCTGGAATGCCCCCATTTTCTGGTCCACTCGTTATGAGAGTTCGGGTTGGGTAAAAAGAATCGCAGTGAGGCTGTGATTTTTTCCAACCCGGCTTGGCGACACAAAATCGCGGCGCTAAAACGGGGGGATGGATAATTCAATCTCACAACCAGACGTTTCTCGGGTGCGCGTGAAGCGGCCGGAGCGGTTTCAAGTTCAGTTTCGGGATGCTTCGTTGGATCAGATGATGCCGCACTTGACCAGCTTGTAACAACTTCATCGGGCTGACCGCTCTGATCGCCGCCGGGATTGTCTGCGATACTGACCGCCGAATTCGTACGGAATATGCCGACATCCCGGTCGTCAATCTTGCCCCGGAGATTCTTGCGCAGTGGCGACAGTTCCAGATTGGATGTGACGGCCCTTCGATCGGATAAAGCGTAATTCCGCAAATACGGAGAATCGTAATTCTGTGTCGGGCGATCTGTGAACTAGCGAATTTTGATGATCGTCGCCCCCAGATCGCATTTGTCCCAAACCTGTTCGGTCGTCAATGCCGGAACCGACAGCTTCATGGCGAGTGACAAACAGGCCCGATCACCAAGCGACATCCCGACCGCACGCGATTGCTTCCAGAAGGATGCGGCGATCTCGGCTTGCAACTCATCGAATGCCACGACTGGGATTTGCAGACGCTTGACATGAAAGATCACCGCCTCCAACGGCTTTCCATACTCGATCAGCTTGCTGTAGGTCTCGGCAAGATTGACGGATGAAATGCACGCCTTATCCAGGACCGTCGCAACGCGGTCGCTTCCCGGTTCGCTGCGAAGAAAAGCAATCAGCGCGGACGCGTCCAGGACAGCGTCAACCATGCTATTCCTGACTGGCTTCCCGCCTGCGTTCTGCTGACAGTTCTTCGGACAACAGGACGCCGGTAGGAGCCGCATCGGCAAAGAAGTTTTGTACTTCCTGAATCACGGCTTTCAGCGGCCTGACAAAAATCCCCGTGTTCGTCCCTTCCAGCACGACAGGATCGCCAGGCTCAATGCCATATTGCTCGCACAGATCCGCCGGAATGGCGACACGCCTTCCTTGCCCGATCTTCGTATGAATGACACTGTCCATGATCTATCCCTGAGCGGCCTTGATGGCTCCTTCTTTGACCGTGCCACAATCAGACTGAATTGTCAATCAAAGCTGAAATGCCAATCATGCCCAACTTCAAAGCTGCGTGAGGGAAGGCGCCATGCAGCCCCGGTGGTTTGCAATCACAGCATCGTTTCCATCACGCCGAAGGCATGAAGGCCAGCGTCGCAAACACAGAAAGTCGCCAAATCGTAATTGCGATTGCAAGGCTGGCTGCGGGATTGAAGCGATGGCCCGCGCGACGTTGAGCTGGGCGGCATCAGGCAGATCGCTGTTTTCCGTTTGGCTGATCGTGACTTGCCCCCTCCTCTTCCTGTTTGCTGGCCAGCTCCCTTTGCGTCCTTGGCATGGCACTTATCGCAGCCTTCGCCGTCCGCGCAAGGGAGAAAAATCGGCTCCCCCTGAAGGTCGCCCCCAATTTTTCCCCTTGCCCGGTGCGCTGCGCCCGGCTGATCCGGCTGCTTTGAACGTGGCCATCAGGCCGCGATGGGCGTGGCCGGAAACATAAATAAGAGGAGTAAGACCATGTCTGACACGAACACCAACAGCACCAGCAAGGCTCCCAGCCATGCCGCCTACCAGGTTCGCGAACGCGAGGGCAAAAAAGCTTTCTGGACCCGTATCGGATCCGCCTGGGCACATGCTGACGGCAATGGATTTAGTATCCAGCTCGACTGCGTGCCGCTTGATGGCCGCATCACCCTGCGTGATGTCAAAGAACAGAAGTAATCAACCACCGGGGCGGGCAGGGATGCCCGCCTTCTTATCTTAGAAGGACTTAAGTCATGATTGTTATTCCAACGAATCCCCTCTTTCCACTCGGCCAGCTTGTCGCCACCCGCAATGCCCTGGACCACCTGCCGCCCGAAGAAATCGCCGATGGGCTACGGCGGCATGCGTCCGGTGACTGGGGCAATATCGATCCTCACGATGCGCAGGTCAATCAGACCGCTCTGGGTGATGGAAGCCGCCTATTGTCGGCCTATGGTGACGGTGATCGACGATTCTGGATCATCACCGAAGCGGATCGCTCGGCGACGACTATCCTGCTTCCCTCCGATTATTAAGGGAGGCGGCGATGGAAATCACCACAACCAATCCGTTTCAGAACCTCATTGAGAAAGGGTCGAGCTCCAATCCCGCTGAAGTCATCCGCTGGCTCAATGGCTTCTGCGAGCTTCACGGGCTAAGCGTTCATGACTTACTGGCGGAATATCGCCAAATCGCATCGATCTGGTCTATCGAGGATGTCTTGGAAGTACGACCCGATTTAACGGAGGAGCAGGCCTGGGAGGTACTGCAAGCCGTTGAGCTACAGCATGACGCGAACATCGGCATCAACTGGCTCACGCTGGAAGTTGTCGCCGACTGGATGTTTGACAAGCAAGATTCAAAGGGAGGGAACGAGTCATGAACCGTCGCCTCCATAAAAATCCAAAACTTCCAGCCGATCCTGAAGGCATGAATGACGATCGGGCGATGTGGGCTGAATATGCTCTGGTCGCCTTTCAAAGCGTCACCGGAACCGAAGACGAAAATACGCTGCCCGATTTAATCGCCGATCTGATGCATTGGGCCGACCGATGCGGTCAAGACTTTGAAGCGGCGCTCACCCGAGCACGCAATCATTACGAGGCGGAGACCGCAGGGGCTTCCTTGCCCAAAGTCACTCCGTTTGATGACTACGAAATTCATGGCGTTCGCGAGTTCGGTCGTGGCAAGAGTCGTTACTGCGAGCAAGTTCAAGATAGCGAAGCCCAGTTCTGGAGCCTCTACGGGCACATCCCCGGAGCAGGCGTCGAGTGCATCGGCGACTTTAAGACCCGTGAACAGGCGGAGGAAATTCTGACACGAATTCGCGGCCGACGATGAGTCGGCACGTTCATGGTATTTGGAGCTTATTGCGGCCAGTCTTGGAATCGACTTCATGCTCCAATTGCTTATCGTCAAGAAGCCGCTTCCTATCTTCATACTTCTGGACGCGGTGGTACCAAAAGTAGCTGCCGACCGCGGTCATCACGAAACCGATCGTTGCCCCCACCAGCAATCCCTGGATTGCCAGTCCCGTGTCTTTCTTCCTACCTTCAAGGTAGGCCTGCCAAAACTGTCGGGACTGTTCGTCCTCCTGCTTGTTTAGCAGATGACTAACGCCGTTCAACACCTTGGCATCATGCGTTTCAGCGACAACCGCTAGTGAGTAACAGGAGACGATCATGACGAACGCCCCCAATGTCATGAGATACTGATAAAAATGGCCATTTGAAACGCTGGGGAAATTCATGGCGGTATCCGGACAGCAGAGCAATTGCGAAGCCCGCATGGGCGTGCTTTGAATATCGCAAGCGCATGTGGCGGTCAAGAGCGACTCACGCTGGTAGCTGAACTTGTCGATTAATTAATATGGATTGCGACCGGGGTCTAAAATACCGTTCTAACCGGCGCGTCAGTCAACTAACCAAGTCCGCCTGCCATCCTTTCTTTCGTCGCCCCTGCCAAGATGATTTTTCTTCAGACATCTTCCCTATGCAGTGCATAGGAGCATTTTCCCCGGGAAAATGCGGAAAAGCGTGTTTCCGCACGTCTGCAAAATCGTAAATCCGCTTCGTCGCAATTCCGTGTTTGACGTTCTCCGCAAATGGTGATATCCGGAAAATCGCAATTCCGTAAATCAGCATTTCAGGAGGACTATGATTATTGGGTTACTCAATCAAAAAGGGGGCGTCGGCAAGACGACGCTTGCCGTTCACATCGCCGATGGCCTTGCCCGGCAAAAGAAGCGAGTTCTTCTCGTCGACGCTGATCCGCAGGGCTCGGCTCTCGACTGGGCGGCCGTACGAAGCGGGGAGCCCCTCTTTCCGGTCGCCGGGCTGCCCAGACCTTCGATCCATAAAGAATTGCCTCGTTTGGCTGCTGGCTATGACGTGGTCATTATCGATGGACCGCCGCGTGTCTATGACGTGGCCCGCTCGGCAATCTCGGCCAGCGACCTCGTGCTGATTCCGGTGCAGCCATCTCCCTATGACGTTTGGGCGGCGAAGGAAATTGTCGACCTGATTCACGAAACGTCGATTTACAAACCGAACCTGAAATCCGCATTTGTGATTAATCGCAAAATCGTAAATACGGCGCTCGGCAGAGATGTCGTCAACGCATTGGCCGATTATCAATTTCCGGTGCTCAAGTCGGCGATCTGCCAGCGGGTCGCCTTGGCGGAATCGGCCGCTCAAGGACAAACGGTATTCGAGACCGCGCCGGAAAATCCTGCCAGTAAAGAAATCGAGGCCCTCATTCACGAAATCATGGAGATCGCCATATGAAAAAAGTTCCGTTTTCTGGCAAGCCTGCCAGCCGCGACAATGCAGCCGCGCTCGATCAATGGGTGACCAATCGTGGCCAGTCAATGGAGCCGGTCAAACGACTGACGATTGACATTCCCGTCTCTCTCCATCAACGAGTCAAAAGCCAATGCGCCCTGCAAGGAGAGAAGATGGCCGACGTGGTGCGAAAACTGCTTGAAGAACGGTTCGGCGAGGAGCATTCGAAGCAGGGGGCAGGGGAAGATGCAAATGAAAACAGAAATACGACTCTGTAACTTTCTGCAAATCCGATCATGACCGAGCAGGAGCACGAACCCCGGCAGGACGCCGTGCGGCAACTTGTCCGCCGGCCTGTTTCCGATCGGCTGGTCGAAGCCCATGACAAGATCGTTTCTGAGCCGCCTGATCGATCCGACTTTCTGCATACCGTCATGTGCCAGGTTGGGATGCCGCGTCGGTCGACGGAGGCGAAGGTGTTCGAGCGACGTAACGGGCCATTTAGCGTCATGCTCGAAGCGGGCCAGCTTTGGACCGGCAAAGAATGGCAACCGCAAGGATTGCCATACGGCACGATTCCGCGACTTGTAATGGTCCATCTCAGCTCCGAGGCGATCCGCACCCGCAACCGGAGCGTCGAGTTGGGAGACAGCATGCGGCAGTTTCTGGAAACGCTCGGCATTCCCACCACAGGCGGCGAGCGGGGCGGATATACCATGTTTCGTAAGCAGATGAACGCCTTAGCCGCGTGCCGGCTGTTAATCGGCATGTACGCCGAGGGGAAAGCGGTCACGGTCGACGCCAAGCCGATCAAACGATTCGAGGCTTGGCTGCAAACGGAAGGGACGCAGCAGACGCTCTGGCCCGGTGTACTGGAACTCTCGATGGAGTTCTACGAAACGCTGAAGGACCATGCCGTCCCGCTCGATTACCGAGCCCTCTCGGCATTAAAGCATTCCGCGTTGGCTCTGGACGTTTACACCTGGCTGGCTCATCGGCTCTGCCGTATCAAGCAGCCGCAGGGATCGATGCTCAGTTGGACGAATCTGCGCGAGCAGTTTGGCCAAGAGTATTCGGACTCAAGGGACTTCAAACGGGAATTCCGCAACGCCTTGCGACAGGTGCGGCTGGTTTACCCAACTGCTCGGATCGAGGAGATCATCGGCGGAGTAAGGATCTACCATTCGCCGCCGCCGATTAGCAAAACCAAGATTAGCTTCGCAGGCATCCAGCAAAACCTGATGGCTGTGGATAAGCCTGGGGACTGACCAAGTTATCCACGCTGAATCACCCCCGGCCGTGCGCTGAATCACTCCCCCGCGAGACGGTCAATTCTGCGCTGAATCGCCCCCCCGAAACCTATAGTTTAATTACCTATAGATTTCTTCCTGTAGTTGGAACGTGATGATCCTTGGTTTTGGGTAATCTCTGAGTCGATTGGCCGTTTTAACCCGGCCATGATTCATCCCGAAACCTAATCAGGATAATTCTTGGGATGGCCAGCGCAGCAAGGGAAGTGAAATGCTAGAATCCTTTCACATGATCATCCATCCATCGCGGATCCTTCTCTCTGCCCATTTGATTAGCCAGCCGTGAGCAAAATATCGATCATCCAGATAGGCGATGTCCATCTGCCTGACAATGAGAACCTTCGCAGTGTCGACCTGAAGGACCAAGGCGTATCGCATGGCCTGACTCACGACTTGGTGCTCCCTACGCTTCAAATCGTATTGCGAAAAATAGCAAAGATCCAATTATCGCTGTGTGACCCGTGCATTCTCATCTGCGGCGATCTATCCTCAAAAGGAAAGAACGATGAATACAAGCGTTGCGTTAACCTGCTCGTCGAGCTACTCCAACTCGCCAATCTGAATGCGGCGAGCGTCCATGCTGTCCCAGGAAACCATGATGTCGACAGGGCGCTCTGCGGCGACCGAGAGAATCTAAGCTTGGAGAAATTTGCGCCTCTCCAACGAGCATGGGCCGATGCCGGTATCGACGTTCTTCCGAAAGATACACTTCGATGGTCCAACGTCGCAGTCGATAAATGTCAGATCCAGTTGTTTTCTCTCAACTCTTGCATTGGCTGCGGCGAATGGCGGACATTCCCCAGCAGCGTGAGAGACCAAATGAAAAGTGCTATCGATTCAGCCATCGATGGAGTGGATGCAGAGATCGCATGGGAACAACTCGATACGCCGATGGTGCTCCACGAAAATGTCCAGGAACTTCACTCGCAGCTCGCAGACATGCCTCCTGAAGTCCTCCCAATAATCTTGGCGCATCATAACCTACTTCCTCAAGCGCTTCAGCGGGTCGAGATTTATACGGAGCTTATCAACAGCGGCCCGTTGAGAACGACGCTAACGAACATTAATCGTCCAGTCATTTATTGCCATGGACATATTCACTCCGATCCCATCGAAATCGTACGCGACGCTAAACGCTCGCGAAGCCAATTAATTTCAGTCTCTGCACCAGAGATTACTAAAGGATTTAACGTTCTCCATGTGTATTTCTCTTCGAGGCACCAGCCGCTTGGTCTTGTTGTAGAAGAATATCGAATGCAGCCAGGCGGCGTAGTTGAGCTGGAAGGATCTCGCAGAATTTCACTATGTCCAATCTCGCCAACGCCGCTCATTGATCCAGATTTCGCGATATTGGCCTCGCTTTTCTCAACCTCCCGCTCACTTCGTTTCGACGAGATTCGCAACAATTTCAACGCTAAGCGGTCGAATAATGCGAATCGCAAGACAGTTGGAGATATTCTGCTTGAGGCAGAATGGAGAGGAATGATTGAGATCCACGACCGCGATTCAGCCTATAGTCATTGGATAGTTCGGACATGAAATCGCCCTTCTCAAAGGATCGCTTTGAGCACATTCCACATCATATCTACTTCCTTCCTGAAGCGATTATATCGCAATTGGAAGATTCCAAACCCACCTACATGATTGGATCTCGTGGAAGTGGAAAGACAACGTTGCTCAAGTCTCTCCACTGGCAAGAACGTCTTGAAAACAAATGGCTTCGAAACGCACTTGGAGACGATCCTTTTCGAGGCAACTTTGTCGCATGCTACATCAAGCTTCCCAATATAAAGGTGAGGGCGCTCGATAGCTGGCTTTCAAATGCATCCGAGATGGACAAGTGCTCCATCTTTGCTTTTTACATTGACCTTATTTCCGTGGAGATGATCTCCCACGCAGTTGGAAGCCTCATTGCGAGAGCTGAATGGCTGGTCGACCCAGATAGCGAGTCAAGTGCGATAGTTGATTTTTTTTCCGATTATCTGGCCATGCTAAATTGGTCAGATACGAAAGCCCCAAGCACTATTTGGCAAAGCCACGCGACATTCAAGGCTGTTCGCAGGCAAGTGGAACATCTTGCACAACGCCGTACACCGATTGAGGCGCTACATGATCGTCTACTCATCCCAGAAGTCGGTGAACTGTCACGCTCCCTTGGCGACACGCTAAAACGCCTGCCCAGCAATCTCGAATGTCAGCAACTAGCCGAACTGCACTTCAAAATTTGTTTTGATGAGGCCGAGGTATTGACAGAGCATCAGCAAAAGGCCGTTAACACGCTAATTCGTGTATCGAGGTCTCCGGTCTCGTATATCTTTTCACACGTAGGCTGGCCCAACGACATTTCGTCTACACTTTATGACACCCTCACGCTGCAGAAAGCTGACCGAAATATTGTTGATCTCGATAGACTCACAAGGAAGCAATTTGAAGATCTCTGCGATGGGGTTGCGGCTGTCCGTGTCAAAGCAGAGCTTGGTCATGACAAAATCTCGTTTACGACCAAATCTATTCTCGGTGAGCTCGATCTAAATGGGCTGATTGGAAGCCTAGTTGAGCGAGCCGAGAGTAAAGCAGCCGCTAGGCTTGAAACGATGGCGAGGCAATTCACATCCTCCGCCTGGATGCACAAAAGAGCGGGAAAAGGTCGGCTACCTTATATCGAGTCGTATATAGCTTCTGCGCTAGAACTCCGCCCTCCAGACTTGGGTGAAAATAAAGAGCGGCGGCGGCAGGAAAGTGCCGAATTTCGCAAAAAAATCGTGGCCGCCTATCTCTCAATTTGTCGCGAACTAGGCGTTACGAAAATTCCGTACTCATCCAGTGACATGGTATTTCGAATCAGCGATAGCTGCGTTCGTGACTATCTCTCACAGATTCATCAAATCTTTTCCGAGTATAACGCCGACCTCGAAAAGTTCATTAGCTCGCGCGTGCCGGCGAATGTTCAGACCACCGCTATCCGTCGTGCGAGTGAACAAAAGAAGCTGAACATTCCCAGATCGGAAGTTGCTCAGCCCGTGCATGTCGACAAGCTGGTTAGTGGCGTTGCAGAGTTGACGGCAATTCTCCACAAAGGAGACGGGAGAGGCTATCAGCACTTACGTGCGAGTGAGCGTGGACGTTTTAGACTTAGCCCTTACTTATCAAATTCGGGTCTCGATCTAGAATTATTTGATCTTATTCAGGACGCAGCAGATTCTGGATTTCTGCGACTTGAAAAGGGCACGGACACAATTCAGGGTATTCGTGTCCATTCTTCCCTTGCCCCAGCCTTTGGGTTTTCATATCGCGGGTCCTACTATCCAGTCACAATTTCCCGAGAAGACCTTTATGGATTCTTGGAATGCAAGTCCGAAGCAGATCTCAAGAAAAAGGCAAGCCATATCGCGCGGCGAATAAGCGAATCCGAGAGCGATGCCAAGCAACTCGACCTATTCCGACAAGTTTTACCACCCATCGTTGATGACGAGGACGAGCATGGCATCACATAGAAGCGGCTTCATTGCAGCGGAATCACGAAAGAGCAATTCCGTTGACGATGCCTTCGCAGGAACATTTGATGTCCTTTTGCTTTCCTCCAGCTGGGACAGTCGAAGCGTTGCCGTCGCCAGATCATCGCAACTAAAGGGCGGCATAGGCGTGCTCTATAGATTTACAAACGATGACAGCCTTGAACAAAGTAAGAAACATGACGCACAACTGAGGGAATTCATCGAAGCTACCTGTACACGCACAGTCGAACTTTGCGGTGCGGTTGACGATTTCGATAGCCTATGGGATCAGACCAAAGCTATATTCCTTGAAGCGTACCAAGAAAAGGGGCATGCTCTATCTATCTTCGTCGACCTTTCAACATGCCCTCGTTATTATTCGCTCGGTGCCCTAGCGCACTGTGTCGAAACTGGGCTCGCTCGAACGCTGGTATTCTGCTACGCAGAAGGAATCTATCCACCTGAGACCTCCGAGCATGACCAACACGAGATGTTTACCCGAGGAGGGTGGCAATCCCTACCCATCCCTGGAATGCTGGGAGATTGGGATCCAACGAAACGAATTCGATATTTAGTTTCCGTTGGATTCGAGGGCTCTAAGACACTTCGGCTCGTTTCAAAAGCCGAGCCGGACTGTGTTTCCGTACTCTTTCCTGATCCCCCCGTTTATCCGGGATACGAGCAACGTACGCTGGAAAGAAACGGCGCCTTTTTCGACAAATTTGGCGTGACGCATGATCAACTCATTCGTGCCGATGCTGGCGATGCTGTCAAAGCATGGCAAGCGGTCGAAGACGCCCTTTCGACAACTAACTTGCAGGAAAACGTCATAGCCGTATGCTGTGGAACAAAAGCACATTCTTTGGGCCTGGCACTTTACGGCCTAACGAATCCGCAAATAGCCGTACTGTACATCTCTCCAGATCGACATCGCGTTGTAGATGTGTCTGAAAGTGGCACTTTTTGGCGATTCGATATTCGTGACGCTTCGTCTCTTGTTGGAAAGAATGAATAGATGTCGATGGCGTCGCCCCCAAAAAAGGGCATAGATCCATTTCTCAAATGGCCCGGAGGAAAACGGTGGGTGAGTCGCCAAATCGCCAGTATTCTATCTCCCGAACTTAAGGGACGATATTTCGAACCATTCTTGGGGGCAGGTGCTGTCTTTCTGCAATTCCAGCCAGACCGCCCAGTTCTCGCTGACATCAACATCGATTTGATTCGGTTCTTGAGAATATGCAGAAAGGAGCCAGAAGCTATTGTCGCTGCAACTTGGCGCCTGACGAACACGCGAGACTGCTACTACCGCGTCAGGGCCAGCAATCCCCAAACGGAGATCACTTGGGCCGCAAGGTTCTTATATCTAAATCGCACATGCTGGGGAGGCGTGTACCGGCTCAATCAAAAGGGCGAGTTCAATGTTCCCTTTGGAGACAGTGGGCGGAAAATCTGCTGCAAATCGAGTGTGATAGAAGTCTCCCGAGCGTTTCTTACAGCCCAACTAGAGACGGGTGATTTCGAGAAGAGTTTTCTTGATGCCGATTCCGGCGATGTTATCTATGCGGATCCACCATACACTAGCCGAGGTCAATACAATGGATTCGTACGATACAACGAGTGCCTGTTCAGCTGGGAAGACCAGAGAAGATTGGCAGAAGCCGCAAGGTCAGCACGCAGACGTGGAGTTTTTGTCGCAATAAGCGGGGTCGAGCACCGGGACGTTCTCGCTTTATATGCAAACTGGTGGATGATCCCCTTCTCGCGCATGTCTTGTGTTTCGCGTGATCCATCAAAGCGAGGACGTTTTAACGAAGTTCTTATCATGAGTCGTCGTCCACGTTGTACGCAAGCCGGACAATTAAGCGTGCGACTATCGGAAAAATACATCGCTTCGATACCGATGCATGACGACCGTTCGTTCAGCAAATAAGCAAAACTGGATAAATTCCCAAATGAATGCCGAGAAAGAACACACCGCAAGACCCGTCGTTCCGGCCATTGAAGAAATGATTGGCAAAACGATTCCTGTTCTTGATTCTGGCTTCGTCCGCTTGATCGACTATATGGGATCGGATGACTCAATTGTTCAAGCTGCCCGAATTTCGTATGGGGCCGGAACGAAAAAAGTAAATGAAGACCGCAATTTAGTCAGATACCTTATGAGGCATCGGCACACCACTCCATTCGAGATGTGCGAAATCAAGTTTCATGTCCGCGTTCCAATGGACTGCTGGCGTCAATGGATTCGGCACCGTACAGCAAATGTGAATGAGTACTCAACACGATATTCGGAAGCAATTGATGCATGTCAAACCACGAAGCCGACAGAGTGGCGATTGCAAGCGATGTCGAATCGGCAGGGAAGTGAGGACAATTTCCCGTCAGAAGCTGGTGAAGGCCTGAGCATCAAGGAGGCTCAACTGCATGCAATTGCTCGTGAGGTATACGAAGAACGCCTGAAACTAGGAGTCGCTCGGGAGCAAGCGAGGAAGGATTTGCCGCTATCAACCTACACGGAAGCATACTGGAAGATTGATCTTCACAACCTCTTGCACTTTCTTTCATTGCGAATGGATCTGCATGCGCAAAATGAAATCCGAGCCTATGCCGAAGTTATTGGCAATCAAATTGTAAGTCGCTGGGTTCCTGCCACATGGGAAGCCTTTCTTGACTACAGATCGAATAGCGTGTCGTTGTCGCGACTGGAAACTGAGGTGGTAGGACATCTTGCGTCAGGAGACCGTGAAGGTGCGATAGCAAAGGCTGCTTCTTTCGGATGGCTGGAAAGGAGTTCTGACGGATTACGACGAAATCGCGAAAGAAATGAATGCGAGGCAAAGCTTCAGAAACTTCAAATGCAAATTCCTTGGCTTGGTGACGAAACCTAGCGATGGTTTGTTGAAGCAGGTCGGCATTCCAGTGCCACGCCGTCTTTCCTTAATAATCATCAGCCCAGCAGAGTGTTGGCACGCGGCCGCCAAGCGAAGTGGCCGATAGTCGCAACCAAGTTGAAGTCTTTACTTCACCCTATCCCAAAGCTAGGCTTATGGTCGATGAAATAACACCGGCAGAACCCGGGTTAGCTGCAAAATCATCGTGGCACCAAATGCGGCACTAGAATCGGGTAAAAGAGGGGCAAAACAGGCCATTCTTGGTCATCGCCCTCAACCCTAACACCTCAAGAAAACCCTGAAAAACAGGGCGTTTTCGCTCGAAACGCGTCGCGAGAATAGCGACCCACTGAGCTACGAGGACCAAAGTCGTTTCTATCGTAATGTTAGGGGGTGGTTCTAAAAAGAGGGAGCCAGGTTCGCATGCTTTTCCGGCGAAAGGTCGGTTGGATTGTGGATTGCGTTGGCGGGATTACTCCAGAATTAGGCTGCCGCGGTCGTCGAATTTCCACATTGCGCCGTGGGCGACTTCCCAGTGGTAGCCGTCGGGATCGGTGAAATAACCGCTATAGCCGCCCCAGTCGGTCTCGTGCGGTGGTTTGACGATTTGGGCGCCGCACTGTTGGGCGAGGGTCATGACTTGGTCGACTTCCGCTTTTTCTCGGGTGTTGTGGGCCAGGGTGATGCCGCCGAAGCCGGGTTGCGGAACGGGGGTTTGGGGGCCGATGTCGGCGGCCAGTTGGTCAAGCGGAAAAATCGAGAGGACCACTCCTCCGGCCGAGAAAAATGCGATCGGATCGGTCGGCTGGGCCGTCGTTTTGAACCCCAGAGCGCTATAAAACTGGTACGATTGGGCAAAGTCGCGAACGCCTAGACAAACAATACTCATGCGGGGTTGCATCAAAAATCTCCACTGGGCTGGGGGAAATTGCGGCCAATGCCGCCTGACGTAAGCCTTGGCCCGGATTATCCTTAGAATCAAAAGCCTACGCTAGTCGGCCTCGTCCGGTTGCCGATCTTAGTTCGGCGGCGAATGATACTGTCGACCCAACCTGCGAGTGACCTCCCCCCCAATGCTTTCTGGCATTACCATCTTCTGCTTTTCCGCCAGCTACGGCGTCGCACTATTGCTCGAAATCGTGCGGCTCTTTTTCCGCGCGCAGGTTCGAGCTTTCCTCTCGACCGGATTCATGGCGGCAGGGCTGATCGCACATACGATCTACTTGGTCGGCGAGCAAAACGGGCTGGTCGACTCAGGGCCAATTTCGTCTTGGCATCACTGGTGCCTGATCGTGGCCTGGGTGTTGGCGATTACCTATTTGACGATGTCGCTAACGCATCCCCAAACAGCGCTCGGGCTGTTTATGATTCCGCCGGTGTTGCTGTTGCTGGGAATGGCGTATTGGATGGATCAGGTTGCGCCGTTTGATCCCAACAATCGCGTTCGTCCGCTGCAAATTATTCACGGAGTGTTGTTGTTGGCGGGTACGGCGGCGGTCTTTCTGGGGTTTGCAACCGGGATCATGTATTTGATTCAATCGTATCGGCTCAAGCACAAGATGCTGCAGCGCGAAGGATTCAAGCTGCCGAGTCTGGAATGGCTGCAAAACTTTAACCGCCGCACGCTGATCGTATCGACCTGTTTGCTGGCCGGCGGGCTACTTGCCGGCGTTCTGCTGAAAATCGATCGGCAAAGCAACAGCTTTCCGTGGAGCGATCCTGTTGTCTGGAGCTCGGGAATCTTGTTCCTGTGGTTAGTCGCGGCGACGCTGTTTGAACTGATCTACAAACCGGCGAGGCAAGGACAAAAGATCGCCTATCTGACGCTGGCCAACTTTATGTTTCTCGGCTTGGTCCTAGCACTGATCTTGTTTGGACCGACGCAGCATGCTCGGTCGTCCCAGGCTAGTCTGATGCGTGCCTACTCGCCCAACCTGCAGATCGCTCAAAGCGATGAGGGGGAGCGATGAAGTTGCAGATGATTGGGCTGAGCCATCACAATGCATCGGTCGAAGTTCGCGAGCGTCTGGCGTTTAGTCCTGACCAGGCTCAAGAGGCGCTGAAAACATTTCGCAGTCGATTTCCGGAGATTGAAACGGTTCTACTTTCGACCTGCAATCGGACCGAGATCTACACGGCGACGATTGACGGCAACACTTGTCCTACGCATCACGACATGGTGCAGTTTTGGGCCGAGTTTCACCAGTTGGAAGCGAAAGACGTTTTCGATAACGTGTTGGAACGCACCGGCGAAGATGTCGTCCGGCATTTGTTTACCGTCGCGGCAAGTCTCGACAGCATGGTGGTGGGCGAAGCGCAGATTCTTTCGCAAGTGAAACAGGCGTACGATCTGTCGACGCAGATCGACAGCGCCGGCACGTTGACGCATAGTTGTTTTCAAGCGGCGATCCGTGTCGCCAAGCGGGTCAGCAACGAGACGACGATCCACAAGAAGCGGGTCAGTATCCCGAGCGTCGCGGTCAGTGATTTCGCCAGCAATGTGTTCGATCGGTTTGATGATAAAAATGTGCTGATCATCGGCGCCGGCGAAATGGCCGAAGAGACCGCTCGCTATTTGCTGGATGTCGGCGCCAAAGAGTTTACGGTCGTTAATCGCAGCCTAGAAAGAGCCGAACGCTTGGCGGCGACTTTTGCAGGCAAGGCGCTGCACTGGGACCATCTGCACGCGGCGATCGTAGACGCTGATTTGATCGTTTCGACTACCGGCGCGACCGAGCCGATTATTCGTTTGGAAGAGTACAAGCTGCTTGAAGCGGCCCGTTTTCAACGGACGTTGTTTGTGCTGGACTTAGCGATTCCGCGTGACTTTGATCCGCGAATTTCTGAGCGCGTCGGCGTCTATCTCTTTTCGATCGACGATTTGAAACAGACGTGCGATAAAAATCGGGCAGCCCGCGAGCGAGAATGGCCCAAGGCCGAGCGGATCATCGAAGATGAAACCGCCAAGTTTATGGCCGATCTCAATCATCGCGCCACCGCGCCTACCATTCGCCGCCTGAAACAACGGTCCGATCAGTTGAAAGAGGAGGAATTAAAACGCCTGCTCAACAAACTGGGAGAAATCGATCCGCGCATCGCCGACGAAATCACGCGGTCGTTTGATCGTTTGGTGAACAAGTTGTTGCATCCGCCGCTAGAATCCTTGCGTGACGAAGCTGGCAGTTCCTCGTCCGATAGCTTGCTGGACGCGCTCAAACGTCTCTTCCGTTTATACGACTAGAACCTGCGAGCCACACTTCGTTAGTCAAGTTATTGACTGACGGAACAATAGCTTTAGCCTGCAGCGCCCGTTTTGAGGTTGCGCTCTTCAGCAGGTTCGTAAGAAATAGAACGCGGAGGACACGGATCAGTCACGGATTTACACGGTAAGAGGGAAGATTTGCTATTTCCCATCACGTCAAATTTGTTTACTAACCAAGCCAATTTGAAAATGCCAGCTTGCTGCACAAACAACCATTTCTGACCGTGAAACGCCGTGATTAATCCGCGGTATCCGTGTTCCATTCTTTGTTCGCGATCTTCAGCAGGGTTCGTAAGAAATAGAACGCGGAGGACACGGATCAGTCACGGAATTACACAGTAAGAGGGGAGATTTGCTATTTCCCATCACGTCAAATTTGTTTACTCACCAAGCCAATTTGAAAATGTCTGCTTGCTGCACAAACAACGATTTCTGACCGTGAAACACCGTGATTTATCCGCGGTATCCGTGTTCCATTCTTTCTATGTCCTCCAATAGCGCAACTTCAAAACCTGCGCCTTGGCATGGTGCTTGAAAAGAACTATGAGCTACCCGCCGACATAACGTGCGTACAGCGTGCGGGCCACGGCAGGCTCGGTTGTGCCGGCGATGATCGCGCGGCCGTCAGAGAAGATGGTTAGCACGTACGGATCAACATGCAGTCGTAGCAGATACGGGTTCTGCTCAACTCGACCTACGCCAGACAGCTTGTTCGCCAGCGACTGTAACGAAACGGCAGGGCGATCGGGGAAGCTGATCTGCACCGCGTTGCGTCCGCAGAGCACGGTTGAGTGTCCGCCCAGTTCGCCGCTGAGCCATTCGTACTTGTGTTGTCCGCAGGCGGGGCAATCGGTGTTGTCGCGGAGGTTATCGAGCTTGATTTGTCGCCAGCGATTTTCCCAAAGATCAACAACTACCAGCTCTCGTTGGATCGCCTCGCGATTGCCAGAGAGCAGTTTGATCGCTTCGAGCGCTTCGAGTGACGCAATCACGTTGACGATCGGCGCGACGACGCCTGCGGTGTCGCAGGTAGGAGTCATCTCGGCAGGCGGAGGCTCAGGCATCAAGCAGCGGAAGCAGGGAGTTTCGCCGGGCAAGATCACCATCATTCGCCCTTCGGCGCCAACGCAGCCGCCGTAGATCCAAGGAATACTGAGCTTCAGCGACGCGTCATTCAGCAAGAACCGAACGCCAAAGTTATCGGTTCCATCCACGATCACATCAACGCCGGCGGCCAGATCTTCGATGTTTTGATAGTCGACGTCGGTCACGTGGGCATCGATGGTGATTTCAGAGTTGATCGCGTGCAGTTGCTTCTCGGCGGCAATCGCTTTGGGAAGCCGATCGCGGACATCTTGTTCGGTGTACAGAACCTGACGCTGGAGATTGTTCCATTCTAGAAAATCGCGGTCGACGATTCGCAAATATCCGACACCGGCGCGAGCCAATGTTTCGGCGATCACGCTTCCCAGCGCGCCAAGTCCAACCACCAGCGCCTTGCTGGACGCGAGCTTTGCCTGACCGGAGGCGCCGATTGCGTGGTACGAGACCTGGCGAGCATAGCGATCCTCGGTTTTTGCGGCGTCCTGGTTCATCGCACGCTCCCGACCCACAGGCCGCTAAAGTTGGACGCGCCGACCACTTCGGCTTGCAGTCGATCACATTCTTGACGCAACTCGGCTGGTGTCACGGCCGATGCAGATTGACAGCGCCATAAGATTTCGGGAATGGCGGCAGTGGGCGTGACCAGCGCGATGCTTTCTTCCAAGCAGTTGATCACGACATCCGCCCAGTTAGGCGTCGCCTCTTCGCCGAGACAAGCCAGCGACAAATGGGGAGCAAACTGCTTGGCGTTTTGTAGATCAATCCGGCCGGGCAAGATTGCGATCGCGACAGACGCCCAGGCGGCCAGGCGGGCGACTTCGGCGGCGATGTTATTGGGGTGAGCGTCCGAGAGATCGGCGATCAGGTAGACGCCGGAGTGAAGCGCGCGTTCGCAAATCTCTTGAGTAGGAATCGCGATGATCGCCGCCAAGCCGGCGGTTCGCCAGGGGGTGAAGTCGGCCACTTCAGCATGAGTCGCGGCGGCCGCTCTGAGGACAAAGCGATGATCTTCGAGCCAAAGGTTGAGCCCGCGTACATGTAAGTCACGAATCCCAAAGGGCAGCGGTGCGCCGCCAATGCGATAGCACGAAGGAGCTCGCGGCGTCCAAAAGTTGGGCTCTGGCAATACGGCCCGGTAGGGGGCAGGACCACCGGAGAACTTTTCGACCCGATACTTGGCGGTCAGCGTTTGCGCAAAATTGTTGGTCGGCCCTACGATCTGGGTTTCGCTATCGACAGGCCCATCGATCCACAACTCGACACGGGCCTCGCTGGTAGCGCCTTGGCGAATGGTCCAGGGATTGGCGAGCGGATCAGGAGTCATCGCGACTCAATTCTATTCTTTGGGGGCTAGCCGCACGCCGGAGCGTGACAACAATGCTTCGGCCAACGAGCGACCTGTGCGCGAGTTTGGATTCTGCGCGATCTCTTCTGGGGTGCCGGTCGCGACGACCTGGCCACCTTCATCGGCGGCGCCGGGGCCCATGTCAATGATGTAGTCGGCAGCCATCATCATATGCAGATTGTGCTCGACCACGATCAGTGAGTGCCCAACTTGCAGCAGCGAATTGAAGCAATCGAGCAGCTGGGCGATGTCAGCAAAGTGCAGACCGGTGGTCGGTTCGTCCAGCAAAAAGAGAGTCCTTCCTCGCTTGGATGACGCCAAGTAACCGGCCAGTTTCAAACGCTGCGCTTCACCTGCTGAGAGCGTGTTGGCCGGTTGGCCGAGACGTAAGTAGTCGAGCCCGACGTCGATCAGTCGCTGCAGCTTGGACTGAACTTTCGGTTGGCCGCGGAAAAAGACGAACGCTTCGCGAATCGTCATGTTCAGCACTTCGGCGATGTTTTTGCCGCGATACAGAACTTCTAGGACATCTTTTTTGTAACGCCGTCCTTTGCACTCTGGGCACTTCATATAGACGTCGGCCAGAAACTGCATGTCGATCGCGATATGGCCGTCGCCATCACACGCGTCGCAGCGTCCGCCGTTGACATTAAAACTAAAGTGGCTGGCGGTGAAGTTGTGCGTGCGTGCTTGGACGGTCGCCGCAAAGACGGTTCGGATTTCGTCAAACGCTTTGATGTAGGTGACTGGGTTTGACCGGGGCGAGCGACCGATCGGGCTTTGATCGACCAACACGACATCGTCAATCTGGCCATCGCCAAAGACGTCGTCGCAGTCGAGCGCCTTGGGGGCTTCTTTCCGCTTGCGGCGACAGAGGGCCGGGTAGAGCGTGTTATCGACCAGCGTACTTTTGCCGGCGCCGCTGACTCCGGTCACAACACACAAAACGCCGAGCGGAAACTCGACTTCGATGTTTTTCAGATTGTTGCCGCGCGCTCCTTTTATCCGAACGCGCCCATGCGTCGTTTCGCGGCGTTTCTCTAGATGGATCACCTTGCGGCGTCCCATCAGGTAATCGCCGGTCAAGGTTTCTTCAGAGGTGAGCAGCTCTTGCGGCGTTCCCTGAAAGATGATCTCGCCGCCGCGTTCGCCGGCGCCGGGACCAAATTCGATGATCTCGTCGGCGCGGCGAATCATCGACTCTTCGTGCTCGACCAGCACGACTGTATTGCCACGTTTGTTCAGATCCCGAATCGCACCGGCCAAGCGTTCTACATCCGCCGGGTGCAAACCGACCGACGGCTCATCGAAGACGTAGAGCATATTTACCAAGCTTGAGCCCAGCGTGCTGGTCAGCGCGACGCGCTGCGCTTCGCCGCCGCTCAATGTGCGGATCGTCCGATCGAGGGCCAGATAGCCAAGCCCGACGACGTTCAGGTATTTCAACCGATCCAGCAATTGTGACAATACCTGCCGAGCGATCGCCTGATGGCGGGGATCAATTTTCAGTGATTTGAAAAATTCGTACGAGTCGCGAATTTTCATCGTCGAGACTTCGGCGATGTTCTTACCACCGATGCGCACCGCCAGCGACTCAGGACGCAGTCGTTTGCCGTGACACGCTTCGCAATCGCGGAAGCTGCGCCATCGGCTGAGGAAGACGCGCAGGTGCATCTTGTATTTACGCCGCTCTAGCCATTGAAAGAAGCCTTTGAGCCCGCCAAATTCACGCTCCGGCACACCCTCGCGAATCAGACGAAGCTGCTCTTCGGTCAATTCCCGAAAGGGGACGTTGGTTGGCAAATTGTAATCAGGGGCCAGCTTTAGCAGCTCTTCCAGCTCGTGATGGTAGGCAGGCGTATTCCAAGGAGCGATCGCTCCGTCGGCCAGCGTTTTGCTGACGTCCGGGACAATCAGGTCCATATCCATGTCGATGACATTGCCAAAGCCTTCGCAGGACTGACACGCGCCCAACGGACTGTTGAAATTGAAGAGTCGCGGCTCAGGCTCAATGAAATCGAGATTGCATGTATCGCAGTGAAGTTGATTACTGTAGACGTGACGCCGCCAACTACGGCCATCGATCTGCTGCAAAACTCCCTGGTCGTTGGCGCCGTTCAGCTCTTCGGACTCGACCAGTAGCTGGCAAACTCCTTCGCCATGCAGGAAGGCCGTTTCGAGCGATTCTTGCAAGCGATCCGCTTTCAGCCCTTCGCCAGAGAGTCGATCGGCGATCGCTTGCACCGGTCCGCCGTTCAGTTGCTGAGAGTCTGTCGCCAGGTTAAGCGTTTGTTGGCCAGCGATGACGCGGACAAAACCATCCTCGCGCAAATCGGCGACGACCTGGTCCCACGTTTCTTCTTGATCGGGAGCGACCGGAAAGGTCAGCATCATCCGGCCTGGCGCGTTCATCTCTAGAATGCGCTGGGCGACATCCTGCGGAGTGTCACGCTGGATCTTGGCGCCGCAACCGGGACAGATAATCTCGCCGATTTTGGCGAACAGCAAACGCAGGTAGTCGGTCGTTTCGGTCGCCGTACCGACGGTCGAGCGATTCGAACGCGAGTCATTGCCGCGCGTCACCGCCAAAGCAGGTGGGATGCCTTCGATCGATTCGGCGGCCGGTTTTTCTAGACGCTCCAGAAATTGCCGCGTATAAGCGGAGAAGCTCTCGATGTAGCGTCGCTGCCCTTCGGCATACAGCGTATCGAGCGCCATACTGGTCTTGCCGCTGCCGCTTACGCCGCAGAAGACAATCAGCTTGCGATGATCGAGATCGAGATCCACCTTTTTCAAGTTATGGACTTCGACGCCTCGGAGTTGAATCGACGTATTGGGCAACGCTGGCTCCTCCCCACTTCCTCTCCACGCACGCTGGCGACGGCCGTAGAATCCTTCATCTTACCCCCGGTCCAGCGGACAAGATAGTAGCAAGGGGGCCCGCATCTTGCCTGCCCCCCGGCAGTCCGATAGAGTGTCGCAAATAGGGTATCGCCGTGAGCCGAGTTATTGAACCTATTCCTGCGATTGCGGATCACGCTGCGGATCGCTGGAACCGCTTTCACCATCACTGCTTGCGGCTGTTGATCCCATCACGATCGGGGCTCTGGTCGGAGTGGACATGGGGACGTAATGGACAATTTCTGTTACCCCCAGCGAGTCCGTTTTTCGGGGTCAAACTGGGCGTCTTGGCGAGTTCCAGCGCCAAGGCGATCATGACGGATGACGACGGAGGCCAGCGATTGCGCGCTCCAGCAGTCGTTAATCAGGAACCAAATTCCGCGACCAAGTCCTTACCTTGGACGATAACCAACGAGAAAGTCCATGAAAGTTCAGCACTTTGAGCAGTCAGCCGCCAATCCCGTCAAGATGGAAGGTGCGACCGGCTGCCAGGTTCGGCAATTGATCAATGACAAGGATGGCGCTCCAAATTTTGCGATGCGTCAGTTTGAAGTAGAGCCCGGCGGGCACACCCCCAAGCACCATCATCCCTATGAGCATGAGGTCTACGTCATCGCCGGCTCCGGCGTCGTGCTAGAAGGGGATCAGCCGCGCGAGATCCAAGCAGGCGACGTCATCTATGTAGCGCCGGACGAAGTGCATCAGTTTCAGAACGTCGGCGAAACTCCGCTGAAATTTTTGTGCTTGGTGCCCAACTCGGCCAACAACGCGCAGTTTGTCGCCAAGCCAGAATGCGCCGAGTAAGCGCCGCGACCGCTGGTTTCGCTCGACTTCATTTCGCGAGGGATTACGAATGGCAGCCGTTCAAGCTGAGATCGATCAACTGCGGGCCGAGATCCGCCGCCATGACCGGATGTACTATGTCGAAGCGAAACCAGAGCTGACCGATCTTGCGTATGACAAACTGCTCGATCGGCTGAAGCATCTTGAGGCCGAGAACCCGCAGCTAATCACGCCTGACAGCCCGACTCAGCGGATCGGCGATCAACCGGTCGAGCATCTGAATCAGGTAGCGCATCGCGTGCCGATGTTGTCGATTGACAACACCTACAGCTTAGAAGAACTAAAAGCGTACGGCGAACGCATTCAAAAGCTGCTGCCTGACGAGAAGATCGAATGGGTCGTTGAGCTGAAGATCGATGGAGTCGCCGCTTCGCTGCTGTACGAGCAAGGGAAACTAGTCCGCGGCGTGACGCGCGGCAACGGTCAGGTGGGCGACGACATCACGCACAATATTCGCACGATCAAAGATATCCCGCTGCAACTGGCCGGAGACGATGTTCCACCGGTGCTAGAAGTTCGCGGCGAAATCTACATGACCAACGAAGAGCTGTCGCGCATCAACGAGCGTCTAGCCGCAGCGGGAGAAGCGCTTTACAAGAACACCCGCAATGTGACGGCCGGCAGCATTCGCTTGCTTGATCCGCGAATCTGCGCCGAGCGCAACCTACGGATGTTCACGCACGGCGTCGGCTTCGCCGAGGGGTTAAAGAGCGATTCGCACATCAACTTTTTGCACGAGCTGAAACAATACGGACTGTCTCCAACGCCCAAGGTAGAAGCGTTCGCCGACTTTGACGCCGCCGTCGCGCATTGCGAAAGATTGATCGAAACGCTGCAAGACCTGCCGTTTGAAGTCGACGGCCTCGTGCTAAAGGTCAATCGATTTGAGCAACGCGAAAGATTAGGGAGCACCACCAAGAGCCCGCGTTGGATTATCGCCTACAAGTTTGAGAAGTACGAAGCGATCACGCGGCTGAATGAGATTCGCGTCCAGGTGGGCAAAACCGGCACGATCACTCCGATCGCCGAACTGGAGCCGGTCGAGCTGGCCGGCACCACCGTCTCGCGTTCTAGTTTGCACAATGCGGAGCAAATCGAGCGGCTCGATATCCGCGTTGGCGATGTGGTGGTGGTCGAGAAGGCGGGCAAGATCATTCCGCACATTGTCCGCGTCGAGATGCACGAGCGCCAGACCGAACTGCCGAAGTTCGAGTTTCCGACCGAGTGTCCGATCTGCCAGACGCCGCTCGTCAAAGACGAAGGGGGCGTCTATATTCGCTGCCCCAATCGCGAGACTTGCCCAGCGCAGTTAAAAGAGCGGATCGGCTACTTTGCCTCGCGCAATGCAATGGATATCGAAGGTTTAGGAGACAAGCTTGTCGACCAACTGGTCGCCGACGAATTGGTCAAAAGCTACGGCGATATCTATCGGTTGACAGCCGAGCAATTGACGCAGCTAGAGCGGATGGGAAAGAAGTCGAGCGAAAATCTCGTCGCCGCAATCATCGGCAGCAAAGACCGCGGACTTGCTCGACTATTGAATGCGCTCTCGATTCGCCATGTAGGAAATCGCGTCGCCCAACTGCTGGCGCGTCATTTTGGGACAGTCGATGCGCTGCTCGGCGCCAGTGAAGAAGAGATCGCCGCGATCAACGAAATTGGCCCGATCATCGCCGCTAGCGTCCATCACTATTTCGCCAGTGAATTTGGCCAACAGACAATCGAAGACCTTCGCCTGTTGGGGCTGAAGCTAACCGAAGATCAGCCCCAGGTCATTGCATCCCGCGAAACGGGGGGAGCGTTAGCCGGCAAAACGTTCGTCGTCACCGGAACGCTCCAGAAATATGGTCGGGACGAAATTCAAGCGCTGATCGAAAAGCATGGAGGCAAAGCAACCTCCAGCGTTTCCAAGAAGACCGACTATCTCGTTGCCGGTGAAAAAGCAGGCAGCAAGCTGGATAAAGCCCAGCAACTGGGGGTCATGGTGCTAAGTGAGGCCGATCTCGACGCTCTTCTAGCCGATAAACACCCCCCCCAAGTCGACTGATTTTATATAAATTCGTAACATTTCTTCTTCTCGCTGATTTTTTTGTCCGCCAATTCGCAAGGAATTCGCTTAGGTAGGTAGGCCAGCTTACAGCCAGCATATCACATCCATTCTTATGGCTCTTTTGGGGAACAGGGCATGCGAATTTTATCTTTCAACATGCGGGAGCGATCGACCGCGTGGTATCGGTGCCATCAATGCCAGACGGTTGTCGCAGCGATGCAACCACCTACCAGTCACTTTCATTGCGACCAGTGTGGACAGCACCTGGACGAAGACGATGAGATTGCGATTGTCCATCCTTTAGAGCGACAACCGCCGTCACAGAACTAGGGGAAGTTCAGCGCTGTTCTGAATTGCGAAGAGGGCGTCGTAGAGCTGCGGCGCCCATTTCGTTTCTTGCGGACAGATTCTTATTTGCTGTCCGTGTTGATGTCTTTAAGACTACGACCCAAACGCTTGGTGCGAGGACCCGCGCTAGTAGCGGTCGCGCTAGAGCCCAGCGATTTGCGCGCGGCGGCTGTCTCACCGACATTGCCCATCAGACCAAGGAAGTCGCTCTTCCCTTGCTCTTGTTCCGTCGGCATCCCGATCTGCTCGACTGCGTCGTTCACGCCGAGCAAGACCGCCTGTTTGACGCCGTCGCGCATCCACTGAAAGAAATTGAAATTGTTTGTCGTCATGCTCGCTTCCTTGTTTGCAAAGTAGCCCGAGATCCGGTCGGTTCGGGAGAGTAACAAGCTCTCGCGGGGCCGTCCAGACGAATTGTCCGTCATGCAATGATCGTCCCATTTTGCTAGCAGCGGCTTGAACAAATAAGAAAGGGTGGAAAATTGGGAGCGATGGGACGATAAGGTAGGCATGGAAGTTTGCGTAGAGATGCGCAACAGGTATCTACCGGTAGGAGACGGAACGTGGCGGCGGAAAACAAGGCAGGACGACATAGAGAGCGTGTCAACCAACAGGAGCCTTTTTCGTGGGGCGCCTTTTCGTTCGGAATCATTTTTGGGCTGGTCTTGCTCTATATCGTGATTGTGCGCCCGGCGCAAAACGATGCGCAGGCCCTCCAACTGCGGATCTCGCGACTCGATCGCACGCTGAAGGAATTGGTCGCCTTCAAGACGAGCGTCGGAGAGACAAATGACTTAATGTCATTGCTCCAACAGCAAGCCGAGCAATTTGCCGCCGCTCGGACTTCGCTGGACTCGCTAGAGAACATCCGCTGTGAGTTGGCCGCTAGCCAAACTGATTTTCGACAAGTGGAGGCCGCTCTGTCGCGGCTTGATCGCCTGCAGCAACGCTTAAATGATCAAGCCCAAGCCGCCGCCGCGTCCGTCCGCGTAGTCGAAAACATCGACTACGTACACCGTACCCTGCTAGAGCAAGACGCGCTCACACTCGACGCGATCGCGGCACTGACCAACGCCGATAATCTCCGCAGTAAAGCCCAGCGTGTCGAGCAAGATCTGGCTCGCACCGAAGTGACGCTGGACCGGGTCGCTTCGCTCCATCGTCGCATGCAGGATCAATATCCCGCGGCGCTCGCTGCCGAGCAAACGCTCAATCAACTGCTCAACACCCAAGCGCAAATCGCCCGGGCCGAACGCGATCTGCCGGCGACCGACCGCGCCGTCACAGGGCTATTGCGTCTGCAAGACAAAACGCTCAGCAGCACCGCTGACATCCGGCAGGCCGACATGCTGCTAGATAACGTCTTGGCGATCCCGGCCGAACTAGCCAAGGTCTCGCGTCACTCTTATGTCACCAACCTACAGCACAACCTGGGATCGTTGACCCAGCTGCTCGACAAAGTTCTGGCTTCCAAGTCCCAGGCCCGTCACGCCGATCTGTTGCTTGACAACATGCTCGCTCGCCAAGACGAGATCATCTTGTCGGCTACTGAAGCTCGTCAGGCCGATATGGTGCTCAGCAACATGCTGGGGCTTCAGGGTGAGCTGCTGACCGTGACGTCGCAATCGCGTCGTGCTGACAATGTCCTGCAAAACCTTCTCGGCATGCAGGACCAACTGATCGACAACGTCCCGCAAGCGCGCCAAGCCGACGTCGTGATGGGCAACATGCTGCACCTGCAAGACGAGCTCGTCAACTCGCGCACCAACGCTGTCGCTGCCGGAATCGCCCAGCAGAACATCTTCGCTCTGCAACAAGAATTGGTCCAAGCGGCCCCGTTGACCCGCCGAGCTCGCCAAGTCGCAAGCGACATGATGCAGATCGAAGCCGAGCTGATCTGCCAAGCCGGCGACAGCCGCGAAGCTCGCGAAACCCTGGACGAGCTGGTCTCGCTTCGTAGCGATCTGTCGGCAGGGCGTCTAGATGGTAAGTCGGCCCTCGCTTCGCTACGTCAGCTGCAGACCCTCGCCAGCCAAGTGCAACAAGCGTCGCATCCCCAGCCAAGCGGCTTCTTCCGCTTCGCCCAAGTGGTCGGCGGCGCCATGGTCAGCAGCACCAGCGTGATCGTCCCGATTCGCCAGCATGAGTTGCAGCGAATGGCCGAGCATTCGCTAGACCAACAATCGCAAGTGATCGCTCGCCAGCTTTCCGGAGCAATCTTGCGATAAACGTTCTGTCCAATCCCAGGCGGCGGTCGGAGGTCACGCTCTACTGCCGTAAAAGGGAGTTCTCTTCTCCCAAGAGAACTCCCTTTTTTATGATCTCTCCATCAAGCGTCTTCCGCCGTGCCGAGATTTATCCCAGGCGTGCAAGATAGTAATTATTGATAATGTCATGATCCAACCGGCGAAGATCAACCTGCGCGAAGCCTGCGGCGATCAACATCTCCTGGGCCATTTCTTCACCCCAAGCGGCGCCTAGGCCCATGCCTCCTTGGGCGAGCGATACGCTCATGCAGTGCATGCAAGAGATTGTGTAAATGAATGCTCCTAGCGGCTGATCAATGTTCTTTTCGACATAGCTCGAAGCATGGATGTCTTGCATCAAAAAGAGGCCGTCACGGCGTAATGCGTTGGAGATATTTCGCAGCACCTGATCGGGATAGGCCTGGTCATGGATCGCGTCAAACGCGGTGATCAGATCAAACCGATCGCGGTCCATCAGCTCTGATACGTCCCGCACCTTGAGCGTCAAATTTGGCAGATCTCGCTCATTGGCCAAGCGACGACCCGTGTCGATCGCGTCTGCGCACAAGTCGTGCCCGCAAAATCGGCTGCGGGGGAAACGTTCGGCAAGGAAGATCAGCGCCTGAGCCGATCCGCAGCCGACATCCAGCACGTCGATCCCTTGCTCCAGCCGATCGATCAATCCGTCGACCAACGGCAGTATATGGTCGATCAGCGCCGAAACCGTTGTTTGCGTGCTCTCGTCGGCCATCACGTCATGGAAGCGATGAAATTCGTGATAACAGACGCCTCCGCCGTGCGAAAATTTGTCGACGATCTCCGTCTCAACATATCCCAGCACCGCAATCCATTGTGCGACCGACGCCAGGTTGGACGGCGTCGCGGCCCGGGTTAGCAGCGCCGCATGTTCAGCCGGCAACCGGTAGGATTGGGTCGCCGGATCGTAATCGATCACTTGGGCCGCCACCAACGCGTTGAGCCATTCGCGGACGTAACGCTCGTTCAGTCCGGCGGCCGCGGCGACTTCTTCGCTGGTCGCCGCCGGTAAGTCGGCCATTGCGTCAAATAACCCGGTTCGATGACCGATTGAAGACATCAGCATCATCGCGGCGCCGTTCATCGCTTCCAGAAAGCGGTCGCCGAAGGCCTCCATTTTGGCCGGATCCAATTCCATTGCAGTCGACATCGGACTCTCCACTTCGCAAATAAGGTGTATTCACGGACCACAGCGACGCTGGCCCAGTCGTCATGGCCCTTCAAATTGATCCCCAAAAAACAGTGGGACTCTAGGCGAAGCGGAGAAATGCGGCGAATGTTACCAACTTTTTTTGCGAACCATCGTAATGACGTCGGACGGTTGCGGATCGAAGCCAAATTGCTGGTAGAAGGGGATCAAGTCGGCGGCACAGGCCAGCGAGATGGCGTTGACGTTCTTGAGCCGCGGATGCTCTAGCACCGCATCGATCAACTGTCGTCCCAACTTCTGCCCGCGATAGTTGGGGTCGATGACTACATCGTGTAGCATCGCTCGAAAAACAAAATCAGTCAGAACGCGGCAAAAGCCGATCAGTTGGTCGCCAGACTCCTCGTCCACCAGCCCGATCACGACCGACGAGTTTTCGATAGCGACACGAACATCGTCAAGCTGCCGCCCTGGCGTCCACCACAGATCTTGAAAAAGGGTCGTCAATTGAACGAGGTGCGCCTCGCTGAGGGCGCTGACCTGACGGATCGACATTGGTTTATCCTACCGAGAGAAATGGAAGAAGTCGGCGACTTCGACCAGAGCCCAAAACCGACGCGGAGGTTCGCGATCCTGGCGGACTAAGGGGTAGAATCCTCTTCACCGGCGGTTGGCGTCCAACCGCCGCGAACCCCGGCAGCTGTTCCAGCAACCAGATTCCACCACGGAAAGACAAACGCATTTTGGCATTTGCGACAAGTAACGCGTTGGCCTAAAAATTCAACTCGACAACTGCTTGCAGCTTGGCACTTTTCACACGCGCCGTGCCAGCGTGCGGCCGAGAGATCGAGGGCCGTTCGATCAAATCCGCGCTGCGACTCAAACCCGATATCAGCGTCGTCCAACTGCATCAAAACTTCGCGATTGATCTGATCGGCCGGCAACTGATGAACCCGTTCCGAGTGCAGGCCAATCGCTTGTTCAAAGACGTTACGAATGAACCGCGCGTTCCCAAACCGCTCGTCACGCTGCTCGTAGGCCAGCGTAAACAAGATGCTGGCTACCGCCCGCGACTGGGGCGAGAGCATGTACTCGGCTTTGGTGCAAAATAGCTCGAAGATCCGGCACAAATCGGCGACGCCAAAATCTTCAAAGTGAATGTACCGCGTAAAGCGACTTTGCAGCCCGGGATTGGTTTCGATAAACTCCTGCATCAACTGCGGGTAGCCGGCGACGATCACCACCAATCGCTCGCGATGATCTTCCATCATCTTTAGCATGGTGTTGATCGCCTCCGATCCAAACGAATCGCCCCGTTCATGCTTGGCGCCGCTAGACAGCGTATAGGCTTCGTCGATAAACAACACGCCGTCCAGCGCAGACTCAATCTTGGCCTGCGTTTTCATCGCGGTCTGCCCGACATAGCCCCCTACCAAATCGGCGCGACTGCATTCGACCACGCTAGTGCTTTTCAGCAGTTCAAAGCCGTACAAAATTTTGCCCACGATCCGGGCCACCGTCGTTTTGCCGGTTCCGGGATTGCCGGTAAAGACAAAGTGCAACGTTTGCGACGACGTCCGCAATCCATACTTGCGCCGCTGTTGTTGAATTTTTAGAAACGCAGTCAGCCGGCGAACTTCGGCCTTTACGCCAGGCAATCCGACCAGCGCATCCAACTCGCTCATCGCCGCTTGCAGCGCTGCATCCGGCGTCAGTTCTGATTCATGCGTCGCCCCGGTTGGCTTCTCGGGGATTAAATTGGCGAAACCTTCATCAACGCCTGATTTTTGGCCAGAAACCCAAGACGTTGTGGTCGTGGTCGTGTTCGCACCTGACTTGGTGGTGATCTTAACCCCTTGCAAGGTCGCAAACATCTTCTCGATCTTGGAGATAAACTCCACCTCGGCCGGGCAACGCGGAATGCCGCCAAAAACAAGGCTCAAGATCGTCTGGATCAGCGTTTCAAACGTCTGCATGTGCGAGCGCTCGCCGGTCGCACTGGCCACTGCCATCGCCAAACGCGCACTAAACAAAAACGTCGGCCCGTCGCCGCGGCCCCCAAATGGCGCCGCGTCCTTTTGAAAGGTTTCCATAAACGGGCGAACATCGTCATACGTCAAATCGGCGTAGCGACGATAGCGTTCCAGCGCTGAGAGATACAGCACCAAATACCGCGACAAACTGAACGACGTCTGCATCTCGTCCGCGTCGATCTGTCCGTCAGAGACAACCGCCGACGACATCACCGTCAAGATGTCACTCGCCAGCGAAACGCGCACCAGGTTCTGAGGATAGGTCGGCAATCCGCGAAACGGTTGCGTCAGCTCGCTCCAATCCGTCCCCAACGCTTCCATGGTGATACCGACGATTTTTTCCGTCTGTGGATCACTTAGCGCGGCCGTCAACGAGCGAATCAAACGATTGAAGTCATCGTCAATCTGTTTCCAAGAATCGAGCATGCAGTTATCGGGTATTGCGGCGAAGGGGATTTGACTTCGCTATTGTAATTGTTTGCACGGCCACTGCGTAGCGACATCTGGATTTGTGTGCGACAAGCTCCAATTACATCTTGCGGAGCAACTCTTGATAATCTTTGTAGTCGTTCTCCCAGTCGGCATAACAACCGATCAATCCACAGGCCAGGCAACGACAGCCAATGTAGACCCAGCGAACCTTATTGGTCAGGGAATCGTCTTCATGGCGGAAGCGATGCACGCCGACCGAAAGTTGAAATTCGCCCTGCTCGCAAAGGCACTCGTGGAGTCGCAACTCAGCGTATTCAAGATTCTCTTCACTATCGCCCATCAGATGCTCTACGCCGCACTTCAGGCAACGCCGCTGGGCGGCGCCTTCGTCTTCGTCCGAAAGAAGTCGAAACGTGTCCCCGCCGCAGGGACAGTAGATGTCGACCAGCGCATCGATGGGATCGTTGGCCTGCACGCTATAGCGAGTCAATTCGGCGCGAATATCCTGATGATCGTCGCCGTACCAATATTTGTCACGTTTCTCTAAGGTCATGATGGGTCTACCGAAGTTGTCTTGAATGTGAGAAGGAGATCTCGTCAGACATCTCTGCTAAAGTGAGTGGACTGCGAACGTCAAACTTTTCGCGTCAATTCCAACACGTTTTGCGTGCACGAAAACCGATAGCTCGTCGGCGAGTCGGCAAAGTACTGCTCGACGTAGGCTTCTAGATCAGACCTCAGAGGCGGCGACTCGAGCGGCAGCATGTTCAGCATGAACTCGGCAATTGTATAAGCCTCTTTTAATTTTTTGGTCGTGATCCAACTCTCGATCGTATGCAAGTTGCCCGAAAACTGGTCGCTTTGCTCGGCGAGAAACGCTTCGGACGCCGGCAGTAGTGAAAAGGTTGGTTCTCCAAAATATTGCCGCATCTGCATGCAGTCGGTATCGGGGGCCTGCAAAATAATCCAAGCTTTGCCGCCAACGCACAGCCACGATGCAATCTGCTGCAGATTGGCCTGCCAATCCTGAGGCGGGATGTAATAGAAGACGTGCGAGCAAACCACCAAGCTCGCTGTTTGCGGCGGAACCTCCGCTTCGGTAATGCCAGCGGCGATCGTCTTCACCTGCGGACAATCGGCTTTCAAATCTTCTAGCAGATAGGGATTCGGCTCGATCGCGATTACCGCCTCAAACTGATCGACGAGATATTTGGTCAACTCACCGTTGCCGGCGCCAGCATCGATCAGTACGTCGGTATGGTCCAACTGCTTGATCTGCGCATCCATCCACCGCCGCGCCTTCACCTTCTGATCGGTATGGGCGAGGAAGGTCTCAAAGGCGACGCGGTAGGCGTCAGTATCAGAGAGAAAAGCGTTGACTCGCTGCGACATAGGAGGCTCTTTGCGTATGGCCGATCGATCAGAAAAAGAGTGCGCCAAGAATGCGAGCAATTGTAGGCTTAGGCTGGGTACGTTTATAGCCGTGCACGATAAAGCAGTTCTGCAATTCAAAACCCGACGCCGAAGTAGTGACATCGCGCAATCAACAAATCAGAAAGATTAGAACAAAGCGGCCACGGCGAAATTACGGAGAAATCACGGAGAACAGGACAAGAAAGCAAGATCCATGCGAGCAGAGAGCCCCAGCTCAGATGGGATCGAAATTTTGCCTGACCACAGCCCCCTTCGATCCCCCACCACTACCACTACCAGCAGCATCACCTCCACCACCTGCATCAGAATTACCTGCATCAGCACCACCCAACAAAAAACACCCCCAAAAAATCCCCAAAGCCCCACCGGGGCGACCTAACCTAGCCCGGGGTAAGTCGCTTCTAGCGACGCAGCCCTGGGTCAACGCCGCCCACAAAAATGCTGACGTTTGAGCCAGCAGCCCCCCAGAGTCGCCTTTCGCTCCCGCGAAAGCAGCGTCTTCCCCTCGCCCCCTCTAGGCTGCGATTCTTTGCGCCATAAAAGCCAACCACAGAGAATCCCCAGGAATTTCACCATTGACAAAGTCTTAGGACTTGCTTAGGATATCCGCATTAAACAATCTCTTGCTCTATCTTAAACCATCCGCGTTCTTCGGAAACCCAAAGCCAACCACCCAAATATCGCATCAACTTCTCGTCTCACCAGCAGGAAACATATCCCATGGGATCCAAACCACGTCCATCCAAAAAATCGCGATCGCGAAAAACCAAAGCCGCTCGGAAACGTCTAACACTGCGCAATCGCCAAGCGGCCCGGAATACACCGGAGGAAAACGCTAATCCGACGCCAAAAACCACTGAAATGCCGGGAATAAATGACAATTCAGATCCCTCCGGTTTCCTATCTCCAGATCTGCTGTTGACCGATTTGTTTCAAACCGAAGGCTTTGATGACCTGAAATTCGTGTTTTCAGAAATGGATGACGCAGGGATCTCGATCAGCGATCTGCCGCAGGTGATTGATCGGATGGCTGCCCTGGGTTATCAGTACCCGCAGACGATGGAATTAGTTGGGAAGATATGTGACATTGGTGACGCAATGGACAATCAGGACTTGGAAGATTCTGAAACAATCCAGCCTGAATCTAGGCAAACTGACCCTGTCGCGGCGACCTCGCAGTCTCAGCCTGGCGCGCAGCGCAGTTGCTGGTTTCAAGAGCTCACCACCTCAGAACTGCTGCGTGAGCAACCGCCGCGTGAATGGCTGTTGCCTGGCGTGCTGGCGCGAGACGAAGCGGCGGTGATTTTGGGGCCGAGTAAGAGTATGAAGACGTCGCTGGCGGTCGATTTGTGCGGCGCATTAGCGAGCGGGGGCAAATTTCTGGGCGAGTTCGCCGCGCAGCGTGCTTATCGCGTTGGCTTCCTCTGCGGCGCAGCAGGCCGAGCCGTGCTGCATGATCTCGCGCGACGCTGGAGCGCCGCCACCGGCGTCGATACCGAGAAACTTCCCAACTTGGTTTGGGCGTTGACCATGGCCGCTGCCGCCAATCCGGCCAGCTTTGAAGAGAACCTGGTGGAGCTGCGCGATTGGATTGAACGTCATCAATTAGAAGTCGTGTTGATCGATCCGTTGCAACTCTCCGCATCGCGGACCTCGCTAATATCGCAAATTCGCCAGTTGGTCCAATGTTGTCTGGAAGCTGGGGCGACGCCGATTGTTTGCAGCGCAACGCGCAAATCGACTTCGAAACGCGCGATGAATATCGCCGATCTCAACGACGCCGAGCATGATTTTGCCCAGCAATGGCTCTTGGTGAATCGTCGCCGCGCGTACGAGTCAGGCAGCGGACAGCATCGCCTGTGGTTAACGGTCGGCGGCAACGCTGGCCAAGACGCAGTCTGGGGCGTTGATATCGATGAAGGTCGCCTGGCAGACGCGAGCGGCCGCAAGTGGAATGTCACGCTGCACGCTGCCGAGTCGCTGCAAGATGAGGTGCCGGAGTTAGAAGCCCAATCGCAACAACAACGGCGCCGCGGAAAAATTCGCGCCGCGCTGAGACAACTCGCACCCCACAACACGACCAAGTCTAAAATCCGCCAACTCAGCGGAATCAGCAGCGCCAAATTTGGGTTTGCGTGGGATCAAATGATTGAAGACGGAGAAATCGCGCCGATCAATAGTGATACGACAGGGCAAAACCGGTTAGAGCTTTGTTATCACCTGGCGGAGCCATTCCATGAATCTGCCAATAAAGGGGACGGAGGGGTCCGCCCAGCAAATTCAAAGCAATTTGAACCAATTCAGCAGTCCAGAGCGTCGCAGTCCCAGTCCCAGTCGCAAACGCAGTTACAGTCACAAACGCAGTCGCAAACGCCCGATCAAAACAGCCCCATCGGGGCGACCTATTCTAGCCCTGGGTCAGTCGCTTTTAGCGACGCAGCCCTGGGTCCACGCGACCCCAAAGAATGGTGACGTTTGAGTCGGCAGTTCCCCGGGTTCCATCCAACGTCAACGTTGCGTTGGTGGATGTTTACCCAGGGCTCCGTCGCTGCTGCGACGAGCGCCCTGGGCTATTTTAGGTCGGCCCGTTGGGCCTGAAGAAACAATGGGGACGCTAAATATAGATCGTCAAACAACGGGGACGGGGATCATGCTTCCTCTGGGATGCTAAACCGGCGTTTGGATTACCGACCGCAATCATGACCACGCAAGGCCGTGGCCACGACGGCCGAGCTTTTTCTGACCGTGTTCACCCGTGATTTATCCGTGGTGTCCGTGTTCTATTTCTTACCGAACGACCAAATCGCAGCACCTCAAAAAACTGGCGATGCCGGCTTGTGTTTGGTTCAACAAAAAAATCGCCGCCCAACTATTTGGGCAGGGCGCAGTTCTCGACTTCGGGGCATTGATAATCAAAGAACTTGCGATCTTTGATCACGCGGGCGACCGACGCCGGGACCATTTTTTCCCAGCTGGTGTCGCAAACGCCGATCTTGCGGAGGACTTCGCGCGAGAAGATTCCTAAGCAGTCAGGATCGTAATTGTCGAGGTTGTTGATCCCGCCGCGTCCCAAGAGGTAGCTGTACAGCGGCTGGAGATCGGGCTTGATTTCTAGGTTTTCGCAAGTGGTGAGTTCGCCGCCATTTAAGTTGTCGAGCAGCGGATACACGAAAAGCTTTAAATCGTTTTTGAACAAGCGTCCAAACGATTCGAGAATGCCCCCGGCCAGTTCGGTGTAGTACTTCTCTTCAAATAGCTCGCGCAGACTGCCGGCGCCCATGGTGATCGCGATTTTTTCTTTGGTGCACTGCGAAAGGTAAGCGGCCAAGCGATAGTATTCAAAATAATCCGAGATCAACACGTTCATCCCGCACGCGGCCATAATATCGACGCGGGCCAAAAAGTCGCGGCGATCGATTTCGCCTTGGGCTTTTAGGTTGCGCATGGTGATCTCCATGATCTGCGCGACCTCTTTCCCTTTGACATCAGGCAACTCCGAGAACTTTTCGTGAGCACACTTCAGCATGTCGAGATTGACGTTACAGACCGGGCGAAAACTGCCGCGCTCAACCAAAATCGGCTTGCGATAGAGGAACTCGGAGGGTTGCAACACTTCGCCATCGGCGGCGAACATCGCGGCCCCGCTCAGCCCCAACTCGACCAGCTTCAAGCTCATCAGGCGATTGTCGACTCGGCGAAATGCGATGCCGGAGAACTCGATCATGTCGATCTCGATGCGCGAGGTCGACAGCCCATCCAGCAGCGAATCGACCAGCATCTCCGGCTCATGATTGAAAGCGAAAGCGCCATAAACCAAGTTCACGCCGACAATGCCGAGCGCCTCTTGTTGGAGGGCCATCTCTTGATCAAGCATCCGCACGTGGATGATGACTTGGCTGTCTTCGTCGCGCGGATGGGCCTGAAACTTGATCCCCATCCAGCCGTGACACTCGCTGCCACCTTTGTAGCCGCGCGCGGCGACGGTGTCGGCAAACGCAAAGAAGGTGCTGGTCTCGCCGCGGATCTCGGTCAGCCGGTTTAGGTTCAGCTGATGTTCTTGGTCCAGCATGGCCTGCAACCGCTCACGGCAAACATAGCGACCGGCGCGACCATAGATCGCATCGCTCACCTGCATGTCGTAGGCCGACATACTTTTGGCGATCGTGCCGGCGGCGGCGCCCACGCGAAAAAACCAACGGACCACTTCCTGGCCGGCGCCGATCTCGGCAAAGGTGCCGTATCGTCGCGTATCAAGATTGACGCTGAGCGCCTTCTGGCGAGTTTCAATTGTTCGCACGGTTGACGATTCGATCATGCTTTTTTGCAAGTTGAGTGCTTTGGTTCGTAATGAATTGCGGAGAGGAAACCGAGCTTCTCGCTGAGCGAATCAGCCATCGTCAGTGTAGCGGTTAGACCGCAATCCATGTCAAGGGACAGCTTGGTGAAGTTCCTGACAGGATCTGCTGAACGAAACCAATTTCGCCACACACCGGCTGAGCCGACTTCTTCTGGGGGTAGAAGAAAGCAAACGATATGCCAATGTGCGTTGAAACGCCGCTAGCTCGACACGGCCACAACTTTCGGGCAGCCCATGCGTCGCAATTGCATGAATTCAGGCAAAAACCTGCTCATAGAAATTGCAATCCGCTAGCCGCCAAGCGGAAGTCGAATCGTCCCGTAAAGCGATACTCGACATGCGGCGGCATCAAGAATGAGCCGAATTTGCGGATTACGGATTAAGCGTGCGACGGGGTAAATTTGGGGGGCGTTTTAATTGGTATGGTTGGGATAAAGATATGCGTGGTGCTTGAATTTGATTGGAAGTCAGAACCTGTTTCTCCTGAAATGCTCAATTAGTCACACACGATGAAACTCACTCCTGAAAACCTAACCTGTGAAAATTGCGGGTTACCGGCCACAGTTGAGATGCAATCCATATCGACTTCCACGAAGCATCCATATTGCGGCGAACACAGACCGGAAATCAAGCCGGGGCAAAGCGGTGATCTACATCTTTTGCGACATCGGAGCGATCCCAACAGCCAAATCTCACGGTTGTTGGCAATGCCGGAGGATAGTGCCGAGCACGCAGCGTTTCGCGAAGAGATGTGCAAAATCAAGTTGATCGGAGAGGAGGGGGCAGTCCGCTATTACCTAAGCAAGCTGACCGATTCGGATCAATTTACACTCTGGGACAATGAATTCGTCGACAATGCACGTGAATACGTTGTCGAGGAGACTAATGGCGCAGCTGCAAGTATTCCATTCAGCCGATATACGATCTCCTTGATGGCTCCGTTTTTCAAGCGAGCCTTTCAGAGGTCGCGGCCTGGGGCTGATCCGAAATTGACGACGAAAGAGCGTGCGGTCGTGCTGCTTCTGCATCACCCATCGTGGTCGAATGAGCAGATCGCAATTGAAACGCCGACATCGGCCAAACAACTTGCGCGCAACAGCACTTACAATGCGCTTAGGATGGTGAGAGATCGAGCTTCTCGCGAGTAATTGCGAGGCTCGGTTCAAGCTGTGCGAAGACATGCTCTTTCCGCGAAGACGCGGTAAGAGCATGGCACCCGGGCGAGAACTCTATTTACACAATCAACTTCCGCGCCAACACTGCATCGTCCGCTGTCTTGAAGTCCAATTCAAACTTCCACTTCCGGAAGATCTCGATCATGCGGTTATTGTCGGGCGTCGTTTCGGCGACCATTTCTTTCATCCCCCAGTCTTTGCAGATCTTGAGAGAATAATTGGTCAGGATCGAACCGAGTCCGCGGCCTTGGTAGGCGTCGGAGACGAGGACGCCGTAGTCAGCTTCGCGGCGATCGGGATCGGCGACCAAGCGTGATGTGCCGATCAGTTTGCGTTCCCCGTTCACCAGGATCTCGGCGACCAGCGCCATTTCGCGATCGTAGTCGATATAGCAAAACCGCGACGCCATCTCGTGCGTCGTCTCTTTGAAGAGATAGCGAAAACGGAACCAGATGGTCTGTTCGCTACAGTTATTGTGCAGGTCAATCCACAGCGGTTCGTCCTCGGGCTTGATCGCGCGTAGCAAGATCTCGGCGCCGTCGCTGAGGTAGGCGGTGCGGGTCAGCTCTTCGGGATAAGGGCGAATCGCCAGGTGCGAGTAAGGTCGCGGCGGATTGAGGAACGCTTTGCGATCAAGGATGATCCGCGCGTCGAGCGCCACCACATCGTCTTCAGTCGCGAGCAGCGGATTGATGTCCAGCTCTTTGATCTCGGGATAGTCGGCGACCAAGTACGAGATCCGCATCAACGTTTCGATCAAGCGGTCGACGTTCACTCCCTTGCGCCCCCGATAGCCTTGCAGCAGCGGCCAACTGCGGAGCGACTCTAACATGCGTCGCGCCAGACGCTCGTTGACTGGCGGAAGTTCGAGCGCGCGATCGCGGAAGATCTCGGCCGCAATGCCGCCAGCGCCGACCATTAACACTGTGCCAAAGACATCATCGCGTTTGGCGCCAACGATCAGCTCGTGGGCGTTGGGCGCTGAGATCATTTTTTGGATCGTTACTCCTTCGATCATCGCGTCAGGACGTTTCTCTTTGGCCGATGCAATCATCGCATCAAACGCCGCTTCCACGCGGCCTGCGTTCGACAGGTTCAGCTTTACGCCGTCGACGTCGGTCTTGTGCGTGATCTGCGGCGAGAAGATCTTCATCACTACCGGATAGCCGAGCCGTTCGGCCAAGGTCACCGCATCTTCTTTCGACCAAGCGACATGCGGCTTGGTGACGGGGATCTCATACGCTTCCAGCAGCGCCTTCGACGTGCTTTCGGACAGCACTTCGCGGCCTTCGCTGAGGATCGTGTTGAAGACGGCGCGCAGCTTGACCCGATCGAGCGGAAACTTGACCGGCATGTCACGCGGCGTCTCGTACAGGATTTCACGATTTCGCGCGTAGGAGACCAAGTGCATGAACGAGCGAACCGCCAGCTCTGGCGACGTGAAGGTGGGGACCCCTTGTTCGTCGAGATGATTGACCGCCGCGCGAATCATTTCGCCCCCCATCCAAACGCACAGCACCGGCTTCGGACTTTGTTGCACGATCTGGGCGACTTCTCGCGCGGTCCCCAGCGGATCGGTCATCGCTTGCGGAGTTAGGATCACCAGCGCGGCGTCAACCGCTTTGTCGGCCAGGGTGACCTTCAGCGCTTGGGCGTAGCGCAACGCATCAGCGTCGCCGAGAATATCAACCGGATTGTTATGCGACCAGGCGGCAGGCAAAAACGCGGTGAGCGCTTCGATCGTTTCGGTCGAGAGCTTGGCCAAGCGGCCGTTCTTGTCAAGCAGCATGTCGGACGCCATCACGCCGGGACCGCCAGCATTGGTGACGATCGCCAAGCGGTCGCCGGTGGGCATCTTTTTGCTGGCGAGCAACTCAGCACAGATGAACAAGTTGTCGCTATCAAAGACCCGCACGATGCCTGCCCGCTTGAACGCCGCCTCATACACGGCGTCAACGCCGGCGAGCGCCCCGGTATGAGATGCGGCGGCTTGGGCCGACTCGGCGAAGCGGCCTGCTTTGTAGGCGATGATCGGTTTTTGGCGTGCGAAAGCCCGGGCAGCCGACATGAACTCGCGCGATTCGCTGATCGACTCGACATACATGATGATCGAATCGGTATGCGGATCGCTGGCCATGTAGTCGATCAAGTCGCCGATCTGCACGTCCAGCATGTTGCCGACCGAGATAAAGTGCGAAAAGCCGATATTCTTTTGCAGCGACCAGTCGAGCACCGACGTGCAAAGCGCCCCCGACTGCGAGATAAACCCAACGCGACCTGGACGCGGACTGCTGGCCGCAAAGCTGGCGTTGAGATGGACCGAAGTCGACATCACGCCCAGGCAGTTGGGCCCGATGATCCGCAACCCATCAAACTTGGCGGCGGCGGCTTGGATCTGTTTTTCTAGCTGGATGCCGGCGGGGCCGGTTTCGCGGAAGCCGGCCGAAATGATGACGACGCCGCGCGTTCCCTTGGCGCCGATCTCTTCGATCAGGCTCGGAACGCCGGCGGCCGGGATGCAGATCACCGCGAGATCGGGGGTCTCTGGCAGATCGGCGATTTTGCCGAATGCCGGCAGGTTTTCGATCGTGTCGTACTTTGGGTTGATCGGATAGATCTTCCCCTGAAAGCCGCCGCTGAGCAGATTTTTGATAACCGTATTGCCGACACTCCCCTCGGTGCGGCTAGCACCGATCACCGTGACCGATTTCGGATGGAAGATCTTGGAGAGATTGCGTATCGCCATGCCGCTTGGACCTCGTCTTGCAAGGAGGCTTTTCGGAGAAAGAGGACTAACCGGGGCGCGTACTAAACTACTCGTATTACGCCGCGGTTGAAATATGACGATCACGGCGATTAAAGCCGAACTTGGGAGGGCGGCGCTTGTTTTCCCGAGTGTTGCGCGCAGATCGGGTCGCCGCAAAAGGTAGAACGCCGCTCAGTTTTTAAAAGAGAAATCGCACAGATTCGCTAACGACGAAATGAATCCGCAGCGGAGAGTGCGCCCTGCTATTTGAACATCGCTTCAATTTCGGCGGCGGTCAACTCGCGATCGGCAGGCTCTGCTGGATCGGCTTCCGCCGTTGCGGACGCCGCCTCGGCGGGAGGTTCCGGCTCAAGCGACTGCGCTTCTTCCGCATCCGATTCGACAGCGGCGGCTGGCGGCGTTTCTGCTTCGAGTTGGCCAGCAGCTTTCAAGAGCGACTCAATCTCGTCCAGTGACTCATCGACAGGCATCGCGGCAGTGAGCAAACTCTCGACTACTTGGTTAGCCGCTGCTTCTGGCGGATCTTCGCCAACCAGCGATGATAAATCGTCATCATTGATAATGCCTGAGACATCGAGCTCCTCTGCCTCTGGTTCTGCTTCCGCTAGGCCGGCTTCCTCTGCTTCGGGTTCGGTCGACTGCAGAGCGGCGGCTTTCGCTTTCATCGCGTTCTTTTTCGCATCGCTGGCCAAAGTACGGCGTTCTGCTTCCAAACGTTTGGCCAGTTTATCGGCATTGATCTCTTGCAAGCGGTTTGACTCGGCGATCGAGTCCTCTTCTTCTTCGTCCTCGTTCTCTTCTTCGTCATACTCGTCGTTGAGGTCGCTCTCGTCTTGCTCGTCCGTCAGTTCCTCGGACTCTGGAATCTCATCTTCAAGCTTTTCAATCCGCACCGTTCCAGAAGTCGTCGTCGCCGCGAAAATTGCCCACCAGGGGCGCGGACCATATCCCAACAGCACAGCCGCGGCAAAGCCCAGGACCAGATTTAAGACCGAGATTATTGCAAATAGAAACAACGGAAATCCTTTTGACGACGATTTCAATTCGGCTACTTTCGTAGGTTGCGAAGGAAATATAGCTCGTCAACGCGGGATTTCGTGAATTTGCGCAATACGGGAAGCCGCTCCCCCACAAGCCGGCAGAGGATCGCAACAATTAGCACTTATGCGCAAACAAATGCACATTTAGGGCATCAAAATAGCGGTTTTACTGACTTTGCCCACGTACGACCATCGCGCCATTCTGCCCAGCTGCGGCCCCCAGAACACGCTCTAGAAACTGAGGGGAAGGGCGCCCAGGCAGCGTAAATGCCGCCGGTTGGGCATCGGGATTCGATTTGGAGTGAAACAACAGCGTGATGTTGGCTTCATCCCCATGGCGGCGCAGGTATTCAAGCACTTCTCGCTCACGCGGCGACAAGTCGTTGCCGCCAGGCAGCGCGCCGCCTGAGGGCATCGCCGGCGCCCCACGCGAGGCAAGATTCGAGACCGGTTCAGCCCGGGGCATATCTGCCATGGCTGGCGACGCCGGCATGCGACTTGGCGCGTTTTGGGCCATTTGGGATTGGGCCGACTGCGATTGAGCCGGAGCAATAAAGAGGTGAGCGATTTTCTTTTCTTCCAGCATGGCGAAGATCGTTTTGCCGGCGGCGTAATAGCCTTCGTCGTATTCAGGATCAGCCGCGTTGCAGACGCCGATCAATTCTCCTGCGTCATTAAACAATCCGCCGCCGCTGCGTCCGTCGATCGGCGCGCCTGCCGCTTGAAGATTATCGGGGCCTTGATAGCGGTTTAGGCTATTAATGCGGCTTTCTCGAATCGTGGCGTCGGCGCCTTGATCGCAACCCACCGTAAACGCTTTTTCACCAACTGAAACCGGTATTTCGGGGCTGCGGACCGGCACGGCTTCGACCGGTACGCTTGGCTTAAACGTCACCAGGGCCACGTCGCGGTCTAGGTCATAGCTTAATAAACGACCAGGAGCAGCACCTGCGGCGCCGGGGGCAAACGATTCGATTTCGATCTCGCCGCGGCCTTGCGAATCGCGGAACAAATGCCCGCATGTCAGGATCAGCGTTTCGCCCTGATGAGAATGGACAATGGTGCCGGTGCCGTAAGAGTAGCCATCGGGATCGATCACCTTCAGGCGCACCGTAGCGGCTAATGCCTTTTGCCGAGCCGCCGCAGGATTGCCGCTTTGCATCGCTCCGCCCGGCGATTGACCGCGAACGACTGGCGAAGATGTTTGCTGCGGCGCAGCGCTGCGAGCATCGCGTGGTGGGTTGGTTGATTGTTGGGGAAACATCGCGACCAACGCGTCATAGCTGGTCCGTCCTTCGGACTGGGCGACGATTTGACCTTGGTGCACCATGCGATAGGCGGGAAGTCCGCGAACCCCAAGTCGTTGGGCCATGTCTGGATCGCGAGTCTGGTCGACGACCACCACGGGGTATCCGGCCGCTTGGAGCCGTTCGATGGCCGGCTTCATTTCACGACAATAGACGCACCAATCGGCGGTCACATAGTAGAGAACAGGCGATTGCGGATTGGCGGCCGGAGCGGCCGACAGCGCGACCGTGAACAATAGCGCGGAGACTGCGTTCATCGCGTCCCTCCCTGGAGCGTGGGGCGAACAGGGCGCCCAATGCGAAACAAAACTGCGCGAACGTGATAGCATCCTTGCCTCGATCGTTCGCGAGGTCGGACCAATGTCGACTGCCAAGCCAAGTGCGACAAGAGCAATCGCGCTCATTTTTCAGAATTCGGCGGCGATTCGCCAAGATTTCCTCATGCAGCGTGCGGCAATCGACCGACATCTCCAGCCACAGCCGGCGAAGCGGCCTTGAAACGCCCTCAACCGGCCCCCTAAAACTCGGCCTACCCAACCCCTAGGAATGGTCGAAAAAATCGTTATTTTTGGGGGAGTTGAAAAACAACAGGCAAACTGTTCCGAAAATAGCTACAATGCTAGACTCAATCAAAACTCGCAGCTGATGCTGCGCCTGTACTCACCAGTTTCAATCCCCGAAGAAGGATCAACTACCATCTTAGACCGGAATTCACGGGATCGCGAACGTGAACGCGATCAGACACGCATTAACGAGAGAATACGTAAATCTCCGGTGCGCGTCATTGACGAGGAGGGAGAACAACTCGGAATCATTCCCACCGAAGAAGCGCTCACCAAAGCGCGCGCTGTTGGATTAGACCTTGTGGAAGTTGCTCCCCTGGCCAATCCCCCCGTATGTCGAATCATGGACTACGGCAAATTCAAGTATCAGCAAAACAAAAAACAGCACAAATCTCACTCGCATCACGCGAAAACCAAAGAGATTCGCCTGCGCCCCAAAACCGGGGATCACGATATCGAATTCAAAGTGAAGCAGGCGATCACCTTTCTCAAGCACAAAGACAAAGTCCAGGTATCGATCCAGTTTCGCGGTCGCGAAATGGCCCACGTCGACGAAGGCCATCGCGTCATGAAGCAAGTCATCGAATTGCTGGAAGAGTTTGGCAAGGTCGAATCGACGCCGAAGCAGATGGGACGCCGCATGATGTGCACAATCGCACCCAAGACGAGCTAATCCCGCCGGCAAATGCCCGCTTTTGGCAAGACTGCAATCATGAAAAACGCCTGACGAGACCTTGTCAGGCGTTTTTCATGCGCGCTGCCGCACCGACAAACAATACGGCGAAGAACCCTGCAATCTGCGCCGGCTGTGACCACACCAACGAGCTGGTTCGGACTTGTCGGCGTGCCCCGCGGCGATGCTGATTTCGTCCACACGACATCCCGAGAGCAGCACCACATCCCGCGCTCCGCACCATTCATCGGCCAATCGGCATACGGGGGAAAACACCGCCCAAAGCCCCCCCCGAAGAATGTCAAATGAAAAAAAACTTCCCCTCCTCGGTTTCCCGTAATTCGTCTTCGCTGATGGCCAGATACTACGGACAGTTGGCAGCTTGAGAGGGGTTAGAGGTGATTTCCTGTCATTTTTTCGGCAAAATTACACCGGCCGTTCAGTCGCAAGCAGTGTCAACAAAAATTCTCTGGTATTTTTATATTCTGAACGGTTTGCTAGTTTATTAATTTTCAAACCGATAGCTTGACATTCATGCCGTTCAAATCTTGAATGAATCTCGTAGGACCCGCCTTGCGCAGCTCTAAAGGTCAAGCGGAGCCTATAACGATTCTCGTCGTTGAGCATCTAAGCACACTCGGAACAGTACTTCCCTTCGCTATCTTTTGGAGAGGCAATGTCTATCGCTCTTGGTTCTCGCCGTCGAGGTTTTACCCTCGTCGAGCTTTTGGTCGTTATCGCCATTATCGGCGTGTTGATCGCACTACTTCTGCCGGCCGTTCAGCAAGCCCGTGAAGCGGCTCGCCGCATGTCCTGCACTAACAATCTGAAGCAGCTCGGCCTGGCTTGCCATACTTATGCCGACACCTTCAAGACCTTCCCCAGCGGTGGTCTGCTCAGTGGAACCGTCGCCACAAACAACTGGGCGTGGGGCGCCTTGATTCTTCCGCAACTCGAACAGAACAACCTGTACGACGCGATGGGAGTTTCCAAGAACACGTTGACGGTTGCCTTCACGAACGGACTCAATACCGGGACCTACCCGAATTTGAAGACTCAGATGGAGACGGAAATCAGTGCATTTCGTTGCCCCAGCGACACGGCGTCTGTCTTGCCCAGCTGCCGCAATGTCAAAAACCCGGTTGGTGGAGCACCACAAACCGGCTGCCCCACAGGAACTGCGGTTCGCGCTTATTCGAGCGGCGGTTACCAAACTAGCACCACCAACTATGTTGCTTGTGCTGGCGTCTTTGACACCCAGGTTTACAACAACAACGGCGTGATGTACCCGCAAAGCAAGACTGGATTTCAGTCGATGACCGACGGTACGAGCAACACGATCCTCATGGGAGAGCGTGCTGAGTATCAAGGTGTTGGCACCTGGACTGGCAATGCGGCCATTAATGCAAACGCTACCGCTACGAGCGCTAATGCTTTGGGCAAGGTCAGTGTTCCGCCGAACTACAAGAGCCAAAATGCAGGCCCAGCCCCGCTTAGCCTGCCCGCGAACACCATCTGGGACGGCTTCAGCAGCACCCATCCCGGCGGCACGCAGTTCACCCTGGGTGACGGTTCGGTGAAGTTCATTGCGGAAACGATTGACTTCAACGTTACCGGCATCACCACGGCAAGCTGGATGGAAGGCGCTGGATCTGGAGATGCAGTTTCGATCGCCACGCCGACATCCCTGGGCATCTACCAACGCCTAGGCATTCGCAACGACGGTCAAGTCATCGGCGAATATTAATCGATGAATTCGCTCGCCCTGTGGGGTTAGCGATACCAGAGATAGCGAAACTTAGCTCGCGAGCGCCACTGGGTGTTCGCGGGCTTTTTTTGTCCTTGACGCTGGAGAACGCCGCAGCGCCGCACAGCCGGTCTTTCGGCAGACAAAGCCCAGCAAATCGGCAAGAACGGGGCTGGGTTAGTTGACCCTCTCCCCTGCGCGGCTTACAGTAGATTTGCACCTCTTCGGTCGCCAAACTTCTGCTAGCGACTGGCCGGAACTCCCGTTTACGCAACTATTTAACTCGAAAGTCGCCGATGCTGGCTCATCGCGTGATTCCCTGTCTCGACGTCGATCGTGGTCGCGTCGTCAAAGGAACCAATTTCGTCAACCTGCGCGACGCCGGCGATCCTGTGCAAGTTGCTTCACGTTATGAGCAAGAAGGCGCCGACGAACTCGTTTTTCTCGACATCTGCGCCAGCCATGAAGAACGCGCCATCATGCTGGATGTGGTGCGGCGCACTGCCGAGCAAGTCTTTATGCCGCTGACGGTCGGCGGCGGCATTCGCACGATCGACGACATTCGCGCCTTGCTCAACGCCGGCAGCGACAAAGTCTCGATCAATTCGGCCGCCTGTAAAAATCCAGAGTTTGTTCGCGAAGCGGCGCGGCGCTTCGGCAGCCAGTGCATCGTGGTCAACATCGACCCTAAACGGGTCACCAATGCAGAGGGCGAAGAGATCTGGGAAGTTCACATCAACGGCGGGCGGACGCCAACCGGGCTCGAAGCGGTCTCCTGGGCGCAAGCAGTCGAAGAGTTGGGCGCAGGAGAGATTGTGCTGACCAGCATGGACCGTGACGGCGCCAAGGATGGCTACGATCTCGAAGTTACCAAAGCGGTCAGTCAAGCGGTGTCGATTCCGGTTGTCGCCAGCGGCGGCGCCGGCAAGCCCGAACATCTTGCGGATGCGATCCAACTGGGCAAAGCAGACGCGGCGCTCGCGGCGAGCATCTTTCATTTCGGCGAATATACGATTGCAGAAACCAAGCGGATCATGGCCCAGCGCGGTGTCGCAGTACGGATCTAACGGACAGGACGGAGAACGAGCAGATGTCTACCCCTGAAGAACTCACCAGCAAATACCTGCAGAAGCGCGAAGAATTGGAGGTCGACAAGATCTTCAAGGCCTGCGTCAAGCTAGAAGGCTCTGACTTGCACATGAAAGTCGGACGACCGCCGATCGTGCGGATCAGCGGCACCCTGCGCGAATTGAATCGCGGGCCGGTCGAAGCCGAAGAGATGGTTCGCTTGCTGTTGCCGCTGCTGGATGAACGCAACAAGCGAATTCTTGAAGAGAACGGGGGCGCCGACTTCGCCCATCAGATTCAGGTCGACGGCGTGCGGTGGCGGTTTCGTGTGAACATGCTGACCCAGTTGGGCAACCTGGGCTTGGTCGCGCGGCGCATCAATAACTGGATTCCCAAGTTTGACGGTTTAAATCTACCGCCGATCATGGAATCGCTCTGCAAGTTTGACCAAGGGATGGTGCTGCTGGCCGGCGTGACCGGATCAGGCAAGAGTACGACGATTGCGTCCATGCTGAACTGGATCAACGCCAACTACTCCAAGCATATTCTGACGCTGGAAGACCCGATTGAATTTGTCTATTCCGAAGACAAGTGCCTGATCAATCAGCGCGAGATTGGACAAGACGTAAAGAACTTTGAGATTGCGATGGGGCACGCGGTGCGTGAAGATCCCGATATCATCCTCATCGGCGAAATGCGTGATCAAGAAACGTTCCTCACGGCGATTCACGCGGCGGAAACAGGGCACTTGGTGTTTGGTACGATTCACGCTTCTAGCGCGCCGAGCACCATTGGCCGTATTCTCGACTTGTTCCCCGAAGAAATGCATGGTTCGATTCGCAGCGCCATGGCGTTTAACATGCGCGGCATCGTCGCTCAGAAGCTCTTAAAATCGATCAAGCCTGGCGTTGGTCGCGTGCCGACCGTCGAAATCATGACCATGACGCCGATGGTGCAAAAGCTGATTTTGGAAGGCAAAGACAGCAAGCTGCCCGACGCGATCCGAATCGGCAAAGACGACGGCATGCAGGACTTTACGATGAGCCTGAAAAAGTTGATCGAAGATGAACTGATCGATCGCGAAACGGCTTTCGCCGTCGCGCCGAATCTAGAAGCGTTGAAGATGTCGCTCAAAGGTATCAATGTTTCGCAACCTGGTATGGTCTAATGCAGCGCACCTCTTCACTCCTCTCCATTGCGGCGGCATGGGCCGTCGTAACTTTGACGCCGGTCTACGCTTGGGCTCAGGATGCTGCGGCAGCGGCGACCTCACCAACCATCGGCGAGTCGGGCGAATATGGGTTCGTCAATCCCGTCATGCTGTTGATGGTCTGGGGGCTCTATCTCTGCTGGGTCTATTCAACGACCTGGGTCAGCGAAGACTCTGAAAAAATGAAATTGTCGCAGGCCGGTTGGGTCTCGCTTAATTTCTGGCCGTTCTTCATGCTCGCTTGGGGATTTGTCGCGCTGGTCCCGTTTTTCCTCGGCTTTCTGTTTGCCGTAGCGATTTACGTGGTGCCGTTAGCGATCTATATCAACAAACGGAACGCGATGCTTGATCCCCACTTGCGCGTCATGACGCCGGATCATATCCGGTTTGTCTTCTCGCAATTGACCGGCGGAAAGGTCGACGCCGAACGCAAGGAGCCTTGGCAACTGGGCCCCAATGTCGAGTTGATCGCTAAAGGGGGAGACAGCGAAGCGAACAACGCGAATCTCTACAAAGCCCGCAAAGCTCCTGACGCCTACGTCTGGCTGAAAGAGCTGATCGCCGATATGCACGCGCGGCATGCCAACAAAATCTTGATGGACTACGGCAAAGAAACCGTCGTGATGAAATATTTCATTGACGGCGTTTGGCATCCCGGCGAATCTCGCGATCGCGAGTCCAGCGATCTCTTGCTGGCCGTGATGAAACTGATCGCTGGCCTGAAGCCCGAAGATCGCCGCTCGCGGCAGCAAGGGACATTTGGCGCGAACTACAACAAGATCAAGTATGTTTGCAAGGTCTCCAGCCAAGGCGTGCCGACCGGCGAACGCGTGTTGCTAGAGTTCTCTGGCAATGATCCGAAGCTCGCGACGTTGATCGACCTGGGAATGCGCGAGAAGCTGGCGGAAGAGGTGAAGCAGCTGATGCTAGAACCGCACGGCCTCTTCATCTTTTCGGCACGCCCTGAGGGAGGACTCTCGACCCTTTACTCGCTGGGTCTGGGCTCGACCGATCGTCTGGTGCGCGACTTTACTGGTCTCGAGAAAACGACGTCTACCGAGCCTGACATTCTGAATGTCATGCTGGTCAAGTACGATCCAGCCAAAGAGCAGCAAGAGAATTTGCTCCCCACGTTGCTCCGTAAGCAGCCCGACGTGATCGTGATGCGCGAGATCGACAACGCGGTGACGATGGAAATCATGATCGAGCGGGCCCAGGAAAAGAACCTGGTCTTTACGACGACGCGGGCCAAAGAAGCGGTCGAAGCGATTTTGCGCGTGCTGGCGATCGGTTCAGAGCCGAAAGAATTCGCCAAAGCGGTGATCGCGTCGCTCAACATGCGTTTGTGTCGCCGCTTGTGCGACAAATGTCGCGAGCCATTTCAGCCGACTCCGCAGATGCTGCAAAAACTGGGGATTCCGGCCGGCCGAGTCGATACGCTGTATCGCGCCGGAAAGCCTGATCCCGAAGATCCCAAGTCGATCTGCACCAAGTGCGGCGGCATTGGTTTTTACGGTCGCGTCGGGATCTTTGAACTTGTCAAAGTAGACGCCAACTTCCGCAAGGCGCTGGTATCGCAGCCGCGACTTGAGACGCTACGAGCTGTCGCCAAACAGGCCGGCAATCGCACGATGCAAGAAGAAGGGATCCTGCTGGCCGTCAGCGGGGTCACCTCTTTGGAAGAAGTTGGTCGCGCACTCAAAGAATAAAGTTACCTAGAGCTCCGAGCTCAGAAAGGCGATTTCGCCATGGATATGAACGTCGTCGGTTTGGTCTTGCTTTCAATGGCGTTTTTCGCCTTAACGTTCCAGCAAGGTTTTTGGACTTGCTGCCTGATGATGTTTAACATCGTGTTTGCCGGGATCATGGCGTTTAACTACGCAGCCCCGTTGGCCAATTTTCTGATCAGTCTGTACGACGGTCTCTATTACTTTGCCGAGTTTCTCTCGATCTGGGTGTTGTTCCTGATCTTTTTCGCCATCACGCGCGCGATTACTGACAAGCTGTCGCCGGTGCCGGTGCGGATTGGGGGCGGTGGTCGAGAAACGGTGCTTAACTATTTGTTTTGCGTCTGGGCGACCAACGTCTTTCTGGCCTGGACTTGCTTTACGCTCTTTTCGGCGCCGATCGCCGCCGATGGGTTCCAGAACCTGGTCTCCAACCACTTCTCTACTCGCGCTAGCGGCATGTTTTTCGGCGGTTGGTATGTTGGCGCTCCCTCCTACTTTGGGATGGGCTTGCTCGGCCAGCCTTTTGATGTCACCAACTATGTCGATTCGCGTATCGAGCGGAACGCTGCGTTGAAAAACAAAGAAGGATTGTTCGTCGCCCCGTAGCTTTTCGTGCACTCTCTGTATTGTGAAATGATGACTGAATTCTCCTCTCCTGAACTAACCGCCGGCAACGAAGATCTCGTCAATTATCGCGAACCGAGTCGTGCAGCGATCGTCGCGTTAATTTTGGGGTTCGCATCCGTACTAGCGATCTCCAACCAGATCTTCTGGTTTGTGCCGATCATCGGCGTGATTGTCGCGTTGATCGCGCTGCGCAAAATTGCCTTCAGCGATCACATGACCGGCAAGGGAGTCGCCACGGTTGGCTTGATTCTCTCCGCCGTACTCGGAGCAGCCAGCGTCGCAAACCACGTGATCACCGCCCAGGCGATCGAAGGCAACGCGGTCACGTTCGCCAAGGCTTGGCTGCCGCTGGTGGTCAAATCCCCCCAGGAAGCCCATCAGCTCTCGATTTCTTCGCCGGGTCGAGTTCCGCTCGATGGCAATCTCAATGTGTACTACAGCGAAAACCCCGAGGCGCTGCAGCAGTACAGCGATTTCCTCGAGCTGCCGCCGATCAAATGGCTGCTCGAACATAAAAGCCAGCAACCGCACTTCAAGTTTCTGCGGGTGTCGCAAACGCGCTTCGATGGCGGCAAGCCGTTTACCACTTGCATTTTTGATGCGACTGCCGGGGATTTGCATCGCGAGATCGCAGTCGAAATGGCGCGTTTATCGGGCCAACCAGAGAGCGGCTTTGACTACGAATGGTACGTCGCCAACTGCCGCTTCGCCAACGAAGAGTAGGGAACGTAGCGCAGGGGAAGGCCAGCAGCTTTTTGCGATTGCCACAAGCTTAAGTTAAGCCAGCGCCTTGCGGACCGCTGCCTGCATTTTCGCGAGCCCTTCTTGGGCGACTTGCAGCGCGTCTTGTTTCCAATAGGCGGCGTTGAACAGCTCTAACGAGAACGCGCCGCGAAAACCGCCGGCGTGCAGATCGCGAATGATCTGCGTGAGCGGCGCGACCCCATCCCCGGGAAAGACCCGATAGCTGTCATTGATCGTGCTCCGCGGCGGCTCGGCCGGATAGTCGTTCATATGAAAGACCGGCATCGCCGCTCCGTTGATGAAGCGCAGACCGGCGAAATCCGAGCCCCCTTTGTAGATATGGTAGACGTCCGGCATGATGCAGGCCCGCGGATGGGCCGCTTCGGTCGCAACGCAGGCGACTTCCCCCAGACGGCTCAGATTGTCCGAGAACCCCCAGAGCTCTAGCTCGGGAGTCACTCCCACTTCTTCGCCCACTTCACACAGGGCGCGATACCGATCGGCGACGGTCAATAGATCCAGCTTGGGCCCCTTGGTCGCGCCTGCCGGCGGCGCGGCGATTCGCGTGCCGCCAATCGATTTGACCAGCAGCATGTCACGACGCGCGTCCTCTAGCCCCTTTTTGCGGGTCGCTTCGTCATCAACGATCCACTGGGCGAAACCGATGGCGCTTTCCACCCGCAGGCCGTGATCCGCAATCCGCTTGCGGAGATCGTCCAGACTGCCCCCTGACTGCTGGTAGGCGACGATTTTGCTGATCCAGGGCTCTACGCCGCTGTAGCCCGCCTGGGCGGCAATTTCGATTTCTTGATCCAGCGGCAAATCTTGGCCGCGAATCGTCGACATGTTTAGGCAAAAGCGAATGCCAAATTCATCGGTCGTCGCCGTTTCCTCCACCGCTTTCTCCGCCGCGTGGGTTGCCGCCGTCCCCAGCCAAAAACCGGCTCCGGCCAGGCCAGCCAAACGAAAAGCGTCGCGTCGGTCGAACAAAGTGGGCATGGCAGGCGATTCCATAAGGGATGAAAGATAGGTGGGGTCGCTTTATTCTGAACCGCCGCCGGTCTAAATTCAACTCGCCACTTTGGTATGCGCCGCATAGCGTCTCGGCTATGATTACTCGCTTCGTGTAGAAAGTCGTGCCGAAAGCAGTCCTGGATCTACTTCTGGCCGACGAACAGCTGCCCGAGAAATTGTTTCGCCGACACAGGATCGCCGCTCGATGGATGCATGGATTGAAGCTCTGATTGCCTTGCTCACGCTGACCGCGCTCGAAGTCGTCTTGGGCATCGACAATATCGTGTTTATCGCGATCATCTCAGGGCGTTTGCCCGAAGAGCAACGCCCCAAAGCGCGCAAGCTGGGCCTGTTGGCGGCGCTGGGGATGCGGATCTTGCTGCTGCTGACGATCTCGTGGGTGATGAAAGCGACCTTCCCCTTGTTCAGTTGGACCGATCTGGGGATCCAGCTCAATTATCTCACCGAGCACGAAGAGTTAAATCACGTATCGATCAAAGACCTGATTCTCTTTTTTGGCGGTCTGTTTTTGATCTGGAAAAGCGTGCATGAGGTGCATGAAAAGCTGGAGCACGTGCCAGAACACGAATCCGAGACGCCGAAAGCCATCACGTTCAGCGGAGTGATCACGCAAATTGTGCTGCTTGACATCATCTTTTCGCTCGACTCCGTGATCACCGCCGTCGGGATGGTCAAAGGAGAAATCGGCGGTTTCATCCCCGGCATTTACGTGATGGTTGCCGCGGTCATCATCGCGGTTGGCGTGATGATTGCGTTCGCCAATCCGATCTCGAACTTCGTCGAGCGGCACCCCACGCTGAAGATGCTGGCGTTAAGCTTTTTGATTTTGATCGGCGTTATGCTGGTCGCCGAAGGAACCGGCGCCCACTTTGACAAAGGCTACGTCTACTTTGCGATGGCGTTTGCGTTGATCGTCGAGATGCTCAATCTACGCATGAAAGCGGTAAGCATCCGCTCAAGAGTGAAACCGAAAAAATAGCCGAAATACGAGAAAAACGCCGCCGGGAAGAAGTCGAAAACGTTCACACTAGCCCGCAGCGCGAGCGAGGAAATCCGCTGGGCGACTCCAATCCGGATCGAAGTAGCTAGGCGCATTTCCTCGCTTGCGCTGCGGGCTAGTGTCCAAGCGGTTTGAAATAACGCAACGTCAAAGCAAACTAACGCAATGGCTGTTGTTGCGATCTCACAACGACTGGAACTACGCTTCAGTCCCCAAAAGCTTCCTCACGGCGGCGCCGATATCCTCTTGGCGCATCAGACTTTCGCCTACCAGGATTGCGTTCACTTCGGCCCGCTCTAACAGTTGTACGTCGTCGTGAGTGAAGATCCCGCTTTCGCCGACCAGCAGTTTGTCGCTAGGGATTTGCTGACGCAGACGAACCGTATGTTGCAGGTCGATCTCGAAGGTCCGCAAATCGCGATTGTTGACCCCGATCAAGTTGGCTCCGGCTGCGAGGACGCGGGAGATATTCTCTGGGTCATATAGCTCGACCAGCGGAGTCATCCCCAACTGCAACGCGTCGTGATGCAACAGACCGAGCGTCTCATCGTCGAGACATTCAGCGATTAGCAACACGGCGTCAGCGCCGGCGACGCGCGCTTCTAGCAGCTGATAGGGATCGAGGATAAAGTCTTTTCGCAGGACCGGAATCTCGACCGCTTGGCGGATCTCACGCAGGTAGTCAAGCGAGCCTTGAAAATAGACTTCGTCGGTCAAACAGCTGATGCAGGTCGCACCAGCCGCTTGGTAGGCCAACGCGATCTCGACCGGGTTGAAGTGCTCGCGAATGACCCCTTTCGACGGGCTCGCTTTTTTTACTTCTGCGATCAGTTTGATCGGGCCCGGCGCGGCCAGCGCTCCAAAAAAGTCACGAACCGGCGGCGCGGCGGCCAGCATGCTTTGCAGCTGCTCGGCCGGATATTGCAACTTCGCGACGGCGATCTCTTCCCGTTTGGTAGCGACGATTTTGTCGAGAACTGTCGGCACGAATCAAACTTTCCGCAGTGGTTTAGTGACGGAAGTGACGGCGATTAGTGAAGATCATCGGCAATCCGTGCTGATTGCACGCATCAATCACCTCTTGATCTCGCTTCGATCCGCCGGGTTGAATCAGCGCGGCGACGCCTGCTTTGGCCGCTTCATGAATCGAATCGGGGAAGGGGAAAAACGCATCGCTGGCCAACACGCTGCCGGGGCCACGCTCGGCGGCCTTTTTGATCGCAATTTCGACCGAGTCGACGCGGCTCATTTGGCCAGCGCCGGCGCCAATCAGGGCGCGATCTTTGCACAGCACGATCGCATTCGACTTCACGTAGCGACAGACAGCCCAGGCAAACTTTAGTTCGGCCCACAGCTGCGGCGAAACTTTCGTTTCGGTCGCCACGGTCCACTCGGCTTCGGGATCGTCGCCAAAGTCGGTCCCCTGAACCAGCAGTCCCCCTTCGATCCAACGCGTCTGCAAGGCAGGGCGCCGATCGGTGAACTCGCCGACCTGCATCAAGCGGACATTGGCTTTCCACTTTGGCTTGGTGGTCAAAATTTCGACCGCTTCCGGCGAAAAGCTAGGCGCGGCGATTGCTTCGACAAACAGGCCTGGGGTCGAGAGATACTCGGCCGCCGCAGCGTCCACCGGCTGATTGAAGCCCAAGACGCTGCCAAAGGCGCTCGTCGGATCGCCGTCCATCGCTTTGCGACAAGCGTCGGCGATATTGTCGCTAGAGGCGGCGCCGCACGGATTGTTGTGCTTGACCACGCTGACGCCGCAGTCGGGCAGACCGCGAGCAATCGCCAAGGCGCTGTCGAGATCCAGCAGATTGTTGTACGACAGGCCTTTGCCGTTCAACTGCTGAGCGGTGACGAGATTGGCGCCCACTTCACGTGGGTTGCTGTAAACGGCCGCTTCCTGATGAGGATTCTCGCCGTAGCGCAACACCTCTTCCCGCTTCAGCGTGATGTGCATCGTCGCGGGAAAAGCTTCTGGCGTCAGCTGGGACGCAAAGTAATCCGAGATCGCGCAGTCATAGGCGGCGGTATGCGAGAAGGCTTCGCCTGCCAACTTCTGGCGCAGTTCAAAGGTTGTACTGCCGCTCTCTTGGACCTGAGCCAGGATCTCGGCGTACTGCTCGGCGCAGGATGCGATGGTGGTGAATGCATGGTTTTTGGCGGCCGCTCGGACCAGGCTGGGCCCGCCGATGTCGATCTGCTCGATCGCTTCGGCCATGGTCACCCCCGGCTTGGCGATGGTCGCGGCAAACGGGTAGAGATTGACGACCACCAACGCAAAAGGTTCGATCCGATGCTGATCGATCGCACGCATGTCATCTTCGCGGTCATGTCGGCACAGGATGCCGCCAAAGATTTTCGGGTGGAGCGTCTTCAGCCGACCGTCCATCATTTCCGCAAAACCGGTGTATTCGGAAACATCGCGGACGGCGATCCCCTCTCCTTCTAGGTGATTTCTGGTTCCACCTGTAGAGTAAATGGTGATCCCGCAGGCAGTCAGGCCGCGAGCGAAGTCGGCCAAGCCCAGCTTGTCGCTGACACTAATCAGTGCGTTTTTGATCGGAGGATTCAACGTTCCAGAGCTCCCTGCTCGTCGTCGGAAGTGGTTTGTCAAACCGTCTTTGTACGATTTCGGCCGCCCAAGGGTCAACCACCCGACGCTAGCAGCGCACCAAGCGACGGAAACTCCTTTTGTTTGTAATTGATTTTACTTGGCCAAGTGAAAGGATTTTTGATAGAATTGAGTTTCATCGTCAAATTGGCGATGCCCACCTTAAACGCCCACCAATGTTTTGAATCTGACCATCAAGGCAGTACTTATGCCGTACCGCAGCCCTGCGTTTACCTATTTAACCTCTCTTTGCCTGATCGCTTTTGCCGCGACCGGGGCCAAGGGAGCGACCTACCGCGAACTGATCAAAACCGATAATCCAGTCCTGTACTTGTCTTTTGACGCGGACGATCTGGCCAAAATTCAGAACGAGGCTCCCGACGGGCTGAAGCTTTCGTCTACGGAACATGGGTCGATCAAGTTGACGGATGGCGCTGCTGCGCCGCAGTATCCGTTGTTTGATGTCGACAATCGGGCGCTGGAATTATCGCAACAGCCCGGCCGCTTTGAAATTGACGATCCCGGCGCCGAGAGCCCGCTCGATTTTGCGGCTGGCGATCCGATTACGATCGAAGCCTGGGTTTCGCCGCAACATCGCAGCGGCAGCTACATCTACATCATCGGCAAGGGTCGGACGCATCGGGCGGGGTTCTCTCCAGACAATCAAAACTGGTCGCTCCGGTTGTGCGGCGGTGATTCGGTGGGCATCAGCTTTTTGTACCGTGACGCGGACAACGCCAGTTACCACCGCTGGGATAGCGAACAGCTAATCGCCGTCGGCGATGGTTGGCATCATGTCGCGTTGACTTATGTGTTTGGCGAAAAAGGTTCGTTGCACGGATACATCGATGGACAGCCGGTCAAAGGCAAATGGGACATGGGCGGTGACACCGGCGCCGCCCCGTTGGTGGACGACGATCAGGTGTGGATTGGATCGGCGATGGGAGGCCAAGCTGGCAGTTCGTTCCATGGCCAGATTGATGAAGTGGCGCTTTATCGCAATGTGCTGTCAGCCGCCGCGATCAAAAAACGTTATCGCTACGATGCCCCGAAACCGACCTTTGACGTTGCCCAGTTGCCGCGTGACGCAGTGCGGATCGAGTTGTATGAAGGAATTCCGAACCGCAAATCGTGGGACTTTCGCCAGCCCCGCTTTGTCGAAGCCTATGAGATTCCGGCATTCGCCTTTTTGGATGCTCGCCAAAAGTACAACGGCGACGCCATTCGCGCCGATCGCAGTAGCCCCTATTTGCTGCGTGCCGCAGGGCGCGTGACGCTGCCAGAGGGTGAGCATCGCTTATTGGTTCGCTCGCGCAACTCGGCACGCGTTTATATTGACGGCGAGTTGAAAGTGCAAACCCCGTTTCACAACATTAGCAGTTCGGCCCACGGCACGGTGATTGATCCTGATCGCTCGTTGGCGCCCAACATTCGCCCACTGGCTCGCGGCGATCAAGAGAAAGTGATCACGATTACCGGTGATGGCCAAGAGCATATCGTCGCGTTCGAGATGTTCGTCGGCGGGGGCAATCGTCGGCAAACGTTCGGCGACTCGTCCGTTAGTATCGCGACGCCGGAAGGAGACTTCCATCTGCTTTCTCCGCGAGACGAAATGCAGATTGCGGTAACTGACGAAGCTTGGGTCCCCTTTGCCGCCGAGCAGCGGCTGATGTATCGCGAACTTGACCGCCAACGTCGCGCCGAGATCGACGCAGCGAAACCATACTGGGACAAACGTCACGCCCACGCGAAAGAATATGTCGCTGCCCAAGAGGCGCTCGAAGTTCCTACCGTGACCGAACTGGCGCCCCCTTATCAAGCCGCCGTTCACAACAACATTGATCGCTTTTTGAATGTCGTGCTGGCCGAAGCGGAGGAGTTGCCGACGGCGCAGATTGACGACTTGGCCTTCCTACGTCGCCTGTCGCTGGACATTGTCGGACGAATACCTTCGCCTGAATTGATCGCCCAATATCAAAAACAACCAGCCGCTGAGCGTCGTAACTGGGCGATTAGCCGCCTGCTTGCTGATAGCGGCTGGGCCGATCACTGGGTTTCGTATTGGCAAGACGCGCTGGCCGAAAACCCCAACATTATTAACCCTACGCTCAATAACACCGGCCCATTCCGCTGGTTTTTGTATGAGTCATTTGAAGACAACAAGCCGCTTGATCGCCTGGTGACCGAACTGGTCATGATGGAAGGCAGCACCCGCGGCGGCGGGTCGGCCGGTTTCGCGGTTGCATCGCAAAACGACGCACCAATGGCGGCCAAAGCATTTGTTTTGGGTCAAGCGTTTCTCGGCGTGCAGATGAAGTGTGCACGCTGCCATGACGCGCCTTATCACGACATCGCCCAGGCCGACTTGTTTGGTATGGGAGCGATGCTCAACCGCAGCCAGATCTCAGTACCCAAGTCGAGCACGGTTCCCGGCGGCGGACGCGAAGGGCTGGTGAAGTCAATCCTTCAGCCGGGCGAAAAAATCTCGCCCCACTGGGCTTTTGAACAACTCGAAAGCGAGCCCGACGAAGCTTACTTGAACGACGCCGAGGATTCACGCGAGCGATTGGCGCTGCTGATGACCGCGCCCGAGAATACCCGCTTCGCCCAGGTCATGGTCAATCGCGTCTGGCAGCGTCTGATGGGACGTGGCTTTGTGGAGATGCTGGATGACTGGGAAAACGCCGACCCCACCCATCCAGAGCTGTTAGAGTACTTGGCTCGCGACTTTGTCGCGCATGGTTACGACTTGAAGCACCTAACGCGACAGATTGTCTCGTCCGACGCCTACCAGCGAGCCACGATCGAACCATCGCCGTTTGGGTTCAACTTCGCCGGCCCCGCGCCGCGGCGGATGACGGCCGAACAGATTGTCGACTCACTCTTCCTGGCGTGTGAGAAATCGCTCGACGTGGGGCCGCTGAATATTGACTTGGATGGCTCGCGTGAAGCGAGCAGCTCGGCCGACTTTGGCGTGCCGACTCGAGCGTGGGAGTTTGTCTCGCTCTCGAACGAACGAGATCGCCCCAGCTTGTCGCTGCCATTCGCGGCGCCCTTTATCACCGCGATGGAGATGTTTGGCTGGACCGGCTCTCGACAAAATCCAATTGCCGAACGAGACAAAGAGGCGAACGTCCTGCAGCCGGCGATTCTCGCCAACGGCGAATTGGGCGAACGTTTTACTCGGCTGAGCGACGATAGCGTCTTCACGGCGATGGCGCTAGAAGAGATCAAGCTGGATGATTTGGTGCGACGACTTTACTTGCGCATCCTGACTCGCGAGCCAGACGCTGAAGAGTTGGCGATTTTCCGTGAACTGTTGTCGCCGGGATTTGAAACGCGGCGCGTGGATGCTCCGCTGGTAAAACGAGGACCATTGCCACGTGGACTGGTCTCGTGGACCAATCACTTGGATCCCCGCGCTAACGAGATTGTGCTGGAGTTAGAACAGGTCGTGCGTCGTGGCGATTTGCCGACACAACGACTCACCCCGGAGTGGCGCACGCGATTGGAAGACGGGCTGTGGGCGCTGCTGAATACGCCTGAGTTTGTGTTCGTTCCGTAGTCGCCGCTACTAGCCACTTGCATTCTTCAAGATTCCTTCAAAGGACGCTTACCCCGATGTCCCATACTCATACCGATCGTCGCTCCTTCTTGAAGCAATCGGCCGCTGCGGCCGGAGCGATGGCGATGGCCAGCGGCGTGCCGCTATTCGCAGAAGAAGCCCACGATAAACAGCCGGTAGTGCCGATGGGCAAAGCCGAGCATTGCATCATGGTCTGGCTCGGCGGCGGCGCCGCCCAGATTGATACGTGGGATCCAAAGGCCAAAGGTGACGCCAAGTTAAAAAAGGCTGGCAGCTACTACGACTCGATCGATACGGCTGTCCCGGGGCTGAAGGTTTGCGAGCACCTAAAGCGCTGTGCGCCGCTGATGGAACACTTCAATCCGATTCGCACCGTTCATCATGATGTGATCGACGAGCATGCGGCGGCGACCAATCGCATGCATACCGGTCGCAATACCTCAGGCACGATCGTCTATCCGTCAATCGGTTCGGCAGTCGCCTATCAACGCGGCGCGGCCAGTGACATTGCGCCGGCTTACATTTTGATCGGATACCCTAACGTGACTCGCGGTCCCGGTTTTCTGGGCGCCGGCGCTGGCTATGTCTATCTGACGGACACCGCGCAAGGCCCCAACGGCCTGGCTCGCATGCCGCATATCTCGGACCAACGAGCTGAGCGGCGCGAGAATGTGCTGGGCAAGCTCCGCGATCGTTACCTAAGCAAAGCCGAAGAAAAGCAGCTGATTGAAGATTACGCCGAAGCAGGTCAAGCTGCGCTACGGCTCTCTGGCCCTGAGTTCATGAAAGCGTTTGACCTGAAGAACGAGCCCGACGATCTACGAAACAAGTATGGAGGCGAGTTCGGTCAACGCTGCTTGCTGTCGCGCCGCCTGATCGAACGCGGTGTTCGTTTTATCGAGGTCTCTCACAACCTCAATTTCGTCAACGGCACCGGCTGGGACACGCATAACGAAGGTCAACTGAATCAGCACTTGCTGATTCAAGAGCTGGACGGTGCGATCTCGACCTTGGTGACCGACCTGAAAGAAAAGCAACTGCTCGATAAGACGTTGATCGTCATCTCGTCCGAGTTCGGACGCCCTGCCCAGTTTGACGGCGGCGGCGGGCGTGGTCACCACGGCGGCGCCTTCACGGTCGTCCTGGCTGGCGGCGGACTGCAAACCGGCAAAGCGATTGGCGAGACCGACGAACTCGCGATGAAAGCGCTCGATCGCAAGGTTTCGGTGCCGGATCTATTTGCGACGATCTATCAAACGCTCGGTATCAACCCGCACGAAGAATTGTACGCCGGCGATCGCCCTGTGCCGATCACCGATGGCGGACAACCAATCGCCGATTTATTTAGCTAGTTCGGCTTTGCTAGTTCAACTTTGCAGCAACTAACTTTTCGGCTCGACGATCTTGGCGTCGAGCTGAATCAGGGTTGTGCCGACATGCGGCGTGCTGGATCGGGATGAACACCCGCCGCAACTACTGCCGCAGCCTTTCTTCTCTTCACGCACCGTGCGCCACATCAAGATCCCGATGTAGAGCCCGCTGCCGGCGATGAACAGCAAAACGCCGACGTTCTGTAAGATGCCTGACATGCTAGCGCCTTGTAGAATGGGACATGAGGACAACCCCATTATACGGAGATTATTGGCGTAGCGGTAAGAAAAGCCGCGACTCGGTAGACAATAAAGGCGCCACAGTACGCCAATACCGTCATGTAAACAAATGTGAAGATCGGCCATCGCCAAGAGTTGGTTTCGCGTTTGATCACCGCTAAGGTGGCTGCACACTGGGCGCAAAGGGCGAAAAACACCATTACTGACAAAGCGACCGGCAGATTGAAGACTGGACGATCGGTTCCATCCCAAGTTGCGGCTTGCAGTTTCTCGCGTAGCGGGACCGAATCGGCCTCTTCCTCTCCGCCCAAGTCGTAGATCACTCCCAGGGTGCCGATGATCACTTCGCGTGCCGGAAATGACGCGATCGTCGCACAGCCGATTCGCCAATCCCACCCTAAGGGGCGAACAGCCGGTTCGATCCACTGTCCCGCGCGGCCTAGATAGCTGTTGCGGAGATGGGCGCCGGCGATGTGATGCTCTAGATCACTCTGCTCGGACCGCAGCGCCTCGACTCTCGCTTCATCGGTCGTCTCGGCTAGTTCTGCTTCCACTTCGGCCAAACGCGGCGCCCACGGCGCGATGACGGAATCATCGTGCGGATAGTAGGCGGCGGCCCACACCAGCACGCTCGCGGCGAAGATCAACGTGCCAGCGCGATAAATGAACGACCACCCTTTTTCGACAACCCGCATCCCCACGGTCGTCAGCGACGGCCACTTGTACGACGGCAACTCCATGACAAACGGGGGAGTCGCGCCGCGCAGCAACGTCTTTTTCAAAATCAGCGCCACAAACACCGCCGCCACAATCCCCACCAGGTACATCCCAGCAAAGGTCAATGCCTGCGAGTTGAGCAAGCCGCCGGCAAAGGAATACTGCGGCACAAACGCCGCGATCATCACCACATACACCGGGATCCGCGCTGCGCAGCTCATCAGCGGCGCGATCATCATCGTCGTCAAGCGATCACGACGGTTTTCGATCACGCGGGTCGCCATCACGCCGGGGATCGCACACGCGAATGACGACAACAGCGGAATAAACGACTTGCCGCTCAGACCAACGTTGGAGAACAAACGGTCCATCAGGTACGCAGCGCGAGCCATGTACCCGCAGTCTTCCAGGATCGCAATAAAGAAGAACAAGATGCAGATTTGCGGCAAAAAGACAAGCACGCCGCCGACGCCAGCGATGACGCCGTCCACCAACAACGAGCGAAACGGGCCCTCCGCCATGCTGTCGCCGACTAGTCCGCCGATCGTTTCAAACACCCATTCAATCCCGGCCATCGGGACGCCGGCGATGTATTCACTAAAGACCGCGGTAAAGACTGTCAGCATCAAGATCGCAAAAAAGCAGGTCCCCAATATCGGGTGCGTCATGATCCGATCGATTCGATCCGATAGCGGCGGCGCAACCGGCTTGCGCTGCACAACGCCGGCCAGCGTTTCACGCACCCACGCATAACGCGACATCGCTTCGACCGCAGGAACCGGAACGCCTGATTCTTTCAGGCGTGCTCGGGCCTCTTCAATGTGTTGGTGAAAATTGTCACCTCCTAGCTTTAACTCGGTTTCGAGATACCCGCTCGTGTCGAGCAGTAAACGCTCGACCAAATAGCGGGGAGTCGAGACCTCGCGTGCAACCAGCTTGCTTTGCAGCGCGGCGACTTCTTCCCGAAATGCGGGCGGAAAGGGGCTGACGTATTCAGGCGGAGCCAGCTCTTCAATATTGGCGAGCGCTGCACGCAGTGGTTGCACACCGGCGCCGTGATTTGCCCGGGTTTCCAATACCGGCACGCCCAGACGCTGCGCCAGCAGCGGCACATCGACAGTCACCCCTTTGTCATGAGCAACGTCAATCATGTTGAGCGCTACGATTGTCGGCAGACGCAGTTCCAGCACTTGGCTCAAGATGTACAGATTCCGCTCTAGGTTGCCGGCGTCCAAGATCACCAACACCGCTTGCGGCTTGCGTTCGGCCGGCAAACGTCCCAGCAGCACGTCGACGGCCACCATCTCGTCCGGCGAGCGCGGCGCTAAACTGTACGAGCCAGGCAAGTCGATCAGTTCGATCGCCTTCTCACCAACGCGAAACGTCCCATGCTTCTTTTCGACCGTGACGCCGGGATAGTTGCCGGTCCGCTGCCGAACGCCGGACAGCGCGTTAAACAGCGTCGACTTGCCGGTGTTCGGATTGCCAATCAACGCGATGGCGATTGGCTGGGTCTGCTGCTCAAGCGACATAGAAATCAGGCGGGACTAGCGGAGGAAAATTAATCGGTAAGCAGAACGCGCGACGCTTCGGTCTTTCGCAGCGACAGCCGATACCCGATCAGCTCGATCTCGATGGGATCGCCCAGCGGAGCATAACCGACGATCGTTAGCTCGACCCCCGGCACTAACCCCATCTCGAGCAGGCGAACCGAGATATCATCGTCACCCTGGATCGAATCGACCGTGACCCGATCTCCCACTTTTACGGCGGACAGCGTCTTCATGCGAGGGAAGCGATCGGTTGAACAAAAACTTGCAGGTGATCGCACTCACGAAAACAGAGGGTCGCCCCATCCACACGAATGATGCAAGGACTCCCTTGCTGGACAGCCTGGACGACCACGCCAGCGCGCAACCCCATCTCGGCCAAGCGTTTGACGTCGTTCAGGTCTCCCAGAACTTCGGCGATCTCGGCCGACTGGCCGATCGGAAGCATATCGAGTGGCATCATGATCGTTGGTGGGGGCTTGCTGGTATTGAGATTAAATCTCAGCCGCGAAGCTTAACTGTACTCGTTAGGGCCCTAAGATGCAAGGTATTGAATCTCAATCCTGCTCACGCTTCACCCAACTTATGGCACAGCCAGCTTCGGCGGCGACTGCTCACCTTTGCCTAACCCCACCCCATCGCCCACCCGAGTGGTCCAACCAGTTTGTGCAGAACCGGCTGGATTGCTTTAGCAACAACATGCGAGCGCCATGCGGCGGCGGCTCATGATGAGCAGGTTGTGCGTCCAGGGCAAAATTGAGTCGTATGATGGTCTCTTCGATTTGAAAGCAGAGCAGGGGCTGACCGATGCGAAATGCTTGGTGCAGTTCTGGCGAGCAGGCTTTAGTCGCGATGGGAAGCGTGCGGTTGTTCGGTTCTATTACGGCCCCAGCCCTCACGGTGCGGTGGGCACTTACCTAATACAGTTAACCGAATCAGGATGGACGATCACGGCTTCGACGTTGTCTTACTCTGCCTGATAATCGCAGCGCAATCGCGTGTACGTGAATTGTCGGATGGGCTCGGCGGGTTGCGCACCAACTGATCGCACTACGCGGAGGGGAGAAGAATCTCAAAGTGGTTAGTCGCCGATTTCGTCCACTCGAGGATCAAATCGATACCGGGTTCACCCTTGTTGATTTGTTCTTCAAGCGTTTTCAAGCGCTTCGATCCTGAGAGAGTCGCGTCGAAGGTCCTGGTTCGGTGGGTCTTGTATGCCAATAGGCCCAGAGCAGGAAAACGCCTTGTAGCAGCAGTCTTAGCAGGTGCACGAGCGGTGACGCCGGCACGATTTCTTGATGTTGGTACAGATAGATATTGGCCGGAAAGACGGCGATCAACAAGGCGAAGATCCCCCACGCCGCCCAGCGCGACCAAGCGGGGACCAACAACAGGATGCCCAGTCCGATTTCAAACGCGCCGCTGAGCATCACCAACTCGGCGTGCAGCGGCAGGTAAGGGGGCATGATTTTCAGGAAGAAGCCGGGATTCACAAAGTGCATCGTCCCGGCCGCGATCATCAAAGCCGCCAGCAGAAACTTCGAGACCGATTTGATTCGCGACATGGATCTGCTGGTTGATGACGGTAGCCGGGGCGGCGCTGTCACGGACAGACGCGACGATGCTTGTGCGTGAGCTTCGCGGTTGATTGTAAATTGTTTCGGCGAGAATAGCTCCTATGGTCCTTGTTGCTCGTATTGTCGGACCGCATTCATGGCCACGCAAGCTCGTGGCCATGGCGTCCACACCAAACTGGCTGGGCACTAAATCCAATGACGCTCAGGCCCACTCTTTGCCCCCATCGATTTTTAATAGTTGACCACTTCTCCGCCGGCGTGCGTCAGCAGGCCTTTCAGTTGTTCATCGGTGAGCAACTTTCTCTGAAAGTACTGCGTGCTGCCGTCGTAGCGGGACGCCATGAAGCCTGGGGTTTCGCCGGGTAGAAAGGATTGAGTGGGCGCTGTGAGGTCTACTTTGAAATCGCCGGGCTTGGTCCAGAGCAACGCGTCAGTTGGCGGCGTTTCGACAACGGCCAACGTGTTGGAGGTGCCATCGGTCAGATCCCGAAATGTGAGATCTCCGGCGATGCTTGCCGGTAGCCCTTCGCCGAGTGGGCGCTGAAAGCGAGTCTTTCCTTGAGCGGCCAACTGTTCATCCGCAGGCGTCGTGTATTGAGCCGGCATGATCGCGCTCAGTTTGCGGTTGTGCTCACTATCCCATGGTTCATCCAGGTGAAATTGATCGTAGAGCGCCGCTTGCTCGATGAACGGCAGGATGTGAACGCGCCACGAGAGGAGCGGCTTGCCGTTGGCGTCGTACGAATCGCTCGGCATCTTTTTGTAATTGTCATGATAGTTGTGCATCCCCAGGATGATATGTTTCAAATTATTCATCGACCGCGCGCGATACGAGTTGGCCTGGGCGGCGGCGATCACCGGCAACAAGAATGCCGAGCCGCTGGCCAGTACAACCTGTGGTGACGTCTCAGGCTTGCCGACCGTGGTCACGATGACCTGATTGTCGGTGCGTGCTGGCGCTAGCGCGGTGCGAAGCGTCCTCACGATTCGCTCTGAAGATTGCAAGATGGCCTTGCCTTCGGCGCTCTCTGGGGCGGTTGGCTGCATGAAGCGGTGGGCCAGCTTCGCCGCCGATTCTAACAGGCCTTGCACGGTTGCCTCTAATCGTTCGGCTTCGCTGGCGTTGGCGGCGGTTAGCTTCAACGTCAGACCTCCCCGTTCTAGATCGAGATCGCCAATCAATTGTGCATGCGAAAGTTGCTGCGGCAATTCTTTCAGGCCGGGAAAGTCAACCAGCTGAGGATCGGAAAGCAGGAACTGCGATAGCTCGCGTATTGGCTTCACGACGAGAAAGGCCTGGGCTTCGGCCGGTTGATAGTCGCTGCGCACCAGCTGGGCCAGCGGGCTGTCGACAGGCTTTGCCTGTTGGGCCAACATTGCCTGCAAAGCGCGCGGCATCGCCAATAGCAGCGTCTGTTCGTCGACGGGATAAACATCAAACATCAGCTCTGGCGACCCTTGGAGATATTGCTTGTCGCCGCCGTTCCAGGGCTGCAGTTTCAGCTCACCAGCTTCACGGAGCGGGGGAAAGAGGTCGTTGAGATCGACCGCTTTGGCCAGCTTGACCACCACCGCGATCTCGGGCTTGCCGTCAACGCCTGGCGGAGAGGCGATCAGCAGCGCTGACTCGATATTTTGCACTTCAACGCCGCTAAACTCGTGCGCTTTAAACGAGATGATTTCCCAAGGAACCATTTGCAGCAGCGGGCTGCTGTAGATCGCATTGGGTTGGATCACGACGGCGACCGCTGCCTGAGGCGGAATAAATTGGGCGCCGATATCCTCTTGAGCAGAGAGCGAGCCTCCGCTCAGCAGTAGAGCGGCGAATGTGGCCGTGACGAGAGATCGAGTTTGCATGAGAAGAGTTCCTTGGTTGGATGGGATGGCGGCGCCAAGTTCCATTACGGAGTTCGCAGGGTGATTTGAAAACGGAGCGACATAACCGCCGAAGCGCCTACCAGCGTCGCGGTGAGCGGTTTGTCGGCTTGCCAGTGATAATCCAACGGTTGATTGTCGAAGGGATTGGGGGGGAACGGCAAGCGATCGACTTGAGCAAGCGTCTCTGGCAGCTTGCCATGGTGGGCCGCATAGTCGCGAATTGCTTCCAGCGTTTGCAGCATGCCTGACCAACGCGTTTCGCGCGCAGAGCTTTCTTGAAAATGAACGACCGCAGGCAAAAACAGCTTGGCGATTCCAAGCGGATCGCCACTGGTGACGCCGGGTGAAAATCGATCTTTGGGGGGATAAAACTTTTGGGCTTGATGGTATGGCAGCCCGAGCGGTGCGAAATACTCGTCGCGCAAACGCTGGAAGTCATTCAGCGAATACAAAAGCAGCGCGCGACTGCCGGGCATCGTATCGACCAAGGCTTGGTCGTAACCCATCTGCTCGACCAGCTCTTGTTTCACTCGGGCGACCTGACTAAAGATCACGGCACGATGAGCGACTACTTCCCATTGCGTTGGCGTTTGGCTGGGAGGATTCCCTTGCAGTTCTTCAATCCTGGTAATCACACTGGTCAGTTTTCGATCCCAGTAAGCGCGATCGCCGGTTTCACTTTCTGCCTCGGTTAGCTCGGGCAAAATCGTGACAATACTATTGCGCTCGACGTCGAGCGCATTGCGAATCTCAATCAACGGAGTTGGCTGATTGACAATCGACCAATAGAGATTGGGAGTCGAATCGACCGAGATCGCCGTCAACAATTGTTCGTGCATCATTGATCCGATGGCGGCGCCGACCAGTGCGTTGACGATAAAATCGCGATTGCCGACATGCCGGGCCATCGCATAGCCGGTTTGCAGATCGGCGATCGCCTCGTCCAATCGCCCTTGCGCCAGACGCAGTCGAATCCGCAGCGCCAGCAGCCGCGCAACGGTGCGCATCTCTTGAATCTCTGGCAACATCACGCTGAAAATATCGGATCCATGCTCTCGAATCGGCAGCCCCCAATCGCAATACGTTCGCCGAGCAGCGTACGAGGCTTCTTGCAGTGAACCTGCATGCGAGTTGATCACCTTTTCGACCTCCGTGATCGGCAGTTCGTCTAACGGCAGGACTCGCCAATCATCGATGCGTTCCCAATACTCTTGCGGTTCCTCAAGATTGGCCGACATCTGGCTGATCATCAAAATCGCACGGTGATACAACGGCGCCGCGTTGCCAGGGAACTGCTCCGAGTAAGCAGGGTAAAGCCGATGCTGCATGATCGGCGGTTGCGGAGACTTGGCGCTGATGGCGAACGTATAGACAACGTCCGAATTGGCGCCGTGGTTGTACTTCACAAACTGCGCCATCGTCGTCGGCGTTTGGGTGCCGATCACCAGCGCGATTGCCAGCGTCGGCAACAGCCAGTTGCGAAGGTTGAAGTTGCGGTGCGACATCCGAAGAGATCCTTGAGCGAGACGAAATGGCAAAGTTACAGCATCAAGAAGTGTCATTCTTGCGACCATGTCTGACGCATCAACAACAGTGGAGTTTGGCCTTGAGACCGCATACGGCCAGGCTTCGGGGGCAAGTAGGCTTGGGCCAACGTTCCCTGAACGGAAGAGCCGACCGATAATTCTTGCGCCACAGCTGGCGCTGCATGATCGGTTGTCGGCAGTGGAAAGAGTTGAGTCCACAGCGATGGCTTTTGATCGGGTTGAGCAGCGGTGGTAGCGGCGAGAGTTGATTCGTCAGCAAAAGGCGTGGTATGGAGCGGCGCGTCGATGTCTGTTGCTGATTTAGTAGCCGCCGGAGCGTTGACGGGAACTTCGGCAGAGGGCAATCGATCCGCGATCACCGGCGTCTCGCTTTGTTTAGCGCGATCCGCGAGCCAGATCCATTGCCCCCCAACCATGCAAGCCAAGACGACACAGGCCGCGCACCAGCGCTGCGTCAATCGGCGATGCGCGCGCTGGGCCGACCGACGGCCGGCATCGAACAAGATCTGATCGCGATCGACTTGGACCAAGCGCGGCGCCAGTTCCGCCAGCCGAGCTTCAAAGGGATTTAGGTTTTCGGATGGTTGCGATTGGGACATGGTTGGCTCAATTCTGCCTGCAAGATTTCAAGGGCTTGCTGATATTCTCGATGAATGGACGACTGCGACAGCGAAAGGAGCTGCGCGATCTCGCGAAAGGTCAGTCCGCCCCAGATCCGCGCGATGACGATCTCGCGTTGGGATTGGGGCAAGCGCGATAGCGCGTCGGTCGCGGCCGCGGCACTGATGTCGCCTGACGACGCTGACTCAAACCAAGGAACACGCAGCGCAGCGAAAGTTTGTTCACGATCACGGCGACGCCGTTCGCCGCGACTTTGCATCAGCGCTTCATTCCGGACGACCCGGTAAAGCCAAGCGACGCAATCGGTAGGAAACGTCGACTGTTGGGTCAGTTTCACAAACGCACATTGCACGGCGTCCTCGGGATCGGGACAAAGTTGCTGAGCGTAGAGCACTAACGCGCCGGCGTACTGATCAAGCAATAGCGCAAGCTGGCGAGCGATGCCCGCTTGGCGATCTGGTTGCTCTCCCAAGGAATCCGACAAGATACTGCTCCGACAAGTTTTATAAACAAGATGCCGCCCACAGCTGGTTTTCCCACAAAATCTTGGGAAAGTCGAAGATTGTCGCTGGGAAAAGCTGGGCCTGCTCCGACGATTTGAAGTTGCGTTAGTCGGCCCAACAAGAATCGAACGCAGCAAAGCCACGGATAAATCGCGGCGGGACACGGTCGGAAAATTTAGGGAGTCGTCCAGGGATTGAAGCCGCGTTTTCACCCATCAGCTGTGACTTGGCCTCGACTCATGCTTATTTAGCCGACATAGCGCAACTTCAAAACTCACAGCATTGCTTGCATGAGCGCTGCTAGTCGGTTCCCCCAACCGAGCTTATCATGGAACAGCAGTGGCGCGAAAGTGATTTTTGCTACCACCGCACCGAACAAAGCCCGACTTCGTAACAGAGAAACATCCCATGGCTGAGCACGCGAAGAACACGCTTTTCCTTTGGTACGACGGCGACGCTTTGGAGGCGGCGCAGTTTTACGCGGCGACGTTTCCCGATACATCGGTCGGAGCGGTGAACCATGCGCCCGGCGATTTTCCGTCTGGAAAAAAAGGGGACGTGCTCACCGTTCGGTTCACCCTGATGGGCATTCCCTGCATCGGCCTTAACGGCGGCCCGACCTTCAAACATAGTGAGGCCGTATCGTTCCAGGTCGCCACCGCTGACCAAGCCGAAACTGATCGCTATTGGAACGCGATCGTAGGCAACGGCGGCCAAGAGAGTGCTTGCGGTTGGTGCAAAGACAAATGGGGCCTGTCATGGCAGATCACGCCGACCGTGCTAACCGAAGCAATCGCCGATCCTGATCCCGAGGTCGCCCAACGCGCGTTCAACGCAATGATGCAGATGACCAAGATCGATGTCGCGGCGATCGAAGCGGCCTGCCGGGGGTGAGAGGGCCATAGGGTAGCGCGTAGGGCGGGTGGAGCAAACGCGATTGATTTAACCATTCAAATCAATTGCACTCGTTTGCGCAACCCACCGCGTGACTTTGACCAACGCGCTGCTGGTGGGTTACGCAATCTGAATTTGACTTTTGGGGATGGTGGGCGGCAGCCGGTTTGCAGCCCCCACTCTACGAGATAGGTCGCGGGCAACTTTAAGCTCACGCGCATTTATGGCCACGCAACGCTGTGGCCATAGCGCCCGTTTTATAGTTGCCGTTAGATCTTCACCTTCCGCCCTTTAACCACCGCTTCGGTCTGCTTGTGACACAGGACCAACGCATCGGCGGCGGTTTCTCCAGAGAGGATGTCGGACGGCGTACCTGACTCGATCGAAGCGGCTGCTTCTTTCATTTCGGCAATGAACGCTTCGACCGGATCGCCACCGGCTAATTTGGGCTGCTTTGATTTTCCTTTTTTCGGGATGACGGTCAGCGGCATTGAGAGAACTGGCTTGTCGTCGATCACGCAGAAGTCGAACAGCAGCGTCGCTCCTTCAAAGTGAATCTCGAAGCCATGTGCGAACGAGCGGCTCGGCTGATCGATCACGCCGGCGTTGAGGTTGACAACCAAGCTGGTGTCGGCGAACTCGAACTGCGAGCTGACGTATTCAACCACGTCGCCCCGCATGCGTCCTTGGCTGGTCACGGCCGTTGGCATGCCGAAGAGCAAGCGAATCCAATGCGAATCATGGATCTGCAGGTCGACCATCGGGCCGCCCACTTTGTCAGCGTCCCAAAAACCGTCGACCCAAGTTGGATCCGAGATGGTCCGCTTGAAGCTGCCGCCGAGCAGTTTGCCATACTGTCCGCTGCGAGCCGCTTTGAGTGCGAAATTGTACTCGGGGAAGAACGGCAGCGAATGGGCGGTCAGCAGCAGCTTGCCGCTCTTCTGGGACGCTTTGACCATGCGTTTGGCGTCGGCGACCGATACGGCGATCGGCTTTTCGACCAGGACGTGCTTGCCTGCTTCAAATGCTTTGATGGTGAAGTCGGCATGAATCGCCGGGGGCAAACAGAGATCGACCATATCGATCGAATCGTCGGCCAGCATCTCTTCGTAGGTTGTGTAAGTAGCAACGCCGCTCAGGTCGATCTTGGCGCCGGGCGGCCCGAAGTTCCCTTTGATGCCGCGCCAGTCACCCTTCAAGCGTTTTGGATCGCGCGAGCTGACGGCGGCCAGTTTCATCGAACGAACTTTTTGGTAGGCCAGATAGTGAATCCAACCCATGAAACCGACTCCGACGATACCAACGCGAATCATAGTTTGTTGCTCCTGATGCTTTTATGTAGATGGATTGTGATCGCGCCGCGCGAAAAATGTTGCGGCGCTACTTGTTCGTTTTGAAGTTGCGTTATTTCGAACCGATTGAACACTAGCCCGCAGCGCCAGCGAGGGAATCCGTCTGGCTACTTTGATCCCGGTTGGAATTGCCGCGCCGATTCCCTCGCTGGCGCTGCGGGCTAGTGTGGATTTTTTCGAATGAGGTCTTACCGTGTTTTCCCGTACTTCATCCGTGCTTCACCGCGTTCCATTCTTAACTTTTCCTCCAATAGCGCGACTTCACACCTTGTTAATGAGGTTCATGAATCGCCCGAACGCTTCGTCCCATGCGGTTGTATTGCGGGGTTGATATTCGGTGACGGCGAAGCTGTTGCGGACTACTTCGCGGCTTTCCCAGAGGCTTCCGATATCGCCAAGCGAAACGGCCTGGGTCATCAAGTTGCCGACCGCTGTCGCTTCGGTCGGGCCGGCGATTACTTGGCATTTGCACGAATCGGCGGCGAACTGGCTGAGCAGCGTGTTTTGTGCTCCGCCGCCGACGATATGAATGGTGTCGATCTGTCCGCCGGTTAGCTCTTGCAGCCAACTATGAACCAGGCGGTAACGCATCGCCAAACTTTCGAGGGCACAGCGGATCACTTCGCCTTCGCTTTGCGGCGCCTTTTGTCCGGTGCGTGTGCAGAAGTCGCGGATGGCCTGCGGCATGTTGGCCGGGGCCGAGAAGCTGGGATGATCGGGATCAATCAACGACGCCAGCGGAGTCGCCGCTTCGGACATGCGCACTAGCTCGGACCAGCTAAACTCGCGGCCTGCTTCTTTCCAGATGCGGCGACATTCTTGCACGAGCCAGAGCCCGCCGATGTTTTTTAGCAGACGCGTTGTGCCGCCGATGCCCCCTTCGTTGGTGAAGTTGTACTCGGCGCATTTGGCATTGATCACCGGATGGTTCGTCTCAACCCCCATCAGGCTCCACGTGCCGCTAGAGATATAGCACCAATTGGGCGACTTGCCGGATGATTGAGCCGCCGGCACGGCTGCGACGGCACTGGCCGTGTCATGCGTGCCAGGCAAGATCACCTCGGCCGAGCGGATTCCGGTGGCCGCGATCACATCGCTACGGAGCTTGCCGAGGTTTGTGCCGGTCGGCAGGATTTCATGAAAGACATTGGGGAGACTAAATTTTTCAATCAGCTTTTTTGACCAGTCTTTGGTGACCGGATTGTAAAGCTGCGTCGTGGTCGCGTTGGTCACTTCGTTCCCTTTTTCACCGGTTAGCAGCCAATGAAAAATATCGGGCATCATCAAAAAATCTTCGGCCGCATCCAAGATCGAGCTGTCCGCGCGACGCATCGCGTACAACTGGTAAAGAGAGTTAAATTCTAGAAATTGCAGCCCTGTTTCGGCGAAAATTTCTTCTCGCGATGCGATTTCGAACGCATCGGCAAAAATACCTTGGGTGCGTGGATCACGATAATGCCGCGGATTCCCCAGCAGTTCGCCGTCATCCCCCAGGAAGGCGAAGTCGACTCCCCAAGTGTCAACGCCGATGCTGACGATATCATCGCCATATTTGGATTTGGCCGCTTTTAGCCCTTCTTTGACGTTCTTCCAGAGGAGCAGCAGATTCCAGTACATACCGCCGGCAGCATGCGTAGGCCCATTATCAAACCGGTGCAGCTCTTCAAGGCGGAGACGTTCCCCGTCGAAAACTCCTCCGAGAACACGGCCGCTTGATGCGCCGATATCAACCGCCAAATAGGTTTTCGTCGCCATCAGAATCTTCGCTTTGCTGGGGTGATAAAGTCGCTAAGTATTCCGGCGGCTCAGTTTAAAGCCTATTTCATGTGTTCACAACTTGCCTGGCAAGCTGGTGCGCACAGTTTGCACTACAGCTAGGCCCCCGTTTATTTTTTGCGGTGGATGCTACATTAGCGACGGATAGACCACAAGGAATTTGCATGCAACCAACCACCATTGAACAAGTCGTTCTCGACCTGATCGTGATTTTGACGGCGGGCGCGCTGTCAGGCGCGGTTTGCCGCCGTTTTCAGATTTCGTCCTTGGTTGGCTATCTGCTGGTTGGCGCCATCTGCGGCAGCGGCGGACTCGGTTTTTTTACGAGTGAAAGCGAAGTATTGGCCCATCTGGCCGAGATTGGGGCATTGTTCTTGCTGTTTTCGATCGGCATGGAAATCTCCCTGGACGAAGTGCGAGAGTTCGCTTTTCGCCTGCTTGTGGGTGGGCCAACACAGTTGTTGTTGGTGTCGGTCCCTTCGGCGCTGTTGATCCGCGCGCTGGGTCTCGACTGGCCGGCGGCGATTTTGCTCGGCTCGGCGATCGCGCTCAGCTCGACGGTGCTTGTCTTCCGCGCGCTAAAAGAGGGGGGCGTGCAGTCGACTGCAGCCGGCGTCTCGTCGATCAGCATCCTCATCTTTCAAGACATGGCGATCGTGCCGCTAATGCTGATGGCCCCGCTGTTGACCGGTTCTAACGACAAATCTTCGCTGGATTTGCTGAAACTGGGACTCTACTCATTGATGTTCATGGCGATCATTCCGATCTCTGGCATGATCGTGCAACGGATCGGCGTCCCTATTTTGCAGCGGCTCCGCAGTCGCGAACTGCTGGTGCTGTTTGCGCTGGCCGTGCTAGGCGGGATGTGTTTTCTGGCCCATGAATTGGGTTTGCCGGCGGCATTGGGGGCATTTGCAGCAGGCTTGATTCTGTCGGGGAATCGGCTGACGCAGCAGGTGGACGCATTGATCTTGCCGTTCCGAGAAACCTTTGCGGCGATTTTCTTTATCTCGCTCGGAGGGTTGCTTCATATCCAAGAAGCGATGCAGGACCCCATGCTGATCTTGATCGGCTTACCGGTGATTTTGGCGATTAAAACCGTGGGAGGCGCTGTCGCGCTGCGAGCCGTGGGAGTTCGCTGGCCGGTTGCATTTTGTTTTGGCCTGGGCTTGTCTCAGGTTGGCGAATTGAGCTTCTTGCTGCTGTCCGAAGGGATGCAATTAGATCTCATCAATGACGACCAGTACAACAAAATGCTGGTGCTGGCGATCGCGACGCTCTTACTGACGCCCGCGATGATCAGCTACGGCATTCGCGCTGTCGGTGACCATCTGGCCGAAGTGGTCCGCCATGTCAAAAAGCTGAAGCGACCGCCAACCGATGTCAAAGAAGCGGTGGTGATCGGGGTTGGTCCCATCGCCAAGCAAGTAGCGTCGCGGTTTGAGATGATGGGCATCTCGGTATGCTTTGTCGACATGAACGCTGTCAACACTTACCCGCTTGAGCAGATGGGGTTTCGCACCGTGACCGGCGATGCGACCAAGCTAAAGACACTGCAACAGGCCGAAGTCGATCGCGCCCAGCTGGTGCTTGTCTCGGTTCCCAGTGATGAAGCAGCGGTGGCAATTGTGCGAACCATCCGCAAACTCAACAAGAGCGCGACCATCATGGCTCGCTGCCGGTATTTAGAAACCCGAGCCCGGCTGCTTGCTACCGGCGCAGACCTAGCGATCGACGAAGAGTCGCACGTCGCTAGCGCTTTGCTATCGATGGTAGACGCACTGGATCTGTCCCCCAACTAGGACTGATTTTGTCGGCAAATCGATAAAATCGTCCCAATCTGAAGTTCCACCCCGTCTGTAACCGATGAAATGCATTGGCATCGGAAGGATTGTTGACTAAGTTGGTCAACATGGTTTAGATTTGAATGAACTCAGCACGGAAGTGGAGTCCTACTCGTGGCGAAAACAGTCGTCAAATCACCGCAAACCATTGTTAGAAAACGACTTTCCGATATTTTAAAGCCAGCCATGAAGACGCCAGTGCTGACCGAAACCGGAAAATTAGAGCCGACCCCAGAGCTTTTGGCCGAATTAGCCGCCAAAAGTGAAGAGCTGGAATCGGCCTCACCGCAAGAAATTATTGCCTGGGCGGCAGAGCGTTTCGGTCAAAAGCTGACCATGGGAACCGCGTTTGGTCCTGAAGGCTGCACGATCCTCTACATGCTCTCACAGCTTGCTCCCGAGACGCCGGTCTTTAATCTTGACACCGGTTACCAGTTCAAAGAGACGCTTGAGCTGCGTGACGAGATCGCCAGAAAGCTGGGGATCGAAGTCGAGCTGATGAAACCGGACCTGACGGTTGAAGAGTACGAAGCGCAAGCCGGTGGATTGCCGCTCTACAAAACCAACCCCACCCAGTGCTGCTTTGATCGCAAGATCACCGTGTTGCAGCGCGGCGCCGAAGGGAAACATGCTTGGATTAGCGCGATCCGTCGCGATCAAAGCCCCGATCGAGCTCGAGCGTCGATCGTTGGCTGGGACAAAAAATTTGGCCTAGCCAAAATCAATCCGCTGGCCAACGTCGATAAAGCGTGGGTTTGGCGGATGATCACTGACCACGACATCCCATACAATCCGTTGCATGACCAAGGCTATACCAGCATCGGCTGCTGGCCCTGCACGCGCGCCGTCGCCGCCGGCGAAGATGAACGCGCCGGCCGCTGGAGCGGGACTGCAAAGACCGAGTGCGGACTGCATACCCTGGACGACGACACCAACAAGTAACCGGCCACTGCGTCTTTTACACGCGGCTTGAATCGCCGCCGGAATTGTTTTGAATATCTCCGCCAAAACCGAATACGCTTGTGTCGCCATGATCGAATTGGCGGCGCTTTATGACTCGGGCGAACCGGTTCGCGTGCGCGAGCTGGCGGCGACGCACGGTATTCCCGCTCATTTTCTGACGCAGATCTTGCTGCAGCTCAAAGGAGCCGGCATGGTGCAAAGCACGCGTGGCGCCACCGGCGGGTATCGGCTGGCGCGCGACCCCAACGAAATCTCGATCTACGACATCCACCGCGTGATCGAAGGGGACAGCGATCAACCATGCGGAGCGCTGCAAAAGCCAACTCCGGCCGCGGCAGCGCTGAAGGCGCTTTGCGTCGAAGCTGCGATCGCCCAGCGCGAGATCCTCTCGGCCGCGACCTTGGCCGATATGGCTGAGAAGGCGGGGAGCACGGTCGAAGATATGTTTTATATCTAACGGTGATTCTACATCGGGCTCTTCCCCTATTTTTTGGCGTTGCCGGCGATTGGTGTTAGAATGCGAGTCCCCCCGTTCGCAAACCACACCGCGCATCCTCTGCCAAAGTTCTCGCCCGATGAAAACTAGTAGCTCACTCTTCCTAGCGTTTTGCTGCGTCTTCTCCTCGCTTTCAGCCGCCGAGATCCATCTCGCTCCTCATGGTGACGATACGGCCGCCGGAACCGTCGCCGCGCCGCTGAAAACCATCACCGCCGTGCTGAGCAAGTTAGAAAAATCACGCGACGCCGGGGATATGCAAGTGATCCTGCATGACGGCGTCTACGCGATCGAGCAGCCGATCGAACTGGGGACGCAGCATCTTCCGCAGGAGGGGACGCTCACGTTTCGCGCGGCAAAAGGCGCCAGACCCACTATTAGCGGCGGTCGAGAAATCACCGGTTTAAAGGTCGGCGAAAACGGCGCCTGGACCACACAGATTGCGGCGGTGAAAAACGGCGATTGGCGTTTTCGGGAACTCTTTGTCAACAGCGCTCCAGCGACGCGGGCACGCCATCCCAACGATGGTTATTTGCGTATCGATAAGTCACTGCCCGATCGTCGTAGCGGATTCACCTTTACGCCCGGTGATGTGCCGGACGCAGCGGTCGGCGCCGAATTGGTGTTTCTGCACGACTGGTCGATGTCGCGGATCAACATCGCGTCCATCGATGCGGTGACTAACACGTTAAAGACGCAGTTTCCGATCGGCCCCAATGCGGCCCATTATGCGATCGACCACTTTGAAGAACACCCGCGGTACTTTCTCGAAAATCATCCGGCGCTGCTCGATCAGCCCGGCGAATGGTACCTGAACGAAACGACCGGCTTACTGACCTATTTGCCGCGTGAAGGAGAGACCCCAGAGAAGACTCGCGTTTTCGCTCCGCTGGCCGAACAACTATTGATCGTCCGCGGCACGCAAGAGCAACCGGTTCGCGGCGTTCGGTTTGAAGGAATCGGGCTTCTGCATGCTGCCTGGGCGTTGCCGCCGGAGGGTTACGCCTCGTCACAAGCAACGATGCACGAAGCCCGGGACTCATCTCCGCGATCGAAGTCGCGCGGCATCATGCCGGCCGCGATCCTGTTTGAACTGGCCGAGGATTGCGCCATCGTCGACGGGCGCATCGCCAACATCGGTTGCTCCGGCGTGTGGCTCGGTTCGCAAACCAAAAACTGTCGCATCGACCGCTGCGTGATCGAAGATATCAGCGGCAACGGCGTCAACATCGGCGAAGATCGAACGCGGCGCGTCGATGGCAAACCTTGGAGCGAAGCGGCGCCGCAGCAGATTGCCCGCGGCAATGCGGTGAACGACTGCGTGGTGCGGCGCTGTGGGCGCCAGTTTTATGGATCGATCGGCATTTGGGTCGCTTTCGCCGCCGAAACCCAAGTGATGTATAACGAAATTACCGATCTCCCTTATTCCGGCGTCTCGGTCGGATGGCTATGGAATCCGACACCGACACCGGTCGAAAAGAACGTGGTCGCGGCCAATCACATCCATCATGTGATGCAGCGACTCAGTGACGGCGGCGGTATCTACACGCTGGGCAGACAGCCAGGCACGCGACTGGCCGAGAATCACATTCACGACATCCCGCTAAACGCCGGCCGGGCCGAATCAAACGGTATGTTTCTGGATGAGGGAAGCGATCAGATCACAATCGAAAACAACTTGATCTACAACTTGGATCGCTCGCCGCTCCGGTTCCACAAGGCCGAAGAGATGTTTGTCCGTGACAACGTATTGGTTTGCCGTGACGACGCGACGCCGCCGCTACGTTACAACAGCACCAAGGCCGAAACAGTCAAGCAGTCGGACAATCTCGTGCTGACAGCCGACAAGTTTGACCCGGCGAGCTACCAAAAACGGGTCGCCAACTGCGGCCCACGGCAAACGCCTTCGTATCTGACGCCTGACCAATCGCCATAAGAGCCTCGCAGCGGGCGCAAATTCAGACGCTGCTGTTTAGCTCATTTGATCTGCCGGGCATGGTCGATACCTAGAGATTGCGGCGTTGGTTCATCGTTACCGATGCTAGCCAATTATTGGGGGCTCTCTTGGATCGCCACGCAGTCGATCTCTACCACCTGAAGCTATCCTTGGGGCTGTCGTGCGGCGAAATGACGACGCGACAGTATGTAGCGGCGCTGCGCAAAGAGCCAACCACGCTAGCAAAACCTGCTCTCACCGCTTCGCAGTCTCCAGAACCGCCGCCTCGGCAAGCTTCGCGACATTTTCTGCACCTAGCGATTGGACGCTTAGGGATCTGACTATCGATCATACCGGGCGGCGATGACGGCGGCGGTCGCCAGCGATGCCGTTTCGATTCGCAAGATTCGCTTTCCTAGCCGGAACCCTTGCCAGCCGGCCGCGAGCGCCGCTTGATACTCGTCGGGCGAAAAGCCTCCTTCGGGACCGATCGCGACTACAACATCGGTCGGTTCAGCCGGCAACAAATCGCCCACGGATTCGGTAGCCGCGGGATCAGCGATCAAACGTAACGCGCTGGCCGGCGAGTTACGCCAAAATGCTGGCAGCGCGGCAGAGTCGGCGATCCGCATCAAGCGATTGCGCTCGCATTGCTTGCTAGCGTCGATCACGTAGCCGCGCAGTTTGTCGAGCGACTTCTCTTTTTTCAGCGAAACGGACCTCTCAGTTTCTAGCGGCGTCAGTTCGGTCACGCCCAGCTCGACGCATTTTTCGACTAACCACCGCTGGCGATCTCCCTTGGGAAGCGCGGCGGCAATGGTCAGTGAGATCGGCAACTCGCGGCTGACTTCCTGGCGTTCCAAAACCCGGGCAGTCGCCGCTTTACGGCCGACGGCGATGATTTCGGCGGCGAATTGGGCGCCGCTATCATCGAATAGCGTCACTAGATCGCCAACTTTTGCTCGCATGACGTGCAAAAGATGATGGGCTTCAGGGCCGTCGATTTCGACGGTTTCGCCCGTAATCGGAGTTTCTAAGAAGAATCGATGTGACATCAGCGGCTTGCTAGCTTGAGAGGGTTTAACAGAATGCCTACAGGGCACGTGCCGATTTTACCGAACAAACAAGATAGACGAATCCCCTTCGACACCTCCCATTGCGCCGATGTCCCTAAACGAACATCCTTTGAAGCGACTCAGCGACGAGCAATTGCTGCGCAGTGCGCCGTTTGCCGAAGCCTGGGCGCGGCTGGATTACATCTGGCAGTCGAACCGCCGCTGCGCGGTGGTGATTGGGCCGGCCGGTGTGGGCAAATCGACGCTGATGTCACGCTATGCCGCACAGTTAGCCGCCAAGCATGTGGCCGTCGCCCAGATTGCAGCGACCGGACTGGCAGCCTACGACCTGGCGTCGCTGCTGGTCGAAGCCTGGGGTGGACGTCTGAAACCGGGCCAATACCCGACAATCGCGTTGGCCGATCAACTGGCGGTGATGACGGCCGAACGCCAGGCAGCGGTATTGTTTCTGGACAACGCTGATGAAATGACGTTGGACTCCGTCAACATCGTGCTGCAATTGCTGCGAGCCCCAGGTCATGAAGGTGTGAAGTTGACCGTCGTGCTAGCGGCGATGGAAGGATCGCTGAAGCAGATCGATCGCCGGATCCTAGAACTGTGCGAGCTGCGGGTAGATCTAGAGCCGTGGACCGTCGAGGAGACGCAGGACTTTGTCGAGTCGACTTTGCTGGAACAAGAAGATTTCCCGGAAGTCGACGAAGCGGCGATTGCCCGGATTCATGCACTTGCCGAAGGTTCTCCTCGTCGCGTCGCCCAACTGCTTCGTCTAAGCCTGACCACCGGCGCCGCGCAAGATCTGCCGCAGATTGACGCCGAGACAATCGAAGGGTTGTACGGCGAACTGGGCGTGTTGTAGGAAAGATCCGGCTTGAGAAATGAAGCGGATCGCCACCCAAAAAACAACGCCGAGGGCTTATCCTCGGCGTCGCTGGTTGCTCTCCACGAACATCGAAGTTCGTTTAGTGAACGCGGTGCCCCGGCTTGGCGCCTTCGTCAGCGGTTAAAACAAAGACTTCAGCACCACCCTCTCCGGCGGCGGCGACCATACCTTCGGACAGGCCGAACTTCATCTGCCGAGGCTTTAGGTTGGCGACCATCACGACCAGGCGACCGATTAGATCTTCCGCCTTGTAGGCCGCTTTGATGCCGGCGAAGACCTGACGGCGCTCTTCACCGCCGAGGCTGAGCGTTAGTTTCAGCAGCTTGCGAGCATCCGGCACTTCTTCGGCATGCAGCACGCGGGCAACGCGTAGATCAACCTTCATAAAGTCGTCGATCGTGCACTCTTCGGCCAACGGTTCGGCGGCCAGCACATCGGCGCTGTCGTTAAACTTGGCGGCGATTTCGTCGGCCGGGCTCGTTCCGCTGGCGGCGGATTCTTCTTTGCTTTCGTCAATCATGGCTAGAACTCGTTTGGTGTCGACTCGTTTCATCAAGTGTTCAAATTTGTTGATCTGCGTCCCTACCAACGGCGTTTGCGCCTGGTCCCACGACGTGATCGGATCGTTCAGCAGCGAGCCCACTTCGGCGGCCAACTTCGGCAACACCGGCGACAAGTAAACGATGATCTGGCGGAACAGGTTGATCCCGATGGAGCAGACATCTTGCAACTTCTGGGCGTTGGCCGGATCCTTGCGCAGCTCCCACGTTTTGTTGGTTTCGATAAAGGGATTGGCTCGGTCGGCCAATTCCAAAATCAACCGCATCGCACGATTGAAGTCGCACACTTCATAAGCGGCGGCGATCTCTTCGCCGGCTTGGGCCGCGTGCCGAAACAGTCCGCCGTCGTCGGGATACTCGGTAGCAAGTCCCGTCTCCTGGACGAACTTCGCGCAGCGACTAGCGATGTTCACCACTTTGCCGACTAGGTCACTGTCGATCTTCTCGGCGAACTCGGCAACGTTTAGATCGAGATCATCCAATCGCGGGCCGAGCTTGGTCGCATAGTAATACCGCAGGTAAGCCGGATCGAGATGCTCCAGATACTTCGCCGCTTTGACGAAGGTTCCTTTGCTCTTTGACATCTTCTCGCCGCCGACGGTCAAAAAACCGTGGATGTGCACTTTGGTCGGAAGCGTGAACCCGGCGGTCTGCAACATGCCGGGCCAGAAGAGCGTATGGAAGTAGGTGATGTCTTTGCCGATGAAGTGGTGGATCTCGGTATCGGGGTCTTTCCACCATTTATCGAGCGACTCACCGTTGCGCTTGCACCACTGCCAGGTCGAAGCGATGTAACCAATCGGCGCGTCGAACCAGACGTACCAATAGTTGCCGGGGCTGTCGGAAATCTCAAAGCCAAAATAGGGACCAGGTCGCGAAATGTCCCAGTCACGCAGCTCTTCGTGTAGGAAGTGCCCCTTGAGATAGTTGGCGACTTCGGTCTGCAAATGTTCGCCGTTTTGCGACCATTCTTCTAAAAAGGGGTGCAGCTTTTCGAGCGCGACAAACAGATGCGTCGCTTTGCGCAGCTCTGGCGTCGCGCCAGAGAGGATGCTGACCGGATCGATTAACTCAACTGGCGTGTAGGTGTGCCCGCACTCGCAGTTATCGCCGGGCTGATTGGTCCGACCACATTTGGGACACGTACCGCGGACAAAACGATCGGCCAGAAATTGCTTCGCCTCAGGATCGTACAGCTGTTCGATTTCTTTCTCGACGACCAGATCGGCGTCACGTAGCGACTTCCAAAACTGAGCGCACAGTTCGCGATTTTCTTCACTATTGGTCGAGCCATAGTTATCAAACTCGATATCAAACCCCGCGAAGTCGGCCTGATGCTCGGCGCTCATCTGGGCGATGAAATCTTCTTCGGAGACCCCGTTCTTTTTGGCGCTAATCGTGATCGCCGTGCCGTGCGTATCGTCCGCGCAGAAGTAGCGACAGTCGTTGCCGCGAAGTCGCTGGAAGCGGACCCAGATATCGGTCTGGATATATTCAACCAAGTGACCGATGTGGATCGGGCCGTTGGCGTAGGGCAAAGCAGATGTTACTAGTATTCGTCGCGAAGTCATGGAAGAACCGTTGAAGTCGTTTTCCTGCCAAGAGTTAGGGCAAGTCGAGTCGAGAATTGTAACGAATTTGAAACCATTCAGCGAGATGCCGCCATCAGGGATCAAAGTCTAACAGATTCAGACAAACTGCCATGCAGAGGGGTTCAGAGGGGCCCCTTGTCAAAGTCGCAAGAAAAAGAGACGGTCGAAAAGCATCCCGAAAGATGGCATTTTCGACCGTCGCGCTTCGTTGGCTGTGGAAGACCGGCGCCGCCGTAAAAACAGCGTCGCCGAATGATCTACTAACGAAACCATTCGTCGCGAGGACTCACCGTTATTCCTGAAAGCCGAAAAAGAATCGGATTTTTAACTCGGCACTGGCGCAACCAATCAATTCGCCACCGAATGAATCACTCCGCATTCGTTCGTGCATAGAAGAACTGTTCAATAAATCAGCCTTAGCGCCCTTTGCGGGCGAACGCATTTCCTTACGCATCTTGGACGCAAAAATAGAAGCGGCATGAAAATTGTCCCCCCAAACGATGTGCATCAGGATGCGAAGTTTTAGCGCGCCATCATCCAGGCCGCATTATTTGTTGATACCTACTCGAGGAGCTGCTCTGTGAAGGCCGCCGTACTCAATCAACTGGAATCCCCTCTCGTATTGGAGACGCGTGACGATCTAGTCCCGGGGGATCAGGAAGTGGTCGTCCAACTCAACGCCGCAGCGCTAAACCGACGCGACTTTTGGATCACTCAAGGGATGTATCCCGGCATCCAACTGCCAATGATTTTGGGATCGGATGGCGCTGGCGTCGTCAGCAAGACAGGCGATGCTGCGACTAGCTGGCGCGGGCGAGAAGTGATCATCAATCCCGGTTGGGATTGGGGAAACAATCCCAACGCTCAGGCTGATGCATTCAAGATTTTGGGGATGCCTGTAAACGGCACGTTCGCCACGCAGGTGCTAGTCCCCGTCACTTATCTGCACGAAAAGCCAAGCCATCTCAGCTTTGTCGAAGCGGCGGCGCTGCCGTTGGCAGGGCTAACGGCCTATCGCGCCCTCTTCACGCAAGGCAAACTTCAACCAGGCGAGAAGGTTCTCGTTACCGGGATCGGCGGGGGAGTCGCAACCTTGGCGTTGCAGTTTGCTTTCGCCGCTGGCGCCGATGTGATTGTCACTTCCTCTTCAAGCGAAAAAATTGCCTCGGCAATCCGCCATGGGGCCCAGCATGGTTTTGACTACAACGCGACCGACTGGGTCGGTGAAGCCAACACGCAGTTTGGCCCAGTCAACCTGATCATCGACAGCGCCGGCGGTCCGGGCTATCGCAGCCTATTAGACCTAGCGGCGCCGGGTGGCCGCATCGTGAACTATGGTGCGACCGCCGGTCCACCGCCCAAGCTGGACCTGTTCAAGGTCTTTTGGAAACAGTTGCATTTGATCGGCACAACGATGGGGTCGCCTGACGACTTTGCATCGATGCTGCACTTTGTCAACGAGCACAAAATTAAACCGATCGTCGACGAAACAATTCCACTGGATGCGGTGAACGAAGCGATCGAGAAGATGCGGCACTCGACGCAGTTCGGCAAGATTACGCTCGACTGCCGGGACTAGCGGGCGGAACGTTATCCGTTCCCGGCAACGGTTCAAACGAGCCAAATCGATCGCCAGCACGTAGCCCGTAGCCATTTAAAAACTCGGCCGCTTGCATCACGCGTTTGCCGGCCGGTTGGATTTCGTCAAGAGCGATCTGACCATTGGCGGTCGCGACGATCAGACGTCCCTCTTCGACCGAGACGACTTGCCCAGGCGCCACATGCGTTTGGCTGGCCAGCGGCGTCATCCGTTTGATGATCAGCCGTAGCGGCTCGTCCCCTTCGCGCAGCCAATGCGTAAAGGTTCCGGGCCAGGGTTGAAACGCGCGATGCTGGTTGTAGATCTCGGCCGCCGTCCGCGCCCACGGCAGATCGCCATCTTCTTTGCGCAAGCGCCGCGCCTTGGTGACTTGCGCCAGATCCTGTAAGGCGCCCGGGGGATTGTCACCATGCTTTTCGAGTAATGCAATCGCGTCCATGACCGGATCGACTCCCATGAGCGAGAGCCGTTCTTCTAGTTCGACCGCATCTTCATCGGCGTCAATTGGCGTTTGAGCGACTGAGAGAATCGGACCGCCGTCTAGCTTGGGCGTCATGTGTATCACGGTCACGCCGGTCTCCGCGTCGCCATGGTACATCGCCCAGTTGACCGGCGCAGCGCCACGATACTTGGGCAACAGCGAACCATGCAGATTGATTCCACCCAGCTTGGCGAGCATCAAGGAATCGGCCGAGAGAATTTGCCCATAGTCGCAAACGACAAATAGATCGGCGGCATAGGTCCGCAAAATCTCGTGCGCCTCCGGAGTATTGACGCTTTCGGGCCAATGGACCGGAAGCTTGGCCGCTTCGGCGACGGCTCGCATCGGACTGGGAGGCGCAGTGCGATTGCCGCGCATCACGCGCGGCGGTTGCGTTAGCAGCGCGAGCACTTCATGCGGCGAGTCCAGAAGGCGGCGAAAGGTCGGTACGGCAAATGGACCAGTTCCCATCATGACAATTCGTAGCATCTGCGCCTCCTTGAGCGATAAAAAAAGCCGCCGGCATGAAAACCGGCGACTTGTTTAGTTTAGCGAAATTAAAACGAGTCGAAAGTTAGTTGGCGCCCTCGGCCGTTGGCAGATCGCCGTCGTCTTGTTTTTCAGCATCCCCGGCGGGGCGAGGTCGTTTCGGCGAGTCGGTCCCCGGCACAATGCGAGGGCGGTGCGAATGGAGTTCGATCACACGCCGTAGTTCTTCGCCGTCGACTGACTCGACTTCGATCAACCGCTCGGCCACCGCGATCAGCGATTCGCGGCGATCCGACAGTAGTGACCGAGTCTTTTGCAGCATCTCGTCCAAGATCCGCTTGATTTCAATATCGATCTCGCGGGTCGTCTCTTCGCTATGCGTTCGGTTCCGTTCATCGTGAGCTTCTGGAATAAACGCCGAGCGTCCGCTGTGGCGATAGTTCACACGACCAAGCCGGCTCATGCCAAAGTCAGTCACCATCCCGCGCGCCAGTTCGGTCGCTCGTTCTAGGTCATTTTGGGCGCCGGTAGAGATCTCGTCGTAGACCATCTCTTCGGCCACGGTCCCCGCCAGCAGCACTTGGATGCGGCTTTCTAGTTCGCCTTGCGTCATCAAAAAGCGATCTTCGGTTGGACGCTGCATCGTATAACCGAGAGCCGCCAGACCACGGGGGATGATGGACACTTTGTGGACCGGGTCGGTATTGGGCAAGCAATAGGCGACTAGCGCGTGCCCACTTTCGTGATAGGCGACCCGGTTTTTCTCCTCTTCCTGCATCACGCGTTGTTTCTTTTCGAGCCCGGCCGTCACGCGTTCGACTGCTTCGTCAAACTCTTCCATCGTGACCGCGGCTTTTCCTTTACGAGCAGCGAGCAGCGCCGCTTCGTTCACTAGATTCGCCAGATCGGCGCCGGCGAACCCGGCGGTGATGGAAGCAACTTTTTTCACATCAACCGTATCATCCAGTTTCACCGCTTTGACGTGCACTTTCAAAATGTCAGCGCGCCCCGCGGCGTCGGGACGATCGACCAACACTTGGCGATCAAAACGACCTGGTCGCAGCAGCGCCGGATCAAGCATCTCTGGGCGATTGGTCGCCGCGATGATGATAATGCCGCTGTTGGAGTCAAATCCATCCATCTCAACCAACAGCGCGTTGAGCGTTTGCTCGCGTTCGTCATGGCCGCCGACCATGCCTGAGCCGCGGGTTTTGCCGAGCGCATCAAGTTCATCAATAAAGATAATGCAGGGGTTTTTGACCGCCGCTTGTTGGAACATATCGCGAACCCGCGCCGCGCCAACTCCGACAAACATCTCGACAAAGTCAGAGCCTGACAGGCTGAAGAAGGTGACGCCTGCTTCGCCGGCGATTGCTTTGGCGAGCAACGTTTTACCGGTACCTGGAGGGCCGACCAGCAGCACGCCTTTGGGGATGCGACCGCCGAGCTCTTGGTATTTTTCAGGCGAACGGAGGAAATCGACGATTTCTTTGACCTCCTCGACCGCTTCTTCGATGCCGGCAACATCCTCAAACGAAATATTTAAGTCGTCCTGCATGTGCATCTTGCCGCGACTGCGACCAAACGCGATGGCGCTGCCGGCGCCGCCGAGACGCCGCATCATCAGATAAAACAGGAGCACGATCAGAGCCGTCATAAACAACAGCCCGCCGTAGATCTCAAGGAAACCGTCTCCCTGGTCGCCGCTATAGTCTTTAAAGCCGTGCGACTTGAGTGCGTCAGTGATTTCGTTCAGGCTTTGTTCGTCACCCGGCAGATACGAGACGAGCGGCACCCCTTTTTGTTTGCTGTTAGCAATATCTTTGTTGTCGGCATCCAGGTCTTCGCGATCGACCGTGGCGCTGACCATGGATTTGCTGATGGTCGCATTCCGAAAATTCGAGTAGAGAATTTTCTTCCCCTTCGAGTTTTCGATCGCCAAGCTGCCGACCGGTTTGCCAGTAGCGTCTAGCTTGTGCGCGTCAATCAGATCGACCAATTGGGCCGGAGCAATGACATCACGCGAAGGGCGAATAAAGTAGATTGCGATAAAAAACGTGACGACTACCGCCACCACGATGTAGAGAATTGAATTGTTCGAGCGAGAATCGCCCGAACGGCGAGGGGGTTCGTCGTGATTATCCATGAGCAACCAGTTAGAGTAGCGCCGAGCGTGGGGCGAAATTCAAATATTAAGGTCAGCCGCTATTATACAGCGCCAAGTTACAGGCCAATAAAATGCCGCGTGGGACAAAATCGGCTCGCCTTGCTGCATAAGGCGATTCTTCCTAGAATTCGCGTGCATCGCAAGTACTTGCCCCATCAAGAGATGAGTGCATCGCTGGTCGCAGGTGGCGCAATCCAGCGGTTTTAATAGAATGCAGCAAGCATTTTTCGCGCTGGTCCACCTAGACGGCTAGTAGCGAATGCGCCGCGTTTGGCGTCGCTAGCAGCCATCCAAATATCCCCCTATTCCACCCGATCGAACCGTCGACATGCCGGCCCACCCTCAAACAGTTGCCCTGCTTGGCGCTACCGGCAGCGTTGGACGTAGCACGCTTGACGTGATTGCGGCTTCCCAGGGGCGCTACAGCTGCTACCTGTTGACGGCGCACCAAAAACTAGATGAGCTGGCCACCGCAGCGCGACAGTTTGTCCCGCGCTATGTTGTTGCTACCGATGCGGCCGCCGCGGCAACCCGCGATTGGTCCGATCTGCCGCCAGAAACCGAACTGCGGACCGGCCCCGAAGCGATCGCAGAGCTGGTAGGTCATGCCGATGTCGACATCGTGGTAGCCGCAATTGTCGGCCGCGCCGGACTAGAAGGAACCTGGGCTGCAATCGAAGCAGGCAAGCGAGTTGCGCTGGCCAATAAAGAGACCTTGGTCCTGGCCGGCGGATTGGCGATGCGACTGGCTGCCGAGCGACAGGCCCAAATTTTGCCGGTCGATAGCGAGCATAGCGCCATCTTTCAGGCGTTGCAGGCTGGACAACCCGATGAGGTGTCGCGAATCATTTTGACCGCATCCGGAGGTCCATTTCGACATCACAGCCTGGCGCAATTGGAACAAGTGACCATCGCCGAGGCATTAAATCATCCAACTTGGAAGATGGGGCGTAAGATTACAGTCGACTCAGCGACCATGATGAATAAGGCGCTAGAGATAATCGAGGCTCGCTGGTTGTTTGATCTACCGGCCGACAAGATTGAAGTCGTAGTCCACCCCCAATCAGTGGTACATTCGCTGGTTGAATTTGTGGATGGTTCGGTAGTGGCGCAATTGAGCCCCCCGGACATGAAATTACCGATACAATATGCAATGTCGTTTCCGCAACGCTTCCCTGGCCCGACTCGAAGGCTAGACTTCAGCATCGCGACCAACTGGGAATTTGAACCGCCAGACTTTGACCGCTTTCCGGCGCTGTTGCTGGGAAAAGAAGCGGCCGAGAGCGGGGGAACGACCGGAGCGGTCCTGAACGCCGCGAACGAAGCGGCCGTACAGAGTTTTCTTGATGGCCAGATCTCATTCACTGATATACCTAGGGCATGTCGTGCCGCTTTAGACAATCACGACTTTGACCCTACCCCAACGATTGATCAACTACTCGCGCTCGACACATGGGCGCGTAGGGAGGTTTCCGCGTGGATTACGTGCTGTTAGCCGATACCAATTTTCTGGGCATTTTGACCAACCTCGGCTATTTCGCCATGGGCGTCGCTGGACTTGGGCTGGTGATTTTTATTCACGAGCTCGGGCACTTTCTGGCCGCGAAGGCCTGTGGAGTGAAGTGCGAAAAATTTTACGTTGGTTTTGACGCACCGATTTCGATCGGACCTTGGAAGTTTAGCGCACTCTGGAAAAAGCAGTGGGGCGAAACCGAATACGGCATCGGCACCATTCCGCTAGGCGGATATGTCAAGATGCTAGGGCAGGATGACAATCCGGCCGCCTCCGAAGAAGAGATCGCACGTTCCAAAGCAGGTGGCGAGTCGGGTCAGCATGATCCCCGCAGCTATCTGGCCAAGTCGGTGCCGCAACGCATGATGATCATCTCGGCAGGGGTGACGTTCAACGTGATTTCGGCGGTGATCTTTGCCGCGATCGCCTACATGATCGGCGTCAGCTACATGCCGTGCGATGTCGCCTATGCTCAGCCCGGTGGCCCGGCCTGGATCGCCGGCATCCGTCCTGGTGACAAAATTTTGGCGGTAACCCCCGGCGCCGAGCCCAACGAGACGCTCCGCTTCCGCAAAGACTTGACGCTTGCCGTGGTGATGAACGGCGACGAAAAGCCGATGCCGATTATGATTCGCCGCGGTGACGAGACGATCGACTTTGACGTCACGCCGAAAAAGCCGTTTCCCAAGGCCGACTTTCCGCTGCTTGGTATTTCGCCCGAAAACACCTTGAAAGTGGCCAAACCTAGTGATGAATTCGCATTGCTGGCCGGTAAACCTGACTGGATGTCGAAACTAACCACCGGCGATCTGCTGGTCGAAGTCGATGGCCAGCCCATCGATAGTTTCATCCACTGGCAAAACATCCTTGCGACGCATGCGACGGACGTGCTAAAGCTCAAGCTCGAGCATTCCGAAGGAGCAGGCGAACAGGCGACCAAAACCACCTACGAAATCGAAGTGCCGCCGACTCCCTATCGTCAAACCGGCCTGGTGATGGAGTTGACGCCGATCCTGAACATTCAAACAGGCTCGCCTGCCGAGACCCAAGGCCTGAAGACCGGTGACAAACTGGTCTCGATCGGTGATGTGCCGGCCGCTGACGGGTACACCTTGGCGACACGCGCGGCCAAGTACGCCGGACAAACGGTCGATGTAGTGGTGCTACGGAACGGGGAAGAGAAGACTTTCTTGATCCCGATGCGTCAGCCTGAGCAGTACAACACGCAAAGCGGTTTTGGCAGCGAACTAGCGATCGACATGCTGGGCATCACGTACTCGCTGACCAATCGGGTCGCGCAGATCCTGCCCGATAGCCCTGCCGCAGCAGCCGGAATTGAATCGGGCGACGAGATTCGGACTCTCAAGCTAAGACCGACCGACTCGCAAAGAAAGATGGCCTTCTCATGGCCGAAAGACGACAAGCCGATCAAAATCATCGAAGACAAGCTTGCTTGGCAAGATGCGTTTGACGCCGCGTTTCAATACTTGCCTGCCGGCGTGCCAGTCGAAGTGATTTACAATCGTGAAGGAACCAATGAGACGCAAACGGCGTTGATTACTCCGGTCGACTCGCAGGATCAGTTTATCGCGCAGCGCTACTTGGTTTTTGTCTCTCCAAGTCCGATCTACGTCGCCAAATCGATTGGCGAAGCCGTTGGACTTGGCTTTCAGGAGACAGCCAGCGGTATGGGACAGGTCTTTATGATGCTTCGCAAACTGGTGACGGGCAAAGTGCCGTTGGCCGGCTTCGGTGGCCCCGGCACAATCTTGGCCGTCGCTACCAGCGAATCGTCTCAAGGGGTCGGACGACTCCTCCTGTTCTTGACGCTGATCAGCGCCAACTTGGCGGTCATTAACTTCATGCCGATTCCGGTGCTCGACGGCGGGCACATGGTCTTTCTGTTGTACGAAGGAATCCGTGGCAAACCGCTCGACGAAAAGTGGATGATGCGACTCACCTTCGCTGGCTTCGCGTTTGTGCTGTTGCTAATGATCTGCGTCATCGGACTCGATATCAATCGCTTCTTGCCGTTGATTACGGGATAAGGTTGCCGTGCTTGATTCTCCTAATTTAATCCGCTGCGTCTTGTTTGATGCAGTGGGGACGTTGATTCATCCTTACCCCAGCGTCGCTGCCGTCTATCAGGCGGCAGGCGTCGCCAACGGATGCGACTTGCCGATCGAGACGATCCATACTCGTTTTCGCGAAGCGCAGATCCGGCACGCGGTATCCTCCGACCTGCGTACTGACGAAGCTCTCGAACGTGAGGGGTGGCGACAGATTGTGGCTCATGTCTTCGTCGAAACCAGCGACACAAGCCCCATCTTGAATCGCATCTGGACTGACTTCGCGCAGCCCAGCCATTGGAACGTTTACGAAGACGCGTTGCCGACGCTGGAAAAGCTACGCAAGCGATACCAAGTTGGTTTGGCGTCTAACTTTGACCAGCGGTTACGCGCCATCGCCAGCCATTGGCCCGGCCTCGCCGAAGCGATGCTGTTCGTCTCTTCTGAAGTGGGCTGGGCCAAGCCGAGCCCCCATTATTTTGGCTCCATCGCCAAAGTGCTTCAGCTGCAGCCGCACCAAATCTTGCTGGTCGGCGATGATCCCCGCAATGACTATCACGGCGCGATAACGGCCGGCTATCAGGCCCTTTTTCTGTCTCGCAACGCGAAAGCTCCCGATGACATTGCACCGGCAGCGGTGATCCAATCCCTGAGTGAAGTAGTCACGCGTCTGTCGTAGTGACGCAAAGCTCAGCCCGCGATACGCACTACAAAAAAAGGGGGAACTCCGCTTGGAGGATCCCCCTTGATCGAAATTTTGATCAACCGCTGTAGTTGTCGGCCGACTATTTCTTCACTTCGATTTCGATACTTTTGACGTTCTGATCGGTCACTTCGATCGAAGTCGTGAACTCTGCGAAGATCTGTTTGCCGTAAGGCAGCTCTTGATCGGGCTGTGCATTGCCGTCAAAGCCGTCAATGCGAACGCGATAAGCGCCAACGGTCAGACGCTGCTTCGCTAGTTCGGTATCAAAAGCGCCATTGACGATGTCCGTCGAAATCGCCGGACCGCTATGTCCTTTGGACGAGTCAGGGCTAAGCAGGATCGAACCGCGAGGAACCGGCGCCCCTTTGTAGGTGACGGTTCCGGCGGCCACTAATCCCGACGGCTCGGAAGAGCCGCAACCGCTGGAAAAAAGGATCACCACCGCACCCAACGCACAGGCGACGCAAAAGCGAGTCATCATATTAGGTCTCTAACGAGAAGAATGTGAGAGAAAGTCCATGCCGCAGTAGCGAAGACTTAGTCGAGCGTCGCCGATTCGCCGCCGGCACAGCTAGCCATCGATAGCAACGTGTCATAGTTGACTGTCTCGGCAACAAAGCGAACCGACGCGTCTCCCTGTGCAAACATGCAACCGCCGGGGTGATTGCTGCCGTAGCTCATGTCGTTAAACAACGTGGTGTAGTCGGCATTGATTGGCTGAGCAATATTTTTGCACGGCGCCATAAATTCGTTGGTCCTGCCGCCGCGCGTCCAAGGACGATAACGGGTCGCCTTGCCGTTGCGGTCGGTCCAGGAAATTTCACCAAACGCGAACGTGTTGCTGGTGCCGTCCAGCATATCGCGCATCTTGCGAACTTCTTCGTGGTACCAAATTCCTTCTCTTGAGAAGCCGCCGTGACTGACGCCGGTATTCTCTTTGTAGGCGACGCCAGACTGTGGATTAGTTCCGGTTGGCCCCATCACTCCGTAATAATGCGTGGTGAAGTAGGCGGTGTTGTCGTCCGCTTTTTCTTTGGTGCCGCTGGGGCAAAGAAAGGCATCCATCCGAGTCGAGCGAAATGGAGCGTTTACGCCGGTATCGTAGTTGACCGTCATGTCCATCTGATCGTAAACATTCCCCTGCTCAATAAACGGCAGGATCGCAACGTGCCAACCAACAGCGTTACTGGTCCCGCGCGATCCGTAGGGAAAGCTGTTGTTGGTGTCGTGGTAGTTGTGCAGTGCTAAGCCAAGCTGCTTCAGATGGTTAGAGCAGGTCATCCGGCGAGCCGCTTCACGAGCCTGCTGAACCGCGGGCAACAACAACGCAATCAAAACCCCGATAATCGCGATAACAACCAGCAATTCGACCAGCGTAAAACCGGTCCGGCGATTGGGGTGCGGCTGACAAGAACTGGACATACAGATACCTCAGTGACGGAAGAGAAGAGAAAATGAAATACGAATGCGGCGCCTACCAGAGCAGGTCACAATCGTTAATAACCGCAGATAAGTCGTGATAATTACCAGCATCGGCGTGGAAGTAACCTGCCGATCAGTGAAAGCAATCGGTTTTCGGGTTACCGGTATGCTTGCCGATCAAGCCTTACCTTCTAATTGTGTGGCCATCTGGCCCGTAAACGGCCGCAATGAAGAGGAGATTTATTTTACAAATTTGCCGACAAATTTATTAGGCGAATTTGCCACAATAATACCGTTTTTTCAATCTTTTTTCACTTAGCCGCATGGATGCTTTCCCATTGGAGGGGAAATTCACCTTGCATTGCCTAGAAACAACGCCAAAAGGCGAGAGCCGATCTAACGCCAGCAGCATCGGCGCAGCCGTATAGACCACCAAAAGCTACTGCAAGCTTTTTGCTGGGATGACGATCTCACCAAGATTGGTGACTTTGCCATCCATGACTTCGATCTTGTGCTTGCCGCGACTCTCATTTCGAGCTTGTCCCAGCAACGTGAGCTGTGACAGGTAACCGCCGCTGGCATGCCAGAACTGAAAGGTCCATCTGCCAGCCGGAACATTGGCGATCTCGAAGGCGCCACTTTCATCGGAAACCGCGGCATAGGGCGAAGTGCGGATGAGGAGAAAGCCTTCCATGCCTGGAATTTTGGAACTGTTAATGATCGACGGCACGCGTTCTTCAAGCGGCAAGGCTTGCTTGACTTTCTTGCTGGGCGGTACGGCCAGTTCTGCGAGAGGATTCAAAAATCCATGAATCCGGAGGTGGTGAGCGATGGGATCGAGATTGTGAAAGCGAGCAACCTGGGAGGTTCTCAGCAGCGTCACATACGGCTGGAGTGCAAAGCCGTTGATTTGGATTTCAATTTCGTCGTGGCCCGTTTGGGCGTAATCAGGATGCGGTTGCGGATATTCGTCGCCATGCGGAACGATCAGCCAAAGGCAGGCGTTTTGCAATTCACCCCCAGGTCCAACAATCAGATTTTGATTGGGGATTCGGATCGGTGCTCCGATGCCGGCCGGAATCATAGTTAACGATTCCGGCATTTGGACTTTGCCATCGACGATAAATCTCCCTTTGATCGTCCCCCAGCCTTGGGCATGCGCGAAACTACCGAAGAGCAGCGTCCACAACAGTGTTAACGTAAGCAGCAAAGTCTTCATTTCAGAGCGCCCCCGTGAAGCTCAATCAAGCACTAAGGTAAGTCCTTGATTATTTTAGGGAATCGCGATCCTCGGTGCGAACTAAATCGGCGTGCAGAGCAGGATCTGCCCGTGTCCGACGACGAAGCAAGCCGTAGCTAAGAAACGTCAACAACGCCAGAACCGCCAAGATCGCCAGCGGAAAAGACCACATCGGCAGCGCCAAGCGATGCTGATGTGCTACCGACCCAAACTCGCCGGTGTCATGCATCCACAGAAAGATCGCATGCGTGTTAGAGAAGGTTAATAGCTCGACGAAATAGCTGACGATTAGAAATAGCGTGATCAAGATCGCTGGCGCGATACAGTGGCGGGCGAGCTGTTCAAGTCGAGAGTGCATGAAAAACGGAACTCGCGGCATTGCCACATCACGATGGTCAGACTCCCGAATTCTAAACGATGACGCCGCTGTCCGCGCCTTCATCAGGCCAAGGGCTGCCCTACTTTGCCGGCTTCTGCCGCTTCGCGGGCTTTTACTAACAAGCGATTCAGCTCGACTAGTTCGGCTTTGGTCATGTGCCCGAGGTTTTGCTGGTGGATGTCGATCAGCGGTTCCGACAATTCCTCGATCAGCGCAGATCCCTTTTTGGTGAGCTTGATTCGGATCACGCGGCGATCGGTCTGTGAGCGAGTTCGCGAGACCAGTCCGGCGTCTTTCAATCGGTCGATCAGCCGGGTGATATCAGGAACCCGAGTCACCATCCGACTGACGATTTCGAGACAGGGGAGCCCGGGCGCTTCGGCCGCTTCCAAAATGCGCAGGACGTTGTACTGGGCGCTGGAAAGGCCATGCTGCTTTAGCAACTGACTGGGCGCGGCGGCGACCATGTTATGGGTGCGCAGCAAGTTCAGGTACGCCTCCTGTGGCAAAGAGTCGAACGGCTCTGACTTTTTTAACTGTTGCTGGAGGATCGATTTGGACACGCCGTTGGCTTCCGAAGAGAAGTGTTCGCACGAACAATAATTGTTCTCACAACCATCTCTGTCAAGCCAACCAGGCTGTTGACCAAGCCGATGCGCATAAAAAACCGACCGCAAGCAAAGGCGGTCGGTCTCGGTCAGTTTGGCGAATCCCCTGCAACTAGAGCGGGAGATCCAACGAAGGTGTGCCGGTCGGATCGCTGTCCTTCGGCGATTCTTCTTCGGTCAAGCTCGGCTTTTTGGCGTCATCCAGCGGTGCCATGGGGCCGCCTTGATCGACGTCTTCCATCGGCGTTTCCGATTCTTCCTTGGTGGTCGCCGGCTTCTTAGCGGCGGTTGGCGCTTTCTGCGTAACAACCGAAGGGGAGGCCGGAGCATAGGAGGTAATGACCGGAGCCGGAGCAGCGACCACGACATTCCCAAACGAGTCGAGCGGAACACGCATGGTGACGACACGAGGAGTTCGCTTGACCATCTGCTGCTCGGTCCAGACCGGCTCTAGCTTGGTTTCCACCACGGTGCTGGTTTCGGCGACCCATTTTTGAACGCGAACCGGCGTTTGCTCCACTTTCTCTTCGTAAACCATCCGCGTCGTGGTGATCGGGACCTTGCGGACCTGTTCTTCCTCAACCCAGCGGCAAACCTTAACTCTCACTTGGTTCTCGACTCGCTCAACCACAGGCCGGCGAACGGTAACCGGAATCTGCTGAACCTGCTCGACCGCTTCGTACCGGGTGGTCTGAAACGGAATCCGTTGAACTTGGATCTCTTCGCTCATCCGCGTGCGTTGCACCGGAATCTGCTGCGTTACTTGTTGCGGCAAGAAGGTAGTGACCGGAACCTGTTGGGCGACGACGTTGGGCACAAAGGCTTGTTGCGTCTGGAAAGTACCAGGACGCTGCTCCGGAACCCAATGCAAACCAGCACGGTCCCACATCGCGCGACCGGTAACCGGATCAACGTAGCTAGTTCCACCTACCCAGCGAAGGCGATTTCGAACAGGCCCCGGCTGGTAGACCGTTTGATTGACGAATTGTCCTTGATCAACAAACTGCGTTTGCAGAGTCGTGCTGGGAGTATACTGCACGGTGGTCTGCGTCTGCATCACGGTTTCGGTAACGGGACGCTGCACGCGAATTTGTTGTTCGAGAAATTGCGTTTCTTGAACCGGACGCATGACCGTCTGACGGCGCTCTCGCATTTCGGTCTCTTCGACGTAGCGCACCTGATTGAAGCTCTGGTCGCGAATCTCTTCTTCCCAGATCGGCCTCATCACCTTGTAGCGTTCTTCTCGTTCACTAGTTTCGGTGATCGGCTTGGCGACAGTAAAGCGTCGCTCGCGCATTTCCGTCTCCCAGACAGGTCGATAAGTCGTGACCTCTTTCGGGATCTCAACTTTTTGATACTGCAGGCGGCGTACCGTGACGGGCTGATCTTCATAGACCGTCTGCTGGATAAGTTTGTAGGAGGGTCCACCACAAGGCGCACAGCTTTGGGCGAAGGTCGGCGACGCTGCGGCTGCCAACAACGGCGCCGCCAAGACGAATTTTAAGTGAATCTGATTCATGGTTTCGGTTCCTCAACCGGGGGTCATCAAAACGACCAGAGGTTCTCTGGGCAAAGTCCCTCTCGCTTGACGAGCCGCGGCAAATCCGTCGCCGGGCGGCCTGAGTACAGGCAACTCGTTACTAGAGATTGCCAGATTTCAGCGCCATATTCAAACGGATTATTTTGCAGCTCGGGTCGTCTAATCGCTGGAAAATCATACGTCGTCGGGCTTTACGCGACTAGAAATTCTTTCAAGTTTTCTAAGCTGTCTGCCGAGCGCTTTATCGCTACATTCAGAGCAATCAGTGCAGCCTGTGATAGCAGCGCAGGCAACTCAACCCAATCGACAATGTTTCCCAGAATCATCGCGCGTTGAAAAACCACAACACGCCGGCGATGGGTTCGCGCTATCGAAGCGATTGCGCCGGACACCAAGCAAGAAATCAGAGAGGTCCCCTTTCGCGGCGAAAAGCGACCTGCCCCATCGATTGGTTCATCACTCTGGGCAATGTTGCAAATAGGCAACAAACTCACCGCGGAGCTACCGCAATAATTCGACCAGCAGCGGCGCTAGAATCGTTACCAGCCCCAGCGCGATCGGGTAGGCGGCCACGTAGGCGACAACCGGTTCGGCCGCGTCGGTGCTTGAGGTAATCGCCGCCAAGCCCGGCGTCGATGTCATGCCGCCGCAAATCGCGCCAAGCGATTTCAGCAGACGCAGCTTCAACACGTACTCCGCCAATACAAAGCCGATCGCTAGCGGTACGACTGCGACCGCCGCCGCGCCGACACATAACCAAATGCCCTGCACTTGCAGCACCGCCAAAAAACCGCCGCCTGCCGAAACTCCAGCGCTGGCTAAAAAGAGCGCCAACCCTGACTCCATCAACACGGTGCGAGCCGGTCGCGGCAAATGGCCGACCAGCGGACCAAGTCGCCCAAAGTGTCCCAAGATCAAGCCAACCATCAGCGGCCCTCCGGCCAAGCCCAACTGCAACGAGAAGCGGCCGATAGAAACCGGCAACATGCCCAGCGCAATCCCCAACAACAGGCCGATCGCCAGCGACAGCAGGTTCGATTGCTGAAGCAGCCCGGGACGATGCCCGGCCAGACGTTCGACCTCAGGCCAGTTTTCTGGTTTGCCGACGGCGGTTAGCTGATCGCCATACTCGATCTTGGTCATCGCCGAGGGGACAAACTCGACTTCGTGACGGCAAATCCGCGTAATCGTCACCCCATACGTCGAGAGCAACCGCAGCTCTTTCAAGGTGCGTCCCACTACATTCGGCGACGTCGCGACAATTTGCCGGCGCTGGCGCTCGGCATCGAGCAGCAATTGGTCGGCGCCTTCGACCTCTACTCCCAGCGTGTCTAGCACAACCGCCAAGCGTCCCTCAGGCCCAACTAGCATCACCTGCTGGCCAAGTTCAAACTGAAAGTCCGCAGGCGTCGGACGCAGCGTGTCGCCATCTCGCACCCGCGGAGTTTGGCAATTGGACGCTTCCAACATCGGTACGCTGCCGGGACGCTTGCCGACGATCGAGGGATTCCGAATCTCGACCAGCTTACGAACGATTTGCGAAGCGGCGGCGGCGGGATCGCCCGCGGCAGCGGACTTTAAATCGCGTCCCAACAGCTTGGGCAGCACCTGCACGAAAGCGACCACGGCGATAATCCCAAAGGGATATCCAACGCCAAAACCGACCGCCACATCAGGACTTCCAGGCAGCGCCGTCGTCAATGCGCCCAGCGCTGGAGTGCTGGTCATCGCCCCGGCGAAGATGCCGCTCGCCAACTCGGCCGGCAATCCCAGCATCTTGCCGACACCCCACGCAGTGGCGGCCCCGCTGAAAACGATAACACCGCCTAACAACGCCAGCATGCGTCCATCTTGGACCAAAGAACGGAAGAAAGTGGGACCAGCCCCCAGTCCAACGCAATACACGAACGCGGCGAGGCCAATCTCACCGGCTCCGGCAGGGATCTGCATTTGGAAGTGACCGGCGATCAGGCCGACGAACAACACGCCTGCCGAGCCAAATGATATCCCCAGCAGCGAAATTCGACCAATCGCCAAACCGCCGGCGACCACAGCGGCCAGAACCAGAATGCTGGGAATCCCGACCGGCGTCAGTCCTCGCCCCGACTCACTTGTCGCCGCCAACACGAGACAGGGACTGGCGAAACTTACAGCAGTCAACGCGCAAATCGCCCAGACCAAACCGTGACGACTAGAGATCAGAGGCATAAGAGGACAGCTCGAATGGTGGCTAATAAAACGGCGAATCGCTTCTACTGTAGTGGTGCAGCCGCCGGATGTCGTTGGGACTGCCAGCTTTTCTAAGGCAGCGCCGCTATTGGGGGATTGCGGGCAATCTATCGCGCCTAAGCGGTCAGATTGGCGTCTGAAGCGGCTTCTACGTCCGCCTATCGGCCAACGCGACTTGGCGTGTATAATGAATCGTTCTCCCCATAACACTGGGGTCGCTATGCGCCGGCCGGCTCTCGCCGGGCGCACACAGGACAGACGCCGCTTCCCTTTGCGGTTGCTGCGGCATTCAGTTTCGTACGGAACATCCATGGCCTCGATCGAACAACAATACATTCGCAACTTCTGCATCATCGCTCATATCGATCACGGCAAAAGCACCCTCGCCGATCGTCTGATGGAAAAGACCGGCACCGTAACGCTGCGCGAGATGAAAGAACAGCTGCTTGACGGGATGGATCTAGAGCGCGAACGCGGCATCACGATCAAAGCGAAAGCGGTCGCGATGCGCTACAAGTACAAAGGGCACGAGTACGAACTGAACCTGATCGATACGCCGGGGCACGTGGACTTCCAGTACGAAGTCTCGCGGTCGCTTAGTTGTTGCGAAGGCGCCGTCTTGCTGGCCGATGCGTTTCAAGGGGTCGAAGCCCAAACGGTCGCCAACGCCTACATGGCGATGGACCACGATCTAAAAATCATCCCGTGCCTCAGCAAGATCGACCTGATGCATGCGCGGCCGGCGGCAGTGATCGAAGAGATGGAGCAAACGCTCGCGATCATGCCGGACGAAGTGCAAGCAATCAGCGGCAAGACTGGAGCCGGAGTCGAAGAGCTGTTGGCCGCAATTATCGAAACCGTGCCCGCCCCCATTGGTTCACGCGAAGATGTGTTACAGGCGATGGTCTTTGACTCGCACTACGACAAGTTTCGCGGCGCCGTTACCTACGTCCGCGTGATGAACGGCCGGGTCAAAAAAGGGGACAAGATTCGCTTCCTGCGCGGCGAAACGACTCATGACGTGACCGAAGTTGGTCAGTTTATCCCCACGCCGCGTGCAACTGACGAACTGTGCGCCGGACAGGTCGGTTATTTGATTTGCAACATCAAGTCGCTGGAATTAGTCAACATCGGCGATACCGTCAGTATCCCCGGCCCTGACGCGGCGAAACCGCTGCCCGGCTATCAAGAGCCGAAGCGGATGGTGTTTTGCGGGCTCTATCCTTCGGATGGCCAAGACTTTGAGCAACTGCGTGATGCGCTCAACAAGTTGCGGATCAATGATCCCAGCTTTATTTTTGAGCCAGAGACGAGCGACGCATTGGGGTTTGGTTTCCGCTGCGGATTCCTCGGCTTGTTGCATATGGAAATTGTGCAGCAACGTCTGGAACAAGAGTCAGACGTGGACTTGGTGCAGACCGCTCCGAACGTGACGTACCATATCATCAATAAGAAGGGACAGGAGATTGAGATCCATAAACCTCAAGATGTTCCGGACGCTGGTGAGATCGAAGAGTTTCTGCAGCCGATCGTGCGAGTCAGCCTATTGCAGCCTAGCGAGTTTATCGGCCCGGTGATGCAACTCTGCACCGAGCGCCGTGGCGTGCAAGTTAGAACCGAATATTTGTCGCCGACGCGGGCGATGTTGGTGTACGATCTGCCGCTGGCCGAAGTGATCTATGACTTGCATGACAAGTTAAAGAGCGCAACACGCGGCTATGGCACGATGGATTACGAAATCCGTGACTACGTGCCGGCCGATCTGGTGCGGCTGGATATGTTGGTCAACGGCAAACGGGTCGACGCCTTGTCGATCATTTGCAATCGAGCCGACGCCGACCGTCGGGGTCGCGCCGTCGTCAAGAAGTTGAAAAGCGAGATCGATCGCCACATGTTCGAAATCGCAATTCAAGCGGCCATCGGGACGCGCGTTATTGCTCGCGAAACGGTCAAAGCGCTCAGCAAGAATGTGACCGCCAAATGCTACGGCGGCGATATCTCACGCAAACGCAAGTTGTGGGCCAAGCAGAAAGAAGGCAAGAAGCGGATGAAGTCGATCGGCTCAGTCGACATCCCGCAAAAGGCTTTTATGGCGGTGCTGGAAACCGGCGACGACCAAAAGTAGTCGCCGCATAACTTTGCCGCCAAACGGCTATGCCGCAACGAGATCGGCCAGAAAAGCTTGACGCACCGCCGCTTTTTCTGCCGGAACGAAAAAGTAGTTGCGATGGACGCAATGTGATTTCCGGAACGGCGCCGTCGCGAAATCCTGCGCGTCGTATCGATTCCCCTCGCTAAAGAAGTAGCCGGAATAACCGAGGCTTTCGAGGTAGTCAAACAGACCATCTGATTGGATTGCGTTATTGAAGGCTTCGAATAGCAAGATCGGTTTCTGACTGCGGATCGTTTCTTCCGCGCCTTCAAATACCTGGCGTTCGTGCCCTTCGACGTCGCACTTGATGACGCCGATGTTCTGGACGTTGTGCTCTCGGCAATAGTCATCTAGCCGAGCAATTTGACCGTAACCAGTTGGAACCTTCTGCGACAATTCCGTCACCGGGTGGTCATCAATCCGGGCTCCCGTCGACCCAGCGTGATCGCGCTTGATCTGAACCAGCCCCGTTTGATTCGAGAGCCCTTTCATGACGATCTCTACGTTGCGCATCGAGCTGCGTCGCTTGAAGCCTTGCAGCGCGTCATGCAGCTCAGGCTGCAACTCAAAGCCAATCACTTTTCCTTGCGGACCAACAAACTTGCTAAACCAATAGCAGTAGATACCGCGATTTGCGCCAATATCGATAGCGGTACGACCTTGGAGGTCTAGTTGAGCAAGATGAGCGATGTCGGGCGCTTCAGAGCGCAAGCGATAGCGCCAACAGCGGACCAGCATGTGCAGATGTTCGTAAAGCGTCATTCGATTCGACTCCATTTTCTACTGACCCTACACCAGTATTTCAGGGGGACACGACAAGTGCGGCCCGCGATCGATCCCCAAGTTTGGAGACAAGGTCGGATCGTAAAAGGATTGGATGGATGCGTCCAGCCGAATTCGTGAGGGATCCAGCTACTACTGTTTCGATTGGCTCTAGTTTTGCTGTAAAACCAACCTCGCTGTTAGCGGGGTGACCTATCCGCGCGATCGGCTACCATGGTCGGGCTTTGCGGACCAGGCCAATAAGCGAAGTTCTCGGCTCGATAGAGGTCGAACTCGTGTTTGCGCGTAGCGTTGATCGCTACGGTAACGCGGCCGATTTTCTCTACGCTTGAAAAAGCAGCGGCTAGTTCGGGAGGTACCGTCTGGTAGACCGGCGTCACCAAGACCGCCGTGCGACCGACGACCTGCGTCGGTCCGCCCCAAACGTCGTACTGAGACAAAATCTGGTCATCTGCTTTCCAACTGTAGACGCGCGGTTGATTCGGCAGATAGAACGCGAGTTCGGCTGTCGAGACGCGTCCCCCGGTGGTGATGATCAGTGCATCATCCTGGACGCCGGCCTTGCGAATTTCTTCGCCAACAATTTGCCCTAGCTCCTCCCAGCCGCGCAGACGAACGATCGGATCGACTTTGCTACCGACTAGGCCAAACATCCCTAGCGCGAACGGCAATGCGTAAGTTGCTAGCGTAAAAATCGCCCCCGCGACGACGGCTCGGCGAAGATGAAATGCACCGGCTGCCAGCGGAAAGGGAATCTCCGCTTTTTGCAGCGCCCAACCGACGCACAGGATGATCCCGGCCGGAAAGACCGGCGCAGGCCAATTCAATTCGATCCGCTGCTTCAAGCTTAGCACCACGATCAACATCAGCGGCAAAGCGCTAAAGCAAAGCAGGTATTGCACTCGACGATCCAATGAACGGATCGACAGCAATCCGGTAAATGACAGCGATGCAAACAGGAAGAAGGTAACCGGTGAAACAATGCCAAACAGCCCGCCGATAAATTCAAGCGCCAAGGAGATTCGCTTGACAGGTCCAAATGGTTCGGCCTGAAAATGTTCGCTGGTATGCTGCGCCGTAATCCAGTCGTGCTGCGAGTTCCAAATGATCACCGGCGTCAAAAAGGCGATCGCCGTTATGGCGCAAATCCACAAACCCGGACGCACCAATTGGCCACGATCTTTGCGGCTGATCAAGATAAACATGCCGCCGAGCGCCAAAAAACCAAAGGTGGTCTGCTTCGAGAGCAAACCGAGCCCAATCGCTAGCGCGGTCAGCGGAAACCAAATCCATGTATTGGAGCCTTCTTCCAAAGCACGCCACAGAAAATAAAGTGCCGCGACCCAGAAGAACAGGAACGGCGCGTCAATCGTCATCAACAAACCGAGCGCCGCATTGCCAGGCGTCAGGGCCGACAGCAGCACGGCGAAAAAACCGCACTTCGCGTCAAACATCCGATCGGCCAGCAGAAAGACAAAACCGAGTCCCAACGTGCCGAGCACCGCGGCCGGTAAGCGGACCGCCAATTCGGTGTCGCCGAGGATGCTGGTCGAAAGTGCAATGATCCACGCGATCATCGGCGGTTTGCTGTAGTAGCCCCAATCCAGCTGGCGTGACCAGTCCCAGTAGTAGGCCTCGTCATGAACCAGATCAAGCGGCACAAACGCCGTATACAAAATTCGAAAAACCAACAGGCCAGCGATTAGCATCCAGGTCGCATAGCGCCAGGGAAAGGGCTTTTCTTCGGTCGCCGGAACATCCATGTTCGTCGCGCTCATATCAAAAAATCGCTCAGTTGCGGTTTAATTTCCACAGTAATAATCCGCCGATGCCTAACAGCACCACATCAGCTAACCAAACAGAATACGGGGCCAGCACTCCATCGCGGGCCATCGTTTCGCCGGTCACTAACAGCGGATAGTAAATCCCTAAAATTGGGAGAAAGCAGAGGAAGAATGTCGAGACGTTGTCGCTGGTGCGCCGCCACATCGCCACCGGAATACCAACGCTGGCAAAGCAAAAACAGCCGAGACCGTTCGATAAGCGACGTTGTTTTTCGGCCTGCAATCGCCACAGGCGTTTTTGATGACCTGCGGCGGCGCTGGCGATCGCTTCGGGATCTCCCCCCATGTGCAGCGCGTTTAACGTGTCGTCCAGTAACTGCATCTCGCGAGCTATTTGCCCGGGGATATGCCGCAGAGTCAACGCGGCCGGTGATGCAGTGTTCAAATCTTGATCGAGAGTTCCCAGTTGGGTGATCTGTTGGACAAATGGCTCGACCTGCGTAAAACTAGTGCCGTCGCCTGATTCGATATAGCTGTTGCGACAGACGACCTGCAACGCTCCGGTTTCGGGGTTCGACTCCAGCTCCGCTTCTTCGGCGGTGAGCGTTACTTCTGGGCCGCCGTTGGGCGTTTGAACCGTAATGAATGGTTCGATCAGGCGACGACCATCGACCGCTTTTACACGCACCGAGAAGCCCTGCATGCTGAAGGACTTTTGCGTCCGCAGCATGCTATACGCGGTATCGTCCAGCGATTGAATGATGATCCGGTGCATATTGGGCCGCGACCAACCGGCGCAGACGTCATACAGCCCAAACGTGACGAAGCTCAACAAGTAAGTCGCAACCAAGACCGGCAGGATGATTTCGATCGGATTGATGCCGGCCGATTTCAGAGCCACGATCTCGTTAGAAGCCGACATCCGGCCAAAGACAGTGCAGATCGCAAACAACAAACAGCCAGGGATCGTAAACCGAAGCATCTCCGGCACGAAGTACGGCATCATCCCTAGGATGATGCCGGGAGGCAGACCTTTTTTCAGACCTTCATTCAAGCCCCCTCCGACCACCATCAAGAGAACGGTGGCCAGCAGGCAGAGAAAGAAGATCTTGAAGACCTCCCACACGACGTAGGTTTGGATCGTCCTCATATTTGTGCGGGCTACGCCGCTTGTGCTTCCGGTTGCAGGCCCTGAGCAGCCGCTTCGGATGCGGCCGTGATCTCGTCTAGCTTGTTCGATGGCTGGAGGTTTGATGACTGAAGCTGGGACGCTTCGGTCCGCCAGAGGCCAAGACCAAGGTACAAAGCAAGGCCGGAAAAATAGACAATTCCGCAGGTCCAGACAATATCACTGAGGAAATGCGCTCCGACCGCGATCCGAAAAAAACCGATTACCGTCCCATACGCCAATCCCACGATTACCCACAAGGCGGCGATCCAAGGCTTACGCCGCCAGTAAAAAAATGCTGGCGCCATCCAGACAAAGCCCATTGACGCATGACCGCTGGGAAACGAATTGCCATGCGCGGCTGACAGTTGCCAGGGGCCAACGTAGTGTGCATTGTCAGCACAGTTGCTACTAAATATGGCCAATTGATTGGGGCGAGGACGACTGATCGCCGGTTTGATCACTCCGTTCACCAGCAGCAACGGACCTACGAGCAATACGCATAGCAAAAACGCTGCTGCAGCCTTTCGTTCGGCAATTTTTTTCGACCAGCGAGCGACCACCAACACGAGAATCGCCCCAATTCCCAGGACAATACCGGGAAGTGGACTGGCCGAGTAACACAGATCTTCCACAAACCACCGATCTCCCTGCCAACCAGAGCGTTCGCCCAAAAAGAAAGGGCGAGAGCATCGGAGGTCGATCGGCAGCAGATAGCAGAAGGCCGTAAACGCGAGCAGCATCCCTAACGGAACCAGAAACATCCAGCGCTCACGCCAGAACGCCTCGCGCAGGGTTTGCGGAGCGCCCGAGTTTGAATCGGCGAATGCGAACGGCAGCGTCTCTTTATGCTGACTGGTTTCGATTCTTGACATGCGCCCCCGGCTGGTGCTAGCAGTGATAGCAAACCAATTACTTTGGGTAGTTCCTCGTTTATCTTCTCGGCTGGCTGGGGAATCGGAGTTAATTGTTTTGTCAGCTATAGATTGTGAAAATGTGAAACTTCACTAGGCGATTCTCCTGCTTAGATAGCAAAGAATCGCCTGCTTGCACTCTTTATTCTCTATCGTTACCAAACTATCGGTTTTAAAGCCATCCAGAAATCTGATCCGACTGCCGGAATGACAGCAGCCTTCCGATCTGATAAAACACGCAGTTTACGAGGCCTATCGCCGCCTACACTCCACATGTCCCCCAACTTGTAAGCGAAGGAAATCACGCATGGCAACCAACGGAGATCTCAACCGCAAGCTGCGCATGGCCTTGGTCGGCGGCGGCTCTGGCTCGTTTATTGGTCGCGTCCATGCAACGGCGGCGGTTCTCGACAATCGTGCCGCACTAGTTGCAGGAGCGCTCAGCTCCAATCCTGCCAAAGCCAAAGCCTCGGCGCCTGATTATGACATTCCCGAAGCTCGGGCTTACGGCAGCGTCACCGAAATGCTCGAAAAAGAGAATGCGCTGCCGCCGGATCAACGAATTGACTTTGTTTCGGTCGCGACGCCCAACTTCACCCACTTTGAAATCGCCAAAGCGGCGGTAGAAGCGGGTTTCAATGTCATGTGCGACAAGCCGATGACGTTTGACTTGGCCCAAGCCGAGGAACTGCTGAAAGTGGTCGAAGGCTCGAACGCGGTCTTCGCCGTCACGCACAACTACACCGGCTATCCGCTTGTGCGTCAGGCTCGACAGATGATCCAAGAGGGCGAGTTGGGCGAGATCAATGCGATTCGCGTTCAGTACATCCAAGGTTGGCTCCGCTCAAAGCTAGAAGATAGTGATCAAAAACAGGCCGCTTGGCGAACCGATCCCACGAAGAGCGGCGCCGCTGGTTGCTTTGGCGACATCGCAACGCACGCGTACAACCTGGGACGCTACATGACAGGCTTGCTGCCGGAGCAGATCAGCTGCCACCTAAAGACGTTTGTCGAAGGGCGCGCCCTGGATGATTACGGCACCGCGATCATCAAGTTTGAAAATGGAGCCTTAGGAACGGTCACCGCTTCGCAAATCAGTCATGGACGCGAAAACGATGTCATGATCGAAATCGACGGCACCAAAGGCTCGCTTCAATGGCGGCAAGAAAACCCGAATGAAATGATGGTTCGCGCCAACGGCCAGCCGCACAAAATTTATACTCGCGATCCCAACGCGCCCTACATGAACGAACTTGGCGCCGCAGCCTGTCGTCTGCCGAGCGGCCATCCTGAAGCATTCTTTGAAGCATTCGCCAACGTCTATCGCGCCACCTACGATGCGATGTCAGCACGAGCTTTGGGGCAGTCGTTCGAGAAGAAGAACACGATCTATCCAAACATTTATGACGGCGTCGAAGGGATGTATTTCATCCAACAGTCAGTCGCCAGCAGCCAACAAGATGGCGCCTGGCTGCCGCTAAAGCATCCGGCTGCTCGTCGATAGACGAACGCTGTTATCAAAAAAAAGCCGCACTTATTGAGTGCGGCTTTTTTTGTGTGCGATCTCCTAGTGATAATGGCGAACTACTCGCCAAAATGCTGCTGCAAGAAGCTAAGCGTCTTGTTGTTGGACCAGGCGTGACCACCGTCAAAGAAATCGGCGTCCACGTTTTGCGGAACCCCGAGCACGCCATACACCTGCTTGAGTTTGCCCAGACCGTTGCGCGCCCCATCGATCGGAAAGATCGGATCATCGATTCCATTAATCAATAGCACCGGACGGGGAGCGAACAACGCGACGACGTCCGCCATTTCTCCATGCCGCATCACGCCGGGCAGGCAGTTGCAAATGCAATGATGGATCGAGTAGATCGAAGTGCGGTACTCGGAAAAGGCGCCGGCAATCATCGCCAGCTTGATTCGCTCATCCAAGATCGGCAGATACATCGACAAGGTGCCGCCGCCAGAGAGTCCGCAGACTCCGATTTTATCGGGATTAACTTCCTCGCGAGTTTGCAAAAAGTCGACTACCCGCATCGCATCCCAACAGCGAATTCCTTGCGGCGTCATCCCCAGCAGAAGCGCGTTCATGCTCATTTCATGGCAGCTGCGCAGATGACCGGGCGAATAGCCAAAATCTTGCCGTCCGCAGGTCTCGTTCCAACCGCGGACCACCATCGCCGCTGTCACATAACCATGTTCGGCCATGTAGATGGCGTAATCGAGGGCGTGCTCATCGGTCTTCTTTTTTTGTTTCGGCGTTTCTTTCAGACGAAGATAGGGATCAATACCGCTGTGCCCATGAAGACAAATGATTGCCGGAACCTTCTGCTGAAGCTGGTGCGGCACAAAGTAATAGACCGGGGCCCAATAGGCCGACTCGGTGCGGATGTAGATCTTGTAGCGCGTAAACTTGTCGAACTTCACTTCTTCCGCCCACTCGACTTCCATTGGCACATGCTCGGGCATTTTGCCTAACAAGCCGACAATCGTCGGGTGCATCTGCTTTCGCCAAGCCGCATGCTCTGCCGCCGTGCTGGCGTTCCAGGCCAAATCAGGCTCCACCGTGTCGGCAAGCTTTTGCATGCTTTGGGTGACGTTGTTGCCTGCTTTCGAGCGGGTCGACTCTTCGGCGAAAGTCAAAGACGGAATCAAGAGCAAAAAGAGCGAGGCAATCGACGGCATTCGGCGGTCAGGCATAGGTGGGATCTCGTATACGTAGCAAGTGGGCAGGTAACGTCGAAGGCGCCGGTGAGCGGTCTGGCCGCATCTTCCGAATCAGACTGACGTTAACATGCCCCAAGAAAGCAAGCCATGCGTAATTGCGCAATTCTCTTTCGCATCTGCGCACTCAAGACGAGTGAGAGCACAGCTATCCACGATGCAACTATAGAAGTAGCTGCAGAGCAGGGGAGCGCGCACAAAAAAGGCGCAGCAAGAGAAAACCTACTGCGCCAGTGTAGAAACAAAATTAGCTCTCTAGTCCGGTCATCGTACCGGTGCTGGTCGCAAATTGGTCGATCTCTAGGCCGGTCTTTTGCAGCATCGAGAGATAGAGGTTCGGTAGCGGGTAGTTGTTCTTTTGGTCGAACGCCAAATGCTGGCCGTGACGGAATCCGCCGCCAGCAAATAGTACTGGCATGTTGCGATTGTCGTGATTCGACGCATTGCCCAAGTTGCTGGTCATTAAGACCGACGTGTTGTCGAGCAAGCTGCCGCCATCTTCTTCAGTCTTATCGAGACCGCGAAGGAAGTCGCCCCAGGCGCGAACAATCGCCGCTTCGACTAGCGCCAATTGCGCCAGCTTTTCTTCGTCTCGGCCGTGATGGCTGAGCGCGTGATAGCCTTCGTCGACTCCTTCGATCGGCACGACGCCACCGGAACCGCCGAGGTGATACGAGACGAAGCGTGTCGAATCGGTCGATAGCGCCAAACGAATCATATCGCTCATCAAACGCTGCCGCCCGATAAAGTCGTTGGGATTCGAGATGTCAATCGGTTTCGAGATGTCGACTTTCGGTTTCGGTCGATGCGCCCATTCTTCGGCTTCGACCATCCGTTTTTCTAGCTCGCGGACACTGGTGAAGTAGGCGTCGAGCCGATCCTTGTCGCCGGCGCCCAGCTCGCGCTGCAACGCTCGTGCGTCCTCGGCGACCAGATCCATAATGCTCTGCCCCTGTCGAGCACGATGGACCTGTTTCTTCTGATCGGCCGGCGAGTCGGTAACAAACAACTGCATGAAGAGCTTCGCCGGCGAGCTTTCGGCCGGAATCATCGAGCCGTTTTCGGTGTACGACGGACTATTGCTACCGGCTGAGCTAAGAACCAACGAGGGGAATCGAGTTTGATTACCCAAGTGTTTCGCGAGCAACTGATCGACCGAGATTGTTGTCCGCGATTGTGCGCCGCTCCCCATCGGCGTGGCGCTCAATAGACTGGCTTCAGCGCGATGTCCGCCGGAGACGCCGGGATGCGAAACGCCAGACACGACCGTATAGCGATCACGGATATCTTCTAATTGCTTGAGGTACAACGGCGTTTCGTAGTCGCGTCCGGCCGTGGTCGGAAAGAGGTTCTCAGAATGCAATCCCAAGCCTAGCGTCATCGCCACAAAACGTTTGGGCGCGGCCGGCTTGTCACTGCCGGCAAAGGCTTGGCTCATGGCGCTCAGCCACGGCATCGACATGGCGATTCCGGCGCTGCGCAGTACGGTTCGGCGGCTCAGTTTTTTACCGAAGTTGAAATGAACCTGACCTGACATAAGTCACCGTCTTTCTCTAACTGAAAATGAAAATTACTTGCTTAAGAACAACCGGCTGGTGACGACCGCTTCCACGATCGAACGCAACCCGTAATCTTCCGCCGCCGTCTCATCCACAATCGCTTCGACCGCATCACGATCAGCGAATGCGATCGGAGCACCGGTTCCATAAACCAGCAGCTTCTCCGCGACGCAGCCCGCCAACTTGCGAGGCTTACTAGCCGTCAGCTTCTGAAAGCCAACGATATTCTTGAACTCGCCGCCGTCCGCCAATACATGACTTGCGTCAATCAGCGGACCTGTTTTCTTCTTGGGACCCGCGTACTGCACATATCGGTCCCGCCACTGACCGGCGGGGTCAAAGTTTTCCAGCGCGAAGCCCGGCGGATCAATTTTCACATGACAGCTGGCGCAGTCTCCTTGCGACTGATGTTTCGCAAGTTGCTCGCGAATTGTCGTCGCGCCCCGAATATCAGGCTCGACCGCCGGCACATTGGTCGGCGGAGGTGGAACCGCATCGCCCAGGATTCGCTCCAACATCCAAACTCCCCGCAGCACCGGCGAGGTATTGGAGCCGTTAGCGGTCACTTTGAGGATGGCGCCTTGCGTGATCAGGCCGCCGCGATGACTCTCTGGTGAAAGCGACACGCGACGCAGCTCATCCCCTGTGACTCCGTCGATTTTGTAGAACCGAGCCAGCCGACTGTTTAAGAACGTAAAATCGGCGTCAATCAAGTTGTCGACACTCAGGTTCTCTTGCAGCATCCTCTCCAGAAATGTCTCGGTCTCTGCGAGCATCGCTTGTTGGACAATTGGATCAAACGCGGGATAAAGCTTGCGATCTGGCGTCGTGAAATCGATCTGATCCAGGTCGAGCCATTCGGCGGCAAAATCATGGACAAACTGACGGCCACTCTCGCCGCTCAGCAAACGAACCGCTTCGGCTTGCAACGTTTTTTGATCGTGCAATTTGCCGGCGTCAGCGAGTTGTCGCAGTTGCTGGTCGGGGGTGCTGCCGGTCAGCAAATAGCTGAGCCGCGTCGCGATTGCATGGTCGTCTAGCGGGCCGGGCGCTTCCGAGAAGTAAAGGAATCGCGGCGAGCAAAGCAACGCCCGATACCCCATTCGCAGCGAACCGACAAAGTCGTCGCCGGTCTCGATCGCTGCTTGAACTTGCTCAACATAGGGAGCAATCTCGGCGGCCGTGGTTGGACGACGAAAGGCCCGCTGAGCGAAAGCCAGCATCAGCCGAGCGGCATCCTCGCGCGGCGACTTGCTAACAACGTGATACGGTTTTCGCTTGTCTTTGTCGGGTTTCGTCTGCAGATCTCCCAGCAGCAGATTGTGGACATGCTGGTCGTCGCCGTTCAGGTGAATTCGCTCCATCGTGATCCGATCGAAAGCGATCCCCGGAACGTCTTGCGGCTCTCCTTCTCCCACACCCACTTGGCCTCCGGCAAAACGTCCCTTTTTCAATGAACCATCGCCGGGACGAATCTCAAGCATGTGCCCTTTGGGGAGCCAAGCCTGAAACTCAATCGTCTTGGGTTTTTCAAGCGCCTCGAAGGTGGTGACGTTCTGCAGCAACGGTGCAGTCGAAACGCAAAGACCGGTGCTGACGGTCGACCAGACGCCTCCGGTCTTAGGCAGCTTCAAGCCAGAGACCGTCACCTGAAAACGATACCAGCCATCCTCGCGAGCCGTTGTCGCCGGAATGCGTCCGTAGTAGATCAAGCCAGATGACCAGATCACCGCTTTGCCGTTACGCATTTCTGGTTCGCGACAACGCCGTTTGGGATTGGTCCGACACAAGCCTTGTGCGTCAAAATCACGCACGTCCTCGTCTGCCGGTGAAAGCGCGCGGCGAAAGGCTTCATCCAGCGCCACATCGACCGCTTGCAGATGAGCGGCCAATTGAAAATGCGACATTGACTGACCATCCGCAACCGTCGTAAAACCATTGGGGCGCGACTCTTCCGGCAGATAATCGGTTAACGGAATATCAATCCCCAGCAGATCGTGCAGCGAGCGCTCGACTTGCAAACGGGTCAAACGGCGCGCTTGCACGCGGCCAGATTTTTCATGCTGCGAAAGTTGCTGCTGACGGAGGTGAGTCCGGGTCGCAGCGAGAAACTTCTGCTTCTCGTCGGCGTCGGCCTCGCCATATTCGGTCGGCGGCATTTCGTCCGATTCGACTCGGTCAAAGATCCGTACCCAACGATCTTGCACATCGTCATCACTCAAGTCGAAGGTGAGCTGCTCAAGATCGAGCCCCCCTTCCGACGCCGCTCCTTGATGGCAGTCCAAACAGTTGGTCGCGACAAACTGACGGATCGCCTCGGGTGTCTTTGGCGGAGTTGGCTTAGCAGCCGAACCGGTGGTTGCTAGCGTCAGATTTAGGCACAGCACGACCGCCAATCGTGGCAATGAAGACCCGAATCTGCGCATATCGGCTGTAATAAAATTATAACGCACCATGGCGTAGGAGTGCCGTAAGGTAGGAACTTGGCTGAGGTTACAGCAAATTGGCGGGGTGGGGTAGCGCGACCACAATCGACCACGCTATCCCTTCATCATAACAAGATTGTCAGCCAAAGCGAGAGATTTTGCGCTACCAACGATCGAGAAAACACGTTCTTCACCTACCAGAAGGCGGACAAGCGGCCTCTATGGATTTAAATGTCGAAATCCGAATGACAAACTTCGCATTCGTGCTCCGTCATTCATTCGGCAGCTTGCAAACACCCGGGTGGTCCGAGCAGTTCGTACAGAACTGTTTGGATTGCTTCAGCAACAAGATGCCAGCGCCATGCGGCAGCAAACCCAACCCCCAGTCGACGCAAATTCGTAGCCCATCGTCAGGAAACAAACTTCGCCGATCGTTCTCCCCTTTGTCGCCTTTCGCTCTCGCGAAAGTAGCGTCAAGCCAGACTCCCCATTGCGATACACGCAAAATTGCCGAACACCTCAGGACCTGCTACACCGCCGAGCGCTGACTCTCGCAGCGCCAATCTAACGGCTCTCGTCAATTGCGGTGTGGGCACGGCGGCGGAAGACGCTACTTTCGCAGGAGCGAAAGGCGACACTGGGGTTTAGCTGATCCACCCTTTGGCCCGCGCGATCGGCTGCATCAACCGATCAAAGTTGTCATACAATATGAGCTGCTTTTGCTCGTCCGGCAGATCGGCGCCCAGCACTTTGCCCAGCTGTGACGAGAAACTGCGTCCCGGCGCATCACTGCCATAAATGACTCGCTCGGCGCCCAGTAGGCGAACCCCGGTCTCAACAACACCTGAGGTCGGATAGAACCCGCCGATGCCGATCGAGACATTGGGCGCCGCAGTGATCGCGCGAATCCCAACTTCCCAGTCGCCGCCAGAATGGCCGCAGATGAATGGGTAATCGGGATAGCGTTTCGCCAGTTCGACCACATCTTGCGGCGTCGACTCATTGGGTAAATTGCCGGTCACTTTCAGCCAAGTGTGCTGAAAGATGACCGCTTGCAGATCGATCGCTTTCTCAAAGACGGGCGCGTATTGGGGCTTGCTGCAAACGCCGCTGAAGCCGCCGAGCTTGAGTCCGACCATGGGACCGTCACCGACCCATTTTTGCAGCAGACCCACGCTCTCCGACGTCTTCTGCAAATCGCACCAGACAAATCCGTACAAGCGATCGTAGTACCGCTCTAGCACGCGAACGATCTCATCATCCGAGAACGGGCCGAGCGGCTTGCCGACTTCCAAAAACAGACAGAGCTTGCTGATCCCGACGCGCCCGGCGATTTGCAGCAACTGCTCGGCCTGCTCCATCAAGCTGGCGCCGGTCAATTGCGGCGATGGCAGATGGCAGTGCATGTCCCATATTTTCATCGATCAAAACCAAATCGCGAGAGAGTGTATGTGCGTTAGGCAGGCAACAACGTCCGCGCCGTACCAAAGCGAATCGCTTGATCTTGCTGCGGCGACAATACCGACTCGGCCAGCTTGAGCCGCGCCGCGTCAAAATAAAACATTGGCGAGTACGACCCAAACAGCAAATGCTCGGCTGTGGATATCTCCAACAGCTTCGTGATCCCTTCGCTTGTTTCCAATTGGGCAATATCGCAATAGACATTGGGAAGGTTCAACAGATCGGCTTGGGCTTTCCCGGCGACACTGTTCACCCCGTTCAGCAGCACCAGCCGCAAACCATCAATCGCCGCGACCAGTTCTGGCAGCGGCGACAAGTCGACCGTCGCGACGCGCATCTGCGGATGTTGCGTCCGCGGGTCTTCTAGCCACGCACACAACTGCACAATCAAGTTGAGTTCAGCGGCCTGTTTCAACAGTTCCTGAAAGCTGGGCTCTTGCAGGTCATAGCCGTGGTAGCTGGGATGAAGCCGAATCCCCGGCATGCGGTATTGCTCGGCACACAGACGTAGCTCGTCGCGCCACTGCGGCAGCAGCGGATTGATAGAGCCAAACGGAATCAACAGTCCGTCGCCATGCTTAGCACAGGATTCTGACAGCCGCCGATTTACCGCGCTGATGTCTTTATGAAAGACGCCGTCAAAGCTGCCGGTCCAGGCCTGGGTAATCCCCTTGCTCCGCAGCATCGACGTCAACGCGTCTGGCGTGTCATAGCGCAAGCGACGGAAGGGCCAGCGGGAGAGATAGACGTTGACGTCGACCCAGGGAGAGATGTTTGCCTGCGGCTGCTGTGCCTGAAGTTGCTGTGAGCCTGAGAGTAGACCAGCGGTGGAGATTCCGGCTGCCGAGAGGGCCAGAAAATCGCGACGGGCTACTTGGGCGGAAGTCTTGGACATCGCAAGCTCGAAAGGGAAATGAAGGAATCGGTCGAAACGCAGTTGCTGTTGCTAGCTTACCGCGAATTTTCTTCATGATACATCGAAATATCAAAATCCAGAAAAGGTCCCCTCCGTCTGAATGGGAAGAACTCGCCGGGCAAGATGATTTTCTGCTTGCCCGCTACGTCCACTGCGGCTGGAACGTTAAACTACTAGCCTGTCGAGTCGGGTCCTTTGGGGGGCCGGCTAGTTAGAAAACATCGAGTTCGCTCGCCACCTTCGGGAGATACGTATTATGACGACAGCGCCATCCTTGCCCCAAACCGCCGCTTGGCAGGCACTTCAGTCACATTACGATCAGTTGGCTGACGTCCAGCTTCGCGAACTATTCGCGACCGAAGCGGATCGCGGCGAAAAGCTTTCGCTCGACGCTGCCGGCATCTATCTCGACTACTCCAAGAACCGCGTCACCGCCGAGACGATGTCGCTGCTGGTCCAATTGGCCGAAGCGTCTGGCCTGCGCGAGCGGATCGATGCGATGTTCCGCGGCGATAAGATTAACGTCACCGAAGATCGCGCCGTGTTGCATACCGCGCTGCGTGCTCCGCAGGGAGCGACGATCGACGTCGATGGTGAGAACGTGGTGCCGGCCGTCCATGCGGTGCTCGACAAGATGGCTGCGTTCGCCGCCAAGATTCGCGGCGGCGATTGGCGCGGCTACACCGGTAAGCCGATCAAGAACATCGTCAACGTCGGGATCGGCGGTTCTGATCTGGGGCCGGCGATGGCTTACGACGCGTTGCGGCATTACAGCGATCGCAATCTGACGTTCAAGTTCGTTTCGAACATTGACGGTACCGACATGGCCGAGGCGCTGCATGACCTCGACCCGACCGAAACATTGTTCATCATCGCGTCCAAGACGTTCACCACGCAGGAGACGCTGACCAACGCGCACACCGCGCGACTCTGGTGTCTGGAAACGCTGAAAGATGACGCCGCGATCGCCAAGCACTTTGTGGCGCTCTCGACCAATGAAAAAGAAGTCGCCAAGTTTGGGATCGATACGGCCAATATGTTTGAGTTTTGGGATTGGGTCGGGGGACGCTATTCCTTTGACTCGGCAATTGGTCTGTCGCTAATGATCGCGGTGGGCGGCGATCACTTCCGCGAAATGCTGGCCGGCTTTCACGAGATGGACGAGCATTTCCGCACCGCGCCGCTCGCCCAAAACTTGCCGGTTTTGATGGCGCTGTTGAACCTGTGGTACAACAACTTTTTTGGCGCCGAAACGCAAGCGGTCCTGCCGTACGATCACTACCTCGGCAAGTTCAGCATGTACTTGCAGCAGCTGGATATGGAGAGCAACGGCAAGCGGGTTACCCTGGACGGCACACCGGTCGACTATCAAACCGGGCCAATCGTCTGGGGAACCCCCGGCACGAACGGGCAGCATGCCTATTACCAGCTGATCCATCAGGGGACAAAGCTGATCCCGTGCGACTTTATCGGCTTTTGCCAATCACTGAACCCGCTGGGCGATCATCACGACAAGTTGATGGCCAACTTCTTCGCCCAGCCCGAGGCGCTCGCGTTTGGCAAAACAGCGGCCGAGGTCAAAGCGGATGGAGTCGCCGACTTCCAGATTTCGCACCGCACATTCCCCGGCAATCGCCCGACCAATACGCTGCTAATCGACAAACTGACGCCGGCGGCACTTGGCAAATTGATCGCGCTATACGAGCACAAGGTCTTCACACTCGGGACGATTTGGCGAATCAACTCGTTTGACCAATGGGGCGTCGAACTGGGCAAGGTATTGGCCAGTCGGATCGTGCCTGAGCTAACTTCAAAATCCGATCCGAAGCTTGAGCACGACAGTTCGACCAACGCGCTGATTACCCGCTATCGCAGCCTAAAGCGTAAATAGTCGCTGCAGCTAGGACGGGCCAGCTTCGCCCGGCGGGTTCCATTGAGTGAACTCGTCGGTTTCACGGAGTCCGCCATCCTTGATGTACGGCTCTAGTGCGTCGGCCAGATAGGGAGTACGACTTTTCATCGCGCCGCGGATCAAATAATACTGCGGCGCGTTGTGGTATTGGCTGTATCGAATTGCGTAGATGCGACCGACTTCGGTTTGATCCCCTTCAAACGCCAGCTTCATTTTGACCAATTGGCCAATCTCAAACACCGGCTGTGGAGCTTCTTCCATCAGGGCCGGTCGTACGCGAATTTTTCGCGGACCATATGCAAGCTCGTAGTACCCGTCCGCTTGCAGCTCGCGACGAAAGATCCGATCGCTGGGGATCATTCCGGCCGCCATGGCTCGATCCTCGGGATGGATCCAGTCGTCACCATCTTGCGGCCAGCGCGAGAGCATCACGTAGGTAATGCCCGGCTTGAGCGGCAGCGACTCGGAGTATTGCGTGTCGCGTTGCGGGTTGGTCATGATTCCGGCTTAGAAGAGAGGGATGTGATTGTCGGCAGTTATTTTACCTGGGGCTGACTGCTCCAACTTATTCGTCAGCAGCCGGGTTTCATTTTAAGAAAAACCAATGTGTTTGGCGAACCGCCGAGAAGAAAACGGTTATTCGAGCCCGTCGATACGGATTCCTCGATCTTGCGCCAAATGCAAGAAATAGGCGGCGGCTGGCGCCTGAACCATGCTATCTACCTGAATTTTGCATGGCTCACGTGACTTGCAATGACAGACCATGTAGTTGTCGTAGCTGGTACGTCCGCGCCGTCCGCGACGCGTTTCTGTTACGAACTCGATATGGTCGATGTCGTTCATCATCACTTCATGATGGGTCATGCCCATAAAACCTTGCGAGGACTCGAAGTGCTCAGAATCGGCAATCGCTTTTTCAAATAGCGTCGCTGGCGCCATGTAGAGCGCACCGACCGCGCCGAAAACGATCATCGCAAATCCGACACGCGCCCAGATCTGCGTCATGAACCAACCACCGATCGCGAGCGCGATCCCACCAAAAAAGTAGCCGATCGCTTCGAAGGGGCTTTTCGATGCTGAAAACACGCCTTCATCCGTGAGATTTTCGTTGACTCCACACCCCACACAGACCGCCAGCAGCGAGGCGGCCAAGACCAGTGAATTCCACTTTGCAGAACCGAGCATTGCAGTCTCCCGAGAAGAGCAAGTTGAGCAGAGAAAAGCTGCGTCTCAGCGACCAGGGGGAGGTCGCCGGACCACACGTCGGGGCCGATTGTACCCACCTCTGCAAGGGCATGCCAATAAATTTTGGCCACTATTTGGATCGGCAAAGTGAACTCCGACCCTCTCCGCAAATGGTCAGTTTTCTTTTGCTCGATTGTCCAGGATTGGAATCCCCTTTTCCCGCGCGTATTCTAAGAATTTGTCGCCCGACTCTTTGGCGAAGTTGTAGTACCGAAATTCTACTTCTTCACCGTCGTGGCGAACGCACAGGATATAAGCCAAAGTACCGCCCTTGCGGCTGGTCAAATGGATCTCGCTGATCTCGTCATAGCGGATCTCCACTCCATTTGCTTCGGTGGTTTGAAATACCAGTCGATAATGCTGGTCATTCACTTCCGCACGGGAGAAGATCAAGCTAACTGCAGTGGGTATCGAAACAAGCGTAAGTAGTATTAAGCTCAGCTTGATTCGTTCCCAAAGTTGCGATTTTTTCCATTTTGCCTCCTCTTCGAGCTCCTCTGCAGTTAATTCTTTCGCCTCTTCTTCTCGGTGACCACTTTTCAGAAGCATACTTCCCCAGATGACTCCCCAAAAGAAACAACCAATCAAAGGAAAGATGGTAAGGAAGAAAATGCCCTCTTTATAATGATCCGTATCTCCCCGAACCCAGTGCGTTGCGCCGCAATCCGTCGTAGAAAACAGAAGCATATAGATCGGCACAAGTCGAAAATGCGCTAGTAAAGTTGTAAACACCCCCGAAACTCTCTACTGGTTAGATTCGTGCGAGTCTTTACGCCTAGTCGTAATCTTGTTCCGGCTCTGCCCAAACTTGAGCATTGCCCTCTTCGTCCACTTCGACATGGATCACGCTTGGTCGGCAGCAGACGGGACAATCTTCGACATAGGTTTGCGTATGGCCTTCTGACAGATCGATCGGCACGACGATCTCTTCACCGCAGGCATCGCAGACGTAGCTTGCATCTTCTTGCATGATTGCTCCCTAGGTCGAGAGGAGTGCTAAAGCCGCTTAATGACCAGAGGTCAATTTTAACCCGATGATCGACGCAACTAACAGCAGGAGGAAAAACCCCCGAGCAACCGTCAAGCTTTCGCCAAACAGCCAGACGCCCAGCAGCGCCGCCCCGCTGGCTCCGATCCCAACCCAGATTGCATAGGCTGAACCAATCGGAATTGTGCGGGCTGCGACCGAAAGTAGAAACATGCTGGCCACAATCGCAATCGCGGTTAGCAGACTAGGAAGCGGTTTGGTGAAACCCTCCGTATATTTCAGGCCGATCGCCCAACCGATTTCTAACAGGCCAGCGACGATCAAAATCACCCACGCCATGAGACGCTCCTTTGAATAAGGGCGTCGTCTTTACATAACCGGGTACGGCGCGTCTCGTCCGGGGCAGGATGCCAGCAGCAAATTGTGAGATTTGACAATCGTAGTCGGAATCTCGCTCGCGGCAAGTCGGATTGACCGCGGTCCTATTTGGCCTGGGGCAGTTGGATGCCCATATCGCGAAGCATCATTTTCATGTCTTCCCACACATCGCGCTTGGCCGCCGGATTGCGGAGCAGGTAAGCGGGATGATAGGTCGCAATCACTTTGGCGCCCCCGTAGTCATGAAACTTGCCCCGCAGTTTGCCGATTGCGGTTTCGGTCTTCAGCAAGTTTTTCGCGGCGAATGTACCGAGACAAACGATGTAGTCGGGCTGAATGATCGCCAGCTGCTGCTCAAAATAAGGCATACAGTTGGCGTTTTCTTCCTCGGTGGGATTGCGATTCCCAGGCGGGCGACACTTCAGCGTGTTCAAGATATATACATCTTCCCGCCGAAACGTACAGGCCTCGATGATCTGCGTCAGCAACTTGCCGGCGCGACCGACAAACGGCTCGCCTTGCTGGTCTTCGTCGGCGCCTGGGGCTTCACCAAAGAAACAGATCCTTGCATTTGGGTTGCCGACTCCAAACACCGTTTGCGTCCGTGAACAAGCGAGTTCTTCGCACAGCACGCACTTGGCGACCTCGGCCGCCAAGACGTCTAGCTGCTGTTGTCGCCCGTCGCCCTTATCCGCAGGAACTGACGCCGCAGTCGGTTTCACAGCGGTTGGCTGAACCCCAGGCGACACTGGAGTAGACGCTTTCGACGGCGCTACCGAAGTAGCGGCAGGCTCGCTCACGGGGGGCTGCACTGGTTGGGGAGGTGTTGCGATAGCAGCTTCTGCCGCAAGTGCAGAGGCGCGCAGCAGTTCTTCCGACACATCCAGGCTGCGGCCCAGTGGCGCGATCTCGACGCCAGCGGATTGCCAATCGCGCATTTGCTGGAGCAATGCACGGCGGAGATGAGCTTGCGGATCGTCGGACATGCCGAATCATCTGTAAAGGTCGGAAGAATGAAATGCGTTAGTAATCGATTATCGGTAATTTAAGCCTTGCGAGAAGACGCCGCCACCAGAGAACTTTGGCGAGAACGTCGCTGCAAAGCCAATGCGATTTTACAAACGGTGCGTTAGCAGGCAGAATAAAGGGGCTCCCATCTCCTGACAATCTTTCCACCTCTGCCTTGATCTGTATGCAAAATATTTCTCGCCGCACCTGTCTGTCGCAACTTGCCGCTTTGTCGAGCCTGCCGCTGATCTCTTCCGCCTTCGCCGCCGAGGCGGTCTCAAACGTCCGCTGCACTGTTCTGCTTCGTAGCGGTTGGCAAACGGTCAACATCGGCGACATCGCGCATACGCCAGGCGTACTGCAATTGATGCAAGACTATCTGCCCAATGTCGAAGTAATCCTGTGGTCCAACGCGCTCGATCGCGGCGTCCGCGAAATGCTGCTGGCCAACTATCCCAATCTGAAAATTGTCAGCGGCAACGTTAGCAAGGAGGGCAAGTTCTCTTCAGAAGAACTGAAGCAAGCGTTTGACCAAGCCGACTTTTTGCTGCATGGATCAGGTCCCAGCGTGGTCGCCGCCGGCAATATCGATTCGTGGCGCAAACTAACCGGCAAACCCTACGGCATTCTCGGCGTAACGGTCAGCGCAAGCGGTGAAGCGGCCAGTCGAAAGCTGACGCCGCACTTGCACGACTTGCTCACAGGCGCCGACTTTGTTTTCACACGCGAAAAAAACTCGCTGCAAAACGTCAAAGAAGCTGGCGTCCAAGGACCTTACCTGGGCTTTGCTCCCGATGGCACGTTTCATTTGAAGCTGAAAGAAACGGCAAAGACGCAAGCGTTCATTCAGGAGCATGATCTTGAGCCGCGTAAGTTTATCGTCTGCGTGCCGCGTCTGCGCTACACGCCGTACCACAAGATTCGCAAGACAGGGTTGAACGACAAAGAGATCGCACGGCGCGAAGCAGTGAACGAGGCTCACGCCGAAGAAGATCACGCCAAACTGCGCGCAGCGATTATTGCCTGGGTTCGCAAGACCGGCGGCAAAGCAGTGCTTTGCCCTGAAATGACCTATCAGGTCGAGATTATGCGTCCGCTGCTGTATGATCCGTTGCCCGACGATGTAAAGCAGAACGTCGTACTGCACGAAAAGTATTGGATCACCGACGACGCTGCAACCCTGTACGCCCAAGCCGCGGCGGTGATCAGCTGCGAATGCCACTCACCAATCATTGCCGCTTCAGTCGGAACGCCGTGCATGTATCTGCATGAGCCAGAAGATGGCATCAAAGGCAACATGTGGGGCGACGTTGGCCTGAGCGCCTGGTATTTTCCGATCGAGGAAACTTCTGGCGATGATGTCGCCGCCGCCATCGTGCAGATCGCCGATGATTTTCCCGCCGCAAAAAAGCGAATCGATGACGCCGTCGCCGGGATCGAAACCAACTATGCGCGGAATTTTAAAGTGATCGCCGAGTCACTTCAAAAGAGCGGCGCCCCGTAGTTTGCATAACGGCAATTCTTGCGCTGGGATCTCCCCAGCGCAAGATCCCCTATCGATTGAATAACTCGTTCAGCCCTCTCTCAAGGCCCTTTTCGATCAGCCCTTGCGCGGCGCCGCCGATCGCCTGACCGGCGATGCTTTCGATTGCGCGAGCATCCAGCTTCGGACTTTCCAGCGTACCGCTGATCGGCACTTCTAGGGTTTTACCGCGTAAGCCGGCCAGCGTGGGATTGCTTTGAATCCAGGCTTCTTGCACCGGGATCCTGGCGATCATCTGAATCGAGTGATCAATGCCAACTGATCCTTGAGTTACGATCTGGACATTGTCGACCTGCATCGTCAGATTTTGGTGATAGACGCGACCGCCGGTCATTTGGATCGGCACTTGCTGTTCAGGCATTCGCATCAACACCGTCTCGTTGGGATCGATCGCGCCAGGGAGTTGTTTTTTGGCGATCGCTTGAATCTGCCTAGCGATCACAACGTATTGATACGCGAGCGGGCCAGGCCGGACTTCGGCGCCATGAATGGTCAATGTGCCTGCGGCTTCTCCGCTGATGGGATTGAAGAGGGGAAAATCTGCTTGCTGCACGTCGAGCGAGAATCGACCTTCGGCACGCGTCGAATCGGCCAGCAGCGGCGCGGCGTATTTCATCCAGCCTTGGCACATCTGCGGCGTGATCGCCAAGTTGTCGACGAGCCGGCTTTGCGGCAATTGCAACAGCGGCGGATTTGAGAGCAGCGCCACGCGGGGTTCTGCGTTCAGCTTTCCGCCGCTGATATCAAATCGCAATGGATCGACGGTGACGATCCCCTGGCTCAACTTTGCCTGAACATTGGCGGAGCCGATCGGCACTCCGTACATCATTGCTTCTTGCCAGCCCACCGAACCAGATGCGGCCAGCAGCGGCGAGAGCCAAGCAAAGGGAGCAATCGACTGCGAATCGGGGGCGTTCAATGGACCGGCAAGCTGGAACGGCGACTTCTGCTTGCCGGTCAACTTGACCTCTTGCCCCGCAAAGGACGCAATCACTGGCGCAAGTAGGTCCCAGTCGTAGACGGTGTTGCCTTGCAAATTAGCGACTGGCGCGGTCGACCACTGCTGAATCACTCCGGCCGCTGTGACCTGAACCGCAGCAGTTGATAGCTCCATCGTTTCGATGGTCGCCGTATCGGACGCATCTATTGCACAGTTTAGCTCGAACCCTACGCTGGGCTCGCGCCAAATGACATCGTATTGCGATCCGCCGGCGACATCAGTCCGCGTGCTTACTTGCTGCAGTTGCGGCGCGGTGGTGCGCGACAGAGCGCCCAATTGAAAATCTTTGATCTCGCCGACAATCCTGGCAGTCGCTCCGCCGGTCTCTTGCGTAAAGTTCAAACTACCGGCCAATTCGCCGGCAGGTCGAAACGCAGGCGGAGCAGCCCAGCGTTTCCATTGCATCGTCCGATTCAGATCCAATCGATATGCGATGCTACCGACAGCGGCGCCTTTGCGCATACTAGTCGCCGGCAAGTAATCCACCTGCTTGCCACGAGCTGAAATTGTCGTGCCAACCATTGTGAAATCGGGAGCAAGGATCCGACCATCTTCGAAGCCATACGCCAGATTACCATCGAGTTCGAGATTCGGCTCAAAGAGATTGAGCGTCGGCGAACTGATCGCCAAATTGCTGAGTGAGGCGCGAATGTTCGAGACAGCGATTTGCTGGGCGGTCAGCGATACGTTCGCGGTAGCGGCGGTGGCCCCGTCGATTCGGATGCTGCCGAGATTGATGAGCCCCGCGAGTCGACCTTGCCAATGGGCCAACGATCCATTGAGTTGCAGCTTTAACTGCTTGGGCTCGATACCGCCGATCGCCAGTGGGGCCGCCAACTCTAGTACTAACAAATCATTGCCGACGATCCAACTTAACGAACCAGCTTCGATCACCGCATTATCGCGAATCGTAGAATTGAATTTAATTTCGGCGGCGGCGTCGTTCCAAATGTCAACGCCATCGCGGGTAGCCCGCATGTTGGCGCCACGGAACGTACCAGCGAGGCTGGCGCTGTTGGCGCTTTGTCGATTGATTTGCAACAAGCCATCGGCGACTCCGGAAAGATCGACTCCCAACTCTACGAACTGCGCCAGTTCGGCCGACAGCTTGGCCAAATCGACGGTCGCATGAATTTGAGCTCCCGTCGCATCCCCCGTTCCATCTGCAACCAAAAAACTGGAACTCGCTTCGGCATGTTGCAACTGTAATCCGGCAGGCCCTTGCACCAGCGTTAGGTTCACCGCGAGCGGATCGCGCCACGTCACCTGTTGACCTGACACCACAGCGCCAACATCCGTGACATTGCCGGTCGCGCTGATCAAACCTGGTTGCTGCGGATCGTGAGACAGCTTGAAGACCGCTTGCCCTGATTGAATTACGGCGTCATTGCGCAAACGCATCAAATGAGGAAAGCGGGCCGCAAGTTTTTCTAAGTCGATTGTGCCTCCTACGCGCCAAGCTTGATCGCTGGCTGCAATCGGCGTCGCGGTAAAGTTGGTCAGTTGCGAAATCGGCACATCTCCGTCCGCAACAAAATTTGCGCCAAAATCGGTCATCACCGCGACCTGCTCAGCACTGAGCCGTCCCGCGCCGTGCAGCATCTTGCCGCGAAACGCGATCTGTCCGCCGCTGGCCGGTTCAGGTCCCAAAACCGCGGGCCACAGGATGCCGCTGATGTTCGCTTGCATATCGCCAGAGACCGAATTTCCTGTGGTCGATTGCGTTAGCCGCAGCTTTCCATCCAGCTGACCATGGGTGCGCAACTCCGTTTCTAGCCGGGTCGCAATCGCCTGGACCAAACCGAGCGGCACGCTCTCAGCAATCACATCGACTGTCGCTTCGCCGCTAGCCATTGTTCCTTGGGCTTGTAGCCGGCCAGTTTGCTCGGCTTGCTTCACCGAGGTTTGCAGCGTTAATGTTTGGGCGACGCTTCCTTCGGCGGTCTTCGTGGTCGCAAAAGCGACAGCGCAATCTTCCAACGACCATTTGTCGCTAGAGGTCGTTTCGGTAATTCGAATCGTCCCTTCTCGAACCGTCAGATCGAACTGGAGAGTCTTCGTTGGCGTTGACTCAGCAACAACCTCGGTAGCAACCTGCTCCACTGGTGGAAAGAGAACCGCTTCCAGGTTACTGGTACCCGGGGCGACAACGATATCGGCGCTGGGTCGCATAATTTCGATCGTGCCTAGATCGTTTCGACTCCAGATCAAGCTAAGTAGCGATTTACTAATCTTGAGTTCTTCGACGGTAGCGACAACGTTCCCCTCGGCATCGGACAGCGTGACTTCGCGGACGACGGTCGGAGAGATCCAGCCAAGTGAAGCGCTGCCGACACTCGCCTTGCCGTTGATCCCGCTGGTTGCGCTGGAGACGACGATTCCCAACAGTGGAGTCATCGCGATGATGCTCGGCAGCAAGTAGAGTCCGACCGGCACAACTACCAACAGCAACCAACGCCAGCTGCCGCCGCTCGAATTGCGGGCGCCTTTACGGCGAGGCTTCTTCGGACGATCAGACTTGATATCGTCGTCGTGACCATCTTCATGGCCAGTGTCGCGTGATTTCCGTTTGAGCGCCATGACTTGCGTCCTGCGATATAAAGCAATCGATAAAATGAGATCTAGGCGCTGAAACTTCTACCGCAATCCCCCCTAAGACGCCAGACCAAGCGCAACTGCTAGCAATAAAACAAATATTTGGTTCTCCTTCTGCTTTCGCTAAAGATTTCTTTAGCGGTTGCCGGGGTTGGGTTTGACAGACTTCGCCGATTGCTTTATTTACCTGAGGTCGCCGGCATGGCGCCGGCATTTTGTGCTTTCCACGAACAAGCAAACTTGTGACTCGATATCGTCTGACAACTCCGCTCGTCGGATTGATTTGCGTGCTGGCGCTTTCCGGCTGTCGCAGCGATCCGAACATTGAACTCCTAGAGCGCGATCTGCGCTACCTAGAGGACAAGGTCTACACTTTGCAGGATGTTGTCGAGGATAAAGAATCCCAGATCAATTCAATCCGCCGCGAAAACGAAACGCTGCGAAAGCGACTTGGACTGCCCGACTTGCAGGATGACTTTCGCTCGCAAAATGACTTGCCCGAGACGCCCGAGTTGCTGACTGCAACCTCATTGCGCCCCGTCTCTCGCTCGCCAGCACTCCAAGCACCCACAATCGACCTGGGGATTGCCCTCGACGCCGAGGAGGCGGAGGTCGTTGATCGTCATGTCACAGCGATTCATATCAACCCCCGTTTAAGCGGTGGATATGACTTTGATAAGAAACCAGGCGATGAAGGCGTGATGGTTGTCATCGAACCCCGCAATCGCGACGGACAATACGTAGACGAGACTGGCCAACTCTCGGTGGTCTTACTGGATCCCGCCCTCGAAGGCAAAAACGCCTACGTTGCCCGGTGGGATTTTGACTCCGTGGATGCGCAAGCCAAGATGAAACGCTCGCTGCTCGGAAAAGGGATTCACCTGCAGTTGCCCTGGACCGCCGGTTATCCCGAACATGAGACGCTGGTCCTGTACGTCCGCTACGAAACGCCAGACGGACGCAAGTTAGAACAGAAGAAAGAGATTCGTGTCCAATTGCCGGCGAGCGTCTCATCTCGCTGGACGCCTGCGATGCAAGATTTGCAGCCCCGCATGTCGCATGCTCCCCGGATCAATGTTCCGTCGGCCGTCGATCTCTCTCCGGCTGGTGCCCCCCAGGAATCTGCGACTCCGACCGCACGCACGGCGACCGCTCCAGAGTGGAAGCCGTATCGTTAGCAGGTCGAGCGCCGTAGCTCTTGCGGCGAGCATGTCGCAAGAGCTCTGTCTACAATGACTCCAACGATCACTGCGACACCAAGGATCACCGCAAGCCTTACTTGGCTTCTTCGACGGTGACTTTGATCATCTTGTCACCCTGCTTGATCGCATCGACCACATCCTGGCCTTCGACCACTTTGCCAAAGACAGCATGCTTGCCATCCAGCCAATCGGTCTGCGTGTGGGTGATGAAGAATTGCGAGCCGTTGGTGTTGGGGCCTGAATTGGCCATCGACAATACGCCGGGACCGTCATGCTTCAAGTCCGGATGAAATTCATCTTCAAATTTGTAGCCGGGACCGCCGGTGCCAGTGCCGTTGGGGCAACCCGTCTGGACCATGAAGTCGTTGATCACACGATGGAACTTTAGCCCATCATAGAAGCCGTCTTGGGCGAGCTTCTCGAAGTTGGCGACCGTCTTCGGCGCCTTGTCGTCGTGCAACTGAACTTTGATCGTACCTTTGTCGGTCTCGATGGAAGCGACTTTCATCGCGGCTCCTCTATGCGCTAAATACACGGTTGGGGCAAATGCAGAATCCCCTATTTTAGCCCGTCAGTCTGTGCTGCGTAACCGGGTCGCAATCGAAACATCAGCCGGCAAACTTGAATGTGCCGCCCATCAATAAGTGTCCAATTGGCAGAAAAAAGCACTCCTGTAAGCTACGGCGTAACCAGTTCCACAAAAAACCCTTCACTCGCGAAGCGTCGAAACCAGTGGGGCAGCTTGCGGGCAAACGCATCAAAATCCGCCGTTTCATTGACAGCCGTTTCAATCGCCGCGCTGACGCTTTTGCCGGCGATCAGCGATTGCAGCAGCTTGAACTCGCTCTCTTCGAGGGGAATCCTCCGCACAATGTAATCACGTCGCGAAAGCGCCAACCAAGTCGCAGCAGCATCCGGCAGCGACAAAGGTCGCCCTGCCCGAAAGTCGCTAAAGTAATCACTGACCGGAAAACGATAGGCGTGCAACGAAAGACAAGGCGCTGCGATCAGCTGGGTCTGCGGCCAAGTTTCCGGCGAGACTTGCGCTAGATCGTCGGGCGATATGACGCCCAATTGTTCGGCGCCTGGACCATCAAACGTTTGAGCGAGGCTCCACTCGAACGCCGCCAAATCAATTAGAAAGTCGGCCCAGCCTAGCGCTTCGCTCGCAGCCGCAGGCCGAGTCGCTTCCAAGTGAGCAACAAACTGATCGGCCAGACGCGAGAGGGTGTAGCTGGTCGAAGGGCGTTTGTCCAAATAGTCGAGCGCGAAGCCGTCAAACAGTTCCTGACCCAACGTTTCGCTTAGCGCCGGAAATTGCTCGCGCATGCATTCAACCAGGCGTGCGAAATAGGCGTTCCCATACACTTGCAGACGCTGGATGCTCGTTCGCTTTTGGCTGCGGCCGATCACTTGTTCGACTTGCTCACTCGCCACATCAATGTGCTGCCGCGCGGCGGGGTCAGCGATTCCGGCAGAGACTCCGCGGGGATGAGTGATCACGCTTTGCATCCAGCGCTGAAGTGTAGTTAATGGATGCGGCTCGCTCATTCGATCTCCGGCGTCACAAAGTGCAGCGGATGCGGAGAAGGAGTGTCGACGATTTGCGGATTAGTCGGCCCCGGCAGTTCGCCCAGTTGTTGGGTAATGTGCCCCCGCGCCTTGAGTACTTCGGCATGCAGCACATCAAAGGGAGGAATATTGGCGTCCCACTCCAACAAAGTCGACGCGCCGCCGGTCAGTTCATAGGCCAAGCGGTAGAGACTCCAAACGGGATCGATGACTGCGGCGTCATGCGTATCAATGCAGTAGTCGCCCATGTTGGTATGGCCAGCCAGATGAAACTGCACGATCCGCTCGTGAGGAACTCCACGGATATATGCGGCCGGATCAAAGTCATGGTTGACGCCGGAGACGTAGACGTTATTCACATCTAGCAGCAAGCCGCAGTCAGCTTCATTGGACATGACCGACAGAAACTCCCATTCGGTCATGGTCGATGCGGCGAAGGTGACGTAAGAACTTGGATCTTCCAGCACCAGCGGACGCTCCAGGAACTCCTGCACTGTTTTGATTCGCGCAACGACATGTGCTAGAGACTCTTCGTTGTAGGGGATCGGCAACAGATCGTGCGAGTTGCGACCCGCGACGCCGGTCCAACAGAGATGATCCGAAATCCACCGTGCGCCGGTCTCGCTCGCTAGCCGCTTCAACTTGGCGAGATAATCAAAATCCAGTGGGTCAGTACTGCCGATCGACAGTGAGACGCCGTGCATAACGATTGGGTAGCGCTCGGCGATTTGGTCCAGCACATAACGAGGGCGCCCCTGCGTGTCGATATAGTTCTCTGAAATGATCTCAAACCAATCGACCGCCGGCCAATTTTGCAAAATGTGGCCAAAGTGGGTCGCGCGTAAACCGACGCCGAGTCCCAGATTTTGCAGGCCGAGCCGCGCTGCGGTCATCGCGTTCTCATCGTAAACGAAAGCCGGCGCAGCCAAGTGCGGCGCCGGATAATATCAACTCACCACAAGTGATGAACTATTCCGCCGGTTTCGCTTCTGGCGCCGGCATCACTTCCTTGCCAGCTTCTTTCATGCGGGCCTCAAATTTTTCGCGTGCTCCATCCCAAGCGCCTTCCATCAACGGAATCGCACAGCCCCCTTTGCCCTTGCACTCGTTCGTGCCAACTTGGTTGTGGCAACCCCCTTGGCCCTTGCACTCATTGCGGCCACCGCACTTATGCGGTTCCAAAGTCGCACAGGCTCCGGCGCCGGCACAGTCGTTATCGCCCCCTTTGCCTTTTCCCTTGCACTCATTCAAACCGCGGCACAGATGCCATTCTCCTGGGGTCGTTGCTCCATCGGCTTCATCTCCGCCTGCGGCGACGTCGGTCTTGGTCGGACCACAGCCAAGCGCGACCCCTCCCAGCATTCCGCCTAGCGCGGCGGCGGACAGGCGATTGAAATCACGACGATCAAGATTGCGATTGTTGCTGGTGGTCATGAAAAATGGTCCTGATGGGATTCGTAGAATGTTAGACGCTACATCCTTTTATGGGCAATTCATGAGTCTAACCCTACCGGTGACGACACGGGAAGTCTAGCAACCGCCGCGATCAACAACGGTGAATAAAACTACATTTTTTTGCGAGCTACGGTTTCAGGGCAGGGCATCTGCCTAGAGCGCCGCGGATTAAAAATGAATTTTTCTTCGTGAAGCAGGTTTTAGAGGGTCACTGAACGCATCAAATTTGCTTTGTGCGTGAAATTCTACGCCGATAACTGCCGCTTGCCAGCTGATAGTTATCCGCAATCGTCAATAATCCGTCTTTCGGCCTATTGCTACGGCCGCTCCTTACGCCCGTTGTGATGCTGTTTTAAGGGCAGTATAATTACCTTCTTCTGCACCCGGTTTCGTCCACGATCGACGGAACCAGCGACGGATCAAAAGTAGCGACGGACCCGCTGCCACCGTTTTCGCACAACCAAGCTTTTGCAAGCGGCGATTGAATGTCCGCTTGAGTCGATACATCACTAGACGAGTTCGCGTCGCACGTGGTCATTACACCCCAGACCGCGGCGCAAGTTCAAAGGAGAAATGACAGTGGCAGTTCGAGTTGCAATCAATGGTTTTGGCCGCATTGGTCGTTTGACCTTTCGTAATCTCATCGCACGCGGCGAAGAATTTGAAGTGGTCGCGATCAACGACCTGACCGACAACAAAATGCTGGCGAACTTGCTGAAATATGACAGCACGCACCGCCGCTTCCCCGGCACCGTCGAATACGATGCCGAAGGCTTGACCGTCAACGGCGTAAAGATTCGCGTCTTCGAAGAACGCAATCCGGCCGCGCTGCCGTGGGGCGACATGGGCGTCGATGTTGTTGTCGAAAGCACCGGCGTCTTCACCGGCCGCAAGACCGACACCAAAGCTGGCTATGACTCGCACTTGGACGCTGGCGCCAAGAAGGTTGTGCTGAGCGCTCCGGCCAAGGACGCTCCGGACTTGACCTGCGTGCTGGGCGTGAACGATCACGAACTGACCGCCGACATGAAGACCGTGTCGAACGCGAGCTGCACGACCAACTGCTTGGCTCCGATCGCCAAAATCCTGAACGATTCGTTCGGCCTGAAGAATGGTTTGATGACCACGATTCACGCCTACACCAACGATCAGCAAGTGCTGGACCTGCCGCACGCCGATCCTTATCGTGCTCGCGCCGCAGCCCTCAACATCATCCCGACCTCGACCGGCGCCGCCAAAGCGGTCGGTCTGGTGATTCCGGCCCTCAAGGGCAAGCTGACCGGTATCTCGATGCGTGTTCCGGTTCCGACCGGTAGCGTCGTCGACCTGGTCGCGAACCTGGACAAGTCGGTCACCAAGGAAGAAATCAACGCCGCGATGAAAGCGGCCGCCGATGGCCCGATGAAGGGCATTCTGTGCTACACCGAAGACCCGATCGTTTCGTCGGACATCATCGGTGACCCGCACAGCTCGATCTTCGCCGCTCCGCAAACCGACGTGATCGACGGTTCGCTGGTCAAGGTCGTCTCGTGGTACGACAACGAAGCTGGCTACTCGGCCCGCACCGCCGACTTGGTCGCCAAGCTAGGCAACATGTAATCGATTACGATTGCATCCAAGACTCACAAAGCCCTCATCGCAGCTTGCGACGAGGGTTTTTTTATGCGCGGATTCAAACTAAGGTAGTTTGAAAGGGCTGACGCTGTCGCAATTTTCACCCCGGCAGCTTTTCTCCCCCCCCAAAAAGCAATCTTCTTTCTTCCCGATCAGGCAACGGCTAGGAGTCTAGCGAACTATGGCGAAAACCACTCGACGCGTAGCGATCAAAGCAATTACGGCAAGCGCTGCTTTGATCAGCCTGCAAAAATCGGACGTCCACGCTGCCGATCCATCCGCTGCGGACGCAGCGGCGCCGGTCAGTCGGCTCGAAAATCGCCATGACCGCGTCTGGTTGGGAGCAGAGTATTGGGCCAACCCGATGGAGGACTGGCGCATCGTCGACGGCGCCGCCGAATGCCAAACGACCGGCGGTGATCGCAACGTCCATTTGCTGACCCACCAACTGACCAATGCCCAAGCGGCGTTCCAAATATCGGTCATGCTGCGTCAGGTCGAAGTCAACAATGCCGACGGCGGCACCGGCTTCCGTATCGGCGTCCGCAGCGACATCAACGAACATCGCAGCAACTGCTTCGCCAAAAACGGAATCGATGCAGGCATCTCCGCTGACCAGCTGATCCTGGGAAACGCCAAAAAACCGCTCGGCGAACAGCTGGCCAACCAAGAGATCCAATTGATCCTGTCCGGCAAGCCCGGCGAGAAAGGGTACCAACTGACCCTCACCGCCGCGACGGCTGATTCCGACAAGCCGCTCGCAACGCTTACCGAAACCGTTTCCGCTAACGCCATCCTTGGCAATGTCGCGCTGGTCAACAACTTCAACAAAGCGATGGCCAACCGGCGGGGTGCTCGATATCGCTTTTGGAATTGGGATGTCAGCGGCGATGCGTTCACCGAAACGGCGGAAAACAAGTTTGGCCCGCTCCTCTGGTCGATGTACTCGCTCAGTGATTCACGCAGCGACGAAGGCTTTGTCCTTAAGCTGAGCGCCTTGACCGGTCCGCTGGGCGAAAAGGACAACAAGACGGTCGAGTTGCTCGCGCAAAAAGCAGGGCAATGGACTTCGCTCGGCACGGCGGATCTGGACGAAGATGCTTGGGTCGCAACCTTCCGGATTCCCAACTGGGACGCAAAGGCAGCGACGCCGTTCAAGCTGGTTTATCGCGAGTCTCTCCGCGATGGCGGCGTCTGCGAATCCGATTGGACCGGCACGGTCAAAGCTAATCCCGTGGGTCGTCCGCTGCGCGTTGGCGCACTGACCTGCCAAAACGATTACGCGTTTCCTTACGAGCCGGTCTGCAACAACCTGCTGGCGCTCGATCCCGACATGCTCTACTTCTCGGGCGACCAGCTGTACGAGAATCACGGCGGCTATGGAATCATTCGTGATCCAGCCGGACCGGCGATCCTCAACTACCTGCGCAAATATTATCAACATGGCTGGGCGTTCCGCGAAGCGATGCGTGATCGTCCCACCCTTTGCTTGCCGGATGACCACGACGTTTTCCACGGCAATCTGTGGGGCGAGGCCGGAAAGCCAATGATCAAAGGGGATACCTCGACATCCGGCGGCTATCTTCAACCGGCGCGAATGGTCAACGTCGTCCACAAGACCAATGTTGCGCATCACCCCGACCCCTACGATCGGACTCCCTGCTTGCAGGATATCAGCGTTTATTATGGCGACGTCGTCTATGGCGGCGTCAGCTTCGCCGTGGTCGCAGATCGTCAGTGGAAGAGCGGACCCGAGCATGTCGATACCGGCAGCGGCCGCCCGGACCATGTACCGGATCCTGATTTCGATACGTCGGTGCTTGATAAGCCAGGGCTCATCTTGTTGGGGGAGCGACAAGAAGAGTTCTTGAAGCAGTGGGCCGAAGACTGGCGCGGGCACGGATTGAAGGTCCTGCTCAGCCAAACGGTATTCGCCGGCGTCGCTACGCATCACGGCAGCTACGACGGCTACTTGAAAGCCGATCTCGACTGCGGCAGTTGGCCGCAAACGGCCCGCAATCGGACGGTCGACCTTCTTCGCAAAGCGATGCCGCTTCACATCAATGGCGATCAGCACCTGACAACCCTTGTGCAATACGGCGTCGAAAAACAACGTGACAGCTGCTGGTCGTTTTGCACACCGGCGATCGCCGTCGGCTATCCCCGTTGGTGGCGCCCTGATGAACTCGGGATGCCGCACCAAAACCGCCCCAAGCATGGCCTGCCCAACACCGGCGAGTACATCGACGGCTTTGGCAACAAAGCGTACGTCTACGCCGTCGGCAATCCAGAAGTGGGCAAAAAACGAAACCGCTACGAACTGGCGCACCAAAAGGGAAGCGGTTTTGGACTAGTCACCATCGATACCGCCGCGAAGACCTACAAACTCGAAGCGTTCAAATTTCTGATCGACGCCACCGACGGGAAAGAGTCGAACCAATACCCCGGCTGGCCGATCACCATCCAGCAGCATGAAAACGGAGGGCAGAACGTAATCAGCTAACGCCTGACGCGCGACATTGACTACGCCATATAGCTGGTCGGGTCCAATAACCCGTGCTTGGCGAACGCTTCTTTGCGCTCGACGCAGGCGCCGCACTTGCCACAGTGTTCTTCGAGACCTTTGTAGCAGGTCCAGGTCAGCTGGTACGGGACGCCGAGTTGGGCGCCGCGCTTTGCGATGTCTCCTTTGTCGATGTCGACAAAGGGGCGCCAGAGCTCGACGGCGCTCCAGTCGCACAGCTTGGCCGCTTCGTCCATCGCCGCGGCAAACTCGGGCCGGCAGTCGGGATAGATCGCATGGTCGCCGCTGTGGGCGCCATAGGCGACGGCGATACACTCTTGGCTAATCGCCCAGGCGATCGAAACCGATAGCAGGATCATGTTGCGATTGGGGACAACCGTCAGCTTCATGTTCTCTTCGGCGTAATGCCCATCCGGAATCTCAATCTCGCGGCCGCTTAAACTGTTGGCGCCAAACAGCGGATTGATCTCCGAGAGATCGGCGACGATCTGCGGCACGTTGACCTGCTCGCAAAGCCGGCGCGCGTATTCGAGCTCCTTCACATGCCGCTGACCATAGTTGATCGAGATGGCCCGGACGTCGTGCCCGGCGTCGAGCAGGTGATAGAGGAGCGTGGCGGAGTCCATACCTCCGGAGACGACGGCGACGACTTTGGACATGTGCGATTTCTGACAGCTATTTTGAATTTGAGAAATGGAAGCTCTTGGCAGTATACTACAAACCCATGGGCACTTTCCGCGACTGATTTTTGGCGACAATCCTGAAGGCGAATTCTCCCGCATGATGCCCAGAATGGATCTCCTGGAACGCTTGAGTTCTTATCTGTTCGCTAGTATTCTGGTCGGACTGCTGACAATTTTGGCGGCATTGCTGCGCCACACCAAAACGGCGCAAGTTATCGGCATCCTCTGCGTGCTCGCAGGTATTATTACCGCACTGGGGCTGGGCTATCGGCTCTTTTTCATCAAAGGGATAGGCCTCATTGCTGTCGCGTTGACCCCAACAGCCCTTGGCGGAGCGGCGCTGGCGATCGCGTACTATTACAAGGATCGACCGCCCTTGAAGCGGTGGTTTCAAACTTCAGTTCCGGCAATTCTCTACGTGACGCTCGTCGTCGCCTGCATCGCCGGTTGCATGAAGTTTTCAGAGAGTATTCACTTCTTTAATCGAGATCTCTGGTTGGCTCACTTTCAGCAAAATCGAGCGATTGACAACGTTGTCGTTCTCGGAACCGATCGTGTGGACACTTTTAATGTGGATGCCGTCGAGTTCTCGATCGCTGGTCGTCCGGATACGCGAATTCGATTAGAGCTGCGTGATGAGTATTATCATGACTACAAGGACGAATCATGGGGACATGCTCCGTATCCGTTGGTGATCCAGCGGATCGGCGACCGAACTCCCGTTGCAACGGTAGAGGGGCATTGGTCCAACAACATCGGGGGCTACGGCACATTCCCTGTGGAGGTAATCGGCCTGCACGTCAAAGACTCCAATGCACCGCTGCGAGAATTGATTCCGCTGAAACTTAACAGTATCGACGACGTTATCTCGCACTACGATGATCTGGTCGCGATTCTGGAGAAGTGGCCGCCGCGAGATAACCCGGGCAAACATACGAACGCAGATGGAACGACGATTGAGTACTGGGTAGAGAAGGACCCAGACTATTCTCCGTAGAAACCGGCAATGATAACCCGCGAGACAAACGAATAATGAAGTCACGATCGATGTTAGAGTCTCTGAGGTTTCCTGGATTTCCATGCCTGCGGTGGATACTACCGCTTTTACTATTGGTCGTCGGCAGCCAAGCCATCGGACAAGAGCATTCTGCGGATCGCGGCGTAATCCTGTCGACCTTTCGGTCGATGCGGGGAATTACGCAAGTCACGGTCCTGGAGGAAGAGCTCGACCGTGTCGAGGTGAAAGAAATCCGTTTTTCTCTGGCCGATCGCCCAGAGACGCTTGTCAGCCTGCAAAACGGCAATCAATTCGCTCGCTGCGAAGCAAGCGACAAGCTGACATTCATCGGCCTTTGCCAAATTGGAAAACTGCGGCTGCACTGCGTAACCACTTTCCGCACCCCGACTGTCTTGGGAAGCGGCTCTGGGCACTCTTGTCTCTATTTTGGTGAAGAGCTGAACATGCCCAATTTCGTTCCGATAAAAATCGAGTCTGTCGAAGATGTGGTCACGCAATACGATGAGTTGGTGAAGCTCTTCGAGAAATGGCCGCGCAAAGCGAAGCCGGGACGATTGGAACTGGAGGATCGAACCGTTGAGTATTGGGTAGAGAAGGACCCAGACTATTCTCCGCAGCGCTAGTGACGATTTCGATCCACAAGCAGGATGCTCCTCATGCAACTCGCTAGATTGTTTCCCGACATCCAGTATATGCCGGTGGTGCTGCTGTCGCTGGCGATCGGCGTGCCGGCTGGGTTGCTGGGCAATTTGTTGGCGCTGACACGACGCCTGTTAGCGGCTCGCATTTTGGGGTGGCTGTGTTTTGCGGCGGGTACTTACTGGGGCCTCGTGCTGACTTACTTGTTTGTGCAGAGAAGCGATCAGGTTGAGCCGATACTCTTCTTGCTGTTCTTCGTTCCCGGCATTTTGGGCGGCGTTACGCTGGTGCTTTGTCGTTACTATCACAACTCTCCACCGCTAGTGGGACTGCAGTTTCCGCTGGCTGCGATTTTGTACATAACGCTGATAATCGCGGGCGGAGCCGCCTTTTATGGCGCCAGCCGAAACGAATACTTTCAAGAACGTGATCGGTACTTGTACAACCTGGGGAAGATGCGATCGATCGATAATGTCTCTGTCCTAGGACATCATTTTCGTGGTGCATTTTATGTAGATGAAATTCAGTTTTCGCTTGCTGGACGGCCTGAGACTTTCGTCCGACTCAAGCCCAGCAGTGAATTTCAAACTTGCCAATCGTCCGACTTGCTAGACCGAATGAACATCCACCAAATCGGACCATGGCAGTTCCGCTACAACTTTACTCCGCCTAGCAGTATTCCCAGCCTACTTTGCTTGGGGCGCGGCGGCGCATTTGAGACACTGACCCCCATCCAGATCGGTAGCATCGACGACATTGTCAACCACTACGATGAACTGATCGAACTCCTTGAGGAATGGCCTCGCGAGCAAGAGCCAGGCACTCTAATTTCCAAAGGGCAGCGACTTACGTATTGGGCAACCGTTGATCCTCACTTCCCTCAGCAGAAGAAATAGCAACACCGGCGCATTAAAAAAACGCGGCCGTCCCAACAGGACGACCGCGTTTTGTATCTACTGCATCACTCGAGCGAAGCGATTAAACTTCTTTCGAGTCAATCCAAGTCATCAGCTTGCGGAGACGCTTGCCGACCTGCTCTAGTTGTAGGTCGCGTTCGCGGCGGCGGATCGCTTTGAAGCGGGGAGCGCCGGCGCGGTTTTCCAGGATCCAATTACGGGCAAAGGTGCCGTCTTGGATTTCGGTCAGCACCTTCTTCATCTCGGCTTTGGTTTCATCCGTGATGATCCGCGGGCCGGTCGAGTAGTCGCCAAATTCGGCGGTGTTCGAGATGCTGTAACGCATGTAGTTCAGACCGCCCTGATAGAACAGGTCGACGATCAACTTCAGTTCGTGCATGCACTCGAAGTAGGCCATCTCTTCTTGATAGCCGGCGTCGACTAGCGTTTGGAAACCGGCTTTGACCAGTTCGCTGACGCCGCCGCACAGCACGACCTGCTCGCCGAACAAGTCGGTTTCGGTCTCTTCGGCAAAGGTGGTTTCGATGACGCCGCCGCGCGTACCGCCGATCCCCTTGGCGTAAGCCAAGCCGATCTTGCGAGTCGTTTCGCTGGCGCCTTCGCCCAGTGCGATCAGCGCCGGAACGCCGCCGCCGGCGACATATTCGCTACGGACCAAGTGGCCTGGGCCCTTGGGCGCGACCAGCAAGCAATCGACACCCTTGGGCGGGTCGATCTGACCGAAGTGAATGTTAAAGCCGTGCGAGCACATCAACACGTCGCCCGGTTTCAGGTTGTCGCGGATGTGGGCTTTGTAGATGTCGCCTTGGACTTCGTCCGGCAGCAGGATGTTGATGACCTGAGCCTTGGCGACAGCGTCTTCAATCGACATCGGCTCGAAGCCGTGCTTCTTGGCCAGATCAAAGTTGGCGCTGCCAGGACGCTGCCCGATTACGACATTGCAGCCGCTATCGCGCAGGTTCTGAGCTTGGGCGTGTCCTTGCGACCCATAACCCAAAATAGCGATCGTCTTATCCTTCAAGACGGAAAGGTCGGCATCATTGTCGTAGTAAATCTTGGCGGGCATTGAAAAATTCCTGTTACGCAACAAAACGGGTAGACGGAAAGCAGGGCGACCCCAGGCCGGAACCCTGCGAGCATATAAGAGAACTGCCAAGACGCGCGATGCGGCTTGGCGATGGTTTATTCGATCGGCTTATTCGATGTTGCAACCGCTACGGACGATCGCGATTCGACCGGTGCGAACCAGCTCGATAATTCCAAACGGTCGCACGCTTTCGATAAACGCGATGATCTTGTTTTCAGTTCCTGACATTTCGATCACAACTTCTTCAGCGCCAACGTCGACAATGCGACCGCGGAAGATGTCGGCTAGTTCGCGAATCTCACTGCGTTTGCCGCCAGCGGTCGAAACCTTGATCAGCATCAAGTCCCGTTCGACAAAGTCTTGCGAGCTGACGTCAAGAACGCGAACAACGGTGACAATCTTCTCTAGCTGCTTGCGAACTTGTTCTAGTACCTGATCATCGCCTACGACTACAAAGGTCATCCGCGACAGGTTGGGTACGTCAGTTTCCCCTACCGCCAGCGAATCAATATTGTAGCCACGCGAAGCCAGCATACCCGAGATGTGCGCAAGCACCCCGGGCACGTTCTGGACGACCGCCGAAAGGACGTGTCGCATCAGTTTCTCCCAGTAGAGTCAGAATAAACCCGCATGATAGCTGCCGCTGTAAGCGGGAACAAGTAGACGAGACCCCCAGACACCCGGGAGGTTCACCCCATTTCGCAGCAACTTTACGTCGACGTAAAGTCAGGTTTCATCGGGATTTAAGGTTGGCGAAACTCGCCTTAAAACGAGAAACTCATGGCTTTGCATTGCCTCTAAATAGGGGGTATGATCAGTTGGCATAAAGCGCATAGTGACCAAAGGTGTTCAGAGCATCTCGTAAAGTACCTGATAATGAGCCAATCATGGCAGCCAACGGAAATTCGCAGATTTATACGCGGTTTTTCGAGTAGCGCCCGCCCGGCACTCGTCGATACGGATAAAGGGCGTGGATACCTGAAGGCAATGGGAGCTCCTGAGGGACCGCACACCTTAGCAGCAGAAGTAGTTGCTACACAGTTGGCAGCCTGGTTTAAGTTGCCGGTTTTTGACTGGGCAATTATCCGTGTTGATGAGTTCACGGAAATACCATTCTCCAACCCTAGAGGGGAGTTTGAAAGAAATGCGGAACTAGGACCCGCATTTATCACACGAGAAGAATATGGCGTGCCCTGGAGCGGTGGAGAACGCCAACTGAAGCTGCTCATGAATCCGGAGGCAATTTCGCGATTGGTCGTGTTTGATACCTGGGTTTTGAATTGCGACCGTTATTCTGAATCAGTGGACTCTGCCGTTCCACGAGCGAGAATTAACAGAGACAATGTTTTCCTCAGCGAAGACGCCCCCCAGGGGAAGTTTCAGCTGAAGACCATGGATCACACTCACTGTTTCTCCTGCGGACATCCTTGGACGACCAAACTATCAAATATAGATAGAATTAAGAGCCGGAAGCCGTTCGGGCGGTTCCCTGAATTCAGTAATTACCTGCAGCAAGATCTTGTCGAGCAAGCAGCGGCAGATCTGGAGTTGATTCAAAAGGATATCGTTCGTCAGTCCCTAGGCGATATACCTGTAGAGTGGGAAGTATCAAAACAAGCAGCAGACGCCCTGATTGATCTAATTGTTGGACGTGCTGATTTCTTGGCTGAGAATGCCGTAAGCATTTTCTGGCCTCAAGGAAAACTGTTTAACAACGAAAAATGAGGAGCCGTAAGAAAATGACAGTTGAAAAAGGCTACTATAGCGTTATCCAATACTGTCCTGATCTTGGTCGTTTCGAAGCGGCCAATGTGGGCGTTCTATTGTTTTGTCCACAGAGCGGATTTCTTCAAGCTCTGATGTCCAAAAACAATCGTCGCATCAAGCAGTTCTTTGGAAAGTCAGGGCACGATTGGCAACGAATCAACTCGATCAAAAAATCCCTAGAAGAATCTCTAACCGACGGTTGCTCTAAAATAAACTCATTGGAGGCATTAAAGGAGTTCATCGCGACGCGTGCAAACACGATTCAGCTCTCTGATCCCAAGTCGATTCGCATAACGAATCCTGAGGTCGAATTGAAATCGTTGTATTCGGAACTCCTTGGGGAAAGACCACTTAGAGAGAAACGTGATAATCTCAAAAAGGAGCTGGACCAGAAATTTCTAGATGCCGGAATAGGAAATAAGATCGTTCATGCGTTGAAAGTAGAAGTCCCTGTCCTGAGAAAAGAAATTGACATTCCCTTTGGCTTCCAAAATGGTCGCTTCAATTTAATCACCCCCGTTCGCTTTCAGGGCGCTAATACAGACGCTTCTTTGAATACAGCCTTTAAGTGGGCTGTTGAAGGACGTTCGATTTACAAGAACGATGATGCTCAGCGAGGGGCACAAAAGCTCGTTGTCGTTGGACATTTCTTCCCGGGCGATGAGGAATCACCTTCCGCCGTCCGCCGTGTGCTTGAAGAGAACAATGTCAAACTCTACTTAGCTAATGAGATCCCCACACTCATCGACGATATTCGCCGAACAGGCAAAGATCATCCCAAGGAAAATTGAGCGCCGCTGCCCGGTTTAGCCCAAATCGGCTTCTTCCCCGCTTGTGACCGGCCGATGACGGCCGATTAGACGGGTCGTATCGGCCAAAACTTGCGGCAACGCCCAGCCCCCTGGCGACGCCAAATAGCGAGGGGCCCAGATCGGTTTGAACTTTGATTTGTAGGCGCGCAAACCTTCAAAGCTGTAGAAGTGGTCGCCGTGGCGATAGACCAGGCCGGCGACTTTGTTCCAAAGCGGCGCTAGATGACGATCCTCGATTCCAGAAAGCGGAGCCATCCCAAAGTTGAACCACTCAAACCCCTGCTTTTGCGCCCACAGCAACAGCTCGATAAAAAGAAAGTCCATCAGGCCAGGGATCGAAGAGTCGTAACGCATCAGGTCAATCGACGCTTCTTCTCGCGGTTGATTTGCCAGAATGTTAGCGAACGCGACGATGCTGTCGGAATTGCGAATCACGGCGATATCAAAGTTGCTGAGATACGCTTGGTCAAAGTAAGCCAGCGAAAAGCCTTTTTCCGCTGCATGCTTTTCGGCGAGCCATCCGTCGGAGATCTCTTTCAACCGCGGCATCAGTGGGGCGGTTTCGCTGCGTGGAATGATCTCGAAAGCGTACCCAGACTTTTGCAACTTGTTGCGAGTCGACCGCAGGCTCTTGTAGTGATTGCCGGCGATCGAAAACTCGCGAACCGGTACGCGGCCATCTTCTCCCAGCTTCAACAGCGTTAACCCTTGATCGAGATAAATCGACAGATTCTCTGGCGCAACCTGATAGAAGACGGGCCAACCATCGTAGTGATCACACAGTTCGCGATACTTCCAGATCAACTCGCTCCACTGCTCGACCGGCCCCACAGGATCCCCCATCGCGATCCACGATCGTTTTTCTACCGCGTACATAATGAAAGCAGTACGATCTTCGCTGAACAAAAACCGTTTGTCCCCCAGCAGCGCCAAGGTTGAAGTCACCCTCGGCGATTGGGCGACGATCGCTGTCACGATTGCCATCTCTTCTGGTGTCGGCTGTTGCGTGCGGGGACCAGACGCACGCGAGAGGAGTCTCCAGACGGTGAAGATCAGCATCACCGCCGCGATACCGACGCTCGCCCGCAAGAACCGAGGAGCGTCGGCATGAAATGCGAAATCCCACCACAAGTCACTCCGGTAGTCGACATGACGATAACTGAAAAATCCCAGCCAAACAGCGCTGATGATCGCCAGCGCGAACATCCCAATCCAGCCCGGCGTGAATCGCTCATGCACTAGCGAGCCCTTCCGATAAAACCGCCCCCGGCAGGCGATTAACGCGGCGAGCACCAGAGATAATAGGATCGCAGCTTCGTAGTCAAAACCTTTCAGCAGCGATGTAATGATACCGGCAATCAACAACAAACTTGCGGCCCACCAGGCCGAATCCAGCTTGAGTTGCAGCCCTCGTGCCGTTAGCAACAACGCAGCGCCGGCCACGCTTCCCAAAAAATGAGACGCTTCTAAGAACGGCAACGGCAGGAAATGCTTTAGATCTGCGATGCGATCACGGACGCCGGGGGTTGTACCTGAGAGCAACAGCACGACACCGGCCATGAATGCTGCAAACGCAAGTAGCGTCGGCAGCACAGCCGTTGCGATTCGTAGCGCCTGCTGCGCCATAGGATCGACATGCTGCCGATGAACGCGGTACTCCTGGCCCCCCAACAACACAATCGCCGCGAACAGCGGCAACAGATAATAAATGACGCGAAAAATCAGCAGCGCTGCGACAACGTCGTCCTTGGTCGTGGAAGCGGTCAAAGTGAGGATCACCAGTTCGAAGACGCCAACTCCCCCTGGTACATGCGTCAACACGACAGCAATCGAAGCCAGCAAAAAGACACCCAAAAACTGTGGATAGCTCATGCCGATGTCCGCTGGCAGCAGAACATACAAGCAACCGGCAGCGATCAAAATATCGGCCACCGCAACACCGAGTTGTGCTGATGCGATCCCAGGTCCCGGCAAGCGGATCTCATGGCCTGCAACCAGAAAGGGCTTCTTCCAAAAGCAGGTCATCAGCATATAAACGGCTGCGATCGCCAGCAGCACCCAGCCGAGCCCATCGACAGCCTTAAACGGCAAATGCAGGTCAGAGGGAAGCTCAAACGGATCAAAAATGAATGCCAGACCTCCCGCTGCAAAGACGCCAACCCAAAACGTTCCCCCCAGCATCAAAGTCAATTGCAAAATTTCGATCGAAGAGAGCCCGAGCACCGAGTAAGATCGATATCGCACCGGCACTCCGCCCAGCGTGGCGCCAAAGTTGTAACTCGCGGCGAAGCCTGTAAACGATGCGAAAGCCACTCGCGGCAGCGGCAACTTCCGGCCAATCGCTGCAAGCGCCAGCAGGTCGTAACCAACCAGGACGGCATAATTCAGAATCATCAGCCCTGCGCAAAACGCAATCTTTAGCGGCGGCATCTGATTCAAACTTTGGCGAATATCGCGCCAATGATAGTTGCGCAGTTCGTGTCCCAACAGCCAAGCGGCGCCGCAAAAAATCAAGACCGCCGCCAAAGGGGTCAAGCGTGAAAGCAGACGTTTCATTCCCGTTGTTCCAACTTTCAGCGACGTGTCACTACGTTTTTTTCGCTCCGCGACTCGCGATCTCTTCTAAGAGATCGGTTTGTAACTGCTGAATCTCCAGCAAGCGTTGCCATTGATGCGTCAGCAGCAAATCGAGCTTCGAATGGAGCTGGCGGATTTCGAGCTCGGCTTTCAGATTGACGCGATAGTCATGTTCGGCACGCAAGCGATCTTTCGCTTCTTGACGATTTTGACTCATCATGATGACCGGCGCCTGAATCGCCGCAAGACAGGATAGCACCAGATTCAGCAAAATGAAGGGAAAGGGATCAAACGGCGCCTTCAACAGCGTGAGCGAGTTCACCGCGATCCACGCAACCAACACCGCCCCAAACAAGAGAATAAAGGTCCAACTGCCGCCAAAACTGGCGACGCGATCCGCAAGTCGCTGTCCGACCGATTTGTGCTCGTCGAATTCTTCATCTGGGTTTTCGGCCAAGATCTCGTGTTGTCGCAGGCTTTTGACAACTTCATCTTCCAAAACTGATAGTTCGCCACGCTCGGCCTCCAGCGATTGCTGCACGTAGTCAGCCCGAAATCGATTCAGGTCTGTGACGCAAATGTGACTCGCTTCATTCCAATCGGGACAAGCCTTTCGTATCAACAACACCACCGGCGTACGCACCAAATCGGCTGGCAGAATGGAGTCTTCCGGAAATGACTTGCCGCAGACATTACAACGGATTTCAACTTTGGGGGATTTCGCCATACAAACCTTGCAGGCTCCGTAGGAATGCGGCCGAATCGCAGCGAGAAATGCCTCGCAGCCGACATGCCGACGATTAAAAACAGAGGTGCTCGAAGCAGACCATAAGCCGCGTTCTACTGCAACCAATCGAACCTCCCCGCCGACTGCCTGATTTTTTTGCATTGCCACAGAGCAGGGGGTATGATCAACCGACGCGGCGACAAAATGGCGTCGATCTCCTCTCTCCCTCTTCTTTGCTAGTCTGCGGAGTCTTCTCATGCCGATCGAATTTGCTTGCCCAGTCTGTGGCAAGCGATTCCAAGTGGACAGCAAGCATGTAGGTCGCCAAACCACGTGCCGAGCATGCGGCACAGCGATAACGGTTCCCGATCAGGGCGAAGCCGAACTCGCCGGCAATACGACCGGAGGCAGCACGCTATACGATCATAGCAACAAGATTAAAGAAGGCTTCGAGCTCGCAACGGGTGACGAAGCTCTGATCGAAGCAGTCGGCCAGCATATCGAACAACACTTTGGCCCGATCGAAACCGTTTTTCACGAAATGATTTCTGATACGGTGCATGTCGACATCTTCCACGTAAAGCCGACGCAAGATCGCCCCTATCATACGCTGATCACCTCAGGCATGGCCGAACGTCCCATGACGACGCCGCCTGGCGCTGAAGAGCTCGCCTATGCCGAATTGGTCCTTTGCCTACCGGCAGATTGGCCGCTGAGCGATCAAGCGTTTGAAGAGGAAGCAAACTATTGGCCGATTCGCTGGATGAAAATTCTGGCTCGCTTTCCTCACGATTACGAAACATTCTTTACCGTCTCACACACGATTCCCGGCGGCAATCCGCCTGAAGAGTTTGACGCCAGCTCACCCATGGGATGCTGGATGTTCGTACCGCCGATCATGTTTGGCGAAGAGTCGTGGGAAATGAAGCACGAGGATCACACCGTCAACTTCCTGTACATGCTGCCGCTGCATCTTGACGAGATGGAATTCAAATTAAAGCAAGGGTATGACGAAGCAATTGATCGTCTGTCCGACAATTTCAGCATCATCGAATTGATCGACATGCAACGCCCTAGCTTTTGCCAATTGGTCGCAGTGGGCAAAAAGCGGTCGGCTCTGCGTGGAATATACGTCACTTGCCAGTGCGGCGAGAGCTTTCAGGTCGCAACTCAACAAGCCGGCCAAAGCATTCCTTGCCAACGATGCGGCAAACCGGTTTATGTCCCTTGTTCTACGCTCGCAATTTCTGGTCACCGCCCCGCTGGCCCCTCTGCGACACATCCGGCTGGGGTTCGCTTTCGCTTACTACGCTATTATTCGTACTGTCCGATGGAGCTGCTGTGGTGGCTAATCCCGGTTTTGCTGCTGCTTGCGTTGGGATCGTGGCAGCACTGGGGATTTTTAATTCCGATTCCGATCTTTTTGGCTCTCGCGATTCAACGCTACCGGATCATCGGCAATCACTTCCGTGACGGCGATGCCTGCGGGGCGGTTGTCGTTTCGCTCGAACCGCGACTCCTGGCAGTGCTGGCCGATATGAATGCGACCGGGGATGGCGAGCCGCAATTGGTGATCAAAATAATGCCGCACTCCCTGCACGAGATTGATGGCGCATCAGTCAAGTTGGGGCAACGCACCGTAGCGGCTGCATCCTTTACTGCAGCGACGGCGTCTGAAAATCGTGATGGGGTCCAACGCTGGGGAGACTTTCACCCAATTCTAATCTCTTATGGCGCCAGCGAGCCTGCCGCCATACGGCATGCAATGACCCAAGTTGACGATGCTATTTGGGCACAATTGCAAGCCGGTCTAAAGCAGGTTCCTCGCCCGTTTCAACCCGGCAATTATGACGTTGAGCTATAATCGATCGCAGCTGATCAGCGTTCCCTTTTCATTCGACGACCTAGTTCGAGCGTTCCCTAATGACGATTGAGTTCCGCTGCGCTGTCTGCGGTAAGGGCTTTGTGGTCGACGAAAAACATATCGGCCGTAAGACAATTTGCAAAGCTTGCGGAACGACGCTTCAGGTTCCTGAACCTGGCCAAACCATGGCGATCCTTGTCGCCGCTGATCCAAGCCTTGAACACAAATCGCCGCTGACCAACCAGCCGATGCGAAAGATGGTCGAACGCGATCCGCAACTTTTGATGGCGATTAGTCTGCATGTCGAGACCCACATCGGCCCCATCGCGCGTCTGTTTCGTGATCAAGTGAATGAGCAAAAGCAGGTCGATATCTTTTGGGTGAAACCGTCAGTGGGACGTCCCTTTCATTCGCTGGTCACGTGCGGCATGGCGGATCAACCGATGAATCCGCCGGACGACGCGAAAGATCGCGCCTATTCGGAGCTGATACTTTGTCTTCCCCAGGCTTGGCCGATCGAAGACGTTGCGCTTCGCAATGAAGCGAACTATTGGCCGCTCCGTTGGATGAAAGTCGCAGCACGTTTTCCGCATGAAAACAACAAGTTTCTGACCGAATCGGATACTCTCCCTAATGGCTCCCCACCGCAACCGTTCCACCCAAGAACGTTGATGGCTGGCTGGATCTTCATAGCGCCGCTGGTGCTCCCCAGCGTGGTTGGAGAACTGGCCATGGGCGAGCATTCGATCCGCTTCCTCACAATGCTGCCGCTGCATGCGGAAGAGTTGCAACTGCAACAAACGCTCGGATCCGCAGAATTGTTAAAACGTTTGACCAGCGAGTTTAGTTCGCGGGAGTTGCTTAGCATGCGGCGACGGAGCGTTTGCAAAGAGCAACATCAGCCGCTAAGAGCGCGTTTCGTCAGCCAGGGAATAACAACGCATTGCAAATGCGGATCGCAAGAGTCCGCGCCGCTCGAACTTGCCGGTTCGACGATCGCGTGCGTTCAATGCGGTGAGCCCGTTTATGTCCCTTGCTCTAGCCAGCATACCGGTGCAGGCCCCACCGAAGCGTCGCATCCAGCCGGCGTTCGCATGAATTTGGGAACATTCTTAATCCATCAACCAGCTGAGTTGATCACGCCAATCGCAGCAGTACTTGCGATCAGCATGGCGATGATCGTCTTTCTGTTCAATGTCTTGGTCGATGACAAGCCGGGATCGATTCAAGCTACCGAATTTTCGCCGCTGGCAATCCTGATCGCTGGCCTCCTCTTCATCGGGGGTTCGACATGGCGCTATCGACATTGGCGCAGTCAGTTTCAAGACGGCAATCTTTGCCCGGCAGTCGTTGTCTCATTAATTCCTCCGCGCCTGGCGGTCTTTACCGACATGGCGACCGGCAAAGCCGGTTCTCAGAAAGTGATCAAGATCATTGCGCACAACCTGAAAAAGATTGGTGGTGAACCGCCGCGAATCGGTCAAAAAGTAGCGACCGCCGCTTATTATTACGGAGATCCGAGCGAGCCGCGCTGGGAAGATTTCATCCCCGTACCAATCCAATACGCAACCGACGAACCGGCCGCCGCCGATTACGCTCTGGCGGCCATTGCCCCCCAGGATTGGCACGAATTGGCGTTAGGCCTGCAACAAATCCCTCAATCGAAGCAACTTGGATACTACTGGATAAAAGGTTGGGCCTAACAAAATTTCGATTTCGCAAGAACGATCAAGATCGCTCTGTTGCCGGATATTAGTATTTGACCGTATGAACGCGACCCGCCGACGCTACGAAGCCAAGATTCTCCGCGTACAGCTTTTTATCCAAAACCACTTGGACGAAGATCTGTCGCTTGAAAAATTGGCCACAGCGGCTGACTATTCGCCGTGCCATTTTCATCGAATCTTTCGCGGTATCGTGGGCGAGAGCGCTGATGACTACGTTCGTCGATTGCGAATGGAGCGCGCGGCTCAGTCCCTGCGTTATCGCCGTCGATCGGTTTTGGACATCGCGCTCGACGCCGGATATGGATCACACGAAGCATTTACTCGTGTCTTCGTTCGAACATTCGGCGTCACCCCGAGCGACTATCAGTCGCTGGAACATCCGCCTGCATCAATCAAGGATTATCTCGTGTCAACTGTCAAATACGCTTCCTCCGACGTTCGTATCGAAACGCAACCCGCTCGGCGACTGGCCTATCAGCGCATTATCGGCGCCTACGGCTTCGAGAATCTGAATCCTGCGTTTGGTCGCGTCCTACAATTCGCTACCGAAAACAATTTGATGACCGGCTGTACCGAATGCGTTGGCGTCTACCACGATGATCCCGAGGTCACTGCACCAGAGAAACAGCGGGCCGACGTCGGCTTCACGGTCGACGACACCTTTCAACCAACCGGCGACATCCAAGTCCAAACCATCCCCAGCGGCAAATGCGCCATCCTGCGGCATCAAGGACATTACGACACGCTGCACGAAGCCTATCGCTGGTTCTTCTCGGTTTGGCTCCCCGACAGCGGCCACGAGCCAGGCGACTTCCCGGCATACGAGGTCTATGTCAACGACGCGAGTCAATTGCCGCCTGAAGAGTGGCTGACAGACATCTGCTTGCCGTTGGGAACGTGATTCTCCAATCTGATTTACCTTTGTTTCGCGATCACCAACACCACGGATAATGCATGCGGGGATTCGCTAGACCCTCGATCTGGCCGTCCTTGCTCAATTACCTCGCTACGCTATGTCGCCAATTCTGCCGACGACCGCAGCTCAGCTGCTAGCAGTGCATCCCCCCCGCAAAGCTTCCAGCCCGGCCCTTCTTCCCTAGGACCTGCGGAAATCTGCCCGCATTGACCCGTCCTCAAATCTCTGGAAAATGTTGGGGTTCTTGAGGTTACATCCTTCGCAATTGCGCCGCGGACAGGATCCGTGGCTATTTTCGCCCGACAACTGAGGCAATTTTCATGGCCGCACCCGCCAAACGCCCCTCCAAGTACCACGTCTTCCTGCTCTGGTCGAACGACACGGTCAAGGAATGCCGCGACGTGCGGAAGTTTTTCAAAGAGTTCAACAAGACCGTCGCTAAACCGCAGTTTGGCGTCACCTTTGAAATCATCGACCACTGCTTTGATACCGACGATCACGGTCATCCCGGCGCGGCGCCGTCCAAAGACTTGTTACAGCAGGCCAAAGAGACCCTTGTGCTGACGATCGGTCTGGGATCGGACAACGAAACCGCTCTCAATCCCTACACCAAAGAAACCGCTCAGCATGAACTAGACATCGTGTTGGAGAGCGCCAAGCAGACGCAACTGCTTCAGTGCGTATGGTTTATGCGAAATGACCACAACGGCAATCGCGAAGATGTCGCCGGCGAAATGTATGATTTGCTCCGTCTTCCCACCGGGCTGAAGCCCAGTCGCGTCGAGATGTACGAGCCGCAAGATGACTTCAAAGATTTGCTGACACGGGTCATCGGCAAGCTACTGACCGCCAAGGATCGCCCATGGACAGTCACGGAAGATGAAGCGAATCACTCAGCGCTTGAAGCGGCTCGCCGCCAAAAGATGCAGCAGTTAATCGACTTGGGGATCGACCCATGGGGGCAGCGGTTTGACGATCAGATGGCGATTGCCGAGGTCCGTGCTCGGGAGGCGGAAATCGTTGAAACGACCGAATCCAAAGAGGGGAAGGACGTCACCTCCTACTCCGGCCCCAAGGTCCGCATCGCCGGTCGAATTGTGCTGATGCGGCCGACAGGCAAGCTGGTTTTCGCCGATTTGCGTGACCGAACCGGGCGAATTCAGATTTTTATCGGCCAAAATCAGGTTGGCGAACGCAATTGGCAAATCGCCCAATGTCTCGATCTGGCCGATATCGTCGGCATCGATGGCGAACTGCGCAAAACCAAGACCGGCGAGCTGACGATCTTCGTCGAAGAGCTCCATTTTCTGACCAAGACCCTCGATCCGCCGCCAGAAAAGCACAAAGGTCTGACCGATCCCGAACTGCGTCAACGGATGCGCTATCTCGATCTGGCCCATACCGATGGAGCGATCGAACGCTTTGTCAAACGGACCGAAATCGTCAAATCGATCCGCAAAACCCTCTCCGATCAAGGCTTTATCGAGATCGAAGGCCCAACGTTGCACGCAATCGCCGGCGGCGCCGCGGCTCGACCGTTCACCACGCACCACAACGCGCTGGGCATGGAACTATACATGCGGATCGCGCTAGAGCTGCATCTAAAACGCCTGTTGGTCGGCGGTATGGAGCGGGTCTTTGAACTGGGTCGCGTGTATCGCAACGAAGGAATCAGCCCCAAGCACAATCCAGAATTCACCATGCTCGAGGTCTATCAAGCCTACGGCGACTATCGCTCGATGATGGATCTGACCGAAGCGGTCATCTCTGGTGCGATCAACGCAATCGGCGCTAGTTTTGACCTGCCGTATGGCGAAACGATGGTTAACTTCGCTCCTCCGTTCGAGCGTCGCACCTACGCCGAACTGTTTCAAGAGAACACCGGAATCGATCCGACCGACGACGCGGCCGTGAAGCGGTACGCGATCAATCTGGGACTCGCTACCGATGGCAAACATCCCGATGTCATCCGCAACGAGATCTTTGAAGAAAAAGTCGAAGATCAGTTGAAGGGCCCCATCTTTGTGATGGATTACCCTGCTAGCATCTGTCCGTTGACTAAGCGCAAAACCGACAATCCAGCGGTCGCCGAGCGGTTTGAACTGTTTATCAACGGCATGGAAGTCGCCAACGCCTATACCGAGCTGAATGATCCTGACCTGCAGGACAAGCTATTCCGGACGCAACTAGATGGTCAGGCAGACGAAGACTCGATGGCCAAAATGGACCACGACTTCATCCGAGCGCTGCGAAACGGCATGCCTCCGGCTGGCGGTTTAGGAATTGGGATTGACCGGTTAGTCATGTTACTTACTAATACGCAAACGATCCGCGAGATCATTCTATTCCCCCTCCTGCGGCACGAAGCGTCGCACGAATAGAGCTTGCCGATTGATCCGCGTCGGCAAGGAAGCCGCCGCCATCGAGATAGCCGAAGGACTGGCGATGTACAAGCTGATACTCTGCCTGCGATATCTGCGAACGCGCTATATCGCGCTCGCTTCGATCATTAGCGTCACGCTTGGCGTGGCTACGATGATCGTCGTCAACTCGGTCATGTCAGGCTTCTCGCACGAGATGCACTCGCGCTTGCATGGCATCCTGTCGGACATCGTCTTAGAAAGCCACAGTCTGAACGGCTTCTATCATTGGGAAGAAGAACTCGCAAAAGTCAAAGCCGTGGCCGGCGATGACATCGAGTCCATCACCATGACAGGGCATGTGCCGGCGATGCTCAGCATGAAGATCCGGGATCAATGGATGCCGCGGCATGTGACGCTGGTCGGCATCGATCCCGAGTCGTACGCCAAAGTTAGCGACTTTACCCAATACCTCAAACACCCTGCCAATCGCGAGCACGTCGACTTCAAGCTGAAAGAGTCAGGCTACGAAGGAGACGAAGGATCTCCCCTGCGTGACGCCGGTTGGGGCCATCGCCGCGGCAAAGTGCTGTACGAGCGTGAGCTGGAAATGCAGCTGTCGCAATTCCGTGAATTTGAAGAAACCGGCCGTTGGCCCGATCAAGATCTGCTCCGCCAAAAACGTATCGCCCAACCTGCCCCGGTTGATCTGGTCAATCACGAAGAAGAGCTGCCGGCAAAGGCAGTCTTACCCCCGTTCGCGACCGACGCCGATGCGCCGCCGCTGCCCGGAGCGCGACCGGAAGAACTGAACAAGATGACCAACGCCGAGCTCTATGATCCGAACAAAAAGGGCGCCGATCCTTTTTCATCGCGTCGCGGCTTGCCTGCCGAATCGACTTACGATCCGCTGACCAACCAAGCAACGGGGCTAATCCTGGGCATCGCCATCGGCAGCGTTCGTGATCGCGATCAGGCGACCGGAGAAGTGAAGGATTACTTCATGGTTCTCCCGGGCGATGACGTCAAACTTACTTTCCCCACAGCCGAAAATCCGCCCAAAGCGATGAACGCAACGTTCACCGTGACCGACTTTTATGAAAGCAAGATGAGCGAATACGACGCCGCGTTCGCCTTCATGCCCCTTGATCAGATGCAGCGATTGCGTGGCATGATTCATCCCGAGCATGGCACTGCAATCTCGACGATCCAAATTAAGTTGAAAGAGGGAGTCAACCTGCAACAAGCGACCGACAAGCTTCGTGCCGCGTTTCCTCCCTCGGCCAGTCCGTATCGCATTCAATCGTGGCGCGATCTGCAAGGCCCGCTGCTATCAGCAGTCGAGATGGAAAAGACGATCCTCAATATCCTGCTGTTTTTGATCATCGGGGTCGCCGGATTCGGCATTCTCGCGACCTTCTACATGATCGTCGTCGAAAAGACCAAAGACATCGGAGTTCTGAAATCGCTGGGCGCCTCAGGCGGCGGCATCATGAGCATCTTTGTCGCTTATGGATTGTCACTCGGCATCGTCGGCTCCGGCGTCGGCATGGTGCTCGGCCTGCTCTTTGTCGTCAATATTAACCGCATCGCGAAGGTGATCGAATGGATCACCGGTCGCGAGGTCTTTGATCCGACGGTCTATTACTTCCGCGAGATTCCGACCATCGTTGAACCGTGGAGCATTGCCTGGGTTGTCGCCGGCGCGATGTTGATCGCCGTTTTGGCGAGCGTTTTGCCGGCGATGCGAGCCGCGCGACTTCATCCAGTTGAGGCACTTCGCTATGAGTAACACAGAATCGCACGGCATGTCCGCTCTCGAAATCCGTTTGCAGCGCGAAAGCGTGTTGCCCGATCATGAAGCACGCCGCAAAGAACCAAGCGGCCCGCATATTAGTCCGGCAAAATTTGCGCAGCCTGCTGTCGCCGCCTCGGCGAGTGCGCCAGCGACGACGAGCGAAAAGCCAAGCAAAAAAAAGAAGAAACCGTTGCTTGAAACACGTGATCTTCACAAAAGCTACCGCAAAGGTCGCCTGACTATTCCGGTTCTTCGCGGAGTCGACTTCGCCGCTGAAGAAGGAAAAATCACCTCGATCATCGGGCAAAGCGGCAGCGGCAAAAGTACGCTGTTGCACCTAATGGGGACACTGGATACGCCAGATTCCGGCGAAATCCATTTCGCCAATACGCGGATCGACAAGTTCACTTCGCGACAACGCGACGCTCTTCGCAGCCGCGCGTTTGGCATGATTTTTCAGTTCTACCACCTGTTGCCAGAGCTATCGACGCTAGAAAACGTTCTGACGCCGATCATGATCTCTCACGGCATCTGGCGTTATTGGGCGGCGCGCAAACAGTTCCGCAAGCGGGCCGAAGAACTCATCGAAATGGTCGGGCTCAGCCACCGACTCACCCACAAACCGCGCGAACTCTCTGGCGGCGAAATGCAACGAACCGCGATCGCACGAGCGCTGATCGCGAAGCCGCGCATCTTGCTGGCCGATGAACCGACCGGCAATCTAGATGAGCAGACCGGCGGCGAGATCATGGAGATCTTGAAGCGGCTCAATCGCGAGCAAAATCTCACGATCGTCATGGTCACCCATGACAACTCGATCGCCGCGCAAGGGCACGAGGTAATTCGCCTGGCCGGCGGTCGCGTCGAAAAGCAATAAGACGATGTTTCATGCGCACTACAATTTCGCAAATCTCGCGAAATTGATCTGGCTGCTGGCGCCGCTGGTTTGATACGCTCCGCGCGCTATTAATCCATTCTCGCTCTCTGCACAGCAAGGAGGCTGCGATGCGGGCCGCCATTCTCTCGTTCTTGGCATTTATCACCGGCTTGGCCTGCGCTGCAGGCTGCAATGTCGAGCAGCTTGAAAAAGTCGCCGCCGAACTCGCGCAGCAACAAAAGCAAACCCAGCCGAGCGATGCCCCTACAACCGGCGTCACTACCGGCAAGGCGCCAACAACCGGCGGCGTGACTGCGCCTCCGTCAGGCGACACAATCCGGATCGCCTCGTACAACATTCAAGTCTTCGGGCAGTCCAAGCTAAACAAGCCAGAAGCGATGCAGGTGTTGGTCGAGATCGTGCGCAAGTTTGATCTGGTCGCGGTGCAAGAGCTACGCAGCGTCGAACAAGACGTGATTCCGCGGTTTCTGCAACTGATCAACAGCACCGGCCGCAATTACGATGCGATCGTTGGCCCGCGACTCGGACGCTCCAATAGCAAAGAGCAGTACGTTTTTATCTATGACAAAAACCGAATCGCAGTCGAGCCCGACTCGGTCTTCACGATCAACGACCCCAGCGACTTGCTGCATCGCGAACCACTGGTCGCTTCGTTTCGCGCGATCGGCGCGGATCGCTCGCGGGCTCCGTTTCGCTTCACCCTGGTCAACATCCATACCGATCCGGACGAAACCGATGAAGAGCTCGACGCGCTGGGCGAAGTCTATCAACTGGTGCGCTATAGCGGACCAGAAGATGACGTTATTTTGCTGGGTGATCTGAACGTCGACTACAAGCATCTCGGCGCTCTAGGGCAAGTTCCCGGCATCACCTGGACGGTCGCCGATCAAACGACCAACACGCTACGGAAATCGAGCTACGACAATCTCGTCTTTCTCGCCGCCGACACGCGTGAGTTCACCGGCTCAGCCGACGTTTTTGACACGCAACAAGAGTTTGGCCTGACGCAAGATCAAGCGATGGATGTCTCGGATCACTTTCCGGTCTGGGGCGAGTTCTCCGCCTACGAAGCCGGCCCCTCTTCTATCGCCGCAGGCGCCGCCGCACCAGTTCGCTAGACTGGTGTAACCGTAATTAGTAGGTTGGGTGCAGCGAAGCGAAACCCAACAATCGGCTTGCAAGTTCAAGCTGGATTACGTCATCGAGCGACGCCTAATTAGTGAAATGGCTCGTTCCTCGCTTGTTCCCTTTGTCCTACGGCTTTTCGATTTCCGCTCTCTCTTCTACTCCTTCGCCGGCTTGCGCAGCGCCCGGAACGTCGTCACCAACAATGTGAGCACCGTCAGCGGTAAGACAAACCCCAGCATCATCACGCCAAATGGATCAACCAACGTTGAATCGACCGCGACCAGAATCAAATAGGTCGTGTAGGCGATGTAATAGAAGACGAACAACAACCCTTCCCATCGCGCGATCGTGTAGCCGGTAAAAAAGATCGGCAAGCACGCGACCGCCACGGCGATCATCACGGGGATATCAAACTGCAGTGCGGCTGCCGAAACGGGAATCCCGTTGACCGGGACCAGCGCCGATAATCCCAGCACGCAGCAGATGTTGAAGATGTTGCTCCCCACGATGTTGCCGACCGCGATATCGCGTTCGCCACGGATGCTCGCCATCACCGATGCCGCCGCTTCGGGCAATGACGTTCCAACGGCGACGATCGTCAGTCCAATCAAAAGTTCACTCATCCCATAATAGCGGGCAATCTCACTAGCGCCGGTGACCAACCATTGCGCGCTAAAAGTCAGCGCGACCAATCCAGCCGCAATCAGCGCCAACTGCACTAGCAACATGCCGAGACTCAATTTTCCTTTGGCGCCATACTCGCCGTTGAATTCATCAAGGACGGCTTGCTTTTCTTTGCGGCTCTGATAGATCAGCCAACCGATATAGAGGATCAAAATACCAAACAAGATGCCGCCATCCAGGCGGCTGATTTGGCCGTCCAATCCCATTGCCAGCATCAAAAATGACAAGGCCACCATCAGCGGCACATCCAAGCGGATCAATTGGCTGGAGACGACCAGCGGCGCAATCAGCGCCGACATACCCAACACGGCAAGCACATTAAAAATATTGCTCCCCACAATATTGCCGACGCCGATATCGGTATTTCCCTGCAAACTGGCGCTTAACGAGACCGCCAATTCCGGGGCGCTGGTACCAAACGCAACTACCGTCAAACCAACTATCAACGGAGAGATCCCGGCCAGCGCCGCCAATTTCGACGCGCCGCGAACCAATAACTCTCCCCCAACCACGAGCCCAATCAGCCCGACAATCATCCAGACAATAGGCCCCAACATGGCGCGGCGGCTTTCCAGCAAAAGGAAGAATTCAATCAGTGGGTCAGTTTGGCGGTCAAGCCGATGCTCGACAAGCGGCCTAGCTGGTTAATTCGCCGCAGGGCAAAGAATCTTGGAACAAGAAGCTTTCTCATCAATCGGCGTGACCTGCAATCGCCGCACCGACTACAATCAACCCACCCGATGTAGCCTCGCGATTTGAGACGACACTGCCATGAAAAAATGGAAAGTTTATCTGCTCGTAATCGGTTCCACGCTGGGTGTGATCTTCTTACTGCTGGTTTGGTTGGCGTTTGGTCCGGCCCGGCCGTTGATGATCTCCCAAGCGACGACCCATCTAACCGAGCCGCTAACAGCCGATGGCTACGTGGACTATGTCGCGGCGATCCGACAGCGGCAGGGACCACGCATTCCGCCGGAGCAAAACAAAGCAGTAGTCATTCTGCAGGCGACTTAGCCAGCCGGGCTCTCACCGGAGCACCAGCAGTTGGTTTGCGATGCTCTGCAGATCGAACCGCCGGCCGACTCTGGCTGGCGCTCGCTGGATGACTGGACTTTTCAAACGGAAGTCCGCGACTGGTTAAGTCGTGACTCACTCGATGAAGATGTTAATTATTACCCTGTCGATCCCGACGAAGCGTTTCGGGCGGCGGCCAATTCGCCCTGGCGGAGCGAGCAATTTTCACTGTTATCCGACTGGCTCGACTCGCAACAACATCAGCTCGATCAATTGCACCAGGTCGGTGAAAGGCCCGACTTTTATTCACCTTCGACTAAGTTGCTTGATGCGAAAAATGTTTCTTGGTTTGGCAACATTGATGCGGTCGTCTACATGTACCGAGACATCTCCCGGTGCTTAACGATCCGCGCGATGCGCTCCATCGGACAGCAGCAACCGCAGTTTGCTTGGCGCGATATTCAAACCATCTATCAGCTGAGCGACGCACGGTCGACTGCCCCCTCGTACATCCAATTGCTGGTCGCGATTGCACTGCGTGACAGAGCCTATGATGCGACATGGACGCTGCTTAACAGTGGGCAATGTGATGCGCAACTGTTGACCGAAATCGAAACCTTTCTCGCCGTGCAGCAACCAATTCATGAAGCTGCCGATGTGACTGATTATCATTGGCGTTTTGAATTGCTTGATATTGGCCAGAGCATCTGTCGTGGTGACGAATCGGCTACACGAGATCTCTATGATGGTTCGGTTCCGCCTGCGTTCGACCTGCTTACTTCAGCTCCCTTCGATCGCAATGCGATGATGGCGACTCTCAATGGCTGGCACGACCGTGCTGCCGCTGCGGCGCGGCTACCGAACTCACTTGACGCTTATCAGTCTTCAACTCGCGGAGCCGATGAACTCGAAGCGGCATTTCAAAACAGCGCCCAACCAATGAATCTATTTTCAGCCACCATCAACCAACGGGCGCGCGGCGAATTATTGGGGAACTTCATTGCCCAATACGAAAAACCGTTTGCATCTCATCTATTGGGAGGCGAGTTTCGCTGCAACACCGATCTGCACTTGATCCGCGCCGGCGTCCTGCTCGAAAAATATCGCTTACAACACGGCCAGTACCCCGAATCATTGGAAGCAATTGCCGACGACGAAACGAGCCCTCTGCTCACCGATCCGTTCACCGGCAAGCTGTTGCACTACTCTCGCCGCGAGTCTGGCTTCTTGCTCTACAGTTACTTCCTGAACGGCATCGACAACGGCGGAGATGATACGGACGGCAGCGTTATCGACGGCCAGCGCGTCGCTGACAGGTACGACCGGCAGTACGACGAGTGCGACCTAGTCGTTTTGCTGCCACCAATTGAATTTGAGCTTCCCCAACCGAGAGAGTTTGAAGAGACGCAGCCGGGAGAGTAGGGAAAGTCGGGTCCACGGTGCGGTACATCGGCTCAGCGAAGTCGAAAACTTGCACACTAACCACGCACCTCAGCCGCTTCTAATCCCAGCAATTTGCAGCGCCCCACAGCAGCGGCGTGAAAATCAACGCTAGGCGAAAAGCATATCCCCAGCCGTCGTCACGGCTAACAACCTTTTGCCCGATCCAACCTGCCGCACAGGCCAAGATCGCCAGGACCAGCGTCAGTGGCCAGACTTGCAAGATCCACTCTCCCATATCGGCTGGCTGCAGCATGATCAGTGATAGGATCGCATAGCTCACAATTACCTTCCAAAGGTCTAACCAGCGACGGATCATCGCTGCCGCAATCACCACAGCGACGACTGCTCCGATTACGAATATCGCCATGCCGTTGGGTCCTGCTCAGTGTATCGGACCATCGGTCCTGCTCGATTGCTGGCGTGACTCCGAACGATTCACGCAGTTCGCTCAGCATACGTGACGCCGCTGAGCAATTAAACAAAAAAAGAGGGCTGCTTTCCCGCGGATAGTCCGAGAGAAAGCAGCCCTCTTAGCAAGCCTGAGCGGCGTGAACTGCAGTAGACCAGACATTAGTTGCCGAGCCACGCGTTCAGCACGTGGTGATCGAAGTGCAGATGGTGCCCCGAGTTGTGATGCTGGGTCGGGTGGAAATTGTTGTGGTGTTGATTGTGATGGTGGGTCGGGTGGAAGTTGTTGTGGTGTTGGTTGTGATGCTGGGTCGGGTGGAAGTTGTTGTGGTGTTGGTTGTGATGCTGGGTCGGGTGGAAGTTGTTGTGGTGTTGGTTGTGATGCTGGGTCGGGTGGAAGTTGTTGTGGTGTTGGTTGTGGTGCTGGGTCGGCTTGAAGTTGTTGATATGGGCGTTGTGATTGAATTTGTGTTGAAAGTTTTTGTGCTGCTGGCTGTGCTGGTGATTGTTGAACTGTTTTTTATGGTTGGACCCACCGCGGTTGTTGCCTGCTTCGGCCCCGCTGACAGCGAAGGTCAAAAGTGCGACGGCGATCAGGGCAGCGATGGTTTTGGTCGAGTGGATCATGGCTTAAAGTCCTGGGAGCAAGTTGTGGTGGGAAGGTAGGTTGCGTCTCGTCTCTACCTAGCACAGCGGAACTCTGGCCGGTTTGTTACAAACCCAATGAGAAAAATCTCACGCGGGCTTCCGGGACTTCAGATAAGTAGATAAGTAGGGTCCGCTGTGCGGACCAGCTGCCCTGCTCGAATGCTTGCATGCTTTCTTGTGATTCCCGTGGTCCGCACAGCGGACCCTACATCTGGCGACACCCCTGAACTTTGTCCGGCGAAAACCTAGCCCCCCCCCACACATGGCCACTAAAGTACCACCTATCTCCGGATTTCCACCAGTTTTGCTCAGAAACTTGACCCTGGGCAATTTAGGCAAGTATACTTAAAGGCTTGGGTTACGGCATTTTTGTGGCCCTGGCTCGTCTTCGATAGCTCTACCCGTCTGGAATCGCCAGCATGTTGCGTCGTACAAATACCGCTGCGCTGCTACTGTTTGCCCTTGCTGCTGTGCCATTGGCAGTTGCTCAACAGCCTGGCGGCGGTGAAGTCGCGATCAATGCTACAGCGGCACAGCCTGCGCCGGCGGGGCCGAAAAATCCGCACAATCCGCCTCGCCGGGTCTTTGCCGAAGGAGTGCTGACCAACATTCCCTCGGACCTGCGGTCCGAAGAAACTTTTACCGGCCCTGAACCTATCCTGGAACTCATTCAAGGTGCTCAAGGACTCGACTGGTCGCCGGAGACGCTGCCTGAATCGCGGACTCTGAAGGCCATGGCCGAGAAGGTCATTTATCGCCGCAACATCTGGGGGCTCGATTTCTCGTTCAAACCGATCCGCATGATCGAAGTCGACGTGCCGCAGCCGACCGGCAAAATGCAGCGTAAAATGTTATGGTATATGGTCTTCCGCGTTCGCAACATGGGCAACCCGCTAGAATCAAAGCCAACCACATTTGAGACCGGCGACACGCTTTACGAAGCGACGCAAGCCAGCGACTCGACCACGCCGATCCGCATGTTCCCGCGATTTTTGCTGGAATCGAGCGATCAGAAGAAGGAGTATCTCGACCGGCTCGTCCCGGTGGCGATGGCGCCGATTGCAGCTCGCGAGATGGGCGGAACCCCTTTGTACGACACGGTTTCGATCAGCCGCTTCGATATTCCGGTCAGTACCGAAGAAGTCGACAACGGTATCTGGGGCGTGGCGATCTGGGAAGACATTGACCCCAACACCGACTATTTTTCGATCTATGTCGACGGCCTGACCAACGCATTTCGTTGGACCGATCAGCCAGAAGACCTTGATCCGATGAAAATCGGGTCACATCGCTCGTTCCAGACCAAGATGCTTAAGCTCAATTTTTGGCGTCCCGGCGATCGCTATAACGAACATGAAGACGAGATTCGGTTCGGCGTCCAGGGTCAGGTTGACTACGAGTGGGTTTACCGTTAAAAAAGTAGTTTCGTCCCGGTGTTGCGGCGACGCTAGGTAAATTGCACATTCTCGCCATCGGCGGAAATCACATACCAGGAGTTAGGTGACATGGCCCATAAGAAAGGTCAAGGTTCGAGCCGCAACGGTCGCGATTCGAATCCCCAGTATCGCGGCGTCAAGAAGTTTGGCGGCGAAAAGGTTCGAGCCGGCAATATTCTTATCCGTCAACTGGGCACCAAATGGCGCCCCGGCAAGAATGTCGGTTGCGGCAAAGACTGGACGCTGTTCGCTCTTTGCGATGGCTCGGTGCTGTTTGACCAAGAGGGTCGCCGCATCAATATCGTTCCGGTCCCCGCGGCCGTCGAAGCGAACTAGCCTACGACAGCACATGTAATTGTGCTTTCGCGCTAGCAAAACAGTAAAATACCAGGGATGATCCAGTTCGGGTCATCCCTGTTTTCGTTCGTAGGCAGACTATGTTTGTAGATCGCGTTGTTATCGAAGTCGAAGGTGGCTCAGGCGGCGACGGCTGCATGAGCTTTCGTCGTGAAAAGTATGTTCCCAACGGCGGGCCCGACGGCGGGGACGGCGGCAGTGGTTCCAGCATCATCCTGGTCGCTGAAGAAGGGGTCGACAGCCTAATGGCGATGTCGCACACCAAGCATTGGCGCGGTCATCGCGGCAACAACGGCGGCCCTGCCAATCGCACCGGCAAGTCGGCCGAAGACGTGACCATTAAAGTGCCGCTAGGAACCGTTGTGATCGAAGCCGACGCTGGCTTTGTCATGAAAGATCTGAACGTCGCCGGCGAGCAAATGATCGCCGCGCGCGGCGGATCCGGCGGGCGCGGCAACCTCAGCTTCAAAAACTCGACGAATCGCGCGCCGCGCCAGTCGACGCCAGGGGGCAAAGGGGAACGCCGCAAGCTGATCCTTGAGCTAAAGTCGATCGCCGATATCGGCTTGATCGGCAAGCCGAACGCCGGCAAAAGCACGCTGCTATCACGTCTCTCTCGAGCACGACCCGAGATCGCCGACTACCCATTTACCACAAAGTTCCCGAACCTCGGTCAGGTACAGGTCGACTACGATCGCACCTTCGTATTGGCTGATATCCCCGGTTTGATCGAAGGCGCCAGCGAAGGGGTAGGACTTGGACACGAGTTCCTCCGCCATGTCGAACGCGCCGGTATCTTGATTCATCTGGTCGAACCGGCGCCGGTTGACGGCACCGATCCGATCGAAAACTACAAAGCGATTCGCCATGAGCTGAAGCAGTACGACGCCGACCTGGCCGCTCGACCTGAGATCTTGTGCGTCACCAAAGCCGAGTTGCCTGACGGCCAAGAGGTCCGCGACAAACTGGCCGAAATCACCGGAGGCGAAGTGCTGCTGATCTCCGCCGTGACCGGCGAAAATTTGAACGTGCTGCTGCGCCGCGCCGGCGACGAGCTAGACAAAGCACGACAAAAGATCTAATTATTGAGCGAGATAAGGTCATGAGCGGCGCGTGGGGAGCAGTCGACGTCGGCAACACGTCGATCCACATCGGCCTGTTTGCAGCTGCAGACACGCGTCCTTTGCCTGCGCCGACCTCCACGTTCAGCACTGCCTCACGTGAGCCTGACTTTGCGCCGCTGGCCAGCATTGCGCCTGCTCAGCCGATTACTTGGCATATCGTCAGCGTCAATCGTCCCGGCCAAGCAGCTTTTGCCAGCTGGCTGAGCAAGACGCGTCCTGACGATTCATGCCGCGTCCTTTCGCACCGCGATCTGCCGCTGCAAGTCACCGTCGCCGCGCCCGAAAAGGTCGGCATGGATCGCTTGGCGGCAGCGGTCGGAGCCAATGCAATACGCGATCCCCAGCGCCCGGCGATCATCATCGATGCAGGCAGCGCGATCACGGTCGACGTGGTTGCCAGCGACGGCAGCTTCCTTGGCGGAGCTATCGTCCCCGGCATGAAGATGGCGGCCCGAGCACTGGCTGGGCAAACCGACATGCTGCCCGAGATCACCGTTGACGTTGGTGAAGTCCCGCCGGCGATTGGCCTGGATACGCTCGCCGCAATGCGTAGCGGACTCTTCTATAGCGCCGTCGGCGGTGTGCGAGAGCTGATCGCGCGCTTTACCGCCGAACTGAACGGACAATCGCCACAAGTGATCTTCGCAGGCGGCGACGCCGCCAAACTGGCCCCGCAGATGCCGATCGAAAGCGTCACCATCGATCACCTGGTGCTGGGCGGAGTCGCCATCGCCGCACGAAACGCGAAGGCCCCGCGATGAACCAAGCAGCGGAGACAATAGCCGCCCTCGTCACCCCCAGCGGGCGCAGCGCAATTGCGACCATCGTCGTCGAGGGCCCTGGCGCAGACCCTGCCGTTGATCTTCATTTCTTTCCCCTGGGCAACACCCAAGCTTCAGCCAGTACGGTGGGCGACATTCTGGTCGGCCACTGGCGAGACTCGGCAGCCGGCCAGGGAGAAGAGTTGGTCGTCAGTCGCACCGGTCCGGCGCGGATCGAAGTTCATTGCCACGGCGGCATCGCTGCATCGCGCCGCATCCTGGATCACCTGCAAGCCGCTGGCTGCCGCGAGATCGCATGGACTGATTACGCCCAACGCAGTGAAACGTCGCCAATCAGCGCTGCTGCTCGAATCGCGCTGGCCGGTGCCCACACGTCGCGCACCGCTGGTTATTTGCTGGATCAGTACAACGGCGCACTGCAAACCGAGCTCACGTCGATCGCGGCGCTGCTCGACTCGCAACAAACCAGTGACGCCCAACTCCGCACTACAGCGCTGCTCGCGACCGCGCGCTTTGGCCTGCATTTGATCCAACCCTGGAAAGTTGTCATCGCCGGCCGCCCCAATGTCGGCAAGAGCAGCCTGATCAACGCACTAGTCGGCTACGAACGCGCGATCGTTTTCGATCAGCCCGGCACAACGCGTGACGCCGTCACCGCCGCCGCTGCATTTGACAGCTGGCCGGTCGAACTGGCCGACACCGCCGGACTGCGCGACAGCGACGACGCGATCGAAAGAGAAGGGGTCTCGCGTGCTCGGCAACTGCACAGCGCGGCTGATCTGATCTTGCTGGCGTTTGACGCAGCAGCCGCTTGGACCGACGAGGATCAGCAACTGATTGACGCATATCCGCATGGAATCGTCGTCCACAACAAGTGCGATCTACCGATCAGCAACGTCGGGCATCGCCCGCCGGGCTTACAAGTGTCGGCCCAACGCGGCGACGGCATCCCGATGCTGATCGAAACGATCGGTCACGCTTTGGCGCCAACGCCGCCGGCGCCAGGATCACCGCTGCTATTCACGGCCGAACAAGTCGCAGCAGTCCGCCAGATTGCACGTTGGATCGCCGAGAAGAATGAGCCTGCCGCGAAAGCAATGCTCCAGGCGTTGCTCGTGACATAGAGCTCGATCTTTCAATCTTTCTGAAGATACTGCTCAACCGGAACGGCAAATTTAGAGGCGAGGAGTTCAGCGATCGGTTTGGTGAAGGTAACTCGCTCTCGTTGTTCGCCGCCAGAGAAGATCAAGTAGAACGTTGCCCGCCCCAGGACCATATCGATGCGAGCGACTTCGCAAGTGACCTTCACTTTGGTGCGTTCTTCGAACTGGCCCAAGAATCTGTTGTACTGCTTGTCGAAACCATATTGGCTGGGAAATTCGGCGACGTTGGTCACCAACAAGCCAGCAAAAGCGTGCAGCGTCGAATCGCTAATCTTACGCTCGGCAGTTGGGACTACGCCGTGCCGAAGGATCAGACTCTCGGAAGAGACAATGGGATAGACGCGATCGTTGGTGACATCAATCAAGACGCACGACTCGGTATACAAAGCGCCGCCGCGAGTCGTATTGATCGACCGCGTTAAGTACCCGGCTAGCACGCAGTCAGCTCGATCAGGGCAGGGGACCACGACCAATTCGGCGACCAGAGCCGGCTGTTGCTCCTTCAGCTTGGATAAAACCGGATAGTCCTCAAGCGGCCCAAACAGCTCAATTTTTGCACCATCATTCGAAACGATTCTGGGCCAGTCCGCGTAGTAGTGCGGGACCGGTGAAGTGGTTCGCGCGATGATCTCGTATAGCTGACGCGATGTGGGAATTGTCTCTCGCACATCGGCGCCGGGGATGACGCTGCACAGGATCAATGCAATTGCGTTCATGACATTTATTTACTCTTCAAGGCTGGCTTGGATTTTTTGAAATAGTCCGCAGCTGACTGCGCGATTGTCGTTCGGAGGAGCCTTTGGATTTCAACCTTCCCTTGGTAATCAATCTTGCGTTCAGCGGCGGAAAGCTGAAGCTGGACATTCATCCCGGCCAACCGCAACGGCGGCTTGTTAATGTTGGCGGAGGAATATCCACCCTCGAAAGCTTGAGCAGGAAAAGCGGCGGTAAAGTACGATTTAACCGTCGCATCGAACGGAGGCGGAGTGATAAACTGCCGTCGCAACTCACGGTATTCGCCATAGAACGGATCATCACCTGTTTGCTTTTCGATCTGCTGCAGATAGCTGGTCCACAGCGAATCGCATTGCGTTTGAACCTCGTTTATTTCTTCGTCCGTGAGATAGAGACGCTGCTCGATCTGATCCAGCGGTATCACGATGTTGCGGTCGGTATCGATCAAGCCGCAAAAGCAATCGAGCAGATGCGTAGTGCTCTCATTGCTCGATAGCCCAAATTCGTCTCGTCGGTCCTGTGCGACGTATCCGGCCAACAGAAAGTTGGGATGAGCAGGACAAGGGACAACCTTCAATTGATATTTGCCAGCAACAAAAATTGCCGATTGATTCCCGCGATACAAGATTACCGTCGCAAACGGGTTATCGCTGGGAGTTCCATCCGCATTGGCCCTCCCTTTGGTCTGAAAACTAGCGCCATCCTCCGCAACGTCAATGTCCGCGATCCTATCGATCAAATAGACGTTGTTAATCACCTCAAACAGCCGCCGAGAAGTCGGTATCGTCTCCCGCGCATCAGCTCCAGCGATGACGCTGCATAGGACTAGTGCGATTGCGTTCATTCGGCTTCCTTTTTAGCGGCGGACATTGGCTTGGCGGCGAAGTATTCCTTTGCGGTAGCGGCAAGCGTTGATGTGAGCAGATCTTGCATCGATGTCGGACCGTCATAACGAACTTCTCGCCCATCGTAGTAGATTCGGAAGTGGACCGTGACATTCGCATTGATTGGCGATTCGCGACTGGGGCTGGGCGCCAAATGCCCTGAGCCGCCCATCATCTCTTGTCGAGTCTGGAAACCAGCGGTCGCCTGGATGCTAAATTGTGGGGGCGAAATAAACTGTCGCGAGAGCTCTTTATATTCTCGGTAGAACGCCGAGTTGACCTGTTGCTTGTCAAATTGCTTGAGATAACTACGCCACATTCCTCCCATTTGATTTCCCAACTCCGCCGCTTGTTTCCCACTCAGAAAGAGCTTTTGAGTTGGATCATCTAACGGAATGATAATATTGCGATCCGTATCAAGCAGTACGCAAAATGCGAACTTAGGAAACGATTCGACTGACAACTCAGGATCGTTCAATGGAATCTCGGAGACGATCGAATCGAATTCACAGGAACGTACATAACCGGCTAATAAAAAGTTGGGATGATCCTCTGATGACACGACCATCAACGTGAACTCGCCAAACAAATAATTCGGCCTCTATGTCCAGCGGCGAGGCAAATGAGCCAACGGAAATTTCTTGGTCACTCCCTCGGCCGAACCAAACTCCTGCACTTCGGATCCTTGCAGGCTATTACCATCGGGTGCGATGGCCAGTCCTGGGATCTGGTCAATCTCGTAGGTTTTATTGAGGATCTCATACAATTTTTGCGAGGTTGGTATCGTCTCCCGCGCATCCGCGCCCGCGATCACGCTGCAAAGGACTAATGCGATCGCGTTCATTCGGCTTCCTTTTTAGCGGCGGACACTGGCTTGGCGGCGAAGTATTGTTCGGCGGGGATTGCCAACTCACTGGTTAATAGATCACGCAGAGGAATCGCAAGTTCCGACCCTGTAAAGCGATCGCCTCCTAGGACCCACAGCTTGGATTGAAACTCGCCGTTCTCGAAATTGAAGCTATCGACTTGGCACTTCAATCCAATCGGCGGCGGATTGATAAACTGCACTTTCAAGTCGTTTTGCAATCCATCCAGACCGTACTTTTTTGGCTCAGCGGTGACTAGGTCGGCGTACTGCTGCCCCAGCTTTTTCAGTTGCTCATTCAATTCACGCCTCTGTTGCGGCGGGAGATCACAATGCAGCACTTTCCCATGCTGCCGAGCCACCAGATTGCGATCGACATCGATCAATGCGAAGAAATTTACGGGCCTGATCGCATTGTCATCTCGCGGCGGAACTACATAACCAACCAAAATCAGATTCGGATGCTCGGGACAAGGAACAACACGTAGCTCTGCGCGTAGTTCTAATCGCTCGCCGGCATAGCTGACAACTCGCCGCAAAGCAGCGCCCTGCTCGACGATATCCCAAGCGTCGTTCCCCGTTCTCTGGAAGCCGCGCAGCAGCAACTCCGACAGCTGTTCGGAATTGGTAATCGTTTCTCGCACATCAGCCCCAGCGATCACCACACACAACAACAGCGCAGCAGCATTCATAGATTTGCTTTGCGAAAAGAAGAGTCCAACGGTTCGCGCACGATTGAATCTACGGGACCCGCTCGCGAATGTCCAGCAAACGAGGGATAGGCACATTTGCCCAGAAAAGGCTTACAGGGCCAGCGGACGCTGCTGGTGGTTTACTTGCTTAGAAAGGGAGAGCCGGCTTTCAAGGGGACCATGTGCGGCCTTCCCACCTCTACAATCGTCATCTACGCCAAGATTTTTCGCAAAGCGCATAAAAAAAGGCCGCCTGCGAATTTTCGCAAACGGCCTTTAAGTGGAGGATACAGGGATCGAACCTGCGACCTCTTGCATGCCATGCAAGCGCTCTCCCAGCTGAGCTAATCCCCCGAGTATACTTGTGCCGAACCCTTTGTTTTGAAGTATTGTAATCAATGCTTCAAAGCAGCGACTTCGGAAAATACCTCACGTCGGCCACAAGTCCAGCGACAAAGAACTAAAATTATCAACCGATCCGGTCAGTGTCAAGGACGCCCACCGATCAACATTGCCGCTGGCGAATTTTTTTAACTCGTTACCTGGACAGACTTTCCTTGAAGAAGACCCTCCTCACCCTGCTGAAGTTCGCGGTTCCGGCCGGAATTTTAACTTATTTGATCCGCGATTTAGTGGTCAATCACGCCGGCGAACTACAGCAAATCCAAGATTCACCCAAAGATTGGGGGCTCCTCTCGCTGGCCTTTGCGCTGGCGTTGACCGCGCTGATCTGCACCTTTTTACGCTGGCGACTGCTGGTGGTGACGTTGCAAATGCCGTTTCGGGTGACCGATGCGCTGCGATTGGGGTTCCTGGGCTTTCTGTTTAACTTTGTCGGCGCCGGCAGCGTGGGGGGCGACCTCTTCAAAGCGATCTTTATTGCCCGCGAGTACCCGCAAAATCGAGCCGCTGCGTTTGCGACGGTCGTGGTCGATCGGATGATCGGACTTTACGCGTTGCTGGTCGTCACGTCGCTCGCAACCCTAGCGATCGATCGCTCGATCGCTGACACCGCAATGCTGACGGTGTTGAACATCATCTATGGTCTGACCATCGTCGGCGGGCTCGGCGTGGGAATGATCTTGCTACCAGGCTTTACCCGCGGCAGCGTGTCGGAGTTTCTCCGTGGCCTACCGAAAGTCGGCTCCAAAATCGGTAATTTGATCGACGCGATTCGGCTATATCGCCGGCAACCGATGGTGTTGACCGTGATCGCGGTGATGAGCCTGTCGATTCACTGCCTGTTCGCGCTCTCGGTCTACTGCATCGCTCATGGTCTGTTTACCGACGCGCCTACCATCCTCGAGCATCTGGTGATTGTGCCGTTGTCGATGGTCTTTGCTGCGCTGCCGATCGCTCCCGGCGGGATGGGGACGTTTGAGCTCGCGATGAACTACTTGTATCAGCATGTGCCGACCCCGCCGGCCGCCGAAGGGATCGGTACGATTGTGGCTTTAGGCTATCGCGTGATCACTGTTTTGATGGCGCTGGTCGGAGTCGTTTATTACTGGTTCTACCGCAAAGAAGTGGGCGTGCTGATGCACGAAGCGGAAGAAGAGCACGACCACCCGGTCAAAGAGCCTGCTTACGTCGAAATCCCGACCGAATGCACGACGGCGAAATAACGCCGCGATGAATATCGTCGTTACTTGGTGCTGACATGCAGACGCAGCAGCACCTTTTCGAGGTAATTGACCGGCACATAAACGTCGAGCTCTTCACTAGCGATCTCCTCGATGGCGGTCGCTTGCTGCACTTCGGCGGCTGGTTGCGGATCATAGACCTTGCCGTCAATTTTCACTCGGCCTCCTTCACGGTCGATCGAAGGCGCGGTGTTGTCGAGCAACTCGCTTTGCTCAATCGATACCTGGCAATAGCCTTCGCTCCGCAGCTGGGCGACTCCGTTGTTGCCGATCAACGCCCGAGTGACTCCGACCCGCGATGCGCCCCCAATCGAGATCCCGCTTCGGCCGTTGCCGCGGGCAGTGATCCCATCCAGGTGGACCTCAAACGCGTTGTCATGCGCGTTGATTCCATCAAGCTGAAAACCTTGGACGGTCAGGTTCTGGATCTTCAAGAAGCGAACGTCGTACAGCGTGATCCCCACGGTCAGCCCGGTATAGGTAAGCCGATACCCGCCGAGGCCGAGATTCTTCTCGCTCTTGAAATAGATATGGTCGTCAAACAGCGCCCACTCTAGCGGCTGCATCGCGGCGAGATCTTTTTTCGAGCTGACGGCCGCTTTGACCAGCGGTTTGTCATCCATAAACAAAATGTTGAATGCTTTGCGCCACGGGCTAAAGCGATACAAATCGTCACCCACCACTTCCCAGGCGTCGACCGGCACCAGCGCTGCGCCATCCAAGGTCGCGCCGTTTCCTTCCAAGATAAAAGGGGTCCCCGGAAATCCGCTATGATGCGCTGCCTGGAAGGTGATCGATTCGCGATAGGCCACGCCGGTGTTCTTTAGCACGATCCGATCCCCTTTACGCGCTACTCGCAGCGCTTTGGTGATGGAACGGACCGGGCCGTCAGCATTTAATCCCAACTCAGGCATTGCACCCGCGTGATGATCATCTCCTCGCAGGTTATCGACAAAGATATCGCGGGCAGACGCGACGCTAGCAAGCAGCGCAAATACCAAGGTTGTCAGACAAAGTCGCATATCGAAATATCTCGTTTCCTGCTGGCGAATCTACTTCGGGTCATCTCTCTCATCGGCAGAAACTTCGCTTCGACCCAACTAACTCTTAAAATTGATGCAATCAGACCAACCCGCGCAGGAGAAGTTTAATGGAGCGAAGATGGGGAAGCCAGCGGATTGAGCTAGCAATCGGTGACATTACCGATCAAAACGTTGACATCGTCGTGAATGCAGCCAATAGTCGGCTCGCCGGCGGCGGGGGTGTGGATGGCGCCATCCACGCGGCAGGGGGGCCTGCGATCATGGAAGAAACGCGCCGTCGCTATCCTGATGGCTGCCCCACCGGCGATGCGGTGATTAGTTCGGCCGGCAAGCTTTCGGCCCGCTATGTCATCCACGCGGTCGGCCCCATCTGGCAAGGGGGCGTCGCTAACGAAGCGAAACAGCTAGAAGCTGCCTATCTACGCTGCTTAGAGCTTGCCGCCGCGCATGACGCAACCAGTATTGCCTTTCCTGCACTCAGTTGCGGCGCGTATGGTTATCCACTGGATCAAGCAGCCAACATCGCACTGCAGACATCGATCATGTGGATCCCCTATCACACCCAGCCGCGACTAATTCGCTTTGTCCTCTTCAGCGAGGGCCCTTATAGCGTGTTTGCCAATGTGCTGGAAGAATTAACTGGCGAAAGCGGCAAGCCCCGTCGGCAACTTGAGGATTAATAGCAGCTTCGTGTCCTGGTGGTTGTCTGCAAAATCCTTTGACCCTGTCTGGTCAGGCGGCTAGGATGAGGGGGACCAACGGCAGTCCGTTGATCCCACCTCTATGCTTTTCGTCCTCCTCCCGCCTGACGAGTCGCCGCATGTCGCGTCGAAAGACAACTTGGCTGATGGTTCTGATCACAGCGTCAACTGCGACGCTGTGCTGGGCTGCCGACCAGCCGCAAGAGTTCCCCGAAGCCGACATCGAGTTTTTTGAAAAAGAGGTCCGCCCGATCTTGGCCCGTAATTGCTACGAGTGTCACAGCGCGGACTCTGAAGAACCTGCCGGCAATCTGCGGCTCGACTCCCGCGCGGCAATCCTCCACGGCGGCGATAGCGGCGCCGCAATCGAAACGGGGCAGCCTGACAAAAGCCTGCTGATCGATGCGATCAATTGGGGCGACCTGTACGAGATGCCCCCGAAAACCAAGATGTCCGACGCCGAGATCGCAACGCTGACGCGGTGGGTCCAGCTGGGCGCTCCCTGGCCCAAAGAAGAGGGCCCCGCGTTTGTCAAAAAGGTGTTTGACCTCGACGAGCGCAAGTCATCGCATTGGGCCTGGCAACCTCTGTCGCATCCGCTTCCGCCGAAAGTCACGCACGCCGACTGGCCCCGTGATGACATCGACCGCTTTGTCTTGGCCAAGCTAGAACAAAACGAGATTACGCCGAACGAACCTGCCGATCAGCGCACCTGGCTCCGCCGCGTGTACTTCGACCTGATCGGACTGCCGCCGTCGCCGGCCGATATCGACGCCTACTTGGCCGACACGTCGGCAGACGCGCAAGCCAAGGTCGTTGACCGCCTGCTCGCTTCGCCCCAGTTTGGCGAGAAATGGGCACGGCACTGGCTCGACCTGATGCGCTACGGCGAATCGCGCGGGCACGAGTTTGACTACGACATCCCCAATGTGCACGAGTATCGTGACTACGTAATCAGGGCCCTCAATCAAGATCTGCCGTACAACAAGCTTGTGATCGAGCATCTGGCCGGCGATCTGCTCGAACAACCGCGGCTGAATCCGGATGAGCAATTCAACGAGTCGATCCTAGGGACCGGCTTTTGGCATCTGGGCGAATGGGTCCACTCGCCGGTCGATATCCGCAAGGACGAGGCCGATCGCTTTGACAACATGGTCGACGTGATGGGCAAGTCGTTTATGGCGCTCACCATCGCGTGTGCGCGGTGCCACGATCACAAGTTCGACGCGATCTCCCAGGCCGACTACTATCGCCAGTTTGGGTTCTTGCAAAGCTCTGAGTATCGCCAAGTCCGCTTCGAAACGATGGAGCATAACGGCCCCATCGCCCAGCAATTGGCAAAGCTCGACGAGCAGACCCGCGCCGCAGTGACGAAAGTGCTGCGCGAATCGGCCTGCGCTCATCAAACCAAGTGGAAGTCGCTTTATCTAGCCGCTCGCACAGTATTGCAAACGCCAGACGCCGATCGTGCAGCGATCGCCGAGAAACACGACGTTTCTGTCGAACAGCTTTCGGGTTTAGTGCGTGAACTGCAACAAGCGGCCGGCGATGCCAAGCATCCGCTGCATCCGTTTGGGAAGCTGGCGGCGATGGCCGACGACCAGCGAAGCGAGACGATTGACTCGTTTACTTTTACCCCGCTGGATAATATCTATTTTTATCCGCAGCACTGGATAATCGGTTTTGACGCGACCAGCGAGCAAGAGTGGCGCACCAATGGGTACGCGTTTGGCGTTGGCCCGCAGCAGACCGGCCAGTTGCGACTGTCGCCAGAAGGGATGCCTATCGGCGTTCGACAAGACGGCGCCGCCGTCCGCGATCTGCGTTGGAACAAGCTTGGTCGCGCCGAAGGCGTGCAGCACGAGCAAGGCAAACTCGCCAGTTGGGATCAAGCCGGGCGCACCATCCGCACACCAACGTTCGAGCTGCAAGATGGCCGCGTCTATTACCTGGTCCGCGGCAGTGGTCGCGCCTTCGCCGTGATCGACTCGCATCGCATGCTCAACGGTCCCCTGCATGGCGCCGCACTGCATACCTGGAAGCACGACGCCGCCGGCGAACCGCAATGGATTACGCACGACCTGCGTGACTATCAAGGGCATCGCATCCACATCGAATTATCCCCCGAAGGGGATGAGCCGCTGGAGATCTTGAAAGTCGTCGAAGGTCCCGCAGCTCCTCCCCACCAGCCGCCGACCTCCGATCACTTGATCGGCGTTCAACTGAATCAACACAAACCGCTGACCGATGACAACATCGCGCTCGCCTTCGCCGACTCGCTCGCCGTGGCGATCAGCAAACCTACAGAGCGAGCAGCCGCAGCCCTGGCCGATTGGCTAGTCAAAAACCGCAGCCTGATCTTTGACCATGATCGTGACCTCGACACCAAACTGCGTCAGATCGCGGCCGAGCATCAATCAAAAGAAGCCGAGTTGGTCCAGCAGATTCGCTTTCAGTCACGCATGGCCCCAGCCATGTGGGATGGCTCTGGCGAAAACGAACACGTCATGATCCGCGGGGCGACGAAAAACCTAGGCGACGAAGCCCAGCGCGGCTTGCCGGTCGCTCTGGGCGGCAGTCACCAGTTTGATGCTTTGGGAAGCGGTCGCCTGCAAATGGCGACCGAGATGATGTCGCCTACCAATCCGTTCGCGTCGCGTGTGATCGTTAATCGGCTCTGGCATCATCTGCTGGGCCGCGGCATTGTCGCTTCGGTCGACAACTTTGGCGTGCTGGGCGAAGAGCCGACGCATCCCGAGCTGCTCGATTATCTCGCCAACGAATTTATCGCCGACGATTGGTCGCTAAAGCAGATGATTCGCCGCATCGTGCTAACGCAAACCTACGCGATGTCGAGCGAGCCCGGCGGCCCCGAAGAAACGCTTGATCCCAACAACAAGCTGATTCACCGGATGCGAATTCGTCGGTTGACTGGCGAAGCGATCCGAGACGAAGTCCTTGCGATTAGCGGCCGCATCGATCCGCAGATGTATGGCCCTAGCATCCCGACTTACCTGACCGAGTTCATGCAAGGTCGAGGTCGCCCCGGCAGCGGTCCGATCGACGGCGATGGTCGCCGCAGCATTTACCTGTCGATCCGCCGCAACTTCCTGTCGCCCACGATGCTGGCCTTCGACGTGCCGCAACCGGCGTCGACTGTCGGCAAACGCAACCAATCAAACGTCCCCGCCCAAGCGTTGATCCTGCTGAATGATCCCATGATCTACGCCGAAGCACAGCGCTGGGGCGCTAAAGTCGCGCAAGCGAGCACGCCGCGTAACGAACGGATCGATGCGATGTTTGTCACCGCCCTCGGTCGACCTGCTTACCCTGAAGAAGCCGCAGCCGCCGGCGCGTACTTCAGCGAGCGAGCCGAGCAACTGCAACTTGCGCCGGAAGCGGCCGACGCCAATGCCGAGATCTGGGGCGACTTGGCCCATGCGCTGTTCAACGTCAAAGACTTCATTTACATCCGTTAAGCCGGTCCCGCCATGTCGCATTGTCACCGCTATCGTCCGCAGCCGCTGTCGCGTCGCGCTTTGCTCAAGTCGGCGTCGTGCGGGTTCGCTGGCGTAGCGCTGCAGGCGCTGCTGAGCGACAAAGCGTTCGCCGCGTCTGACGCCTCTTCGGCCCCGCATCATACGGCGAAAGCCAAAAATGTCATCTTCCTCTACATGGACGGGGGCCCTTCGCAGGTCGATACCTTCGATCCCAAGCCAGAATTGGCCAAGTACGACGGCAAGCCGTTCCCGACCAAGACCGAGCCAACGCAATTCAACAACAATGGCGCGACGCTGGCCAGTCTTTGGAAGTTCAAACAGTACGGCGAGAGCGGGCTGCCGATCAGCGAGCTCTTTCCGCATCTCGGAACCCAGGCCGACAAGCTGGCGATGATCCATTCGATGACCTCGGAGTTTCCAGAGCACACGAGCGCCAACTACTTTTTGCATACCGGCAGCGGCTTGCAAGGTCGGCCCAGCATGGGCGCCTGGACGACGTATGGTCTTGGCAGCGAGAACCAAGACCTGCCGGGCTTCGTCGTACTGAACGGCGGACTGATCCCGCCTGGCGGGATCGACAATTTCAACAGCGGATTTCTGCCGGCCGCCTATCAAGGTTCGATCTTCAATCCTGGCAATCCGCCGGTCGCCAACATTCGCCCGGCCGATCGCACCGCCGAGTTGCAAAAACGCAAACTGGGCCTGATCGAACAAATGGATCGGGCCGCGCAAGCTCACGCCGGCGGCGACGATCAACTAGAATCGGCGATTCGCAACTACGAACTCGCCTATCGCATGCAAACCGCCGTCCCAGAGCTGATGGACATCCGCGACGAGACGCCGGCGACGCTGGAGATGTACGGTCTGAACGACGAGTTCAACAACACCAAGGTTTACGGCCGCCAGTGTCTGACCGCACGTCGGCTGATCGAACGCGGCGTCCGCTTTGTCGAGCTGACCTGTCCCGGCGGCAACGGCGATCGCTGGGATCAGCACAGCAACCTGAAAGATGGACACGAGAAGAACGCCAAGACGGTCGACAAACCGATCGCGGGTTTGCTGACTGACTTGCAGAAACGGGGACTACTCGATTCGACGCTGGTCGTCTTTGCCGGCGAGTTCGGCCGCACCCCGTTCGCCCAAGGCTCCGACGGACGCGATCACAACCCGTTCGCATTCACCATCTGGATGGCCGGCGGTGGGGTTAAAGGGGGCGTTCGCTATGGTCAATCGGACGAGTTCGGCTACAAAACCATCGAGAACCGCCTGATGATCCACGACCTGCACGCAACCATGCTCCACCTACTGGGGGTCGACCACGAGCGGCTCACTTTCCGTTTTAGCGGCCGCGATATGCGTCTGACCGACGTCCACGGCCACGTCGTGCACGACATCCTGACGTAACTATTTCCGAAAATCGCAGATCGAGCGAACCAAAGTTCCCGCTATTTCTCTATCCAGCAGCCGAGCGGAGAGGTCAGCCCCCTTGACGGTCCGCCCATTTTCGCGAAAACTGGCATGCTTCCCTCCCGAGGTTGTAGCTCAGTCGGTAGAGCAACGGACTTTTAATCCGTAGGTCCTGGGTTCGAGCCCCAGCAACCTCACTTCAGTAAGCCGTAGTCCAGATTGGACTTACGGCTTTTTTTATGGATTGGGCAGGTCAAGTTTCGCGTGCCACGGCTCTGTGAGCCGTGCGAAGTGCGGGGAGTCGAACGTTCCAAGACACGGCTCACAGAGCCGTGGCACGCAGTTCGATCCGACTACCAAGCCCCCTTAGCAATACGTCTGTTCATACTGCTGTCGGCGCTCGGCGATCTCTTCATCCGTCGGCATTCCGCCGACGTCGCGGCGGCTTTGGAAGTCGATGACGAATTCTTCGATGTCGTAGGCGATCTCTTGGATCGCTGCCGGCTGCATTCGGTCGAAGAACATGATCCCGTCCAGGTGATCGGTTTCGTGTTGGACGACGCGGGCCAGCATGCCGTCGATGCGTTGGCTAAAGAGTTCGCCTTGCAGGTTGTAGGCGTCAAACTGGATCTCGGCTGGACGCTTGACCGGGCCAAAGACCTGCGGCAAGCTCAAACAGCCTTCTTCCTCTTCTTCGTTCCCTTTGGGGCGCGAGATGACAGGGTTGATGAAGACCAGTTCTTCCCCCTCGCCCTTGGTCCCTGACAGATTGGCGACGAACAGGCGAATCGGCAGATCAACCTGATTGGCGGCCAAGCCGATCCCCCGATTCTCGTACATCAGCTCAAACATTTCGGCGACGATCTTCCGCAGATCGGCATCGACCCGTTTGACCGGTTTCGATTTGTAACGGAGCGTGGGATGCGGATAATGGACGACTTCAAGCGACAACGGACGACTCCTCAAAGAGCCCCCTTTCCCAGGTGGGAACCGAGGGGATGGCGATAATCGTTCAATTATAGAGGAAATCTCCGCTCGGGGGAGGGATGCTCAGCTCTGGCATCCAACGACCAGTCCCTGATCCTTTGCTGGTCCCTAGCGGGGGCCGATCGCCAAAATTGTCCCCAAATCGCGAAAACCGGACATAATGCAGAGTAGGCCCCAGACTGCTAGCGACTGCCTGCGGCTGATCCAACGTTGACCCCAAGTGCGCGTCGCCCTAGAATCCGCGCCGCAGAGCGTCCATTGATAGGAACCACATTGGACACTAGCCCGCAGCGCCAGCGAGGGAATGCGGCATGCTACTTCAGTCCGTGTGGGCGTAGCCGGACGAATTCCCTCGCTGGCGCTGCTGGCTAATGGGAACGTTTTCGACTAATCCCCCCATAAACGCAACAACTAACTGCCCCAAATGATCACCCCAACCCATCCGCCAGAGTCCGAAAGCGAAGTCGCAAAGCGTCGCTTTGCGCTGCCGGCTTGGTTGATGTCGATGCTGGTCCATGCGTCGGTCATCCTTGTGCTGGCGATCACGATTCGCTCGGCGCCACGTGGCGCCGCGAATGAACCAAGTCGTAGCGGCGGCATCGTCTTGGCCGAGCGTTCAGATGGCCGCACTGACTATGTCGATGGGGATCAAAACGATGCGGCCGACGCGGCCAACGCTCCCTCCACCGCCGAAGCGGCAATGTCAGAGAGCTTGCCCTCGGCCGACCAACCGCCGCTAGACATGGCCGGCTTTTTGCCGACCGGCGAAGGGGGAGAAACCAGGGGGTCGGACATGACCGGCCTCCCCAGCGCCAGCGGTTTGACCGATGGCGGCGGTGGCTCCAAAGCCGGGCTCGAAGGCGCCGGCAAGACCCGCGTGTTTGGGATCGAAGGGACCGGCAGCCGCTTCGCATATGTCTTTGATCGTTCTGGCAGCATGGGCAATTCAGCAGGCCGACCCTTGGCGGCCGCCAAAAGTGAACTGCTCGCAAGCCTGCGTGATCTCGACAAACTGCATCAATTTCAAATCATCTTCTACAACGAAGAACCGCGTCCGTTTAATCCGTTGGGCGGAACACCACGGATGGTCTTTGCCGATGAGCAAGGGAAAGCGCTCGCCGAACAATTTATCGGCAGCATCATCGCTACCGGCGGCACGGACCATTTGAAGGCGCTCTACATGGCGCTGGCGACCAGCCCCGAAGTGATCTTCTTTTTGACCGACGCCGACGGCGCCCCATCCGAACAAGAGATGGCCGACATCCGCCGCCGCAATCGCAGCGCCGTGATCAACACGATCGAATTTGGCGTCGGGCCATCGGATGGTCGCCGCAATTTTTTGGTTCGCCTGGCTGAAGAAAACGGCGGACAGCATGTTTACATCGACACCTCCAAGTTGGGGGCGCGACGTTGAACTCGCCTGGGCAGATTTCGTATGTGTTAGTCGTTGTGCTGGCCGGCGTTCTAAACGCTGCTGCTGAAGATCGCGTTTATCTGCAGCGCTCGGCCGAGTCGCGGGGACCCGAGGTCTTGGTCGGCACGGTCAACGACTACACCGGCGAAACGCTGACGATGACGAATCTGAGTGGTCGCCAGATCGAGATTCCCGCAGCCAAAGTGGCCAAGGTCGAATCCGACTGGCCTCAGCCGATGCTACAGGGGCAAACCTTGGTTGCGGAGAAGAAATTCCCCGAAGCCGAAATCGCATTTCAAGAAGCATATCGCGGCGAAAAGCGTCCCTGGGTCAAACGAATCTTAATCGCCGAGATGGCCCGCTGCCGACGCAATCTCGGACGAAATGATGCGGCCGGCGAAGCCTTCTTGGCGTTGATCGCTACCGATCCTTATACGCCGTATCTGGATGCAATGCCGCTGGCCTGGAAAACCGGCGAGCCCGACGTCAATTTGCATCGCGCCGCCATCGCTTGGCTGGGACAAACCGAATCTCCCCATGCGCAACTGATGGGGGCCAGCTTTTTGTTGAGCGCCGCCGAGCGTTCTCAAGCGATTACTGCGCTGCAGCGATTACAAACATCGGCGCCGCAAGAACTAGCGTTGCTGGCCGCAATGCAGTTGTGGCGCACTCAACCGCCGACAGCACAAACGGCCGAACAACTTCGCCTGCGCCGTCAAGAGATTGAACGGTTGCCGCTGGTCGTGCAAAGCGGACCACGGCTTTTGCTGGGCGATGCACTGGCCCGCGATCAACAGTCAGACCAAGCGGTGATTGAGTATTTGCGGATTCCGATCCTCGACAATCTCGATCGACCGTTGGCGGCCGAAGCGCTGCTTCGCGCTGGCAAACAACTGGAACTTTCAGGACGCCCGGTGCAAGCCAAGCGTCTCTATCGCGAAATTATTACTGACTATCCCGCCGCCAATGCGATCGGTCGCGAGGCCGCCGCACGCATGGAACAAGCAGGCGGCGCTGCGCCGTAAGGAGACGAACTTGGCGAATTTGACCCGCATTACAATCTGGTCCCTCGCGCTGGCGATGATCGGCAGCGGCTACTGGTACACCACGCAACAACCAGGCGCTGCAACCCAGCTGTTGGCGCAAGACAATGCGACGCCGGTCGCTGCTGACCCGCAACCCAACATCACTAGTGCTCCGCCGCAAGGCGCCGGCTTTATCGACATCCTGCTCTCAGGCGGGATCGTCGGCAACTTGATCATGCTGTTTTTGCTGGCGCTCTCGTTGACCGCGGCTTACCTGGTGTTTGAACATGCGATGGCGATTCGCCACAAAGAGTTGGCGCCGCCGGGTCTCGCCGAGGAAGTCCGCGAACTCTTGGTCGCTGGAAACGTGAAGGAGGCCGAAAAGGCTTGCCATACGCGTCCCAGCTTTCTGGCGTTTGTCCTGCTTAGCGGCATTTCAGAACTCGACAGCGGTTGGAGCGGAGTCGAAAAAGCGCTGGAAGACTCTGTCGCCGAGCAATCGGCGCGACTCTTCCGCAAGATCGAGTACCTGTCAGTCATCGGCAATATCGCGCCGATGGTTGGTCTGCTGGGGACAGTGACCGGGATGATATTCGCCTTTCAACAAGTCGCCAGCACGCAAGGCGCAGCGGGCGCGGCCGATCTAGCGGAAGGTATTTATCAAGCGTTGGTTACAACGGTCGGCGGCCTACTGGTCGCGATTCCTTCGCTCGGCGCGTTCGCGGTCTTTCGCAACTGGGTCGACGAGCTAGTCGCCGAGTGCGCCTATGAAGCGCAGCAAGTCTTTACGCCGCTCAAGCGTCGTCGTCGTCAAGCAGCCGCCGCGACGCAGGGAGGTCGCAGCGTTTGAAAGTCCACGCCAACCTGCGACCAGGACAATTCGAGTTCAACATGACGCCGATGATTGACGTCGTCTTTCTGTTGATTATTTTCTTTCTTGTCTCCAGCCATTTGGCGAAACAAGAAAGTCAATTGCCGCTACCGCTGCCGACCGCAGAAACTGGCAACGAGATCATCGACGATCAGCGCCCGCGCGTGGTAGTGAATGTCGAAGTCGATGGTCGCATCTTGTTGGCAGGCAAGCCGGTCACGCTGGACGAAATCGGCCAGCGACTGCAGTTCCAACGCAGCCAGTCCGGTGACGATCTGGAAGTCCGCATCCGCTGTGATCGCAATGTCCCGTACGAGTATGTCAAACCGATCATGCTGGCCGCCGCAGAAGCCGGTGTTTGGAATGTCAATTTTGCGGTGATCCGTGGGAAGGATGCTCGCTAATGCGCCGTCACTCTCCCTATGTGGATCGCCAGAGTTTGCAAATTTCGATGACGCCGATGATCGACGTCGTGTTTCTGCTGTTAGTCTTCTTTTTGTGGACCGCCAGCTTTCAGGTTGTCGAGTACTCACTTCCCAGCAGCATCACGCCGCAGATGGGAACCGGCGTCAACATGCCTCCTCCGCCACCGGAACTGGCCGACTTTGAACAAGTGGTTGTGCGTCTGACCCAGGAAAATGGTCGGCTGGTCTGGAAGGTGAACGATCAACCTCGCTACCAACTGTCCGAGGTTCGTCAGTTGATGCAAGTGCTGGCGAGCATCAAAAACGACGTGCCGCTGGTGATTGACGCCGATGGCGCCGTCGGAGTGGGCGACGTGATTGATCTTTACGATCTGGCTCGCGAACTCAATTTTCAAGACATTCAATTCGCCGTTGATCCGAAAAGCTGATCGTTCGCTATGTCACGCATTCGCCCAATCTGCACTCTGCTAGGAATGATACTCCTACTATGCGCCAGTCGTCTGGCGGCGGAAGAGTCGCCGGATGTGCGCTTGATCGCCGGCCTACGGCAACGGCAACTGTTTGAACTGGCTGAAAAATACGCCGCCCAGCGCTTGGTGGCGCCCGACCAAGATGCTGACCAGCGGAGCGTGATGGCCGGCGAATTAATACGCACCTTCGCCGCGCATGCGCTGAACTCCTCCACTGGCGAGCGGAGCCGTTGGTGGAACGCCGCGCAAAGCGTTCCAGCGGAATACGCCAAACAATTCAGCGGAGATCCACGCCAAGTGGTGGTCGAAGCGCAAGCCGCCTTGGCGATGCTGACTCAAGCCGAACTGACCCGGCAAGAGTCCGAACTGGGCGCTCCCGGCTCCGAACCAGTCGAACAGACTCAATTGTTATTGCGCAAGTCCATAGCGCGGCTCGAAACTCTGCTGGCCGAAGCCAAACGCTTAACGATCGTCGCCGATACGCAGCGCGACGCAACAGGACTTAGCAGCGAAGAACTGACCGGCCTGTCACGCAATTTGCAGTTTGAGCTGGCCCGCGCGTTCGAGAATCAGGCGCTCACGTATCCGCCAGAAAGTCTTGATCGAATCAATTCGTTGACGCAAGTCTTGTCGACGCTTGAACCGCTGACCAAGCTCGGCGACTCATCGCCGATTACCTGGCCTAGCCGCTTGGCCGAAATTCGCGCTCTGCGGCTGTTGCAGCAGTACCAAGCGGCAGAGAACGCAATCACCACGCTCGCTGCGGACAAACCGCCGGCCAGCGTACTGTTGAATGCGAAAGCCGAGCAGATTCTCTTGGCGCTCGATGCTGGCCAACTAACCGTCGCGAAAAAACTGATCGCCCAGGGTCGTCAACTCGCCGGCGCGACCTCGCCAGAACTTGACTTCGCTTACTTTCAAACTTACGTGGCGCTGTGGCAAGCTGCCGCCAAAAGCGGTGATGCCCAGGGCGCGAAATGGCAAGCGCAAGCCTCGGCGGTGATTCGCGATCTCGATCAACTTTACGGCGCCTATTGGTCACGCCGCGCCGAATTGCTGCTAACGCAAAACGCCCAGTCGGCAGGCTCCAAAGACATTGATCTGCTGCAACGGACTGCGGATGGCTATTTTCGCCGCGAACAATATATCGATGCTGTCGCCACCTACGATCGCGCGGCTGCCGCTGCGGCGGAAGAGAAAGATGGCGACCGTGAGTTTCAACTTCGCCAAACGGCCGCGGCGGTTTTGGCCAAGCAGCAGCAATACGTTCCAGCCGCCAAACGGCTGCGGCAACTCGCCAACTTGTTTCCATCGCAAGCGACCGCCGCTCAAACGCATCTGACAGCCGCCTACTATCAATCGCTCGCAATGCGGGCTGATCCGGCTCTGACCGATAAAACCTATGTCAATCTACTACGCGAGCATCTAACGCAATGGCCCAACAGTGATACGGCCGAGCGAGCGCGAGTCTGGTTGGCCCAGTACCAGATGGCTCACGATCAGGCAGGCGAAGCGATCGAAACATTGCTTACGGTCCCTGCGAATTTTACTGGAGCCGCCGAAGTCGCTGTGCTGGCCGCCGCGGCCATTCGCGAGCATTTTGCTCAAGCCAGCGTATCTGGCGCCCTGCTGCCGCGCGACATCGATAAAGTGCAAACGATGCTCGAATCCTACGCGCTGACTTCGCCCTCGGCTGAAGCTCGCCGGACCGCCGCCGAAGCGCTCGCCGAACTGCTGCTGTTTTATCGACAAGATGCCTATGAAACGGCCCAATCGACCATCCGCTTGGCCCTGCAAGCCGATGTGGACGCCCCCAATGATTGGCGCGGCCGAATGCAGTCGCTGCTTGTCGTGGCGCTGGCCGGAGGGGGAGACCAGCAAGGCGCCGCCGTCGCGCTGACCGACGTCAGTGGAGGAGAACCCGAGAAGCTGTTTCAAATGGTCGCCGCGCTGCAGCAGCTCAGCCGAACCGCAGTGGGCGACGCGAAAGCACAACTCGCCCAACTTCAGTTGAAAGCGATCGGTCAACTCAAACCACGTACGGCGCAGCTAACGCCGCTGCAACAAGCACAACTACAAAAGTATGAGGCCGAGGCGCTGGCCTCTTCCGGCAATCGCCAAGCGGCGTTGGCCGAGATGCGGGCCGTCGCCAAATCCCAGCCCAAAGATGTGGTGATGCAAGTCGCACTAGCCGAACTGCTGGCCGCCGAAGGATCGGCCGCCGAGCGCCGCGAGGCGCTAAATATCTGGCGGCTGATCGGCGCTAAAATGAGCCAGCCGCAATCCGATCGCTGGTATCAAGCGAAGTACGAAACGGCGCAATTGCAAATTTCATTGGGCGAAAGTGCTGAAGCGGCCAAGCTGCTGAAGTACTTACAAACGCTCTATCCCGATCTTGGTGGCCCCAAGTGGAAGCCGAGATTTGAGAAGTTGATCGCTTCGATTCGCTAGTCGATTTGCCCCAGAGGATCAGAACCCCGGATCATCGCCCATCGCCCGCGGATCGTACGTCTTGATGTTGGGTTGAAAGGGGCCTTCAAGTTCAATCAAGAGCGAATCGGTTGGCCCATCAATTTTGGTAGTCAGCCCCGATGTCTGAAATTCTTGATACTTTTCAGGGATCAACGACACCGGATTTCCGCCGCGTCCTAGTGCATTCAATGTGACCGTGACTTCGTGTGGCCCCATCAATGCACCATCACCATCTTCATAAGTGGTCAGGGTGAAGCGGCCGGTCTCTCCGTCGATCTTGCCGATAGCTGGTCGACCGCTGGCAGGCGCGAGCGTGATAAAACCTTCGACACCGGCCGCTAACGGCTGACCATCAATCATTACCCTGCCCGAGACGGGAACGATGCCGTCCCCTTTTTTACTACAACCGCACGTCGCGAGCGCAAGTGCGATCGCGAAACAAGTTGAAAAACGCATCATCGGATTCGACCCTTATCCTATTAGTAAGACTTGGGTACGCCAGAAGCGCGTTGTCCAAGGTTTCGATAGACAGTCAAGTTGATCGTCTCTGCGATGAACGCGACCGAACCATCACCAAAACCAAAGTTGCCGCCGCCGGGATGACGACTAGCGAACGCTGCATTCAAGGGAATTCCATAGGGACTGGTCGTTTGTCCTTGGCCCGGCATTGTGTTAACCGGGTTACGCGTCGAACGGAGCATATCCTCTAAACGACCGGCAATCGCCCAACGGTTGCGGCCCCGTTCGTCATGACCGTCCACCACTTCGCCGATGACAAAGACATTGGTCAAACCATCGGTCACATCGGCCATTTTTTTGGAGTCGCGATAGACGAACAACCCGCTATTTTCCCACTTCACTTTGGCGCCGATTCCTTGATCGGGACCAAAGTGCCCAGAGCAAAAAGCGTAGCTGGAAGTCGCCCAATCTTTGCCGCTTAGCGTGACTATCGCAGGCATGGTCGAACTGGGGCAAACGAATGCATCGGGTCGCGCCGAAAGGACGGTACTGGGTAAATTTCCGGGGAAAGCATTATTCGGTCCATAAGGCGCAAACTGATCATAAAGCGCCCCTTGTTCTAGCTGCGGCAACATCAGTACAAAACCACTCGTGCCAGGCCCATTCGTAGGGTTACAAGCACCGTCACAGCCCAGTCGACCGGTCGGGAAGACCTTAAACGAGGACTCATAGTTGTGCAGCGAAAGCACAAGCTGTTTGATGTTGTTTGTGCATGACATACGACGAGCCGCTTCGCGCGCTTGCTGGACGGCAGGCAACAACAAAGCGATGAGAACACCGATGATGGCGATCACCACCAACAGCTCCACAAGCGTAAAAGCGCGTCTTTTTTCCATAAACGAACCTACGGGATAAGATATGAACTTAGAAAAGCAGATATTGCTGGGATTATTATGACTCCGGCCGTTTTGAGACAGGCAAAAAACTCATAACTCCCTAATTTTCTTACAAATTACCCCGCCAGGAGTATTTTTGGACACAAAAAAACGGACGCCGAATAAACCGGCGCCCGTCAAAGGTGGTGTGCGATGCTTTGCGAAACTACCTATTTTGCCACGCGTTTGCTTTCCTCGGTCGCGGTCGGAAAGTCTGCTGGGATCGGCTGCGTCACTGCGCCGGTCGCCGCCCATTCGGCGCCGCGACACAATGTGGTGATAAAACCAGCGCACTCCATCGAGTAGTCGCCGTGTCCCATCGGCGTGTGAAAGACGCGCCCCTCGCCATACTGGATCGTCATCAGCATCGGTTCGTGTCGTCCGCTCCCTCCTTTGCCAGGCTCTGCATAGGCGGTCGCTAGGATCTGCATGTTTTCGCCGGGGCCGCGTAGCTGATCGTATAGTTCGTCTTGGCTATGCATCCAAGCCTTCGGCATCCCTTGGGTGATCGGGTGCTCGCTGTCACGCACCACAATCTGAAAAGGATGTTGCGCGCCATGGCGCCCGCCCGAGCCTGGATCGGTGTTGCGGACGACTTCTCCATCTTTCCCGTAATAAACATAGGGGCCAGACTTCTCGTTGCGGCCTCCCCAGCCGCCGAGCCCGATCATGCGGTTGTACTCTTCCCAATCGCCAAATGCATTGTCAGCCGCATGAATCACGACCAGCCCACCGCCGCTTTTCACATAGTCGACAAACGCGTCTTGCGTCGCTTGCGGCCAAGCCTGACCGTTGTAGTTGCTGATGACCACGTCATAGTTTTTAAAAGCAGGTGCAAATCCCGCGGTCGATTTCGGCTGGGTCGTCGCAACGTCCACGCTAAATAGGCCGCTCGCAATCAGATCGGCTTTCATCATCTGCGTCGTCTTGGGCCAGACGCCGTGATTGTTCTGACCATCAATGATCAACGCTTTTAGTTTCGCCTCGGCGGCTAAGCCTGGGATCGCCAACGCAAACAGGCACAAAAAGGTGAAAAGCATACGCATGGGGGAAGCTCCTAAAGTGCAGGGGAGGGGAGAGCCAACTTGGGGAATATATAGTCTAGTCGCCTAACGGCGCGTGCGTTTATAGCGGATGTTGCAACCGATCGCGATCGTTTCGGTCTTGGCGGGGCGTTCACCATTCAGCGCAGCGTCAATCGCTAGTTGCACGTAGTTGGTCTGCGCCTGCTCGGCGTCGGTCGAATCATCCAAGGCGCCCATGTAGACGATCTCACGTTTTTTGTTCAGCACAAAAAACTCCGGCGTCCGCGTCGCGCCAAATTGTTTGCCGCTCTCTTGCGACGTATCGGCAAGATAGGCGAACGTAAACTTTTTCTCGGCGGCGCGGGCTTTCATCGCTTCCAATGAATCCTCTTCGACCAGGTTGCAATTGATCGCAACCACGGCGACACGACTGTCAGCCGCTGTGTAGCGAGCGGCCAGACGTTGCAACCGATCTTCATAGTCAACCGCATATGGACAGGTATTGCAGGTGAACGCCACCACCACCACTTCCTTAGCTTGCAGGTCGGCTAGCGAGTGTTGTTGACCATCGACGCCTGGCAAGTTTTTCCAGGCGGGCGCTTTGTCGCCGACGCTTTTGACCGGATTGTACTCGCCTGCGGCTAATAGCGAAGTCAGCAGCAAGAGTGCGGCAAGGGTTAATCGACAAGAGAACATGGGCGAGCTCTGTTTTGAGGAGCGAAACGGGCGAACCGGTTCTCTTAGTCTAACGAGCCCCGTCCAAGATTTCATCTTCTGCGGGGGCGCCAAGAAAAACAAAGGCCGTCCCCAGGACAGGACGGCCTTTGTCAGCAACGGCAACACTCGCAACAACTCAACCGATCGCAAAGCTATTTTCTCTGCGGTGTGAGGGTGGATGGCCGACGGCGATCAAGATCGCCGCCGACCATCCGGCAGGACACGTCCCGTATTAATCCGTCGTGATCTCGTAAACCAATTGCGGCGGCGGAACCTTGGCGGCGATCTGACCAAACGCATCCAGCAATTGCTGCTGCATTTCGGCCACCGTCGCTCCGCCGGGAACTGCGATATGAATGCCGCCGCCAGCAAATGCGATCGCCGTCATCAATGATCGATCAGCATCCAAGCCAACGCTCATCGTGTGAATCGTCACGTCCCGATTGCGTGCCTGGATCGCTTCGTAAAAGGCATACTGCTTTGACTTGTCGCTGGTGCTATAGTCGGCGTGACCATCTCCATTCATGTCGGTATAGTCGTCCCAGTCCCAGTTGCTTGGCAATTTCCAATTGGGAGGATAGCGGTTGGCCTGGCCATCGGTCATCAGCACCATCGTTGGCCGCGCTCCATGGCGCGAATGTTCGGCCAGCAGTTGACTTCCTTCATTCACGCCGTAGCCCATGCCGGTGTACGAACCGTAATGTCCTGCCTGTTTATGAAATTGAATCAGATTTAGCGTGTCGTATTCGTCGCTGATGTTGTTGCCGCCCAGCGACGCGTAGACGCCATGTTCGTCCAACGTATGCTCGACGCGACTACTTTCGTCATAGGAGATTACGCCAACTTCATCACCAAAGTCGAGATCATCCAAAAAAGTGAGAAACAGCGTGAACCCGTTTTTCACCGCGTGAAACGGATAGTGGGGCGACTTCCAGAGATCCTCGGTCTGCCACGAATTGTACTTTCTCGCCAACCAGTAATTGGCCAGCGTGATGCCGCCATACATGTTGCGATAGCCGGCCGAGCGGACATCGCCATCGTCGCGGCAATAGTTGATGTAGTCGTCCCAGCTGCCTGACGCATAAGGATACGCAAGATTGTTTAGTCCAAACGCAAGCTTCACCGCGCTATTCGTATCTTCAAAGCGTTCGCCATAGCCCGAACCTTCACCGCTGTCGTTGCAGCCTGACTTGACCCACACCTTGGTGATTTCGCGATTGCTGTTATAGCCGGTCCCTTGAAAGGTCCCCTTCTTCCCTTGGCTGAGATTGTCAAACTTATACCTGTTGCCGTTGTCAAACTGCAGCACCACGTTGGAGAGATCCTTCGTAGACTGCACGTACACTTCCGTCCCTTTAAACGTGACCTGAATCTGCGAATCGCAACCATTGGTCGGAGCCGCGCCAACCACCGTCAGATAAGCAGGCTCCAGCGGCAAGTTGCCGACGTTGGGACTCATCGACGTAAAAATGTCTCGCAAGTTTTGCGTGATCGATTCTTTGCCCAATCGATTGATGGCTCTGAATTGACTGTCATCGTTCATCGAACCAGAAAAGTCGAGCACGACCACCAAGTCGCGAGCTTCGACAAAGCTGGTCGCCGATGTCACCAGCGGCACCGAAGGGACGCCAACCGCCCAGCCAAACGCCAACGGCACACGGCCATCGGGGGCTTCTAGATTCGGCTGATCGCGATGCGCCTCGACCTTGACCACGTTGTACGGCCCGGTTCCCCAATCATAGCTCCACTCTTCGCTGCCAGGCTCGTAGGTCCGCTTGCCAAACACGACGTCCCGATCGGGATTCAGAAATACGCCGTTCGCCGCAGCAACTTCGACCGCCATCTGTTTGGCGAAAGCAATCGAAATCGAGTTTGGGTCTCCGCCGGTATCGCCGGCCTGCGCTACCGCCGACGTAATCTCTTGCGATGCGGCCAATGCGGCGGCGTCAACCGCGTTCTGCATCCGCGCCTGTTCAAGCGATATCAAGCCCGTGTCGATGCCCAACGAAATAAACCCGAACAGCACTACCATCACAATCGCGGCCAAGACAACAAAGATCCCTTTGCGAGCAGCTCGTTGGCCAGTCGAATTAAAAGCGAAACGAATCATCGCAAAGTTCTCCCCAGTAAGTCGGCGTATTTAATTAGGTCGGGATCGCGGCAAGCTCACTGCACAATCGTGCTCTTGCTATTCCGGAAGACGACCTTGCTCACTAGCTTGAATTGGTTTTCATTATCGCTGTGCGCACTGCTTAGCGGCGTGAGCGGCACTTCGATGCGCAGTTCAAAAAGCTTGAAATCGTTTGCGGGATCATCCAAGTCGAACGTGTTGCCCGGGTCGTCAGGAAACTCAATCAAAACGTCGACGTCGTCCGGATCAAATCCAGCGACTGCCAACGTGTTACGAACGTCTTGGGCGATTTTGTCATTGGATCGAATACCTTGCGACACCCAATCGGCGCGATCCATGGCGCCTAGCCGCGCACCATCTCGCGCCGCCTGCGCCATCACCGAATGTGAGTCAAACAGTTTGCTCCCCTGCAGTAAGCCGATGACCATCGTCAAAAAGAGAGGCGCAATCACAGCGAACTCGACCGTCGCGGTTCCGCGACGATTCGCGGCATGCGTTAGATTGCGACGTAACATTAGCGTCTCTCCTCTCTTCTTAATTACTAGGGCTGCAAGCGATCAGATCCAATCAGGCTACTCGTGCCGCGTGATCGATTGCCCCCCCAACACTACATTTCCTAGCCACGGCTGAGGCAAAATAGTCACGTCACCGTAACGGACCGTCGCACGAATCAAAAACATCTGCCGCGACTCGGCGTCCGATAACTCGATATCGGACAACGCGGACCATTCATTGGAATTCGCCGGAAGCTCACCGCCATCATCAAAGAAACTCGCGTCTTTGACCTGGATGGTCACCGCGTTCGTGTTGACGGCGGATTTCATTTGATTGCGTGCGTACGCGACAACTTCTTCAGTCGTCGCTCCGCTCGCCGCGCCCCAGCGGGCCGCATTTCGACAAGAATTTTTTAGAACATTCGAGACCATCGTCGCATGGCCAAACTCCATAATCGCAAACACAAACACAAAAAATACCGGCATCACCAAAGCGGTTTCGACCAAGGTCGCCCCCCGGCGTTCGGCAGTTCGTAGTTTGCGTACTCGGAGCATACTGCGTGCGTTGATAGGAAAAGGGATCGGACCAGAGAAGAGAACTCCGCCGCAAGTGCGAAGCCGACGGCCAATTCACCGCAGTGGCAATTTCACCGTCAACCGAAACGTAGTTCAAAACGCCGGCGAAAGTCGCGAAAGAATCAAGAAACAACGCCAGATTTCACCCTGCGCCGGTTGTAGCGATCATGCGGCCCGCACAGCCATCAAAGCCGCTTCGATCGTTCACGATCTCGGCTCGGCTGACAAGAAACAAAAAACGGCGCCAACCAATCGGTTGACGCCGCGTGCTGAAAGCATGCTTTCAATGCTCGGCGTTAGCCAACCTTCTTCAAAAACGAAACGCGGCCGCCAACGACCCATTCCGCCAAGTAGATGTTGCCATCCGCGTCAAACGTCGCATCATGCGGATGCACAAACTTGCCGTCAACCCATTTGTCGCGCTGCGACCGCACGGCGCGTCCGTTGGCGTTGACCACATCTCGCCAAGCCGGATCGTCATCAAGATAGGTAATCACTTTGTTGTCTTTGTCGAGCAACGTCAGGCGCGAGCTCAACTCGCCGACCAGCATCACTTCGCCTTGCACGTCTAGCGACGATGGCAAGACCAGGTTATCGACATAGCTCAAATGCTCGCCATCCAGCGTAAAATACTGCAAGCGATCATTGGCCCGATCCGTCACCGCCAACGACGGCTCCCGGCCAGGACGCGTATCCACATACAAACCATGCGGGCAATTCAGCTCGCCCGGCTTGGTCCCGCGACCACCCCAACTGCGGACCCAATTGGCGTCAGCGTCGTACTGATGAACATAGTGCGAACCATAACCGTCCCCTACATAAAAGCCTCCGCTCGGCGCCAGTGCGATGTTGGTCGGACAATAGCCGCCGGCATCTTTATATTTGCCCGACTGTTCGGGGAAACCTTTCTTCCAAACTACTTCGCCCTGCAGATCCAGCTTGGCGATTTGGCGATTTTTGACGTCGCACAGATAGAGGAACTCTTGCCCCCCTTCGGCTCGCAGCTCTAACCCATGCCCGCCGCCATGAAACTCTTTGCCGAAGGAACGAACGCACTTGCCATCGGCGTCAAATACGACGATCGCATCCATCGCCTCGCCTGCACCGTTTTGATGCGTGATATAAATAAGGCCTGACTTATCGATCGCGATGCCGTGCGTAGCGCCCCACTGGACGCTGCTCGGCAGTTCGCCCCAATAATGGTGACATTCGTAGGTATGCTCTCCCGATCCTACCCGAACCGGAGCAGAGCCCGATTTGTTTTCTGCGCGTAGCAGCAAGGGAGATGCGGCTATGGTAGCAGCAGCGGCGGCAGTCGATTGAAGAAATTGTCGGCGTGTCGGCGAAGCCATACGGCGGGAACCTTATTGGTGACTAAACTAGGTGGGCAGATGAGGCTACGGTCAGCCAGAAATTCTGTACGCAATCTCTTCATTTTACGAGAACTCGCTTGATGGCCAACGCCCAATTCCCACAAGTTCGTTTTCGCGGCAAATTGCGCCCTTCACAGCTAGATGCGGTGGAGATTGCCCGCACCAGCCTCGAAGCGGGCGAGCGGCAACTCTACGTGGTGGCTCCCCCGGGATCCGGAAAGACCGTTTTGGGGCTGTATCTTTGGGCCGAATGCGTCAAGCGTCCGGCGCTGGTTTTGTCTCCCAATTCGGCCATCCAAATGCAATGGGCGGCGCGGACCGATTTGTTTGATTGCATGCCGCCTGGCGGTCTGTTGGCCAGCACCGATCCCGGGGCTCCGGGACTTCTGACCTCGCTCACCTATCAATCCGTCACGCTGCCGCGTCGCGGCGACGACGGGTTGGATGACGCGGCGCTCGATCTGTGGCGCAGCAAACTGATCGAAAAAGAAGCGGCCCGCGATCCCGCCGAGGCCAGCGTCTGGATTCGCGATCTGCAAAAGCACAATCGCAGCTACTACGAGCAACGCCTATCCGCCTATCGCAAAGAAATTCGCGACGAAGCGAGCCAGCGCGGCGATACGCTCGACATGCTGCATCGCTCGTCTTTGGCGACGCTCGATCGACTCAAGACGCAGCAGATTGGCCTGATCATCTTGGACGAATGTCATCACTTGGTCGGGCACTGGGGACGCGTATTGGCCGACGCAGCGGCGATGTTCGACAACCCGGTCATCCTAGGGCTGACCGCGACGCCGCCGGATGCCGACAACAAATCGCCACAGGACTTCGAGCGATACTCCACCTTCTTTGGCCCGATCGACTATGACGTCCCGGTTCCGGCGGTGGTCAAAGATGGGTTTCTGGCGCCCTACCAAGACTTGGCCTATTTCGTCCGCCCCAGCGAAGCCGAGCTGCGCTACGTCGCCAACGCCGACGACCTGCTGCACGAAATTGTAGATCTGGCCAGCGCCCCGCGTGACGGAAGTACAGCGCCGCCGAAAGTGGTTCCGGCTCTAGCCGTAAAGTCTGTCTCCGTCGAAGAGACTTCAACCGCAGAGGCGCCCGTCCAACTGCTGGACCTCTCAGCGCTGCAAGTGGTCGGTTCAGCCGAAGCGGCGTACTCCGAAGATCCAGAAGCCGATCCCACAACCAGCGCCGATCCAATCGAAGAGCCTGCGGAAGAAGCCGCAACCATCGCCAACGCTCCGCGCGTTGCTCCGCTGCCGGCGTGGCTGTATGCCTCGCTCGCCGAAAAGAAACATGCGGCGCAAAAGTTCAGCACTTGGTCCTCGTTTGAACGTCGCGATCCCGAGTTCGCCGCGGCGGCTCGCGTCTTCTTACAAATGCGCGAGCTGGCGTTGCCGGCAGATGTTCCGCCGGCCGAGTGGGATCAGTCGGCCGAAGCGCCTGAGATGGCGATCTTGGTGCCGGTCCTCGATCGCTACGTGCGGCACGCGCTGCGGCGTTCTCCCAATTCCGACGATCACAAGTTGGGCCGCGATATTATCACGCGGTTGCGGATGCTCGGCGTCCAAGTAACCGAAACCGGCTGCCAGGCCTGTGCATCGCCGGTTGGTCGCGTGCTGGCTTACTCGCGCGAAAAAGCGCGCGCCGTCATTCCGATTCTGCATGCCGAGATGGCCGCTTTGGGAGATTCGATTCGCGCCATCGTGGTCGCTGACTACGAGAAAACCGCCGCGGTCATGCCCGAGACGGCCGATCTGCTTGACGAAGAAGCCGGCGGCGCCGTCGCCGCATTTCGGATGCTGCTGCAAGATGAACAAACCGATCGACTGCAACCCATTCTGGTCACCGGTTCCAGCGTGCTGATCGATGACGATCTCCAAGCGCAGTTTGATCATGTGGCGCATATCTGGCTGCAGAAGGAAGGGTTTCGGGTCGAGCTCGAATATGGCGAAGAAGAAGGCTTTTGCGTCGTTCGCGGGCAAGGCGCTGACTGGTCGCCGCGCGTCTATATTGAGATGATTACCGAGCTGTTTCAACAAGGGGTTTCGCGCTGTCTGGTCGGCACTCGCGGCCTCTTAGGTGAAGGTTGGGACGCCAACAAGATCAACGTTTTGATCGATTTAACAACCGTCACCACCAGCATGTCGGTCCGGCAACTTCGCGGGCGATCGTTCCGCCTAGACCCCGGCGTCCCCGAGAAAGTCGCCAACAACTGGGATGTAGTCTGCATCGCCCCAGAGTTCAGCAAAGGACTGGACGACTATGCTCGCTTCCGCAAAAAGCATGACAATATCTACGGAGTGACCGACGACGGCGAGATCGAAAAAGGAGTCGGCCACGTCCATGCCGCGCTGACCGATTTGCGGCCCGAACTTCTAGAAGACTCGGTTCGCCTGCTCAACAGCGATATGCTGGTCCGCGCCGGACAACGCGCACAGGCTCGCGAACATTGGAAGATCGGCCAACCGTATCACGGCCAGCCGCGAACCACCTTGGAAGTAAGACTCGATCGCGCCGAGCGCGAGCAGCAAGGCTTTCCACCGTTCGCCGCCAAAGGAGAAATCTGGAGCGACGAATCGCTAGCGATGAGCATCGGCGCCGCGATCTTGTCAGCCCTGGCCGAAACCAAGCAGATTTCGCCTTCTGCCCGACCGCAGGTCAAATCGCGCGCCGGAGGTTATGTCCGCATGTTTTTGGACGATGCAACGGAAGAAGAGAGCGAACTATTCGCGACGGCGCTGCGAGAGTCGCTTGGCCCGCTGCATCGCCCACGATATGTGGTGCCGCGGAAGTTGCGTTTTTCGACGCCCACCTTCTGGTCAAAATTATTGCCCCAATTTTTGGGCCAATATCTCGAAAAACAAAATGACGAAATGATGATGCTGCACGCGGTGCCCACGGCGCTGGCCAAAAAGAAAGAAACCGCCGAGATCTACGAGAAATATTGGAATCAATACGTCAGCCCCGGGCAAGCGATGTTCTCGCTCCGCGGCGAAGGAGAAGAGCTACGCATCGAAGCCGAAAAAGCAGGCCTCACCCCACGCGGCTCGTATCACGAAAAAGAAGTTTTTTCCTAGTGTCGCCACCGCTAGTATCACGAAAAAAGTTTACTTCCCCATCCCCGGAGAGCCCAATGCGCAGCACTACTTGGCGAATGCTATGCTTAGCCGTTGTCGCCAACCTGATCCTATCAGGCTGCGCCGAGCCCAAACCGCCACAACCGCCCACGCTGGCCAAAGATGGCGGGTATGTGCTGACTTACAAAATCACGGACGACAACCCAGACCTCGCGCCAAACGAACTAGAACAACGGATCGCGGCTCGGATTCGCGGTTACTGCGTTATTGAAGAGGTGAAGGTCAAAGTCGAGAAAGATTTAGTTCGGATCGAACTACCAGGCTCCGATCAGCAACGTGCGGAGAGATGTCAAACGAGCTTGCCCATCCCGGGTCATCTGAGTTTGAATATTGTGGCCGATAAAGAACATGATGACTTGCTGTTTACTGCAGCGGAAGCCAGTGACGACTTGGTGGTGAAAACGCCGGCCGGCAGGACTGCGATCTGGACCCGCTGTGCGTCCGATGTCCATATTTTGCCCGAATCAACACGCGAGATCGATGGAGCCCGTTATCTGCTTTTGATTCAGCAACCAGGAAACATCGAAGGGGTCCACTTTGATTCGTTTTACTTGGTGCCTGACCCCAACGGCCAGCCATCGCTCGAGTTTACGGCGACCACCGAAGGGGCAAGACGGCTGGAGTATTTAACCAGCTCGAATCTTGATCGTCATTTAGCAATCGTGTTCGATCACCTCATCATCTCGGCTCCCACGATTCGCGGGAAGATTTCAGAACGCGGCATCATAACAGGCCGCTTTACCGAAGCCGAACTTAAAAAGCTGCTCCGCACCAGCAAACTGGCCACTTTTGGCGAGATCCCTCCGCTTGAGTTGATGGAAGCCGAGCAAATCGCTCCCAAGTAATCGCCAGTCTTGTTCCAGCACGGGCGCCATGACGCATGCAGTCATCAAGACAACGCCCAGACAAACCTTACGCCCCACAACCATCCCAAGAGACTCTCTCCACATGCGACCTCTTCGCTATTCCATTAATGTGACCATCGACGGATGCTGTGATCATCAGGCAGGCATCCCAAGCGAAGCGTTGCATCAGCACCATGCTCAGAACATCGCCCGCGCTGATGGGATGCTGTTAGGTCGTGTGGTTTATCAAATGATGGAGGAAGCTTGGCGACCCGTCGCCGAGACCAAAGTTCGGCCCGACTGGATGTCCGAGTGGATGGTCCCCTTCGCCGAGACGATCAACGCGACCAAAAAATATGTCGTGTCGAGCACCCTGGAGCAGGTCGATTGGAACGCAGAGTTGATCCACGGAGACTTAGCGACCGCCGTTCAAAAACTCAAGCAGCAGCCAGGCAATGGTCTACTCACCGGCGGAGTCACACTTCCGCTGGCGCTGGCCGAGCTCGATCTAATCGATGAGTACGAATTGGTAGTGCACCCCCGCCTAGCCGGCCATGGCCCCACGTTGTTCGCAGGCCTCTCGAAGCCGATCGACCTAGAGCTGGTAAGCCAGCGAGAACTCAGCTCAGGGACGTTGGTAATGTGCTACCAGCCGCGCAGGTAAACACAGGCTCGGGTGCTAAACCGGCCGAGCCACATACTCCGCGACTAGCTGCAACTCTTGAACAAAAGCTCGGCGAAGCAACCAACGGACAACACGTTCCTCGAGCCAGCCCGAAACGCCTGGCCGCCGCGGGATGACGGTCGAGATGGTCACCTCCGACCTATTTGCGTCGGCTGGAACGACACGAAACGAGGTCACCATGTTCTGCTCTGGATAACTCTCTACCAGCAGACGACCTGGTTCCGGCTCGGTCACGATGCCGCGGAGAACACGCGGCTTTCCAAAGCGTCCCTCCACCAAAACGATCGTGCCAGCACCATACCCGCCTTGCTCAATCCGCAGCCCCTTAAAGAAGCTGGGCGGAAGGACCTGGGGATGGGCGACGCGATAATCGGCGAACACGTCATAAACCGCGGCGGGGGCGGCGGCGATGTTTCGCGTTACACGAACTTCAAACGTCCGCGAGTTGTCAGGCATAAATTCGCTCAGCCTATCGCTTGCTCTTCGACCGAATCATCTTCCGTAAGCAGGATGACAGACGGCCGGCGAAAATGGTTCACCAATCTATCCCGCACGCAGCGCGGGCCATTTTGAAGTTGCGAGATTTGCACAAAATAAGAGTGGAACACGGCCACGCCAGGGGTGAAGCAAAGCAGGTGACCGTCAGAAAAAAAGGTGCGTCAGCACCAGCTTCTTAGGCCCGGAGGGCCGTGCGAACCTAGCCCAGGGCGGAGTCGCGCAGCGACGCAACCCTGGGAACGCGCTCGCGCTAAAATGCTGACGTTTGAGCGGGTAGACGTTTACCCAGGGCTCCGTCGCTCTCGCGACGAGCGCCCTGGGCTATTTTAGCTCGGCCCTCCGGGCCTAAGAAAATGAATAGCTCCATTCTGGTTCTTTCCTAAAATAGCGCAACTTCAAAACCGCGACCAAAGGCCCGGCCAAAAAGTTTCATCCCGCCCAGGCTTCTCGTATACTGAGAGACCGAGTCAATCACACTCCGAAAGTGGAAGCATGAACCGTCGCCGAATTCTTCAAGCCGGGCTAAGCTTGACCGTGGGATCCTTGCTCTCGGCCGACGTCAAAGCAGGCCGTTTTGAAACTGCCGCTGACGTATTGCGACAAGCGACCGCGTCGGGCCAAGTAGAATCCGCTGCCATCTACGTGCGTCAAAAAGAGGACGTCTTCTCTCAGGCATACGGGGGCGCCGCGACGATGGACGCCAGTTTTTTGCTGGGGTCGATTTCCAAGCCGATCGCGATTACAGCGGTCATGTCGCTGTTGGATGCCGGCCAGTTCAAGCTGGATGATCGTGTTGTGAAATATCTGCCTGAGTTCCAAGGCAATGGCCGCGAAGCGATCACGATGCGACAGCTGTTGACGCATAACTCGGGACTGCCCGATCAGTTACCCGAGAATGCGAGCTTGCGAGCGGCTCATGCGCCGTTGTCAAAATTCATCTCGGCCGCAATCCGAACTCCGTTGCTATTCACTCCGGGGTCAAAATACAGTTATTCCAGCATGGCCATCCTGCTGGCGACGGAAGTAGCACAGCGAATCACGGAACAGCCCATTTCTGCGTTGGTGGACCAAGTGGTCATTCAGCCGCTAGAGCTTCAGCACACGGCGCTGGGAATCGGTCGCTTGGACAAAGCGTCCTTGATGCGGTGTCAGGTCGAACATGCGGCGCCAGAATCAGGCGCAGGCGACCCCACCACCAAGTCCTGGGATTGGAACAGCGATTATTGGCGCGAATTAGGAGCCCCCTGGGGCGGAGCATTTGCCTCGTCCGGTGACGTGGCGAAGTTTCTGGATGCGTTTCTGCATCCTCAAGGCAACATGCTGAAACCAGAGACCGCTCGCCTAATGATCCAGAATCACAATCCACCCCACCTAAAAACGCGTGGCCTGGGATTCGACCTCGGCAGCACTCTCAAAGGCCCCGCCCGCGACAACGTCTTCGGCCACACCGGCTCAACAGGCACCATCTGCTGGGCCGACCCAACCAGCGATACCGTATGCGTGATCCTGACAACGCTACCCGCCCGAGCAATCACGCCGCATCCCTATGTCCTAGCATCACGTCGCGTGGCGAAGGCGATGGACGGTTGATTTCAAGGATGATGTTCGAGAGCAAGCGGGACGTGAGATAAAATGGGGCATGGCGCCTGGCGCCATGGCCACGGCCTTGCGTGGCCATGAATGCGGCCGGCGAATCCATCCGATTTCAAACCCTCTCACAAGCGACAATCCGCGTCCACTCATTAAACGCGCCGGTAAATAACAACCACACGCACATTCATTGCCACGAAGACGTGGCAACGGAACTTAGGCTAAAATCTTTCCTGGCGACCTTCCCACGCCATCGCGACAAAGTGCAAGAGTGCAGAAACTCAGCGAGAAGCCTACTGCCCAAGCTCTTGGGCGAGTCCGATGAGAATTCCTTCAGGGCCTCGAATGTAGCAGAGCCGGTAGGAGTTTTCGTACTGGACCACTTCGCCGACTAGCTCTGCGCCGCATTTGCCGAGCCGTGCGAGCGTATCGTCGATCTCTTCCACGGTGAATATGACACGCAGGTAACCGAGAGCGTTCACGGGGGATTTGCGGTGATCGGCGACCACTGACGGCGCGAGGAATCTCGACAACTCCAGCCGACTGTGACCATCCGGCGTGCACATCATGGCAATCTCGACGCGCATCTCCCGCAACCCGGTGACGCCATCCGCCCACTCGCCTTCGATTGGAGCGCGGCCTTCGAGGTTAAGGCCAAGCTCGGTGAAAAACTCAATCGCGGCATCGATGTCTTCTACCACGATGCCGACGTTGTCCATACGCTTGACGGTCATGTTGTCTCCTTGTCCCTACTAAGATCATTATGGAAAAAAGTGGACCAGGATTTTCTGGGGTCGCGAAACAAATGCCAGCGGCCCTTGTCCCCGCTGGGAGAGTCCGTGGTTCTGCAATATCCGTCAAAAAGCGCCTGGCTCGGGAAACGTTTTTACGATTCGCGGGTACCTGCGTGCGATCTCTTCAGCATCATCAAAATCAAAATCGTCGCCTGCTGGCCTTTCTGGGTATTTCGGACCGGCGAGTTGGGATGGGGGGCTGTTCCGTTCTTCGTACACTTCCGTCGCGACAACTTGAAATCCCTCGCTCAACATATAGGGGAGGTCGGAGCGAGTCATCGTTTCGACAAGATTGTCCGGGTTTTCCAGCGCCTTCTCGTAGTCGCTTTTTCCCAGGCTAATGAGATTGCTGCGAAAATCGCTGAAGCTGTCATCACCGCAACCGCCAAAGAGCCAATAGACCGCTCCCCAAAGGTCCCAGCGGTAGGCGTCGATCTTCTTTTGTTGATATATCGAAGTGAACACATCAAGCTCGTGAAATTCAAGCTTCGATAGTTCCACTTTCAACGCCGCGACATGCGCGTCCAAGATGGCATCCTCACTGGGCGAGTCGGGAAGCGTCGTGAAGGCGGCCGTTCGTGAATCAGCCAAGATTTGCCAAAAGGTTTCGTCGTTCATATCTACCGTGCATAACGTTTGCGATTATCGTCGAGTGGCCCTGGCCCATTTCCAGCTATTCTCGTCCCACCAAACTATGAATCAAAATCCCATCAACAGCCAGGCACGCCGATTCTAGCCCTTGACTCGCGATCGTCGCCAGCATCTTTGAGATGGCCGGGAGAGTCACACACCCGGTTTCTTCTTCACCGCGAAAGATTGTCTCTTGACACCGCGCACGGACTTCGGGTCGATAGCAGAGTGAGAATCAACGCGCAAATCGCCAGGGCTGGTTGGCTATCGGAGCTGACCGAGTTGATGGTTTGCTGCGCACTTGCCCGAGTTGATACTCGTTCGACTTTGGTCGTTGACCTGCGACCATCTATCCCTCGCTCGCGCTTCGGGCTATGAAAGTTACAGCACGGTCCGGTCCGCTTTCCCCCCAAATTCCCGCTTCCGCCTGAACGCTTCCTGCCGGCCAGTATGCCCCGATTGGTGGGTTCTGGGCTCGATTTTGGGAGACTGGCTCGGTTTGCTTGTGTTCACCAAAAAGCGCAACTACGATATACGCTGGAAGTTGCCAGCTTTTTGCTAGGTGCCAATGGATCGCTAGAGTAAGGCATTTTTGCCCCTCTTATCTCAGGATGAGTCCCTCGCTTGGCGGCTACCGGCTGAGGGTGCAGAAGAAGACTGTGCCAGAGCTACTCTTGTCAAAAGTTCACTTCAATCGCTTCGGTTTGAATCTGTAGGGAGATTCGTTTGATGACGAGGAACGTTGTCTCGGCGTCGGCTGTCGCCGCACTGCTCTGGTTCGGAAATCCTTGCTTCGTATCGGCTCAAGAGCCGATCGTGGTCGAGCTTTACGGCCAAGGCGTGCATCAGTTCAATCGCGGCGAAATGTCGGAGGCGTTCAATTCGCTCTCGACCGCCATCGACCAAGGTTCGAAAGATCCACGGGCCTATTACTTCCGCGGGCTCGCCCTCTGGAATTTGGGGCGCCCGGAACAAGCCGAACTCGATTTTCAGGCCGGCGCCAAGCTTGAGCTGACCTCCGATCGCTCTTACGCGATCGGCAAATCGCTGGAGCGCGTCCAAGGCGCAGCGCGCTTGAAACTAGAAGATTATCGACAAAAAGTCCGCGTTCAGGAGTTCATCGCTCGCAAAGAGTGGGAACGCCAACGCTATGAAATGCTGCAAGCGGCCGAACAAGACGTGCTTCGCGGCGACGGCGCCGCAACCGCCAGCGCTGACTTGCCAGTCCAACCAAAAGCATCCGATCCGACCGATCCGTTTGGTGATGCCGAGCCCGTAGAAGCAGGCGCCTCGACCACGCCTGATGAACCGGCGATGCCGGCGCCAGCCAGTGCCGATCCGTTTGGCGCTCCGGCCACTCCGGCTCCGTCGTCTGATCCGTTTGGCGCTCCAGCCGACGAACCGGCGATGCCAGCTCCGGCGAGCGATGATCCCTTTGGCGGACCGGCGACACCTGCTCCGACTACTCCTGAGCCAGCGACCCCGGCGTCCGATCCGTTTGGCGCACCAGCCGACGAACCGGCAATGCCGGCGCCAGCCAGCGATGACCCGTTTGGCGCTCCGACGACTCCGGCCGAGGACCCGTTCGCCGCGCCGACCAAGCCAGCCATGGAATCAGCCCCGGCCGCACCCGCGACCGACGATCCGTTTGACGCAGGAGCTGGGACCACCCCGGCCCCGAACAACATTCCAGAAATGGAAGCGGACGAAGCGACTCCGCCGATTCCGGCCAATGGCGATCCCTTTGGCGCTGCCCCGGCCAGCGACGACCCGTTCGCCGCGCCAACTAAACCGGCGATGGAATCGGCCCCGGCCGCTCCGGCAACCGACGATCCGTTTGACGCCGGAGCGGGTACTACCCCAGCTCCGAACAACATTCCAGAAATGGAAGCAGACGAAGCGACTCCGCCGATTCCCGCCAACGGCGATCCCTTTGGCGCTGCCCCGGCCAGCGACGACCCGTTCGCCGCGCCAACTAAACCGGCGATGGAATCGGCCCCGGCTGCTCCGGCAACCGACGATCCGTTTGACGCAGGCGAACCGCCGACCAAGACGATGCCGCTAGTTCCCGATCCGACCACCGAGCCGGCCAGCGATGACCCGTTTGCTGCTCCGGCTAAACCGGCCATGGATGCCGCTCCGACAACTCCCGCTAGTGACGACCCGTTCGGCGCTGCGGCACCGGCCGGTGATGATCCGTTTGCTGCTCCGGCCAAACCAGCCATGGATGCCGCTCCGGCAACTCCAGCTAGTGACGACCCGTTCGGCGCTGCGGCACCGGCCGGTGATGATCCGTTTGCTGCTCCGGCCAAACCAGCCATGGATGCCGCTCCGGCAACTCCCGCTAGTGACGACCCGTTCGGCGCTGCGGCCCCGGCCGGTGATGATCCGTTTGCCGCGCCGACCAAACCGGCCATGGATGCCGCTCCGGCAACTCCCGCTAGTGACGATCCGTTCGGCGCTGCGGCCCCGGCCGGTGATGATCCGTTTGCTGCTCCAGCTAAACCGGCCATGGATGCCGCTCCGGCGACTCCCGCCAGTGACGATCCATTCGGCGCTGCGGCCCCGGCCGGTGACGATCCGTTTGCTGCGCCGGCCAAACCGGCCATGGATGCGGCTCCGGCGACTCCCGCCAGTGACGACCCGTTCGGCGCTGCGGCACCGGCCGGTGATGATCCGTTTGCCGCGCCGTCCAAACCGGCCATGGATGCCGCTCCGGCAACTCCAGCTAGTGACGATCCGTTCGGCGCTGCGGCCCCGGCCGGTGACGATCCGTTTGCTGCTCCAGCAGTAAAGACTCCGATGGCGACAACTCCGGCTGCTAAGACGCCGGCTGGTAAGACTGCGCCTAAGAAGGTCGAAACGAAACCGGCGGCGGATGATTCGGATCCGTTTGCCGATCCTTTCGCCAACTAGAGCTTCCCCAGAATTTGCGGGACTCAAGGGAAAAATTCGATTAATATAGAGGACGCCGAAAAGACTTCGGCGTCCTTTTTTACTTCCCTCCCCAGCTCCCGCCGTTCTACCTTCTCGAAGAGAGCCCCGAACCATGCTGCGCGCCGCATCGCTTTCGCTCGCTTGCTCTTTATTCGCGACCCTTTGCTGGGCTGCACCTGCGATTCAAAACATCACGCCGCGCGGGCTGCAAATCGGAGGCGTTACCCGCATCACCCTTACCGGCTCAGAGCTCTCGCCCGAACCGCAATTATTGCTCCCGTCGGGCGGCACTGCGGCGCTCGTCGGAGAGGCCAAGCCCAATCAAGTGCAGTTTGACGTCACGTTGCCGGCGGGTGTCGCCCCAGGGATTACCAACTTGCGGGTCGGCAGCGCCACCGGAATCTCGGCCGCTGTCAAAGTCGGCGTCGACGATCTGCCACAAGCCGCAGTGACCGACAAGCTCGAACAATTGCCGATCGCTGTGACCGGCAATTTGACCGGCGCGCAACTAGTCAAAACATCGTTTGCCGGCAAGCAAGGAGAACGCGTGGTGGTCGATGTCGAGGCGCAGCGTCTGGCTGGAAAGTTGCGCCCAGTGGTGCGTCTGCTCGACGAACGCGGTTCGCAGATTGCTTTCTCACCGCAGCACGAATCGATCGCCGGAGACGCGCGACTTGAACTGATCCTGCCGCACGATGGACAATACGAGATTCAACTGCAAGACGCGCTCTACAAAGGTGCTGCGCCCGGCTACTTTCGGCTGAAGGTTGGCGATCTCCAGTACGCCGACCTCGCGTTTCCGCTGGGAGTGGCTCGGCAAGCGGCGACCGAAGTCGAGCCGCTGAGCACAAGTCAGAGCGAAGCCAAATTAACCGCGACCCCGCTCCCCAATTTTGCACCGATCGTCTCACCGCAGATCACTACGCCCCATTTCACCGGCGCCGCTCCTCGGCTGTTGGTTAGCCAAGACGCCGAGTTTGTCGAAGCGCGTCAGAAACCGGGCGAACGCCTGGAAACGCCGTCCGCTCCGGTCGCGATCAACGGACGCTTCACTGCCGAAAACGAGCGAGACGAGTATTTGGTCCCCATACTGCCCGGCAAGAAGTATCGAGTCGAAGTTCTGGCCCAGCGTTTGGGTACGCCGGTCGACGGAGTGCTGGAGGCTCACAAATCGCAAGGCGGAGGACTCGGCTCTAATGACGATCAAGCCAACACCCCAGATCCTGGCCTAACGGTCGACGCTCCTGGCGATGCGGATAAACTGTTGATCGTGCTGCGAGATCTGCAAGGACGCTACGGACCGGAGTTTGTCTATCGCATTGAAGTGACTCCGCTGTCGGTCGGCGATTTTACCTTGAGTGCGGACTCCAACGTTTGGAATGTTCCGGCCGATGGAGTATTGACCCTTCCGGTCAGCGTCAAGCGGCGAGGATACGGCGGTCCCATCGAACTTGCTTGGGACGATGATCACGCGAACTTTGCGTTAGCGGGAACCACCATCCCCGCAGGCGCGACCTCGACACTGCTGTCGATCACGGCGAAAACAGCCGATCAATTTGAGATCGCGCGACTGATCGGCAAAGCGAACATCGGCGGCCGCGAAGTTGTCAAACATGTTGTCGTCCAACCAGCGGACGCAGGCTATGTGACCGCAGACGAAGTTGAAATCGGCTTAGGAGTCAATCGCCAACCCCTGCTTGGCGTCGCGCTGACTACAGCGTTCGCCAGTGATAAGCTTTCGCTAGGCGAAACGTTGAGCGTGCCGGTGCAGATTGTTCGCGGCGCAGGAGCCGATGGCCCGGTTCGCTTGAAATTGCTGACCACGCAAGTCACGCCGCAGAAAGAAGTCCCTGACCCTAAGGACGCCAAGAAGCAGATCAAAGTAGACGACATCGAACGCACGCTACGGCTGGCGGCCGAAGTCATCATTCCGGCCGATCAAACGGCGGCGACCGTGCAGATTGTTACTCCGCCCGACCTTGCCGATCATAGCTGGGACCTAGCCATCGTCGCCGAGTTGCTCTCCGCCGATCAGAAAAACGTACTGGCGACGGCGACCACCTCCGCCCAACGCTTCTCGCTCGCTTCGCCAATCTTTCTGCAGCTTGCCGGCGAGACAACTTATCACGTCAGCGGCAAGTTGGTGCGTGCCGGTGGATTCCAAGGCGCCGCTACTATTTCGGTCAGCGGTTTGCCCGACGGCGCGACTGCTGCAGCGGTCGAAGTCCCGGCTGACAAAAGTGAATATATGATCGAGATCAAGCTTCCCGCAGGCGTAACAACCGCTGCTTTGAAGGGGATTCAATTGACCGCAATGTCGAAAAAAGGAGAGACCGCCGTTGTTAGTAATGCGATCGGTATCCCGCTTCCGGCAAGCGGGCAATAGCCAAGTAGCGTCCCCCTCAATTTGTGATTAAATTGAGTAAAGAATTCATCGATTCCTTACTTTCTGTGAGAGGCACACTCATGCAATCCGCCCATCTCGTACGGGGAGATCGGGGACTTCTGCCGCGTTCCATTTTGCTCGCGTTGCTAGCAATGCTATTTACCGGCGGCATCAGCTTGGCCGAAGAATCTCGCACCTGGACCGATATCACCGGCAAGTTCACGATCGTCGGCAAGCTTGCTTCCAAGGACGGCAAAATGGTCCGGATTGAAAAAGCAGATGGCCAGGTCGTCGCGATTCCGATCGACAAGCTGAGCAAGACCGATCAAGAGTTACTCGCGAAGTCGGCGGAAGCCAATCCCTTTCAACCGGTCGAAGAAAGCCCGTTTCAGCCCGAGGCTTCCGCTGCGATGCAGGACGAGGATGCGGACGAGGACTCCGAACCAGCAACCGCCGGAGAGCCGCGAGAAATTCGGATCAATTACAAAGCGTTGCGCAGCGTTCAGCTGGTGGCGCAAAAAGATGACTTTGGTATCGAAGCGGCCGCTGTTCCAGAAATCAAGCTGCGCACCAAACCGATTTCGGTTCCGCCGACATTTGATTTTTTCGACAAAATGGAGTCGATGAAAGTAAGCGGGAATGGACGCGTGCTCCTTGGTTTTGAATGCGAGTTAGAACATGCGGTCGGGCACATTCGCATCCCTGCGATCCCAGCCAATCCAAATCGTGCGAATCAAGGCCGCCAGGAAGAACCGCATGTACTGCACATGACGCTGGTCGATGCGGTCAGCGGCAAGCTATTGTCTGAAGCGCATCATGTTGGCGAAGCCTATCGGCTGCTGGCGATTCACGACGATGGAGTCCGCTTCGCCGTCCGAAACAACAAGTTTGGACACGGCAACTCTAGACATCTGGAGCTCTGGGCCTTTAACGGTCCCAAGTCACTAGCTCGCGGTTTTCGTTTAACCCCTTTTGATGACGCCGAGTGGGAGCCTGATAAAGAGATCGGCTGGGCCGAATTCGCCGGCGATCGGCTTTTGGTAGGCCGAAATGATCGCATGATGGCGATCAATGTCGCGGATGGACGCCCGCAGTACCAAATCCCCATCAGCAGCAAAGCGGTAATCACCCCAGACAAAAAGTATGCGATATTCTGGCACCAGAATCATATCGCGGCGCTTGAAGTCGCGACCGGCAAGATTGCCTGCACGCTGCCGTTTGAAGCAACCGGCGCACCGGTGATGGGGATCGATCCGACCGGAAAGTATCTCGTTTGTCTGGCCAACAGTCAAATCACCAGGATTAATTTGCAAAACGGGGCTCTTGAAACGCAATTTCCGATTTCGTTTCATGTCGGCCGCAACGATGAGATCATCGTGCTCAGCGATCGTTACATCTTGTCACCACACGGCGAACTTTGCGACTTACAGAACCAGGTCAAGATCTGGTCCTTCTCTGGCGGTGATCGGATTGCCCATCTGGGCGACAAGGTTCTGTTTTACAAATCAGAGGGAGACCGAGACAACGGGGCGATCCTCTGCCATCAACTTCCCGGCGAGGCGCTGGCAGCCCACTTAGAAGCGACGACCAAGCAGCCCGGCTTCTTCGTGGTAGAGCCCGGCGTCAAAGTCCGGCTGGATGTCGAAGGAATCACCGATGGGCAAAAGAAAGGAGAGATCCTGACCACGCTCTTCAAGCAGCTAGAGGCCAACGGCAATATCGTCGATCCCGAAGGCGAGGTCACGCTGAAAGCGTCTGTCGAAAATCGCGGTCCCAAAGAAGTCAGCTTCTGGGGACGAGGCAACGACAAAGTAACCTTCCAAGAATACTTCTCCAAGCTCGAGTTCATCTACCAAGGGAAGACCGCCTGGGCGTCATCCGGCACCAACATCCCCGGAATCTTGCACGTCGATCGGAACGAAGGACTGCAAGCCGCAGCCGCCCAACACAACCATCCCAACTATTACCTGTTTGAGCACGCCGTATTGCCGCGCAAAGTCGTGCGGCCAACGGACCGAAAGGATTTTGGCTCGACGAGGGTCACGGTAAACGGCCTGCAATAAGCAACGTTCGACGCTCCTCCCAAAAACGCAGATTCTTTGCAGGAAATGCCTAACGCCGTTTCCCCCTTTTTTTCTGCATTATGTTGTGTACAAAAGCACGCTCTCGTGTCAATATTGCTTAAGAGGATCCGTTGCTGAGTCACTTCAGCCGCTGCCTCTATAAGGCGAATGCGAGGCATGCTCGCGTTCGCACGTTCCCTTGACGCAAGCCCAGGAGCGCGTGGATGTCGTATTCAGGAAGTTTTCGCCCGGTCGCAATCGGCTGTCTGTTTTTGCTCGCGGCTTCCGCTTTCGCCCAGGGACCTACGGCATTCAATCTGGAACTAGAGCCTCACTGGTTCGCTGAAGACGCTTACTGCTGGTACAAGCGTGATCTGGCGGCTGGGGATGTCGAATACATCTTGGTCGACGTCGCCCAAGCAGAGCGGCGCCCGGCGTTTGATCATGCTCAGCTAGCCGCCGCGTTAACTGCCGCCGGAGTTCCTAACGCCAAGCCTGGCAAGCTGCCGTTAGAGCAGCTTCGCTTTCAAGACGACGCCCAGCAAATCTTCTTTCGCGCCGGTGACAAGCATTGGGGCTACGATCTGGCGAGCCACAAGCTGCGTGAAGTGGACGCAGCGCAGCTCGACAACAAGCAAGCGGTCGAGTCGACATTTACCTCCAATCGTGACGGCTCCATGTCGTTAACGTTCCACAATCTATTGGACGAGCCGGTCGAGTTGTTCTGGGTCAATCCAACCGGCGATGCGACCTCCTACGGCCAACTAGCGCCGCACGAGAAACGGAATCAACACACTTACGACGGTCACCTATGGGAAGCTCGCACGAAAGCTGGCGACGTGGTCACCCGCTTCCACGCAAACCGCGATACGCCGCTCGAAAACATCGACAAAAATAGAGGACCTGCGCGGAAGAGGCGCCCCCGCGACAATCGCGGTCCGCGCGATCGCTCTCCGGATGGCGCCTGGTCAGCCGTGATCCGCGACGGCAATGTGATCTTGCGCAAGGTGGATGGCGACAAGGAAACGGTGTTGACGTCCGATGGCGACTCGCAGAGTCCCTATGGCCATTTGGAATGGGCGCCTGATTCGCGAACCTTGATCGCGCTGAAAATTACGCCCGGCGATCGCGGTGAAGTTTATCGTGTTGAGTCATCACCGCGTGATGGAGGACGCGCGCGGCTGCATACGGGTCATTACCCGTTGCCCGGCGATAAGTTTGATGCGTTCAAACTGCATCTGTTTGACGTCGCCCAACAGCAAGCGATCCCCTGCGATGCAGATGTGGTCGATTTTGGCGTTCCTCGTTTTCGTTTTCACGCCGACACTGCGACGTATGAGCAAGTCGATCGAGGGCATCAACGGTTCCGGCTGGTCGAGGTCAATCTACGTACCGGCGGCGTGCGAAACTTAATTGATGAGCAATCCAAGACGTTTTTGTGGACGATCCATTATGAAGGATTGGGAGTTCCGCACATTACGTGGCTCGAGAATCAAGAGCTGATCTTTTGCTCAGAGAAAGATGGTTGGCGACATCTCTATCTGTACGACTCGAAATCGGGCGAGTTAAAAAACCAAATCACCCGCGGTGAGTGGGTCGTCCGCGGCATCGATCGGATCGATGAGCAAACGCGTCAGATTTGGTTTCGCGCCAGCGGGATGAACGCCGAACAAGATCCCTATCTTGTTCACTTCTACCGGATCAATTTTGACGGCACGGGACTGACTGCGCTGACTGACGGAAATGGCGACCACACGATTTCTTATTCGCCCGCCAGAAAGTATTTGATCGATCGGTACTCACGCGTTGATATGCCACCGAAGCATGAGCTGCGCCGTGCCAGCGATGGCGCGCTGATCTGTGCTCTAGAAACAGCCGACATCTCTGCCCTCACCGAAACCGGATTCCAACTTCCCGAGGTCTTTACCGCCCAAGGGCGCGACGGGCAGACCGATATCTGGGGAGTTGTCTATCGCCCACGTGATTATGATCCCCGCCAAAAGTACCCGGTGATCGAGGACATCTACGCCGGTCCGCATGACTTTCATACTCCTAAATCGTTCGGCACGCGGGACCGTTATCGTGACTTAAATGACCTAGGGTTTGTCGTCGTCAAACTAGACGGAATGGGAACGGCAGGGCGCTCGAAAGCATTCCACGACGTCTGCTTTCAAAACCTGAAAGATGCCGGATTCCCCGACCGGATCGCGTGGATGAAAGCGGCGGCCGCCAAAGATCCGGGGCTCGATCTAACGCGAGTCGGCATCTATGGGACTTCAGCCGGTGGTCAGAACGCCGCCGGAGCTTTGCTGTTTCATCCTGACTTTTACAAGGTCGCTGTCGCGTCGTGCGGTTGTCACGACAATCGAATGGACAAAGCGTCGTGGAACGAGCAATGGATGGGTTATCCCGTCGGCCCGCACTACGCCGAGTGTTCCAACATTGATAACGCCGCACGCTTGCAAGGGGCGCTGATGTTGATTGTCGGCGAGATGGACAACAACGTCCCTCCAGAATCAACGCTTCGTTTTGCCGATGCGCTAATCAAAGCCGATAAAGACTTTGAACTGCTGGTGTTGCCCGGCGTGGGACATTCCGACGGCGGCGCCTATGGAAGGCGCCGCCGCAATCAATTCTTTGTGAAGCATTTAATCGATGCGGATTTGCCGAATCACAACGCGCCGCCCAAAGCTTCGTCGGCCGACTACCAGATCGACTGGAACAAGATCAAAGCTTCCGCCAATCGTGTTACTCATCTGGCGCAACGTTTTCACGCCGATAACGGCAGCTTGCAACGTCGCTACACGCTGCGCGAGTCTCCCACGCGTCAACGACGGATGCTTGGCTTTTACGCCGATTGGCTGACGAAGGTTAAGCAGTATGACACGCAACCCTTGACTGAGGCTGAACAGCTGTCATTTAAGCAACTTCAAAGCGAGATCTCCTCGCAACTGGCCATTGTTGCCGAGGATCAACGTCAAACCCAATCGCTTGCTACGTTCTTCCCTTTTGCCGATACGGTGATCCAACTGGTGGAAGCCCGTCAGTCGTTCGACAAAATCAATCCCGAGCAGGCCGCCGATAACGTGGTGAAAATCGCCGCTCAAGTCGACACGGTTCACCAGCAGATTGCAGACGAGTTCTCCTCGCAAGATCCAACAATGCTGGCGGCAGCCGCAGAGCGGGCCACGCGACTTCAGCTTGCGATGCAAGAGTGGTTCCAGTTTTACAACGGCTATGACCCCTTATTCACATGGTGGGTCAAACAGCCGATGGCCGACGCCGACACAAAACTGTCCGCCTATGTCGAACTGCTAAAATCGGCCACACCCCAAGAGAAAGAAGTAGCAAAACAAGAAGCGCAGCCAGCGATAGAAGATGAAGCGCTTCAAGCTTTGATCGTGGCGGCGCCCTCCACCGACGATGCGCCGGAGATTGATCTGCTGCTTGCGCCGACGGTTGGCGACCTGGAAGCGGCGATCCAAACCTATCGCCAAGACGCGCGTCGTCAATTTCGCAAAGGCAAGCAAGAGGTCAGCGAAACCGAACGCGGCGAGTTTTTCGCCGCCTGGCAGGCGGCGCTGACAAAGCTTGATTTCGCCGCACTCTCACATGCCGATCAGATTGACTATATCCTCTTCCGCAACGAGCTGGACTACCAAGCGAAGCTTTCACAGTTAAAGCAGCGTGGCGCCGATACCCTTGGCTCAGAAAGTACTGACGAAAGTGGGATCAAAGGAATTCCGGTGGGACGCGAGCGGCTCTTGCTGGAGCTAGAGCATGAGATGATTCCTTACTCGCCTGAGCAACTGTTGGAGATCGCTGAGCAAGAGTACGCGTGGTGCCAAGCCGAGTTGCTGAAAGCTTCCCGAGAAATGGGCTGCGGCGAAGATTGGCGAGCCGCAGTCGAAAAAGTAAAGCGGATGCATGTTGCCCCCGGCGAGCAGCCTCAGTTGATCAAAACTCTTTCGGACGAAGCAATCGCGTTTCTGAAGCAGCACGATCTGATGACGGTTCCGCCGCTAGCCGAGGAAACGTGGCGCATGGAGATGATGACTCCGGAACGACAATTGGTGAACCCGTTCTTTACCGGAGGCGAAGTCATCAGCGTTTCGTTTCCGACCGACACGATGACGCACCACGACAAGCTGCAAAGCTTACGCGGCAATAACATTCACTTCGCCCGCGCGACAGTTCATCACGAGCTGATCCCAGGCCATCATATGCAGCTGTTTATGACCGATCGCTATCGCACCTATCGCGAATCGTTCCGTACGCCATTTTGGCTAGAAGGATGGGCTCTCTACTGGGAGATGCGGCTCTACGGCCAGGGCTTTCCACAGACGGCGGAGGATCGGATCGGCTTTCTGGTTTGGCGATCGCACCGCTGTGCTCGCATCACCTTCTCGCTTGGATTTCACTTAGGCAAGCTGTCGCCGCAAGAGTGCGTTGACCTGCTGGTAGCCCGGGTTGGATTTGAACCGGCGAACGCTGCCGGCGAAGTTCGTCGCTCGGTCGGAACAGGATATTCGCCCCTTTACCAGGCAGGCTACTTGCTGGGAGGACTGCAGTTTCGGGCGCTGCATCAGCAATTGGTCGACTCCGGCGAAATGTCAGAGCGCCAATTTCATGATGCCATCATGCACCAAAATTTTGTGCCTGTCTCACTGCTGAGAGATATCTTGATGCAAACCAAGTTGACCGCCGACTATCGCCCTGACTGGCGTTATTATCCGTTGCAAAACTCAGCGGCGACCGAAGAGGATTAGCGCCCTAGGCTGGGCTCTAGCCAAATCGACCAATCACCATCTTTGCCGTCGCCGCCATCTTCCACGACCAGCTCCAGTCGCGAAACCCCATCAACATCCACCCAAAAGTCACGCAATTCGCCAGGCTTCGTTTTCGGACTGCGCCATAACTCTTTGCCGTCGGCATTGATCACAAATATCACTTGCCCCCTGGTCCCGGCAACTCCGGCCGAACCGGAGAAGTTCTTCCACGCGCCGCCGAGATCGTAGGTATGCTGGGCAGGCGCGTGCGCCCAAATTCCATGCCGGAAGATGCGTCCGCGAACTTCTAACAGCGGACTATCGTTTGGCGCCCGATCGTAGGCGGGACGACCATAGCCGACGTGCGCCGTTTCAGGTTGGCAGTCAGATAAGGGAACCTCGGTGATCTCTTTAGGGACGTAAAGCGGCGAGATGTGAGGACGCTTCGCCTCAGGCGGGGCCGACAATCGCCGCGCGACTTCGATTACCAACGGATCCTTGGAGGCTGCTAACCGTTTACTCACTGCTTCAATCTTGGATTGATCTTTTGACTTTAGCGCATCGACCAGCGGCAACAGTTGCAGTTTTTGCTGAATCACTTCGAGCTGCGGTTCGCCATTGGCGTCGGTCACCAGCTCAAATCCCCATCGCGACTGATCACCGGCATAGGTGGTCGCCGCTCCATTCACTTGACAGAGATCAATCCGAATTTGCCCACGAAAATTAGGGGTCAACGGGCGATAACGCAACGTGAACTCGCCTGCGTTGTTGGGGACAGCAACCGTCGTATAAGCGTCGTAGTTGCTTCCGCCTTCAGGATCTAGATAGCCTAGCACGGCGTAAACCGGCGGTGATCCGGTAACCCGTCCCGTTACTTCCAAGGCGCCATCCACCGTCTCGACCTTGAGCAGGTCGGCCTGGGCGTCACTTTTAGAACTCAAACCTTTGATCGAGCCAGAGAACTGCGGATGCGAAGCGAGCTTCAATCCGTGCGCGAGCGTCAAAAATGTGCCGCGACCCTCGCCCCGAAAATTGTCGCCATAGCTGCGATTTCCAGAACCCATCAAAGCAGTGCCCAACTGCTGTTGCTCATCCGGTCGTTCGCGACAATGGGGCAGCCCCAACGCATGTCCCAGCTCGTGACAGATGCCGCCGATAAAGATCGAGTTGTATTTGCCAATCGAAATATCGCCGTACTGTCCGTCGCGCACGCGCGTTTCTTTGTTGCTGAGTTTTTGCAAATCAAGAATCGGTGAGTCAACTTGCCAAGCCGTGCCGCCGGTTGGCGTACCGCTGGCATAGTACGGGCTGTTTTGCGTGATCACCCCTTTGTCAGGATCCCAGTTCGCCATGTTGCAGAAGATGACGATCGTCTCTTCGTCGGCATTAACACCAGCTTGGCGCAGTGTGGGGAGACACTCGTTGCGAATCTTGCGACCATCGGGGCCATCGTATTGTTGGTAAGGCCCTTCTCCTGTCACTAAATGAATATTCAGCAGCCCATCCGCTGCAACATCCAATTGAATCGTGCGCGGGCCAAAGCCAAGCCGCGTCATCTCTTGGGCATAAAAGCTTTGGATATTGAGCAAAATCTCGGACAACCGTTCGCGATAGCGGGGCGCCGGTTCACGATCATTAGGGGTCCAGTAGACGACATGCATGCTGCGATTGCCGGCGACCGGATCGGTCTGCTCCCAACTTTTGAGAAGCTGCATCGCTTGAGGAGCCAGGAGATCGATCTCCTGTTGCGGAGTCGGACCGGCGGCAGCGGCCAGCGAAGCGAAAGCCAACAGGCAAAACGCACTAAGAATAGTTCGCAGCATAGCGGGGGCTTTTGACGTCATTCGAGGATGGAATTTAGGCGAGCTGACAGCAGGCAGTCTTTGATCCTGCTCCCGATTCTATTTTACGTCACAGCGTCAGCGCTGATAGTTGATTCTCGACACGGTTTATCGCGACTTCTTCGGCACTAGGCTACCATTTGCGCGTATTTCGCTTCCGTTTCTCAAACAGACTTCGAGAGGTTGCGGCTTACTCGCTAGAAATCGACTGCGACATGCCATAATACTTCATGTCTGTCGGCCGTCTGCAGTAGCGATTGCCACTGTCGTAGTTCACGCCGAATCGCGTCGACTGGCGAAATACTCTTAGGCTCCGCCTCCAAGTGCGCCAGCAGCGCTGCGATGGTGACTAACCCTTCGGCCGGCGCAAACCAAGTTGGCTTTGGCAATTCAAAGCCGCCGCCCAGCTCCAACTCGTCCTCCAAAAAGAAGTCGGTTTCGTCAGCGCCTTGACCAAAAAAATCCATCAACGGCGTCACCCCCAACGACCGAGCCAACAGCTCAAGCTCGTCTTCCCGCTCCGACAATTCTTTCCCATGTACATACGACTGAACATCCGGGATCTCCCGCTGCAGGGCAATCATCAAGGTCGGCATGGCGGTGACGTTTTTGTAGAGCAGAAGGTGACGCGAGAGAATTTCTCTCATCGTACCGCATGGTGAACGGCGAGGGCAGATGGAGGGGGATAACGAAAAAACGCCCCGAAAACTATCGCTTCCGAGGCGTTCAAGATTTACAACAAGTTGACAATCCGATCAGCCAGGCCTTTTTCGCCCACGACGATGTTCAGCTTGCCTTGGGCGGCGATCTTTTCCAAGACCTCCAACTCACGCAGCCGCATCAACGTGGGATTATCGGCCAGCAGTCGAGCCGTGTTCGCCTGACTGCGCATTGCGGCCGTCTCTTCACGGCGGAAGATCAGGTTCGCTTCAGCCGCCTTCTTGGCTTCCGTCACCTTGTTCAACAGCTCCTTCATCTCGCCAGGCAAGATCGCGTCACGAACGCCGACCGTGATCAGCTCCAGTCCCAGCGTCTCGGCTCGGCGGCGCGTGATCGCAGCAATTTCATCCGCCACGTTTTCCTTGTCTGACAAAAATGCGTCCAACTCGCGACTACCGATCACCGCTCGCGCGGCAAGCTGCGTTTCACGGTACAGCGCCTGTTGCACGTCAATCGAGGCGGCCGTCGCACGTAGCGGATCGACCACACGATACGTCGCGACCATGTTGAGCCGCAGCGTCACCTTGTCGGCCGTCATGATGTCTTGACCGGCGACGTCGAGCGTTTGCTCGCGCAGATCGATCTCGATCACGCGGGCATCTACGGTTTCTTTCCAGAAAGCGTAGACGCCAGGCTCGAGCGTTTCGACATACTTGCCGTCGTAAAACAAGACGCCGCGATGAAAACGCTGCACCTGGCAGACGTCAAGCGCTGCGCAGACCGAGACCTCGCGGGCAATCCGCGAGAGGTGATCGCGCTGCAGCCGTACCTCCCGCGCGTCGTAGCGCTCAATTTCGACCTGGCGCAAGCCGTTCCAGTACACGTACAAGCCCGGCTTCAAGATTCGGTCAAAGCGTCCATCCAGCATGACGATCGCTCGCTCGTGCTCCTTCAGGTCAACCACGACTGCTTGATCGGCCAGTTTGCCGCTTCGCGCGATCACGTCGAGCTTGTCGTGTCGCAACCAGGGATCACGTCGCGAGACGATATCCACGTGCTGCTTACGTAGCCATGAGAACAGGCGATGACGACCAGGCGCGAGCACGCCGACGAACTCGCCGTCGACAAAGTGCAGACCTGCTTCGTACGTTTGAATTTGAACTTGCTGGTAAAGCATCTTGGTCACCTCCTGTTCCGCTCGTTGGTTAACGCATCGGAAACTGCTCCTAGTAAAAAGGGAAAAAATCAGTTCAGTAAAACCATGCGGTTATGACTGGATCAACGTTAAAAAATGCCGTCCAGGACGCGAGCGATCACGGCGATCCCAGCTATTGCAACGGGGGATCGTGGGCGCGCATCGCGAACGATCGGCGACCTGTTGCTTGGACGACCCTTTTGCCCAAAGGGCGAACAGGATCGCTGCCGCAAGGGTCAGTCAATCGAACCTTCGATGCGGGCCGGTCGTCCCGCAAAGCCGCAATCTTCTGGTGTTGCCGATCCAACGCGTGTCATTCTGGGCAGCTCCGCCAAAAGAGCCGAAGCCCATTGGCATAGTTGCGTCAGACCGACAAAACGCCGCATCGACAACTGATCGTGTGAAAGTCACGTCCCTTTCGGCGGTTGGTGTACCGTGCAAGACTCGAACTTGCTACAGCCAGTTCCTTAAACTGGTGCTCTACCATTGAGCTAACGGACTTGACGGCCATGCTTTTGGCATAGCCTTGGAGCAGTGGATGGGAATCGAACCCATATCTCCGGCTTCTCGCCGGCGTCCTTCCTCTCTGGACGACCACAAGGAAACGCGACCATCGAACCCGTTATCGCGGAACACTGCCAATCGATCTGTGGAAGAGACCGCAGCGCCGCCGGAGTATCGCGTTACCCGTTGCTTGCATCAAAAAAACATCGTTAAAAAAAGTGGCTTACCCAGGAATCGAACCTGGTCTACGACCTTCGCAAAGTCGCGTGCGAATCCGGCACACTCGCAAGCCAAGCTTGAAGGCTAGAGCGCTTTTTCAGCTAGCTGTACACATTTTTTCTCCGACCAGCAGCGCAAAAAATCGCAGGGTGGGTGGAGCAAGCGCGGACAAAGTTGTTTCGCTGATTGAGCGTCACTCGCTGGCGCAACCCACCTTGGGCTTGCAAACTGCTTGTTGGGTTTCGCTCCGCTGCACCCAACCTACGAGATCACTTCGACCTCGACGAATGCGAATAATACACCTAGGTGAAAAACGCTCTAGTGGCAAAAATTTGGAAGCGGACGCGGGAGTTGAACCCGCTGCGCGAAGCTTATGAGACTTCACCGAGCGCCGGCTCGTCCGCAATGATGAGTCGAGGAAAACAGGGAGTGCGCCGCTCGCGGAATTGAACCGCCACAGTATAAAACGAGTGGTTTACAGCCACCGGGGCTTAGCCAATGCCCAGCCGACGCGAAAAAAACAGTAGCACGGGTGAGAGTCGAACTCACAAAGTCACGAAGTTCTGAGCTTCGCCGCTTTGCCAAGGTTTGCGTACCGTGCCGCATGAAGTAACTGTGTAGCGCCCCTGACGGGATTTGAACCTGCGACCTCCGCTCTGACAAAGCGGCGAGCACTCCGGACTGCTCTACAAGGGCGTATCGAAATTGTCCGCATCTGCGGATACTTCTAAGGCTGCGAGAGCTGGAATCGAACCAGCGACAACCTGATTCAAAGTCAGGCATCACTACCAACAGCGAAACTCTCGCAAAAAAAATTGGAACTCGAATTATCAAAGAGCGAATCGGTGGTCAGCGGAGTGTCGTACTCCGCGGCGCGCTCCCCTACCACCGTTTAAGAATGGGAGCGCGCCGCCGCGTCACTTAATCGAGTTCATCGAAGTAGTCCGCCGACACTTCCAATGCCAGTCGACCACCACCTAGCCGCACTTCAAAAGCGGCGCCGTCGATGCGGCTTTGCCGTAGATCGACATCCACTTCTTCGCCGCCGCGAAACTGATAACGCTGCGGCTCGTCCGCTTCCTGTGGTCCCAGCACGACGGCGTAACGCTGGTTAGCGTCGCCGCGGAAGCGGATGCGAGCCGTGCGGATCGCCGGTTGCTTTGGAATTTCAAAACAGGCCGCGATCGCTTGTTGAAATAGGGGTTGGCTGTTCATTATTTCTCTCCGGTAAGTGGACGGGGGAGCGCTCGAATCTCCGTCTCCTGGTTTTCAGCCAGGCGCTATTCCTTCTCAGCTATCCGTCCGTCGGTTGGATGTAAGCACAAAAAAAGCCCAGGTCAGTTGTGACCCGGGCTTGTGCAGAACATCCGCGCAAGTTCTCCGCGTCACCAGCGAAAATCGAGGGTCATAGATCGCATCAGGCAATCGCCCAAGCTTGAATAAGATTCAGGTTGTTGCAGGGTGAACGTCATCGCAGAAAGTATTTCTCAGTAAAGGGTTGGCTTCTCTTTCAGCACTCGGCTTGCGGCAGTCTCACAAGCGGTATAGAGAACTAGACGAACAAGTCACGAAAAGGTTCGTGGGCGGGAGAAAAAAATTGCGGGCAATCGTTTCTCTGGTGATCTCGTCCAGTAACATTCTTAAAGAGAAGAAAGAATAGAACGCGGATGCCGCAGATAAATAGCACTACCCCTAGGTCAGCACTTCTTTGACCACGCGCGCCGGTTCGACGCCGGTCAGCTTCATATCCAGTCCCTGGAACTTCACGCTGAAATGGTTGTGGTCGATGCCCAGCAGGTGCAGCATCGTCGCGTGCAGGTCGCGCACATGGACAACATTTTCGGCCGCGTTGTATCCCAACTCGTCGGTCGCGCCATAGGTGGTTCCTCCTTGGACTGGGCCGCCGGCCATCCACATGCTGAAGCCTTTGATGTGGTGATCGCGGCCGACGCCTCCCTTGCCTTGGAACATCGGCGTGCGACCGAACTCGCCCCCCCAGACGATCAGCGTGTCTTCAAGCATGCCGCGTTGCTTCAGGTCTTGGACCAGCGCGTAGGTCGGCTTGTCGGTCAGACCGCTGCAGATGCCCATGTACTTTTTCAGATCGCCATGATGATCCCAGCCGCGATGATACAGGTGAATAAATCGGACGCCGCGCTCGGCCAGACGTCGCGCCAGCAAGCAGTTGGAAGCGTACGAGCCGTCGCCTGGTTTCGCGCCGTACATGTCGAGCACGCTTTGCGGCTCGTCAGACATATCGGTGAGCTCCGGCACCGACATCTGCATCCGATAGGCCATCTCATAGGCGGAGATGCGGGTCGCGATTTCTGGATCTTGCAAGCGGTCGAGCCGGCCGCGATTGAGCTGCGCGACGACGTCAACAATCTGGCGTTGTTGTCCGTCGGAGACGCCTGGCGGATTGCGGACGTAGCTGACCGGATCGCCGGTCGAGCTGAACTCGACTCCTTGGTAGCGACTTGGCAGAAAGCCAGTTCCCCATTGGCGCGAGGCGATCGGCTGCGGATTGCGTCCGCCGACGCTGCTAAGGACGACAAAGCCCGGTAGCTCGTTGGTTTCGCAGCCCAATCCATAGTTCACCCACGCTCCCATCGACGGTCGCCCGCTGATGACGGTGCCGGTATTCATAAAGGTATGGGCCGGATCATGATTGATCTGCTCGGTGGTCATCGAGCGAATCACGCATAGATCGTCGGCCATCTTGGCGTGCCAGGGAAGGAAGTCGCTGATCTCAACTCCACCGGCGCCATACTTCTTGAATTTGGTCATTGCTCCCAAGCAACGCAGTTCCTGCCCTTGCAGCTGCGCGATGGGTTGACCAGCGGTAAAAGACTCCGGCATCGGCTGGCCATCCATCCGCGTCAGTTCGGGCTTGTTGTCGAACGTCTCAAACTGCGACGGTCCGCCTGACATGCAGAGGAAAATAACCCGCTTGATGCGCGGCGCGAAATGCGGAAGCCCCGGTTGTCCGGCTACACCGACTGCCTCCGTCTGCTGCGCACCAGCGCCCCGCACATCGCCGGCCAGCAGTGAAGCGAGCGCCGTCGAGCCCAAGCCGAATCCAACATTGGAAAGAAACGTGCGGCGCGATTGATCCGCCAAGAGATGGAGTGGATTAGGATTCATGGCAAGTTAATTTCGGGTAATGGTCTCGTCCAGGTTCAAAATCACGCGGGCCACTTGCGTCCACGCGGCGAGCTCGGCGACATCTGCTTTTTTGTCGGTCGGTTGGATGCCGACCTGCAGCAGTTTGGCCGCGGCTTCGGGATCGGCCTGATAAATTTCGCGATTGTCATTCAACACGGTGGTCACGATCTCCAGCTCTTGCGGGTCGGGATCGCGTGAGAGGGCTAGTTGATAGGCGTGAGTGATCCGTTGCGCATCGGCCTTCGGCGCCTCAGTCAAAATCCGCGTCGCAAAAGCTCTGGCCGCTTCGACAAATGTCGGATCATTCAATAGCACCAAGGCGGCGAGCGGCGTGTTGGATTGTGGTCGCTGGGCAGTGCATTCTTCGCGACTCGGGGCATCAAACGCTTTGAGCATTGGATGCAAAAATTGACGCTGCCAATGCACGTAAACGCCGCGGCGCCACTGTTGATTGTTCTTATCCGCGTGATAACTGCGGGTCGGAAAGTTCAAGTGACGATAGTAACCATCCGGCTGATATGGTTTAACGCTCGGTCCGCCATACTCCAGATTCAGCAGGCCACTGATCGCCAACGCGTTGTCACGCACCATCTCGGCCGGAAGGCGATGCCGCGACTGATGACTGTAGTAGCGGTTATAAGGATCAACGGCACGAACCTCAGGCGTAGTCTGCGACGACTGTTGATAGGCGGCAGTCAGCACCATCTGTTTCACCATGCGCTTGATATCCCAACCGTGCGAATAGAAATCGATCGCCAAGTTGTCGAGCAATTCAGGATGGACCGGGGGTTCTCCCTGGCCGCCAAAATCATCGAGACTCTTTGACAGTCCGACACCGTAAAAGAGATACCAGAGCCGATTGACCATCACCCTTGCGGTTAAACCGCCGGCTCCATCAACCGGATCCACAAACCAATTGGCCAGGTCCAACCGCGTAGCGCGATCGCCGCTAGTGTTTACCTTGCCCATGAATTGGGGAACGGCCGCTGTGACGATCTCGCCGCTATCGTCCAACCAATTACCGCGGGGAAGCACGCGCATCTCGCGCGGAGCAATTGACTCGGTGACCATCGTCAATCGCGCGGCGTCGTTCAGCCGCTTGATCGCGGCGACCAGTTTCTTTTCTGCCGCAGAAACCGGCTTTTCTTCGGCGGACTGTTTATCCTGATCTTTCGCAACAGTATCTTCGACAGAAACTTCGGACGTCGTCGCTGCTTCCTGTTTGGATTCTGACTTGAGACGTAGCTGCGAGAGTTCAGCTTCTAAACGCGCCAGCTCGGCTCGTTCGCGACGCGTGTTGACCTTCAGTTCCGGCGGGCGTTTGGTTGGCAGCGCGTTAGAGCCCATCGTAAAGTGCTTCGCCTCGTCGACATCGGCAAAGAAAGCGCCAAGCGAGTAGAAGTCTTTGATTGTGTATGGATCGTACTTGTGGTCATGGCACTGAGCACAACCAACCGTCGCGCCCATCCAGACCAGCGAGACGTTGCGGACGCGATCGGCGGCGTAGATCGCTAAATACTCTTTCTGTTGCAGTCCCCCTTCATGCGTCGTCTGCAACAACCGGTTGTAGCCGGTGGCGATCTTCTGATCGATGGTGCTGCCGGGCAGCAAATCGCCGGCAAGCTGCTCACGAGTAAATCGATCAAACGGGAGGTTGCTGTTGAACGCGTCGAGCACATAGTCGCGATAGGGTGAGATGTTGTGGTCCTGATCGCCGTGATAACCGACTGTATCGGCGTAGCGCACCAGATCGAGCCAGTAAATCGCCATGCGTTCGCCATACTGCGGAGAAGCGAGCAACCGGTCAACTACTTTCTCCAGCGCCTCAGGCGAATCGTCGGCGACAAACGCGGCCACTTCGGCTGGCGTCGGCGGTAACCCAGTCAGATCGAAGGTGACACGGCGAATGAGCGTCACCTTGTCGGCGGCTGGCGACGGTGTGAGCCCCGCCGATTCCATTTTTTCGAGCAGCAAGCGATCGATCTCGGTATGCGACCACACGGGGTTCTCAACGGGAGGAACTGCATGCGGCTGCGGCTTGGCGTAGGCCCAGTACGGATCGTACTCAGCGCCTTCTTCAATCCATCGCTTCAATACCGCGATCTCGGCCGGCTTCAGTTTTTTGCCTGACTCGGCCGGGGGCATCACCGTTTCCGTATCGGTGCTAATGATCCGCTGAAAGACTTCGCTCCCTTCGAGATCGCCGGGGACCAGCGCGTATTCCTTGGCGGCCGCTTCTTCGTCCAAACGAAGATCGGCCTGGCGATGCTCACCATCGGGACCGTGACAATAGAAACAGTTCTCCGACAGGATCGGCCGCACGTCACGATTGTAGTCCAGCTTTTTCTGGGCGAGGGCAGGGGAGCTGAGCCACGCTACGGTAAGTAGCGTCAACATCAAGGCTGCGATTGAAGAGATGCTTTTCATGCGTATCTATTGGGCGGAAATGTTAGTAGGTCTGCTCACCGAAGATCACGTTGTAGTGACGATTGATGTCGTCTGCGGAGAGGGCTTTTTGATAAATCGCCACCTCGTCGATCTGACCATCAAATTGTCGCTCTACGCGGACCGAATCAAGCTGCCCCAGGATTGCAGTATAAGGCTGAAGATCATCCAGCATCAAATTGTCGCTCACTTCACGCAATTTGCCGTTCAAGTAAAGTCGAATCCCGTCGCTATCGCGCACGGCGACCAGATGGTGCCACATGCCGGGGATGCAACTCTCGGCACTAAAGACATTAATGCCCCCCTGATAGGTTGTCGGCGGATAGCGCAGCAGAAAGCGGATCGTCGCCGGACGATGGACCAAGTTTGTTTGATTGGCGTATTCGATCACGCACAGATGACTTTCTCGATCCAGTTCTGACTGCTGCAGCGGCAACCAACCGAACAGCGTCCCCCAATGCATTCTTTGGGGACGAACCCAAAACTCAACCGTAAAATCCCCAGCGTTCAGTTGTTCGATGGGATCGGCCAATTTCACATAGCGGGAGCGCTTGCTGGCCGCAAAATGGAGACTTCCCTGCTCTAAATAAAGATCCTGGGGATCGTCGGTATGCAATACTCCAGCGTAACGATCCGACATCTGATTACGGATCATGTCTCCTTGCTGATCGCCTTGTTCAAACCTCCAGTAGACAAGCGGCTGGTCTGCGATGATCGCCGCGGCGTAGGCGTTAGAAGCGCTAAGCGAGGCTTCGTCGATCGGCAGGACGCTTGTACGGTCGGCTTGGGCGAACTCGCCAGCGGTGACATGGATCGTCTCGCCCACAAATTGGGCCGTTTCGTCGGCGCGCACCAGTTCATTCAGCAGCGTATCGCCGCTATCCCCCAACAGCGAGGCCATCAATTCGCCTTGATAAACGTTGATGCTGCAAGCGTTCGAAGGCTGGATTGCATAGGTGAATTCGCTAGAGCCGCTAGCGATCGCCGAGATCGGACCGTTCAGCGTAAAAGCTTTTACTCCCGGCGGAACCACGGCGGCGGCTTGACCGTTGATCAGGGTCGCACTGCTATCGGTCAACAAGTGCAGTTCGGCGGGTCCCTGAAGCCGAACGATAACGCCAGAGAGGAATTCAATTTGCACCGCTCCCTGTTCGACGTTCATGACGCCGGGCTTCATACGATCGCCAGGCTTGAGCGCCGATATTTCGGCTTCGTTAGCGTTTTCTATCTTGGTCACGATCGCGACAGGGCGCAAACCGCTCAGGCGAGCCTCGACGAATTCTAACGATCGCGGCTGGGAGTCGGTCGCCAACGGTTGGCCGCGTCCCAGAACCAAGACCGCGAGGGTTAGCACCAGCAGTATGCTGACTGCGAGAACTAGCGCCGTGTACTTTAAGTAAGCAGGGGCCGGCGCTGGCATTGGCCAGTCGACAGGCAACGATTTAAATTGAGTTTCCAGCGCTGCTTCTAAATCCGATTGTTCGACATAAGCCTGACGAAATGCGTCCTCTTTAAGCAGACGCTGCTCCAGCGCGGTAAACTCCGCTGCAGAAAGGGATCCGTCAATCAGGCGGTCGATCGCCTGACGCGCTTCACGATCCAGTTTTTGTGACATGGGAGAATTCATCGGTCTCGAAAAAAACGACGGGATGCGCCTAGCGGCATGATGGCAATTTCGCAGTAAGGCAATCTATTCTTCGGCCAGCGGAGCGTGAATCCGCACGCATTGCGCCAGTCGCTCTCGAATGCGATCCAGCTTGCGGTACAGCGACTTGGCGGTCGTGTTGCATTTTTTCGCCAAGCTGCCGATGGTCATCTCGGACTCGTAGCGTGATCGCAGTAAATTCAAGTCAGCGGCTGACAATTTTTGCAGGCAGCTTTGGAGGGCCTGCATGCGTCGCTCCAGGATGTTGTGTGATTCGGCATGCGTCTCCGCAACAGACTGCATGACTTCTTCGGAAAAGACCATGCGATCCCGCGCCTTAGTGCGACGAAACTTCAGCGCCTCGAAATAGGCGAATCGTTGCGCCCAAGGCAGAAAGTCTCGCGTCGTATCATACTCGGCGAACTTTTCCCACAGCACGATCGCGGATGCTTGCCACACCTCTTCAGCATCTTCAAGCCGAGGAACCATGCAACGGATGTACCGCAATAACGCTCGCTCGTGCTGAACGATCAACTCGACAAAGGGAGTTGGGTCGGAGGTTTGGGGGGCGGAAAACTCAGGCATCGAGGGTCGGTCAGGGGAGAGGCCAATCAAAGGGGACGACTACGCTTCTCTACTGTTTATTCTCCCTTCCAGGCCAAATTTCCCCGAACGGATTTCCGAAGAATTGACGAAAACCAGCTATTTTCGAGGAAAACCACCAACTCAAAGATAAAAAACTTTTTTTGCGGGGAATTTCTCCGCCAGCGGTGGAAACATAGGAGGGGGTAGGAGCAATTTTGCCTGCCGCGCCTCTCGATTCTCTTCTTTCATTTATCTTCGTTCGGAGATTCGGTATGAAACGAAACTTCTCGCGTCGTGGTTTCACGCTCGTCGAATTGCTTGTGGTTATCGCGATCATCGGCGTTTTGATCGCGCTCTTATTACCCGCCGTTCAGCAAGCTCGCGAAGCGGCTCGTCGCATGCAGTGCAGCAATAATTTGAAGCAGTTGGGGCTAGCACTGCACAACTACCATGATCAGTTTTTGGTTTTTCCACCGGGAAGCGTCAGCTCGACGGTCCCGCGCGACGGCGGCAGCGGCAATAGCTTTGGTCCTAGCTTTTATGGAATGCTGCTCCCCTTCTTTGAGCAAGGCTCGCTGCATGACCAGATGGTGTGGGTCGGAGAATCCCCTGGCTACATCAACGAAGGCGCCGGCAGTGCCGGCGGACAAAACAAAGCTCTGGTATTGGCCGCCGGCGCGATCTCGGGGATGCGTTGCACTTCTTCCGCCGGGCCGGTCTCGAATGGCTTTGAGACGCAAGCGAACTACGCCGGAATTTCGGGTTGCGCCGAGCCAACTTCGTTTACCGAAAGTCGCATTTCGACGGTGACCGTTTCGGGACAACCGACTTTGGTCTCAGGCGGCGGCATGATGTTGCCGAACTTTTCGACCGGCTTTCATAGCTGCACCGACGGATCCTCCAATACGTTAATCCTGGGAGAAATGTCAGGCGGGCTACTTCGGACCGATGGCAATAAGAGCTATCCCTCTGCGTCCGGCACGGATCATGGATGGTTGATGGGCAACCGGGTCACCGGGCATCCGCCCAATCTCGACTCTGGAGCTAACAGTAGCGACATGCGTTGCTTCAACACAAATACTGTTCGCTACTCGCCCAACCAGCAACCGTTCGCCTACCAACTGTTTCCAGGCATGGCCAGCAATGTTGGCGCCAATAACCCGCTTAGCTCAGAGCATCCCGGCGGAGTCATGGTTGGTCTAGCGGACGGATCGGTGCAGTTTATCGCCAACACGGTTCAGTTAGAAACATTGAAGCAATTGGCGACGCGTGATGATGGTCAGGTTCAAGGTCAGTACTAGATTGGTCCAGCCACTTCTTTCTTTTAACGGATCACGATTTGTATGAATGGTAGAAGCCTGTTTATCTTGCTGGCCACTTTGGTGATTTTGGGATGCGAAAATCAAAATGACCTAGGACCGACCGGCCGCGTCAACGGCGTACTGACCAGCAAAGGCAAAAGCTTGTCGCCGGAAACGCAGGTAGTGTTCCTGCATTCCCAGAGCGGAACGGCCGCCTATGGCGGAACGAATGAGAGCGGGAGCTTTGCGATTGATTCGTTCAACGATGGCAATCTACCGATCGGCGTCTATCGGGTCATGATTCAACCGCCAGAGTCGCATCTAGAAACCGACAACCAACCTTCCGCAGAAGAAATGCTCAACAATTCGGCAGGCCCCAAGAACCAGAAAAAAGGGACCGAGTTCGCTTTCAAGTATCGCCAACTCTCGACCAGCGGGCTGGAGTATGAAGTCAAAGAAGGAGACAACGTCTTTGAGATCGACCTGAAATAGTCCGCCTTATTTCGCCAGCAGTCGCGCGATTTTTCGCCCGGTTGTGCTAAGCGCATAGTCCTGCAGTTTGTCGACCGCCGCCCAAACCAACGGGGCATTTGCATCTTTACGCAGTTTTCCGGTCGAAGTTTCCGCTTCGTGACAGTGCAGCGTGATCCGATATTTGGTGACGCCGTGCTTGATGGTCGCTAGCCGCGATCCGATCGCGGCCGAGAGGCCGGTTCGTACTTGAAACTGCGCCGCAAGTTCTCCGCTTAGCAGCTCTGCTTCGCTGGCGACATGAAACCGGGGAAAGTCCCAGAGTCCGGCCCAGCGTTCGTCAGGGCCGCATTGTCGTAATAGCACGGCTTGTTTACGACGAACGATCAGCGCGACCTCGGTTCGATCTTCGTACGCCATTTTCTTTTTGGCGACGGGAATCTCGCCGACCGCGTTCTGAAGCCGCGATTGGCATAATTTTGCGACGGGACAAATGCCGCACTGCGGATTGCGGGGAGTGCAGATCTCGCTTCCCAGCTCCATCAACGCCTGGTTAAAGCTGCTGATGTCACTCGCCGGTAGAATATGTTCGGCAAACTGCCACAATAACCGCTGGCCGGCCGATTTGGTCGGATCTTCGCGATAGGCGAGCAGCCGCGCATGCAGGCGAATCGTATTCGCTTCTAAGATCGGCGCCGGCTGATCGTAGGCGATCGAATAGATCGCGCCGGCAGTATATCGCCCAATGCCAGGCAGCGCCAAGATCGCGTCAAAATCGCGAGGAAACTGGCCGGCATGGTCGCTGGCGATCACCTGGGCGGCGGCGTGCAGTTGCCGAGCACGACGGTAGTAGCCAAGCCCTTCCCACAGTCGCAGCACTTCTGCTTCGTCCGCCGCGGCCAGATCAACGATGGTGGGAAAGGCGGCGGTGAAACGTTCGAAATAGGCTCGGACTGTCGCGACCTGCGTTTGTTGCAGCATGATCTCGCTGATCCAGACGCGGTAGGGATCGCGATTAGCTCGCCAGGGGAGATCCCGCGCAGCGCCCCCGTACCAGGCGAGAATCTGCCGCTGAAATTTCTGCCGCCAAGCGGCGGTGGGCATTGCCGGGATAGAAGCAGCGGAAGCGTCCATGCAGGGTATGCGGCAAAAGTGGCCGAAATGGATGGGTGAGGGAATTGGAGGATAAAGTATAGCGGAAACTGACTTTGATTTTTTTCGCAAGATTTTCGCTCTGGCAACGAATGACTCAGCCGTAAGCCAAACTTTTCTCTCGAGAGCCGCTATGGAAGTAGAAGCCCCCAGTTCTGAGCACCGCACCCTCGCAATGCTGTGCCATTTGTTGGCGTTCTCTGGCTATGTGGTTCCGATTCCTCTGGTCAACGTCATCGCGCCGTTGGTGATGTGGATGATCAAGAAAGATGAGTCGCAATTTGTCGATCATCATGGCCGCGAGTCGATCAATTTTCAGCTTTCGATGATCATTTATGCGATTCCCTGTGGGATTTTGACCTGCCTGTTTGGATTGGGAGTTCTGCTGCTAATTCTGTTAGGTACATTCGCCATCGTAGCGCCGATCATCGCCGCAGTGAAAGCGAACGAAGGGATTTGGTACGAGTATCCCTTCTGCATGCGTTTCTTTTAAACGGCGGCCAGTCCCAAAAAATTGCCGTCGCTCCAGGGTGTGCATTTCGTCGGTCATCGCTACGATAAACCGTATCAACGATTTGACACGCATGCAGGGAGAAAAAGGGATGGCGGACTGGATTGAAGAGGGCAAAAAAGCTCCGGCGTTTACGTTGACCGCGGATGACGGCGCCAAGGTCAAGCTGGCCGATCTGATTGGCTCGCCGGTCGTCCTGTATTTCTATCCGAAGGATGACACGCCGGGCTGCACCAAAGAAGCCTGCGCCTTCCGTGATCAAAAGCAGGAACTGACCAAGCGGGGCGCCAAGGTCTTTGGCGTGAGCCCCGACGGAGTCGAGAGCCATGGTAAGTTCCGTGACAAGTTTCAACTCAACTTCCCGCTGCTGGCCGATGTCGACCACAAAGTGGCCGAAAAATACGGAGCGTGGCGCGAGAAGAACATGTACGGCAAGGTCTCGATGGGGATTCAGCGCAGTACTTTCTTAATTGACTCGACCGGCAAAGTCGCCAAGGTCTGGAAACGGGTTCAGGTTGAAGGGCACGACGCGAAAGTGCTCGAGGCGCTTGACGCGCTCGGCTAATCCGTTTGCCGTTTTTGCTCGCCGGCCCGCTTGCGGCGGCGAGCTTCTTCCGCAAATGCGATCGCCGCTGCTTTGCTCTTTGCCGCTGTCCGCCGGGCCTGGATCACGTCTCTGGCGACATAGGGGATGCGCAGCACCACATAGCCGACCAACACGCCAAAATAGATCAGGTAAAACCAAACGAGCTCTTCTCGATAGGGAAGCAGTCGCAGCCAAGCCGCCAGCAAACTGACCAGCAAGGTCAGCAGCATGATCTGCCAGAGACTGAATTGATATCGAGACGGCGCAACGTCGGAGGACGGGTCCGCAGCTGCTGAATCTTCTCCCGGAAAATCTTCCATGCGTAGGTTCTACTGCTAGCGGATTGTGGCGACTTTAAGGATTAGGTAAAGCTTGGCGGCCATTCAGCCGATCCAAAGAATACGTCCCATTGTTTTACCACGCCGCTTTCCATCGATCGAACAGTTCCGTTGCATGGCAGATTTCACCGCAAAACTGAAAGACGAAGTTCTCGCCGCGTGCCAAGTTGGCAAAGATGAAGCGAGTGAAGCGCTCAGTCGAGCGCTGGGCAACCCGATGACGCTTGAGGTCGGTGAAGCCGGCGCCTATTCAGCCGCCGTTGCAGCGGAAGAAGCTGGGCTAGCGATCGTGCTGAAAGTGAATCTGGAAGCGGCGATCGTTTTGATCCCAGCTAGCACCGGACTGCTGCCTGCTTGGTATGCCGAGCCAGACGCAACTGGTGAAAGCAAGCTGGCGACCTTAGCCCAAGAGCTGGGGATGCTGCTGCTGCCGGAAGAGTTCATGCCGCTCGATTTCAAAGCGGGGAAGATCGATAACATTCGCGCTGGTCTAAAAAAAGCAGGCTGCACCGAGAACTCGGCATGCGTCAGTTTGCCACTCTCTGGCGAAAAAGGATCAGGCGAGGCGCTGTTGATTTGGCCCGCCCCACAGGGAGATGCGATCTTCAAATCGACCGCCGCTCCTCAGCAACCGACCGACACGCCGAAGAATGATCCCAAGTTAACCGTGGAAGAAAAGCGGGCGCCAGTTGCTGCTCCGGTGATGCCGCCGCCACGAACCGCTCAACCAAACTACAGCAGCTTGCCGCACTATGCGAAGAGCTTGCTCAAGATCGCCGTCGAAGTGAACGTCACACTGGCGACCAAAAAAATGCGAGTCCGGGAGATTACGGAACTCGGGATCGGCTCGATCATTCAGTTTGACAAGTCTTGCGAAGAATCAATCGACTTGGAAGTGGGAGAGCACCGCATCGCTCAAGGCGAAGCGGTCAAAATCGGCGACAAGTTCGGAATGCGAGTCACCAATGTTCTGCTACCGGAAGAACGATTTATCTCGATCAAAGGTAAACGACGCGTGCGGTAATGTCGCTGGCGAGATATCGACTGCCGGCTTCGGCATCTATCCGCTTTTTCCGCTGCGATAGTGCGAATCGGATCGCTTGCTTCCGTCACCGTGTCCTTTATCGCTGTGCCCTTTGTCGTTTTGCCCGCTTTCACCGCGGTGCATCGCGACCGGAATTACGCTGGGCGAGTCGTGGTCGTCCTCGTGAGGCGATTCTTCTGCGGCGCCATCTGGACCATGCTGGAGGTGGGACTTTTTGGCGGGACGGAACATCGCGCCGAGAGGGCCTGCCAACAACGACGGCAAGAAGACCAAGTCGCCAACCAAAGCGGCCACTAAGAGTGAGACCATCAGGTAACCGAACCGCTGCGTCGGTGTAAACGAACTGACGGCGAACACCCCTAATCCCATCCCACCGATAATGGTGGTCTGCATCATCGCGACGGCGCAGCGCCGGTACGCTTCGCGAATCGAGTCATTCCGGCTTAAACCTTTATCGAGTCCCCAGCGGAACCACGTAAGGAAGTGAATCGTATCATCGACCGCAACCCCCATCGCGACGCTAGCAGTCATCATCGTACCGATGTCAACTTCGATCCCAGCCAGACCCATAAAGCCAAAGATCAGGACGATCGGAAAGACGTTCGGTAACATCGAGACCAAACCGGCACGAAAGCTCTTGAGCACCCAGGCCATGACCAGTGCGATCAGCACAAAGGCCCACAGCGTGCTTTCGACCAAACTCGACAACAGAGTGCGAGCGGCTTTATAGACGACTGGGACGACGCCGGTGTAAATCACCGTCAGTTCGGGCAAGTCCTTATCGACCACCGAATATTGCGGAGCACTAGGACTGTATTGATAACTAGTTGCATCGATGATCGTTTTGCCAGCCGCTTTAATCTGGGCTAAGTCATACTTGTTGGAGTCAGAGACGACCACAAAGTACTGATCGCGTTTTAGCAACGCATCGAGCCGCGCCTGAGAGTTCCCCTCGGGATGCTCGGCATTGCCGATCGGGTCGAAATAATTGACGCTTAATCGCGCGTTGACCAATAGGTCTCGCAAGGTCATCGCATAGATTCGCTCGGGATCTAGCTTGTACTCGACCGGTTCGCCTGCGTCCCGAGCAGCTTCTTCCTGATCGTAGACCATGAAGTTGGGCCCTAAGATCGTAACTCGCTCGGTGACAAAGCCTTTGCCATCGTTGGCCTTGTCGATCGTTCGAAGGATTTCGTCTCGCTTGCGATAAGCGGCGATAACCGGTTCGGCGATCTCTTTCAAATCGGTGACAAATCGTCCGTACTCGATGTTCTGCAATGCGCCCAAGCGCAGACTAACGCGCCATAGTTCGGCGCCGGACGCTTCTTCTACACGCAGGTAGTCGGTTTTTAGAAAATCGTTGCGGTGCTCTTCCAATCGGCGATTGTAAGCGCCGCGTACGGCGAAATCACGGGTCGTGCCGCCAGACTCCGGCAACACCGGAGCGAACGTGGCGACGCTCATGCCGTTGCCAACCAGGTCGCGACCTTGCGGGCCCAAGACGTCTTCAACCGCTTGCTGAACTCGCTCGGCCATCTCCATACGTTCTAGGAACGTGTATTGAAACTTCTCTTGCGCAATCGATTCTGGAGCACGCGGCTCATCCCCTGCGATCGATCCCATCAACTGCGGTTCGACCCGAATGACCAATTCCATCGGGACAAGCTTGCCAATTTTTTCTTCGAGCCAGCCGTAGTCTTGAATGATCTCTGAGTTGGCGTCAAACATCTTCAGCAACTGCACCGATGTTTTGATATAGGCCAGACCAACGCCAAAGATGATGAATGAAACAAAGCAGATCGTGGCGACCATCGTACTACGCAGGATAATAAAGTCAGCCACTTTCAAGCTGAAATTTTCCATCCAGATAGTCATCGGCGACTTCGCCTGCAAGCTGCCATCTTTTGCTCTTTTGGCTTTGGGAGGCCATTGCTGCAGCGCTGCCGGCAGATAGGTGAACAGCAGCACCAACGTCGCCAACACGCCCATCGCCGAGAAGATGCCGAACTTTTTGATCGGAGCAATGTTGCTGAACGCCAGCGACCCCAAACCAATCGCAGTGGTCAGCGCGGCGATCAAGCAGGGATACCAACCGTGCGAGACCGCTAGTTCTGCAGCGCCATCGATACCATCTTCTTCGACGGCGTCTTTGTAGTAATTAATGATATGGATCGCGCCTGCGAGCCCCAGCACGTACACAACCGCCGGCATCGACATCAAAATGGCGTCAGGCCAACTGCCGCACCAATAGACGAGCGACATGCTGGTGATCGCGCTGACGCCGCCGACAAAAAAGACCATGATTGTCAGCTTGACGCTACGCAGACAGAGATAAGACAAGCCGACCCCGACTGCGACGGCAAACAAAACCAACCGTGCCAGGGTGATTTCGCCTTCTTCGTCAATCGCGACATTGTCGACCGGCGGACCACCGAGATGCAGTTCTTCTTTCGGAATGCCTGCTTCGATGCAAAGTTGACGCATCCGTCCTAGCGGACGTCCCATAAAGCCTCGGCCCAGCGTCCGGCGGAGATCAACTTTGCCGGCTTCGCTGAGCGTAGCGATCAAACAGGTCTGCTTGCCGTCTGGACCAAACAAGACGCCTTGCAGCCGCTCGTGCGCAATGCGTTTCGCTTCGGCCAAGTCGGCGGCGTCGGCCGCTTCGGGATCACGCAAGAGCGAACCGCCGGGCTCGGCAAGTTGCGCTAGCACCTGCGGACCGGTCACGACCGATTTAAACAGGTGAGCTTGCAGCGTCGCGGGCCGTTTGTAGTATTCGGTATCGACGGTCGCGGCGTATTCGCCCGAGAGTTCATTCGCGCCGCTGAAGATACGCTCCAAAGTGCGATAGGTTGCGCCCAGCATGGTGCTGCCGCCGTTCCAGCTTTGGATTTCGCCGTTGGGCAAAATGAAGTACCACTTTTCGCCGGTTCCCTTCAGCCACTTCTCTTGCTTGCCCCCCCAGTTCTCGTAGAGATTGCCGGTCAGATAAAGACCATAGCGATCGCCGGCAAAGTCGTCGGCATGACCGCCAACCTTGGCGCCAAATTTTTTCTCACCGTCGGTCGGCGCCGTCGGAACAAGCTTCTCGGCCAGAAACTTCAAACGTTGATCGTCCGCAGAGCAACCTTCCCAGCTAACCAGGACGAACTGCTCGCCCAGAAAGTGGTCACGGAACCAGCCGAGGTCTTGCGTTTCTTTGAAGTCGCTGGGGAGCCAATCCTTGACGTCATTCTTCATCCGCTCCAGCGCCAACCGCGCACCACGGAGCGAGAACGGCACCAAGAAGAAGACCGCCATCAAGATGATTAGCGAATAGCGCTGGAAAAAGGTAGGACGGCGTTCTTGCATGGACATCAAAGCCAAGTAGTTCGATGCGGTGGTGCGGGGCAGTTACGGTTCGCGACGATCGTAACGATCTTCGCACTATCAGGACATCTGACTTAAAAGATGCACAAGTTCCCACCGCTATCAAACCTTCCAGACTAATGTTTCGCGGGAAGTGCGTAAATGCCAAGCGCTAGAGTACAGATCCCTTCCTTGCGATCCGGCGGATGCTATGTTTTCCTATTCTTCCTAACCCCACCTTGCTTGACGCCATGCACACCTCCTTTTGGCAAATTGTCGCCTTGGCGATCGTCCAAGGAATCGCTGAATTCCTGCCGATCAGCTCATCAGGGCACGTCGTGATCTTGGCGACTCTGCTGGGAGCGACTCCAGAACAATTGGATGTGGTCGAATTGAACGTTTTTCTCCACTTGGGGACGTTCGCATCCATCGTCGCTTATTACTGGCGCGAAATAGTGCGCCTGATTACCGAAGATCGTCGCGTGATCGGACTCTTAGTGTTGGGAACCATTCCGGCCGTCGCGGCGGCACTGGTCCTAAAAGCAACCGATTTGGATCAGTGGCTGCAAAGTCCGCTGGTCGCCGCCGGCTGTCTGCTGGTGACCGGCGGCATGCTGTTGTGGACCAGCCGGCAAATTGGGGGCGACGCGGATTACCGCCAACTACCCTGGCTGCGGGCGTTGACAATCGGCGTTGCCCAAGCGGTCGCTATCTTGCCTGGCATTTCGCGTAGCGGTACGACGATCGCGGCCGGCTTGAAATGCAAGCTAAAGCCGCAGCAAGCGGCGACATTCTCGTTTTTGCTGGCGCTGCCGGCGATCTTAGGAGCATCGGTGTGGGAAGTCCTTCAACGCATCGGCGATCAGCAGCCTGGACCGCAATTATCCATCACTTGGCTGCTAGGGGGCGCACTGATTGCAGCCGTCGTCGGATACGGATCGATCGGGTTGCTGGTCCGCGTGCTGGAAAAGAAAAGACTTCACTATTTCGCGTGGTGGTGCTTCTTGGTGGGGGGCGGCATGCTGATCTGGCTAGCAACGCGATAGCTTGCAGACCGCGTCTCGGCGAGCGCTTCCGCTTTTCATAATTTCCGATCTCGTTGGCAGTCACGATTCGTGAGCAGATCACCTCCGCGGCAAGCGACGCGGTCAGCGCATAAAAAAAGCCCCCGGAAAGTCTCGGTATCCCAGGGGGGCTTAGGATCCGTTGCTCTTCCGGGAGCGATTGGAAGCTACTTGGCCGACGTCATCCTTGACGTGGCCGAGTCGCGGGTCTTTGGTTCACAACGATCACACTTTAAGAAAAACTCAAACCTCGCTGTCCGCATCCGTGCAGTCAGTTTGATTTGCGATCCGCAGAAAACTACAGCGTAGAATTCCCGATGCTGGACTCTATTTCCTCAAGCGAAGCGGGTCACTGCCAAAGCGGTTCAAAGAACATTTTCTGGCTGTCATCCGCGTCGTGAGGCGGCAAGATATGCCATCGCAGAAAATGGGTCAAGTGCGATTTTGCCTCAAGAAAAAAAGAAGTTGCACCGGATACGTGCAACGTTCGCTAGCGTCTTCAAGCCAGACGGCCGCCGCTCAACTATCGAGACGTCGTCGGCGCGCCAGGCTCACTTCGGTCGGTGGATCCTGAGGTGGGGCGAATCAACACGGGAGAGTCAATTTCTAACTCGCTGCCGCACATCGCGACGCGGTTGCCGGACGCTTCAATCGATCGCCCCAAAGCGGCTTCGGCTCGCAGCAGAATGTGATCCAAACCATCTCCTCGCAAGGCTTCGGTTACGCCGCACGAGATCGTAAATTGGCTAATCTCATCGTCCTTACGAATCTTGAATCTCTCGACCGTTTTTCGCAGCCGATCCGAAATCGCCGCAGCGCGATTGATGCTGGCGGACGGCAGCAAGATGCCGTAGCGTCCGTCAGAAATGCGTCCCACGTGATCCATGTCTCGCATCGCCGCGAGCAACATTCGTTCCAGCGTATCCGTGAACGCTTTGACGATTCGCTGGCTGTTGTTAGCGACAAAATCTTCGTAATTGTCGACGGCCAAGATGATCAGCGAAACCGGCAGCGCATCTCGTTTGAATTGGTTTAACCGACGGTGAACGTCCCCGCGGAATTCACCATTTTGCGAAACAGCAGCTCGTTTCTCTTCAGCCGCCGGCATTCCTGTCGCAGCCATTTCAGCCGGTTGTTCAGAACGTAACGATTCGCTGAGGACCGGACGCGACTTCTCACCATCATTCCAGTAGGCGCGATTACGGCCTGCATTTTTGGCGGCGTACAACGCCGAGTCGGCCCGCTTGATCAAGCTCGCCTCATCGTCACTAAGGTTGACCTCGGCTACGCCGCAGCTAGTGGTGACCTGCAGCAGTTGCCCTTCAAATACAATTTCCATCGAAGCGACTGCGCGAACCACACGAGCGGCCGCGATTTGCGAATCGAAGATGTTTGCCCCCGGCAGGACGATCGCGAATTCCTCTCCACCAAAGCGAATCGCGGCGCCGCCGATGGTCGACGCAACTCGCTCTAACGAGCGTGCAGCGCACTTCAGCACTTCGTCCCCAGCGATGTGGCCGTAGGTGTCGTTGAATTTTTTGAAATGGTCGATGTCAAGCATGATTAGCGACGTAGGTCGACGCGATTTCTGAAACTCTTGCATGCGACGCGTCATCTCGTGATCAAAAACACGACGATTAGGAAGCCCTGTCAAAGCGTCCGTACGTGCTTCGACCGTTTGCGATTGAATGATCTGAGATTGCTGTTGCAGTCGCATCTCGGCTTGGTTTAAACGATCTCCGAGCGCCTTGTTAGCGTCGATCAACTGCGAGATCGCGTCGGTCACCGAACTCGGTTCGGTCGAATGGGAGACGAGCCCTTCATTGATCTTGACCATCCGATCGGTATGTTCACCGACGTCGGTACGAACCGACTCCGTCAACTCGTGAACCTGCTCCAACAACCGTCGCATTTCATTTTCGGTAATATTAGCGGCGCCGCTGGCGTCCGCCTCTTCGGCTTGAATTTCAACCTTTTCCACAAGCGCAGGAATCTCGATCGCCGCCGCTGGAGATGGCGATTTCGGTCCACTCAAGCAGGCGACAAGTTTGTCGACTGCGTTGGCCAATAACCAGATCGGCGAAAGCGGATGATTACCAAACAAGAACCATCCGCAAGCAATACCGATGAAGGTGCAGCCAATGCTTATGAGAATATCGAGATTTAAGACGCTCATGCGATCTTCCGAGTGCAGTACAAGCAGGGCTCCATACGAGTCTCACGGGGACGCGTAGTGGTGACACCATTTATTTAGTTCACCCCGGGCAACTGTCAATTTGCACCTACTGTGAAATCTGTAATACCCGCAAATTGCCGGGCACTTCACTCGATCGACATCTCGCCTTCCCTACATCCGCCACAACCGACAACATCCGTTTTGCCGACTCTCGTTGCGTATCACCGCAATTCGTCATAGAGCGTTTGTTTACAACCTATTTTTTTTAAAGTTACGTAGCGCCGTTCACGGGACGCCATGCTACACACAGTCGTTTTTAGAAGATGCTCAAAGGGCAGAGTATGAGCGCGAACAAAGTGAAACAGGGAAACCCATTACGGGGTCCCAGAGTTGTGCTGGTCGATGACGACGAGGCGATCATGCGTTGCGTAGGCCGAGTATTGGAACTGGAGGAAGATATTGAAGTTGTCGGACAGACCGGACACGCACAGGCAGGCGTCGCTCTCGCATGTCAGCAACGCCCTGATGTTGTTTTGATGGACATCCATATGCCAGGCGCCGATCCATTTCTAGCTTGTTACGAAATCCAGCAGGCGCTCGGTGGCGATTGCCAGGTTCTCTTCTACACAGCTTTTGCTCGCGACCAGTATCTGGATCGATGCATCGCCAGCGGAGCGGCTGGCATCGTCTCCAAGCATTCAGAGTCGATTCGCAATGTCGCCCTCGCGATTCGACATGTCGCCGCCGGCAATACCTACTTCTCGCCAGAACTCGCCCATCGACTGATTGAATTGCAGTCGGGACAGCCGATGTCGAGAATCGCGACCCTGACGCATCGAGAGATTTCGGTTTTACGTGAGCTGGCGTCCGGCAAGACCCAATTGGAAATTGCTGATTCGCTCGATCTGAGCGAACGGACCGTCAATAAAGAAGTCGGTGACCTAAAAGAAAAGCTGGCCCTACGATCGGTCAACGAATTACTGATGTTCGCGATGAACGAAGGTTTGGCTCATCCAGAACTGATTCATCAGCGCGGCGCCTAAAACGCGCACTTGAGAAACCGTAGAAGCCGTATAGATGGTCGTCAGTCGATCATACGTCAAAATTCTGCGCTTTTTTGCCTGTAAAACACGGCATTTGCGATGACTTTAGTTGCGGATAGTCGTTTCATACCCTAAATCACTAACATCTCGGGTGTGCTGCCCCTTCATCCGAGCGAAACCGCGTCGAACCTGCTGACGACGCGGTTTCTTTATTTCTTGCTGCGATCAGCGCACAAAAAAATCGCCTTGCGAAGTTCACAAGGCGACTCTTAACGATTGGAACCGCTCTTCGTATTTTGACGAAGCCGCTGGTCCGTTCTATGACACAGCGAAGACTAATCTTTTTTCAGTTGGGCTTCGATCGCTCCGACCACTTCTGGCGAATCGGGTTCGACTGGGGTGCGGAAACGAGCAACCACTTCTCCATCGCGATTAATCAAGAATTTTTCGAAATTCCATTTCACGTCGCCTGGATCTTGCTCAAAGCTTTTCAACTTTTTGTATACAGCGGCCGTGTCTGCTCCGTTCACATCGATTTTTTCCATCATGTCGAATGTGACATTGTACTTGTCGGTGCAGAACTCTTGAATTTCTAGCGCGGAGCCCGGTTCCTGACCACCAAATTGATTGCACGGAAATCCAACCACTTCCAGCCCTTCGTCATGGTATTTTTCGTACAGCGCTTGCAAAGGTTTGTACTGCTTGGTCTTGCCGCACTTGCTGGCGACATTGACGACCAGCAGGACCTTGCCTTTATACTTGGACAGATCAACTTTCTCGCCGCTGAGCGATTTCACTTTGCCTTCGAGCAGCGCATCAGAAGCTGAGGCGATCGAAGCCAGCGCGAAAACTGCGGCAAAGACTCCGCCGCTAAACAATACTCGCAACATCGCAATTTCCTCCAAAGGAATGGCCGCACGCGATCAGGACCAGCGTCGGCGACAAGGGGGTGAATGGATCTAAGAGTCTCTCCGGAAACTTGCTTTGCGGCTGGGATCAGCGATTTTTCGTGCTCGGCAAGGCGACCGAAGCAGGCGAATCCTCTAGATTCGTCGATGCAGGTCAACGCAGCCGCGTGCGGAAAATCGCTGATCCCAGTTCAAATTGAAGTTTCCGGATAGGCTCTAAGAGTGGTGAGGGCCGCGGCGACTCACAATCCTACTGATTCTACCCGAGCAAAAAGGGGTTACAAGTTTTGCATCTCACACAACGCTAGACAGTCAAAAGTACCGCGCACCGCTGCTCGCCCCCTTTGGGGGTGTTCTCGTCAGGGCCGTGTGCCGGTAGAACGAAGGTTTCGCATTTCCTTGACTAACGACCAGAATCGCATGTCCGCCGTCTTATCTCCCCCCTTTCTGTTTCATTTTTCGGTGCCGCTCCGCTATCGCGCGAAGATCTGGAGCGACAAACCGCTTGCATTTGAAGAAGAATACCGCCTGCAGTCCTTTGGCCATCTCGAGGGACGTCGGCAGTTTGCCGATGTTCGCGCCGCCTGGAACGAGCGCGGAATCGCCTTTTCGGTCGACGTCTCCGGCAAGCGCCAAGCCGCTTGGTGCCGAGAGAGCCGCGCCGTTGAAAGCGACGGAGTCCAGATCTGGATCGATACTCGGGCCACCAATAACGTGCACCGCGCGACCAAGTTCTGCCATCGATACGCCTTTTTGCCGACTGGGGGAGGACACTCCCTGCGTGAACCAGCGGCCGATCAGTTGCTGATCAATCGTGCCCGCGAAAACGCCAAGCCGATCCGCCCCGGCGAGTTGCGAATACGCAGCCAAATGAAAGCGGATGGCTACTTTCTCGAGTGCTGCGTCCCGGCGACGGCGCTGACCGGATATGATCCCAGCGAATACGATCGCATTGGCTTCTACTACGCCGTAATGGATCGCGAGCTAGGCTGGCAAAACTTTAGCGTCGGCACGCAGTTTCCCTTTGACGAAGATCCCAGCACCTGGGGCGTTTGTGAGCTAGTACGCGACTGATCATCGTCCCCAAAACCCAACCGGCTGCAAAGCATCGCGAAACAAAAAAGGGGAACTCGGATCAGCCGAACTCCCCTCTTGATGTTTTCATCTCTCAGCGAAGTTTGACTACTTTAAATCAAACGAAAACTTGTTCTCTCCACCCTCAGTGACCTTGGCGGTCAACTTTGTCTCGGTGTTGTACTGCTTTGGTATATAGGAGACATAGTTGGGCAAACCGTCAGGCGCAACGCCCATTTCTTTGGTCGCGGTGACCTTGACCATCTTTTCGCCTGGCTGGCACTCGAAGGAGAACTCGCCGTTTACGATCGGACCTGCTCCAACGGAACCTTTGCCATCGACTGGGAGAAATATGATTTCGCCGGCTTCGATCATCTCGCCCTTCATAGTGACGACTCCAGAAGCGACATTAGGAGCCGTCTTTGCGCAGCCAAGTATGCTGAATGCCACAATTCCGACGGCAATCCCCCAGCCAAGTGATTTATAAGCTTTCATTTTGACTTGCTCACAGCTGAAGGCCACGAAAAAAGGACAAAACACAACTTCAAGTGACCTATTGGAAGCTCGACTTAAAAATCGCCGGTTACTTCACCACCAGCACGCGTCCCTAACCGATTCCAAGTGATCGTGTCGATCGTCTCGGGAATAAATTGTACGCTTGCGTCACCAAACAAAGTCATCACTCCGCCGGGATGCTGGCTGCGAGCGTAAATGACCTGCGTGTCAGTGCTCCATACGCAAGGGGCATAGAGCGGACTTTCAGGAGCCCCTTGGCATGTGCGGCATTTGTCAGTAGCGGTGGTATTCGGCGGAAGCAGAGTACTGACAATACTACTGAGGTGATCTGCGCGATAATAGCGTCCGCGCCAATCTCGCTTGCCGGCGATGTTAGAGGGAACTAGCAGTATCTCGGCACCCATCACCGTATTCGAGGTTCCATCAGTAATACTTGAAAAATCGGTTTTTGAGAGGTAGAAGAACATTCCGTTGGCCGTATTATCGGTCGTCGTCGTGATTTCTTCGCTGCCATGGCACAGAAGATAGTTGCCATGGAAGCCGTCATCGTTATCCCCTGGATTAAGCGGATCAGTCGTGTGAACCTCACCTGTTTGACCTCGATTTGGATCCGACGGACACATTAGAGTCTCGATCTTTGTGTTCATCAAATTCGAAGGGAACGAATTCGAATTGTGAGTTTTCATATAAGGCGAAAGCTGATCATGCAGCGGCGCTTGCTCGAGAAATGGCAAGAGGAGCGGCATCCACGACATCGAACGTGGTGGTGTCGGTAGCGCAGCGTTCAAACCACTTGCGAGCACCCCCGGCGGAAAAACCAGGTGGGTGTCGTGATAGTTGTGCAGCGCCAATCCAAGTTGTTTTAAGTGGTTCGAGCAGGTCATGCGTCGAGCCGCTTCACGAGCTTGCTGCACCGCGGGTAGCAGCAGGGCGATCAATACGCCGATGATGGCGATGACGACCAGCAGCTCCACCAGCGTAAAGCCGAAGCGTTTGGGAATAGTCATGAAAGTGCCAACGGAAAAGAAGTTATGTAAAGAAGACAAACGACGAAGAGATAATTGCCGTTACAGAAGAGGCAACTGTGATTGTAGACAATAATCGATCATGCCGTCAATCAACAATATCAAAATATAATTTCTTTTTCAGACCATCCAACACCCCCACTCCGCCTCATCTGCAGGCGGCGATTATCACCCCTCCCGCTGCGGGGCGCCTGTCGTTGCCGCCACGGCGTGACTACTTTCTTGGTTGGGCGCGATATAAATAGGCAAGCGATTTCAATCCACCCGTGCGACACGCAAAGCGAGCACTCATTCCATGGCGGAAGCAACTTTTGGCGGCGGCTGTTTTTGGTGTACTGAAGCGATTTTTCAACGCCTTGAAGGGGTCACGCATGTCGAGCCAGGCTACTCTGGCGGAACCACCGACAATCCGACTTATGAGGCGGTCTGCCGCGGCTCCACCGGTCACGCCGAAGTGCTGCGGATTGAGTACGACCCAGCGCTGATTGAGTACGAGTCGTTGCTGGAGATCTTTTTTCAGACCCACGATCCGACCACGCTCAACCGTCAAGGCGCCGACGTCGGCACGCAATATCGCTCGGTCATCTTCACCCATGACTTAGCCCAAAAAGAAGCGGCGGAGAAGTTTTGCCAGCAGTTGGACCAGGCGAAATCGTTTCCCGCGCCAATCGTGACCGAGATTTCTCCCCTCACCAACTATTTTCCGGCCGAAAACTATCACCAGAACTACTTTGACAGTCACCCCACCCAGTCTTATTGCGCGGCGGTTATTGCCCCCAAAGTCGACAAATTCCGGAAAAAGTTCGCCGCCAGACTCAAACAGGGGGGCGACTAGCGCCGGCCAATTCGCTGCTCGTCAGCGAGCGCAAGGTGTGTTAGCATTTCGAGCTTAGATCGTCGCTTCCAGCGCCGGATGAACGAGACCAGACCCATACGCGGAGTCATCATGTCGATTGATCCCTATTCGAACTCCCCCTGCGGAACGAATAAGAAAATCAAATTCTACTGCCCGGAGATGATTCCCGATCTGGAGAAGATCGAGCGGATGTTGGCTGGCGAGCAACGGGTAGCGGCGCTCGACGTCGTGCAGAAGCTGCTCGAACGTTACCCCGATCATTCGGTCCCGCTCTTCTATCGCACGATTCTGCAAATGCAATTCGGTGAAGAAGCGAATATCACCGCTGCGATTGGCGAATTTCTCGATAAACATCCTGACAACCCGGCTGCGCACGCACTGCATGCCTCGCATCTGGCCGCGACCGGCAAGCCCAGCGAAGCGGTTGAGGAACTACAAACGGCGCTCGAACTATCGCCGCAGCAGCTGCACTTTGCCGTCTACGAAGCGTTGGGCGCCGTCGGTCAAGCGCTGCTGATGGATAGCAAGATCCCCGCTGCACGCGCTCACCTCATGATGCAAAGCAGCATCGCGCCAGAAGAAGACAACATGGCGATGCAGTTGTTGATGCGGATCAACTCGTCGCGTGAACTCCCTTCACTGCTGAAGACCGATCCTTCGTTGGCCGAATGTCCCAGCGATTTTCCGAAGCAGGAAGAATTTGAAGCGGCCCTAGGCGAAGCAGGCGCCGGTCGCTGGCGCAAAGCCATCAACCTATTCGAGCAATTAAGAACAACTGCTCCCCGTAATACGGCGCTGCTAGAAAACCTGGCCGTCCTGACCTCAACGCTGGGCTACAACGCAGCGGCGATCGGTTATCTGCATTCTTACGCCGCCGCCGCCGAGCGGAGCGATTTTGAAGCCGCGGTCGAAGCGGAAGCACTCGCCCAGTTGCTGTCGGATGATCCCGGCCCGCAATACGACATGGTAACTGTCCCCTTCTCGGTTCAAGACCTCGAAGCAGTGCTGGAGAAGCTACGTCTCGATGATCGCGCCAACATGCTGCCGGTCGATATCTCGCAATTAGCCGACGGAGACAACCCGCCGCCCAAAGTCGCCTATTGGCTGCTCGATCGGGCAGTACCTGAGTCAGCCGAAGGCATGACCGTCGAGACCGCTCCAAATGTGCTGGGCGAGATGCTGGTCTTCGGTAAAGAGACCGACCGTGGAGCGCGGCTCGAACTGTCAACCATGAAGAACGACAAGTTTGATGCGACCATCGCGACGCTCCGCGAGATCTGCGGCGACTCGATCGGAGAAATTGGCGCCGAAAAGCAGCTCGGCCAGATTCCAATGGCCGAAGCCGTGCTGACCTGGAGCTGGCGCCTGCCCGATTCGGCCACGGCCGCTCAAAAACAAGCGTTGACTCACGAGCGTCGCCGTCAGGCGTTACTCGAGAACTGGACGGCGCAGCCCCAACCGGCGCTCGGCGACAAATCTCCCCGCGAAGCAGTCGGTGACGCAGCCTTGCGAGTAAAACTAGCTGCCGCTGTGTTGGTGCTAGAAAACGCCGGACAGCAGCAACAGTGGAAGTTTGACTTCAACGAACTCCGTACAAAGCTGCAGTTGCCGACGCTCGATACGTTGATTGGCTCGCAAATCGAAATTGATTCGCTGCCTAGCGTCCGGCTCTGTCGTGTTGATCCGACCACGCTGGACGATGCCGATCTGGTCAAAGCCTATGGCCGCTCGGTGATCTCAGCCGAACGAGCTGCGATCCGGATCTTTGCCGAAGCGTTGCTCTCTCGTGAGTCGCTCGCCAACCAGATCGACAAGGGAGAGCTGTTTGGACAACTCGCACGAAACTGCGGCGATTCCGATCAAGCAATCGGCTACCTGAAGCAAGCCCAAGCGGCGGCCATCGCCGATGGTCAGTCGCCCGGCATGTGGAAGCTGGCCGAACTCGGCCTACGCCTAGAGCGCCGCGACTCTCAAGAGTCGCAAATGCTGCTGAATGACCTCACGCAGAATCACATGCAGGAAGCCGAAGTAGCCCGCCCCTTGATGCAGCTCCTCTATCAATTTGGGATCATCGGCGCGGATGGTCGTCCAACCGGCATGCCGCCGGGAGGCGGCGGCCCGCCTCCGATGGCGTCGACCCCGGCCGCTGGCGGTGGAGTCTGGACTCCAGACAATCCCAGCGCCGCCCCCGCAGCAGCGGCAGGCGAGGAGCAAAAGTCGAAACTTTGGATGCCCGGCATGGACTAACCGCGCGAGCGGCGAAGACATAATGCAATTTTCCGCCGATGATGAGCGATACATGCGCGAGGCCCTGCAATTGGCCTCGCTCGGACAAGGCGACGCCGAACCCAATCCAATGGTCGGTTGCGTCATCGTTCAAGCTGGCCAGGTCATCGGTCGCGGCTATCACGCTAAATATGGCGGCCCGCACGCAGAGCGGGCCGCACTGGCGAATTGCGGTGACAAAGTCGTTCGCGGCGCGACCGCCTATGTCACGTTAGAGCCCTGTTGCCATCATGGCAAAACGCCTCCCTGCAGTGACGCATTGATCGCCGCTCAGGTCGCTCGCGTGGTGATCGCGCAGCAAGATCCCTTCGGCCAGGTCGACGGCGGCGGTATCAAGCAACTACAAGCGGCCGGCATCAAGGTCGAAGTGGGTCTGCTGGAAGCTGAAGCGCAACGGCTCAGCGCTCCCTATCGCAAGCTGCTTGCTACGCAGCGTCCCTGGGTAATCGCCAAATGGGCAATGACGCTGGATGGCAAGCTGGCCAGCCAGACGGGAAGCAGTCGCTGGATCTCCAACGAATTGGCTCGCGAACGCGTCCATCGCTTACGCGGCCGAATGGATGCAATCGTAGTCGGAAGTCGAACCGCGCAACTGGACGATCCGCAACTCACAGTTCGCCCCCCAGGCTTACGCACGCCGCTACGTATTGTTGTCGACGGCGATGCAACCCTTTCGCTGAACAGCAAACTGGTGCAAACCGCGAACGAGACGCCGGTGCTGATCGCCGTGAAAGCGGACGCCGATCCCGCGAAATGCGCCGCTTTGCGGCAAGCAGGCTGCGAAGTCTTGGCTTGCGCTGGTGCCGAGCGTGCTGAACGACTCGACGCGCTGCTGCTGGAACTGGGGCGACGCCGGCTCACCAATATCTTGGTTGAAGGGGGCGCTGGACTACTCGGGCAGTTTCTGGCAATCTCCCAAATTGACGAAGTCTTTGCATTCATCGCTCCCAAGCTTATCGGTGGCCGTCATGCGCCCAGTCCGATCGGCGGCGACGGCTGGTCCGACATGAGCGAAGCGCTGGCCCTAAGCGACGTGTCCATCGAAGCACTCGGCGATAACGTCCTGATGCACGGCTTGGCTGGTAAGCATTCTACAAAACAATAACGATTTTCGGCCCGGCGAAACGCATTGCGAAGAAAAGCCACGCAGTAGCATCTCATAAAAGAAACACGATTGGGGGAATAGGCAAAAAAACATGTCTCAAGACCAAAGAGTTGTCCGTAAGAAGCGGATGCGAGTAGAATAAACTTGAGCTGTCCCTGACTCACCTCAATTGTCTTTTGTACAGAATTGTTGTCAAAACAGACTGACCTTTATTATGTCTGAAACACTCAAGCTCCCGTACTTTACGATCAGAGCCGATGAATTGGCGATGTGGTTGGATAGGCAAAATCAAGCCTGGTGGACGGTTGACGGTGATCCGCTCCTCACTTCGCGTGTTGATTTCCCTTGTCCAAGTGAAGAATTATCGACCGAATTACGTCGCATCTCGGAGGGGCTCAAAATCTTTGATCCTCGCGATGGTTCGCATGCCCATGGCGAATCCATTTCGCATCCAAAAATCGACGACCTCGCGAACACGGACAACAACTCAAAGGCCCGAACTTTTCTCCTCTCTTGGGAAGGTGAAAGCATTCAGTGGCTGCTTGCGGAAGATCCCGAAGCTGCAAACGCCTAAGACTCACAGAATGGACAAGCATGCCGGGGCGCCCGCCGATCGATCTGAATCAAAAGGTTCGCGATCTTCTAACCCATGTCGATCCTCTCTCGACTGGACTTGATGCGCCGATTCGTTCTTTTGAAGAGCGGATCAACGCTTGTCTGAATTTGATCAAGTACATTGACGATCATGTTTCTATGCAATCGGTGTATGCTGCCGTATACGATCGCCATATGTCCTTATTGCGTCGGATGGTGCTTGTCAGCATGGTCGAGGCGTTTGAACGGTTTGTCAAAGAGACTGCAATCGTGTGCGTGGACTCAATCGCTCCTTACACAATCGACGATCGTTTCGATAAGTTCTCGCCGACCGGTGGAAGTCTCGCGACGCAATTCGACGCCGGATCTGTCGGCAAGGCAATGTGCGAATCCGACACATGGCTCAGCAATCAAACGATCAACGAGAGATTTCGCCACATTCTTAAGCCGCACTTTGGCGAACCGTGGGAGTTTCTGTTTCCCAACGAAAAACAGAATCCGACGTCAGAGCGCTCGCGTGCGACTACGCTCGCTATCTTATGGCAATTACGTCACAACATTACGCACAATACCGGCGTCTTAACGGACTCCGACGCCAGGCGACTTACGCTCATGGTGAAATCTCACGTTGCAAGCGGCGAAGTGCTGAGCCCTGACCGGTTTGACCTACAATATGTCAAACGATTCTTAGTAGAAACAGCACTTCACACAAACTCACGGATTGGTGAACGTCTTGCCCTGTTGTTGACCGAGAGGTACCACGTCGACTCGACATTGTTTGATCGTCAGACGCTGGCAGATAAAATTTCTGGCTCATTTCAAAAAGCTTTGACGATCGACGGTTACATGGGATCGCCATAGAAGCTGTTCGCCCAATCACGCCATGTAGGGCGAAGGAGTACTACCGTTAACTACTTGCTGCTTCTAACCGGTTCGTGCATTCCTTGTTCTGTCGATCGAGATCGCCCAATGTATCGGATCTTCGCCTACTGGCTTGTGCTGCTGCTCGTTGCCGACTGGTACAGCCCAAGCTTTGCGACACCGCCGGTCCGCATCCTGTTGGATACCGACATGGACAGCGACTGCGATGACGCCGGTGCGTTGGCAATCTTGCATGCGCTGGCCGATCGCGGCGAAGTCGAGATCTTGGGGACAATGGTCTCGTCCAGCCATGCCTGGTCTGGCGCCTGCGTTGATGCAATTAATACTTATTTTGGTCGACCTGATTTACCAATCGGCGTTTCGAAGGGGAAGGGCGCGAGTCGGCAAGGCTCGAAGTTCGCCCGCCAGATCGCAGCCGAGTTCGCGCATGATTTCTCCAGCGGCGCGGCTGCGCCCGACGCCGTGCCACTCTATCGCCGTATTCTGGCCGCGCAGCCTGATGGCAGCGTTGTGATCGTCACCGTCGGCGATCTGACTAACCTGCGTTACTTGCTCGCGACTGCCGCCGATGAATATTCGCCGCTGGATGGTCGCCAGCTAGTCGCCGCCAAAGTCAAAGAATGGGTCTGCATGGGCAGCCGCTATCCGGCCGATCTTGATCCGAACCCGTGGGGCAACTTCAAAATGGATCCCGATTCGACCTTACTCGCAATCACACAGTGGCCAACCAAGATCACTTTCACCGGTGGAGGCGCCTTCGCCGAAGCGGTCGCCACAGGCAAGTCGCTGGCACAACTGCCGCCGACAAATCCGGTGCGTCGGGTCTATGAGCTTTACTTTGGTGGCAAGCCGCACAATCGTCACAGCGCCGATCAGATCGCCGTGATGGTTGCTGCCCGCGGCACAGGCACTCCCTGGAAGCTAGTCACCCAGGGACGCAATCACATCTTCGCCAACGGCACGCACCAGTGGGAAACCGAGTCGAATAATCGGCTGCACCAGTTTGTGTCAGCATTACAGCCGCAAGCGATCGCGCAAGATGTTGCCGCCGAGCTGGAGACGCTGATGCGTCATCAGCCGAGCGAGCAGCCATAAAAAAAAGTCCTTGCCGCTGCCGGCAAGGACTTTCATGTTGTCGATCGGAAACGTAACGCAGTACCGTTAGTTCTTCTTTTTCAGCGTTTCCAGGTAAGCAGTCACATCGACCAATTCCTGCACTGTCATCAGCTTTTGCAGATCATTGGGCATCAACGAAGTCGACAGTTTTTTCATCTCCTCGACTTCGTCTTGCGAGAACGAACGAACCAGCCCTTCCTGATTCTTGATTGTGATCGCTTCATCGGTTTCGCTGACCAGTAGCCCGGTGATCGCCGTGCCGTTGTCAAGCAAGACCGCAAAGTTCTCATAGTTGTGGCTGATGCCGGCGCTAGGATATAAGACCGATTCAAACATCGCTTCGCGACTTAGTTTCGAGCCGATCTCGCTAAGGTTTGGGCCGACCTCTTTCCCCTGATCGTTGACGATGTGGCACTTGGCGCAGGTCGCCTCGCCGGCGAACAGCTTTTGCCCGTTGGCGGCGTCGCCACGCATCTTGATCAGTTCGGCCAGCGGCGGCACAGGCTTGTTATCCTTGCTCGGCGGCGCCGGGAAGATCGCCGTCGCTTGCTCGCGGACCTCTTGCCAAGTGGAAGCGGTCAGCGGAGCGGCGGCAGCTTGCATTAGCGCCGGATCGAGCTTGCCTGATTTGGCCAGCGCCAGCAGCTTGTTTGCGCTGCCGCGATTGGCGGCCAGCGCCTTCACCGCGATGCGGCGCAGTGCGAGATCCTTCGCTGGATCGTCGACCAACGTCTGCATGATCCCCAGTGCCGGCCCCGCAGCCGAGTTGCCAACCGCTTCAGCAGTTGCGATTGCTTTCTCCAGATCTTTGTCGTTGATCGCATTGTTAACCATCGCTTGTTGGTCCTTGTCCAACAGCACCTTCATTGCTGCGACTCCGGTCGCTTCGGAAGGTTGCTGCTGAGCGATCGCCAGCAGGTCGCCAAATCGATCCGTCACGTTGAACTTGTCGACCAGTTCGACAAAGACCGGCGTGCCGGCTAGTTTCTGCAGCGCCGATTTCAATGAGTTCGCATGCTCTGGATTCTTCGAAACGTCGAATCCGTTCAACCGACTAATCGCTTCGCTCAAGATCAGCGATTGCGTCTTGGAGTCAGCACCGGCGCCGGAGAATGCCAAGTCGGCAAGGACTTGGCTCTTTGCGTCGCTACCGGCCTGGAAATCAAACGCGCGAAAGTAGCGCGGCAAAATTTCTATCGATGTAGCACGATTGCGAATGATCGCAGCCAATAAGCCCGGCGTCTGTTCAGCACGGCTGCGCCACACAATGTCGCGACCAGCAGGCGTGTCCCACTTGTCGCCGACCTGGCCCATGTAAGCAGCCAGGCAAGCGTCCCAGTTCAGATCCGCGCCAATCCCCAGTGCTTCTAGATACCAACGGTCCTGACCGTCATGCTGCACGGCGAGCTGCGCCCACAACTTTGCGGCCTCAGGACTATCGGCAAATCGCAAAGAGATCACCGCTTCGCGACGAACTTGCGGCGAAGGATCGTTGACCAATTTTGCAACCAGCGATTCGATCGGCAACTTTAGTTCTTTGCCCAATCGCAAACCGGTGATCCGAATGTCGGCGTCTTTGTCGGCGACCGCTTGCGCGACGTAATGTTCGCCGCGACCTTCGATCTTGCCAAGTAGCCATAGTGCGCGAGCACGAACGCGCGGATTGGCATGGGTCTCGAACATCTTCCGCAGGCCCTCTTCCGCTTTCACTCCTTGGTTGTGAAGCGACGTCCAGGCCATGTAGCGGACCGAGAGATTAGGGTTTTCAAGCGCCGCTAATGCCCCTTCGACCGTACTGTAGTCGTACTTTGGCACGTTGTAACGCTCTCCCTTGGGAGCGATGCGAAACAAACGCCCGCGATCGAGATCGCGTTGAGCATGACCGCCGACGCCTGGATCGTACCAGTCGGTGACAAACAGCGAGCCATCAGGAGCGACGCAAACGTCCGCCGGGCGAAACCAGTTGTCTCGCGCGCCAAACAAAACATCGACCATCTCGCCCTTATAGCCGGCGCCCTCTTTGGTCGCCGGATAGGCCCGAACAATGTTGGGACCGGCGTCGCAGTGGATCACTTGATCCCAAAAAACCTGTGGCAGCAAGCGACCTTCGTAAACGCAAATACCGGTCGGCGAGCCGGCGCCGGTTTGCAAAAAGTTGGGCACCACGCCGGGATCATTGAGGTGCCAGTGCCGCAGCGGAATTTCATCACTCATCCCGGTGCGCGGCGTCTGCCAACTCGATCCGTTCATTTCATCGCGATAGCCAAAGTTTCCCTGCTCCATGACATAGTTGATGCGGACGCCGCGGTTGCCGTCGTCGTCGTTGTCACTTTGCCACAGCGTGCCGAACGAGTCGACCGTCACTTCGTAATTGTTACGGAAGTTGTGAGCCAGAACTTCAAATTCGCTCCCGTCCAGATTGCAGCGGAACGGCATTCCGCCAAAGAAAGGGCGCCCGTTATCGACCACTTCGCGGCCATGGATATCGATGACCGGCTGACCATCCTTATCAAAGACATGCTGGCCGGTGTTGCCGACATTCCAGTACAGCTTGCCATCGGGACCAAACAGAAACGAGTGAGCCGAGTGATCATGTTGCTGCTGCCCCGTCTTGGTGAACAGCAATTCTTTTTGATCAGGCTTGTCGTCGCCGTCGGTATCGGTAAAGACAATGATGTTGGGCGCCGCCGACACAATCACCTTGTCGCCAAGAACACAAATCCCCATCGCCGAATCGATGTCGCGACCTTGATAATAGAGCTTCTCTTGCTCGCAGACCCCATCTCCATCGGCGTCTTCCAAGATCAAGATACGATCCCCTTCGGGACGCGAGCCATTGTTGCCGCGATAGTTCATCACGTCGCAAACCCAGACGCGACCGCGATGATCGACATCCAGATTGGTCAGACTTTTCAAAGCAGGCTCTGAAGCAGCTAGAGTCGCTTCAAGACCGTCATAAACGTCAAGCCCATCAATCGCTTCCTCGGGCTCACGCGTTATTCCGCCTGACGCGACAATGCTCAACGCTTTGGCGGACGGTTTTTGCGTATAGACCGCAAAGCTAACGCTTGAGGTTTGCCCTTGATCGCTGCCGCCGTTATCAATGCCCCCTTTCGCTTTGAAACGGGTAAAACCTGGCGGCAGGTCATAGGCGATGACCGAATTGGCGTGCGTGCCGATGCCATATTCGACCGGCTGGCCGTTGACGCGAAGCGGAGCGCCATCCACGTTGCGATTTCGATTGACCGAGCGCCACTGCGTGGTGGCCGATTTCCAATCCAACTCGGTCAGCTTCTTTTCGCCGGCTGGACCAATCAGACGCGGTTCCATCCAGTCGGCCCAGTCGCAGGCAAAGCCATCGCCTGCATCCTGCACCACCAGATAAAGCTCTTTCGCACCGGTGATGTCAACGTCGACGTCGACCGCGTGCCCCGGCGTTTGCGTGGTGACAACTTTGCTTTGAAATTTGGCCTTATCCGCAGCATCTACTTTAGCGGCAGGCTGTTTGGCGGCTTGGGCCTGGGCCTCAACTAGCTTTTTTTTTTCGCGTTCGGGTTGGGGCCGAGCAGCCCTTCCAGGTCATTCTGCGAGAGCGATTTCGACTCAACACCGTTGGCCGGAACTTTTTCACCAGAGATCCAGACGATCGCGTTCAGCACGACCTTGCGGAAGTCCTCGTTGCCCCAGTTGTTGTGGAAGTGGCCGCCCGTAAAGCCAAAGCCGCGACCGCCATCCGGACGTTCAGCCGCCCAGGCAACATGCTGCGGTTGGCCAATCATGGCGCGTACGGCAGGATTGCCGCTATGCGGGCCATCAGGTCGATCCAAGGTCGACTTGGGCGGAACCGCCGACAAGATCGGCGTGACGCCGTTCATGTCATTGCGAAACCGCATGTTGTAGTACCACTCGTCATTGATCGAAAACGGCTTCACGCCGTTGGCGACCGGATGATCAGGGAAGGTTTTGAAGTCGGCAGTCCAGTGCGGATTGACGCTATAGTCGGTTTCAAAATAGCCGCCGATCCAGTCCACAAACTTGTCGCCGGGCTCACCCTTGGGAACTTCGACGCCGTAGTGGATACAGGCCAGACCGACGCCTGATTTCATCAATTTGTCAAATTGGTCCAAGTGAGCGTTCAGCAGATGTCCGCCGCCGCCGTCACAATAGACGACGACTGCATCGGCATTGTCAAAAGCGGTTGGATCCTGTGGCCAGCCGCCGGGATAAATCGCCGCTTGAAAGCCGGAGACATTTTCGGTCAGCGCCAACATCAACAAGCGGCAACCGCCGGTGTGCTCGTGCTGTCCCCAGCCATGGCTGGGGTTACCGGGTACGAAGACTACTTTTTTTTTGCCGTCTTCCAGCTTGGTTCGTTTCAGCTCAATGTCCTTGAACTGCACGACCATCGGCGGACCGGCGTGCAATTGCAAAGCCAGAATCCCGCTCTCACGATTGTCGGTTTTGCCTTCGTCGATCACTTCCGAAGTCTTGACGCCGTTAATGTAATGCGTCAGGTGGTTTCCCTTGGCGACGATGTGGTACTCGTTCCAATCTTCTTTATTGATCTTGGCTTGGATGTCAGCCGATTCGGCGAACCGATCGTTCTTGTTTCCTTTGTTGCCGTCGAAGATGGTCGCTTTGATCCCACGATTGGCGATGATCCCGCGGCCCCGTTCTTCGTAGTTGATGCCGCTGTAGGTATCGCCGCTGTCGATGTCGGCCTGGTAACCCTTGACAACGTAGTCGCCTAGATCGGTCGAGCGATACTGTATGCCCGAGTTGCCGCCGACAATTTTGTATTTCAACTTCAATTCAAAGTCATCGACCTTGCCGTCATCCCAGATCAGGAAGGTGTTTCCCTGGGTCGGATTCTCGGGCGTGGTTTGTCCCGTAATCATCCCATCTTGGACGCTCCAAAACTGCTCTTTGCCGCGCCAACCTTTCAGCGTTTTGCCGTCAAAGATCGATTTAAAACCTTCTTCGGCCCGAACGGCCGAAACAAAGGTGGTCGTCGCGATGATCGCGGCAAATAGAAGAAGACCAGGCAATTTCTTCATAGGGTCGTTCTCTCAGGATTGAATGCAACAGACGGGGGGAAGCTTTTGGCGCGAGGTGTGCATAACGCCAAAATTGCAGCGACTCTGGATGGGTTCGCCGCATGTTAGGATGTAACGGTAAGTCTAGCCTAAACTAAATCAGATAACCAGAAACCGGGCCGCTAAGCTGATTTTTTTCCCTCTTTGCCGAGTTTCCAGCCGGCTTTCTCCCAGCATGTAAAGAAAAGGGACGCCCAAATTGGACGTCCCTGAGAATCTTTACGCATCAGCATTTCAATTCTCGGCAATGAGCTCGAGTTGATTCCTCTAAGCGGCGGTTAGTTGCCGAACAGGTTGAGCCCGGCGCCGGCGTCTCCGGCGATTACCGGTGCACCGTCGGTCGAATAGAGGTCCCACAGGTTATCACTGGGGCTGACGGCAACCTGAAAGGCTCCCCCATTCAAAACTTTGCGTTCTTCCCCTTTGCCGTCACCGCGATCAAACCGAACTTCGATTGGATACGCGCTGTCATGGGTTTTCACGCTATGCGGACCGACGACCGAAGCGGCATTGTTGACGACATAGTTGAATGGATTTGGATTCCCTGAATTGTCGATCTCGACATGAAACTTTTTGGATACCAGCGCCCAACCGTTGTCGCCGGGAGTAAACTCATACGTGCCGGTGGTCAGCGTGTATCTCGCTTCGCCAAACGAAGCGCCGCGATCGTAGGTGATAATCCACTTGCCGTCACCCAGCGCTTGAAGGTGGCCGGCTTTCATCGAGTAATCATATTTGTCGTTGATGACGTAGGCGATTTCCTCTCCATTGGCAGATGCGTTACGCAGTACGACTCCACTGGTCGGAATCGTTGCGTCCGATTCAGGAACCGGCAGCGATTGAGCAACCGGCAACCCCATCGCTCCGGCCAACGTCGACGTACTAACATTTAAATTACCGTTGCCGCCGGTGCCGACCATCACCGATCCGTTGCCCAGGTTAATGACGGTTCCGTTGGGGAGATTTGGATTGTGGATCACGGTGACCGTACCGCCGCCTAGCCCATTCATGCCGGGATTGGGGATAGCGCCGTTAAGCAACTGTTGAACTTTCGCCGTTTGGCCCATCTCAGCCAGATTGTCGAGCAAATGATCGCGATCCTTGCCCGGCGGAAGCAGGTTTTTCACGTCATCGGTGAAGCGATCTATATCACGTTCCGTCAGTTTGCCGTTCTGATTCTGATCGCGTAAGTCATTCAGATCGTTTTGGAGATTCACTTTTTTCGCCAGATCGATCGCTTCTCCGGCATGAGCGGGATTGGCGTTGGCGTTGTAAAGAATCTGCACCGTTGCCGCGTCACCTTTGTTTTTGGCTTCCAAGATTTGTTTTTGAATGTTGGGATCCATGATGCCTGCTTGCTGCATCTGGGTGATCAAATCGGTGTCGCTGGGAGGTAGTTGGTCCTTCAAATCCTCTTCAATGTCGTCCAGTTCTTCCTCTTGCTGGTCTTGCAGCTTTTCATTCGCTCGCTCAATGTCTTGATTGGTCAGACTCAAAAAACTAGCGGTGTTGACGACTTGATTTTTGACCGCCGCCACCTTTTTCACCGGCGCAGGATTCTTCTTCGGCGCTACATTTTTGGGCGCCGCCGGAACTACTTTCGCCGGAGCAGGCGTCGGATAGTAATTTGGCTGCGGATAATATTGCTGGCGTTGCGGCCGATTGTACTCATCGTCGTAATACCGCCGATTTCGATCGTATCGGTCATTGTTGTTGTTATTGTTACTCGCTTTGATTCCTTGTTCGATCGCGCCAAAGATCCCGCCGACGATCGCTTTTTCTAGGCCATTGTTATTGTCGTGCTCTGGATAGTAGCCGCCGCGATTCGACTGGCCGCCCCATCCTGAACCTTGGTTACCAGATCCGCCAAACAGCCCTTGCGCCAATAACGTCGGCGTCACGAAAAGTGTCGCTATCAACAATGCACTGGCCGCGATGAGTGAGTGAGATCGCATCGTCATCCTCCTTGCCTTGGGTCGACTGATACAGTCAGAAAAGATGAAGCAGCAGCGAATATCAATCTAAGACTCCTCTTTTGGGGAGTCAACTAGCTGCGGAAAGTTATTATCCCTTGCGCGCTAAATAGTAGTGCATTAGGGAATCAATCCGGACCCATGAGCATCATCACTCTGGGAAAAAGGGGCGAGATGCACAAGCAATCTGTCCCACAGCCCGCCTGCCATTGGGATCAAATTCACAGCAGTCAATCGGCCGAAAACAGCCTTGAAAGACTCATCGCAAACCAAGACTCGCACCGGACAAAGATTTTCGGATTTGTTCCAGGCTTCCGCCGGCTCGGCGAGATTATTTATTTCTTCATCCCGCCTACGAAGATGCTTCATTATCCATGTCAATAATCTGAATTCGCATCCACTCCAGTCATTGGAGATGGCTCGTGCCTGCGGTAGCCACACCAACTCGACTTTGCTTCGGCGATGTTTTGATGTCTCTGCGCGAGTTACGTGACTGAGTCTTGTGGTTAACGCTCTAGGTCGCGTGCTTCTGACTTTTGACTGTACACTCCAGAACGGGGACAACCATTTCTATGAACGTATCGCAAGTGTCGCGTCGCGGTTTTACTCTTGTTGAGTTATTGGTGGTGATAGCCATCATCGGAGTTTTGATCGCATTGCTTCTGCCTGCGGTACAGCAAGCTCGCGAAGCGGCGCGGCGAATGCAGTGCGGCAATAATCTGAAACAGATTGGCTTAGCACTACACACCTATCACGACGCGCTGGGCAGTTTCCCCTTGGGAGGACAAGGGACAAAGTCGGGGCCGATCACAACGCCCGGCGGCACTTGCAACTTTGCCGCGACGACGCCGATGCGAGCTCCATGGACGGTATTGCTTCTGCCGCAATTGGAAGAGTCAAACCGTCACGACCAGTTCAATTTTAGCCAAGACTTCACCTCGTATAGCGTGAACCGCAAAGGCTCGGCCACCAATCATGCGCAATGGGAGCTGCCGCTAGAGAAATACCGCTGTCCTTCGGACGCTTTTTTTCCGAAGGCGCCTTTGACCAGCTATCGCGGCGTCGAAGGTGGAGGGGAAACTCCGTGGTGTGCCACCAGCTCACTATCGAGCACCCGATTTTTTTTCAACAACGGCGTGCTTTATTTCAACTCGGCGATCACTTTCCGCGACATCGTGGATGGAACCAGCAACGTCTTTTTGGTTGGCGAGTCCCCCTATCAAAACTGGTCCGATTCCGATACGCGCTACAACGAAGGCTGGGCGTCAGCGGCGTTTACCATTAATAACAGCGGCTTCTCGTCCGTCACCACCAGCACACGCTATCCACTGAATACCGGCATCAATGGCAACAGCTCCTCAGGATGCTTTGGCAGCTGGCACGCAGGCGGAGCATTGTTCACGATGTGCGATGGGTCTGTTCAATTTATGAGCGAAACCATGAATCTTGATATTTATCAGCAGTTGGGCGCCCGCAATGACGGCGCACCAGTTGGAGGAGCTTCTCTATGATCCAACGAAAACTTTCCTGTCTGACCATGGGGCTCGTGATTGCCGGAGTAGCCGTCGTATCTTGCGGTTGCGGCGGCAACAACGGTCGCAACCAGATTCAGGGGCAAGTCACCTATCAGGGAAAAGCAATTCCCCGCGGCGTCATTCGCTTTACGCCGGACAGGGAGCAAGACAACTCGGGCCCCGGCGCCATCGCGACGATAGAGAATGGCTACTATCAGACAAAAACAGGAAAAGGAGTGGTCGCCGGGCCTCACACCATCATGATCGCCGGCTTTGACGGCACCGATCAAATTGAGGGAGCATGGGAAGGCAAGCCGTTATTTAAACCCTACAACACTCAATACGTTTTTGAAAATCGAAGCGCCGTTGTCGATTTCGATGTCCCGTTGCAGCCAAAGTCGCGCTGATTTTATGTCGCCTTGATTTCCACCATTGAACAGAAAAACGCCATCCGAAAATGTAGTCGGATGGCGTTTTTGTCGCATTCTTGCAACTTTAGGATTCGAGCTCGCGTTTGGTGGCTCTCCGACTACAGCGTCTGCAAATACTCCACCAGATCCCGCGTCTCCTGATCGGTCAGCTTTTCGCCGGCGACATTTTCGGGTGCGTGATATTCGGTCAGTACTTCCTGCAACGTACGGGCTCGGCCGTGATGCATCAGCCGCACTTTCGAGTAAACGCCCAATAGCGACGGCGTGTTGTAACCGTCATAGCGATCTCGTTTGCTGCCGGTGCCAACGTCATGCAGCTGACCGTCGGTCATGCTCGCACCGCAGTGGCAACTGCTGCAGGCCGCTTTGTCACTGAAGAAGATCGCTTTGCCGCGTGCGACAGCGGGCGAACTTGAAGCGGCGCGAGCATGCGGGTTCGCCGGGGGAATCTGCTGATCGAAATAGGCGATTAGTGCATCCACCTCATGCTCTGGCAGTTTTTTCCCCTGCATCGTGTCGGTAAACGACGTCTGCATGGCGCTGCGTAGATCTTGCTGCCAACCGTGCCAGGTCCAAGGCGCTGTTTGGCTCACGTTCCACAGCACTGGGGCCGTTTTGTACGTGCCGATGCTGCGATCGTTGCGCGTATCAAAGATCTCGGCGTTGCTGCCGCCGTCGTAGTGACAACTATGACAACTGTACCACCGGTCAAAACTTTTATCGCCGTCGTAGAAGATCACTTCTCCCTGACGAGCCAGTGACATTTCGACCTGCGGCCCCAACGGAATGGTCCGTTGAATCGTCCGCGTCGCCAGATCGATCTGTTGCACCGCGTCCAGCAGATAGTTGGCGACGTAGACGCTCTCGCCGTCCGGCGTGATCTCCAAACCCATCGGACGTCCACCGACCGGGATCCGCGCAAAGCGGTCCGAATCGTCTAGCAGCTCTTGGTCAATATGCTCAGTCGAGCCGATCGTGTACATCTTCAGATCGGTCAGACGCAGCAACAGCAGCTCATGCGTCCCGCTAGCCGAGATGACGACGTGCGACTCGTCAGGAGTCAAATCAAGTCCGAAGGCATCTGCAACTGCGTTTCCTTCGGTATCAAGCGATAGCACCTCATCCAATACATCTTCAGTCAGATCGACGCGTCCCAGCCGATTGCCCAAGACCCATCCACGGCGAATGTTGTCCGGCGAGGGAATGTTTTCACCGTAGTGGAGCCACGGAAAGTAAACCTGTTTGCCATCGGCCGACGTTTTCATGTGGCCGATGTTCAGCCCTTTGATCCGCGTTGCATACAACGTCGAATTGCCGACCGTCTCGATCACGGCGATCGTTCCGTCGCCAGACAGCCCCACGGCCAGCCGCGAATCGTCCGGGCTAAGCGCCAGATAGCGGGGCAGGGGACCGGGATACGAACGCTCAATCAAGCGATTTTGCACCAAGTCGACCACGGCGACCGCATGTCCGCTAGGCAACGCGACAAAGGCTCGGGTTCCGTCTTTCAACACGGCTATCCCGTGCGGATCAAAGCCGACATCAATCTCGGCGGTTTTCTGAAGCTTGCCGGCGTTAATTTTCACTTTGACCAACAGCCCGGCATCGGCGGCGCTGACCAGGGCGGTTTGACCATCCCCGCAGACCACCACATAGGTGGGCCGGGCGCCAACGGCGATCTCGTCCAGGATGCGACCTGACGGCAGATCGACCAACGAGAGCGTACCGGAGGTTTGGTTGGCGGCCAACAACCATGCGGCCTGGGGCCCCAGCGCAACATCGACCGGCGAGCGATAGTCGGACAACGATTGAGCGCTAGCAGAACTCGCTGCCAGCAACAGTAGCAACGGGCAAACCATCGATAGACGAATCATAAGGCGAATCGCGAGGGAAAATGGCAGGACGGACATCCCTATCGTAACAGCTTGCCAGGGTCGATGCATGCGCTGATTTGATGACGCCAATTACTGCCGTAATTTAGGCAATTTAAGCATCGCATTAGCGATCAGTCGAAGGCTTGCGCTTTTGCCGTTCATTCGGCAGGAACCGAAGAACCTGAAAAAACCTGAGGAACTCGTCGAATCACTTATTAGGACGAATCTTGATGGGGCGGTCATGCCTACTGGATGACTGGATTCAAGAGACGGGCGCCGAAGGGGTCGTCTCGTCCGCAAATGTTGGCCTGCAGGGCCAACAACGCGAAGCGACGATGGATGAGCCCTTCTGGAATGATCTAATGCAAAGGAGTGCGATATGCGACGAACAATGAACGCGACTGCTTGGGCCCTGTTGGGTTGCGTCGCGTTATGCTCTCCGGCGATAGCCGCGCAGGGCGACGTCGAGCTCATCCAAGAGCGTTACCCCAACGCCTCGATCAAAATCGAACGTGAAGTAACGCAAGATGAAGCCGGCAACTATGTAAACCACGGCTACTGGAAGCATCTGGACGAAAGCGGCACGATGCTCGCCGAAGGCCAGTTCCAACAAAACCAGCGCGATGGCGTCTGGTCTCGTTGGTATCGCGGCAACGAATCAAACATGTTTCGTTCGGCGCCGTTTAATCAATTCAAACCGCCGTTTGTGTCGACCGCTTCTTTCAAAGAGGGAGCGCTTCACGGCGTGTGGGGAATTCATGACGCCAGCCAACGCATCATCATGGAAATCAGCTTCGTCGATGGCGAACGCCAAGGCCCAGCAAATTTCTACAATGTTGACGGCACCAAGCTGCAAGAAGCCAACTATGTAAACGGCTTGTTGGATGGCGAAGTGCTAGAGTATGCTCGCGGCGCCAAATCGCCCAGCCGATCGATCTTTATCAAAGGTCGCAAGCTGGCGGCGAAAGTGGATCAAGAAAAAGGGGGCCGCAAAAAAAGCGAAGGGGTCTACCTGCATGCTCCGCTGGTCGCCCACACCCAAGATAACTGGTGGGACGCGCAACTGGCCGACTACCAGCCGCAAGGCAAAGATGAACGCCATGGCAAATGGATTACCTATTACTCCAACGGCCAAATCCAGGTCGAAGGAGAATACGAGTTCGACGTGCCGGTCGGTAAGTTCATCTGGTGGTTCGCTAACGGTCAAAAAGCGATTCAAGGCTCCTACATCGCCGGCAAAGAAGATGGACGCTGGCTGTGGTGGCACGAGAACGGCCTGAAAAAGACCGAAGGCGCGTTCAAGCAAGGGGAACAAATCGGGAATTGGATGAGCTGGAACCCAGACGGCCGCGTCGCTAGCTCGCAAGACTATCCCAACACTCCCGAAGAAGCGCTGTCCAGCATTGACCAGCCGCCAATGATCGTCATCACCGACGAAGAGGGGGAACCGATGCAGCAGCCCGCCGAACAGGAAGAGCTGACCAGCAGTGAGCCTGCTCCGGTGAAACTGAAAGCCAAGGATTTTGAGGAACCGTCGTTGCTTCATCCGCAGGAAGCATCACTGCCGATCTTGAACCCGTTACCGCGACGATAGTTCAATACAAGTTTGGCGACACGACGAGCACGTCAACCTTTGAAACGCGAAATCCCTCGATCGCACGCCATGGTGATCGAGGGATTTTGTTTGCGCCATAGGGTCCGCAGTATGTGCAGTCCATTCAACACGTGTCGTGCGTGAATCATGACCTGCCGTTACGACGGCTTCACGTTTCCCTGTTTGTCAAACTGGACGACGGTGTCGTCATCTTCATACTGCTTCCGCAGTTTTTTCAGCTCAGCGTTCAATTGGTTCTTCACCTCGGCGTACTCTGAATCCGAGTAAACGCTCTTCAGCTCTTGGGGATCCTGCTTTAGATCAAACAGCTCCCATTCATCCGTCTTGTAATAGTGGATCAGCTTGTAGCGATCGGTACGAACGCCGTAGTGCGGCGCTACTTTGTGCGGCTGCGGATATTCGTAGTAGTGGTAATAGACGCTCTTCCGCCAATCAGGAATCGACTTTCCTGCTAGCATCGGCAAAAAGCTGCGACCTTGCATTTCGGCCGGGATCGCCACGCCAGCGGCATCCAGAAACGTCTCGGCAAAGTCAAGATTCATCACCAGTGCGTCATTCGTCGAGCCAGCCTTAATCTGCTTCGGCCAACGCACCATCAGCGGCGTGCGGAACGATTCTTCGTACATCCAGCGCTTGTCGTACCAACCATGTTCACCCAAGTAAAAACTTTGGTCCGACGTGTAAACCACAATCGTGTTTTCGGCCAGGCCGCTCTCGTCCAAATAGTCGAGAACACGCCCCACGTTGTCATCGACCGATGCGACGCAGCGGAGATAATCTTTGATGTAGCGCTGGTACTTCCAGCGGACCAGTTCATCCCCCTGCAGGTCGGCCTCTTCAAACGCTTTGTTCTTCGGTCCGTAGGCAGCGTTCCAAACTTCTAGTTGCTCTTTCGTAAATCCCGTGGGCTGGGTCAGCTTCAGATCGTTCGGGTTCATATGTTTGGCGATCGTCATCTCTTGCTCGGATGCCGGCGTCGCCCGATTCTCGTAGTCATCAAACAGCGTGTCCGGCTCTGGGATCGTTTCGCCGTCATACATGTTCAGGTACTTCGGCCCCGGCTGCCAGTTGCGATGCGGCGCTTTGTGCTGGTAGACCAGCAAGAACGGCTTGTTGGGATCGCGGCTTTCTTTTAGCCAGTTCAGCGCTAGATCCGTAATGATGTCAGTCGTGTAACCGGTATATTTGTGGTTGCCGGTATTGGAGAGCATCAACGGGTTGTAGTAAGGTCCTTGACCCTGCAACACTTCCCAATAATCAAAGCCGGTCGGATCGCTGACCAGGTGCCATTTGCCCACCACCGCCGTTTGATAGCCAGCCTTTTGCAGTAGTTTGGGATAGGTCACCTGTTTGCCATTAAAACGGCTGTGATTGTCGACAAAACCATTCTTGTGACTAAACTTGCCGGTCAAGATTACGGCGCGGCAAGGTCCGCAAATCGAATTGGTGACCATGCAATTTTCGAACCGCATCCCTTCGTTGGCGATACGATCCAGATGCGGCGTTTGGTTGATCTTGCTGCCGTAACAACTCAACGCGTTGTAGGCGTGATCGTCTGACATGATAAACAGAATGTTCGGCTGGTCAGCAGCAGCGGCGACGCTCGAAAACAACACCGCGGCAAGCAAAGCGAGAATCGGAGAGGCGTGCTTCATCACAGGCTCACTAGGCAAAGTGTCATGAGGGAAATGCGGACCGTTGCACGTCAGTTTAGCCCAAGCGGAATCCGTTTGCGAATTCCCCCGCTGACTCCTCGGATCCTTTGTTCTAAATATCACGAGATATCATGTGCAATTGGCGGCGCGGCGTAGTAAACTAGAGACACCGTAGATCCTTCCCCCCATTCCTTCCTTGGTTGCGGTTTTTCATGCCTGCTTGTCGCATTCTCGTCGCCGTTTGTCTGCTGATGACTGGCTCGGCCTCGATCGCCTTCGCCCAATTTGAAGATGAGTTCGCTTCAGGATTGATCGCCGACTATGTCGCATCTGACGGAACCAAGTGCCGCCGCATTGATCCGCAGATTGCGTTTCAATTTGGCGCCGCCGCGCCGGACGCGAGAGTGAGCCGCGGCAACTTTACCGCCAACTGGGATGGGTTGCTGCTGACCAAAACGCCGGGCCCCTACACGCTGCATGTGTACGCCCAAGGCAAAGTCCGCATCCAGATCGAAGACAAAGTTGTCCTCGACGCCGAAGCCCAGACCCCCACTTGGCTGACGGCCGAACCGATTAATCTGAAGTTTGATTGGCATCCCTTGCAGGTCACGTTCACCAAGACCGCTGCCGACGCGCAGATCGCCCTCTATTGGGAGGGACCAGACTACTCGCTAGAGCCGATCACGCCAGAGTGGCTGTTCCACGAAATCGACGACACCTTCGCGCAGCCGTTTGACGCTGGCCGTGATCTGGTTCGTGCGCATCGCTGCGCCGCGTGCCATGGCGGCGATCGCGCCACCGAGTTATCAGCGCCAGCGCTCAACCGTGTCGCCGGCAATCTATCGCAACCGTGGATTGTGGACCGGCTGACCAGCGCCGCCAACGAAAACGAAACGTCGACCCGCAAGATGCCCCACTATAACTTGCCCACAGCGGACGCCGAGGCGATCGCCGCTTATCTGGTGGCTGAGTCTGATGCGGTGGGTTCCAAAGGAAAGCCTGACAAAGGGGGCTCGGTCGGTACCGGCAAACGCATGTTCGAGTCGCTCGGCTGCTTGGCCTGTCATCGCGTGGGAGAGTTAGGCGCGGCTGGCCCCTTCAGCGGCGGCGACCTCAGCGATATCGCCGCCAAGCGACCGCCTCACTTTTTCGCCAAGTGGTTAGAAGATCCAGCGGCGCTCAACGCCGATCATCGGATGCCGGTTTATCAACTCGATGGCGACTCGCGCAAACACTTGGCCGCCTACCTGGCGACCCTCACCGAATCTGGCAAACTCGCTTCCACGCCGCAAACCAAGCCCAACGCGCTGCAAGTCCAGCAAGGGCGCAAACTGGTGCTCGCCAACCGCTGCGATGCGTGTCACCGCTTGCCGGGCGACTTAAAAGACCCCGCGCGCAAGCCGTTGGCGGCGCTCACCTCCGGCGACCTTTGGCACGACGCTTGTCTCGCGGCGCCGACGCCTGAGAAACATCCTGGCTACGCATTGTCGGCAGATGAACAAGCCGCGATTCGCACCTATCTGCGCGACAAGGCGCCCAGCCCACGTCCCGCAGCAGCCGCCAATGCCGGCGCAGTTTCTGGAGCGCAAATCATGCGCGAGCGCAATTGCCTGTCATGTCATGCCCGCGGGATCGGCAAAGGCTTGGCTCCGATTGCTGCGCAAGCGGCAGCCGGTGATTCAGTACTTAGCGCGGTTCTGCCAACGCTCACGCCGCCGTCGCTTAATAGCGTGGGGGACAAACTGCATGACCAGGCGCTGATCGATATTATCCTCCGCAAAGATCCGGTGCATCGCCCTTGGCTGAAAGTGCAAATGCCGCGGTTCCGGCTAAGCGAAACCGAGTTAGCCGCCGTGAAAGACTACCTGGTCGAACAAGATCGGATCCCGGCTCATCCCCTGGTGGGACATCCCTCAGAGATCGATCCGGCCGCATTAGCAATTGCCGGCCAGCGACTGGTCGGCGGCGAAGGCTTTAACTGCACGAGCTGTCATGCAGTCGGTGATTGGCGCCCCAATGACGCACCGCTCAACGCCAAGGGGCCAACCCTCTCGATGTTGGGAGATCGCATCCGCCGCGACTGGTTTGATCGCTGGGTCCGCAAGCCTGCCCGGATTGTGCCGCAGATGGAAATGCCCAGCGTCACCGTGCCGGTCAGCGGCGTGCTGCATGACGAGATCGATGATCAATTGGCCGCCGTCTGGACCGTGCTCAATACGCCTGGCTTTCAACCGCCCAAACCCAATCCCGTGCGGGTAGCGCGGCGCAGCGGCATCGCCAGCGATAACCAAACGGCGCTGGTGTTGACCGACGTGCTGCGTGATGTCGATCGCAATTTGCAGTTTATCAAGCCGCTGTTGATCGGCTTGCCCAATCGGCACAATGTACTGTTTGACCTCGAGTCAGGCCGGCTCGCATCGTGGAGCTTGGGAGACGCCGCCTACGAGCGCAGCGAAGGCAAATCGTGGTTTTGGGAACTGGCCGGCGCCGAGTTGCTAAACATCGCAGACGAAACTCCCGAGCTCGCCCTGGTGCAGCCAGACGGAAAGACGCTCGCTCCGCAAGCCGCCGGGCAATTTATCACTAGCTTTGACCGTTGGCGGCGCACCAGCGACGGCGGTCTTGCGGCCGAATATCGTCTCACCTTTGGCCAAGACAAACCGCTGACACTCCACGTGCGCCAAACCATCACCCCGGTCTGGGACCAACAAGGCGCGCACGGCTTTGTCCGCGGCTTCCAAGTCACCAATCTGCCGACCGGCTATCAACTGGCGCTGCGATTGCTCGATTCCAAGCAATCGCCAGCTGCCGAAATCAACGGCGATACGCTGACGCTCGCAAAGCAAAATATGTCAATCGCCCTAGCCGGCGACGCCAAGCTGCTTGCCTCGGGCATTGCGCAAATCACTCCGCAAAATGACGAGGCGAACTTCTCTGCTCGCTATCTCTCTAGCTTGCCGGCAGATCGCTATCCTCCCAAGCCGCAATTAGAACCCTCGATCGCCGCCGCGGCCGAGCTTACGATCACGCCTGGCTGGTCCGCCGAGCGGTTGCCGCTGACCGTCGAGCTAATGCCGACGGCGATCGGCTGGAGCCCCAACGGAGACATGGTGGTCGCGTCGCTCAAAGGGCGGATCTGGCTCGTGCGTGACGCCGATCACGATGGCAAGCCTGAGACGCTGATTCCGCTCGACATCGAGCTGGCGGCGCCCTTTGGCCTGGCCGCACATGACGGCTATCTGGATGTGATCAACAAATATTCGCTGCTGCGGATCTTTCATGATGACGCTGGTCATGTCGAACGGGTCGAAACGTTGGTCGATGGCTGGGGGCATACCTCCGACTATCACGACTGGGCGATGGGCTTGCCGCAAGACGCGGATGGCGCCTATTACGTTTCGACCGCTTGTCAACAAGACGGACGATCGGCGGCGGCGTCCAAGTGGCGCGGCGTGGTGCTAAAGCTGATCCCGCGCCAGCCGACAGCCGAAGATCCCAGCTACTTCAAGATCGAAGAACTAACCGCCGGGCATCGCTTTCCGATCGGGATTGCTCGTAACCAAGCCGGCGAACTATTCGTCACCGACAATCAAGGAAACTACAACCCGTTCAACGAACTGAATCATATCGTCCCCGGCCGACGGTACGGCTTTATCAACAAGATCGATCGCAAGCCAGGCTTTGCTCCTCCCGAGACCACGCCATCCATTGCAATCCCGCATCCGTGGACGCGCAGCGTCAACGGGATCTGCTTCCTCGAAACGCCGCAGGCGCTGCGCAAGCAAAGCGACGCCGATTACTTTGGACCGTTTGAAGGCGATCTGATCGGCTGCGAGTATGACACGCGTCGTCTGGTCCGCATGAGTCTGGACCATGTCGGCGACACCATCCAAGGAGCCATCTATCCCTTTACGCATGACCCCGGCGACGAAGTAAAGAACGCGCTGCTGGGTCCAATCGCCTGCGCCGTTTCGCCCAGCGGAGAACTAGTCATCGGCAACATGCGCGACGGCGGCTGGGGCGGAGGCGCCAATGTCGGCTCGCTAGTCCGCATGCGACCATTAGCGCAAAGCATGCCCAGCGGTATTGATGAAGTCCGCGCCACCAGCGACGGCTTTGTGATTCGCTTTACGCAACCGATCGCTGCGCCAGCGGCAGCCGAACCAAGCAGCTATACGCTCAATTCGTATCGCCGACAATCCACGCCGGCCTATGGCGGCGACGATCTCGATTCGCGCCCCGAGACGATCGACGTCATCGAAGTCAGCGCCGACAAAACCGAAGTCCGCCTACGACTCTCAGAACTCCGCGCTGGGTTCGTGTACGAACTGCACGTCGACGACACCGTTGCCGGAGAAGGCCAGAAGCTATTTCCGGCTGCCGCGTACTATACGCTGAATGTGATTCCCCAGCAGTAGCCAGGCGCCGCGATCCAGTCTATTGGCTCCGGGAATAACCCCGTCCGCCTTCGACATCAGGCCTTGGACTTTCGTCATTCGCGTCGCCGCGCACCTTACGTCGCGTCGGCCAACAACATCAACCGTTCGTGATACGGCCCATCTCCCATCAGGTCGAGACTCCACGCCAAGCGGCGGCGGTCTTCGGCGCGCGGCAAGCTTTCTAGCGCAGTGAAGACGCGGTTGATTTGCTCGTCGGTCACTTCGCTGATCAGCGGTTGTCCCAGGCCCATGATCACTTTGGCCCGCTGCAGGTCGGCAAACTTTTGCGGATCGTCTTGCAAAGAGGCAAATATCGTCGCCACGGCCGCTTGCGACTGCGCAAATTCGTGCCAGCGCTGCTCAGCTGCCGCTTGCAGCAAAAAGTTGTATTGATACACGGCCAAAGACATCGGCCCGGACGTAACTCCGACCCTCTGGCGACCATCGACATCATACTTCGGGCCATCTTGCAGCGCCTGGGGGAGATGCGGATCCCAACCCTGCACAATTTTTAAACGACTCAGTCGCGGGCTCGCCAAATATTGCTGCGTGCTGGCAGCGTAATCGGCCTCCGTAATTTTGGCGGCGACAATCCGCTCTCCGCCCGGCAGGTCAAGCAAGTGCTCTGTCGCGGCCGCGGTTAGGGGAACCCCGCTGACATCCGAGATCGAGTAAACGCCGATCGCGCGTCCCGCGTCGGCGACTTGCTTTAACAGCGGGGCCATGTTGTCGACCACTTCAACATCGCTAGCACCGGCCGGCAGATCGGTGCCAGGACGCAAAAAGACGACCGGAAATTCTTGCTCGACAATGATGTCCAACAACCGGGCATTCGCCGCGGCGCCATCTTCGGGACGCAGCAAAGCCATTCTCACCATCTCGCCGACATCGGCCTGGCCCGCGACAGAAAACCACTCCGCCAATTCGTCCACTGTCCGCAAGTGCCCCTGGCCGGTGGATGCGGCCAACAGCACGGCCGCAGCGCCGGCATGCGACATGTTCTCTAAATAGGCGACCAGCCGCTCGGGATCAAGTGCACGCCGCGGCAATTCGCCGCGCGTCGGATCAAAACAGGCGATCGTCGCGGTAGGGTAGTTTTGGATCGGGTCGGCGATCAACCAGTCGATATACTTGCTTGTCATAAGCTCAATTCTCGCGGCGAAAAACACAAAGGCGCCGCTCAAATCTACGCGCTCTTACGCTGCTCGACAAGCGTCATCCGAGGCTTCCCCCCCAGCGCAGAGACATTCGCCGACAATTTGACTAAAATAGCAGCACCCTTCTGCCCCACCTGCTTGCGGAGTCTGGCTATGTTCTCACACGCAAAAATTGTTGTCACGGCATTCTTTCTCTTCCTCGCAGCCACGGTTGTCGCCGCTGACAAGCAGCCCAACGTCCTGCTGATCGCCGTCGATGATTTGCGCACCGAGCTAGGCTGCTATGGATCGCCCGATGTCGAAAGTCCCCACTTAGATCAATTGGCCGCGCAGGCAATGTTGTTTCGGCGGCACTATGTGCAAGTGCCGACCTGCGGCGCTTCTCGCTTCGCCCTGCTAACCGGCCGCAGTCCGGCCCAGACCAGCGCACTGGCCAACACCGCTTTCTATGCCGGCAAGAATAAACTTTCCCCCACGCCGCTCGCCGGCGCTCAGACATTGCCCGAGCTCTTCCGCCGTAGCGGTTATCACACCGTATGCATCGGCAAGATCTCGCACACGGCCGACGGCAAAGTGTATGAGTACAACGGCCGCGGCGATGGCCGAGACGAAATGCCCGGCGCTTGGGACGAACTTGCAACGCCGTACGGTCCCTGGAAACGAGGCTGGGGCGTCTTCTTTGGTTACGAAGGGGGCAGCCATCGCGAAGACGGGACCGGCCGTCAAGACTTGCTAGAGTTTACCGCGACCCGCGACGAAGATTTGCCTGACGGCATGCTGGCCAACGCGGCGATCGATAAATTAAGCGATTTAAAAGAACGAGACGAACCCTTCTTCCTGGGACTCGGTTTCATCAAGCCGCATCTACCGTTTGTGGCAACCAAGCAAGATTGGGAAGCCGTCGCAACGCGCGAAATCACGCCCCCTGCATCGCCGGAGAAATTGCCGTCCGCATTTTGGTCCAATAGCGCTGAGTTCTACAAGTATGACATGCCTTATGTAAAATCCCGTCCCCTCGCGACTGCCGACGCGCTGAACGCCAAGCGGGGCTATCTCGCCTGCGTTCGTTATGTCGACCGTCAGATTGGCAAAGTGCTAGACCAGCTCGATCAATTGGGACTGGCCGAAAACACCATCGTGATCGTCTGGGGTGATCATGGCTGGCATCTGGGCGAGTACGCGATGTGGGGCAAACATGCTCCTTACGAACGAACGCTTCGCAGCACGCTCCTGATCCGCGCTCCCGGCGTTACCCAGCCCGGCAGCGTCTGCGACGCGCTGGTCGACTCGATCGATCTCTATCCGACGCTCATCGATCTCTGCCAGCCCAGCTTTACGCAAACTGCCAAGCCGCTGGATGGAGTTAGCCTGCGTCCAATTTTAACTGGCCAAGCCGATCAGGTGCATGACGTTTCACTTAGCTACTGGGGCGGAGCCACCTCGGTCCGTTCGCCAACACATCGTTTGATCGTAAAACAAACCCAAGGCAAGCAGCCGCAGACCGAACTGTACGACCTCCGGCAGACCGACGATCCCACCGAAAATCTAGCCGCCAGTCAGCCCGCAATGGTTGCGGAACTGCGGAAACAAAAAGCGGCTCGCGAAAAAACTGCAAAACCGTAATACGGGGTCTCTCGTCTAGCTGGGTGAGAATCGAAACATTCACTGCCCGAGCAGATCCTAGCGCCGGCGCAGCCTAAGCTTTTCTGAGGGAGAACCCAATGCAAGTTTCGCGAATCATGTTGCTGCTAGCCGTCGCCGCCGTCTGCGGTTGTCGTCCCCCGGAGGCAAAAAAAAGTGCTCCCAACGGCCCTAACCAGACAGCGCAATCGACAAGTATCCCCAACGCCGAGTCTGCCATCGTCACCGAAGAGCTGAAGGCCGACGTCGCCTATCAAGCCCCAGGGCAGGCCAACCAGCAAGCTGCCCAGCCAAGCAGCAATCTGGCCACCCTCGTAGAGCAACCGGCAGCCGCGCCCGTCACCATGTCCGCTCGGGATCGATCCGCTGCGATTCAAGAGAAACTATCTGGCCAACCGGTCCAAAGCTACGAATTGGCGACGAAAAAACAACCCATCGCCGGCGAAGCGATGCCGATGCTTCATAATCCTATGCCCGGCCAAGTCGCGGGGCAGGGCGAAGGCCCCGGCGTCGGCGGCGACAAGTTTGCGCATCTCGAAAATAATCCGTTCCGCGCCGTCGCCGACGAGCCTCTTTCGACCTTCTCGATTGACGTCGATACCGCTTCTTACTCCAAAATCCGCTCCTATCTGATCGACTACAACCAACTGCCGCCGCAAGGATCGGTTCGTATCGAAGAGTTGATTAACTACTTCACCTACGACTATGCGACCCCCACCGACGATAAACCCTTCGCCGCCAATGTCGAAGCGGCCGCTTGTCCTTGGAACCCGGCGCATCGCTTGGTGCGGATCGGCATTAAAGGAAAAGAGATCAACAACGCCGATCGCCCGGCCAGCAATCTGGTCTTTTTGCTCGACGTCTCTGGCTCGATGAGTGACGCTCGCAAGCTGCCGCTGCTCAAGCAAGGGATGAAACTGCTGGTCGATCAATTGGGCGAAAATGACAAGGTCGCGATCGTCGTCTATGCCGGCGCCGCCGGCATGGTGCTCAGCAGCACCGGCGGGGACAACAAATCAACCATCATGGAAGCGCTCGATCGCTTGCAGGCCGGCGGCTCAACCAACGGCGCGCAAGGGATCGCGCTCGCCTATCAAACCGCCATCGAGAACTTTATCAAAGGAGGCGTCAATCGCGTGATCCTCTGCACCGACGGCGACTTTAATGTCGGCGTGACCAGCACCAGCGATCTGGTTACCATGGCGGCCGAACAAGCCAAGGCCGGCGTCTTCCTCAGCGTGATCGGTTTCGGGATCGGTAATCACAATGACGCGATGATGGAAGAATTGTCAGGCAAAGCGAACGGCAACTATGCGTTTATCGATACGATCACCGAAGCGAAAAAAGTACTGGTCGAACAGATGAGCGGCACGCTGACCACCATCGCCAAGGATGTGAAAATCCAGATCGAGTTCAATCCGACCAAAGTCGCCGGCTATCGCCTGATCGGCTACGAAAATCGGCTGCTCGCCAACCAAGACTTCAACGACGACAAAAAAGACGCCGGCGAAATTGGCGCCGGACATTGCGTCACCGCGTTCTACGAGATCGTGCCCGCCTCGGTCGAGTCTCCAGTCTCCACCGCTCAGGTCGACGATCTAAAATACCAATCCTCGCGCGACGTTACCCCCGCCGCCGATAGCGACGAACTACTGACACTCAAGTTGCGCTACAAACAGCCCGACGCAGACGAAAGTTCGCTGATCTCGGTCGCAGTGCAAGACGCAGGCAACCGTTTCGCGCAAGCCAGCGGTGACTTCCAATTTGCCGCAGGCGTCGCCATGTACGGAATGCTCCTCCGCGGCGGCGATCAAGACGCCAAAGTAAATCTCGACGAGATCACCGAACTAGTCAGCAATAACGTTGGCGACGATAGCTATCGCAGTGAGTTTCTGAAACTGGTCGAAGCAACCAAGAAGTTAAAGCAGCAATAGAGCAATAGAGTCGCAGTAGTCACAGTAGGGTGGGTGCAGCAAAACCGAAACCAATCTCACCATCATCAACCAACACAACCGGTTTTGCGTAACCCACCGGACCCGCCGAACGATCCCGCGGCATCGGTGGGTTGCGCAAGCGGCGATGTTGTTTGACATTGGTTGCCGCTAATCGCTTGCTGCACCCACCCTACAATACTAATTCACAGTAGGGTGGGTGCAGCAAAACCGAAACCAATCCAACCATCGAAAATCAACACAACCGGTTTTGCGTAACCCACCGGACCCGCCGAATGATCCCGCGGCATCGGTGGGTTGCGCAAGCGGCGATGTTGTTTGACATTGGTTGCCGCTAATCGCTTGCTGCACCCACCCTACGATTACACTACTACACCAACCCACCGAACAACCTCATCATTCAAATTCACGAAACTCATCCCCATACCATACATTCGCACTCCCCCAATTGCGATCGTATTTTCTGTCCCGTACGTATCGATGAAAGGAGGACCAGGGCCAATCCCTCACTTGCTGCACCAGTCCATGCTTTAGAGGGTTCACATGGATGTAATCAATACAGCGACGAACATCATCTTCATCACGGCAGGTGTGCTCAAAAAACCTTCGCTGCCAAACTCCAAGCTCTCCCTTTTCGACGCGACTTTGACTGCGAGCCTGGCATGCACCACCTGCACGGTTCCATTGTTTCGTGAAGAGAGTTTTGATCCTCTTCCAGCGTGTGGAAAAATCTTGGTCTCCCAGCGGGAGAGTCCATATCGTGTGTAGATGGTCGGGGAGCAAGACGAAGGCGGTCGCCTCGAATGGCAGTTCCACTCGAACGTCATGTATCGCTTCCCGCAAACAATGACGTGCTAGATCGGTGGTCAAAATCGGCTGTCGCTGGTCGGTAACAACCGTAAAGAAGAAGACTTGGCCAATTCGTGATCTTCGGTATTTGCTCATGACATCATCGATGGGTTACACGAAATCTCCAGGAGGGTGAGTGTAGCAAAAACCGAAACCAATCCAACCATCAAAAAAAACACAACCGGTTTCGCGTAACCCACCGGACCCGCCGAACGATCGCGCGGCAATGGTGGGTTACGTAAGCGGCGATGTCGATTGACATTGGTTGCCGTCAATCGCTTGCTCCATCCACCCTACTAGACTAATTCACCGTAGGGTGGGTGCAGCAAAACCGAAACCAATCCAACCATCATCAACCAACGCCACCGGTTTTGCGTAACCCACCGGCCCCGCTGAACGATCCCGCGGCATCGGTGGGTTGCGCAAGCGGCGATGTTGTTTGCCATTGGTTGCCGCTAATCGCTTGCTGCACCCACCCTACTATCTTTCTCATAAAAGTGCTTGCTTCTCATTTCCTTCATTAGTATACTTACGTACAGGCAAACACGGCCGGGGACGCTGGCCTGATGTTGACGTTTTGGGGTCGCTGCAGGCAGTGGACTGTCTTGTTGTGCGCGCTGCGAACGAAGGGAAAAGTCTCTCATGCAAGTGGTCGAAAATGGTTGCCCGACGGGCTCACATCGCGTTCCCTGTTTTACTGAACTGACCTGTGCGCAGCTCGTCAATGAGCAGCCTCCGCTGGCTTGGCTGTTGCCGGGAATGTTGCAGCAGCATGAGCCTGCGGTGATTGTTGGGCCCAGCAAAAGCCTAAAGACTTCGCTGGCCGTCGACTTGTGCGGCGCGCTGGCGAGCGGCGGCATGTTTCTCGGTCAGTTCGCCGCAGATCGGGCGTTTCGGGTCGGTTTTGTCGGCGGCGTCGCCGCGCGTTCTGCTTTGCACGACCTGGCGCAGCGATGGAGCGCGGCGACCCAAATTGATCTGCTGAATCTCGACAAACTTGCCTGGTCGCTTCAGGTGGCGGACCTATCGAACCCCGCCAATTTGCCGCAGCTGCAAGATTGGATCGAGCGGAATCAGCTGGAAGTTGTGTTGTTTGACGTCGCCGATCTGACCACCACTTCGCGCCGAGCCCAGGCGGCGCAGCTGCGCGTGCTGGTTGACTGTTGTTTGAAGGCCGGCGCCACGCCGATCGTTTGTTGTCCGACCGCCAAAGAACTGAAGCCGCGTCCACTGCATGTCTCTGACATGGCGAGCGCCGCGTGTCACGGTCTGGCTCGGCAATGGTTGCTGGTCAATCGTCGCCAAGAGTACGAGCCGGGAACCGGTCAGCATCGCTTGTGGCTGACGCAGGGAAGTGCCCTGACGTTAGGCGGCGCCTGGGGAGTGGATATTAATGAAGGAGAAAGCGACGCGGCGACCGGCCGAACATGGAACGTCACGCTCCGCGAGGTCGCAGCGATCGAGCAAGAGACGGCACAACTCGCCACCAAGTCGCATGCCGATCGCTTGCAGCAGAAACTTCGCGCGGTGATGACCGATCTCGATCCAGAGGATTCGACCAAGCTCAAGATCCGCCAGCGGTCCGGCATGAGCGGCGCCAATTTTGGCGTCACCTGGAATCAACTGGCAGCCGCCGGCGAAATCGTCGCTCTCCCCCCCACTAAGTCGCAAGCTGCTCCTCAGTACCAACTGGCCCAGCCGCCGCAGAAAAAAAACGCGCGCTGTCCAGTCCACTCCTCCTCTGAGTCATCCGCAGAGCCAACGGCTCAATTGCCAGTGGAACCAGCACTGGCAAAACCAGCGCTGGCGGAGATAAAAAAACGAACCGAATCCAGTCCACTCCAGCAAAGAGCGGCAGAGATCTTCCAAACGTTCGATTTGGAGACGTTTCTAGCAACAGAATACGAAAACGAATCACCGCCCGATCCAGTCCACTCTATCCAAACAGACCACCCGACTAGAAAGTTACGCAAACGCCGCGTAAAAACCGGCAAACGCCGCCGGTGACAGAGGATCGAAGTTGAGTGGCCACCCACTTTACTAAACAACTTCACGATCTGTTAATTATCGACCGCAAAACATGCGTTTTCCTGATCGCTGCTTGCGGGACGCGTGCCGATCCAAGCGTTCCAACCCAGCCGAGAGGCTTTGGCCGGCTGACCCGAGAGTTGCGTCCGCGGGACTTCTTCTTTCTTTAACACAAGCTGAACATCAAAGTCGAGCGATGGCCCGACAAAGACGCGTGTTAGTTGCCCCAGCGACCATTGACCTTGTCCACATAACGCTTCTGTTCCGCGATGCGAAGCGACATCCATTTCGGGCGGAGCAGGGAGGAACTCATTAAATTGATCGAGCGTCAGCGGCCCAAGTCGCAGCCGGAACTTGTGTTGCAGTTCCCAGACGCGCCGCCCCAGAACCGCCGTTTTGCCAAGCTGCTGATTGTGTCGACGGCGGCCAATTTTGGTTTGCTGGCTTTGATCCAATGCGAGCCACTGACCTTGCAGCGGTTTGACCTCGATCGGGATTTGAAAGTAATCGACCAGCATCCGCCGCAGGTTCTCGGCCGAGCGGCGCTGTTGGGCCAGCATGCCGCTATAGCGAAGCAAAGCCAAGTCGCTGACACCGGCTTGATCACTCTCGCGTTGCAAACGATCGCGCAGCGTCGGCAAACCAAATCCGCCGATGCTGAGCAGCCCTTGGGTGAAAGCATCCGGCGTTTTTTGCTCGAACTCGCGGCGCGAATAGGGAACCCAAAAACGATTCTTTTCCCAAACGCGATAGAAGAGCCGTGTCAGCCGATCGTTAAACAGGTCATACCAGTCACGCAGTGCGAACTTGTGATGGCCGCGCAGTTCGCGATGCAATCGCAGCAGCATCTCGGTATAGTGATGCGGCATCACGCCGCTTGGACCAGTCAAACCTAAAAACGTCACCGTCATCTCGCACGCCTGCGGATCGTCCGGCGATGGTTCTAGATCGTAGATTTCGCTCGCAGGAAACGCCGACGAATTGTGAGCCCGGAAGCGAACGCAAGGGCGTCGCTCTTCGTGCTTTACCGCTTGATTGCTTCGCTCTAACAAGCGAACCGCTTGGAAGAAGTCAAACGACTGCGGATCTTTGTAGAGCCGCGCCAAGACCGAACCAGCAGGCGCTCGCAACTCGGGAGGTTGATTCGTGGCGATCATAGCAGCATCGCATCCCCGGCCCGCGGCTCAAAGCGTTTCAGCAGCCCGCGCTGTTGGGTAACGGCGACTAGCTGCGTGAAAGAGTTGATATTGACGTAGAGCCCCAGGAATCGTTCGAGGATCGATGCGAACAAAAACGAGCCGACGCCGTGATACTTTTGATCATCCAGTTCGATACGAATCTCTAGACCGCGGCAGAAGCCCCCTTTGAGCGAGCTGCCGACGCGTGCGACAGTTCGCTCGGATGTCAGCTTTTGAATCCCTTCGATCATTTGGCGGTTACGAATGGCTCGTTCGTGCCCATTGCCATCGGTCGAAAAATCGTACAATCGCAAGATTTCGCGCAGGCTGTCGATCCCATGCTTGTCAGTTAACGACAAATGATTGAGCGACAAGTGCGAAACCAAACGCCAACGATTGCCGTTATCCACCGGCGGACGCAGCGGCGGAGTTGGCTGCCGCAGGCAACGCGTCGCTTTGATCGGCGCAGGAACTTGCAGCTGAAATTCGGCCGTTCCCCATTGGTTATACAGCTTGGTCGGCAGATCGCGATTCGAGCACACAGCTTTGACCGTCGCGACCGCGTCGGCAGGGCGACAAGGATCGAAGTTGAGATCCACCAACTGCAGGAACGCGTCGTTCCCCTCATCGCCAGGCTGGGTAGAAGGTCGCCGCGACAGATGCCAGTAGGCTTCGTCGGGAGCGGCCGGATTCCAACGGCTGGGGTGACCGACGGCGTAAAACGGACGAAACTCGACGTCGCCGTCAACGCCTTGGGTGGTCACGCTGCGAATCGAATGAATTTCGACCTCATTGGGTCGCTGCACGTCAGGCGTAATGCGGTACTCGCTGCGGCGATGATCTATCGAGATCGGTTCGCAGATTTTGTCAAACAGGTTGATCACCGGCGTGCAGCCAAGCTGAAAAGTCTCAGCATGCACGGCGCCATGAATGATCGGTTCGACGTTGTCAAAAAAGAACCAGACGTCGATTTCACGTTGCCAATTCGCCTTCGCGGCGCGGCGAAAACCATGCAGATCAAAGTACAAGAACTTCTCCGGATAGGCGAACAGATCCGTAAGCAATTGATAGCCGGCCTGGCCTTGCGCGGCTGACGGCAACAGGGCTTCTTCGGCCTGAAAACCGACCGGCGTAATGACCGCCTGGGGATCGAAGTTAACCCGCGTCTCCCCTTTTTTGTCGTCCGCCGCAAGGATCGAAACGCGATTGCAGTGATTGAGCAGATATTCGTACAGCTTGGCGGTCACCTGATCGCCGCCGTGCAAGTGAAAGCGCAACGATTCGAGCGGCAACTTGCTAAACGAGGCGTCGGCCTGACAACGGAGTCGAATCCGAATCGCGGCCATCGCGTCGCGACGAACTTCGATCGCCGTACTCCACGGAGGCGTATGCGTATCCACTTGCGTCACTTCAATCGGCCACACGGTCGTGTCGTAACAAGTGCGGAAGAAGCAAGGACCATCGCCCACACGTTGCGTACGCAGCTGGCTGCCGCGGGCAATATGGGTGCCGGAAGCTTGCGGATTGGTTGGATCGGGCTGAAACTGAACGGTGGCCAGCGACGGAATCGGCGCCAGGTAGTGCGGATAGAGCACTTCGAGCAGCGCGTCGGTCACTTCCGGAAAATCATCGTCTAGTTTCTTTTGAATCCGGCCGGCGATCAGCGCGAACGATTCGATGAGCCGTTCGACATGCGGGTCGCGGCTACGATTCGCTTCCAACAGCAAGCGTCCCGCGGCTGCTGGGTGCTTGCGGGCAAACTGCTGCGATTGCTCGCGGGCAAGCGTCAGTTCACGTTCGTAGTACGGAAAGAGCGTTTCGTTCATGATTCGTTCGGCGTCACTTCAATGCGACGATTGGTGGGGTTGAGCGCCGCAGCAACGCGAACTTTTGCATTGGGCAACGCTTTGGACGTTCCTTCAATCGCAAACGAAATGCGATTCCAGACGCTTTGTTTCGTCATGTCAAGGTTGACGCGAACGGTGTCGAGACGAGGTTCGAAGCGGCGGATTGTGTTTTCGATATCACTTGCTAAAGCCAGCATATCGGCGCGCGTCGCGCCATCGTGCATCGTCAGTTCGGGGACGCCATAACAATAGACCGAATCGCGAACAGCCGGCGCGTCAATTTCTTCCGCCGGACGTGAAGCGGAGGTGTTCAATAGGTCTTCGAGATCGCGGCAGATGCCCAGCACAAATCCGCGCACGCTTTGCGCACGACTGTCAGGCTCGACTTCAAAGCAAGCGTCGACCAGGCGATCATAAATCGATGGCGTCAAATCAGGGGTGAGGGTCGGTCTCGGCATGTCCGGGCCTCCGGAAGGGGAGCGGAGGAATAGGCGGTGCGTCCAGCGGCGGGTCAAGAAGCGGACGGCGGTCGAGGCGAGCAATAAACAGGAAAATCAGGCGCTCAGCGGCGCGGAGCGCCTGATTTCGAGAGTTTGACGTCAAGCGAACCAGGTCGCTTAGACAGGCTTGTTGGCCTTCAGGTCGTAGCCGGCTTTGACCGGGTTGTCCAAGCTGCCGTCGTCCTTTTGCGGACGATATTCGCATTCGATCTTGGCGAAGTTCAACTTCACAAAGTCGCGCGGCAGGCCGTCATCGTAGCCTTGACCTTCTTCGGTCGAACCGGTGTTGCGATGGCTGCCGGTTTGATAGTGAGCGATCAAGACGTCCTTCATCGTGATGATGTAGAACTCTTGCTGACCGCCGCCCGCCTTGCGACAGGTGAGGGTCACTTGCGGGATGTGATCCCCTTTGGCGCAAGCGAGCATCAGTTTCGGCGAAGCTTTGCCGGTGCGAGTCATGAACTCGAAATCGTTCATGCGAACCTTACCGGCGCCGCCGCCAGCGCCTTGCGCGAAGGTGCCGGTCTGCGAAGCGCTCCAATTGAATTCCGAGATCTCGATCTCTTTGGCGTGTACCGAGTCGCCCGATTCGCCGTCAATGTCCGAGATCTTCAAAAAGTAATCGACTGCCATGATATTGGCTCCGTATTTCAGTTAGCTGGTGTTTGATGTTGAGAGTACGAAAAAGCAGGCGCGCCGCCGCAAGCGGCGCGACCCGCGTTGGTTGACTAGCCTTGCTTCGGCACTTCGGCGACCAAACGCATCGAGGCTTCAAGCGTTTCGAGCTGGAAGTGAGGACGCAGCCAAGCGACTGCTTCGTACCAACCCGGCTTGCCTTTGACTTCGCGAACTTCAACGCGAGCGTCGGCCAACGGGCACTTGGCTTTGGTCTCGTCGCCGGCGGTGGCGGGATCGCAAACGTAGTTGCTGATCCAGCTGTTGAGCCAACGTTCGGCTTCGGCGACTTCCAGGTTCGACCCGATTTTGTCGCGAGCCATGACCTTCAGGTAATGGGCGAAACGCGAGACGCACAACAGGAAGTTGATGCGCGACGAAAGTTCGGCGTTGGCGTTGGCGTCATCGTCGAAGTACACCTTCGGCTTCTGTGCGCTTTGGGCGCCCATGAAGACGGCGTAATCGGTGTTCTTGGCGTGCAACAGCGGCAGGAAGCCGAGGTTGGACAACTCGAACTCACGACGATCGCTGATCGCGATTTCGGTCGGGCACTTCATCGCGACGTCGCCGTCATCGGTCGGGAAAGTATGAACCGGCAGGTTCTCGACTTTACCGCCGCCTTCGACTCCGCGAACTTTGGCGAACCAGCCGTACTTCGAGAAGGCATTGGTGATGCGAACACCGTAAGCCCATGCGGCGTTCATCCACAGATACTTGTGGTAATCCTTGCCGTCGACCGCTTCTTCAAAGTTGAACTCTTCGACCTTCTTAAACTCTTCACCGTAAGGCAAGCGAGACAGAACGTGCGGCAGCGTCAAAGCGACATAACGCGAATCTTCGCTATCGCGGAATGAACGCCACGAAGTGTGAGTTGCGCCTTCGAAGATCTTGGCCAGATCACGCGGGTTCGGCAGATCCGAGAAGCTATCCAAGTTGAACAGCGTCGGCGAAGCGGCCGAGATCAACGGAGCGTGAGCAGCAGCGGCGACGTTCGACATCAGCTTCAACAGGTTGATATCTTCTGGACGACGCGAGAACTCATAATCGCCAATCAACAAGCCGTAAGGCTGACCGCCGAGTTGGCCGTATTCTTCTTCGTAGATCTTCTTGAAGATCGCGCTTTGGTCGAATTCGACGGCGGTCTCCAGATCCTTCAACAGGTCGTGCTTGGTCGCGTTCATGACGCGAATCTTGAGCGACGTGCCGGTTTCCGATTCGTGAACCAAGAAGCTAAGTCCGCGCCAGCTGCTTTCCAGGGCTTGGAACTTCTCGTGGTGCATGATTTCGTTCAACTGAGCCGAGAGCTTTTTGTCGAGCTCGGCAATCCAGAAGTTGATCTTCGTGGCGGCGTCCTTCGAGACCTTGTTCTGGTCTTTGGCGGCCTGACGCACGAATTCTTCGATGTACGACTTGTTCAATTCCATTTCAGCGTCGTCAAGAGGACGCGTGTTTTCCAGAATCTGATCCAGCAGGGTCAGCTCTAGAGTCGCCGCTCCGCCGGCGCTGGTTTCGTTTTCAACAGCCATTATGAATCTCTCCTGTTACTTTCGTTGCGTTAGTTGCGTTGGTTGCGGAACGGGAACTAGGCGGTCGGTGCTGCGACGCCAAGGTCTTTGCTGATTGCATCGCGAGCGGTGTCGTCACCCAGCGTGTTGTCCAGCAGGCCGCACAAAGCGTCGTTGCCTTCCATCTTGCTGAGGAGTTGCTTCAGGCGATCACGCATCTCAAGCAGATTGGCCAAAACCGGAACCTGACGAGCGACACTGGTCGGCTCGAAGTCGGTCATGTTTTTGAAGTTCAGCTCAACACTGAGGTTGGTGTTGTCGTCTTCCAACACGTTCGGAACCTGCATCGCAACGCGGGCGCCGCTCTTTTCTAGAACGCTATTGAAGTTGTCGCGATCAATCGGCACAAACTTGCGCTGCTTGATACCCGGCAAAGCTTCCTTCGGCTGACCCGACAGATCAGCCATCACGCCGACAACCATGGGAAGCTCTTTGACTTCCATGGCGCCGCCGGTCTCGACGTCATACGTAATTTGCACGCGCGGAGGACGCACGCGATCTAGCTTGTGTTGCAGGCTTTCGCTCATCAGTCAGGTTCCTTAAAGGTTTGTGGCGGCTTAGCTGATCGCCGCCGCGTCTGTTGCTGCGGAGCGTCAATTCGCCGTCGAAACGAAATCAGAGAGTTAGTTTGCGGTCACAGTCGTCTGCGAGCCGCCGATTTGACGTTGTAGTTCGTCTAGCACCGCCGGTTCACGAACAATCGCTTGCATCAATTGCGGAAATGGCAACTGTCCGAGTTGAACGGCTCGACGCACAAGGAAGGGCGCGGGGCTGTTCGGTTCAATTTGCTCCAGCAGATCGGCTGCCGCCGAGAGCTGCCGATATAAGTCTTGGCGGCGAACGACAATGTCGCCCACGTCGCCGGAGTAACCACCGTGGTTAGCGGACGAAGTTCGCTGCGCCCCTTCCTCGGTGGTGGAATCGTATTGCGGTCGCGGTTCGGGACGTTTGACCAGTTCGGCCGACAGCAATCGCTGACATTCGTCCAGCGCCTTTTGGAGATTCAACAGCGCCGTCGCATCACAACCGAGTCGTTCGTCCAGCAGACGAGCGATGTCGCGAGTCGCAGCGTGTGATCGCTCGGTTTCGGCGGCCGCGTGCTGCACATCCTCTCGCGTGGCGGCAGCCAAAATACGCGACAAACGTGCTTGTTCTTCCGGGTTTTTGGATTGTTGCCACTGCAGCCAATCGACTGCGGTCAAGACGCCTTGGCTGTTAGAAAGCAGCGGAATACGGCGGATGGTTCGCGGAAAGAGAACGCCGCGATCTTCGTCATCCAGCAAGTTGGCCAGCGGAGCAAGTCGAGCTTCGGGGCCGTAATCCAACGGCGGGTTCAGAATGTCCCAACGCTGTTCAATCAAGTTTTTCAGTAGATCTAGCCCGGCGGCTACGCCCTGGATCCCTTCGGTACGAGCAAGCCCTTCGATCAAATGACAGACAACTCGCAAATCCTTGCTATCGTGCAAAAGCGAACTTCGCGCAAGATCGACAATACCGGCCCAATCGGCCTGCTTGAGCACCGGCGGACGCGTGATGTCGTCAAAGTCATCCGCATCCTCTTCACGCCGCAATTCACGAAATTGATCGTGTAAACGATGCGAATAGGCGTCCGGATCGCCGGCTGGGCGATCGTCGGAGACGGGCGAAATGAGCTCGGCTACGTCTACTTCGGCCATTGTCGCTGGTAGGTGGGTTAAGGGGGGAAGCGCCGCTGGTGGGAAGCGGCGGCTAGCGGGCGGGCGCCGGCCAATTGCCCCGCAGGAGCTACCGACCGATGTTCCGGCAAAGTTAGGTTAGAAAAAGGCGGGAAGCAAAAACCGCGAAATTTTTTATCGGAGATAACTGATCCGTTACCGCGACCTATATTGCAACGAACTCACGCCTATGCAGCGCACGGACGATCTCGCCGATTTGTCGCCGCGCACATGCCGATACGCACAGACCCACCGCAGCCGTAGCGTTATTGAAGCTTCCCAAGCGACGCACTTTGTGATTAAGAGTGACGCCGGAAGATCGAAGCGCTTGCGATCCGTTGCAAACGGCGGATGCCGTCGCCGAAACCGGCTCCGCCGCTTGTAACGGGATTGGATCGGATTGCCCTCCCACTTGGGCATGCCGGATACAAAGCATTTTTCCCCTAGACGAGAAGCACGCCATGCAATCTCCCTTGGCTGAAGACGTACGTGCCGTAATGGACTACGGGCTCGATCTGCTTCGTCGACTTGAGTCGCAGCAGAAGGTCGATCTTGAGTTCGAACAAGCAATCCTGTTGGATTTGCTGCAACGTGACTCGATCGCAGCTGTCGCCAGCACTCGCCGCGAAGAGCAGGCGGTTAATTTGCAATACGCGCTGGCTTGTTGGCTTGACGAAATCTTCACCGATTGCCCGCAGTCAACGGCGGCCTGGAACGAACAAAAGATCGAGATGCACCTGTTTGGCGCCAACGATCGCGCTTGGCGTTTCTGGCACGAAGCCGAAATGGCGCTGCGTCGCGGTGAGCACGATCCGCTGGAAGTCTATTACCTTTGCGTGTCGCTTGGCTTTCGGGGTGAAATGCGTAACCAACCTGAGAAGCTGACGTCATGGATCTCGCGAGCGCGAGTCGCCGTCGGTGAGATTGATGATTTGCAAGTCGCGCTGGAAGCCGAGCTTCCCCCGTCTTGCGAAGCTCGACCGTTGCGAGGAGAAGGCCGCATGCAAACGATGATCGCCGCCGCGTGCGTCGTCGGGCTAGCCGCTGCTCCGTTTCTCACGTTCGTCGTTGTCGACTGGTTCGGCCGCTAACCCTCAAGATCGGAACGTACGCAATGTTCATGAAAATACTTAGCTCGATGGGGCAATCGTTGGCGAGCCTGGCCAATCTGATCACAGCTCCAGTCGCCGCGACCGCTCGCGCTCAAGGGACGGTTCGCTTGCTGCTGTGGCTGGTCCATGGCTTGGCGATCGTCGCAATCTTGATCGGGCTGTGGTGGCTGAACGACTATATGGAATTAGAGAAGTCGGTTCGCTTTCCTTCGTCCATCATTCGCTCCAGCTGGTTGCCGATTCTGTTTTTGCTCGGCTACGCGCTAGGCTGGCAAGTTTGGTGGATGATGCGCCTGCTGCGCCAACGCGTTAGCGTTTCGCCCTATCCCGATTTGGATCATGCCTGGTCCGAAGCGACCGACCAGCTGATGCGCAACGGCGTGTCGATGGTCAACGAACCACTGTTCCTGGTGCTGGGACAAACAACCGCCGGCGATGCGAATCTTTGTTCCTCCGCCGGACTTTCACTGAGCCAGCCGCCGACTCCCCGCGGCGCCGATGCGCCGCTGCGTATCTGGGCGGACGAACGTGGAGTCTTTGTTTCGCTGCGTGACGCTTCGCTGCTGGGGTTGCAGGCCTCGCGGTTGCAGGATCTGGCGCGTGCGGCGGAAGAGTCAAGCTCACAGGAAGTCGTTGTCTCCGGCAATGACCCCCACGATGAACCGGTCTACGCCGATTTTTTGAACAGCGATAGCGGCAATGTCGCCGTGCTGCCGTCAACGCAGAAGAAACTAGACAAGACCGCTGCGTCGGTAGAATCCAAGCTGGACGAAGCCGAGTCCAATCTAGCGCTCGCTTTCGCCGAACCTTCCGCCCAAGCGATGGTCCGAACGGCTACCCGAACTGAAAGTAAAGCGACCGTAGAAATCACCAAAGAGGAAATCGACGAGACGCTCGATCGGCTCGACTATGTGATCGATTTGATTCGCCATGCTCGCGCCCCGTATTGCACGCACAACGGCGTGATCGTGTTAGTCCCCGGCGATGCGACCGAGAACCTGGCGATCGCGCAGCAAACCGCCGTCTTGATGCAGCACGACCTGCAACAAGTTCGCCAAGCGAGCGAAGTCGCCGGGCCGGTCACCGCGATCTTTTGCGACGCCGAACAGATCAGCGGCTGCGACGAACTGCTCCGGCGCTTTCCTGAAGAACATCGCCGTCGCCGCTTTGGCGTCGAGCTCCCCAATATCCCGGCCGCCGACTTTAGCAACATCAAAGAGATCTTGCGCCGCGGAGTCCAATGGGTCAATCGCTCTCTGGCGTCCGCGCTGGTCTATCGAATCTTCGCACAACGGGAGGGCTTCCACGGGGATCAACGCCGCGAGATTGAAAGCAATCGAGAGCTCTATCAGTTCGTCAGTTCGCTGGATCGCCGTAGCGATGCGATCCTGCGGATCCTGACTCGCGGGCTTTACCCCGAGCATCACGGCGACTGGATTCCAACCGGCTGGTATCTGGCCGCAACCGGCAGCGATCCCCTGACTCAGCAAGGCTTTTTACCAGGCGTGATGACACTGGTCTTCAATGCTCAGAACTTTGTCAGCTGGACCGAAGACGCACGCAGTCGCGACCGCATGCGAAACTGGCTGACCGCATTCGGCTACGCCGGACTGGGAGTCGCAGTGCTGACGCTGGTGATCATTGCGATCACCAAGCTGTAATCGACGCAGTCGCTCCAGAAAACAAAAAAGCCGTTGGCATTTTCGCCAACGGCTTTTTTTGTATGAATCACCAAGCAGAGCTTATGCGTCTGCTTAGGCTTCCGACTTACCTTCTTCTTGAGCTTCCGGAATGGCGCCTTCGACCGGGGCTCCGGTGATGGCGAATTCGATCGGCGAGACGCTTGCAGGAGCGTCAGCTTCGGCCGGAACTTCGGTGAACTTGGCTTCGCCGGTGATCAGCTCGATCACTTTGCGTTCGATGATCTGGTTGCGAAGCGTGTCCATCAGACCTTGCTTCTCCAGACGAGCACGCACGCTACGCGGCGACTGCTTGCTTTGCGCGGCGATCTGCATGATCTCGCGTTCGTAATCAGCCGGAGCGTCTTCGATCGTTTCTTCTTCGGCGATACGCTCCAGAATGAAGTGTTCCTTCAGCGCCTTTTCGGTTGACTGCAAGCTATTCTGGCGAAGCGTGTTTTCATAACCGCGGATCGCGTCTTCGTCGAATCCATACGAACGCAGATCAAGGATCGCACGTTCCAGCTCGCGACGAGCCTGACGGCGAAGCAATGCCGGCGGCAGATCCCAGTCGGCGTCTTTGATCAGCTGTTCGGTGATCGCGCCCCGCAATCGCTGCTGCTGGTGATACTCGAGCTGACGTTCCATATCGGCTTTAACAAAGTCGCGTAGATCGCCTTCGCTTTCGAAGTCACCGATCTTTTTCAGGAACTCGCTGTTCATTTCGGGCAGCTCGAGACGCTTGACTTCCAGGACTTCGATCTCGAGATCGAGCTCTTTGCCCTTCAGCGCGTCGTTGTCGGTCTCTTCGCTCACGGTCGCTTTGCCAGACTTCTTGTCGCCAGCTTTGGCGCCCAGAACCGTCTTGCCAAACTCTTCCCAGTTTGCGTCCTGGAAGCTGAGCGTATCCCGCAGACGGACGCTGACCTCTTCGGTTCGCGCGATTTCTTTGCCGTCCAACTTGCTGACGATATTAAGCGTCAGGAAGTCGTCCATTTCGGCCGGGGTATCGATCGGGGCGATTTCGCTGAAGCGATCCAGCACTTTGGCCAGATGCTTGTCGATATCAGCCTTCTCAAACGTTTTGACCGGCTTGGTGAGCTCTAGCCCCTTCCATTTCGGCAGGTCAAACTCAGGACGCACTTCGATATCAAACTCAAAAGTCAGCGGGCCTTCTTCAGGAAGTTCGACCGCATCGAACTTGAAGTCCGGTTCGCTGATCGCCGAGAAGTTTTGCTCGTCGCTGGCCTGAGCCATGCTGTCCATCAAGATCGAACCCTTGACCTGATTGGCGACATCCTTGCGAAATCGCTTTTCAACCAGCTTGCGAGGAGCATGACCCGGACGAAATCCAGGAACCGCCGCCGTCGGAGCCATGTCATCAAAGGCTTTTTCGAAGTAACGCTCGACGTCTTCATGCGAGACGGTCACCGTTACGTGACGCTGGCACGAGCTCGGGCTTTCGACCTTCACTTCTAGTGACAGTTTTTTCGACTCTTCCGTTTGTTCGGCTTCGACCGCCGTGGTTTCATCCGGTGACGTCATCTGAATGCTTGCCAAATACTGAGGTTGCGTAATGTATTTTCTTAGAAGCCCCGCCCGAAGCGTCAGCGGCTTGCGAAGCCCAGAGTTGCGGATCGCCGAGCGCTGGGGCCAGGTTTCAATCCAAGAGAAGCGACGATCGAAACGCTTCCGCTGCGGCTGCTGAGAGTCTTAAGCCCTACATGGCCGAGCAAAATCGGGTCAGGTCGAGCTAATCTTAAAAAAAAGAGCGGGTGAAGGGATTCGAACCCTCGACAACAACGTTGGCAACGTTGTGCTCTACCAACTGAGCTACACCCGCAATACTAGTCCGCCGCACGCAGCGGAAACAACGGATTATACGTCAATTGGGCGATGAATCAACCGCCCTCTGAGCCATCCGTTTAAAATGTTCTCCGGTAGGACAATCTCCCTTATATGGGACCATTTCTCCTACAGGAATCACGAATTATGTCGCTCTCCCCAGAGACTGTCAACGGGGCTGAAGCGACGATTTGCCCCCGTCAATTCTGGATGAAAACCGAATCTTTTGGGCAAAGGATAGCTCCCAGCGGTGCTATCAACAGGGACGCTATCGCTGCAAATCAAACAAAATCCCCGGCTCCCCCAATAGCAAGAGCCGACGCATGTCGAAACACGCGCCGGCTCTGCTGAGGGTGACATCAAATTCCACGAAGCGCGACGGCGAGTTAGTTCTTGCCGTCAATGTTGACGTCGACGTTGATCTTACGATCCTTCTTCATCAGTTTACCGGTCCAAGCCGAGTCGGCATGATGGGGCCAGTTCGACTGATCGAAGCCTTGACGATTTTCGAGTTCTTTCTCAGTGACGTTCATCACTAGGTAGTTCTCGTTATCGCCTTTCTGGAATTTCAACGCATCCAGCGGTACTGCGAACAGTTTGTCGCCGATACCGACAAACCCGCCAAATGACAGTGCGACGTACTCGACCTTACCACGCTTCGAATTCAAAGCGGCGTCTTGGATCGAACCGATCGTCTCGCCTTTTTGATTTTTGACCGTGATGCCATCGAGCTGGCTCAAACGCATCGCTGTCACATCAACCGGCGAATCGGTGTCAGCAGTCGCCAATTCACCCTTCTGGACTTCTTTTTCTCGCTCATAGTTGTAGGAGCGATCATTCGTCATCACCCATTTGGTGTCGCCGAAATCGGGCCAATGCGCTTCGTCAAAACCGCTGGCGTTTTCAAGCGATTTCTCGGTAGCGTCAAATTCGATGTAAGGGCTATCCCCCTTGTGCGCGGTCACCGCTTTGAACGGCACGGCGAACAGCTTGTCGCCGATTCCGACAAACCCGCCGAAACTAATGGCGACGTAGCGAATCTTGCCCGAGTTCAAATCAACCACAGCGTCGTTGACAGTTCCCAGGTTTTCACCTTCTGAGTTTTTGACGGTCATGCCAATCAAGTCAGCGCCGGTGCAAACCTTGGTATCGGTTTCAGCGCGGTCTGTGTCTCGTTGCGCGTCGACGTTGACATTCACCCCGCCCGGCTCGGTAGCAGGCGTCGTGTCGTCAGCCAACAGCGGAGCACTCATCAACAGGGCGGCGGCGAGGCCGCTCGACATCCAAAAGCGTTTCATCGTTGTTTCTCCTTCAGAGAACCTTTAGTAGCTTGTTCATTCCCTCAGCAGCGAGATCACGCTGCAACTTGGGATAACTACCTTTGCAAGGGTCGTGCCATGCGGAGAAAAAGTGCGGAAACGTGAGCAAATCTCGGCTTATTGCGGCGTTTATTGAAGCTTTGCCGTGACGAATCAAAATTGACGCATCTGTCAACCTGATCGTTCAAGGATCGCGCTGGCCGTAGTAGAGTCAACACACCGCAAACGACGAAAAGGGCGCAAATGCGCCCTCTTTTCTAGCTTTGGCAAGACCTAAAACTACGGCTTGCTAGTTCTCTTCAATCTTCGCCGGTTCTGTCGGAGCATAGTCATACAGGCGATAGCTCTTCACCTTTTTGGCGCCGCCGCGCTCAAGGGTAGCGCGCGAAAGATGATTGCTTTCCAGCACCCAAGAGAACTCCGCTTCTTGGATCCCAAATTTCAAACTATCGGGGATCAAACGCTCTAACAAAACCAGGCCAATCCCCCAACGCTGAAACTCTGGCAAGACATTGGTGCTAATCAGACGGACGCGATGGATCTTCCGGCGGTTCCACAGCAGTCGCAAGAAACCAAACGGGAAGAGCCGCCCGTCAATTTTCTTGATGCGAGGATTATAATCAAGCAAACCAAACACGGCGCCAATCGGTTTCCCATCGATCTCGCAGATGGTAGTCATCTCAGGGACGACCAATTGCTTTAAGCCTTTCGCCATGTGCTCGACTTCGGCGTCCGAGAGCGGCACGAATCCCCAGGTCGCGACCAACGACTTGTTATAGATGTCAAGGAACATCTTTACTTCTTCGGTGAAGCGGCGTTTATTGATCGGGCGCAGCACTGGTTGAAAGCGCCGCTTCGCTTCCTCGACTACAAACTTTAACTTTGGGTCAAGCGATTCGAGCATGCTCAAATCGCCCCAAAACGCATAGAGGTCTTCGACTTTCCGAAATCCGTAGGCTTCGATCAGTTCCGGATAATAAGGCTTGTTGTAGGTCATCATGAAGGTCGGCATCGAATCGAAGCCGTCGATCAGTAGCCCGCACTCATGATTGAGCGACGGATTGGTAGGACCGCGAACCAGCAGAATATCGTGTTCTTTCAACCATCCGCGGGCCGCGTCGAACAGCGCATTGGTCACTTCCTGATCGTTAATTGATTCAAACCAACCGAAAAATCCGCGCCGCTCCTTATACCGATCGATGTGGCCGTTGTTAATGATCGCCGCGACGCGACCGACCGGCTTGCCATCTTTGAATGCCAGAAAGCACTGGATTTGGTTGGTTTCGTAGAAGGGATCCGGATCAAAGTTGAGCATCTCTTTGTGGTTCTGCCGCAACGGCGGAACCCAGTTAGGGTCCCCCTGATAGAGATCCCATGCGAGTTGCATGAATTGTTTTTGCTGGCGGCGCGATTCGACCGGTTCAACGGTTAATGACATGCGAATGTTCCGGAAGTTTTGTAATCGACGAGGGACACGGCGTTTACGACCGAACAGAGAGAGTCAACGCGGCGTATCTTCTTAGAATGTGGAGCACTCGTCGACCGCCCTTCAAGAAAATAATCGATCGCAGCCGAACTATAGAATCTTTCAATCTGTGGAATTTCTCCCTTGCAATTCAAATGCTAGCGGGAATATAAATCAAGCTTTAGCTCGTAGATGATAGGCCGATCACTGAAGTCGGCATCCCATATCCTGGTCGCTTGCGACCGGGAGGACCCTCACAGACACTGCCCCGTTTGTGGGGGTTTTTTCTTTTCTTGCCGCTGCCTAAACCGACCTCAACTGGGATCAATCGAGCGCACGGCGTCCCCATCATGGAGGCTCGACTCAGGAGCCAAAATAACGAGATCCTCCGGTCCTAGATTCGCCGTGATCTCTACCCATCGATCGTTGATCAACCCGACTTCTACTCGCACCAACCGCGCGACCCCGTCGCGAACCGCCATCACTTGCCAACTGCCGTCGGCAGCGCGAAACAGCGACGCGCGGGGGATTGTCAAAGCATCGTCTTTCTCGGCTTCTATTGCACGAACCTGAACGCGATAGTCGATTCCCAGCGTCCGATCGGCGGCGACCTTTTCCAGTTCGCCGCTGCGCAGCCGAATAATCACTTTTACCCGTTGCTGGTCGACTCCGAGCGAGCTTCGCTTGGTAAACCCAGCCGGTCGAATTCGCTCGACGACTCCTTCCAAGCCGTCGTCAGGGGATCTTCCGACCGCCGCGCCATAGATCAAGGCGCGGGAGCCGTGATGCAGGTTCACCGCATCCTGACTCAACAAATCGGCTTCAATTTCTAAATCGCGCAAATCGCCGATTGTCAGCAACGGGGCGCCGGCGGCTAGCTGCTGTTCGTTCACGATCGAACGTTCGAGGACGACTCCTTCGATCGGACTAGTCATCGTGCCGCGTTGGAGGTTGGTTTTCGCCTGACGCAGCCGTGCTTCGGCTTCCAACTTTTCTTGCTTTAAGACTTCGATCGTCAGATCCTTGCGGTCAATATATTGTTGCACCAAGGTTGGCAACAACAACGTTGCGGCGTCGATTGATTTCATCGCTTGATAAATCAGGACGTCCTGCTGGTAGTCGGTCTCGGCTTCGACCTTGCGCAGTTGCGCTTGGTCCAAATCATCTTGGGTATTGGCGCCAGAGGGTATCAGCGTTTGGACGCGACTTAGATAGGTCAGCGCATAATCGACGCGTGATTTGCCGGCGACCATGCGTGACTTGGCCGCTGCAACGGTTGACTTCATCGACTCGACAAAGTGCGACGCCTGGGTTTTGCTAATGTCCTCGACTGACGTATCGGCGTTTTCGGCGATCGACGCCGTCAGCCGCTCTACAGCCGCTGCCGCTTCATCTAATTCGTTTTGCAGATCGCTTTGCACCAGCCGAGCGACTGTTTCGCCCTTTTTGACCGCGTCGCCTGGTTCGAGGGTGATCGCTTCGATCCTTCCTGCCAGCGGCATGGTGATCTCATAAGTTCGCGGTAAACGAGTTTTACCTTGCTCGTCGACATACTGCGCGATGGGGCCGCGGTGCGGTCGCGTGGTCTCGACCGGGACACCGGACGATTGCCCCAATACCCACCAACCGCCCAGGATCGCTGCAATCACAATCGCCGCGATGGTTGCTTGGTTAATCCAGCGAGAACCGGAACGTGCTGTGTTCATGGCTATTCCTTGACTTGAAGAGCCTGGATGAGATTCATGTTGTTAATCCGTCGCTGGACGACGGCATGCGCCGTCAGTGCAAACACGACCGAGGCGACGCTTACCGCCCCATAGATCCATGCAGCAGTGACCACCGGAAATCGGATCAGATCTTTATCGATCGTATAGGTCATTAAGACGACTAACTGATATCCCAGCGGAAAGCCCAGCAGCGTGCCGATGACGTTGGCCAGCATGCTTTCGCGCAGAAACATCGCCCCAATTTCCCATCGCGTATAACCCAACGCACCCATCGTGGCCGCTTCTCGCTCGCGTTCAGCCAAGTTGATCAACGTCGCGTTCAACACGCTGCCGAAAAAGATGATGCCTGCGAAGAGGACGAGGGAAAGAATCATCACCAGTTGCCCTTGGACGAATGTCTTCCGCATATTGGCGATCATATCGATCCGCGCGTTGACCGCTTCGATCGCCGGCATTTGTTTCAATTCACGATAGAGCTTGTCGAGGGCGCCGGGAGTTGGATTAATTTTTAGTTGAGCGCCGCTGGCGGCAAATTCTTCACCCCGTAATTGGTTCAAGTAGCCAATATCGGCGTAGCAACTCAAACCAAACATGCCATCGCAAATCTGCGTGACCGGCACAGTCAACGGCGTCTGATCTCCTTGCACGGGACGCAGTACGACCACATCTCCCCGGCGGACGCCCAGAATCTCGGCCAACTGCCGGTCTAGCGTCAGGCCAACCTCCGGCACGATCACCGGCCGACCTTGCTGATCGCGCGGCGACGTCAAGTTGGCGCCGGGGGCAATGCCCAGCACGGCGCTGCGTCGCCGGCGTTCTCCGTTTTCTAGCGTACAGGCGACGCTGAATGTTGGTTCGGTCAGATCCGCGCCAGGCAAGTGCTGTAGTTCGGAAATGGCTGAACGGTCCACCACATCTTTGAAGGACAAATCAATATCGCTGCGGACGATTTCCTCAAATTGAACGCGAATAAAATAGTCGGTCGCTTCGTACATCATCAACCCAGCGACCAAAATCGACGCTCCGGTCAGCGACGCGAAGATGGCGACGGCTGTTCGGACACGATTGCGCACCATGCCGCGAAGCGCGGCTCTCCAAGGCGCCGATAGTCGGTTCCAGAACCACGGAAGATGCTCTAACCAGATTCGGCCGGCATGCTTGGGCGGTTCGCTGCGCATCGCTTCGACCGGTTTCAAAATCAGCACCGAGCGAGCGCCGTACAGCGAACCGAGGATCGCGCAGCTTAAGCTGACGACCAGACCAGTCAAATGAGTCGTCAGAAAGAAGCCGGCGTGCAGATCCGGAAATTGAAACAACGTTTGGTACTGCGCGGTCATCCCTTTCGCAAGCAACATGCCGAGCGCCGATCCGCCGAGCGCGCCAGCAAGACCGACCGCGGCGCCATACTTTAAAAAGTGAGCGAACAACGCCCAGTCGCTATAGCCGATTGCTTTGAAAGTGCCGACGATGGTGCGTTGTTGTCGCGCCAGTCGAGTCATCAAAACGTTAAGCACCAGCGCGGCCACCGCCAGAAATATGGACGGCAGAAACGTAGCGAAGTTGCTAAGCTGCGAGATCTCGTTGGAGATATAGTAGTTGGACGTGTAATCTTGCAGCGGGATCGCCGAGAAAACTCCGTACGAATCAAGTCGCAACTCCATCTCGTCCAGCAAGCGATCGAGATCCGTCCCAGGGGCAATCGCGCCGACTAATTGGTTGGCGGCGCCAGAGAAGTCATAAGCCTCTTCCGCAAAGCGCTGCGGCACATAAAAGACGCCAAAATTTTCGGGATCAGGCGTCAGCGCTCCAGGCCCCAGCAAATAGGTAAACTCGGCGCTGATCGCTGTCCCGACGACAAAAAAATCTTGTCGACGATCGTTCATCAGCAAGTGAATCCAATCGCCAGGCGAGATGCGATTGGCGGCGGCGAACTTGTCGTTGATCACAACTTCGTTGTCACGTCGACCAGTAAAGTAACTTCCGCGAACCATCAGAATGTCGTTTAGCACCGGTTGCCGCCGCTGAGGCATGGCGATGACCAGTCCATTGAGCGGCTTGACCTGGTTTTCTAAATCGACTGTCGCGGGAAATTGAATCCGCGGCTGCAACCAGCGAATCCCCTCGATCTGGCGCACCTCGTCGACCTCGGCTAACGGCAGCTTCTTGAGATCAATCCAAAAGTCGGCGACGCGGCAATCGGCGTAATACCTTTGCTTGGCGCCGCTCAGACTGCGATAGGTCGACTGCATCCCGATAAACAAGCCGATCCCCAGCGTGATGATGCTGACAATCGCCAACAACAGTCCACGCGACTGCATGAGATCTCGCGCAAGCTTGCGATCCAGCATGCTCACCAAGTCACCTCTTCGGGCGCGATTGGATGCTGGTTGACCACGACTTCGCTAATTTGTCCGCTCCGCAAATGGACGACGCGATCGGCTGTCTCAGCGATGGCGCTGTTGTGGGTGATTAACACAATTGTCGTGCCCAAGCGGCGATTTACGTCGACCAACAGTCGCAATGCTTTGATGCCTGTGACGTAGTCCAGCGCCCCGGTCGGTTCGTCGCACAACAGCAGGTCTGGGTTTTTGGCGACAGCGCGCGCGATGGCGACGCGCTGTTGTTCGCCGCCGGAGAGCTGCGCGGGGAAGTGATCGGCTCGGTCTGTCAGCCCGACCATCTCCAGCACTTCGTCGACGTCGGCCGGAGCAGGGGCGATCTCCGTGGCGGTCAAGACATTTTCGCGAGCGGTGAGATTGGGGGCCAAGTTATAGAACTGAAACACAAAGCCGACATGCTCACGCCGATACGAAGTGAGCCGGCGACTGGAAGCAGAGGTTAGATCGGTCCCCCGAAACAAAATTTCTCCGGACGTCGGCTGATCGAGTCCCCCGACTAGATTCAAGATGGTCGACTTGCCGCTGCCGCTGGGTCCGACCACCGCAAGAAACTCGCCTTCGTAAATGTCGAGCGAAAAATCTCGCAACACTTCGACCTTCACTTCGCCCATGGTAAAGACTCGACCGACATGGTCCAGCCGTACAATCGCCGTGCGATCTGCAGTGGGGTCAGAATCGGAAATCATGATTTCGCAGGCTGGCGGCAAAAGTTGGGTGAAATCTCTTTATTCTAGTCTACTTTACCCCCCCTTCTCGCATGGCGCGGCTGACTTGCAGCCTGTTAGGCTGACGCACGATCAGATATCCACGGACAAATGTGCCCAAAACAAGACTATTTATAGACTTACGGCGTTTGGCACGCCGCGTGCTATTAAGAGATCCGTTCGCTCTTCAACGCGAACAATTCCATCACTTTCAAGGAGATCGTCATGTTAGGTTGGGCTATTACATTTCTGGTGATTGCACTGATTGCTGCTTTGTTGGGTTTTGGCGGCGTCGCCGGTATGGCGGCAGGTATCGCCAAGTTTTTGGCAGTCGTGTTCGTGATCATGTTCATTGTTAGTCTGCTTGTTGGTGGACTACGTCGCCCGGTTGTCTAATAACTGGTGCGGTAAACAGAACATTACTGGGGACTGGTTGTTAATTCCTTGGATCGGTTCGCGGAGAACAAGATGAAGATGACGACAGAGCAAGCGGTTGAAGAGAACAAACATCAACTTGGGATGGGGGCCATCCCGCATGCCCATGGAACGGCGTTTCGCGTTTGGGCGCCTAACGCTGACTCTGTCGCCATCGTTGGGGAGTTCAACGACTGGAACGCAGATGCGAATCCAATGCAGCACGAAGAGGGCGGCTTTTGGTATGGTGACGTTGACAATGCGACGCCAGGCCAACGCTATCGCTATTTGATTCGCAATGGCGAGCAAGAGCTGTCGCGAATCGATCCTTATTCACGAGAAGTGACCAACTCAGTCGGAGATAGCGTGATTTACGACACGCATCGTTTCGACTGGGAAGACGACCAGTTTGAATTGCCGTCGTATAACGAGCTTGTCATTTACGAAATGCACATCGGCACGTTTCATGGTCAAGACGAAACTGGCCCCGGCGGATTCGCCGATGCGATTGAGAAACTCGATTATCTGAAAAATCTGGGGATCAATGCGATTGAATTGATGCCGGCGGCCGAATTCGCAGGCGACTATTCATGGGGTTACAATCCAGCGCATATCTTTGCCGTAGAAGGCGTTTACGGCGGACCCGATGAACTGAAACGCTTTGTAAAAGAAGCCCATCGGCGCGGGATCGGCGTCATCATGGACGTCGTTTACAACCATTTCGGACCAAGCGACCTCAGCATTTGGCAGTTCGATGGTTGGAGCGAAAATGGCAAAGGGGGGATCTATTTCTACAACGATTGGAAATCGACCACTCCGTGGGGAGACACTCGACCTGATTACGGCCGCGGTGAAGTTCGCCAATACATTCACGACAATGCGATCATGTGGCTAGAGGATTTCCATGTCGATGGACTCCGCTATGACATGACGCTCTTCATCCGCAGTGTGGACGGCGGAACGGAACTTCCGGAAGGATGGTCCATGACGCGTTGGATCAATGATGTGATCCGAAAGCGTTTTCCGGGCAAGATCCTGATTGCGGAAGATCTGCAAAACAACGAGTGGTTGACGAAGCCGCCCGAGGAGGGAGGCGCTGGCTTCCTTGCTCAATGGGACGCCAAATTCGTGCATCCGATTCGGAGCGTCGTCTCTATCCCAAACGACTCCGATCGATCGATGGAAGTGGTCCGCGATTCACTCATGTATCGTTACAACGGCGACGCGTTTCAACGCGTGATCTATAGCGAGTCGCATGACGAAGTCGCCAACGGTAAGGCGCGGGTCGTGAGTGAAGTGAGTACGAATCATCCGCATGACGTCTATGCCCAACGACGTTCTACGCTGGCCGCCGCAATGATGTTTACGGCGCCTGGCGTTCCGATGCTGTTTCAGGGACAAGAGTTTTTGCAGGATGGTTGGTTCCGTGACGACAAACCGCTCTCATGGAAATTAGCGACTCAATTTCGCGGTATTAAGCGACTGTATCACGATCTGATTCACTTGCGACTCAACCGCCAGGGATTTAGCCGCGGTTTGACCGGCCAAAACATTGACGTCTTTCACGTAGACGACGCCAACAAAGTGATTGCGTTCCGTCGCTGGTATGACGGCGGCCCTGGCGATGGGGTTGTCGTGGTGGCGAACTTCGCCAATCAGGAGTTGCACGACTACAAAATCGGGTTTCCCGCCGATGGCGTCTGGCGTTTGCGACTGAACTCTGACGCGAAGGTCTATAGTGAGGACTTTGGCGATCATGACGCTGGAGATATTGAACCCGAACCGACGCCGTATGATGGGCAGAAGTTCTCGGATACCGTAGCGCTTGCTCCTTACAGCTTTCAGATCTTCTCGCAAGATCCGACATAACCGCCAGAAACCTGGCAATGCGAAATCATTGAGAGGGCCCCTAGCGGGCCCTCTTCTTTTAGCCTTCGCAGGCGTGGGCAGTGGTGTACAATTCTGAGAGGCGCAGTAGGAAAGATAGAACCGAGAAAGCATAGCCAAAACGATGGATACCATTTCCACGATTAACACGACGATTCGCACCCTGTTGGCGCTGTTGGTGGCGGTTGTCCTCGGCTTTGCCTCTTATTTTGCCTATAACGTCTACCACGAAAAAGAGCTGGCGCTGCAAGTTGCGACTTCGAAAGTAGAAGAACTCAACGCTGAAGTATTGCTGAAAAATGAAGAGATCAACAAGCTTGGAGTACGCCTGAAGCTGCTGAAGGTAGATCGACGTATCGGCCAGTTTTACGTGGTCGATCAATCGATCGATGAAGAGACGGGTAAGAAGACCTCGAAAATTCGATTTGTCGAAGTCGATCGCAACGGAGACATGATCGGCGCTCCACGTGAATTTATGGTTAAAGGCAACGTCGTGTATGTTGACTATTGGGTGGTCAAATTTGACGACAAATTTGTGGAAGAAAATGACCCATTTCGAAACACGTCGATCTTTCTCTTCCGCAAGATTTTTGGCGACGCCCAATCGGCAGATGAAGTGCCTGATATCGATACCGTCGGAGATCGCCCGTTGGTCTATGGGCAAAGCCCCGAAGCGACCGAGTTTGAGAACGAGCTGTGGTCCGACTTCTGGAAGCTGGCGAACGATCCCAAAGCGGCCCAAGACAAAGGCATCCGCGCTGCGCATGGCGAAGCGGCCAGCATTCAGATGCTGGAAGGGAAAACGTACGAGTTGGAGCTACGCGCCTCTGGCGGCATCAGCCTGAAGCCGATCGATAATCCGGCCAAGCCCCAGCTATAATAAGCGGGCACGTTACTGCCCGATGCAATAGAGCGTCTCTTGCCGGGCGCCGCTGCTTGAATCAGCGGCTCGCATGAACATTTGCCCGTCGCAAAATGAAGGGGACGCGAATGTTTCGTCGCCGAGCTGATTTTCGGCAAGTAGCTCAAATTTCTCGGGATTCGTTTTGAAGACGAAGCATTTTCCCCGCTCGTTAAACGCATAGATCGTATCTCCGACCAGCGTGGGCGAAGCGCTGACCGAGCCGCCGAGACGTTTTTTCCACATCTCTTCACCAGTCTCGGCATTCCAACAAAAAGCGATGCCGTCGTCACTGATCGCGTAGACATAACCGTTGGCGGCGACCAGCGATTGCTCATAACACCTTACCGGCTGGCGCCATATGACTTCTCCGGAACCGTCCGCTTTGACGGCGAGCGTTTCTTTCTCGGGATAGCCGCCGCTGGCGAAGACCGTATCGCCCAGCCAAACCAGCGTGCCGCAAGTTGCGACCGCCGGACCATCGACCGACCAGAGCAACTTGCCCGTCTTTGGATCGAAACTGCAGACCTTGCTCAAGCCGCTCAGCAGCAGTTGATCACGCCCGGCGAGATTAGCGACAATCGGCGACGAGAAACTGATCTGCGGTCGATCCAGCTTCCATGCGATCTCGCCATCTCGCTTGTTGAGCGCGACCAGGTAACCTTGTTCGTACTCGGCAGCTAGGATCACCAGGTCGCCGTAAAGTAACGGAGAAGGTCCATAGCCAAATTTGTATCGCTCCGGCAAAAACGGCCCTTGCTTCTTCCAAAGAATTTTGCCGCTCAGATCGAGCGCCGCAACTTGTACCGAATCATGGTTATTAAACACGGCGAACAATTGCTTGCCGTCGCAAGCGATCGTCGGCGAAGCGTGCGTGTTCTTAGAATGAATCTCGGGCGGCAGACCGCCGGTGTTGACCACAGTCGTCCAGATCGACTTGCCGGTCACGCGATCGAAGCAGAGGACCGATTGCGTTTGCTGCGTTTTATCGGCGGTCGTTAACAGGACTTGGTCGCCGATCACGATCGGCGACGAGTGCCCTCGTCCTGGAACCGGCGTTTTCCAGATGACTTGTTCGCTCTCACCAAAGCTGACAGGCGGGCTCTGTCCCGGCTCGGCGATCCCCAAATCCAAGGGGCCGCGCCAATGAGGCCAGTCGCCGGCATGCAGTACGTTGGACACCAACGCCAAGCTGAAGCTTAGAAGCAGTAGTCGCGCTATCATGTTGTGTTTCTATTTATTGGTGAAACGCACAGGGCGAAACCTCGCCCAGAATAACCGCACTATCAGAATAGTTCAGCCGGATTACGCAACGTGTGAGTCAGCTAACCCTTTTTGTAACCGGCAACCTCCTGCGGCATTTTGGCGTTCATTTTGGATTGCCAGGCTTTTAGCTTTTGACGCAACTGGGTCGCTTTTTGGGGATTCGATTGGCTCAAGTCCTGCTGTTCGCCGGGATCCTGCTTCAGATTGTACAGTTCGATCCGATCCTCTTCGTAGAACTCGATCAGCTTCCAGTCTCCATCACGAATCGACGCCCCCGGCGTCCATTTTGACCCGTGATAGTGCGGGTAATGCCAATAGAACGCGCGGTCCTCTGCCGATGGTTTACCGGCCAATAGCGGAACCAGGCTTTGGCCATCCACATGCAATTGGGGCTGCGCAGGCAGTCCGGCAAGCGACAGCATGGTGGGAAAGAAATCCATGCTAACGACCGGCGTTTCGCACACGGCGCCTGCGGTGGTCACGCCGGGCGCACGAATGATCAGCGGTTCGCGCACGCCTCCTTCGTACAACCAACCTTTGCCCGAGCGCAGCGGTAAGTTGCTGGTCGGTCCGATTCCACCGGTCGTGCAAAGTCCGCCGTTGTCCGAAAAGAAAATGACGACGGTGTTGTCGGCCAGGCTCAATCGATCCAGCGCCGCTAAGATAGCGCCTACACTGTCATCCACCGCAGCGACCATCGATGCGTATTCGGGATTGTCTTGTCGCATTCGCGACTTACCGGCGCCTTCTTTTTGGATGGGCGTCTCGCCGACAAACTGCTTTGCTTTTTGTTGATAGTGATCGACCCGCTTCTTGTAGGGCTGAATCGGCGTATGGACGTTGTAGTACGCCAGGTAAAGCAAAAATGGTTTAGCCTGATCACGCGTTTCCAAAAAGTGAATCGACTCAGCGGTCAAGCGTTCGGTCAGATATTCGCCATCGTGTTTCGCTTCTAACACCGGATTTTTCCAGGGCGAATAGTAACCGCCGGGAGGTGAGCCTTTGTCGTGTCCGCCGATGTTGATGTCAAAACCTTGCTCGGTCGGCCAGTTTCCCTTGTCGCCCAAATGCCACTTGCCGGCGAAGAAGGTCGCATAGCCGTTGTCACGCAGAGATTCGGCGAAGGTTGTTTCCTCTAGCGCCAGGCCATCGCGATCATGGATCTGCTCGAACCGGTGATTTTTGACCTGCTTGGCATTGGTCCCGGGGATCCAATCGGTGATATCGACTCGAACCGGGTGCCGGCCAGTCATGATGCTGGCTCGCGTGGGTGAACAAACAGGACACGCGGCGTAAGCATTGGTGAATCGCATCCCGCTGCCAGCCAGCTTGTCGATATGCGGCGTTTCGTGAAAGGTACTGCCGTTCGCCCCGATATCGGCCCAACCCAGGTCGTCGACCAGGAAGAAGACAAAGTTCGGACGCTCGGACGCGTCGGCCGAGGCGACGCCGGCAATTACGAGACAAAGCGAAAAGAGGGCGTGTCGCATAGTAGCAGGCTCTCGCAACAGACGAAGGAAGAGGGCGGGGGCGATACGGTTTTCGCCATTATTCCTTGATCAGAGATGCGACGCAAATCACGCCGCCGGGATGAAATGTGTCACGATTGTGGAGTAGGAGCCCACCTCTCGCTGCATCACCGCTTGTCTATTTGGCGATTTTACACCAACTTTGCCGGCGCCTTAGGGGAGCAAAGGTGTTTCAATCCAGACAGAAGAATCGATGGCCAGCCAATAGATAACCACCAACTGATGCGTTTGTAGCCTTCTGCAAGAGGTAGCGAGACCTCGACCAACCGATGCTGAAATACGCATGTCTGGCGATTGATGCTAGCTGCGCACTCCGCGAGGGATACCTAGGTTTTCTGGAATAAATCCTATACGCAATCTTCAAGAATCTTGGGATTTTGGGTGAAGTAATTGGCCGCGATCGGAACCAACAGCAGAGGGATTTAGTCGAATGATCGGTGATAAGTGCCCCAATTTGTGCCTCACAGACACCCCTGTCTACCTAAGGCGTCAAAATTAACACTATTTGCGCCAGCAATGCTGCCATTTTCCTGTGAAAGCATGCGTGAAATTGGATTAGTTGACTTCCCTTGCTATCTGCTAAAATCTCCGCGACTTACCCAGACTGACCTGCCGGAATCAGTTCGCAAGCCGTTCTCCCCCACGATTTACCGAAGACCCTAAAGAAACATCGTTATGCAAAATCGCCGTGATCTGAATTCATTGCGTCCCGACCGCGCCGCTTCCTCCAAGTCTCGCCGCAGCATTGCTTCCCGTCGGGGAAAAAATCGCATCTCGCAGCTAGAAGATTTAGAACCACGCGTGGTGCTGACCGCTTCAGGCGTTCCTGGCAATGATAATGCGCCTGATCTGAACCTGTCGGATGTTCCCCAGATCAATCTGGTGGTGGGACAGCAGTTTTCGATGGACTTGTTCGCCAATGGGGCGACCGTCGTCGATCTGGATGCAGAAGGAGTTCCGACCGGCGATCAGATTCGCCTGGTGTTGGATCCTGATGTTGGTACCGACACGCCGACCGGCGCCAAGATCACCACCTCAGGCGTTTTCACTTGGACGCCGACGGCCGACCAGGTCGGCACGTTCAAGATCATCGTCATCGCGATTGATCGCGGCACAACTCCGTTAGCAGATGCCGAGACCTTCACCATTGTCGTATCGGCCGAAGGAAACCAGGCTCCGTCCGTCGATTTGAACGGCCCCACAACAGGCACCGGCTATAGCGGCACGTTTACAGAAGATGGCGGCCCGGTCGCGGCGGTTGGCGCCAACATGACGGTGACCGATGCGGATAGCCCGCTGCTGGCTTCGGCCAAGGTGGTGCTGACGAATCGTCCAGACACGACCAACGAATCGCTCTCGGTCGACGTGACCGGGACCAGCATCACGGCCGCGTATGATCCGAACACCGGCGAATTGATTCTCACAGGCGCCGATTCGGTCGCCAACTATCAGCAAGTACTTCGAACGCTGAAGTATGACAATGCTTCGCAAAATCCGACCGCCGGCATTCGCACAATCAATGTCACGGTCAACGACGGCGTATCGGACAGTGTCATCGCGGCTGCAAAGATTACGGTGGTCCCGGTTAATGACCTGCCGACAGTCGATCTGAACGGCGCTGACGCCGGCGTCGACTTCGCCGGCACCTTCACCCAAGAGGGAGGTCCAGTTGCGATCGTCGACACGGATTTGACGGTGGACGATGTCGACAACTTGAATCTCGCTTCAGCGACGGTAACGATCTCTAACCTGCTGGACGGCGCCGCCGAAGTACTAGCCGTCGATACGACCGGCACTTCGATCACGGCCAGCTACGTCGCAGGCGTATTGACCTTATCCGGCACTGACACCCTGGCCAACTATCAGTTGGTTCTGCGTACGTTGACCTACAACAACACTTCGCTGACTCCCACCGCGACTGCTCGTTTAATCGAAGTGGTCGTCAACGACGGAACTGACGATAGCCTCGCAGCGGTCAGCACTGTGACGATGGTGGTCGAAAACAATGCTCCCTCGGTCGACCTGAATGGTGACGGCGAAGGAATCGACTTTGCAACAACCTTTACTGAAGATGAAGGTCCGATCGCGATCGTCGACACCGATTTGGCGATCACCGACTCCGACAGCTCGACCCTGGCCTCAGCGACGGTAACGATCACCAATCTGTTGGACAGCGATGCCGAAGTACTGGCGGTCGACACCACCGGCACGGCGATCACCGCCAGCTATGTGGGCGGCGTATTGACCCTGACTGGTGAAGATACGTTGGCCAATTATCAATTGGTTCTCAGTACGCTCACTTACAATAACACGTCGCAAAACCCGACCGAAACGGCTCGCGTCATTGAAGTGACCGTCAACGATGGCGACAACGACAGCGTCGCGGCGATCAGCACCGTGACGATTGTCGGCGTGAATGACGCGCCCGATCTGCAAGTGATTGACGATCAGGTCGCTAATGTTGGCGTACCGATGCAAGTGACCGTCACCGCGACCGATCCAGAAGGGGACGTGTTGACGTTCCAACTCGATCGCGACAATCCCAGCAGCAACATTCCTGCTTCGGCGACCATCACCAAAACCAGTGACACCACGGCGATCATCGAGTGGACCCCAACCGTCGAAGATGGCGCCGGCCCGTTTGTTTTCTACGTGCTGGTGACCGATGACGACGCGACCGATCCACTGTCGGATACGGAGTCCTTCACGGTTTCGATCGTCAATGCTCTACCGGCGGTCGATCTGAATGGGGAAGACGAAGGAATCGACTTTAGTGCAACCTTCACCGAAGACGAAGGCCCGGTCGCGATTGTTGACGCCAACTTGGCGATCACGGATACCGACAGCCTGACGTTGGCTTCCGCCACTGTCACGATCACCAACTTGCTTGACGGCGATGCCGAAGTACTGGCGGTCGACACGACCGGCACGGCGATCACGGCCAGCTATGTCGGCGGCGTGCTAACCCTGACCGGCGAAGATACCTTGGCCAACTATCAGTTGGTTCTAAGTACGCTGACCTACGACAACACTGCACAAAACCCGACTGAGACGGCTCGCGTGATTGGAGTGATCGTCAACGACGGGACCGATGACAGCGTCGCCGCAATTAGCACCGTAACGATTGCTGGCGTGAATGATGCCCCCGATCTGCAAGTGATTGACGATCAGGATGCGAACGTCGGCGTGCCGATGCAAGTGATTGTCACCGCAACCGATGCAGAAGGGGACGTCCTGACGTTCCAGTTGGATCGCGACAATCCCAGCGGCAACATTCCTGCTTCGGCGACCATCACCAAGACCAGCGACACCACGGCGATTATCGAGTGGACTCCAACCCTCGAAGATGGCGCCGGCCCGTTTGTCTTCTACGTGCTAGTGACCGATGATGACGCGACCGATCCGCTGTCGGATACCGAATCATTCACTGTCACGCTGGTCAATGCGTTGCCGGTGGTGGACCTGAATGGGGAAGATGAGGGCGCCGATTTTGCCGCCACGTTTACCGAAGGTGAAGGCCCGGTCGCGATTGTCGATACCGACCTAACGATCACCGATACCGATAATACGACGCTCACTTCGGCCACCGTCACGATCACCAATTTGCTGGATAGCGATGACGAAGTTCTGGCGGTCGATACGACCGGCACGGCGATCACGGCCAGCTATGTGGGCGGCGTGCTGACCCTGACCGGCGAAGATACCTTGGCCAATTATCAGTTGGTCCTGGGAACGTTGACCTACGACAACACTTTGCTCAACCCGACCGAAACGGCTCGCGTCATCGAAGTGGTCGTCAACGATGGAGTCGACGAAAGCATCGCGGCGATCAGCACCGTTACCGTAGTGAACCTCAACGAATCGCCCAACTTAGAAGCGATTGACGATCAGCAAGCGCAAGTCGGCGTGCTGATGCAACTGACGATTACCGCATCGGACCTGGAAGGGGACAATCTCACCTTCCAACTCGATCGCGACGATCCTAGCGGCAGCATCCCGGCCTCGGCCACAATCACCAAGACCAGCGAAACGACCGCATTGATCGAGTGGACGCCGACCATCGAGGATGGGCCAGGACCGTTCGTGTTTGTCGTGCTGGTGATTGATGACGACGCCAACTTACCCGGCGCCGATTCCGAATCGTTCACCGTTACGTTGACAAACGCTCCGCCGATTGTCGACCTGAACGGCGAGGACGAAGGAACCGGTTTCGCCGTGACCTTTACCGAAGAGGGCGGACCGGTGACGATTGTCGATACCGACCTCGGCGTGTTTGATACGGACAGCGCGACGTTGACTTCGGCGACCGTAACCGTCACCAATTTGACGGACGGCGATGATGAAGTTCTCTCTGTGGATGTTACCGGAACGTCGATCCTGGCCAACTATGTGGGCGGAGTTCTGACCTTGATCGGCGAAGACAGCTTGGCCAACTATCAATTGGTCTTGGGTACGCTCGCCTACGAAAACGTATCGCAAAACCCAACCGCAGGGGATCGGCTGATCGAAGTCACCGTCAACGACGGGACCGACGACAGCGTTGCGGTCGTCAGCACCGTCACTGTGGTGGCCGTCAACAACGCTCCGATAGTTGACCTGAACGGCGCGGACGACGGTAACGGCTTTGTTGCGACATTTACGGAGGATGGAGGTCCGGTCGCAATTGTTGATACCGACCTGACAGTCACCGACTTCGACAACACCACCCTGGTTTCGGCAACGGTGACCATCACCAATTTGCTGGATGGCGACTCCGAAACGCTGGCGGTTGATACGACTGGAACGGCAATTTTGGCGAGCTACCTCAACGGCGTGCTCACGCTCACCGGTGAAGATACGCTGTCCAACTACGAGCTGGTCTTGCGTACGTTGACCTACGAAAACAGCTCGGCTGATCCTGACGAAACCGATCGCGAGGTCAACGTCGTCATCAATGACGGCACGCTGGATAGTCTGGCCGCTATCGGTACAGTGACGGTTGTTGCGGTTGGAGAGCCGCCGCTGGAAGGCGAATCGATCAACGGCGATCAATTTGATCAGGCCTTGAACGACATCCTGGACGAATCGTGGCTCTAGTCCCGAGCTGAAGCGCTCGACCTGTAACAATTAATTCGGAAAGGACATCTCGATCGAGATGTCCTTTTCTTTATTGCGAACCAGACAGCAGAAACAGGATGTTCGTTGGCAGGTCGTGATTAGTATGGATTATTCTGACCCTCCACTTCCTACCAACGTCTCCGATTTGCATGTCCAACCGACGACGATCTTTAGCTTGTGAGCGGCTCGAAGGTCGCCAACTTTTGAGCGCTTCGCCAACCGGCATTGAGCAACTGGTCAACGACCCGACCATCGGGGACCAAATTACCCATGCCGGCAATTCGGCGACGTATCTCGACAGCGGATCGCTGGTCGTCGCCTACTCTGGGGTCGGGATCGGTGATCGCGACGGCGTTTTCTTTCGACTTTTGGACGAGGCAGGCCAACCACTCGGTTCGCCACAGCTGATCAATCAGACGACCGCCGGCGAGCAAGCGAACGTCTCGGTCACCATGCTCCCCAGCGGCGGATTTGTCGCCGTCTGGCAAGGTCGCGGTGCGGGAGATCATGCCGGCATTTTTGCGCGTTGGTTTGATGCCTCCGGAAATGCATTAACCGGTGAAGTGCGGATCAATCAAACGACCGGCGGAGTGCAGGAAAATCCGGAAGTCGCTATCGCATCGGACGGGACAGCCACTTTTGTTTGGCAAGGAGTAGGCGCCGGTGATTTTGATGGAATCTTCGCCCGCCGATTCAGCAGCAGCGGCGTGGCGGTGGGTAACGAAATGTTGGTCAACACAACCACCTTTCGCCAGCAAGCTTACGCCGACATTGCAATCAACTCCGATGGCGTGATGCTGGTCACCTGGAGCAGTCGTCATCAGGATGGCAGTGATTGGGGGATCTACGCCCAACGTTTGAACGCCAATGGAACCAAGCTGGGTGGTGAATTTCTCGTCAACAGCAACACGGCTCAAAGTCAATTGGGGGCGAGTGCTGTCGCGCTCGGTGATAGCTTTGCCGTCGCTTGGCAAAGTCGCAATCAAGACGGAGACGGCTGGGGAATTTACGCGCAACAAGTGGGCGCTACCAGCGGATTGATTGGCGCTGAATTCCAGGTCAATGCGGCGACCCAAGGCCAACAGTTGGAGGTAAATCTCGCGGCGACAGTCGAAGGCGCTCTGATCGCGGCCTGGACCGATGGCGTTCAAGACGGAACCGGATTCAATGTCAAAGCTCGCGAAATTGATCTCACTTCGACCGCCCCGGTGCTAGCGGACGAGTTCTTCGTGAATGCAAACACCGCGGGGCCGGCCTTCGGCCACCAGCGCGCGCCAAACATCGCCGCGACCGACGCCACGTTTGCGATTGCCTGGAATGGAGATGGCGCTGTCGATCACGATGGGGCTTATCTACTCTGCTTTCCTGCCGAGGTGGCGGTTAATTTGTCGCCGGATCTGGCGCCGATCCCGGATCAAACCGCTCAGGTTGGCGTCGAACTGGTTATCCAAATTACCGCGACCGATCCCAACGCAGGCGACACGCTCACTTATATCTTGGATTCCGAAGATTCGCCGCCGGGCGCTACCATTGAAAAAATAGACAATAACCACGCAATTATTCGCTGGACTCCTACCGCCGCGGATCTTCCCGGCCCGGTGCTGTTTCGCGTGTTGGTCATCGATAACGGCGAACCTCCGCTGGCCGATGAAGAAGAATTTGTCGTCACACTCTCCCCTGCTCCCTGATAGCTGCTAGCGGCCGCAGGATCGCTACAACCAGAAAAGTTGAATTATCCCGCGCAGACTACCGATGAACGAATAGAGGGAAGTCCAGAGTCTGTCTCTGGCTCGTTCCCGGACTACGTTTGTGGAGACTGCTGGATGTCCATTACTCGCCTATTTGCCGTCGCACTGCTCTGCGGAGCGCTTTCGACCGCCACATTCGCCGAGTCACCGCAACCTGTCGGTGCTGCCCGTTCCAACGCGCCGCCGCAACGTCTCCATCGAACACAAGCCGCGCGCCCGATCGCAGCTGCGCCCCAGCCAACGGCTAGCCAGCCGAAGGCTTCGCTCTTCGCTCCGGGCGCGCAAGTCGCTCCGGTCAGCTATCACGCCGAGACGGCCATCACGGACGAAACCGTTTATGCTTCGCCTGACTCGATGATGATGTCTGGCGGCGAGCAGTCCAGCTGTTGCGATAACCCCAGCTCTGCGTGTGGTTGCAACTGGTACGCTGGCTTTGAAGCGACCTTTCTGGCCCCGCGGTTCAGTCAAAACCCCGCCTATACGCTGACGCAATCCGACGGAGTAAGTTTCTCATCCAATCAGGTGGTCGAGTTCGACTCGAAGATGGCGTTCGCTCCCCGAATTTTTGCCGGCGTGCAAATGGATTCCAACATTGGATTCCAAGCAACTTGGTGGCGATTTTCTCATGATCCTGACAGCATCACGGCGCAGCCGCCGGCCAATGGATTTGGTCAGATTACGCCGCCGCTGTTTGGCGATGTAGATACTTCAACAACGATTCCTGGTGAAACGTTTAGCGCCAGTTCGGGACTGACGGCCTATACGATCGATCTTGAGCTGACCAAGAAGGGGAGCTTTTCGTGCTGGAACTTTGGTGTTGCCGGCGGCGTACGTTACGCCGAGATCGACCAGAGCTATCTCGCTCAAACCACCGACGTCTCTGGCAATCTCTCAGGACAAATTGACTATCAACATGGGATCAGCGGGTTCGGCCCAACCTTGTCGATGTTCGCTTCTGTTCCCGTCGCTCGCTGCTGGTCGCTGTTTTCGCGTGGTCGTGGTTCGTTGCTGTTTGGCGATGCCCAAAGCACGCTAAATGCCGGCGAAGATCTGGATCTATCGACTCCATTTACCACGACCAGCACTTCCAATCGCGATGATCTCATTTCGATTGGTGAACTGCAATTGGGTCTGCAATGGCAAGGCGCTTCCTATTGTCGCGTCTGGAAACCATTTGCGAGCGTCGCGATGGAAGGTCAGTTCTGGAACGGCGTCGGCAGCGCGACCAGTGAGACGGGCAACGTCGGTTTTTTCGGCGTGGTCACTTCGATCGGCGTGAACTGGTAGGCTTCGTTACTTGGATTGATTCAGTTGTTCTAGGGCACGCGTCAGCTCGGCCGGTTTAAGCGGCTTGACCAAATGCATGTTAAAGCCTGCGTTATTAACCGCTTTGCGATCTTCCGTGCGACCATAGCCGGTCAACGCGATCAAAAAGGGAGCGGATCCTAGTTGCTTTCGAACTTGCTGGGCGATTTCGTAACCGCTTAAATGCGGTAGTCCGATATCCACAATCGCAACATCCGGGTTCTGATGCAGGATTAAGTCGAGCCCCTGCTGACCTTCGCTCGCTGTGCAGACCTCGTGCCCGTCCAGTCGCAGCATCGTCTCTAACATCTCGCGACAATCTTTGTTGTCTTCGACCAATACAATGCGTCGCTGGGTGCGCGTGATCGTCGGCTTTCCGTTCCCTTCGGCCTTCTGGATGCGACCATCGGCCAACAGCGGCAATCGCAAGATAAACTCGCTGCCTTTGCCCGGTCCTTCACTATGAGCCGAGACCCGACCGCCGTGCAGTTCGACCAGCGTCTTGACCAGGGTCAAGCCAAGCCCCATCCCGCCGTCGGTGCGATCCAACGTGCTATCTGACTGTACGAACAATTCAAAAATGTTCTCTAGCATATGGGGCGGAATTCCGCTGCCGTTGTCTTTGACTCGGTTAACCGCTTCTCCATCTTCGCGTGCAATCGAGAAGCGAATCTCACCGCCAGGCGGAGTATAACGGGCCGCATTCGCCAGCAGGTTTTCCTGGATTTGCAGCAGACGTGTCGGATCCCCTTCGACTAGCACCGGCGTCTCAGGGATGTCAATGATTAGTTGATGATCGCGAGCCTGGATCATCGGGCCGACCGCCTGGGTTACGTCTTCGACCAGCGTTCGCAAGTCGACCACTTGAGTTCGGATTTCGATTTTTCCTCGGGTAACCCGCGATACGTCCAAGAGATCATCCAGCAATCTGGCTGCTTGCAGCGTCTGTCGTTGAATCACATTGCAGACTTCGCGAACTTCTGGCGACAAATTCGGCTCCAGATCCAAGACGTAGGTCGCGGTCAGCGTGGCTCCTAGCGGATTTCGCAGTTCGTGCGAGAGCATCGCCAAAAACTGATCGCGATTGTTGGCAGCGCTTTGCGCCGCTTTCTCGGCGTAGATTCGATCGGTGATATCTTTGGCGCTGCTGGCGATCGCAACAGGCTTCCCTTCTTCGTTGGTCAAAACAGAGAGCGTTAATAAGACCGGAAATACCCGGCCTTGGCGATCTTGCTTGACCGTTTCGATATTGCGCAGGCCCCCCTTTTCTAAACATCGCTGACGGAGTTCGCGTGAACGGAGGCGATCTTCAGCAGGGACCAAAACCTCAAAGCTCTTCCCGATCAGATCGTTGCGCGAGTAATCAAAGATGCGTTGGGCCTCGGCGTTTAAATCGGTAATTCTTCCTTGTAGATCTTCGACGACGATCGGATCCGCCGCATCGACAAAAACTTTCGACATCAACCGTGATTCACTTTCGGCCTGCTTCAAGCGGGTAATGTCAATCAAGGTCAGCACCACTCCTTCGACCGCATGTTTGGGCCGATAGGGGAGAACCCGCATGAGCAGCATCTGATCTTGATCCGCACGAACCTCTCTTTCGATCGTCTCGCCCGATTCGAGAACCGCTTTTAGATCGTTAATTAATTCAGGGTGTTCGATGCTGTTAGAAAAGCTGTCAATTCGGCGCCCCACATCGGAGGCGACCAGATGAAACGCTTCGCCGATCTTGGGCGTATATTTTCGAATGCAAAGATCTCGATCCAAAAATGCGACTCCCAAGTCCGTGCTATGCAGCAAGCTGTCGAAGTCCGCCGTCATTTCTGTCAATTCGGCGATCTTCTTCTGGAACTCAGCGTTGACGGTATAAAGCTCTTCGTTCACGCTATGCAGTTCTTCATTGGTGCTCTGCAATTCTTCGTTCGACGCGACCAGTTCTTCATTGGTCGCTTGCAACTCTTCGTTGCTGGTCTCCATCTCCTCGACGGTCGCTTGCAGATTTTCTTTCGTATAGCGCAGCTCTCCTTCCAGCGCCACGATCTGATCGCGTGAGGCCTCGGCAATTCCCAGTCCGACTTCGGCGTTGGTCGCGACCTCGTGATTGCTTTGAGATTTCAGCGGCTGAAACGTGATCAGAAAAAACTCGCTTCCGGTTTGGCGATCTTGAATCGGTTTGACAGCCAAATGGACGATTTGTTGCTCGTCTCCCACCTGAATGCGGATGCCGCGAAAACTAACCGGCGCTCGTTTTTTTGCAGCCTGTTGAATCGCCGTGGTAACCGGGATACGTAGATCAGGAATCATCAGATCGAGAAAGTCGTGCGAGGGGCGACCATCGCGCATTTTCAAATAGTTCGCTCCGCCGCCAAACGATTGGATCAACTCGCGATGATCATTCACCAACAAACTCGGTGGCGCATGGTCCTTTAACAGTTCGTCATACGCGCGGAGCAGGGGAGCATTGGGCGGAGCAACCGCCGCCGATGCGACGCTAAAGCGTGACAAACCTTGCGGCCTCGCGTAGCCAGCAGAAAGAGGCAAGCGCATATCAGGCGACAAGCGTTTGTCGCGTCGCTTGCGATACACCTTCCAACGTTCGTCGATGGGCTCGAACTCTTCCAACAATTCGCCGGGGCTTTCGCTCGGCCCCATCATCATCACGCCGCCTGTGTTGAGCGCGAAATGAAACAGAGAAATCGCTTTTTTCTGGGCCAGCGTTTCCAGGTAGATCAACAAATTCCGACAAGTGATCAGGTCGATCTTCGTAAAAGGAGCATCCTTAATGATGTTGTGCGGAGCGAAGACGATCATCTGGCGTAACTCTTGGGAGACGCGATATCCGTCTTTGACCCGTGTGAAAAATCGATCGAGTCGGTCCGGCAAAACTTCGGAAACCGATGATTCGGTATAAACGCCTACACTGGCGAATTCCAGCGAAGTCCGATGAACGTCGGTTGCAAAGATCTTTACCGAGATTGGACGCTTCGATTGTTCGATCAGCTCTTGCACGAGAATGGCGATCGAATACGGCTCTTCTCCGGTCGCACACCCGGCGACCCAGATGCGCAGCTCGCCGTTGTCCGGGATCTTTTCTATCAACTGCGGCAAGACTTCCTGTTGAAGACGATCAAACGCTTCGCGATCGCGAAAGAATTTTGTTACGCCAATCAATAGGTCTTTGTACAGCCGATTGAGCTCGTCTGGGTCATTGCGCAGACGTTCGACGTATTCTTCCAGATCGGTGATCTGATTCATCAGCAACCGACGCTGCACGCGGCGGGTGACCGTCGTCTGCTTGTAGAACGAAAAGTTGATGTCATAGTTGGTCCGCAGCAATTGGAAAATCGCATCGAACCCCTCTAAGATCGACGGATTTTTTTGCGCCTGTTCCAACGCATAACTATCAGCGCTGTGGTGCTGAACATAGGACAACAACGCAGGCGGAATCTTGTCAGGCGGAAGTATTAGGTCGACTTCGCCGGTTTCTACGGCGCTTTTCGGCATGCCATCAAACTTGGCGGAGTCCGATTCCTGGGCAATGACTAAGCCCCCAACCTCATGAATATCACGGATACCACGCGAGCCATCGCTGCCGGTACCGGACAAAACGATCCCAATCGATCGCGGGCCACAGTCCTGGGCCAACGAGCGAAAGAAGATATCGATCGGCAACGCCAATCCAGATTTGGGATCCTTATCACTCAACAGCAGCTTGCCGCTGGCGATAATCATTTCCTTTTTCGGCGGTATCAGGTAAATCGCGTTGGGCTTGACCTCAATACCATCCGTGACACGATAAATTGGGATTTTCGTTTGCCGAGCCAGCAGTTCATCCATCACGCTTTTGAAGTCAGGTGACAAATGCTGAACCACGACAAACGCCATTCCAGAGTCGTACGGCATGTTGGCGAAGAATATCTCTAGCGACTCTAGTCCGCCAGCCGATGCGCCCAAACCCACTACAGAAAACTGCGACGGGTTACTGGAACCAATTTCCTGTAATGCCGGCTTATTACCCGGTTCGTCGTCTGACGAACCTTGATCTCCAGTTTTCCCCTCTTGATGATTCCCGCACGAATCGATTTGTTCTGGTGTTACGCCCATGACCAATCTCCCCCTAACTGTTGAACAGTCGACAATTGGTTTCTAGTCGTCGACCTCTCTTCGACCATTGGTTTGGGGCGAACTAAAAGCAACCTCCATGCCGAATCGCCAAAAATCATTAGAGTGGCAGCTCGCCGGGCGGGTTACGCGTCAAAAATAACCCAGAAAACGCCTGAAATTGCCTGATTTTCAGCCATCTCAGCATTTTTGCAGTGGACGACCGCAGTTCACCTCAATGAACACTCTGGTTTCCCTGCTAGGGCATTTCAACGGGAAGAAAATCGAGCCTGCAAAACTGCCCAAATGATCGCTAAACAACCAGTATTCCACCGCTCGCTGCGAAAGGTAGGGAATTCTAAACACCCTTAGGTGCGGCGAGATTTAGAATTATCTCCGCCGATCAGCGGCTGCACCATCTTGCCTATGCGGCAACGAGAGCCTGGCTGAGCCGGGCACGTAGCCAAAATTCGACGGCAGGCTTTAGCGAGTCAAATCGTCCAATCAGCGATGCAACCGCGGCCGGCAGTTGCTGTTCGGTTTCGGCCCCATATCCGGTTCGCACGAGGATGGATTGGCACCCGGCAAAACGGCCGACGCTAAGATCCGACGCTTTGTCGCCGATCATGACGCTTTCGTGCAGATCCAACCCATGCTCGGCTGCCGCGGCGAACAGCATGCCGGCTCGTGGTTTGCGGCATTCACAATCGACGCGATAGGCGGCGCTGGCCGATTTCGGATGATGTGGACAATAATAGTAGGCGTCGATCGTCGCTCCCTGTTCGGCCAACAGTTGATCGAGACGCTCGTGGATCTCGGCGATTCGCGATTCTGGAAACATACCCCGAGCGACGCCAGACTGATTGGTGATGACGATGACGGGGACTTGGGCGCGATTCGCGGCAGCAATTGCGGCGGCTGCGCCCGGCAGCAGTTCTAACTGCGATGGATCGGCCAGATATTCGCGTTCGACATTGATCGTACCGTCACGATCCAGGAACAAGGCGCCGCAAGCGTGAGACATCGCTCTCTCGGGGGTGTACAAAGGGGCGTCGGGAGTTCTGTTTTTAGCAGCAATGCGGTCGTTCCCCCAAGCCCAATCCGGGTTGCTATCGCTGGGAAGTATTGGCCGATGGTTAAGATTGCCCCGGCTCGGTTGATGTTCCCCCTAGAACGTGTAGGATTCAGCTTGAAGAAGTTTTGTTTTACGTTTTGCCGTCTCAGAGATTTGCAATGCTCGATCGACCGGAATTCCCCGTCGCAGATGAACCCAAAACTTGGCGTGACGCCTGGTTCGACCGAGATCTGAGCTGGCTCGAATTTAACCGTCGCGTATTGCAGCAAGCGCTGGATGACCGCACGCCGCTGTTGGAGCGGGTCAAGTTTTTGGCGATCTTCACGTCGAACCTGGACGAGTTCTTCATGAAACGATTGGCCTTGCTGCGCACTCGCAAGCGGGCCGAATTATCGCATTCGATCGGCGCGCCGGCGACCGAACTGCACTTGCAATCGCTGCGTCAGGCCGTTGACGAAATGTATGCGCAGCAAGGAGAAGCGTATGACAACGCCATCCTGCCGCAGCTGGCCGAAAATGGGATTCACTTGCTGCAATGGGAAGACCTGACCGACTCGCAAAAAACAAGAGCACACGAGTTCTTCACGCGAAACGTCTATCCGGCGCTGACGCCGCTAGCACTCGATCCAGGGCACCCTTTCCCTTACATGTCCAACTTGTCGATCTCGCTCGGCTTTGTGCTCCGCGTACCAGACTCCGAAGAAAACCTGTTCGCGCGGGTCAAAGTGCCGAACATCATGCCGCAGTGGATCGCCCTCGAAGACGAAGACAAGACAAAGTGGCACTATCTCGGGCTGAAAGATCTGATTCATCACAATGCCGGAATGCTGTTTCCCGGAATGACAATTGTCGATTCAACCTCGTTTCGGATTACGCGAAACGCCGAAGTCGAATTGGACGACGATGACGACATGGAAAGCCTGCGAACGGTCGTCGCCGAAGAACTGCGGCAACGCAAGTTTCAGCCGGTCGTCCGGTTGGAGATCGAAAGCGATCCCAACCCTTGGGTCCGCGGATTGCTGATGCGTCAATTTGAGTTGACCGAAGATGACGTTTACGAATTGCCGTCAGAACTAGACTACTCGGGGCTGCTGCCGATCGCCGGTCTCGACATCAAAGCGTTGCGTGATGAACCGTGGAACCCGGTGATTCCTAACGCGTTGCTGGACGACGAGGCCGATATTTTTTCGGTCATCAAAGCAGGCGACATGCTGGTTCATCATCCCTACGACAGCTTTGACGCAACGGTCGAAAACTTTATTCGCCGCGCCGCGCGGGACCCCAAAGTGGTCGCGATCAAAATGACGGTGTACCGCGTCGGTGACGACACGCCGTTCGTCCGTTCGTTGATTCAAGCGGCCGAATCAGGCAAGCAGGTCGCCTGCTTAATCGAACTGAAGGCGCGGTTTGACGAAGAGCGTAATCTGCACTGGGCCAAAGAACTGGAGAAAATCGGCGCGCATGTCGTCTACGGCGTATTAGGGCTGAAAACGCATACCAAGATTGCCCTTGTCGTCCGCAAAGAAGCCGACGGGCTGCGCTGCTATGCGCATATCGGCACCGGCAACTATCACGTCAAAACGGCGCGCGTTTATACCGACGTCGGACTGTTCACCTGTGATCCGGTCATCTGTAATGATGTGGTGAATCTGTTTCACATGCTGACAGGACGTTCTCGTTCGCCTACGTTCGACAAACTGCTGGTCGCGCCGATCAACATGCGCGAGAAGTTTTTGCAGATGGTGCAGCGAGAAATCGACAATCATCAGAAGGGCCTCCCTTCGCTGATCGTCGCCAAGTTCAATGCGATGGAAGACCCCGAGTTGTGCCGCGCAATCACCGAAGCCTCGCAAGCAGGCGTGCAAGTCGAACTGATCGTCCGCGGTTTCGCCTGCTTGCGCCCCGGCGTTGAAGGGGTCACCGACAACATGCGACTCCGTTCAATCGTCGGCCGGTTTTTGGAACATTCGCGGATCTATTACTTCGCCAATGGCGCCGAAAGTCCGCTCGACGGCGAGTTCTACATCGGCTCGGCGGACTGGATGTCTCGCAACTTGACCAAGCGCGTCGAAGCGATCGTCCCAGTCGAGTCACGCCATTTGAAAGAACGCTTATGGGAGATCCTCGACATTTGCTTGAAAGACCGACGACAGGCCTGGCTCATGCAGTCTGACGGCAGCTATCAGATGATGACCCCCAGTGAGGACGATCCCGAAGTAGCGCGTCTCGGCACGCATTCAGCCCTGATGGCGCTGACGTTGCATCGGGCCAAGGATCGCTTAGCATAAACAGGTTGATTTCCATAAATTGCAGCTAGCAATCCTTGAACCGTTCAAGCCGAAAGTTCGTACTATCTGGGACACGTCAGTGGTGTCGTTTGCAATTCCGTCACTGTTATCTCTACTCTCTGTTGGGAGTCAGCCTTATGCCGAAAAACTGTTTTTCCGCCGGCTCGCTCATCTGCTGCGTGCTGGCTTGGGCGATTAGCCAAGCGACCTTCGCCCAGCAACCTGTCGCGCCAACGGCCAACGCTTGGCGTTCGACAACAGAACCGCGTATCAGCGACGCTCGACCGCTGCAACAACTGCGACCGTCGACCAGTGAGCTAGGGCTGACGCCTGACGAAGAACGCAATATCTATGTTTATGAAAAGGGCAATCGCAGCGCCTGCCACATCATGACGCGTAGCGTGCAGCGCGATACGGTGTTTGGGCTACTGACCAACGAATCGCCGGCCGAAGGCTCTGGATCGGGCTCAGTGCTCGACAAGCAAGGGCACGTGCTGACCAACTATCATGTGATCGAAGGGGCTACGGAGATCGACGTCACCCTCTTCAATGCCGAGACCTATCCCGCCCAACTGGTGGGGCAAGATCCAGTCAATGATATCGCGGTGCTCAAAATTGATGTGCCTGCCGATCTACTGGTTCCTGTTGAACTGGGGGATTCTGCGAATCTGCGGGTTGGACAAAAAGCGTTCGCCATCGGTAACCCGTTTGGGCTGGAACGGACGATGACCATCGGGATTATTTCTAGCTTGAATCGTTTACTCCCTTCTCGGAGCGGTCGAACGATGAAAGCGATCATTCAGATCGACGCCGCGCTAAATCGGGGGAATTCGGGGGGCCCGCTGTTTGATAGCAACGGCCGCTTGATCGGGATGAATACGGCGATCGCCAGCCGTACCGGCCAGAACACCGGCGTAGGATTCGCGATTCCGGTGGGGACGATTCGTCGAGTGGCTCCGCAATTGATCGCCGATGGCAAAGTAACGCGGCCCGATTTGGGCGTGACGCGCGTTTATTTGACGGATGAAGGGCTGGGGATCGCGTCGCTCGCTCAAGGGGGATCGGCCGAAAAAGCAGGGCTGCGAGGGTTCCAATTGGTTCGTGAACAAGTCCGCCGAGGCCCCTATATATTTGAGGAAACTCGCGTCGATCGCAGCAAAGCCGACGTAATTACCGCAGTTGACGGCGCCGCCGTCCAATCAGCCGATGACCTGCTGACCGCTATTGAGCGAAAAAATCCTGGGGAAGTTGTCACTTTGAGCGTTTTGCGGGAAGGAAAGAATGTTGACATTCCGGTCACGTTAGGCGTCGGCGATTAGCGATCTGCGCCCATGCCGTAGCAACGTGCTAAACTGGACTGCACTTAGAGCGACTTGGCGCCTAAGATGTTATTGGTGCGGCCGGTGATATCGATTAGGCCGGCGATGCAACCTCCAGCGGCCGAACTGCGTTACGGAATATGGGAATCTACGACCGCGAGTATTATCAAGACGAACCGCGCTCTCTCTCTTTCAGTTCGAGCGGGCGGTCGGTCGTCAACACGTTGGTGATTATCAATGTGATTGTCTTTTTCGTGGACTGGCTCGCTTTTGGGAGTCAGCTGGGGAACTATGCTGCGCTACATTCTGACACGCTGCTCCACCCACTGCTCTGGTTTCAGTTTCTGACCTACGGCTTTTTGCATAGCCAAAGCGACATTTTTCATATTATCGGCAACATGTTTGTGTTGTGGATGTTCGGCCGTCAGATTGAAGAGCGATACGGCAGCGCCGAGTTTTTGCGGTTCTATCTAATCAGCGTCATCTTTGGCGGAGTTTTCTGGTCGGCCGCTTGTTTGGCGGCCGGCAGCGGCGGCACAGTTGTCGGCGCCTCAGGAGCGGTGACGACGGTTTTGATCTTGTTCATCTGCAACTTCCCCCGCGTCACGATTTATGTCAATTTGCTCTTCCCCGTTCCGGCTTGGCTGTTGGGCGTGGTGATCATCGCGTTCAATGTGTTTGGCGCATTCGCACCGGGGCAAAGTCTTGTTGCGTTCACCGTGCATTTGGCTGGCGCCGCCTTTGGCTTGGCCTATTTCTATGGCGGCTGGAATTTAAGTTGGCTCACTTTGGGCGGCCTTCCTGAGCGACTTCGCAAGTCGATGAAGCGAAAACCGAAATTGAAAGTCCATTCGCCCCCCACTGATGATCCGTACCTCGACTCCAATGATGAAGCGGAGCGGATCCTCGATAAAATCCGGGACGAAGGAATAGGGAGCCTGACCGTCGACGAGAAGCGCAAACTAGAAGCGTACAGCCGCCGGATGAAACAAAAGCATAGCTAATCGCGAATTGTCGATGCGGCAAGGAGGCCGTCGTGACCCGATCAACCCAAAGGCTGCACTACATGCGACAGCTGGCAGCCGGCAAACCGCCGAGTAAGCCGCGCCGCTCGTACCTGTTGCCAATTCTCGGTCTGGTAATCCTGAGCCTGGGCGTCGGCGGCTATTTCTTTCCGCCAGAAGGAGGCTTCCCTGCGCTTAGCATCGCCGGCCTCTCCGGCACTGCACCATCCGAGTCGCCGATCGCAGCAGCAGCTGCTCCTGAAACTGACGACGATGGAATGATCTCGCTCAGCGGTGGGCTCTTTCTGTTGGGCAAGCCCAACGGACCGCTCGAAACACAGCCGGTCGTTCAAGTAAACATATCGCCGCTGCGGATCGCTCAATACGAAACGACCAACGCCCAGTTCGCTGCGTTTGTCGAAGCGACTCAATATCTGACCGACGCTGAACGTCGCGGGCGATCGTGGGTGTTCGATTCCAAGACCGGCGAAGCGTCGATCGTAGATGGCGCCCAGTGGAGACATCCCACCGGCCCCGGCAGCACGATCATCGGTCGGGAAGATTATCCCGTGCTGCAGGTTTCGTGGTATGACGCCCGCGCCTACGCCGAGTGGGCCGGCCAACGCTTGCCGACCGAAGCCGAATGGGAATTTGCAGCTCGCGGCGGTCAAAGCGTCAGTCACTATCCAGCTCAGGATGCGGAAGGAAAAATTGGCAACGTCTGGCAAGGGCGATTCCCGTTTGCCGACGCCGCAAGCGATGGCTATGCCGAAGTCGCACCGGTGGGCAAGTTTGCCGCCAATGGATTTGGACTTTACGACATGGCAGGCAACGCCGCCGAATGGTGCAGCGATTACTACGCCGAAGACGCCTATCAACTGGCCGATCTCGTAGATCCGGTCGGCCCGGTTGAAGGAGAAGAACGAGTTATCCGCGGCGGCAGCTGGTTGTCATCTGAGCAAGATGGCGTCAGCGAAGCGATGGTCTGGTATCGCGCCCACGCTGCGCCTCGCTCGCCCAACAATTTTACTGGGTTTCGCTGCGTACAATCCACTAACTAGCGACTCCCTGCTTCGGCAAATAGTTTTCAGATTTTCGCCCCGTGCCGTCTAGCGTTCGCTTGGATTCGAAACAAAAAATGGAATAGACGCTTGCGCGCCTATTCCTGCTGGACGACGAGGAGGGAGGGTTCGTCGCCCTGGGTTTGGTTATGTTGGCCGGTTAGGCGATGGCTTGTGCTCGTTCGGCGCGGACCATGCTTTCGACGGCGTCTCCTTTGGCGATCACCACCACTCCGCCAGAGCTGATCGTAAAGCCGCGACGTCGATCCATATCTAGATCAAAACCGATTTCTGTCCCGGCGGGGATCTGAACCCCCTTATCGATAATCGCCCGACGGATCCGCGTATGGCGGCCGATGTTGACCCCCTCAAACAAGATCGAGTCTTCAACATGCGCGAAGCTGTTGACGCGTACATTGGCGCCGATGATGCTGCGTTCGACTTCGCCGCCCGAGATGATCGAGCCGCCGCAGACGATGCTGTCGAGCGCACAGCCGCGTCGACCTTCGTCAGCCGTGCCGGCGAAGACAAACTTCGGCGGGGGGACGTTGGGCTGATAGGTTCGGAGCGGCCAATCCTGATCGTACAAGTTCAACTGCGGATCAACGTGAACCAGGTCCATGTTCGCTTCAAAGTAAGCGTCTAGCGTACCTACGTCACGCCAATAGGCGTCTTGCTTGCGGTTCTCGTCTCGGAACGGAAAAGCGAAGACACGTTGCTTGTCGATGATCGAGGGAATGATGTTCTTGCCAAAGTCATGGACGCTATCGCGACGGGTCGCATCCTGGCAAAGCTGCTCAAACAAAAAGTGCGTGTTGAAGACGTAAATGCCCATCGACGCCAAGCAATGCTCTGAATCGCCGGGAATCGTTTTCGGCGTCTGCGACTTTTCTTCAAAACCGATAATTCGCTGATCGGTGTCGACCTGCATCACGCCAAACGATTTGGCTTCTTCGGTCGAAACGCGGAGCGCTCCGATTGTTAGGTCGGCGCCGTTTTCGATGTGATAGTCGATCATCGACGCGTAGTTCATCTTGTAGATGTGGTCGCCGGCGAGGATCATCACATAGTCAGGGCGATGCTTCTCCATCGCGTAGATGTTTTGGTAAACCGCGTCGGCAGTACCTTGATACCACTGCTCATCAATGCGCTGTTGCGGTGGGATGACGTCGATAAACTCGCCCAACTCGCGGCAGAAGTAACGCTGCCAGCCGGTGTTGGCGTGCCGATCGAGACTTTGACCTTTGTACTGCGTCAGCAACTGAATATGTCGCAACCCACTGTTCAAACAGTTGGAGAGCGCGAAGTCAACAATGCGATAGACGCCGCCAAAGGGAACCGCCGGTTTTGCGCGATCGCGCGTCAGCGGTTCCAATCGCGACCCTTTACCGCCAGCCAAGATGACGGAGAGTACGTTTTGCATGAGGGCGCTCCTGAACAAGATGCTAGGGAAGGAGGAGCCGGGCGGATGTGGGGTGCGCCGTCGCGACTTCCGGCTTATTTTATCGACGCTGCGTAGTTCACAAAATAGAAAATGAAAGCGGCGTTTCGCCAGAATTTAACACGCGGCGTCTTTCGCGCCGGCAGTAGCGATTATGCTCACTCGCTTTGCGTCAGCGGATAGCGCTGCTTATGCGTTGATGATGTGGATGACCGCTGTTCAGCGGGCTCCATTCTTCAATGAGCCGTGGCCTACATTTCTGATCGAATCCGAACCTTGCGGCTGACTTCTAGCCTATAGCGCTGCTCAGCCGTTGACCAGACGAATCTTGCGCACCACAAAGTACTGGATCATTCCCAACAGCAAGATCGAAAGCGTCAAGCAAATCGTCCAGTGCAGATCAAACGGCGGCCCCGTCGGAAAAAAGAGGGCAAAGCAGACGTGGATGTAATAGCCCAACAGTGCGATCGAAGTGACATAACCGACGAGACCGGTTTGATAGAGCGCCCCACTTGCGGCCACTAACAGTAAATATCCCAGCACGAGGGGACTGTTCGCGCCGTTGGTCGAAAACAGCAGCATCGTCAGCAGCACGACGTTCATTGTCATCCACAAATAGATCGTCGTGGTCCGGTAGCGCGGCTTCTCATACCTCCGCTGGAAAAACCATGCGCCGCTTGCATACCCCACGGCGGTTGCGGTCGCGATTCCTTGAAATAAAGGAGTCGACGACACCGGGTCGCGGACAATCCACACGCAAAACAAATGATAGGCGTAAAAGAGCAACATCGCCGACCAAGCAATCGCCAAGCCGGGGCGACGCCGCGCCCAAAAGACAACCCGTTTGAAGGTAGATAAGGGATGCGCCTGAATCGGCTCGTTGAGCAGATAGGCGCGCAAGTCGGCTGCGAGATCGGCGGCCGTTCGATACCGAGCGCCTGGCGTTTTGTGCAAGCACTTCAAACAGATGGTTTCTAGCTTCCGCGGGATTTGCCGATTGTGCTTGCGCGGCGGCACGACGTCGGACGAACAAACCAAGTCAATCGCGTGAAGCAAGTTGGCGCTCTCAAATGGCGGCTTGCCGGTCAGCAGCGCATACAGAATTGCTCCTAGCCCATACACGTCGGTCGCCGTCCCCACTTGATGCGCATGGCCAGTCGCTTGCTCCGGCGCCATATAACCGGGGCTTCCCATGATTTGACCGGTGCAAGTCAGGTTCGCCTCTTCGCCGACCCGTTTGGCTAAGCCAAAATCAGTCACTTGAGGTCGCCCTTCTTCATCCAGCAGCACGTTCGACGGCTTGAGATCACGGTGAATCACCCCATGTTGATGCGCGTACTCGATCGCTTCGGCGATTTGTCGGACTAGGTCAGCCGCTTCGTCAGGTTCAAACGAGCGCGACTTCATCGCAACTGCCAAGCTTTGACCAGCGACGTAGCCCATCGAAAAATAATGCCGTCCTTGGTGACTGCCGACCTCATAAATTGGCACGATGCCGGGATGGCTCAAGTTGGCGGCCGCTTCCGCTTCGGTTCGAAACCTCGCAACTTCGTCGTTCGAGGCAAATTGCCCGGCGAGGATCATTTTCAGCGCAACCGTCCGACTAGGGTTTTGCTGGCGAGCGCGATAGACTACGCCCATGCCGCCGCGGGCAATTTCGGCTTCGATTTCATAGCCACTGATTTGAATTTGATCCGGCTGTACAGGCCGCCAGTTCGACGTGTCCAAGCCGATCGTCGGACTATCCGGCGTCAATACCGCGTCGAGTGGCGAGTGATCTAGCCGGCTATCATCGGCCTGAGCAAGCATCGCCGCGACCTGCTGTTGCAAGTCAGTCCGAGCAGCAAACCGCGCAGCCAACCAACTGCTGCGTTCGGCCAACGGCAGTTGGCTCGCCTGCTCAAACGCTTCACACGCTTGTTGATAGTCTTCCGGCGTCATGGGCAATTTTGCAAACCTCAGGGACAGCGCACAGATTCCTTTGGCTTGCGCCTCGGGCTTACGTGGCTACTCTGCTTCCAACTGAGTCAGCAGCCACGCCTTTGCGGCGCGCCAATCGTTTTTGACGGTCGATGCCGAGATGTCGAGGGTGGCGGCGGTTTCTTCGACGGTTAGTCCGCCAAAATAACGCAGCTCGACAATGCGCGCGTGCCGAGGATTGAGTTCGGCCAACTGCTCCAGCGCGTCGTCCAGTGCGACCAGATCGACTTCGCGTGGCGAAGCTTCAGGGGTCAGATTTTCGTCGATGGCGATCTTCTGAGCGCCAGCGCCCCGTTTGGCGGCGTTGCGGCCGCGGGCATGGTCAACCAATATTCGCCGCATGATGTTGGCGGCGATGGCGCAAAAGTGGGTCCGGCCTTGCCACTGGACGCGGCTTTGATCGATCAGCTTTAGATAGGCTTCGTGAACCAATGCGGTCGGCTGCAGCGTATGATCGGCTCGCTCGCGCTGCATTTGCCGCGCGGCGATTCCCTTCAGCTCGGTATAGACCATCGGCAACAGCTTCTCAGCAGCGCCGGTCTCACCACGCGAGAGCGCAGCCAACAGCTGAAACGTATCTTCGCTCACGCGGCGAACTCCTGGAAAGTCGGGAAATGGGGGCTACGCATAGCTTAGCACGCCACCGAACCAAGAGAAAACGGACCGTAGGGAGATGGGTTGGGAGTGGAGGGCCGCGCCGCGCAACCCACTACTTTTGCAAAATCAGCTTGCCGCTGCGAGTCTCGCGCAACCGATAGAAGGCGCCTTTGTGGGAGATCAAAATTTCGTTGGCGCCGTCCATCAATTCAATCGAGTCGACGATTTTGGAATTAGGACCGGCGGTGCTGGGCAGAGCCTGATTAGCCGCGGCTTGTTTGTCTTCCGGGGCTGGTGAGCTGTCGCTGGACATAGGCAAATCGTGGTGAAAATCGGCGGAGGGGAAGTTTTTTAAAGTCGGTCGTTGACAATGCCGCCGACAAGCGGCTAAACTCCCTACAGCGATATTGATACTCGATATCAGTTTCGCTCGCAACGCGTTCTTCCGAGTTTTCTCGCAAATATCTGCCAGCCGTTCGCCAGCTCTCCCGCCAGCCCACACGGTCGACAACCGTTTCGCGTTGCGAAATCCCCCCCACTGTCCCTGCTAGGGCAAGTTCTAAGAGGAGAGCCGACCATGCGTCGTCAAGGTTTCACATTAGTCGAGTTGTTGGTGGTGATCGCGATTATCGGCGTGCTGATCGCGTTGTTGTTGCCGGCTGTGCAACAGGCCCGCGAAGCGGCGCGGCGGATGTCTTGCACCAACAACTTAAAGCAGATCGGCCTGGCGACGCACAACTACCATGACACCGGTCGGCAATTTCCGACAGTCGAATATGGCGCCACGGTATCCGGAGGAGTTTCTTCCACCGAACTTAGCGGCGGGAGTTACTTTTGCGCGATTTTGCCATACTTAGAGCAATCGGCCGCCTATCAACTGTATGATCCGACTCAAACTAACTCCAGCACTTACAACCAAGCAGTCACGGGACAGAAAATTGAAGCGTTTATGTGCCCGTCCGCCGCTCAGCGACGTGAAGTTGGCGGTAGCTGCGATGCAGGACGAGCGGAAGGGCACTACGCCGTCAATGTCGGTTCCGAAGCAGCAAGTTCCTATGCGGTCCAAGATCAAGCGTTAAACGGTGCGATCGTCTACGCCAAGTCTTTGACGGGGAAGACCGCCTTTCGGGATGTCACGGACGGAACGAGCAACACTTTGCTGGTTGGCGAATCAGCTTATAACCTGCCTGACTACAAGTTTACTTCAGGTGCTTGCAATGGTCAGTCGCGATATTCATTTACATATTGGTCCAATCCCTACTCGCTTTCGATGGCCTTTACCACCGAGTTCGCATACAACCCGAAGGACAAGGCGGACGACGGAATCTATGACGGCAACTGGCGACACTCGTTCCGTAGTGAGCACCCAGGCGGTTCGCAGTTTACGTTCGTTGATGGTTCCGTGCATTTTATCGCCGACACGATCGATGCGGGAACTCTCGACGCTCTTGCAACTCGCGGCGGTGGGGAGGTTATTAGTGAATACTAGTCTTCTCCACTGTGGGATTTTCATCGCATCGTCGGCATTCCTATGGATTGGGTGCGCCAAGCAAGACGATGTGTATGATCGCGCGAATGTAAGCGGTGTTGTGACCTATGACGGCAAGCCGCTTGTGGAAGGCGTTGTCTACTTCGTTCCGAGTAATAACACGATAGGCCCGAAAGCGTTTGCAACGATTATTGATGGCAAATTCACGTCGGAAGGCGCGTATGCTCCAATTGTCGGCAGCCATCGAATCGAAATTCAGTCAACGGATGACGGTGGAATTGCGGCTGATGATGAAGAAGCAATGATGAAGTGGGTTGCTGAAGGTCGCAAACCACTTCAACGAGTTATCGTCCCACCCATCTACAACCAACGTAGCATCTTGACCGCAGACGTCACCGCCGACGGTCCTAACGAGTTCAAATTTGAACTAAGCTCCAAACGTCGCCGCTAAACCGACGACCAATTACCAATACCTAGCAGCAGTCGTCGCGGCGTAACCTTCGGGCTATGTCGCGGCGGCTTTTTCTTTTGCGCTGGCCTTCTTTGTGGGCTGGCCCCAGAGAAAGGCGTCGCAACATGCGGCCGCATCTTCTACGATAGATGTGTTATCTGCGGCGATTAGCCGCCGGCCTGCTGTTCGCTCCTTGATTTGCTGTTGGGTCATGCAACTTCACTGTCTCGGCGTTTCTGGCTATCACCCCAGCCAAACGCGACAAACTGCCTGTTTTATGTTGCCCCAGATCGGCGTGGTGCTGGATGCCGGGACCGGTTTCCATCGCGTTCGTAGTCGGATCGCTACGCCGCAGCTCGATATATTTCTTTCCCATGCGCATCTTGATCATGTGTTTGGCGTGACGTTTCTGTTTGATACGCTCCATCAAAAAGAGACGACCGCTTGCGTTCATGCCGAGCAAGACAAAATCGATGCGATTCAGCAACACTTGCTATCGCCGCTACTGTTTCCGGTGGCGCCTCCGTGTGATTTCATTCCGCTCACAGGCGATGTCCCGCTGAGCGGCGGCGGGCGATTGAGTTGGTTTCCCTTAAAACACCCCGGCGGCAGCGTTGGCTATCGCTTGGACTTCGCCAACCAGTCTATGGCCTATGTCACTGACACGACCGCCGCGCTCGACGCGGATTACGTCGACAAGATCCGCGGCGTTGATCTGTTGTTGCACGAATGTTATTTTCCTGACGGTCTTGAAGACTTCGCCGCGGTGACCGGTCACAGTTGCGTCACGCCGGTCGCTCAAGTCGCCCAAGCCGCAGGCGTCGGTCGCTTAGTGCTAACCCACGTCAATCCTCTGGACAACATCAACGACCCGATCGGATTAGAAATCGCCCAAAAGATCTTTCCCCAAACGATCCTGGCGGAAGATGAGCTGGTGATTGATTTCTAAAGAGACGAATATCGAAAACGTTCACACTAGCCCGCAGCGCGAGCGAGGGAATCCGCTTGGCGATTCTAACCCGGATTGAAGTAGCCAGCCGCATTCCCTCGCTCGCGCTGCGGGCTAGTGTTCAATCGGTCCGAAATAGCCCAACTTCAATCGGCGCACTCGGGCTGGCGTTGCGATTCGATTGCATTCGACATTCGGGTTTCGATATTCATCATTTCCGCACCAGCGGCTTCACCCTGTCCATGCGCTGCAAGATATTCCGCAGTCTCTTGCGGTAGTCGTAATAGTCGACTTCGAGTCGATGACGGGGCGAAGCGATGAATTCGTCGCTTGTGGACAAGCCGACTCCGCTGGAGTGCTTCAGAGCGCGAAACCAAGCGGCGACTTGCGGCTGATTCGTTTGCGCCGCGATAAATCGGGCGATGATCTTGGCCTGTAATTCGGTCAACGGCCATTGTCCGCTATTGGGTTGAATCATGCCGGCGACAAACAAATTGTCTCGATCGGGATGAAATGCGTGCAAAAAGAGCCGCGGCGATCCCTCTTGAACGTTCAACTGATTTAGATCGACAAACGGAAACGATAGCTTGTAGCCGGTCGCAAAGATCACTAGGTCAAACGCTTGGCGACGATCATCGGCAAAGACAACATCACCCTCGTCAAACTGTTTGACGTCGCCAAAGACCTGCACACGACCATGTCCGGCGAAATAGGGCAGCTGCGAGTTGATGATCGGATGGGTCGCAAAGATGTCATGATCCGGCCGGGGAAGTCCGTACTTCTCAGGGCGACCGACGACAAACGCGACAACTTGCCGTGCAATCCAGCGCTTCCATGATTTTGGCAGCGGCCATGATCGCAAGCGATCGCCGATCACGTCGGCAGGCTTACCCCGAATGAATTTGGGCAAAAAGTGATATCCGCGACGCATGCTGATCGCAGCTTGATCAGCGTGAATCGCCGCTTCGACGGCAATGTCGCAGCCGGTATTGCCTGCACCGACCACTAGGACGCGTTTCCCTCGGAGTTGCTCGCTTGACTTATACTGCCGCGCATGTATTGCTTCGCCCGAAAAATTGCCAGGGATTTGAGGCGTTAACGGATCCCAGTGATGGCCGTTGGCAATGATGACCCCAGCATATTGACGAGGCGTTTCCTCGTCAGCGACCTGGACTTCCCAAGCGTCCTGTCCGACAGGCGCGATGTGGCTTACCGTAGTTCCAAATTCAATATGCGAATAAAGATCAAATTCGCGCGCATAACTGCACAAATACTGCTGCACCTCTTGATGGCTCGGGTAGGACGAAAACGACTCAGGCATGGGGAATTCGTCATAAGCAGTCATCCGCTTGGAGGAGATCAGATGCGTCGATTGATAGACGCTGCTAGCAGTTTTGCCAAAGTTCCAGTTTCCTCCGACCTCGTTTTCGCGTTCCAGCGCGTGACAAGGGACGCCCATTTGCAAAAGATTTTTCAAGACCGTCAATCCAGACGGCCCTGCGCCAATGACGCAGAAGGTTGATTTGGTTGCCTGCATCGACTGCTTAGATAGTGAACTTACGGACAAGAGATTGCCTTAACGAGATATTATTGGTCTCAATTGGGGAGTCAAGTTCGTAACTGCTCGACACGCAAACGAATTCATTTTTCGATTCGTCAATTCAATTTAACTTGACATCTCTGAAAAGCAGATGGAGAATTAAACAGACAGCTACTGGGTGGTTATTAATGTTTTTTAAGTTACCGCGATTGCGGAAACCGGGAAGCATTAACACATTCTGAACAATTCATGAGCTACCAACGGAAGAGGCGGTGGCAAAAATTCATGATCATGAGAATGGAAATCACTGGACAACTTCTTTGATTTAGCGAAGATTAATTAATACTTTGCAGACAAAGCAGTAGGCACTGCACATTTCCCAGGCAGCCGGTCGAGTCTCAATATCGACCTATACTTGAGAATCGTGCTACTCGGAACAGAACCGCGCTTTAAGAGGAGCAGATTATTATGATGCGAGTGACCAAGGTCGCATCGGCTGAAGATTATCAACTAATCAGCAGCTTCGATGAAGTGAAGCGAACGCTGCTGGATGAAAACAAATTCTCGGATCGTCTCGAAAAGCCGCTCGCCTATTGGGCGCTGCCAAACGATCGCCGCTTGCCGCTTGCTTTTCTCGGCCGTTCGCTGGGCGACCTGCTAGCAACCCCGTTTGAAGAGCTCTCAGCGACTCCTGGCATTGGCCAGAAGAAAATCAGCTCACTGGTTCGCCTTCTGCATCGCGCCACGAAGGAAGAACCCCATTCAACGCCGTATGGCGCCCAAGAGCAAGCTCCCGCGTCCCAAGGGGACGAAATCCTCGGCATGCCTTGCACGCCGGATGGTCAGTTTGACCACACGCTTGTTTCTGAACTGCTGTGGGCCAAGTGGCGCGAATCGGTTCGGATTCATAACTTGCAGCACGAGAAGCTCGGCCGTTTGGCCTCTTCGCTGGCCGAAGTGCCGACCGTGATCTGGAACACGCCGCTCAGCTTCTATCTCGACTACACCGTCGCCGAGATCCGTCGTCTGAAAACGCATGGCGAAAAACGAGTTCGCGTGGTCTTGGAAGTCTTCTTCCGCATCCACCAGATGCTCGAGAACGTGAAACCGCAAGATCAGTTCGCCCTGAAGTTGCAGCCCAACTTTGTGCCGGTTGTCGAACGCTTCGTTCTCGACAAGCTGGTCGACGACAATCAGCCTTCCGAAGATGACGTCCGCGCTTACATCGCTGACGCACTGCTGAAGCAAATCAAACTGGACGCAGGCGACACTGTCTTTGACCTTGCGGTCGGACGTCTCGGCCTGGGAGGCAAGCCGCAAAGCGTTCGCATGCAAGCTCGCATGCTGGGCGTCACCCGAGCTCGCATCTATCAACTGCTGGAAGATTGCAGCAAAGTAATGAGCGTTCGCTGGCCCGAAGGTCAGGCGCTGTTGGCCACGCTGGTTCAAAAAGGAATCAACGCCGGTCACTCGCCGATCGAACAACGCCTGCTAATCGCCGTTCGCGAGTTGTTCTTCCCGACCAAGCTGGAATCGTTTGAAGAAGATCCGCAGATCTAAGTCAACGATTTTTAGCTACCGTATAATTCAAAGCTGCTCGTCTCTGTCAGGCGAGCAGCTTTTTTTTGTGCCGTCACCTCGACTACGGTCGCGTATCGATTCTCGGCGTGGTGAGTTCTAACCATTGCTTGTAACGCAATTCTTTATCGCTAAACGTTAATCCTTCGATCTCGGACCCTTGCTCGTCATAGAACGCCACGCTTTCCATGCTCAAACTATCGGGCTCTTCATAGACGCCCGACCAGAAAACGGCGCCTGAGGTAAAATAGCCCTTGGCAGGGCCAGTCGTCGTCATGTTCGGTCCACAGTGCTTTTCCCCGCGTAGAGAACCATCGGGATAAAAGTTGCGACACGGACCAAATGTGTCGAGACTTCTCTCGTGAGTCAGTTCCAGAGCCGTCCCAGACTCTGTGTCAACGGCAATCGAGATCCCATCCTTCACCCATGGATCACGCAAACCATCTCGACGCCAGACGTCGATGCACCACTCTATTTCACAACGAGAGCAACCCTGGAAATACTTAAGAACCTGATTGGGATCGCCCAGCGTGTACTCGAAAATCACGCCTTCACTTGGCTTGCCGCGACTTTCGCCGATCCGCGTCCAAGTTTTTCCCTGATGCTGCAGTGCCAGCGGAAAGGCGAACTTTTCCTCATGCCGTTCTACAATCACCACCTTCCCGGCGTTCAACGAACTCGGAAACGTCGTACGATTGCACGAACACCCAATGGTTGACAGCAAGAGCAACAGAGCGGCGAACCTTACTTGGATCATTGCGGATTCAGACAACGGAAGCGAGAACAGGCAGATCGCGGCCAACGGCGACGCATCCCATTATGCCAAGATCACCCCGCCGAGCCAGAGATTTCTCACAGCCCATTACGAAGCATCCGAATCACGCCACGCGACAACTGCCTGACGCTCCATCTTTCACCTGATTCCACGGCATCCGGGCGAGCATCATTCCCATGCCGCAAGTATCGGTCACGCCGGCGAAGATCAGCCCGGCGCCAACGAATGCCGACAGACCGATAAACCACGGGTGAACCGCCAATCCCAGCACAGCGCCCAGCAGCACTAGCGAGCCAGCCGCGATGCGTACCTGACGCTCTAGCGACATCATCTTCTGGCCGCGCACAACCGGCAGCTTGGCCGCTTCCCAGGCCATCGTTCCCCCTTCGACGTTCACCACATTGGTGAAGCCGGCGGCGACAAACTTTTGGCAGGCCTGCTCAGCCCGTTTGCCGCTGCGGCAGATGACGTACAGCGGCTGATCCGCCGCTTGCTGGCGCGTCTTCATAATGTCGGCCACGTCCAGCGAATCGAGCGGCGTATTGCGAGCCTGCGCAGCGTGAACCTCGCGAAACTCGACCGGCGTACGAACGTCAATCAGTTCAATCGGATGGCCCGACTTCTCGCGTTCGATCAATTGGACCGGCGAAATAGTGGTGATGTCGGACATGGCGGAATCTCCTTCACAGAGAAGTGTAAAACTGGCTGCTCGGCAAACGGGAGCGGCGACGATGCTCGCCGACTTTCCGCACTGCCTGCTTCCCATAATATCAATATATCGCAACCTTACGACATGTCAAGTCTACAAGGTGAGTTAAAAACTGCGGCCGCATACCGTATATTGGAGGTCTCCTTTCCTCCCGCTGGAGTATGGCCTGAATGTCAAACGATACTGTCGCCGCACTGCGTGCGGCTTTGGAAGTCTCTCCCAACAACATTCCGCTGCGACTTCATTTGGCGCAAACGCTAGCCGATCTGGGGCGAAGCGCCGAAGTCGAGACCGAGCTGAAAGAGGCGCTAACTTACGAGCCGCAGAACGCCGCCGTCAAACTTGCGCTCGCTCAGCACTATGTACGTTCGGCCAAAGCAAGTCATGCGTTGGTCATTCTGGAAGAACTTGTCCAGCGCGGCGAAGCTTCGCCGGCAGCGCGTGTGGTGTTGGCGCGATTGCTGCTATCCGATGGTGAAGTTCGCAGCGCTGTGGCCCATTACAAAGAAGCGATCGAAACCGATCCCGATGTCGAAGACGAGCAACTATCGGCCCAATTGGGCGTTGGCGCCGTCTGGCAAGACTCGGAGGTGAGCGAAGGACGCGTGCGCGAATTCACCGACGCTTCGCCCGATCTGGAAGAGGTGGATGCGCCAGAGCGGCCGAAGATCAAATTTGCCGATGTTGGCGGCATGGCGAGCGTCAAGGAAGACATCCGCATGAAAGCGATCTACCCGCTTGAGCAGGCCGAGATGTTCGCCGCCTACGGCAAAAAAGTGGGCGGGGGCATCCTGATGTACGGACCGCCTGGCTGCGGCAAAACTTATCTTGCGCGGGCGACAGCCGGAGAGATCAACGCCTCGTTCTTGTCGATCGGCATCAACGACGTCTTAGAAATGTGGATCGGCCAAAGCGAGCGTAACCTGCACGCGATCTTCGAGCAGGCTCGCCGCAACGCTCCTTGCGTTCTCTTCTTTGACGAGGTCGACGCACTCGGCGCACGTCGCAGCGATATGGCTAGCGGCGCTGCGCGACAGATCATCAATCAATTTCTGTCAGAGCTGGATGGCGTCGATTCTAACAACGAAGGAGTCGTGATCCTCGCGGCGACCAATGCCCCTTGGCATATCGATCCGGCGTTTCGGCGTCCGGGACGGTTTGATCGCCTGATTTTTGTCCCGCCGCCGGATGCGCCGGCCCGATCCGATGTGCTGCAAGTGCAACTGCGCGGCAAGCCGCAAAAGGATATCGATACAACGAAGATCGCCAAGTCGACCGAAGGCTTCTCAGGCGCCGATTTAAAAGCAGTCGTCGACCTAGCGGTAGAAGCAAAGCTGACCGAAGCGATGCGAACCGGCGTTCCATTGCCGCTAACGACCGCCGACCTGCAAACGGCGGCGAAAAAAGTGAATCAGTCGACCAAAGAGTGGTTCGCCACGGCGAAAAACTATGCCGTCTTCTCGAACCAGGGTGGCGTCTACGACGACATTCTTAAGTACATGAAACTTTGATTTTCCTCACGACTATTCCCTCTCTCCTTCTCGCCTCCATACGAAGTGACGTTGATGAGTCAAGCGCAGATTGAACATGCCCGATTGTTGATGCAGCAAGCGCGTTTTGACAAAGCGGCCGAATCGCTGCAGTCGGCGCTCTCCACTCAGCCCAATAATCCGCTTGCTCACGCCTTGCTGGCGGCCTGCTATAACGAGCAGAAGCAATATGACCAAGCGACCACGCACATCGGCGAGGCGCTGCAATTGGCGCCGGACGCGGCGCTGGTGCATCACATTCATGCGAGTATTCTTTATGAGCGGAATCGCCCTGAGGAAGGCCTGGAAGCGGCCCGACGCGCTGTCGAAATCGAGCCGGCTGCGCCTGCCTATTACGCGTCCTTTGCCCGCGGTCTGATCATGCTCAAGCAGTGGAGCAAGGCGCAAGAGATCACCGAGCTTGGTTTGCGGCTAGATGCGGAAGATGTCGAGTGCCTAAACTTGCGAGCCCTGGCGCTGCGGCAGCAAGGGAAAACCGACGACGCGAACGCGTCGCTACGAGCCGCGATGGAGCGCGATCCAGACAACGGCTATTCACACGCGAATCTTGGTTGGTCGTTGCTGCAACAAGGCAAACGCGAAGAAGCGATCCAGCACTTCGGCGAAGCGTTGCGTCTAGAACCAGACCTAGAAATGGCCCGTATCGGTTTGATTGAAGGACTAAAATCGCGCAATACGCTTTACGCGTGGCTGCTGAAATATTTCCTGTGGATGAATCGTCTGTCGGGCCGCACCCAGTGGATGATTTTGATCGGCGGTTACGTCGGCTATCGGATGGTTTGGACGTTTGCCGAAAATAATCCGCAGTTAGCGCCATACGTCAATCCGCTACTGGTGCTGTATATCGCGTTTGCGGTGATGACTTGGATCGCGAGCCCGCTCTTGGATTTGATGCTGCGTTTAAATCGCTTTGGCCGCTTAGCTCTGTCGACCGAACAGATTCGAACCTCCAACATGATCGGCCTCTGCCTGCTGGGCGTCTTTTCGGGGCTGGCGCTCTATCCGTTTGCTGCGATGCGACTGGAAGGAACCGAAGCGTGGCTACCGACGCTGATTGTCTCTGCCTCGTTCGGCATCCTGCTGCCGTCGCTCTCCCGTATTTACGGCTGCGACGAAGGGTGGCCGCGGAACGTAACAATCGCGATTGCAGCAGTCTTAGGACTAGGCAGTTTTCTCTGTGTCGCAGGCGCCGTCACCGGCATGTTTGTGCCGGTGGATACAATGGTCACGATCTATAACGCGTTGATGGGGCCGTTTTATCTCTTGTGCATCGGCGGGCTGCTGTCGCAGTTTGCGTTGAACTATTTGGGGACCGTGCGGGTACGTCACTAGTTGAAGCAGATTGAGCGACAACGTCTCTGATGTAATTTGGACGCGAGCCGTATGACGCACGACTTGATACAGCGGGCCGATTTGTTGTTGGACCAGAAGCGCTTCGACCTGGCCGCCGACGTCTATCGCGCCGTGTTGGCCGAGTCGCCGGATCATGCCAAAGCGCATGCTGCGCTCGGTTGGTGCCTGGCGAAGTGTGGACTGTCCGACGAAGGGGAATCGCACATTCGTCAGGCGCTGCAGCTTTCGCCCGATAGCGACTATGTCCACCAAATTCATGCGATCTATCTGATCAAGTGCCTGCAATTTGCGGAAGCGGAAGCGGCAGCCAGGCAAGCACTGAAAATCAGCCCGCCCTACGCACCCTACCAAGCGCTGCTGGCCAGAACGCTGCGTTACCAGGGAAAATTTGTCGCCGCGATTAGTGCAGCGCAACACGGGCTCGAAATATCAGCCGAGAGCGTCCCCTGCATCGTCGAAAAGCTGCGTTCACAGGTTGAGTCTTCGGACTATCCCGCGGCATACCAAACGGTGCGAATTGCGCTACGACTGGCTCCGGAAGAGCCAATGGTTCATACAGCGTTCGGTTTTACGCTCTTGCGGAGAGAAGAGCTTACTGCCGCCGCCGCGGCCTTTCGCGAGGCGCTACGACTCAATCCGCATCTCTTTTGGGCCCAGTCGGGGTTAACGGAGTGTCGAATCCAGCGGTTTCCGTGGTACCGCTGGGCGAACGGCTTCCGACTGCAGACGCTGTCGGATTTCGCAGTCATCATGTACGCCATCATCGCGACGATCACCTTGGTGTGCGTCTCTTTGTTTCTCTATTTGCCCCCTCCGAGAAACGCGATCCTACTGGAACTGCCGCTGCTGCTCTTTTTTCCTCCTGCCCTAGCTAGTTTCACCATTGAACCGGCTGCATTATGGCTACTCTCTTATGATCGAGAGGGAAAGCACCTTCTGCTGCCGCTGCAAAAACGGATTGCGGATGTGGTCGTTCTGCTGACGTTGCTGTCAACAATACCATTCGTCGCGGCAGTGTTCGCTTTGCTCGGCAAGATCTCGTTAGACGCTTGGCCGCTGTTTATGCTGGCGCTAGGGATCGCAGCGCCGATCCCAACACTCGCGAAGTATTGCGAGTGCGATTACGGCTGGCCTCGCGATCTCATGCGCTGCCTGATCGGCATTACCGCCGTCGGCGGCCTACTCGCGGCGCTGGTCGCGGCTTGCAGTCTGGCCGGTTGGCTCACCACATCCTGGAATTACGCATCCTGCACGGCGCTAGTCACGGTCATGTTGCCAACGTTGCTGGCGACCGTTCAGCTGTCTCTCTACCAGAAAAGAGGGTAGCGACAATCTCCGCGCCTGACTCTCCACCCGAAAAGATCCGAAACCTCCATCCTCCCGATTTCGATCTTCAAGCCCTTCCTCTTAGTTCGCCTGTCGCCGATATCATTTTTGTAACGACCTGTGACCAATGGGAAGCGAATTGCCAATTGCTTCGTTGACCTCGGCAAATTTCACTCTGTATCTAGTCGATGGAAGGCGCCGTCGGACTCCAGCTTTGTCCATGCTGCTTCCGCTGCGACAGAACCCACTTTTCAATTGTCTTGGGGAGGTTTCGCTATCAAGTAGAGACCGCGCATGGATACTCGCTCGCCAGGCTTTGGTGGCCGTCCTCCAGGAAGATGGAATCCAGCAAAGTCGCCGAAAAAGCAATCGCGGCGCCGAACTTCGTCGAACACGCGAGCATCAGTGCAAGATCTGCAAAGCGGGGCTTGGCGCTTTCGGTTTTCTAAACGCATACCCTCGGCTTGCGCCTTTTTAAGTTGCGCTATTTGGCGATTCATGAAGAATAGAACACGGTCGGAAAATCATAAAAGTTGCCCCCAGTGACTTAAGCCCAACGGGCTGTTCTAAAAGAGCCCGGGGGCAGTTCGCCGCAGGCGACGCAGCCCCGGGTAGTCGTCCACCAACGTGATGCTGACGTTGGATTGAAGAAGGGTGACTGCCGGCTCAAACGTCACCATTTTTGTATGTCTTATGCACCCAGGGCTCCGTCCCTGTGCGACGAGCGCCCTGGGCTATTTTAGGACTGCCGCGTTGGGCTTAAGACACTGGGGACGTGTCATGGATTCCTACCGCGTTTTTCCGTTCTTCATCCGTGGCTTTGCCGCGTTCCATTCTTTTTTGGCCGAATAGCGCAACCCCAAAACTTGCACTGCCTCGGGCTGGCGTGTTACCGTTTTGAGCTTTTAGCCTTTTACGACCAATCAAACCACTTCTTTAGCGTGTGGAACGTCGCGTCGCGGCCGACTTTGGCGATGCTGCGGGTCAGCGGGATATGCTTTGGACAGACGGCGACGCAGTTTTGGGCGTTACCGCAAACCTGAACGCCACCTTCATCGGTGATCGCGTCCATCCGCTCACGCTTGTTCATGTGGCCAGTCGGATTCATGTTGAACAGAACCACTTGGCTGATTGCCTGCGGGCCGACAAAATTCTCGTCGTACGCTTCTGCTTTGCGCTCTTGGAAAGCTTCGACGGATTCACCTGACTGTTGGTCGAGTTCGATCTTCGAGTACTGCGGGCAAGCTTCGACACAGCAGCCGCAGGTCATACATTCCGACAGCGGGTACGAAGCTTCCTGGGCGGCCATCGATTGCTTGGGTCCCGGTCCCAGATCGTAGTAACCGTCGACCGGCACCCAGGCTTTGACCTTTTTCAAGGCCTGAAACATGCGGCTACGATCAACCATGAGGTCGCGGACAACCGGGAACTTGGTCATCGGACGCAGCTCAAGCGTCGAGCCATGTTCGTCCAGCAGGACGTCAATCAACGCCGAACAGCTTTGACGCACTTTGCCGTTGATCACCATCGTGCAAGCGCCGCAGACTTCTTCCAGACAATTGCAGTCCCAGCAAACCGGCGAGCATTTTTTGCCCCCATCTTCCTGGCCGCGCGCTGCGATCTTTTGCAGCACGCTGATGACGTTTAATTCTGGTTCGTAAGGAATCGTAAAATAGGCCCAGTAGCTTGGCTGGCCGGGGCCGTTTTTCCGAAGCACCTTAACGGTGAACGACTGCGGCTTGGGACGGCTCGGCTTGTCTTCAGAGTGAGCGATCATGGCTTACTGGCGACTCCTGAGAATCGGTAAAAGCGTCGCAGCGCGACGGCAGGTTCAACGGTTGTTCGTGATTAGTTCGATGCGGCTTCGGCAGCTTTGGCTGCTGCTTGCTTCGCTCGAGTTCGTTCTTTCCAGGTCTTTTCGATGATGTCAGCGCCGACCAAACCATATAGTCGAGGGCGCGGCGGCAGCAATGAGGTGTCGACTTCTTCGTAAGTGATCGTCGGATCCCCCTTGTCGTCGATCGTTGCGATCGTCGACTTGAGGAACTTGTCGACGTTCTCCTGGAACTTGTCGCACCATTGTTCGGCCTGGTGGTGACGCTCTTCATAATTTTCGGAGGTCAGCCCCGGCAATTCAAACGCCGGCTTGTAATGGGCGCCACGGCATTCGTCACGTAGCAGGGCCCCCTTCAGGATCGCTTTGGCGATCGGGAACATATCTTGCAGCGCCTTGGTGAACAAGACATTTTGGTTCGACCAGGATCCCGTATCGGACAACGAGCAGCGCTTGACGCGTTCGCCCAGATCATGGACGACGCCGATCGCGTTCTCAAGTTGTTCATTGACGCGGACTACGGTCGCCGCTTTGGTCATGATGTTCCCCAGTTCCTGATGGATCAGGTAGGGGTTCTCTCCACCGGTGTTTTTCAGCAGTGCTTCGTGACGGTTCTTTTGCTTGGTCAGTGCTGAGTCAAACAGCGACTGCGGACGCTCATGCGCGGCTTGTCCTTCCGGCACGCTCTTGAGCAGCGTTTCAAGTCCCGGCGCCAGAAACAGTCCCGAGAAAATGCAGCTGAGCAGCGAGTTCGCCCCCAAGCGATTGGCGCCATGATAGTGGTAATCGACTTCGCCGATCGCGTACAAGTTTGGGATGTTGGTAACCTGGTTCTTAGGGGAACCTGGCTGCAGCCCACCTTCAGCCGTCCGCTGATAATCGGTCCAGAGACCGCCCATCGAGTAGTGAACCGCCGGGAAGATCTTCATCGGCGTGAAACGAGGATCGACCCCTTGGAACTTCTGATAGATATCGAGAATGCCGCCCAGCTTGCGGGTTAGTTCGGCGGCGTCGATATGGGTCAGGTCAAGATAAACGCAGGGGCGATCTTTCTCGACACTTAGCCCTTCGTTAATACAGACGTTGAAAATTTCACGCGTCGCAATGTCGCGCGGCACCAAATTGCCGTATGCGGGATAACGTTCTTCGAGGAAGTAGTAACGCTCCGCTTCAGGAATGCTTTTGGGGGCACGCGAATCTTGCGGCGTGCGCGGAACCCAGACGCGTCCCCCTTCGCCGCGAGCACTTTCGCTCATCAGGCGCAATTTGTCAGCGCCGGGAATTGCGGTCGGATGCACCTGAATGCATTCGCCGTTGCCATACTTGGCGCCAACCTGCAAACATCGGCTCGCCGCACTGCCGGTGCAGGTCATCGACATGGTCGAGCGACCATAGATCAAACCGCAACCGCCGGTCGCAACGACCACAGCATCCGCTCGGAACGTCCGCAGCTCCATCGTCACAATATCTTGCGCTACGGCGCCGACGCAGACGCCGGCATCGTCCAAGATAGGACTCATAAAGTCCCAGGCTTCATACTTCTTAACCAGCCCTTCGACTTCCCAGCGGCGAACTTGTTCGTCCAACGCGTACAGCAACTGCTGGCCGGTGGTCGCTCCGGCGAACGCCGTTCGCTTGTAGAGCGTACCGCCAAAGCGGCGGCGATCAAGGAAGCCTTCCTGCGTGCGATTAAACGTCACCCCCAAGCGATCCATCAGATCGATCACCTTGGGCGCCCAGTTGGCCATCTCATAGACCGGCGGCTGGTGGTTCAAAAAGTCGCCGCCGTAGATGGTGTCGTCAAAGTGTTTCCACTCGTTGTCGCCCAATTGTCGCGTCTGATCGTTGACGCTGTTGATCCCCCCTTGGGCGCACACGCTATGCGAACGCTTGACCGGAGTGATGCTCAGCAGGTCAACTGCGATGCCGAGTTCGGCCAGTTTCATCGTGGCCGCCAAACCGGCAAGTCCGCCGCCGACGATTAGAACGCGTTGCTTCGCCATGCCAGAATGTCCTCGTCTCAAGTCGGGCCGCCAAGTGACGACCAGGGTATGCTTTGTTTCTAATATCGTAGCGCGAGGTTACTCGCTGACCGCCGGTTTGTCTGCTGCTTCTGTTTTCGGAGCAGTCGGCGCCCCCTCGTACAGCGGAGCCACATCTAGCGATTCATCGGCCGACAGATCCCGCTTTTCGGGGTTGGCCGGAATGTCTCCGATTTCGACTAGCAATTCGTAGGCGGTGTTTTCCTTTTCGCGGATCTCGCTGAAGTTTTTCATCGTCGAGAGACCTACGATCGCGGTGATACCCACAAGTGCGAGTCCTAAGCCAAAGACGCTGGTCACCAGCTTAGCGCCGATCTGCGCTTTCGGACTGATCCACACGCCCCAGGTGATCCCCATCGTGAACAAGCCGTTCGACAGGTGAAACACGCAGGCCAATACGCCGATCGTGTAGAAAACCGGATAAAGCACCGAAGCCTGCATCGCCAACCCGGCCGAGCTTGCGGCATTGTAGGGATGAAACATCCCTCCGTAGCCGGCGATCAGATGTCGCCAGGCTTCGTTATGAATCCAACCGTGCATGTGAAACACATGCCAAGCGATAAAGACAAAAGCCAGCAGGCCGGTCGCCCGCTGCATGGTGTAACGGAAATTGCTGTCATAGCGGTACTCGGTGTAGTTGGGCGATGCGCCAAACGTAAACATCAGACCGAGAAACGCATGAAACATGATCGGCAGAAAGATGAACGTCCACTCGACCAGCGGCAACAGCGCCCCCAATGAGTGAATGCTGAAAACGCTCCGCTGAAACGTCTCCGGCGAAACAGCGACGCTCGAATTCACCAATAAGTGGACAATCATATACGCGCCGACCGGTAAAAGACCTGTCAGCGAATGGAGCCGGCGAATCAAAAATTCGTTACGAGCCCAGAATCCGGGTTTATTACTCACCTGCAACCCTCTTTGGCGGCGATCGGCGACTAACCCTAACTGTCCTAGCAGCAAGGGTTTAGAACGCAATACGGGCATCTACCGATACATGCTCGGCGGAAAGATTGACGTGCACTGCCCGATGCGTACTTGGTTATACCGCAAACGGAATCGGCATTTGAAGTACCCTCGCCGTCATGATTTACGTAAAAGTGCGATGATTTGCTGCATGATGTCAATCTAGGCAACCGCCTGTCAATTCGGCAGCGGCGGGACTTACCGCAATAGGACTACAAAACGTGCCAAATGCTTAAATGGTCGAGATTTACTGCAAATCTGCCTGCACATTGAGAAATTGGAATTAAAATTGCTCTAGAGGTAATCAGCGACTATTTATAAAACGGCGCCTAGCCAACGAGCTTTCCTTTCAACCGAGCATGGACGGAAGAATTAACCATGGGGATTGTTCAAGCCCCTAATTTGTTGATCACCGATGACGATCGCGGTTTTCGCGAAGCGTTGGCCGAAGTATTTGCCGCACGCGGCTTTAATACGCACTTGGCGAAAGATGGGCTGGAAGCGGTTGATCTCGTGCGATCGATGCGAATCGATGTGGCGCTGTTCGACTATCATATGCCGCGCAAGACGGGGCTAGAAGCGATCGTGGAATGTCGCACCACCGTATCGCAGTTGCCTTGCATTCTGCTCTCCGGCAATCTGGATGACATGATCCGCCAGCAAGCGATCGCAGCTCAGGTTTTTTCCATTCTGGCCAAACCGGTCAGCTTGCCCGATATCACATCGACCGTGCGAGAAGCGCTGGAGCAATGCTTTCCGGGGCACGCCGAGCGGATCGGCGATAACTAAGCTTGCGATCCCACTCCCTGCCTGACCTTTAAAGGGCAGGTTTCTTACCTGGGACAATCAGGCGCCCCACTTCTGACTATTTGCGCATCTGGCAAAATAACGGATTTTTACTACGCATTTTCGGATTGAATGCGCTGCGCTGTGCCGCCACGATGAACAAGCGTCAAGAGTCAACTTGACGTCTGTGTTGATCCTGCTCTCTCTTTCGCTCGCTTCCTTGGTGCTTGCCGGCCGGCCGATTTGTTGCGGCGCTGGTCAGGCATGGAAGTCCTTCACCATGCAGTGGCCAGAGAGAGGTAAGCGCGCCGCCGCCCCGGCCCCCAGCGGAACCCCAAAAAGGCCTTACGATGAAAGCTTGTCCCCTCTTTTCTCTGTTTTTCACGGCCATGCTGCTCGGCTGTAGCGGCAACGCAGGGCCGCAATCCTTTCCCGTTCAAGGCAAGATCACCTACGACGGCAAACCGTTGTCGCGCGGCACGATCATCTTTAACCCGGTGGATGAAGCCTTGCCGGCGTCGCGCGGTGAAATCAAAGCGGACGGAACGTACGTCTTATCACTAGCAAGTGACGGAGATGGTGCGGTCGCCGGCGAACATCGCGTGATCGTGAACTCGTCGACCGAGGTTAAATCAGGCCTGGAGGTGAACGACCCCAACTATGAATTGCCGCGGCCGTTGGTTCCGCCCAAATACTCGTCCCTGTCGACAACTCCGCTCAGCCGGACGGTCAATACGGAGCCCAATACGATCGATATCGAACTTTAAACTTGGCTGCGCGGCCGGCTCTGCCCACCATTCATCGCTGTCATCATGCACTCTTCGGAGAGAATCCCAATGCGACGCAATCGAAAGCTCCACGCTCACACTTTCCAGCCGTTCGCCGGCTTCACCCTGGTTGAACTGTTGGTCGTTATCGCGATCATCGGCGTCTTGATCGCGCTGTTGTTGCCGGCGGTGCAGCAAGCCCGCGAGGCGGCTCGTCGCAGCCAATGCCAGAACAATCTGAAACAGCTTGGCCTGGGACTGCATAACTTTCATGACACATTCGGCGTGCTGCCGCAGGGCGGTTATAGCAGTACCGCTGGAACCAACTACAACACCATGAGCGGCTTTGTGCCGCTGCTTCCCTTTTTAGAGCAAGGCAACATTCACGATCAATTCGACATCAAGGAAGCTGTCACTCACACCAACAACGCGGATGGGATCGCTAATCTGGTACCCGGCTATTTCTGCCCTTCGCGCCGCCAACCTGAAGCAGGCCAACCCGGCGACTATATGGTCACCTGCTCGCGCGGTGATTACGCATTTTGCGCCGGCGGTGAAGGGAGCCACAGCAACACGTCCAACAAAGCCCTTGTGTTTGGCGTATTTAGCCAGATTACGAACGTGAACTTCGCCAACATCACCGATGGGCTTTCCAACACGTTTGCGATCGGCGAGAAACGGATCGAAGAGTTCCCTGGCCGACCTGACAACGTCTATCGAACCAACGTGGATGGTCCGCATTATCGCTGGGGTTTTCATGCCACCCGCATGCTGAAATCGCCGATCAGTCAGCCGCTGGTCACCGGCACGCTGAGTGATCTAGACGCCAACTTTGGCAGCGCCCACTCGGCCGGCGGTTGCTTCTTTTTGCTGTGTGATGGCTCGGTCCAATTCATGCCCAAAACGATGAACTGGAGCGTCCTACAGAACCTGGCCAACAAAGCAGACGGCAACCCGGTTTCGCTTTCGCAGTAGGGGCATGATCGCACGGTCCGCCCTGCTTTGTGGTTCACTTCCGCCGTAGCACATAGACGACATCTTCGCTATCTTCCCCCACGACAATTGGTTCGTGGGGGTCATAGGTAAAGTCATAAGTCGCAACGACTTCCCAACCGCCGGCCGCTTGCAAGGTTTGCTCCATTTGCTCGGCGGTATAAGTCCGAAAATTAAGATCGCCGACCACTTGGACGTCGTGACCATTCTTTGCGATGTCGTAGCAGAGCGAAGCCCGTTCGATCCGCGCGTCGAGATCGCGATCATACGTTTCTAGATGACACGTAACCGTTACGCCATCGCGGGTTGCGATCCACGTTTCATCTTCGAGCGGCTGTCCGACGGTCGGTGTGAGATGAAGCCCAACGATGTAAATTCCGCCGGGACGAATCGCCGCCGCCATGCAGCGAAAATGGGCGACGGCTAATTCTTCTGACAGCAGATGCCGCACGCTGTTGATCATGTTGAAACCGGCGTCAAACGGCTCCGAACAAGCAAATTGATCAAGTCGAAAGTTGGCCATGTCGCCGGCCAGCAGATCGGCTCCGGGACAGCGAGCTCGACAATACTGCGCCATCGACTCGTTCAGTTCGACTCCGGCGACCGTGTAACCGGCGCTGTGTAGCTCGACCAGCAATCGTCCGGTGCCGCAAGCTGGCTCTAACAGTCGCTGCGTAGGCCCTTCGACATAACGGTCGAAACAGAAGCGGAGAAAATCGAACTCCGCTTCCCATTCGTCGGCAAAGATGATGTCGTAATATTCAGGCAGATCGTAGATTTCGGCCTTCGCACGTGGCTGATTCATAGCAGACCGAAATTAAATATCGTGTCCTTCAAAAGTCTTCATTAGCGACCGAATTTCATCCGGAATGCGCATCGCCTGCTGGTTCTTGTAGTCAAAGTAAACGACGCCAGATTCGCCATCGGCGACGATTTGCTTTTGGTTGACGCTGTAGATCGCATGGCTGATGCGGATGCTGGTTCCGCCGAGCCGTGTCGCTTTGGCGCCAATCAAAACCGTATCAGGAAAGCGAACTTGGCGGCGAAAGTTGCAAGTTACCGAGTAGAGAATCGGACCGGTACCGGTCTCGGCCATCACTCCGTCTAACTTGGCTGCCGAGAGATACTCGACGCGTGCCGATTCGAACCAGCGCAGATAAACCGCGTTGTTGACATGTTGGAACGAATCCATGTCGCCCCATTGCACCGGAATCTCGGCAACAGCGTAGTAGTCGGCCAGTTCCGGCGGTTTCTCAAAGTTCACTTTGCGCCCTCCTTAGGGAGCCAACAGGAGTTTGATGGGCTATCGGCTAATTCTAACGCGCCAAGCTGAAATTCACGAACGCCTTATCCTTAGTCCAACCATTGCTTGTCTTCTAAACGCTCTGGCACGTAGACGTCGGTCACATAACTCAGCCCCTGGCTGATCAACGCTTCGACTTCTAACTTGAAGCCGTTGTCCAACAGCTTTTGGATCTCTTTTTGCCAGCTCTTTTTCTGCTCGAACCAGGGATATTTGGCGATTTGCTTGGCCCGCTTGCGGTCGGTGTCGTTCAGCGCGATTTGGACGCTGGGGTTTAGATTGCAACGTTCGTAGTCAATCGCGCGCAGTCCCAGAAATTTCGCTTCTGGCACCGCCATCCGCTTTGATTCATAGGCCAGATTGATCGAGCCTTGCTTGATCACGCTGTAGATATAATATCCCCACGGATCGTTATCAAAAACGCAGTAGATCGGCAGCTTTAACTCGTTGTGCAAGCGATGCAGCAAACGACGAACGCCGCGCGGCGGCTGTCCACTACCATGCGTCAGAATGCAGTTGTGCTTCTTCCAGAACTTGTCTTCGTTAAAACGTTGCCAGACCGTATCTTTTTCGACATGCAGGACAAAGTCGGCGCCGCACTCCGTAAACTGAATTACGTCCTCTTCGACGATTGACGGAATCCCGTAGCCACCGCTCCCCATGCGTGAGCAGTCGATCGTGTCCCCTTTGTCATTCAGGACAATATTTCCGACCATGCTACCTCGCTGCTGCGCGTAGAGATGCAGTTCTTCGCGTAGCGATTCGAGCAACACTTCCAAGTCTTCGATGATCGGATCGCTTTCGGCCTGATCACTGAAGGTTTCTTCTTTGGTGCCGGCGATCGTATGCTTCATCAGGTAGTAGAGACCTCGGATGCTGGTTGTCTTGCCTGATTCGACCAGCCGCTTGCAGCCGGCGGCGGCCAGCATCGTCTGCATGTAGCTCTTGGCTTGATTCAAGTTGAAGAGCTGTCGCGCGGTGGTATTTTTGCCCATCTCCAAAATCCGCTGCGACTTGTTATAGCGGACGTTAGACAGACTGCGCGTCGGAATTTCTAGACGCGGATCTTTGGTCTTTTGCGCAGAAGCAACGACCGTATCAGCCAGATTGATCAGACTGCCGATCGTCTTTTTGTCACGCTGCGTCAGCTTGACCTTCTCGTTGCTGTCTCTGTTCAACGGCAGGTCCGCTTGCTTCTTGACAGATTTTTTCTTGGCCATGGAGCTACGTCTATCTTCTAGGTGAGTTGTATTTTTGTGTGCGATCTCGAATTTTGTGGACACTAGCCCGCAGCGCCAGCGAGGGAATTCGTCTGGCTACTTCGAACCGGATTGGAATCGCCAAGCGGATTCCCTCGCTGGCGCTGCGGGCTAGTGTGAACGCTTTCGACTTAATTTCTACCGCGTTATCCGTTCTTCATCCTGGGAATCCGCGCTCCATTCTTTCTTGGTCCTCACATAGCGGAACCTCAAAACTCGCGCTGCGGTCCCGTGGCCCATGCCAAGCTGCGTGCATTAGCTGCCGACTATTCGTCTTCCATTTCTTCAAACTCTTCGTCGCTGCCATCGTTCAGCGGCGAGTCGTCCTCTAGTTCGTTGTTGGCGGCGCTCGGTCGATTCAGCAAATCGGCGGTCGTTTTTTCGACGATCAACACGTTGTCGCCAAAGTCTTCGATCTCTTCGACCAGCTTGCCGGACGAGTTCAGTTTCATGTCGGCCTCGGCGGTCTTCTTTTGCGCGACCGCCATCAGATTGTCATACACCGCTTGGCGATCACAGCCGTTCAGCTCACTGACTGCGGTCGCAACTTCGCCTAGGTAACGCAGGAAGATGCTGCGTCGGTCAGCTTGTTGCTTGACCAACTGCCGTTTGCGCAGGAACATGCCGAGCTTACGCCCTACCGCTTGGAGCCCAAGCCGAAGTTCTTTTTGAATCTCGGGGTAGCTTGCAACCGCTTCTTTCGATTCGCTGGTGAACGGCACCCAAACGCTGGCCATGTGGACCATCAACGTCACCGGACCGCTGGGCAAGTTGCCGCGCGACTGCGACAGTCCATAGCTTCGCCAGTTCATACCGGTGATCGACTGCGTAATCGCACAACCGGCCTGACTAAACTGCAACGGCACGCGGTTGGCGTACCGCAAGACGTTCATCGACTGCCCTTCGTTGACGTTGACGTTTTGCATTGCATCAAACAAACCGTCAATCTCACGCGGCTTCAGTTTGCCGGGGCTCTTTCGCGCGCCCATCTTGGAAGCTTTTGTAATCTTGTCGGCAGCATCAGCGCCAAGGCCGTTGAAGGTGTTGATCAAAAACTGACGAACAGTCCGCGCGTCGCTTTCGGACAACAACTCCTTCAGCAGATCCTTGGTAATCTTGGTGGTTTCGACGGCGCCACCATAAGCCAATGCGACTTCGATCAAAAACGGATTGCCGCGATAGACCGAAGGGGGCCGCGTTGCGGCGCAGTAGAACTCGGCCGGCACCACTTGGTGCATCCCTTTGAGCAACAGATCCTCGCCGATCGGCACAATACAGTCGGTCGATGGGTTGCTAATCTTCGTTTCTTGAATCGCGTGATACAGCTTTTCGATGTCGTCGCGGTTCAGCTTTTTCCCATGCGTCCGCGTACCGATCTTCGCTGCGTCGCAGATCTGTTTGGCGATGCCGTTAGAGACTCGTGAGAACGAGTTGGTAAGAAATCCAGAGATCGTCGTTTCCGGCGTTTCCTTTAGCATGGTAATCAGCCGGCCGACTTCAACGCCGTACGGATGCGGCTTGATTTCGATCGGTTCTGGCGGCAACTTGCGGGTCGAGCGACTGTAGTTCCGCAGGTTGTTTTCGGGATCCAAATAGTGGATCGTTACGTGCGGATTGGCGATTGCCGTTTGCTCTAGATATTCGTCCACGCTGCCGCGGCCGCGTTGATATTTCGCTTCTAGCTCAATGGTGACGCGGGTGCCGCTGCGCAGCTCTTCTGGCTTCGCTTCCGGCGTCTTGGGATCGTAGTGGGTGACCCATTCGATCCCATTTGCGGCGATGTACTTGTGCCCTTTTTCGCCGGCTTCGATGTCAGCGCCGTCCAGGATTTCGGGATCGTTGGTCTTGGTGTTGATCCGTAGCTCATAGTAATGAGCCGGTTTACGAATCGAGATCTTCGAGACAATTTTGACCGGCTTGCCGGTCGTCAACAGACCGTACATGCCGGCCGCACTGATACCAATTCCTTGCTGGCCGCGGCTCATCCGTAAACGGTGGAATTTGGATCCATATAGCAGTTTGCCGAAGATCAGCGGGATCTGCTTTTTCATGATGCCGGGACCGTTATCCTGGATCCCCGCTTTATAGCGGTTAGTCCCTGTCTGTTCGACGTGGACCCAAATCTCGGGGACGATCCCCGCTTCTTCGCAAGCGTCCAGTGAGTTGTCGACCGCCTCTTTGATGGTGGTCAGCAGCGCTTTGCGGGGATTATCAAAACCGAGCAAGTGGCGGTTCTTGGCGAAGAACTCACTGACCGAAATTTCACGCTGGCTTTTGGCCATCGTTTCGGCCGTTGCCCGGCGTTTGCTTTTGGGAGAGCTAGGGGTCGTCATTTCCGCCTCAATCGTCGACAAAACAGGCGTTCCTTTCGGGCTGGCAGCGTCAGATCCGTGACATGCTTGGGAAGAGAAAGTGATTCGACAAACATCGGCGCGAAAGCGTCCAAACTTCCGTCTGCGGCGTAATTTCGTTGACGGACCACCGAATCGCAACCCCCAGCAAATTGGGATAGGGGGCAACTTTCCTGCAAGCCGGACGGCGAAGTCGCTAGCCAAGACAAGTTGCCGATTGTAGTAAACTTTGCCGGCTACAACGACTGCACAATCCGCGAGTTTGCGGAAAAGACGGCAGGATCGTCACACTAGGGGCACTTGGCATAAACCGGCGAGAAACATTCACCCGTTGCTTGCGGAGTTCCGAATAACGTTTCCAGCAGTCGATTTTTTTTGCGAGAGCATCCATCCAGGGCGCTCGCGCAATACCCAACCGAACATTTTATTACTGCTCGACGGCGGCCGAATATGCCGCATGCCGAAGGAGACGACGATGCAAAATTTCGCCATGCGAGCGTTGATCTGCGGTTTTGTCTTGGCCACTGGCCTGACAATCGCAAGCTCAGCCTCGGCCCAACAGCCGTTCACGCAGTACTACGTCGCAGACCAACAGTACGGGATCAACGCCGAGATGTACGTCGCGCCGTTTCCGACTCCGCCGCTGGTGGGCCACACAAGTATCACGTATCCGCCGCTGGCTCCGCATGAGTTTTTGTATCGACACTCACGACGTTACTACCAAACCTACAACGGCGGGCGCGGCTGGAATCGAACGAGCGTTCATTGGTACGGCGGTCACAATTGGCTTTCGCCAATCAATCCGTTGTTCTAAGTCGGCCAGACGACCAAGCAAGTTCTACGCAAGGATCCCCAGTGATGACCCGTAACCTGATTTTCGCCGCATTGGTCGGCATTGCGGCTTCGGCCGCAGCCGCCGGCAGCGCTCAAGCCGGCTGGCCTGTCACCTACAACAGCGCCGCCGTGATTGCCGCGGAGAATGCTCAGACCTATCCGTGGCACGGGGGATACTACTACCAAGACTGGCACACGCCGATGGCCTTGGTCGTGCCGCCGACCGCTTCGCTGCAAACCAACTACAGCTGGGGCGTGCCGTCGAGCCGCGTGACGCCGATTAATCACCAATTTGGTCCGGTCTATCCCGGTCCCACTTCGGCCGAATCGTTGTCGCAACTAAGCCCCACCCCGCATTGGCCCAACAATACCTATCAGTTTGGGGTCTACTATGTGCGTGGCCCCTGGGAACATCGCGAGCCCAACCCTTACAGCTCAATGCACCATCACCACCATGGTGGCGGCGGATTTAAGGGGCGCTTTGGCTCGCGCTGCGGCAATGGCAATTGCAACGGTAACTGCGTCAACTGCCGTTAAACAAACCAACGTTTTCCTTAAAAAGGGTGGGCCGTCAGGTTCGCCCTTTTTTTGTGCGCTCGGCAAGAATCGACTTGGCCGCGATTGGCCCGCCAAAATGGACGATTGCTGGCGCCGCTATCAACCACTCAAGTTGACCTTGACCAGCGGCCAATGCATGCCGATTATTCCCCCTCGGCGTGATTCTCTCTCTAACCATTCAATTGCAGGCCTGCCGATGCGTTCTCCCTCTCTGGCGATGATGCTCTGTTCGGGAAGCTTAATGGTCTTTGTGAGCGGATGTTTTAGTCTTAGCCTGGGGACCAAAACCTGCACCGGCACCAGTCCCGAAACCCAGGCTCGCCTCTCATCGCTGGAGCAGCGAGTGAGCGCTCTAGAACAGATTTTACCTACACCGACAGCAATTTATTCGCCGGTCGAGACGCCCTAGGCGAGCAAAACAAAGCAGACAATTCACATCATCGATCCTTCATTTCCGATCTAACAAAATTTTTCGACAAGCCATTTTTGGGGAAATAACAGTAATCCCAGGCAAACGTGAGCGCCGCTCTAAATCGCCTTGATCTTTGGGCAGCCCGTTTTGCTGCTCGATGTTGTCGACGCTGGTGAAATGGGGCACAATAGCGAAGCCGAAAGGAGGGGCGCTCAAGCCCAATCTCCTGCTGGCCGCGATGGGGCTCCGGATTCGCCCTCATGCAGGAACGGGGGAGGGCAGGATGGCGGAGATGAGTGACCATGTCGGTCCGACCGACGATTTTTCGATCGATATCGAGATCTGTCCGATCGCCATCATGCTGATCTCGTCGGCAGGAAAAGTCATCCGCAGCAATAGCCGGCTTGATGAGTTATTTGGATATCGCAAAGGCGAACTCTATGGCCAGTCGGTCGAAGTGATGGTCCCCGAGAAAACTCGCATCTTTCATTCTGAGTTGCGCGACGCCTTTTTCGAGTTCCCCACAAGTCGCCGCATGGGGACGGGACGGGACCTGCATGGAGTGCGAAAAGATGGCGAAATGATCCCGGTCGAAGTTGGCCTCGATCCCGTCCAAGTCGGCGCAGAGCTGATGGTGATCGTCTCGGTTTTGGATATCCGCGAACGGAAGAAACACGAAGCGATTATCGTGCGGGCACTCAACGCAGCTTCTAGCGCCATGATTCAAGTCAATGAAGCTGGCGCGATCGAACTGGTGAACAACAAAGCTTGTCAATTATTTGGCTATGAACACGCTGAGATGATCGGGCACCCGGTCGAGAATCTCATCCCCCAAAGATTCCGCCGCAAACATGCGGCCTATCGGGTCAGTTACAACAACGATCGCAGCGCCCGAGAAATGGGAAGTGGACGCGACTTGTTCGGAGTACGTAAGAACGGAACGGAATTCCCCATCGAAATTGGTCTGACTCCGGTCGAAGAAATGGCCGGAAAATCGACGATGGCGACCATCATCGATATCACGGACCGCAAAGCGAAAGAATTGGAAATCGCCTTGAAGGCGACCGAGCTAGAGCGACTGAATGATGAGCTGAAGCAATTCGCCTACAGCGCTTCGCATGACTTGAAAGCGCCGCTGGCGTCGATTGCTGGCTTGCTCCACGTTTGCGATACCGACTTGGAACTGGGCGATCAAGCCGAAGTGAAGGCTAACCTCCTGAAAGCCCAAGGACTGGCCGAGCGTCTGGCCTCGCGCATCGAGGTCGTGTTGTCGCTGGCGAAGTCCGAAATGGTCGAGGTCGGTTGGGAAGCAATCAATGTTCAAAATCGCTTTGAAATGATTTGGGCGTCCCTAGACACCAACTCGGTCAAAGTCAGCACCGAATTTCGACATCTCGAACCGGTCTACAGTATTGCCGTTCGCTTTGACGTTACGCTCGAAAACCTGTTATCCAACGCAATCAAGTATTGCGATCCTCAACAGCCTGAATGCATCGTGCGACTCAAGACATGGAGCGAACCTCACAAATTTTGCTTCTCTGTAGCGGACAACGGAGTCGGTATTCCACCCGAGTTTCATAGCCGCGTGTTCAAGTTGTTTCAACGCTTCTCCCAAGGCGACATCGCAGGCAGCGGCATTGGACTGGCCTTGGCCAAAAAGTACGTCTCCCAACTTGGGGGCGAGATCTCCTTTGAGTCCATCCCGGGGAACACGGTGTTTACCGTGGTCTTGCCGCAAAATAACCGATCCGCCATTCCCTAAGTCGCAAGGACTGTCAATGCCTTTAACGATTGCCGTAGTCGACGATAGTGATGTCGATCGCTATTTGATCAAACGGATCTCGAATCAGCTTGAGTCGGACGTCACCTTCGTCGAGTTTGCCGCTGGCGATCATTTCCTAGAAGCGATCATCGACGAACAACGCCGGACCCAAGAGCTGGGCGAGCCCCCTCCGCCGGCGCTCATTCTGCTCGACATCAACATGCCTCGCATGACGGGCCATGAGGTTCTCGAAGCATTGCAACGCCAACTGGGTGATAACTATAACTTCATGTCGGTCGTGATGTATTCCTCTTCCGCGTTCATCGAAGACAAAATGGGCGCCATGAAATACCCGTTTGTTAAAGACTACATCGTTAAGCCGATCAGCAAGATCCAATTGCAATCCGCGATTGATCGCTATTGCCTGACGAACTAATCAGCATGTCCGATTATCCGCTCGAAACAGGACTGATCGGCGGTGTAGAATCACGCGAGATTCGCCTTGTTGAATCTGATCGATCCTGGCCAGACAAGTTTGCGGCTCACGCCAGCGTGATCGAAGCGGCGCTTCCAGCTACCGCGTTGCAGATCGAACATATCGGCTCTACATCCGTTCCTGGGCTAGCCGCCAAGCCGATCATCGACATCTTAGTGGTCGTCGCCGATTCAGCCGACGAGGCGGCCTATCTGCCGCAGCTTGAGCAGGCAGGCTATCTGCTTCGCGTGCGTGAACCAGACTGGCGAGAGCATCGGATGCTACGCACGCCTGATCGAGACGTGCATGTGCATGTCTATTCGTATGGTTGCATCGAGAGCGCTCGCAACCTGATGTTCCGCGATCGCTTGCGCAGCCACCGCGCGGATCGAGAGCGCTACGAGCAGGTCAAACGCGAACTGACCCAACAAGCATGGACCGACATGAACGCCTATGCGGCGGCCAAGACAGAAGTGATCGAAAGCATCATCAAAGCAGCTGCCAGTGAAACGTCGTAGCATTTCACCGTAGCTTGCTTCGATCTATTCGTCCTTCATTTCATTCAACATGTCGCTGATCGCTGCGTCGCTGGAGCTTGAGTCCAAGTCGGCATCCGTCTCTTGCAGATCCTCGGCGCCGTCGGACGGCGCGTCTCCCTTGAAGTCCGCTTCTTGACGACGATGCAGATACAGCTTGATTGGCACTTCGCTAAAGCTGACGTGATCGCGAATCATCGACAGCAGATAGCGACGATAGCCATCGCTAAACGCTTTGGGCGAATTGCACTTCAACACAATCGTCGGCGGTTGAGCGCCGATCTGCGTAGCGAAGTAGATCTTGGGACGTCGCAGCTTGTACAACGGTGGCGGCGTCTTCTCGATCGCAAATCGCACAATGCGGTTGAGTTCGCCGGTCGTGATCCGCTCCAGCGATTGCTTGAACAACATCTGAGCGTGGTTCAGCAGCGCTTTCACGTTCTTGCCGGTCTGCCCCGTGATAAACGCGACTGGCGCGTAGGGGATGTTCCGGAAGGTGTCATGCAGATAAGTCGCCCAACGATCGGTCGGCATCTTATCGTGGTAAAGATCCCACTTGTTGACGACAAAAATGACCGGTTTGTAATTCTCGGCGATGTACGAGATCAGTTGCTTATCAACTTTGCTGACTTGCTGTGACGCATCAAAGAACATCAACACGACGTCTGCGCGTCGAATGCTGCGTTCGGCGCGATGCGTGCTGTAAAAGTCGATATCGGTTTTCACGCTGGCTCGGCGGCGTAACCCCGGCGTATCGATCGCGGTGAACGACTTTCCGTCAAGTTCAAATCGAATATCGACGCTGTCGCGCGTGGTGCCGGCGACTTCGCTGACGATCATCCGTTCGGCGCGTGCCAATGTATTGACGAACGTACTCTTGCCGACGTTCCGGCGCCCGACCACCGCGATTTTCATCTCGGGTTCGCCGGTCTCTTCCCCTTCTTCGGCATCCGGCAATCGATCGGCGATGACGTTCAGCAGATCATCTTTGTTTCGATTTTGCAGCGTGCTGACAGGCACCAGTTTGCCGCGTCCCAGTTGATAAAACTGGTCGGCGTCGTGGTCCATGTGCGATTCATCGGTCTTGTTTGCGACCAACACAATTGGCTTGTTGATGTGACGCAGGCGACGAGCGACCTCTTGATCGAGAGGCAGAATCCCTTCGCGAGTATCGACGACAAACAAGATCAGATCGGCCGAATCGATCGCGACCGCGATCTGCTGCTCAATTTCGTCGGTCAGATCATCGACGTCATTGACGCCGATCCCGCCGGTATCCACGATCTCAAAGTAGCGATCGCGCCACTGCATTAGATAGGTCATGCGGTCGCGGGTCACACCGGCCACATTGTCAACGATCGCCAAACGCCGACCAGCAAGCCAATTGAACAGGCTTGATTTGCCCACATTAGGGCGCCCGACGATAACGATTTGCGGCAAACTCATAATTCTACGGCTCAAATGCTAGCGGCGCCGGCCAGTTGCTTGATCGAAACGGCGTTCCGAAGGCAACGCACCCCCCGACTTGCGAGGCGCCCAAGTAAACTCCTAGTGTAGACGATCACGACCTGAAAATCAGCGTGCCAAATGCTTGTCAAACCTGAAATGAGAGTTCTGCGGCATTTGCACGCTACTCTGGGAAGCAAAAAACCGTGGACGGCCCCAAAACCCCCACATTGTGCGTCGAGGAACGTCCGTAAAACGGCGCCAAAGTCCCAAAAGTGAGCCTCAAAAATTTTAAGGCATGTCCGCGTCTACGCCCAGATTTTCCACCATGGGCGTTTGCTCCGTACGATTGGTTGAAACTTTTTATGCTTCGCACACGCGTTTTTGGCCCGTTCAATCAGGGTTCCGGTCATGTTGGCGTCGTGCATATCTGCATCGGTGAAGTCGGCGTCGTCGATTTTGGCGCCGCTGAGGTTCGCCCCCCGGAGCATCGCGCCCCGGACATCCGCCCGGGTCAGATTGGCCGCGGAGAGATCGCACCGCAAATCGCACATACTTAGATCGGCTTCCACAAGTCGAGCGGAAGTTAGATCACAATTTTCTAGTTTCGCGTAGCGCAGATTAGCGCCGGTCAGATTCGCGTTGATAAATAGTGAGCGATAAAGTATGGCGTCGGTAAATCGTGTCTTCTGCAAATTGGCCCCGGTAAAATCGGCGTCTTGCACCGAGGCGCCGATAAACGAAGCCCCTTCTAGGTCTGACCCGGCGAAATTGCATTGGTTCAAATTATCGCTGTCAAAGACACAGTTCCGTAGCACGCGGTTCGAGAGGTCGGCGCCTTTCAGGTTCTTACCGATCAGCTTTTGCCCTTGGAGACATTCGGCGTCTAACTCAAAGAGTACGTCGCCCGATTCTCGATGTTTGATTTGGATCATTCGCTTGTTGCCCGCTGGTTGTAGAGAAGAAGAGATTCGACAACCGCGATATCCAAAGACATAGCTTCGCGCAAATAACCGAAGTACCGATTACGACAATACAGTACCGGTTGTAAGACGCATCACCGGCGGATGAATACGCCGGCGGCAAGTCTGCGGAAAACGTTTCGCGATCGTGCCTACTAGTCTGTGCCTAGTTCTCTGCGCCTGCTTCTCTGTCGCGCTGCTCTCTATTTGCGTCTTCTCCCTCTTCGCCCATCCATGACGCTTCGATCTCCGGTCGTTATCGAAACCGGTGCGTCCCGAAAGCCTCAAAAAGCTTCACTCAAAACTCAGGTGATTTACTTGCTTTTAAGCTGTTGCATGCGGGTAAAAGATCGAATCAGATACCTATGATTCTAGAAAACCAGTAGTTACGCCCCTAGAGAAATATCGTAAATTTTTAGCGTTATTATACCTTCGATTCGGAGCGATGACGCTCGAAAGGGTGGAGGCAAACGATCCCAAGTTCATTCTGGGGGGAGCCGATTTGGTGGGATGCTTTTCCCCTTTTCGCTAGTCAGATCCACGTACCAAAGTCAGAAAAGGAGACCGAATCGATCTCCCCTTACTCGACGAAATAGACGAAAAGAGAGAGACGAAATGCAGCAAATACCTCTCGGGGATGCTCGCATACATGGGGAAATTTCAAAAATCGACCACGCTCTGGGTGACTTGCGCAAGCTTCTGCTATCGTTTGTTTGAGGAAGACTTGTCCCTTGATTGGCCCCACCAACAGGTTACAGCCGAAAAGAAATCGACATGAAGTTCAAGGTCGACATCGACGTCTACCGCGGTCCGCTCGACCTGCTGCTTTATCTGGTGCGCAAACATGAGGTCGATATCCGTGATATTCCGATCGCGATGGTCACCGAGCAATACGTGATCTATCTCGACATCCTACAACACCTGGATGTCGACGCGGCCGCTGACTTCTTGGAGATGGCCAGCACGCTGGTCGAGATCAAATCGAAGCTGCTGCTACCTGGGGTCGAAGCCGACGAAGAACTGATTGACGATCCGCGCGAGCAGTTGGTCGAGCGTCTGTTGGAATACAAGCGTTTCAAAGACGCGGCGGGATTACTGGACGATCAGGGACGTGCCTGGAACCGTCGCTTCGCCCGACTATCGGACGATCTGCCGCCGCGACGCATTGACCCCGCTCAGCAACCAATTCACGAGGTTGAACTGTGGGACTTGGTCAGCGCACTGACCCGGATCGTACGCGACAACAAACCGGTGCAGCCGACCAGCATTGTGTATGACGACACGCCGATTCGCGTCTACATGGAGCGCATCCACCAACGCATCGTTGCCGAAGAGAACGTATCGTTCACTTCGATGTTTGGCGGCCCGGTCCATAAGATTGTGATTATCGGCCTCTTTTTGGCGGTTTTAGAACTGGTGCGACACTGCGGGGTAATCGCCCAACAACCAGAGCCGCACGGCGAAATGTACCTGACCGCTGGGCCGCACTTCTCGACCGAATTCACGCTGACCGAGGTCGACGACTATTCGGCGGCGCCATCCGAAGATCAAGCCGGCGGATCAAGTACTGCGGAATCGTAACTCGTCGATCACGCCGTGGCTCGCGAACGCCAGCAATCGCCCCCTCCCCCCTCTCATGGCCAACCAGCCTGCGATCTTGTGTTCCATTGATGCGCAAATGGGATATTAAAATCGCTTCTAAATTCGACCGCCGAACCAGGTTCCCCTAAACCCAAATCCGCGGAAATGAAGAGGGGATGCATATCAACTATCACTATCGCTCGCTTATCGCCTGACAACGGCACTCTACCCTCCCTTGCCATCGCAATTCGATCGCGGGAATGTGCATCCCAGAGGCGCGAATTTAGCCGCTTTCTCATCTTCATCAACTCTTCAATGAATTCCACGTTAAGTAGCGACCGGAACTGTCTCTTGAGTTGTTAGAGTGCGCTCTTTCGCAGGCATCTACGGAAGAAAACTTGCAAACGTTCATGTCGATCGAATGGCCGCAGCGCTGCGTCTTCCGATCGATAGATGCACTTATCCACAATCCAATCGGAGACCTTCGTCATGCATCGGCCACGACCTGTACGGCTAGTTTGGCTGCTGCCAGCCATCGCATTGTTAGTCGGCTGCGACCAAGGCGTTCAGACCGACTACAGCAAATTGAATCTGATCGACGTCGACGGCGTGGTCACCCTTGACGGAACGCCCCTTCCCGCTGCGGTCGTTCAGTTTGAAACCCCAGAAGGAACCTTCTCCTACGGACAAACCGATGAATCGGGTCACTATCAACTGATGCTGAATACCGAACAAAGCGGTGTCATCCCGGGCCCCAAAGTGGTCCGCGTCAGAACCGGTCCGGTCTCTGAAGACGAAGAAATGGAAGAGGAGGAAGGCGAAAAGGCAAAACCCGTCAAAGAGATTGTCCCAGCTTGCTACAACAAAAAATCGAAGCTTGAAGTCCAAGTCGATGGCTCAAAAACAACCTTCAACTTTGACCTTAAGTCCGACTGTTCCACCACAAGCGCCAACTAACGTCGCAACTCACATTCTTTCTTTTTTGGCCGAGATCAGGAGTGACGGGAGTCGCTCCGCGGCTGGGATTTATAGGAGATCTTTCCGCATGAAAAATTCAAACTCCGTTCGCTCTACCGCAGGCTTTACTCTGGTCGAACTGCTCGTCGTAATCGCGATCATCGGCGTCTTGATTGCGCTGCTGCTACCGGCCGTCCAGCAAGCGCGCGAAGCGGCTCGTCGTATGAGTTGCAGCAACAACATGAAGCAGATCGGACTAGGTCTGCACAACTACCATGACACGCATCTGACGCTGCCGCACGCTTGGTACAACCGCGGGCATCTCTGGACCGCTCGCATTCTGCCGTTCATTGAACAGGGCAATCTCTACGATACTCTTGAGTTTGCCGAAGGAGACAACTTTGGCACCGACGGCTCGGCCAATGAGACCGCTTGCTGCACCGTCATCGATACCTATTTTTGCCCCAGCATGCCGCTACAGAAGCATTACGACTTCAACGGCATTCCAGAGCGCGTCCCGATGAGCTACCTGGGGAACGGTGGAACGTTGGTCAGCGCGGACGATGCGAGCGATGTGGACGCGTCCGTCGGTCCGCTATCTTTTGAAGACCTGAAACAAAACGGCGTGATCTATGGCTGCACGGCAACCCGGTTTGCCGACATTCGCGACGGTTTGTCAAACACTGTGATGGTGGGCGAAGCGATGACCGATCCCGACTTTGGCAAAGATGGCCAAGCGATCGACCATTGGTATATCGGGTCGGGCCAGATCGATCCTTGCGCCTGCAATGGAGGAACCGGCGGTACGGAGTTTAGCGAAACTTGCGGCTCGGCAGCGGTTCGCTTAAACGTTCGTCTCAATGATCCGTCGGCAAGCGGTCACTTGATGGAGCTCGCTTTTGGCAGCTATCACCCCGGCGGCGCGATGTTCAATCGGTGTGACGGATCCGTTTCGTTCCTTGCGGATACGATGGATTTCGCCGCCTATCAAGCGATCTTCACTCGCGGTGGGGGAGAAACGGTCACCGCTCCGTAGATCGTCACTGTCGAAATAACGCAAACACCATCAGGGACTCGCTGCTGCGAGTCCCTTTTGCTGCGCGGCGATTATTCAATCCAACCGCCCCCTAGCACTTGATCTCCGTCATAGCAAACCACAGCCTGGCCTGGGGCGACGCCGCGCCGAGGTTCATCAAAGGTCACTGCGATCCGCCCGTCGGGCAATTGCGTTACCATAGCTGGCGCGTCGTCGCTGTTGTAACGAATCTGAGCACGGCAACGGAGTGGACCGGCCGGCAGATCGACCAGCCAGTTGCAATCTCGAGCTGTCAACTCGGTACGCCCTAGCTCTTCTTTCTCGCCGATCACCACTTGGTTTGTCTGCGCATCAATGCGAACCACAAATCGTGGTTCGCCCAGCGCAACGCCCAGCCCTTTGCGCTGGCCAATGGTGTACTTTTCGATCCCGTCATGCGTGCCGACCACTTGGCCCGCGGTGGTTACGATCTCTCCGGCGGTTTGCAGATCTGCGCGGCGCGACTTGATGAACTCGTCATGCTTGCCAGAAGTGACGAAGCAGATCTCTTGGCTATCCTTCTTATCAGCGACCCTCATTCCGATCTGGCCGGCCAGTTCGCGAATGCGCGACTTCTCAAACTGTCCGACCGGCAGCAACATTCGCCGCAAGTATTCTCGCTGGATTCCAAACAGCACATAAGTTTGGTCCTTGCCGGGATCGACTCCTCGCACCAACCGAGGAGTCGCCCCCCCAGGATCGGTGATCATTTGGGCATAGTGCCCCGTCGCAACAAACTCGGCTCCGACGCTATCGGCGTAATCAAATAGCTTGCCGAACTTAATCCAGTTGTTGCACATCACACACGGATTGGGGGTTCGCCCGGCGACATACTCATTGACGAAGTAGTCAATGATTTGCCCGAATTCGCGCTGCAGGTTGAGTGCATAGAAAGGGATCTGAAGGTTATCAGCAACCCGGCGTGCATCAGCAGCGTCACTGGCGCTGCAGCAACCTTGCTTGTGATCCGCGCGCGTGTTGAGGATCGGCAGCGCCGGTTGACCATCAATCTGGCAGCTAGCAACCGGCGATTCTTCGCCGTGGCGCATAAAAACACCAATTACTTCATGCCCCTCTTCTAGAAGGAGATGGGCAGCAACGCTGCTATCAACCCCCCCCGACATAGCTAGTACAACTCGCGCCATCCGCCCGAAAACTCCACAAAAAGCCCGCAGACTACCGACAATGCCAGCGAGACTGCGTATTATGAGTAAGCCTTTGAATTATACAGACTATTACGAATAATGCGGCCGATCACAGCGAGCCGATAACCCTCCCGTCGAGATTGTCTTTTGTCCGACTTTTTAAGAAGAGCGCAATCCTCCCAGTAGCGGCAGTCCCTCCACCATGAGCCGCTCAACGGACAATGTGCGATCACGACACTTAACCCCCTAGCAAAAATGATACGTCTTCCGGAAGCCAGAGGCGCACGCCTCGCACCATTGACCGGTATTGCTGCCGACGCGCTGCATCTGTGGAGCATTCCGCTTCATACGAGCAAGTCGCAAGTGGCGCAACTGCGCGAAGTGCTATCGGCTGCCGAGCGCGAGAAAGCGGACAACTTTTTGCTAGCAGATCAGACCGAGCGGTATATCGTCTGCCGCGGCGCGGTCCGTCAGATCTTGGCCGGGTATCTCGAAACAATTCCCCAACAGCTCACCCTGGCCAACGGAAAGTACGGCAAGCCGCAGCTCGAAAATCAAGATTCGCTCTGGTTTAACATCACCCATTCGGGCGATCTAGCCGTCTTGGCGGTATCGTCGATTGGCGAAGTGGGTGTTGATATCGAGCAAGTTCGCAAGGTTCGCGGCCTACCGCGGATGGTCGATCGCTGCTTGGCCAGCGGCGAACGTCCTGATGTGCTGCGTCTGCCACAAGCCGAACAAGATCGTCAATTTCTGCGATATTGGACGCACAAGGAAGCTTATTTGAAGACTTTTGGTGTCGGAATTCGACGTCCACTAGAAAAAATCGAGATGGACCTGACGGCGAAGCCATCACGTCGCGTGATGAACCATTTCGGCCATTTTCCAGAAGAACCGGCCGCTTCGATCACCGAATTCTGCCCAGCCGAGGGATATGTCGGCGCGATTTCGGTCTGCGGATCGCTTCCCGGCGAAATTGCCGCCCAGGCGTGGGTTGGTGGTCGATTTCAAGCGCAACGTGTAGGATAAGTCGATTAAGTAACGCCGGTTGAGAGGACCTACATGACCAGCGACAAATCGGCCGCGGGCGCAACTGCCTCGACGGAAGAAATCCAAGAGTGGATGGTCGCCTATCTTGCGCGTGAGCTAGATACGGCGCCTCAGTCAATCGATGTGACTGCGCCGTTCGAAAACTTTGCCCTCGATTCTGCAGCCGCGATCGGCATGACAGGAGATCTTGAACAATGGCTCGGACGCCGAATCGATCCGACCGTCGTCTACGATTATCCGACGATCGAAGAATTCTCGGAATACCTTGCCGAACATCGATAATCGCGCGTCTGGGCTCAGACGCAAGCGGCGCAGGTCAAATCTGGCAATATCGCTACAATGTCGTTAAGGCTTGCGCCACGTCGTAATGGCTTGCGCCGCTCGCTTTGCCTACCTTCCCCCAGGACGAGCTTCGTAGAGCCGTCATTCACAAGCCACGACGTAGATAGATTACCGAGATGCATCTACCTCACTCGCCGATCGCCGTGGTCGGCGTCGGTTGCCGATTTCCTGGCGCGGCCGATATCGCCGCCTATTGGGAACTTCTCGCCAACGGAGTCGACGCGATTCGTGAAACTCCGCGCGATCGCTGGGATGTCGATGCGCTCTACAGCGCCGACCCGGCCACGCCTGGCAAAACCACCACGCGTTGGGGCGGCTTTCTTGATGACGTCGCTGACTTTGATCCCGCCTTCTTTGGGATCTCAGGCCGTGAAGCCGAAAAGATGGACCCGCAGCAGCGATTGCTGTTAGAAGTCGCTTGGGAATCGCTGGAGCAAGCCGGCATTCCGGTCGACACGCTAGCAGATTCCGCAACCGGCGTCTTTGTCGGGATTAGCAATTGCGACTATCAACGGCTAATGTTTCGCGGGCTCGAATCACTAACCGCCTACAGCGCCACCGGCACCAGTCTCTCGATCGCCGCCAATCGCATCAGCTATCTGTTCAATCTGCGCGGTCCCAGCGTTGCGGTCGACACCGCTTGCAGTTCGTCACTGGTCGCTGTGCACTTGGCCTGCCAAAGCTTGCGTAGCGGCGAGTCCAATCTCGGCCTGGCCGGCGGCGTCAACATGATGCTGACTCCAGAAGGGACTATCACCTTTTCTCAGGCGCGCATGATGGCGCCTGACGGCCGTTGCAAGACGTTCGACGCCAAAGCCGATGGCTATGTTCGCGGCGAAGGTTGCGGCTTTGTCGTCCTCAAACGACTGGAAGACGCCGAGCGCGACGGTAATCGTATTTTGGCCGTCATCCGCGGATCGGCCATCAATCAAGATGGTCTGACCAACGGACTGACCGCGCCCAATGGTCCCTCGCAACAAGACGTCCTGCGCGCTGCTCTGGATGCTGCCCAGCTCAACCCGCACGACATCGAATATATCGAAGCGCACGGCACCGGCACTTCCTTGGGCGATCCGATTGAAGTTCGCTCATTGAAGAGCGTGTTAGCGGTTGATCGGCCGGCCAACAAACCGCTACGGATCGCTTCGGTCAAAACCAACATTGGTCACCTAGAATCAGCCGCCGGCGTCGCCGGTCTCGTCAAGTGTATCCTGGCGCTGACCCATCAGCAGATTCCGCCGCATCTGCACTTTAACGAGCTCAATCCGTACATCGATCTCTCCGACGCGCCGATCGAGATCCCGCTAGTCGCGACCCCTTGGAATGCGCCAGTCGGTCAGCGCAATGCAGGCGTCAGCGCCTTCGGATTTGGTGGCACCAACTGCCACGTGATTGTCGGCGACTACACTGGTCCTGCTTCGACTCAGCCTGATACCAAGCTGGTGCGTCCGCAACATCTTGTGACATTGTCGGCGGCCAGCGCGATGGGTCTGGCCGAAGTTGCGACGCAATACGCCGACCTGCTGGCCGAGCAAAGCGAGCTCGATATCGCCGACTTCGCCTACTCGGTAAATGTTGGCCGATCCAAGCTAGAAGTTCGCCGCGGCCTGGTCGTCGATTCGCGCGAAGCGGCTATCAAGCAACTGCACAAAATCGCCCAAGCGGCCCCCAGCGAAGAAACAAGCCCCAAACGCCGCAAGCTCAAGACCGCCTTCCTGTTTACAGGGCAAGGCTCGCAATATTTCGGCATGAGCCGCTCGCTTTACGATTCACAGCCAATCTATCGGGCGGTCCTTGATCGCTGTGCGACAATCTTGGCGCAATACGATGTGCCGCTGATCGAAATCTTGTTTGGCGCCGACGCCGATGCCGTCAATCAAACTATCTATACGCAACCCGCCCTGTTTGCCGTCGAGTACGCGCTGTTCGAGCTCTGGAAATCATGGGGCGTCGAGCCTGACATGGTCATCGGGCACAGCGTGGGCGAATACGTCGCCGCCTGCGCCGCTCAAGTTTTCTCGCTTGAAGATGGACTAAAGCTAATCGCGCTGCGTGGCAAACTGATGAACTCGCTGCCTGTCGGCGGCGGCATGGTCGCGATCGCTGCAGGTCCGGGTGTCGTCGATCCGCTGGTTGCTGCTGGCGGTGGCAAACTATCGGTCGCCGCCTACAACAGCCCGCAGCAAACGGTTATTTCAGGCGAACTGGCCGCGCTCGAAACAGCGATTACGGCTTGCGAACAACAAGGAGTTCGCGCGACGCGCCTGACCGTCTCGCATGCATTCCATTCGTCGTTGATGGATCCGATTCTCGACGAGTTCGAAAAAACCGTCGGCCAAATCCAGCTCCGCCCCGCGGCGATTCCGCTGGCCGCCAACCTGACGGGCGCATGGGCCGGCGACGACATTACCACCCCTGCCTATTGGCGACGTCATCTTCGCGAAGCGGTACGCTTTGGCGACGGGATGGCGCTGGTTGGTAAGAAGGGCGCCAAGCTCTTTGTCGAAATCGGCCCCAATCCTATCCTGACCGGATTAGGCAGAGCGACGCTCGACAGCAAAGACCTGAACTGGCTGCCGTCACTGCGTGCCAAACGAGACGAATGGCAAACGCTGCTCGGCTCGCTCGCTCAATTGTTCGAGCTTGGCGGCAAGATCGACTGGCAAGGCTTTGAAGCCGGATATGCCCGCACCAAGCTAGACCTGCCAACCTATCCGTTTCAGCGGTCACGGTTTTGGGCGCCAGACAGCCTCTCCGGCATTGCGGAAACCGGCGCCTATCAAAGCACGGCGGCGACTCCGATCGTCGGCGGACATCCGCTGCTAGGCGTGCTACACCCGACGGCATTTGAAGAAACGCTGTACGAGGCAACCCTCTCCGCATCGCGCCCTGCATACTTGCGCGACCATCAACTGTTTGGCCAGCCGGTTTTCCCAGCAACCGGATACATCGAAATTGCGCTCGCCGCAGGCCGCGAGCATTTCGCCGCCGCCAACGTCGCGATCGAAGGGCTAAACATTCATCAACCGCTGGTACTGGACGAGTCGCTGCGTAGAGTGCAAACGTTGATTTCGCCTGGCGATACGGTCTGCGACTTCCGCATTCTCAGCCGCGAAACGTCCGGCGAATCGGACTCGGTCTGGAAGCTGCACGCTTCCGGTAAGATCGCCCTCTCGGCCGCCGCACCGGCTGAACTGCAACTGCAAGACGTCTACTACAAGATGGAAGGGGAGCTCGACGTCGAAGCGTTCTACGCTGCGTGTCGCGCCAGCGGTCTCGATTATGGCCGCGCCTTCCGTGGTATTAAAAAGCTGGGGACCGGCGGCGATGACGCCCTCGCCGAAGTCGCACTCGCTGCTCAGCAAAAGAGCGAAGCTTCCCACTATGCACTCCATCCGGCGCTGCTCGACGCCTGCCTGCAGACAGTAGGCGCTCTGGTCGCCGATCAGGTTGACGCCGACTCTACCTTTGTGCCGATTGGCGCTGCGGCGGTTCAGACCTTCGCAGCCCACTCTCCGTCGCATGTGATCTGTCATAGCCAGATCACCGAGCGTAAGAGTGGTCGCTCACCGCAAGTGGTCGCCGATGTGATTTTGGCCAATGAAGAAGGCGAGCAACTCGCCGAGATCCGCGGGCTCCGCCTGATGCGTGTCTCTCGCAAAGACTTGCAACAGCGTCTGCATCACCATGTCGACAGTTGGCTGTACGAGGTGATCTGGCGCGAGACGCCGCGAATTGGTTCGCCGTTGTCGGTCGACGAGACGCAACATCCGGTTTGGCTGGTCTGGTCCGCTGACGCGAAAAGCCCACTCGCCGCAGCGCTGCACACAGAACTGACCGATCGCAAACAAAAGTGCGTGATCGTCTCGCCCGGCAAAAAGCTGAAGATGACAGCCGACTCTGCCGCCGTCCACCCCGGCGATGCGGCTCAATTTGAAGAGCTGTTGGCCAAGCTCAATCTATCGGCTGACGCGCCCTTGCGCGGAGTCGTCGTCCTGGCCAACACGCTCACCGCGGCGGACTCCAAGTCGCTGGTCGCCGCGGATCTGCAAACCGTACAAGCGACGTTACACTTGACGCAATCGCTGCTAAAGCTCGACGAACAATCGCCGCAGTTAACAATCGTCACCAGCGGTGCGCAGCAAGTTGCTGCTGATGCCGGCGTGGCGCAACCGCTTAGCACGTCGCTGTGGGGCATGGCGCGCGTCATCGCCGCCGAAGCGCCGAAGCTCGCCTGCACGCGCATCGATCTCGATCCAGCCGGCGGCGAGAATGCGGCCAAACTGTTTGGCGAGTTGTGGGTGCCTGACAAAGAAGTCGAGATCGCGCTGCGTGGTGAAAAGCGGTACTCGTCACGACTTGTCTCAGCGGCTGACGCCAAAAAAAGTCAACTCGCGATTCCTTACGTCCCGTATCGACTCGGCCTGCAAAAGTTTGGCCTGATCGATCAACTGACGCTGCGCGAAGTTGCACTCACCGAACCGAAAGCGACCGAAGTCGAAATCGCCGTCAGCGCCGCTGGGCTCAACTTCCGCGATGTGCTGCGGGCCCTAGGCATGTTGCAAGAGTACGAAAAAGAGATCGGCATCCTCAGCGAAGCGGACGTCACGTTCGGCTTTGAATGCTCTGGCGTGGTGACTCGCGTCGGTAGTCAGGTGAAGTCGCACAAACCCGGCGACACGGTGATCGCACTGGCGACCGCCAGCATGGGAAGCCATCTGACGATCGATCAAAACTACGTCGCTCCACGTCCCACCGGCATGTCGCACGACGCAGCCGCAACCTTACCGCTGGCCTACCTGACCGCCTACTACGGTCTAATCAAACTGGCCAAGCTCAAAAAGGGAGACCGCGTTTTGATTCACGCGGCGGCGGGCGGCGTGGGACAAGCGGCAGTCGCAATCGCCCAAGCGGCCGGCGCCGATATCTACGCGACCGCGAGCCGCAGCAAGTGGGATTTCCTCCGCTCGCTCGGCATCCAGCATGTGTACGACTCGCGCACGACCAGCTTCGCCGACAAGCTTTCCGCCGATACCGACGGCCGCGGCGTGGATGTGGTGCTGAACAGCTTGAACCAAGATTTCATCTCGAAAAGTGTCGACGTTCTGGCCGATAAAGGCCGCTTTGTCGAGATCGGCAAGATCGGCATCTGGACGCCGGAGCAGTTTGCCGAAGTTCGTCCCGATGCCCAATACTTTCCGTTCGATCTCGGTCAGGAAGAGCGCAACGCGCCGGGCCTGATCGCCCAGCTGTTGACCGAGCTAGGACCGCAGTTTGACTCCGGCGCGCTCCGTCCGCTGCCGATGGAAGTCTTCCCGGTTGAGAAATCGGTCGAAGCCTTCCGCCACATGCAGCAGGCCAAGCATCGCGGCAAAGTTGTGATCGACATGGCGCGTCCGCTGGGAGAAACGTCGCTGATCAGCACCAGCGGAACCTACCTGATCACCGGTGGTCTCGGCGCGCTCGGATTGGAAGTCGCGGGTTGGCTGGTCAGTCGCGGCGCCAAACAGTTGGCCCTCGCCAGCCGCAGCGGCAAAGCGAGTGAAGCAGTCGCTCAGCGGATTGCTGGGTGGGAGGCCGAAGGAGTCACAGTCAACTCTGTTGCGCTGGACGTCGCCGATCGCAAAAGCGTACAGCAAACAATCGCCAAGCTAAACAAGCAAAACTCGTTAGTCGGTGTGATTCATGCTGCAGGCGTGCTGGATGATGCAACGCTCTCACAACAATCGTGGGAGCGATTTGAAACCGTCCTCTCGGCCAAGGTTGATGGCGCATGGAACTTGCACCTTGCGACCGCTGATCTGCCGCTCTCACTATTCGTCACCTTCTCATCGCTTGCGGCGGTGATTGGTTCGCCGGGCCAGTCTAACTATGCGGCCGCGAATGCATTTTTAGATGGCTTGGCCAAGTATCGTCGCGGTCAAGGCCTAGCCGGTCTGAGCATCAACTGGGGCCCCTGGTCCGGCGGTGGCATGGCGGCCGATCAAGATCATTCAAAGTGGGCCAAGCTGGGGGTCGGCGTCATCTCGCCGCCGGAAGGCTTGTTTGCGCTGGAGCAGATCGTCAGCGATCGACTCAGCTCTAACGTCGGCGTCTTTCCGATCGACTGGAGCAAATTCCTTAAGCAATTCTCTCGCAACAAGCATCCTCGATTGCTGGATCAGTTGGCGACGCTGCATCGCCGTGAGACGGTCGCTGCTGCTGGCGCTGTCGCAGGCGGTTTGAAAGGTCAACTTGCCGCCGCCAACGATGACAAACGGGCTCGACTGGTCGGTGACTTTGTCGCCGAAGCGGTCGGCAAAACGCTGGGCGTCGCCGCCGCCCAGCTTGATCGCAGCAAGCCGCTGGCCGACATGGGTCTCGACTCGCTGATGGGTATCGAGCTGAAGAATGGTCTTGAGTCAGAACTTGATATCGAAATTCCGCTCGAAAGCTTCTCGGCCGAAACGACAGTCAACTCTCTCGCGACTGTTGTACAAGCGATCCTCGGCGTTGAAGGGGATGCTTCGGAGGGCGCCGGGTCAAGCGAAACCGCCTCACCGCAAGCCAAAGCCCAGCAAAAACGTTCGATCGACGAAATTGGTCCCGGCGATTTTGACGTGCGTGAGTTTCCTGAGATCCGCGAATTGGAAGCGCGGCTGGAAACGTTTGCCCGTAATGGAGTCGAAAATCCTTACTTTGACGTGCATGAGAGCGTGACCAAGGATACGACGGTGATCCAGGGTCGTACGATGATCAACTTCTCTAGCTACAACTACATCGGCAGCAGCGGCGCGCCGGAAGTGGATGCGGCCGCCAAAGCGGCGATCGACCAATACGGGACCAGCGTCTCGGCCAGTCGCGTGGTGAGCGGCGAGAAGACAGTCCATGGTCAGCTAGAACGAGGAATCGCGAAGTTCTTGGGTGTCGAAGATTCGGTCGTGTTTGTCGGTGGTCACTCGACTAACGAAACGACGATCGGTCACCTGATGAACCCCGGCGACTTGATCCTGCATGATGAGCTGTCGCACAACAGTTTGATCCAAGGGTGCATCCTCTCTGGCGCCCAACGACGTTCGTTTCGCCACAACGATCACGAAGCGGCCGAGCGCATGCTGGCCGAATCACGCGGTAACTATCGCCGCGTGCTGATCGTGGTCGAAGGGGTCTACAGCATGGACGGCGATTATCCCGATCTGCCCAAATTCATTGAGCTGAAAGAAAAGTACAAAGCGATGCTCTTTGTCGACGAGGCCCACTCGATCGGCACGATGGGCAAAACGGGACGCGGCATCTGCGAACATTTTGATGTCGATCCCAACCGCGTCGACATGCTAATGGCGACCCTCAGCAAAACCTTTGGCAGCTGCGGGGGCTACATCGCCGGCCGCAAGCAGTTGGTGCAGTATTTGAAGTACACCGCGCCCGGCTTTGTCTTTAGCGTCGGCATTCCGCCGGCCAATGCAGCGGCGGCATTAGCCTCCCTTGAGCGTTTGGAAGCCCATCCCGAGATCGTCGCCCAGTGCGCCGCTAACTCGGCGCTCTTCCTGAAACTGGCGAAAGAAAAAGGGCTGAACACCGGCCTCGGCCGCAACACGCCGGTCGTGCCGGTCATCACCGGCAACTCCATGCGAGCACTAAAGCTGTCGCGCAACTTGTATGCCCGCGGCATCAACGTCCAGCCGATCCTGTACCCGGCCGTCGAAGAAAAAGCGACTCGCTTACGCTTCTTCATCACGTCAGAGCACAAGGAAAAGCAAATCCGCGAAACGGTCGACGCGACGGCGGAAGAGCTGGCCAAGCTAGAAGCGCAGGAGAAGTAGCCTCCGCGATCTGCTAGGTCTAAGCAGACAGCGGACAGGACGAGGAAGCGATTGTGCTTATTTTGGATCGACAGAAAGCCTTGACAAAGTCTAAGTCTTTCGATATTATTTAATAACACATATTCTTAAAGAGCACTCCAGCGCATAGAGCGCTGGACTTGCTGAAACCAGTCGTGCGACCAAGCTCGGGTCGCTCGCATTGGGATCGGGCGGCGCTATACCCGTCCGCTAATCCAACAGGGGGGCCGATGGTCATTGTCTCGGCTATACCACCCAAATTGCCCTTTTGGCAAAATGGGCGATTTGTCAAAAAAATATGTGAGCGGTCCAGTCCACAACCGCGGCAAAAAAATCGGAGTCCTTTCCTGTCCAATCTCAAGCGTCACCACCACTGCCATATCTCCCAATTTAACACAAAGGCAAAATAGGGAATTACGAGAGAAAAAAACGCGGCCAGTCCACCCGGCTGATCAGAAAAAAGTGCGGTGCTCCAGTCCACCCGACCGGTCAGAAAAATCGTGTGGCGCTAGTCCACTTGAGCAGCGTCTTCAACTAGACATTCGTCATTAGAAATTAGACATTCTCCTCCAAACCCAACCGCTTGTATTGCCCATCAAACCACCGCGGGACATCGCTTTTGTAATAGGCCGAAAAGCGGCTTTCGCTGGGTCCGCCAGGCAAGTTGCTCCATGCTTCGGTGGTCGCCATGTCGGCGACAAAGTGATAACTGGGGGCGAAGGTCGACGAGCGTTTAGCCGTTTGTAGGACGTGCCCTTGAAAGATCGTCGCAAAGTTGCCCGGCATCGGGTAGGGCCGGCTTTCAAAGCCGAGGAGTCGTCCGACGCTGATGCCGCCAAAGAAGCGATCCGAGAATTGAAAGTTATTGACGTCGGACCAAGGTTTGTCGACTTCGAGCGCCAGTTTTTCGGCCGCCGCGCGAATCAAATCGCTCTTGTTGCGACCTTTCCACCAGAGCGAATCTTCTTTCTTTAAGATCCGGTCCACGGCCGCAATCACCATGCTCGAAAAACCAACCCGCGTCGCAACATACAAGACGCGACGGCGACCAAGTCCCTCGGCCTGGCCGAAGATTTCCAGCAGCGTGTTACGATAAAGCCGCTGGAATAAGACGGCCTCGTGACTATCCTGCGAGTAGTCCAGATTCCAATTTTCCAGCCGTTGCACCACTTTTTTGTCGGCGATGTGCGGCAGCAAATGGGGCAACAAGTCGCGAGCTTGGAGGCTTACCAAATCGTACTGCAAAGCCTGCATTTCTTCGACGGTGACTTCATCGGCATAGCTCAGTTGCTCAACGATACGCCGCTTGCGATAGTCGGGCAACGTTTGACTAGTGATGCGCACGCCGTCCACTTCGGGTTGTTCTTCATTGGCGGTCGCGACAAACCCACACTCGGGATTGTAGATGCTAGGCAAATACTCTGGCGGCAAGAAGCCGTCCCAATGATTCTGCTCATCCCAAGCGGCCAGCGGCGCCAGTCCCGATGCGCCGTTGCGCCGGACCGGAAAGCGTCCGTTCCCTTGCATCCCGATGTTGCCGTCAGTATCGGCAAAGACCCAGCAGAGGGTCGGCTGCGGACATTGCTCGGCGACTTCCATCGCCGACGCAACATCCGGCGCTGCGATCACGTCTAACCATGATCCAATCGCGGCGCCGCTGCCGGGCGAGGTGCCCGACCAAGCCAGCGAAAATTGATAGCCTTCTGTCAGCGGATCGGCGTCGAGCGTCCCTTGTGGATTTTCCAGGATGGTCAGCGTTTCGCTCTCTCCCCCTTTGCTGCCGATCTCTTCCAGTCGGATTTGAAAGTCGTGCCATTGGTGATCGCCGCGGCGATATTGCCATTGGCCGGTCGGCGCTTGGCGGCAATCTTCGACAAAGATGTCAATCGTGTCTCCTTTCATGTAGGTGACGCCCCAGGCAAGCTTCGAAGTGCGACCGACTGCGACCAGCGGGCACCCTGGCAGCGTAGCGCCCATCACGTAATCGTCATCCCAATTCAAGACTGCTTCGTACCAGATCGCCGGCAAACGATTGATCTCAAGATGCGGATCAGAACAGAGAATCGCGCCGCCAGAAGCGGTGCGCGAAGGCGCAACGGCCCACGCGTTACTGCCTGCCAAACGCGGCAGATCAGCCAACACTTCGAGCGCTTCGTCCGACATCCGGGGCATCGATGCAACTTGGCGAATCAAATCAAAATCGACATGCTCCAATCGGCCTTCAAACATTTCGCGCAGCGCCGCCTCGCTGGCCCCCGACTGAATCAGTTCGACGATGATTCGCTCATTTTCGAGCTGGCTGACTGCGAGCCCGCCAAAGCTGAGCAAATTGCCGATCAACAGCACGCTGACCGGATCCCACGGCTCCGACTCAAATCCGGTCGCCCACATCGGCCACGACTGTCCGACGGCGATCGCGCCGTCGTTGACCCCGGCCGAGTAATGCGCGATCTGTTCACGAATCCGGGGCCGCAGCAGACCGACCTCGCGTTGGTGGTTGCGGTGGAGCCCCATGCGACGAAAAAAACGATCGGTTTCGCGCAGTTCTTCCTTGTCGGCGATCAATTCGGATGCGCGACCGGCCGAAACTGCTCGGGCAAACATGATTTGCGTGATGCGGTCCGTCGCATGCATATAACCAAGGCCATACAGCGCATCGTGACGCGATTCGGCAAAAACGTGCGGAACCCCCGCTTCGTCTCGGGCAATGCGTAACTTTCGTTGGCAGTTCGGCGTCGAAAGAGGAGTTAATGTCATCGCTGGCGAAGCTAGATCGGGGATGGATAGGAGGTTAGTCGTGTTATCGACCGCTGGGCGTGTCCCTGTTCACCGTCAGCGGCAGTACAATCGTGTGCCAGATCAAAACGAATCGGCAATTTCGGTTCGACCCCTGCTTTTGTTAGCCACTCTTCCTGGGAACACCCAACGGTGAGGCCGCGTGAGTTCGACTCGCAATCAAATCGCTGGTTACGCTTTCGCGAGCCCCTGGCTGTGCGGATTGGTGCTGTTATACCTGTTTCCATTCGCGGCGTCGCTGTACTGGAGCTTTTGTCGGTATGACCTGATCAATCCGCCGCAGTGGATTGGGGGCGAAAATTACGCTCGCTTGGCGGACGAAATCGCCACGGGAACCGGATTTGGCCAAGCCCTCTGGAATACCACCTATTACGCCGCAGTCGGCGTTCCGCTGTCGATCATCCTTGGGATCACGCTGGCGGTGCTATTATCGCTGCCGGTGCGGGGGCAAGCGATCTTTCGGACCCTCTTTTTTTTGCCGTCGGTCATTCCGGTGGTCGCCGCCAGCATTTTGTGGATGTGGTTGCTGGATCCCAAAGAGGGGATCGTCAATTTTGGGCTCTCCAACCTCGGCTTGGGGACTCCCGGGTGGCTGCAATCCGAGGGGAATTTGTTTTCGACCTTCTGGCGAACCGGAACCTTTTCACCAGGCTCGAAAGACGCGCTGGTGCTGATGAGCTTGTGGGGAGTCGGCAACTTTATGGTGATCTATCTGGCAGCCCTGGGAGACGTGCCGAAGTCACTGTACGAAGCGGCCCAACTGGATGGCGCCGGTCCGGCGCGACGGTTCATTCACGTCACGCTCCCGCTGCTAACTCCGATCATTTTTTTCAACCTGGTAATGGGACTGATTCAATCGGTGCAGGCCTTCACGCAGATCTACATCGTCAGTGAAGGACGCGGCTCGCCGGCCGGATCAACCATGATGATCAGCTTACAACTTTTTTTGAGTGCGTTCCAACATTTGGATATGGGCTACGCGTCGGCGGTCGCTTGGTTGCTGTTTGTCTTGTTGCTGGTTGCAACGTTGCTGTTGTTTCGTACGTCGCGTCGCTGGGTCTATTACGGAGGCTGACCATGAACCGCAGCACGCTGCAAATCACCGCGATCTTGTTGCTGTTGGCCGTCGTCGCCTATGCGGCGTCGCGCGGCGACAACCGGCAACCGCCCACTCCGGCGGACCGTGAAGAAATTTTGTTCTGGCATTTCTGGGGAGGCGCCGATCGCGTCACGGTGGAGGAAATCGTCCGCCGTTTTAACGCGTCGCAAGACAAGCATTACGTGCGCGCCGTTGCGATGCCGGGCAACAATCTGGATCTGAAATTCTTCTTGGCGGTGGCCGGCGGTGATCCGCCTGACTTGTTGAACATTGACGATCCAGTGATCGCCGATTGGGGCGTTCGCGGCGCGATCCAGCCGCTCGACGCGTTTGCTCCGGCTGATGAAGTTGCGAAGGCCGAACAGTGGCTCTTTCCCGCTGCGCGACGTTTGGCCAGCTATGACGGTCGACTTTTCGCATTGCCCAACGGTCTTGACGTACGCGCGCTGTACTACCACCAGACGATGCTCGAGCAATATGGCCTACAGCCGCCGCAGACATTGGCCCAACTGGATCAGATCGAAGCGACGATCGCCCCACCGGGTAAAGGCCCCTACGAGCGACATGGGTTTCTCCCCGATTCGCGCCGGCTATGGGCGTGGGGCTATGTCTTTGGGGGACAGTTTTACAACGAGCAGACCCAGCAAGTCACGGCCGATGATCCGCACGTGGTTGCGGCTTTGCAATGGATGGTTGGCTATCGACAGCGCTATGGACCGGCCGAGATCGCCGCGTTTCGCCTGGGGGATCAATCGCTGCCGGGCAAAGCATTTCCCTTATTAGCAGGCCGATACGCTGTGGTGATGGATGGACAGTGGCGCGTGCGCGACATCCAGGCCTATCAAGCAGCACAGCAAGCACGCGGAGAGCCAATTACGCAGTTTGGCGTTTGCCCGTTGCCTCCGCCTAGAGATGGACTGCCGCGTGCTGGGTGGGTGAACGGCAATAACTTTGTGGTGCCGCGCGGTGCGAAGAATACCGCGGGGGCTTGGGAGTTTATGAAGTTCTGGAGCGGGCTCGGACAAGAAGCGGAAGCGGCCAAGACCTGCGTCGCCGGCGGCTGGATTCCGGTCTCGGCCCAAGTAGTGCAGCAGCCCCAGTTTCAGGCGTTTCTGCAAGCCGAGCCGATGTTCGCCCAGTTTGTCGATCTGGCCGGCAGCGACAACCAATACCCAATTCCCGTTGTGCCGGCCGGCGCCTTTTTTAACAACCAGATCAAAAGCGTCGCCGAGCGCGCCATGCTTAGAGCCGCAGAGCCTGACTGCTCACAACTGCTGCTAACAGCGACTCGCGATATTCAACGGCAGATCGACGCTGCTCAGGAGGCCGACGAGTGAAACTGAACCTGGCCGAAAAAGTGTTGGCGTATGCGGCATTGCTGTTGGCGACGGTGCTGTTGGCGGGCCCGCTGGCGATCATGTTGTTCTCATCACTGAAGACGCCGGCCGAGATTCAATCGAATCCGCATGCGCTGTTGCCGCAAGCTTGGCGATGGGCCAACTACAGTGACGCCGTCACCGCGATGCCTTTCTTTTTGTACCTGCGTAACACGCTGTTGATCTGCTTGGGCTCGGTGATCGGGACCGTGATCTCGTGCTCGATGGCCGCGTATGCGTTCTCCAAGCTGAAGTGGCCGGGTCGCAATCTATTGTTTGGCGTGCTAATCGGCACGATGCTGCTGCCGTGGCACGTGACAATGATTCCGCGGTTTTTGTTGCTGCGCGAAGCGGGTCTCTACAACACGCTGGGCGCATTGATCGTACCGACTTTTTTGGGGGACGCGTTTTCGATCTTTTTGCTGCGACAGTTTTTTCGCACGATCCCCGAAGATCTCAGTGAAGCGGCGCGAATTGATGGTCTCGGAGAATGGGGGATCTTTTGGCGGATCATCTTGCCGCTCTCGAAGCCGGCAGTCGCGACGGTCGCGCTATTTCAGTTTATCGCCGCCTGGAACGATTTTAGTGGGCCGCTGCTGCTGTTAAGCGACAAGCAAAAGTTTCCACTCGCGTATGGGCTAGAACAATTTGTCAGTTCTTACAGCGATCAAACGCATCTACTGTTGGCGGCGGCGACGTTGTTTACGCTGCCAATTGTGATTCTCTTCTTTTTGACGCAGCGAACTTTTTTGCAAGGGATCGCGACGACTGGATTGAAGTAAATCAAGCTATCGAATCTCGCGTCCCTGTTTATCCATGTTGTTTTTCAGATCGTCCACAATCACGCCGCGGACGTCGCCCGGATCGTCGTACTGCCAAACTTTGACCGAGGCAAATTTGATTGACGCTGTTTTCCAAGGCGCTGGGCCTGCCCAATCGGGAAGCCAAACGCCCAGGTTCAACTGCGCTGCCATCGCCGGCACGAAGCGATGATTCTCGGCGATCTTTTTGCCATCGAGATAATGGACCGCGTAGTCGCCGGCGTAAACCGCGTAACGATCGGGACCAAGCCGCTTGAGCGGATTGCCCAGATAGTCGTCAAACGGAATTGACTTCTCCTGAATCCAATAAAAGCCATCCTGCTGTGCGACCATTTTGTCGGTCACGTTTGGCAACTCTTGCAGCTTGGTTCGCCACTCGGTGACATAGGTGTGGTATTGACCATCAATGGCCTGCGACACATCAAACAAAAGCGGCTCGTGCCGGTTTTGACAGAAGGTGTTGTACATCGCTTGGGAGAAGTCGCCTCCCTTGCCGAACTCGGGAAAGTCAAGCTCCGACCAATACTCGTTGGCGCCCAGACCGTACGCTTTCATGTGCGGGTTATACATCGGCTTGTCGGCTTGAAACTGTTCGAGCGGCTGATCGCTTGCATGCACCCAGCGATAGCCATAAGTCCACATTGCAGGGATCGCGCCGCAGGGTTCGCGAGGATTTGCCGGACCGCCGTCGTGCGGTTTGTCCGCGCCCACTTTAGCAATGATCTCGATGCGGCCCGAAGCAAAGAACGGCTTACTGACGATCACGCCGCCCACTCGATCTTTGCGTCCCCACATACCGACCACTTCGCCGTCGTACTGATCGCCGTGCGCTGTGCAAACCAAGACGTTTTTCATCTCGCCGTTGAGCAGATCCGATTCGATACCAACATTCTCTGGCACGACGCCGTGATTGCCGCCGCCCCACTTTTTCCGCAGCACGTACCACTTTTTCGGGTCAATTTTTCCGGTAGACCAATCCTCGGTAAAGACCAAGCGAGCTTGCGGCGGCGGCGCCGGCAAACTGGTTGGCAAATCAGCGGCCGCCAGCTCTCGTGTCATCCTGCAAAGCAAAAGGAGGGCAAATAACGGCAGTAGGCGACGCATGACAAGGACTCTCGCAAGAAAAGAAAGCGGCGGACGGGTTACTTTGTTATGATATTTCTTACGATGAAGGTTACTTGCAAACGATAGATATTTCTCTGCGGCCGAGCGCATTCCCTATGAAAGAAGACTTTAGCGGCTTTTGCTCTGCCGGCCCGGAGAACGCGCGGCGCGCGATCGAAGAAGCCCATCAGGCGGTTGTCGAAGACCTGCAGATCTGTCTAGAAGCAGCGATCAACGACGCTGAGCGCGAAGAAATCGAAGCGGCGATCGCCGATGCTGTCGCCGAAAAAGTGCGAGTTCTAAAGCAAATCCTCAACCCGAAAAATCTGTTCTAGTACGGCTCTGGAATAAATCGTCGTTCGCCCCGCAGGTTATTCACATACGCAGCCTTCTCGTCACGCTGCGGCAGCTTGACCTTCTTGTGCGGCACGTCCTGATAATCGCCCACACTTAGCAGATGCGAAATGCAGTTGAGATGCGCACGGCGCTTGTCATCTGAGGGGACGACGTACCACGGAGCTTCCGGAATATCGGTCGCCGCCATCATTGCGTCGCGTGCCTTGGAGTAGTCGAACCAATGCTTGCGAGCCTCGATATCCATCGGGCTGAACTTCCAACGCTTGTCGGGCTGATCGAGTCGCTTTTGAAAGCGGCGTCCTTGTTCTTCGTAGCTGACCGAAAACCAGTACTTGAGCAAATGAATGCCGCTGCGAATCAGCATTCGTTCAAACTCTGGCGCGCTGCGGAGAAACTCTTGATATTGCTCGTCGGTGCAAAATCCCATCACGCGCTCAACGCCGGCGCGGTTGTACCAACTACGATCCATCAACACAATCTCGCCGGCCGAAGGCAGGTGTGCGACATAACGTTGAAAGTACCACTGCGTCTGTTCGATGTCAGACGGCTTACTGAGCGCAACAATCCGACAACCGCGGGGATTGAGCCGTTCTGAGATCCGCTTGATCGTGCTCCCCTTGCCGGCGCCGTCGCGACCTTCAAACAACACGACCAGGCGCGTTCCTTGATGCTTCACCCACTCTTGCGCTTTGACCAACTCGACCTGCAACCTCTCTAGTTCTTTCTCGTAGTCCTTCTTCTTCAATCGATCATGGGGATCGCGTTCAGCGTCAAATTCATCGGTCACATGCTTGTCATGATCTGCTTTTGACTTGGAGTTTTTATTCATCGCAGGGGCTTATCTACAGTAGAGGAGCAGGGGACACGGTGCGGCTGGCCGAGATCTGTTTCAGAAATAGTAGCATACTCGCATGCCGACTGCGGTGCGAATCGTGCCTGCAATTCGCTCCCTTTATGAACCGTCCCCCTGTTTTAAGACTTCCATTGATCTACTTTTTCCGCCAGCGCGATCCCACTCAAGTAAGCGCCTTCTACTTTCGCTTGTTGACACCAATCGCCGCCGATCGCGAGCCGCAGAGAATCTTCCACGATACAGCCAACGCTTAGCGGTTGGGGTGGAATCGAATACCGCCAACGATGCGACGTCATATAAACAATGCCAGGAAGCGATAACCCCGTTGCGGACGCGAGCGCAGCTAACATTTGCGGCGCGATTTCTTCTGGCGATTGCTCTAGCTGACGCATGCTCCAGGATTGCGTCGCATGCAGTACCCAACAGTCACGCGAGTTGTCGCGGCCTGGCTTGCTGCTATCCCGCGCAATCCACGACAACGGCGAGTCATGCACAAACGCACCATCCAGCGGCAGCGGCATGCGTTGGCTGAATTGAACGAGCGTCGCCCAACAGGGGTTGAGCGTGACTTGCTCAACCTGCGCGATGGATGCTGGAGCGACTTCACGCAGTAAATCGGCGGCTTGCACCGGGGGTGTTGTACAAACGAGGGTGTCAAACGGCCCGCAGGTCTCACCGTTTTCATCGGTCAACAACCACCCGGCAACCGATCGCGAGACGGTTTGCACGCGTTGCGAGAGCCGGATGCTTAAGCCATCCGCCAACCACTTTGCTGGCGCGTTCATCGCCGGCGCGCCAACATAACGAACCGGAGCGTTTTCTGGGATCGAGGTTACGCCTCCTTGCAGCACGCCAATTGGACCAGTCCAGGGCGCGACGACGCCGGCTGCGATCCACGCGTCCACTTGTTGCTGGAAACGAGGATCGCGCGCGGTGAAGTACTGGGCGCCATGATCGAATCGCAAATCACCGGCGCGACGCGTCGACATCCGGCCCGCGGGACCGCGGGCCTTGTCGAACAGCTGGACATCATGTTGGGAAGAGAGCTCTCGAGCACAAACCAGCCCCGACAGCCCAGCGCCGATGATTGCAACTTTCAAGCTCTAATCCCTTGTTGGCGAGCGCCTATTTCTTCGACTTAAAACGGTACAACGTGCCGTATTCGCCAAAGATGGCGCTGACAATGACGTCACCAGATTCATCTTCACCAAAAGTAACGACCGGCGGGTTCGATGGATTGGCGATGCGATAATTGGCGCGAACTTTCTTCGCTTCCAGGTCGTAGTCGAGCGCCCAAACCTTGCCGGTCACGTAGTCGGCATAGAGATATTTTCCGACCAATTCTGGAACAGCGGTCCCGCGATAGACCAGGCCGCCGGTGATCGACTTGCCGATATCGTGATTGTATTCCCAAATCGGTTCGATCATTTTCTCGTTGGCTGCGACGCCGCTTCCTTTAAATTCATGGAAGCCTTCCCGTTTGTTCCAGCCGTAGTTTCCACCTTTGACAATCAAGTCAATCTCTTCCCAAACGTCCTGCCCTACATCGCCGCACCACATGACGCCGGTCTTGGGATCAAAGCTAAAGCGCCAAACGTTACGCAGTCCATAAGCATAAATCTCTGGCTGGGCGTCCTTCACGCCGACAAACGGATTGTCGGCCGGAATCGCATAGTTCTTGCCGTCGGCTTGATGATCGACGTCAATCCGCAGGATCGAGCCGAGCAGGGTCGAAAGGTTTTGTCCATTGCCCATCGGATCGCCGCCGCTGCCGCCGTCTCCCAGACCAATGTACAAGTAACCGTCGGGGCCGAAACCAATCGTGCCGCCGTTGTGATTCCAAAACGGCTGCTTGATCGTCATCAGCACTTTTTCAGAAGCGGGATCCGCCTTATTCGGATCGTCCTTTGAAACGGTGAATTCCGAAATCACCGACAGCTGCTTTTCTTTCTCGGTCGTGTAGTAAGCGTAAAACTTGCCGTTTGTTTTGTAGTCGGGATGAAACGCGAAGCCGAGAAAACCTTCTTCATTTTGACGCGGGTTGAAGTGGACATTTTTCTCGATGTCCAAAAAGACTTCGGTCGTATCTCCTTCGACTTCGTCCTTGGGCAGGATGCGAATCACCCCTTGCTGCTCGGCGATGAACAGGCGTCCGCTGCCGTCGTTGGCATGCGTGATAATCAACGGGCGTCGGATCCGCAGGTTCTTGAACGTGCGAACCATCTCGACGGTGTCGAGCGGCGTTTCAGAGAATTCAACCGGCGCCGCTGGTTCGGCTTTCAGCGCGGCGACCGACAAGGCCAGTAAGACAAACAGGGATAGGGTTCGGCGAAGCAGCATGGATGCGACTCGTGTGGTTGGAAAAGTGGAGATTTTGGCACCCAACCATTCTAGCCTCCGCGGACGCCGCTTTCCACGTGCTTAAATCGACCAAAATCAGGTCGATCCGCCCTATTCGGGGGCCAAAATCTCCGCCGGCTCGGTCGCCAAACGCGCCGCCAGGCGAACCGCTTCGTTCAAGCTCGACACGCCGGCTTTTCCTTGCCAAGCAATATCAAACGCCGTGCCGTGATCGACCGAAGTGCGGATAATCGGCAGCCCCAAAGTAATATTGACCGCCACATCAAACGCCAGCGCCTTCAGCGGAATGTGCCCTTGGTCGTGATACATGCAGATCACGCAATCGGTCGTGGCGCGGCGCTCGCGTAAGAAAACCGTGTCCGGCGGAAAGGGCCCAGCGATATCCATTCCCAGCGCTTGTGCCGCCTCGACAGCCGGCGCGATGATTCGTTCTTCTTCCGAATCGCCAAACAGGCCATGTTCACCGGCATGCGGATTGAGCCCGCAGACCAGCATCCTGGGTGCTCGGCCGCGAATCCGCCGCATCGCTTCGTGACTTAGCTCGATCACTTCGATAATGCGCTCGCGGGTCAGCAGTGCGGGGACTTCGGCATAGCCGACATGCGTGGTGACAAAGCCGCAAGTGATCTCTTCGGACGTCAGCATCATGCAGATGCGGGCCGAGTCGGTCTCATCCGCGAAGATCTCAGTATGGCCAGGATAGTTAACGCCGGCGGCGCGCAGCGCCTCTTTGTTGATCGGACCGGTGCTGATCGCATCGACTTGGCCTGCTTCGGCCGCGCGGATCGCCGCTAAAATATAGACGTAACAGGCTTGGCCACATGCGGCCGAAATCTGTCCCGGCACAACGGCAGCGGCGTCGATCGCTTGCAGATCATAGATCGCCGGCTGTGTGAGCGATCGCAATGCATCCGCGCTTTGCCGAGCATCGACAATCGTTTCACACATCGGCAAGTCGAGCTGATTGGCCACGCGGCGCAGTAAGAGCGCGTCGCCAAAGACGATCGGCGTGCAGTAGGCGGCGACTTCGGGATTGGCCAACAGACGAAGAGTGATCTCGGGGCCAACCCCGGCCGGATCCCCCATCGTGACAGCGATTCTTGGTTTCATGGGTCCAACAAGCAAAATGCAACAAGCGGCAACGTACTGCTATTAGAATCAGATCGCCGCTCGACCGCTAGGAAGGTGAACCCGCCGCCGAGCTGGCTTGTCCTTCTCTCAGGAACTCCCCATCCGCAACGTCTGGCTTAACGAGTCGTCCCATGCAAATCCCCATTTATCAAATTGACGCCTTTACGGCCAAGCCGCTCGCCGGTAATCCAGCCGCCGTTTGTTGGCTGCAGCAATCCTGCGAAGATAGCTGGCTACAAGCAATTGCGGCCGAAATGAATCTCTCCGAAACGGCTTTTCTCTGGCAAGAGGAAAGCCGTTTTCGCTTGCGCTGGTTCACCCCAACGGTCGAAGTCGATCTGTGCGGGCACGCGACGCTGGCGGCGGCTCACTTTTTATGGGAAACCGGCCGAGCCTCGTCGGACGCGATGATCGAGTTCAACACGCGCAGCGGCGTTCTGACCGCGGTTAAAGTGGATGATCGGATCGAGCTTGATTTTCCGATCGACGAAATCGAAGTTTGCGATCCGCCGACCGGCTTGCTCGCCGCGCTAGGATGTACGCCGATCGCAACCGGCCGCAATCGGCGTGACGTACTGGTCGAAGTCGCCACGGAAGCCGAGCTGCGCAGCGTCGCGCCCGACTTTCGCCGCTTGGCCGAGCTGCGCGCCCGCGGCGTGATCGTTACCTGCCGTGGTGATGGAGAGCAGTACGAATTTCTCTCGCGCTTCTTTGCGCCGGCTTGCGGGATCGACGAAGACCCGGTGACCGGATCGGCCCACTGCGCACTGGTCACCTACTGGGCGCCGAAGTGGAAAAAAGAAACGCTGCGCGCGTTTCAATGCTCGCAGCGCGGAGGTGAGTTAGAAGTGACGCTCGACGGCGACCGGGCCAAGCTGCGCGGCGCCGCGGTCACAGTGTTGCGTGGTGAGTTGAATGCTTAGGCAACCGTGTTACTTGGACGACAATTCGAAATCAAATTGATTCGATGCTTTGACAATCGTAATCATCAGCGAAGAATGCTTGAACGTGGAATATTTCGCCGGCAAATTTTCGCCGCGGATCGTAACCTTGAACTCGCCCATTGGCGAACCAATACGCTTGTCAGGCGTCGACATCACGTACTTCCCGTCCTCGTTGGTCACGCCGCTGGCTCTGGAACCTCCCTGCTTCCCGTGGAACGTCACCACCGCGCCAACGAGTGGCTTGCCATTGACCATAACCGTTCCGCTTACAGGACTCAGCTTCTGCTTTTTGGCGGCCGCTGACTTTTCAGTCTTCGCATCTTTCGCATTTACTCCCGGAAACGATTCGGCCAATCGTTTTTTTACCGCATCGTTTTCCGGCACGTCCGCAACGTTGGTCCATTCCATGGGATCTTCCTGATGATCGTACAGTTCTTCGCTTCCATCCGCATAGCGAATGTATCGCCAGCGCTCGTCACGAGCGGCGTGATTATCTTTGCCATGCGTGGTGATCGCCGGTCGGTCCCATGCAGCGGCAGGATCTTTCAGCAGCGGCGCCAAACTCTTTCCTTCCAATGCTTGCGGCGGGGTTAGCCCGCACAGTTCGGCCAAAGTCGGATAGAGATCCAGCAGCGTCACCGTGCGTTCGCAATGTTGCTGGGGCTTGGTCATGCCGGGGGCGATAATCAAAAGTGGCACGCGAGCCGCTTCTTCCCACAGCGAAAACTTGCGCCAGTGTTGCTTCTCGCCCAGGTGCCAACCATGATCGCCCCACAGGACGACGATCGTGTTGTCGGCGTAGGGACTTGCTTCCAAGGCCGCAATCAAGCGTCCTACTTGGGCATCGGTAAACTCGATGCTGGCCAGATAGCCTTGCACCGCTTTGGCGTAGTTGTCGGTCGACGTGACCTTCTTGTGATCGCCGTTGGGCTTTGCGACCTTTACGCCTGCCTCCGGCACATCGGCTAGGTCGTCTTCTTTGATCTGCGGCAGCTGAATTTGATCGAGCGGGAAGTGGTCGAAGTATTCTTGCGGCACGAACCAGGGCAGGTGAGGGCGGTAGAGGCCGCACGCCAAAAAGAGCGGCTTGTCATGCTTCTTTCCCAACTGATCGATCGCCCAGTCGACCATTTGATAGTCGCTCATCTCGGCGTCTTGCGCGTCGATGGGTCCCCAGTCAAAGTGCCCTGTTTTGGGGATCCCATTAGCAGGCAGCTGTTTTGGTTTCGGATCGCCAGTTTGCTTGAGGTATTCGTCAAAACCTTTCGTTTCTACATAACCACCATGGAAAAGCTTGCCGCAGCCGGCGACATAATAGCCGTTCTCATGATAGAACTGCGGCAACGTCACCGCGTCAGGCATCGCCGTGCGCCAGGGTTGATTGTTGTGATAGACGCCAGAAGTCGATGGGGCGATGCCGGTCAACAGCGAGGCTCGCGAGGGATTGCAAGCCGGCGCCGAACAATAGGCCCGCTCGAACAATACTCCCTTCGCCGCCAGGCGATCGATGTTAGGCGACTTGGTTTGCGGATGTCCGCCCAGGCAGCCGACCCAGTCATTCAAATCGTCGACGGCGATAAACAGCACGTTCGGCCGCTCCGCCGCAGCGGCCCCACAGGCCAGCATCGGTAGTAGAGCGACTGTACAGGCGAGAATTCGAAACATCGGTCAAGCTCCGGGGGCACGGATATCACAACTTGACGCAAGGATGCGCCAGGAGCTTGCATTATTGCCGAAAATGTACGCCGAATCAGCAGTTCCGCAAAAATCTTTGCAATCGCTTAATAATCCCGCAGCATTTCGGTCGCGGCGTTGCGGCCGGCGGCGCCCATCACTCCTCCGCCGGGATGGCTGGCGGCGCCGCACAAATAGAGCCCGGCGACCGGCGTGCGATGATCGGCCCAGCCCGGCACGGGACGCGTGACAAACAACTGATTGAAGTTCATCGCGCCTTGCATGATGTTGCCGCCGGTGATGCCAAACGTCCGCTCAAGATCCAACGGCGACAGGACCTGCCGATGCAAGATCGAGCTAGGAACATTCGGCGCGTACTGGGCCAGGACATCGATACAGCGATCGGCGAACTTCTCTTTTATGTCGTCCCACGAACCTTCACGCAGCTTGTAAGGCGCGTACTGCACGAACATCGACAAAATATGCTTCCCGTCTGGAGCGATCGAATCGTCGACCGACGTCGGCATCGTCATTTCCAAAATTGGATTGGTGCTCGGTCGCCCATACTTGGCGTCATCGTAGGCCAGCTCTAGATAGTCGATATCGGGCGAAATATGCATCGTCCCATGGTGATGCTCGGCCACTCCGGTCGAAGGAACCGCCGTAAAGTTTGGCGGCTCTGACAACGCCAGATTGATCTTGGCCGACGCCGACGCGTAGTCGATATTTTTGATCGCCGCCAAAAACTCAGGCGGTAATTGATCGGGATCCAGGAACTTCTCAAACGTCCAGTGCGCGTCGATGCTCGAGCCAACCATCTCGGCTTCAATCATCTCGCCGTCGGTCATTTGCACGCCGCGGACTTTTCCTTTGTCGACCAGAATGCGCGAGACCGACGTTTCGCGGCGAATATCGACGCGATATTGTTGGCAGGCTTTTTCGAGCGCCGTCGCCAGACCGCCCATGCCGCCGCGCACATAACCCCAGACTCCCCGTTTGCCGCCGGCTTCGCCCATCACGTGGTGCATCAGCACATAAGCGGTGCCCGGCGCCGAGATCGATGCGAAAGCGCCGATGATCGCGTCGGTTGCAAGCGTCGCACGCAGCGGTTCGCTCTCAAACCAACGCTCGACAATCGGGCGTGCGGCGCCGGTTAACAACTCGAGCGCGGCCGGCAGATCGGTCCCCAGTTTGCCCAGCTCGCTATACATATCCCACAACCGGCTCGCGTCGCGCAGTCGTTTGGTGACGCCGATTTTGCGCCATGTTTTGGGCATCGGCAGCGGATCAGGGGCAGTACGTGACAACAGGGGCTCGATGACTTTCGCCACGCGTTCTAGCAGCGCGTTGTATTGGGGATACCGCTCGGCGTCGCGCTGACTGAACTTGCTGATTTCCTTTTGCGTCGCCAGCTCGTCATGCCGCAACAGCAGCGACTGACCGTCAGGCGTGGGGGTAAATGACGACGGGTCACGCGGCAAAATCGCCAAACCGTGCGACTTCAATTGCAGGTCGCGGATGATCTCTGGCAGAAACAGGCTAATGACGTAGGCGGCAGTCGACACCTTAAAGCCGGGCCAAAGCTCTTCGGTGGTGCTGCATCCCCCCAGAACGTGACGACGCTCCAGCACGCAGACTTTTTTGCCCGCTTTGGCCAGGTAGGCGGCAGTGACCAGACCATTGTGTCCGCCGCCGATAATCACGCAGTCGTAATATTTGCCGCCAGCCATCGCCGCTCCGCCGAGAGAAGAGAAATCGTGCAGTTTTTGATACCGGCTAGCATCGCCCGGATGAAGCCTGCAAGTCGAGCGCAGTTTTGCTGGTCGTCAGAATCGTCACGACCAGCAGGTGCGGCTTTCTTCACTCGCGCGGCTCGGCTTGATACGATAGAACAACCCGCTTGGTTCCCGTTTGACCCGCTTACAGGAGAATTCGCTTTGTCCGCCAGCCCCTACGACGAGATTCGGAGCGCCCTCGACCAACAAGGCGCCGAGGCGGCGCTACAGCGACTCTCTGACCAATTGCGACGTGAGAAAAAGCATTACGAGCTGTTCGAGTCGCTCAAGATGCTGGCTCGCTTGCGGCTCGGTCTGCCGCTGCTGTATGCCGACGCCGGCGAAGAACTCTCGGAAGAGCAGCGCGACGCCCTGGAAGATGCGTTGATCGAGATCTGCCGCGAGGTCGGCACGCTATTGCTGGACGAAGGACGAATTCGCGAGGGTTGGTACTATCTACGCCCGGTCGGCGACAAAGAGCCGGTGCTGCGCGCCATCCGCGACGCCGACTTTGACGAAGAAGACACGCTCGACGATGTGATCGAAGTGGCGCTGCACGAAGGGATCGATCCCGAGCTCGGCTTTGGCTTGCTGCTGGAACATCATGGCGCTTGCAACGCGATCACCACCTACGAGCAACAGTTCGCCGGGCTCCCGCCGGCACGCCAACAGCCGCTTGCTGCGCAGCTGCTGAAATACCTGCACGGTGAGTTGACGGCGACCCTCAAGGCCGACATCGCGCACCAGGAAGGGACCGAACCAACCGAACCGACGCTGGCCGAAATCATCGCGCCGCGCGATTATCTGTTTAGCAGCGGCGGCTATCATGTCGACGCGAGTCATCTAGCGGCGGTCGTGCGATTTGCCCGCGTGCTGGACGATCCGGCTTTGATTCGCATGGCGCTCGATCTGACGGCCTACGGCGAACAGTTGGATCCGCAGTTGCAATACGAGCAACCTGTTCCATTCACCAATACGTACCCGCACAACGCACTCTTCTTTCAAGCGTTGCTGGGCGAAAACTATGACGCCGCAATCACGCACTTTCGCGAAAAAGCGGAAGCTAGCGACATCCGCCGTGAAGGCTCGCTGGCGATCGAGACCTACATCTCGCTGCTGGCCCGCACCGGCAAAGCAAGCGCCGCGCTCGATGCGGCGCTGCAGATGATCCCAGAAGGAGTCCACACCATGGGAATCGCCCCCTCCCTGGTTGAGCTTTCGAACGCTTCCGGCGATTACGAAAAGCTAGCTACGTTCTGCGAAACCCGCAACGACATGCTGGGCTTTATCACTAGCCTTTTGCAGGCGAAATCCAAGTAGGGCGCAGCAGGAATGACGAAGGTCGTAACCAGAATTTCGAATGATGATTCGCAATCCCGTGGATCATCATTCGGGCTTCATTCGTCATTCTGATTTCGGCATTCGTCATTTATTCTTATTTGCGATCGATCGGCAGCGCGCCGTTCCAGTCTTCGCCCGGTGATTCGCCGGTTTGTGCGATGTAGCTTTCGATCAACTGCCGCAGCGGGTGACCTGCGCCGGTGCGCCGGAACGCTTCGAGCGCTACGAGCCATTCGCCGCGTTCAAACGCTTCTAGCGCCGGTTCTAGTTCGGCGAATTTGGCAGGTGCGTCGACCGAGGAGAGCGCGTAAACCGCGGTCGCTTGGTCCATTCCGGCTGGCTGGACTTTCAACAACCGCTCAAATCGAAGATCCGCGCAGCCTGCCGCTTCCGCGGTCGCCTCATCGACCAGCACTGCCGAGGCAAATTGTTTGGTGAGACTTTCCAGTCGCGCGGCCAGATTCACCGGCGGCCCCAAGGTCGTGACCTTTACTTGATCCTGACTCCCGATTTTACCGGCGACCGCGCTGCCGGATGCGAGCCCGACGCCGACGCGATAGCGACCATCACGATCGGCCGCCTCCAAGATTTGCAGCGCTGCGCGACACGCGGCCGCTGCATCATCCTCTTTGGCGACTGGCCAGCCCCAAAACCCCATCACGGCGTCTCCATGAAAGTCGCCGATCACGCCGCCGTGGTCGAGAATCGCCGCGGTCATCACGCCGATCGCGTCGCTTACTTCGGCCAACAGTTGCAACAGGCGATCTCGCTGCAGCTCGGCTCGACGACTGAAGCCTCGCAGGTCGCAAAACAAGACCGTCACGTCGGCAATTCGCGGCTGCAACAAGCTTTCCCAATCATCCTGCTCTAACAGTTGCTGCAGACCAGGAGAAAAGAATTGGGCAAACGAAGCTTGCCGTTTTTGCAGTTCGCGCGCGTTCAGCAAGTTCCCGTAGGTCGCGGCCGCCAGCAGGGTGAACTTCAGATCGTCCTGCAAGGTTGCAACTTCGGTCGCTTGACCGATCAGACGCGGGCTAACCCCCGAGACATACAACATGGCGGGCAGCGAACCGATCGGTGCGCCTAGCGCCCATTCGGCATGAGGATCAACGGTGATTCCGCTTGATTGCTCGTCCCCCTTTTCCCAAACGTGGATCGTGCACTCTCGACTTTTCAACGTTTGTAAAATCAGCTTGGCGCTGGGGGTCATCGGCATCGCGTCATCACGTAAGTGAATCGCCTTGGCGATGATGGGATCGCCCCGTTTTTCAAAGATCGCGGCTCCTTTGGCATGCGGAATTCCTTTCAACAGGACTTCCAGCGTGCGCGCCGCAAGTTGCTCGTCGGTGGCGGCGGCTGAAACTTCGCTGGCTAATTTTGAGATCGCATCGATTCGCTCTCCAGCGACGCGAAACGGGGCCGCTTGCAAACGAGATGGCGCCAGGGTGACTTCGGCTTGCGGACTGGGAGACTCAAGCGTGGGGTCGATCTCGTGCGACACCACATGGAATTCCGTTCGCCCGATCACAAAATATTGCCGCGGCGCAATATGCACCGAGTCTGTCGTACGCCCTTGAAAAAAGAGGGGATTCGCGGCCGCCGCCAATCGACGAACATGCAGGACGCGGCCATCCCAAGTCGCTTCCGCATGTTGCGCCGAGATTTTACTATCCCACGAGGCCGCGAGCGGGTCCGTTTTGCGGCCAATCAAAAAGGTTCGCCCCACTTCCAAAGGACGACGCACACGTCGATTTGATTGCGTATCACGGACCAATAAGTCAAACATGAGTTCCCAGACGCCGAAAAGGTGCAATAGGCGGACGGCAACTTCAAAGATACCAAATGCCAAGACAATCCGCCGCGCGAGAATCAACCGCCAGGCTCCGATCTCACGAAAGGCCAGATCCTTCGACAGAGGATCGCGTCGACGGAATAGAGCCCCGGACCGGTGCACAGCAGCGTTGCAAAGGCGCCCCAGTAAATAATCGCTCGCTCGCACAGGTCCCAAGAATCTGCGGAATGCACCAAGAATAAAGCGACCAACATGGTGACCGCGAGTTGCAGCGAGGCAAGTCGCGTGAAGCACCCAATCATCAGCAGCAATGGGAGGAGAATCTCGATGAAGATCGTCAAATTTAACGTATTATTCCCCCCGATTCCGATCGGATCGCAGAAATTGTTGGTCAATTTTTCATAGCTTTGGTACTTCCCTAAGCCATGCAATAGCAGCATCGATAGTCCGAAGGTCAGGCGCAGGATCAACAGCCCGATAGATGGATAAAAATGGTGCATTACTATCTTTCCGGCCAGCCAGACGACGATCTTCTTCGTTCTGCTGAAAACCGTCCAGCGAAGCTATCGATAACCGATCTTGCGCGATATTTCCGCCGCTCCTGTGACTTTGGCCGCCGGCAGCCATCGATCCCTGCTGACCAACAGGTTGTCGCTTTGATCGCGGTTATTCAACCTCTGCCGAATGGGGGAACTTGCTTACTTCCGCTGGATTGGCCCCCCTTCGAAAGACGACGCTACGACTACCCGATACCCGACCTTCGGAAATTGGCCTCTTCAGAAACGGGGAAACTTGGAGCAAGATTTTGACGCGTTGCTCTATTTCGCCAATAATCGGTGCAGCTCGCACTTCCCTCCTATCACTCACCCATCTATCTGCACGGAAGTAATGCCGCTGCTACGTAAATATCTTCTGTTAGGGATCGTCCCTGCGCTCGCCGCGGTGGGGCTGGCGATGCTGCTGAACTATGGGACGACCCGCGGCCTGATCATGGAAGAGATCGAGCAGGTTCAGCAAACGGAGCTGAGTCTCCAGATCGAGCGGGTGGAGAGTTTCTTTCAAGGCTACGTCGCTCGATTGGAAGCAATTGCCGCAGCCACCGAACTACGCACCGGGAATCGGCAAGAGATTCTCTCTTACTTGCTGACGCAGCGCCAATCGATGGGCGACAAGATTGAAGGGATGTATTACGACGAACTGAACGGCGACGTCTATGGTGTCGACGGCTCCCAGTTTAATGTCCGTGATCGCGACTATTTCTCACGTTTGCTCGCAGGCGAAACGGTGATCTCGCGCTTGCTGCAAAGCCGCGGATCTGGCGAGAACATTGTCTTGATCCTCCTCCCCACCTTTGATCCGACAGGCCAGCAAATTGGGGCTGTCGGTTTGACGATCTTAGAAAAGCAGCTGGTGCAGTATATCGAAGCCGCAAATGTCTCCCACCAAGCGAGCTTGCTGCTGATTGATCAAGAGGGGAACTTGATCGCCGGCGAGAGAAAGCCCCAGTCGCTGCCGATCAAGCATCGCAGTTTGATTACGGACGAAAAGGGCAATCACCAAACCGTGGTCTTGGGAGAAGTGCCCAACACCGACTGGTCCCTGGCGCTCATTTATCCCGATGACACCACTTTTTTGCCGATCATTCGCCGACTTCTTTGGGCGCAATTAGGTGGCGCGCTGATCGGTCTAACGGTCGCAATCGTGCTGGGAGTGCTGTTTACCAAGTCTGCGTTGGCGCCGCTCCGGAAAATTGCCAGCGCCCATTCGCGCTACGCTCAGGGAGACAAAACCATTCGTCTGCCGGAAGAGGAATTAAGTGAGTTTGCGCCGCTCGCCCAGTCGTTTAATTACTTGGCAAGTCAACTAGCGGACGCAGAGCGGAGGCAGGAGCAGCATCTGGCCGCGGTCGAAGCGAGCGAAACGCGATTTCGTGCGCTGTTTGAATCGGCCGCAGATGCGTTATTTCTCGTTGACACCAGCGCCCGCATCCTCAACATCAACGAAGAGGCTTGTCGCAGTCTTGGCTATACCCGCGAAGAACTACTGCAACTGCATTCGGATGATATCGAAGTCAAATGGCAGCGAGACCAGCTGGTGGATCTGCACTCGACGATTCAAGACAACAGTTCGACTGCGCCGTTGGTAGGACGACATCGTCGCAAAGATGGGACTGAATTTCCGGTGGAAGTGCGCATTGGTCGGTTTATCGAAAACGGTCAATCCCTCTTTATCGCAATCGTTCGAAACGTCGAGCAGCGTTTGCTGCACGAGGAAATGATCCGACGCGAAAAGGCGACTCTCGAACGCGTTATGCAGGCAAGCGTCGCCGCAATCATGATCATTGACGCTCAGGATGTCACGCGTTACGCGAATCCGCGGGCCATCGAACTGTTAGACCTCAGGCGGACAGGGGACATTTTTGAAGAGCCGAATTGGCGCCGTTTCGATCTCCACGGCAAACCACTCGATATCGAGAAAGAAACCGCCTATGCGATCGTCAAACGAACTAACGCGCCGATCTATGGGGTCCGCTACATTCTGGAACGAGAGCCCAGCGATCGCCGCGTACTGCATATCAACGGAGCTCCCTTACAAGATGAACTAGGGAATTTTGACGGCGCGGTGCTAGTCATTGACGATGCGACCGACGCCTACCACGCCGAGCGCGCCCTCAAAGCCAGCGAAGATCGTTTTCAATTAGCGGTGCGCGGGGCGCAACAAGGGATCTGGGAATGGGAAATCCTAGAAAATCGCTTCTTCTGGTCAGATCGGATGTTTGAACTGTTTCAGTTGCCCCCCGGCGGCGAGCCCCCATCTCGGGAGACCTTGCGGTCCTGGCTTCACCCTGATGATCTGCCGCATGTGAATGCAATGTTCGCCAAGTTCCTCGCCAAAGAGAGATCATTTGACTGTGAATGCCGTTTTCGGGTCGCTTCAGGCGAGTATCGCTGGTTCCGCATGTCAGGAGATGGCGAATGGAATGACCAAGGGCAGGCGGTGCGAATGGCCGGAGCGATGACCGATATCACGCAGCGTAAGCAGACAGAACAATTCGTACGCGAAAATGAAGAGCGCTATCGAGCGATCTTTGAAGCCGCGGTGAACGGCTTTTTTATCTACTCACTGGATGGCCAATTGGTGGACGTCAATCCAACAGCCTGCCGCCTGCATGGATACTCGCGTGAAGAAATGTTGGAGATGAATCCGCTTGACCTGATTCATCCTGACAGCCATCCGGTTTTCGAGGAATTCTTCCGAACCATCGCGAAAGGCGAACGCTTTGAAGCGGCGGCCATCGGGCTGCGCAAGGGAGGGGGCGTCTTCTTTGCCGATGTGATCGGAGTTCCGTACTTCGCCGGCGGACGCAACTTGGCGCTAGGAACGGCGGTCGACGTCACCGAGGCGCGGCTGGCAGTCAAAGAACGCGAAACGCTAATCGCAACTTTGGAAGCGAAAAACACGGAATTAGAAAGATTTACCTATACCGTGTCGCACGATCTTAAGTCCCCGCTCATAACGATCAAAGGATTTTTAGGGGCGCTGAGTCAAGATATTGATCGAGACGATCGGCCAGCGATCCAGGAAGATATGCAGATCATCAGTGATGCAGCCGAAAAGATGAAAGACCTATTAGACGATCTGTTGGAACTTTCGCGGATCGGGCGCGTCTGCAATCCTAGTGGATATGTGGAAGGGCGGATGATCGTCGACGCTGTTTTGACATTTTTGGCCGGCCGAATTGCCGAAAAGCAGGTCCAAATTTCAGTCTCGTGCGATGATTGCCAATTTTTTGGGGATCGGGTCCGACTACAGGAAGTCCTGCAGAATCTTGTCGAAAATGCGATAAAGTATTCGAATGAAAAGGATCCGCGCGTCACAATTCAGTTATCCTCCGATCAACAGTTTGCAACTTGTCGGGTCCAAGACAATGGTCCCGGGGTGCCAACCAAGTTTCGGGAAAAGATCTTCGGACTGTTTGAAAAACTCGATCCCCATTCCGATGGTACCGGGATTGGACTTGCAATCGCCAAACGAATCATTGAGTTTCATCAGGGAGAAATCTGGATGGAGCCCAATCCAGACAAGGGTTCCTGTTTTTGCTTCCGCATTCCTTGCGATCCCAGTTCTGTGCTGAATCCGACTGCCACGTTAGGTTAAGAAAATAATGCAAGGGCGCCCCATAAAAGTTTTGTTAGTGGAAGACAACGCGGCTCACGCGAAACTTGTCATGCGCAGCTTCCGCGAACATGCCGTCGCTAACGAAATCGTCCATGTAGATAACGGCGAATCGGCGCTGGAGTACATCTTTCAAATCGGCCAATATCAACACGTCGAGACGTCGCCTGACTTGGTGCTGCTCGATTTGCGACTGCCGAAATATGATGGCCTGCACGTCTTGAATGAGATCAAAAAAAATCCTTCCACCGCCAGCATTCCGGTGGTTGTCTTGACGACCAGTGACGCAGAAGCGGATGTGAATCAGGCGTACAGTCATCACGTGAACAGTTACCTGGTAAAGCCGATCGATTTTGTCGAGTTCTCAAAGATGCTGAGCGATCTCGGTTTCTACTGGTTAGTTTGGAACGAAGCGCCCAAACGGCGATAGACAAAGTCTCGTTGTTAAAGGTTGTTGCCTGTGGCCGAAGAATATCGCATCTTGATCATCGAAGACGAACGCTCTCACGCGGTGTTGATGAGCCGGGCATTCAACACATTCTCGACGCAATTTGAAGTCGTTATCGCCGCTTCGCTGGAAGAAGCGCGGAACGAAATCGCGCAACACCCTCCTGATCTAGCGCTGGTCGATAATATGCTGCCGGATGGCCGGGGCGTCGAGATGCTGTCGCATCGCCACCCAGAGGACCAGCAGTTTCCGATGATTGTGATGACCAGCTACGGCGACGAGCGCACTGCGGTCGAAGCGCTGAAGCGCGGTGCAATTGATTATGTTGTGAAGACGGACCATTTCTTCTCTGAACTTCCTCGCATCGCCGAACGCGCTATTCGCCAATGGCAGTTGATCTGCGACAAACGAGACGCCGAGCTGGCCCTGCGCAACAGTGAACGCCGCTATCGAGCGCTGGTTGATAACTCGCCGGTGCCGATCCTGGTGCATACCTTAGAGAAAATCGTCATGGCCAACGAGAAAGCGGTCGAATGCCTGGGGGCCGCCTCCGACACCGATCTCATTGGCCGGTCGATTGAAGACTTTATCGTGCCGGGCGAGCGTGAAATAGTTCGTAAGCGCGTTGAGAAGATGTACTCCGGCGAGTCGACCGCAGCGGCGGAACAGCACATGCTGCGTGTCGATGGTCGGATCATCGACGTTTCGGTCGCCGGAACTCCTATCGACTATCATGGTAATCCCGCATGTCAAATTGTCTTTCTTGATATTACTGAGCGCAAGCGTGCCGAACTTGCGCTGCGAATTCGCGATCGCGCGATTGCTTCGGCGACCAATGGAGTCTTTATCGTCGGCCTGACCGAAGACCAGCCCAAAATCGTCTACGGCAATCCGGCGCTCGAAGCCATGCTAGGCGTTACGACCGGAAAGCTGGAAGGGGAGAGTCTAGAGTTCTTCTGTGCCGATCCGCGAGAAAGTGAGCAGTTGCAAGCGTTGCAAAACGGTATCCGGCAGGGACTCGCGATGCAAGAGACGCTGCGTCTGGCTCGCGGTTCTGGTGAATTCGGCTGGTGCGAAATCTCAATCGCGCCGGTGCGCGATGAACGTGGCAACGCGACCCATGTAGTCGGCGTCGTCAATGACATCTCTGAGAAAATCCGCGCGGATGACGAATTACGACGACGCAATATGGAACTGGCGCATGTCGCCCGCTTAAGCACGCTGGGTGAAATCGTCGCCGGCATTGCGCATGAAGTGAATCAGCCTCTCTATGCGATCTCGAACTACGGCAGTACCTGCGTCAACTTGCTGAAATCGCAGCGGGAAGATCGCGAAGAGAACATCGCGCACTGCATCGGCCGGATTGTCGACCAGGCGACGCGCGCCGGTGAAATCATTCGGCGGTTGCGCAATTTCGCCAGTCGCACCGATCCCAAGCTGGAAATCCGTGAAATTCCTGAATTGATTCATGATTCGGTCGAATTAATTGCGCCCATGATTCGCGACAATGACGTATTCGTGCGGTATGATATGCCCGATCATTTGCCGCAGGTCAACGTTGATGCGATTCAGATCCAGCAGGTTCTGATCAATCTGATCACCAATGCATGTGAAGCGATGAAATCGGTTCCTGGTCATCGGATTGTCACGATCAGTGCCGAAGTAAAAGCAGAGATGGTTGAGCTCAGCGTGCATGATTTAGGCCCAGGACTTCCTGCCGGCGTTGATATATTTGAAGCATTCCGCACCACAAAAACTGGCGGAATGGGAATGGGTTTAGCAATTTCGCGCTCGATCATCGAGCTTCATGGCGGTAAGATTTGGTGCCAGCCGACTGACGCAGGGGCCGAGTTCCGTTTTACATTGCCGATCGCAACTGAAGGTACGGAAATAGAAAATGCCACCGACACCAACCGTGTTCATCATTGATGACGATCCAGCCGCACGCGAATCGATTGGAATGCTGATCGATTCGCTCGGACTAAAAACCGAGCAGTTTTCGTCAGCCGAAGAGTTTCTCGCAACCTTCTCCGCCGATCACTGCGGCTGCGTCATTACCGACGTACGGATGCTCGGTCTGAGCGGAGTCGAACTGCAGGAACGCTTGATTTCGATCGGCTATCGGATTCCTGTTATTTTGATCACGGCACACGCCAATACGCAAACTACGGTCCGGGCCATGCGCAACGGCGCCGTGACCTTCCTCGAAAAACCCTGCAAAGAGCAGGAAATCGTTGACGCCGTCAACGAAGCAATCAGTTTGGACGCCAAATGGCGGGCCGAGGATATCAACAAAGAAGAAGCTGAGCGACTCTTCGAGACCTGCACCGAAGGGGAAAAGGACGTCATGAAGCTGATGGTCCAAGGCAAAGCGAACAAAGTGATCGCGCGCCGACTAGACGTCAGCCTCCGAACTGTCGAAGCGCGTCGCCATAACGTCTTCAAAAAAATGGGAGTCGATAACGTTCCGGATCTGGTTCGCACAGCGATCCGCCTTGAGCAAAACATCGAACCGAGCAGCGGTGAGGATGAAGAAGACGACTAGTCGATCCTCGGTCGAGTGCTACGACTTTCCCCAGTATTGGGACCTCGCCTTTCGCGACGAAACGTTGTTCGAAGCCGACTTTGTCGAGTCGGCAGCCGAGAAGTACGCGCTGATACCCGTGCATTCGGTCCTGGAGCCCGGCTGTGGCGGAGGTCGCTTGATGGTCGAACTTGCCAACCGGGGTCACCACGTCATTGGGTTTGATCTCAGTCAGCCATCGGTTCGCTACGTGCAACATCGTTTACGCCGTCGTAAATTGCCCGGCGAAGTCTTTGTCGGCGACATGACTAATTTCACGCTGGCCAATCCGGTCGATTGCGTCGTTAATTTGGTCAATACGTTTCGCCATCTGACGACCGAGCAAACGGCGCTGGCCCATCTGCAGCAAGTGGCCGCCGTGCTCAAACCAGGCGGAATCTTCCTGCTCGGCTTTCACTTGATTCCGCTCGACGCTGATCCTGACTGCACCGAGCGCTCAACCGCCAAGCATGGCAAGACCAAAGTGACGCTGACCCTCCGCGTCATCGACTTCAACCGCCGGAAACGTCTCGAGCGCATTCGCTTCAACCTGCGCGTCAAAAGCGGTCAACGCGATCTCAAGCTGCAATCCGAGTACGACTATCGTCTCTATACGCACACCCAGTTTCTCAGCCTCCTGGCCAAGGTTCCCCAGCTAGAGTTGTGCGAAACGTTCGATTTCAACTACGACATCGACGATCCCGTCCCGCTCGATAACCAGTTATCCGATGCGGTGTTCGTGCTGCGGAAACGGGATCGTTAGGTGCTTGTTGGATTGCAGCACTAAGCTTCCACGACTGACGCCCGCTCTTCTTCCGTCGCCATTCCGGCAGAGGGCGGGCGCAACTGGAGGTTGACTAGCGTTCCATTCGCTGGCTTGGTGGATACGCCTGCTTTCACTGGATTCTCCGCGTTTTCGGCGCTGAAACGAAACAGTTTTACAAATACGCCCACGAGCAAAGCAACTTCCAATTGACCTAAATGCTTGCCAGGGCAGACGCGTGATCCGTATCCAAAGCCGAAGTGCAGTCGTTCTTTGGAGCGTGATTTATCCTCTGCAAGCTTCTCCCATCGCTCTGGGGCAAAAGCGGACGCTGCATAGCCGGTAACCGCTTCGCCCCAATGATCGGCATGCCGATTGGCATGCCATACGTCCAGCAAGATATGTGTCCCTTGCGGAATCTCCATCACTCGTCCATCCGCCGTTGTGACGCGAGTGTTCGCGGTCGCTTTTCGTGGAAGAAAATAGAGCGACGGAGTGAGGCGTAGCGTTTCTTCAAGCGCGGCGCCAAGGCAACGCGCCGACGCGAGTTGGTCAGGCGAGAAGTCGGCGATAGGAGCCACTTCTGCATATATTTTTTCTTGCCATACTTCGTTCCTCGCCAAGTGAGAGATCGCCCAGGTTGCATAAGAAGTCGTCGCTTCCAACGCTCCTGCCAAGAATACCTTGATGTTACTTCGCAGCGCATCGTTTGGCGCCTCGCTGCGTAGCTTACTCCACAAGCCGTGACCGCTTGAGCGAGCGGCTAGGACACGATCGGTTAACTCATCAAACGCCTGAAAATCTCGATCGGCCTGAGCGTAGCGACGGCTGAAGCGTGCGAGCAGCTTTCGCGACAATCCCAAGCGGTTTGTCACCGTGTCTCGCACGATATGATCGATCACTCGTTCCAGTGCAGGCACATAGTGCTCTCGCAACTCCTGGTAGTCGAACGAAGCGCCAAAGAAGCACTTCACCAGCATCTCAAGCATGAGCGCCTTGATCTCTGGTTCGATGGCAAGCTGCAGCTGCTGGGAGCCTGTTTCTTTCAGTCGCTTCCTCAGCAGTACGAGCCGCTGTTGCGCCGTTTGCCGAAGCGTCTCTGAGAAGTCTTGGAAAATCTCAACCTGAAATAACGCCGTCTTGCCGAAAGGTGCTGCGGATACTTTGCGCTGACGCCGCCACATCACGCCGTTGCCAAACAGCAGCGTATCCTCTCCCGTCGCTCGAGCAATTCCCGTTGATGGCAGCGTGTCACGATCGAACTCTCCTTCGCGGTCGCCGGTGGCGGTAAGAATCGCCCTAATAATCCCTGGATCGCGGGTCACGAGCACCGGATCCCAGCCCGGTACTTGGAGATATCGATTGTGTCGCCCAGATCCCGTTTCTTCGTCAGCACGCCAAAAGAAGGTTTCGAGAATCTCGATGGGACGCTGATAATTTCCAGGATGCGGGAAGGGCAGGGTGGGTCGCCCTGCGTGCCAAAGAAGTGGAACGCGGCTTGGTTGGCAGTCGCCGCCGAAAGGATTTTTGCCCATAGATAACTTCCGCAATAACAAGCTGAATCAAGAGATGACGCACACCGTTTCGCCAACACATGAGGAGAAACGGAACCCAATCGCCAATCCGCATCCGAGGACCTATTGTCGTTTAATGATGCTGGCTAATCAATGAACGCGGATTCGACCTCGATTTGAGCTAGAATGTATGTGGTAATTTTGGCATCCGCTTCCTAATACGCCTCTTATTCGCACTTGCCATGACAGTTCTCGACCACGTGATGCGATGGGCGTTGGCGCCTGCCGGGCGTCAGTTTCAGCACGCAATTCGCAATCCAGAGCAAGCCAAAAGCACCCTCTGGCGTTCGATCTGGAGTGAGGTTGGCGCCAGCCCTTTCTGGCGTCAGCATGGTCACTCTGACAACTTGGATGATTTTCCCATTCGCGAATATGAGGAGTTTCAGCCGAGCATCGAAATAGGCTTCGAATCAGGCACGAGCCAGCTTTCTACTCTGCCGGTGCTCTACTATGCGACGACCGGCGCCACCACGTCGAAACGTCCGAAGCGGTTCCCTTATACACGTTCGTATGCGCGACAGATGAAAGCGGTAGGATCGAGTTACGCTTGGAGCGTGCTGCGGCGAGTACGCGACCTGCAACTAGCCGGAAGCCTGACTTTAACGAGCTCGGCGCCTCAAGAGCTCTCTCCCCATGGGATCCCGATTGGCTATGCGAGCTGGTATGCGTTGCACTTGCAAGGCGCTGTGGGGCGCAGGATCTCTCCGATCCCGACCGCAGTACTTGCCGACGACGAGCTGTATCAAGAATGGGGTCCCCTTTACGCATTATCCCGTGACCTTGGACAAATTGCGGCGGTAAATGCGGCCAAGCTTCGCGCGTTTGTCGAGCACATCCAGCAACGACTTGATCCTTGGAGCGACTACCTCAACGGCAAATCCTTACCAAAGGGACTTCCGCCGCTTCAAGTCAATGCACGCCGTCGGCGCTTGCTGAATCAGGTGCTCAACCAGCCTCAATTCGCCTTCGCTGAAATTTGGCCGGCGCTGCGAAATATCAGTTGTTGGCGTGCCGGAGTAAGCGGCTTGCAGATTCCGACGATCAAGCCTTGGGTGGGCGATGTGCCGCTCCGCGACGCACCGCTGGCGTGCACCGAAGCCTGGCTGACGGTTCCACTGTGGGATGATCGCATTGGAGGTCCGCTGCACACAGACGCCAACATCGTAGAAATGCTGCCGGTCGGCTCAAACGAGGTGCGTGACATTCTCCAGCCATGGGATCTCACAGAAAATCAGGACTATGAACTACTACTGACGACCAGCATGGGGTTGATCCGCTATCGCGTTCACGATGTGGTTCGCTGCACCGGATTTGTCGAGCGTTCTCCGGTTCTTGAGTTCCGCCACAAGACGGCATTTACGCTGCGCTTAGGGCAAGTGGGAATTGCCGAGAGCGATTTGACGACGGTCCTAGCTGAACTCGGGCAAGAGCCTGCACCAACTTGGTGCGTGGTCAGTAACCGGACAGGAGACGGCTTGCGTTTGATCGTGAAGGGAGCAGGGGAAGGACGGACGCACGACACGGCAACTTCGCAGGCGGAGAGCCTAAAGCAGCTGTTGGGTCGGCTTGACCAAAAACTTCGCGACCTGCTGCCGGTCTACAACCATGACCGCCAAGTGGACTGGATGAAGCCGCCGGTTCTGGAAATGATTCCTGCCGAGCACGAAATCTGGGACCAGCCAACTCACGCCCAGGCCAAACCCAAATTGTTGCTTCCCAGCTTCGTCGACTAGCCGCGGTCAGAACACGGCAGGAAACATCACCCAGAAGACCACCATCGGCGACGGCAGCTACCAGGTCGATCGATTTCCACCGCTGCGATTTCTGCAATTTATCGCTAAAAGTGAGTGCGGACGGTGTGCACTCACGGGATCCGATCTGACCAATCCGTTGCATTTTGTATGTTTACGGAAGTCTCATCAGCGTCCAAAGAAAAGCCGCAAGCTCTTACAAGCTAACGGCTTCATCGCAGTGCGGATGGAGGGGCTCGAACCCCCAACCCTCGGTTTCGAAGACCGATGCTCTATCCAATTGAGCTACATCCGCAAATTGGGCTTCTCGCCCACATAACGCTGCCTAGGCGAGAGATCCCGCTCGACAGAACCGCAAATAATACCATCTTGTTCGCTCGCAGCAAATGGCGCCAACACCACGAAATGCCCGAATCAGCGCTATACTCGCCTTGACGGCCGGCTTGCGCAATAATAGAAGACTTTCCTGCAATTGGGTTCACGCGCGCAGCAAATTCTTATCATGGCGCTGGTTACATTACGCATCATCGACGGCGCAGATCGCGGCTCGGTGTTTGATCATCTTGAAACTCCGGTAACCATTGGCCGCGAAGAGGGGAATACCCTTCAACTCAAAGACGAGCGAGTCAGCCGGTTTCATATCAAAATCCAGGAAGATCATGGCAAAATTGTCCTGGCCGACCTCGAAAGCACCAACGGCACGCGCGTCAACGGCGAGGATATCCATCTGCGCATCTTGCGCTATGGTGACATGATCCATGTCGGTCGCTCGGTCATTCTGTATGGTTCTGAAGACGAAATCGCAGATCGACTTGCCCAGCTGCGCGTCCAGCGACAAAAAGAACGGGGCGAAGAAGATCCGACGCAAGGACCAATGGGCCCCGGCGACAGCGCCTCGTCGCTTGAATTTGAGCTCAACTGGAACAACCACGAAGAAGACCTCCAAGCCGCAATCTACTCGCTTGAGCCACCTGAACTCCCCGAGCGCCTCAGCCCGGCCCAAGCCGCTCAACTGGCCGAACTGCTCGAGTACGTTCACATTCGGATTCGTCATCTGCTGCTATCGGTCGAAATTAACGACGCGGCCGAAAAAGTCGCGCTCGATACCCGCGAATGGCAAAACCTGCTCGACCTGCAAGCCCGCATCTCGGTGCTGCTTCGTCGCATCGGCGATCCCGGCGAGTAACTGCGCTTCGCGCCACTTTGAATCCTGACTCCAACCCTGAAAATAGTAGCCCGAGGCGCGCTTTCGAGGGAATGCGGTTGGCTACTTCTAGCCGTGTCCGAATTACCAGCCGCTTCCCCTTGGCTCGCGCCTTTTGAGGTTGCGCTATTTCGAACCGTTAGGACACTAGCCCGCCAGCGCCAGCGAGGGAATCCGGTCGCTACTTCAGGCCGAGTTGGCGTCGCCAAGCGGATTCCCTCGCTGGCGCTGCGGGCTAGTGGGAACGTTTTCGACTTCGTTCCTACCGCGTTTTTCCGTTCTTCATCCGTGGCTTTGCCGCGTTCCATTCTTGCTGGGGCGAATAGCGCAACTTAAAAGGCGCGCTTTCGAGGGAAAACGTTTGGCTACTTCTAGCCGTGTTCGAATTGCCAGCCGCTTTCCCTTGGCTTGCGCCGCGGGCTACTATTTTTCCATGTGGGCTCAAACGCAACATGGCAACCCCCAGCAAGCTGACCAATGCTCTCTTCGCCCAACGTGCACCGCATTCTTATTCCAATTTAACGCTCCGCAGTCGCAGCGCGTTGCCAATCACCGAGACCGAGCTAAAGCTCATCGCCGCGGCGGCGATCATCGGATTGAGCAGCAAATGTTCTGATATCGGATACAAGACGCCAGCGGCGATCGGGATGCCGATCACGTTGTAGGCGAACGCAAAAAACAGATTTTGGCGAATGTTCTGCATCGTGCGGCGACTTAGTTGCACGCTGCGCACGATGCCTCGCAAATCTCCTTGCACCAGCGTTACTCCTGCCGATTGGATCGCCACATCCGATCCGGCGCCCATCGCAATCCCCACGTCGGCCGCCGCCAGCGCCGGCGCATCGTTCACGCCGTCACCGGCCATCGCGACGATCCCCCCTTCGGCTTTTAGCTTCGCGATTCGTTCTTGTTTCTCCGCAGGTCGAACCTCGGCCGTATAGTCGTCGATGCCCAGTTGTTGGGCGACTGCTGCCGCAGTCCGCTGATTATCGCCGGTCAGCATGATCACCTTCAGACCCAAGTCATGCAGTTGGCGAATTGCGTCCGGCGTCGACTCTTTGATCGGATCGGCGACCGCAACCAAGCCGGCCAATTTTCCATCGACCGCGACAAACATCACCGTCCGCCCCTGGGTTTGCAGCTCAGCCGCTCGCTCGTTCAATGCGGCAGCATTTTCGATGGTTCTTTCTTCGAACAAGGCCGCATTGCCGATCAGCACTTGCCGCTGTTCGACTTCGCCGCTGACGCCGCCGCCGGGAATAGAGTCAAAGTTGGCGACGCTCGGCAGTTCGATCCCTTGCTGTTGCGCGCCGGTGACAATCGAGCGAGCCAGCGGATGTTCACTATGCTGCTCTACGGCGGCCGCCATCCGCAGCATGCCGCTGGGCGAGACCTTTTCGAGCGACTCAAACTCGGTCAGCTGCGGCTTGCCGGCGGTTAAGGTGCCGGTTTTATCAACAACGATCGTATTGACTTTTTCCATCCGCTCCAAAACTTCGGCATCCTTTACCAGCACCCCTTCTGACGCTCCCCGGCCGACACCGACCATGATGGACATCGGCGTCGCCAGGCCCAGCGCACAAGGGCACGCGATAATTAGCACCGCCACCGCGTTAACCAACGCCCAGGCCAACGCTTCCTCAGGCGGTCCCAAAATGGTCCACGCCACAAACGTGATCACCGCAACCGCCAAGACCGCCGGCACAAAGTACCCGGCGACCTGATCGGCGACGCGCTGAATCGGCGCTCGGCTCCGCTGAGCGTTGGCGACCATGTCGACAATGTGCGACAACATCGTCTCCTCGCCCACTTTTTCTGCTTCCATCAAAAAGGATCCGGTTCCATTGACCGTGCCGCCGATTACTTCCTCTCCGGCCGATTTCTTTACTGGACTGGGCTCGCCGGTCAGCATCGACTCGTCCACGTTACTCTCCCCTTCGGTCACGCGCCCGTCGACCGGGATCTTTTCGCCGGGGCGTACGCGCAGCAAATCGCCGGTTTGCACTTCGTCTAGATCGACGTCCGTTTCTTTGCCGTCCCGCACGCGATGCGCCGTCGGCGGAGCCAGCGAGATCAAAGCGCGAATCGCGCCGCTTGTTTTCTTGCGAGCCCTCAGTTCCAACACTTGCCCCAACAGCACCAGCGCGGTGATCACCGCCGCCGCTTCAAAATAAACTTCGACTTGGCCAGCGTGTTTGAAAGCAGCAGGGATCACATCAGGCGCCAACACCGCGATTAAACTATAGAGATAAGCGGCGCCGGTACCGACGGCGATCAGCGTAAACATGTTCAAATGGCCGGTCACCAAAGAACGCCCGCCGCGAACGAAGAACGGCCAGCCTGCCCATAACACCACCGGCGTGCTGAGCGCCAATTGCACCCAGGCGTAACCCGATCCTAGCCAAGCATCAAACGGGACGCCGACCATCGGCCCCATCGCCAGCACAAACACCGGCAACGCCAAGGCCGTTGCGATCCAAAATCGCAACGTCATGTCGTTCAGTTCATCGTCTTCGTGATCCTCCTCTTGTACGGCGACCTGCTTTTTCTCGAGATCCATGCCGCACTTCGGACACGACCCGGGATGATCCTGCTCGATCTCGGGGTGCATCGGACAAGTGTAGATCGGTTTCTGCTTGGCCTTGGCCGCCGAGCGATTCGGCTCTAGCGCCATCCCGCACTTAGGACAACTCCCCGGCTTGTCACTTTCGACGCCAGGGCACATCGGACAAATGTACGCCGCAGTCGACGCCGATTGCGGTGATTTATTTGGAGCCGCGGTCGACAGTTGCGTCAGCTCTACAGCATGACCATCAGGCCGTTTGCTGGCAGCTGCATCTTGGCCAGCCCCATGGCAACAAGAGTGGCCAGCCGTTTCGGCCGCAGGAGCCGACTTCGCGTGTTGCGCAGCAAACTTGGTTTGACAGTGTTCGCAGCAAAAGTAGAAAGTCTCTCCATCCCGCTCGAGACGAAGCGCCTTGTCGGGATCGACATCCATTCCACAGATCGGATCTTTCGCCATTTTCGCAACTCCTACGGCAATACTGCTCTACATCAATGCTTGTTTGCTGCATCTATTGTTTCCGATGCCGCAAACAAGGGAAGTGTGCATGCAAGCAGCGGAAGAGGGTCCGCGGACCGGACCAGACCGCCACATTTTTTTTATCGCACAACAAATCACAAAATTGGGTGGCCCAGCCAGGCTGTTCAAGCCTGGCTGGGTTGCGTCAGCAACAAGATGCCGCGCCATGCGGTCGCAATGTTTTTTAACTTCCTCCTTCTGAGACATTCATCCCAACGGTGGATTGCGCAAACCGGTGGTTTGTATAGCGGACCCTACGTCGAATTTTTTTCTTGCTGCGTTGAAGACATGCTCATTCGGCGAAGACGCCGTAAGAGCCGAGGCGCCGGGATTTGCGGCGGACTGGACCGTCGGATTTTTTTGCCGCCTGGCGCTGGAATCGGTCGGTTGCTTCAACCTTGTTGGTCGTTTCGATCGTTCCAGGCCCAACGGGCCGACATAAAATAGCCCTGGGCGCTCGTCGCGGCAGCGACGGAGCCCTGGGTTTTTGTCACCTCAGGTGACGTTGACGTTGGACATGATCTTCGAAACTACCGACTCAAACGTCAGCATTTTATTGGATTACGTCGCCCTAGGGCTGCGTCGCTCGGAAGCGACTTACCCTAGGCTATTTTATGTCGGCCCGTTGGGCCTGGATTTGGGTCGCTAGTTGCAACGGGGGAATTGTTTTTCTTGCCGCATTGAAGACATGCTCATTTGGCGAAGTAAGAGCATGACACCGGGATTTGCGCCGGACTGGACCGTCGGATTTTTTTGCCGCCTGGCGCTGGAATCGGTCGGTTGCTTCAACCTTGTTGGTCGTTTCGATCGTTCCAGGCCCAACGGGCCGACATAAAATAGCCCTGGGCGCTCGTCGCGGCAGCGACGGAGCCCTGGGTTTTTGTCACCTCATGTGACGTTGACGTTGGACATGATCTTCGAAACTACCGACTCAAACGTCAGCATTTTATTGGATTACGTCGCCCTAGGGCTGCGTCGCTCGGAAGCGACTTACCCTAGGCTATTTTATGTCGGCCCGTTGGGCCTGGATTTGGGGGCGCTAGTTGCAACGGGGGAATTGTTTTTCCTGCCGCGTTGAAGACATCCTCATTCGGCGAAGACGCCGTAAGAGCCGAGGCGCCGGGATTTGCGCCGGAGCGGACTGGACGGTTCCATTTTTTTCTGGTGGGTCGATGCGATCGTTCCAGCGGTAGGTGGCGATACGATTTTTGGTTTGTTCGTTCTTCTGAACGGAGCCCTCTTTGAGTAGTCGATCCCAGGTGGCTGCGAGTTGGGTGCCGTTCATCCCGCATTGCTTGCGGATGTATGTTTTGGTTGCTTGGCCTGGTGCGGCGCGCTGGATCGCGGCCTGAATTTTTTCTACGCGCCGTTGTTCACTAGCTTCCGCCGCCGAGGCCGCTGCTTCATCTTTCAACGAATCGAGATCGCGCAGCGTGACGCGCCAACTTCGGCCGTCCGGATCTTGCAGGCGCCCTTCTTCGATATCAACGCCCCAAACTCCTCCTTGGCCGGCAGTTCCGCTGAGGGTCAGTTGCAACTGATGCAAGCCGCTGCCGGGTTCATAATTTTCGCGCCGCTGAATCAACATCCATTGCCGCGCAAAATCCAAACTCTCGGCAACATCGGTCGCCGCGCTGCACCCGCGCGGGATCGCTTTGCGCGACTGACAACACAAAATCGGCGTTGCGCCGGCCTGGATGCAACAGCGGGCCAGCGCGCGCAGTTGCTCGCCTTGTTTTCGTTTGCCGGTCGAGCTTAAACGAATCGCATCAATCACAACAACTTCCAATTGATTGCTTCGAATCCAATCGACGATCGGCTTAATATTCTTCGGATCGGCGGCGTCGTCGATCGACAACGACCACATCATATTCGACAAATTACGGGGTTCTACGTTGCTTGCAGCGCTCCACCGCTGCGACAGATTGATCAGTGCTTGCCGCTCATCGCCGCTGCTGACAAAGCCAGCGCGAAACGCGCGTTCAACGGCGAATTGGCCCAAAATTTTGCCGCCGCTCGCCAGCGCCGCGCAGAGATCGACGGCGATCGAAGACTTCATACTTTTGCTGGGGCCGACGATGACCGCCGGTTCGTTTTGCACAAACATCTGCGGCGCCAACCAGCGCAGCGGCTCTTGCTGCTGGATCAATTCTTCCGTCGTTAGTGATTGAAAACGATGACTGCCGCTGCAGTCAATCGGCGTGATTTCGCCGTTGTGCGACAACAGTTCGGTCGCCGTGGGGCGTTTGGCGTATCGCTTCTCCAGGATTGTGGTGTACTGCTCAAATTTTTTGACTTGGCCCCCGCACTGTAAGACGTTGTCCAACACCGAGATCGCGCCACTTTCCATATAACCCAGGGGCCACATTTGGTCGATCAACGAGGCAAGTTCGCTACAGCAAATCCCGCGCTGTTGCAGTTTGAGCATCGCGGCATAGATATCTTGGTGGTGTTGAAATTGGAAATATTCAAGGTTCAGCTTGGTCTTGGAAAACAAGTCAGGCCGAATCAAAACCGAGGTGAGCCACTGCGCTTCGACGATTTCGTCGCGCGTAAGATCGCGAGTTTGAGGGCCGAACGGCAGCGCCAACGGATCTGCCCGCAACCGCTGGATCTGCCCCCGAAGACTCTCGATGTTCATCGAGTTTTTCTCCGTGAAAAGGTGAGTGAAGTCAAAGTCTTAACAACAGCCAAATCGATCTTGGAGCTAGTCGATCCAAAATTAGTGCGCAACCTCCAGCGCTTTTTGAGTTGTGGGAGAGGAAAAGAAATAGAACACGGAGACCGCGGATGAAGAACGGAAAACGCGGTAGGAATTAAGTCAAAAACGTGACACTAGCCCGCAGCGCCAGCGAGGGAAAACGCTTGGCGATTCCAATCCGGTTCGAACTAACCAGACAGATTCACTCGCTCGTGCTTTTTGAAGTTGCGCTGTTTAACAGGTTCGTAAGAAATGGAACACGGATACCGCGGATGAAGAACGGAAAACGCGGTAGGAAATAAGTCAAAAACGTTCACACTAGCCCGCAGCGCCAGCGAGGGAAAACGCTTGGCGATTCCAATCCGGATCGAACCAACCAGACAGATTCACTCGCTCGTACTTTTTGAAGTTGCGTTGTTTAACAGGTTCGTAAGAAATGGAACACGGAGACCGCGGATGAAGGACGGAAAAACACGGAAAATACCGTGGGTAAAAGGGAGTTGTGATGGTTTACGGTGATCGATTATTCTGCAACGTTTGTTTGACGCGTTACCTGGCGCGAATTGAAGGGATTTTTGTTTGGATACATCCAACCGTGCCGGCGCCAGCACCGATTGCGTGAATACATAATACATAAAGTCTTAGACTTTGTCAAGGCTTGTTTTTGCACTTTTTCCTGCCGGAGCGAGATCCTACGTGGCCGCGTTAGAATCGCCGCATCATGAAGCGAGACGCAGAGTTGGGGCAATCTGGCAGGATGCGGCGCCGGCGAGAGAGAGGGCGGTTGCCGCGATTGGATCCAACGTCAACGTGAAGACGCACACCCAGGGCTGCGTCGCTGCACGACGAGCGCCCTGGGCTATTTTATGTCGGCCCGTTGGGCCTGGATTTGGCGAGTGATTTTGTGGGCGCGCTCAACCGTGGCAACGGTGGGTTGCGCAAACCGGCAAGGCGGTTGAAGGATGGTTGCGTTGGTTTCGGTTTTTGCTTCACCCACCCTACGCTGGAATTTTTTTTGACCGCGTTGAAGAGTAGGCTCATTCGGCGTAGACGCCGTGAGAGTTGTGGCCGCCCCGCTTTCTGCTTTAGAACGACAGGCAGCATGGGGGTGAGATGAGGGTTTCGTAGAAGCGTTCGGCTAGTGGGATCTGGAGGGCGGTAGTGCGATCGTAGACCACTTTGCCGTCGACGATCACGGCGATTACGTGCGTTGTTTGTTCCAACGGATCGCCGTCATACAGCACGATGTCGGCCACTTTGCCGGCTTCTAGGCTGCCGAAGCGATCGTCGATTTTTAAGATTTTAGCGGCGTCAAGCGTTAACGCTTGCAGGGCTCGCTCAAAGCCGAGACCATGCGCAGCGGCGAGTCCTGCTTCGAGTCGCACGACGAATGTCTTGGGGACATACCCTTCGAAACCACTTCCCATCGCCACCGGAATTCCTTGTTCGACGAGATACGCGGCGTTGGTGGTCAACGTGTTAATCGTGCTGAGATCGCCGCTTTTTTGCTGCGTGGGATGGACTAAAATCGGTACGCCGGCTTCTTTGATGGCAGCGGCGACGCGATATGCTTCGGTCGCTAAGCCTAATTGCAGATCAAAATGAAACTCATCGGCCAGTCGCAGCGCCGTTTGCAGATCGTCGGCCCGATCGGCGACAAATAGCGCCGGCAGTTTTTTGTCGAGCACGTCGGCCAGTGGATCTTTGGACATGTCCGGCACGACTTCTTCTTTGTTATCCAGCTTCTTTTGTCGCTCGCGACGATAGTTGCCGGCGTCTGACAATGTTTTGCGCAATCCGGCGGTGACGCCCATGCGAGTATCGCCCCCTCCGTGACCTTTGGCGTCGTTGCCCAGATTAAAGACCATTGCCTGAGGAAATCGGACGGTCATCTCGGTGACATCGGTTCCGTGCGTGCGGAAGAGCCCTGACTGGCCGGCGATCACATTGCGGCGGCCTGGGCAAGAGTGAACTAGCGTGATGCCGTTGGCCAGCAGATGCCGCAGCAGCGGTTCGCTGGGATTGAAGCCGTCGGTCGCGCGGAGATCGGGATGGGATGCTCCCCCTTTTTCGTTGGCCTCTTGATCGGCGTCGATGTTGTACATGCCTGACAACGGCACCGAACTGTACGCGTCAATCAAACCTGGCGTGATCGCCGCGGCTTCGATGACCGCAACATCTTTTGGAAATTTGAATCCCTTGCGAGGACCGACATGCTGCAGCTTGCCATCCTTGACGTGGACCACCCCATTTTTGATTGGCTCGCCAGAGACGGTATGGACCAAGCCGGCGACCACCACATACTCGGTGGCCTGGTTATCTGGTCGCTGGGCGCCTTTTGGCAACTTGGAGGCTGGCTGCGCAGCCAGCGGCGGAGCGATTGGCTCGAAGAAGGGAACCGTGGTTGAGCTCGGCAAGGCGAAACCGCCGATCTGATAACGCTGTTGCTCTGCGTTTTGCAGATCAAAGACGCGCTCGCCGTTGATATAGGTTTGCAGCACGCGGGTATAAATGCTGAACGGTTCGCCGCTGAGCACGACGAAGTCGGCGTCTTTGCCCACTTCTAGCGAGCCGATCTGCTTGTCCAAGTGCATCGCTTGGGCGGCGTGCAGCGTAACAGCGCGCAGCGCGGTTTCTTCAGGCAATCCACCGCGAACCGCGGTGGCGGCGGTGCGAAGCAAGAACCGGCTGTCGGTCACGGGATCGTCGGTATTGATCACCACTTTGACGCCAGCTTCGTTGAGCAGCGCGGCGGTCTCGTCATACCACTGGACGGTTTCGGGCTTGCCGCCGGGGCTATCGACAATGGTGTGCGACACGATCGCGCCCGACTTGGCGATCTGATCGAGAACCTTGAACGCTTCGGTTCCGTGCTGAATGACAAGCTCAAACCCAAATTCTGCTTTCAAGCGGAGCGTCGCCAAAATGTCATCGGCGCGATGCGTATGAAAATGAACGGTGCGGCGGCCATCTAGCACTTCTACCAGCGGTTCCATCGCCAGATCGACGCTCGGCGGATCGGGGGTCTCGCCGGCGGCCAGCTTTTTACGGTACTCGGTCCATTTGTCTCGGTATTGTTGCGCTTTCAAAAATTCGCTGCGCTGCATTGCGGCGATTTTCATACGGGTCGCCGGCGATTGTCCGCGACCGCCGTACACGCCTTTGGGATTGTCGCCGTTTGCCATTTTGAGGCCGCCGAGATTTTCGGGAGTTGCGAGCGACATCGCCGTAGGACTGTGGCCGCTTAGTTTGAGATAGATCGTTTGGCCGCCGATCACGTTGGCGCTGCCAGGCATGACGTTGGCGGTGGTGACTCCACCCGATTGGGCGATCCGAATGCTGGGGTCAAACGGATTGAGCGAATCAAGGGCGCGAACGATCGACTGAACGGGGCCGCTGACTTCGTTGGCGTCATTGCCGCCGCCGGGACGCCCAAACAGGCCGATATGCGAATGCGAGTCGACCAGGCCGGGGATGATCACCTGACCGCTCAGATCGATCTCGGTGGCGTCCTGGGGAGTTTTTATCTGCTTGGAATCACCCACGGCGACGATCTTGCCGCTGGAAATGACCATTGCGCCGGGATCGTAGGTTTGGCCGGCGGCGGTCACGATTTTGGCTCCGCGATAGACAATCGCAGGCGAATCGCCGCCGTAGAGGTTTCCGGCCATCAACGCTAGCGCCAGCATCACGCCCCAATTCCGCATGATCTACTCTCCCGATGGTAATTCTTAAGTGCAACCGTCAATTGTAGTTCACGCTATCTCGCGGCGCCTCCCAGACGATTGGGGACATGCATCGACGTTGTCGGGTTTGCGGCAATTTTGTATAAGCCGACGCCCCGCCGTCCTTGCGCGGCGGCCGAGATGCGGCGAAATGCTGTAAATCGCGACCCAAAGTCCACTTAGCCCGTAGGCCCCTGAGTTCTCTGCTTTTACTACGCGAACCCCCGGCAGAGATATTTGACACCCATGATTTTTCGTTTTTTGCAAATCTCGATCTGGCTTGTCCTGACCTGCATTGCGACCTATGCGGTTGCCCAGGACGCGTCCTACGCCTATGTCGAAGCTGCCGATTCGCCGGCTGCGGCTGAGTCGGAAGAAGTTGACGTGAACGCGATGTTTGTCGACGGCGATTTTGCGCCAGCATCGCTTTGCAACTTTGAGTATGAGCCGATTCCGCTTCCCGATATGCCGGCAATTGACCCCGAGGATGGAATGATCGAAGCGGAAGCGATCGGCGATCCTGACTATGGCTATTTGGGCTATGTCCCCGGCGGGCAATATGTGCATGTCGACTACTGGTTTGGTCCGGCGAAGTGGGATAGCTCGTTCGAGTTGGGGATCAACGGCCAGACCGGCAATACCGAGTCGCTGAGCGTGCGGTCTGGCGGCAAGATCAAACGCGAAGGCGAAATGACCACGATGCTGTTTGACATCATGTACGCGCGAACCAGCAATGACGGCAAGCGAACGCAAAACAATGCATTGTCGAACGCGAAGGTGGAGTGGCCGTTTAGCAATCAGCGCTGGCACGTGTATGCGAAGAATGGTTTGGAATATGACGAGTTTAAAGACTTCGATCTGCGACTGTGGGTCAGCGCCGGTATGGGTTACGAGGTGGTGAAAACCGCGGACACTGATCTGACGGTCGAGCTTGGTTCTGGTTTCTCGAAAGAGGTGGGAAGCCCGGATGACGAGTACAAGCCGGAAGGTGCGATGACTGTCTTTATTGACCATGCGTTCAACCAACGGCACTCGCTGGAAGGGAAGTACGAATACTATCCCGACTGGTCTGCGTTCGGCGAATACCGCAGTATTTCCGACTTTGGGTATAAGATTTTGCTCGACGACAATGCGAATCTCAGCCTGAAGTTTGGGGTGATCAATCGCTTTGATAGCACGCCGGGTATCAACAAGCAGAAAAACGACACCAACTATTCGATTCTGATCATCTGGAAGTTGTAAGCTGGCGCACGAAGCTGCTTCACCTTACCTTGCCGATACTCGGCGTCATGCGGATCGGCGAAGCTTTGCCGACTGCTAAGACTAATCTGGCGCCCAATTTTTGGGCTTTGGTAAGACTCCCTCGGTGGGCGGCATTCTGGCCGCAGCCGCAAAATGCGCGACGAGTGGGAGTAGTCCAGAGAGCGCTTGTTGGGTTGTCTAGCAAACCCGAACTGGCGAAACGTAGAACGCGCTTAAAGCAAGCTTAGAACGAGGGCGCAGACAAAAGAATATGTCGACGCGGGGATTGGATGACGGAAAACAGCCGGCGGTTTAGCGCTGCTGACGCATCGCTTTGCCGAGCGAGTTTTTGGTTACGTACGAGGCGAATTGCACCTCTAAATCGGTCAACTGCTGATCCATCCACAAATCGATCTGTTGGATGGTAGCAGGTGCGGCGACGATTTTGGTTTCGGCGACCAGCGAAGTGGTCGAATTGCGAACTTCAGGATAGATCTTGCTGAACGATTTCATGGCGCTGGCCTCCTGAATAGGTATTCGCGATGGGTGCTAGATCATTGTTCTTTGAGAGCACTGGTTTTGACAATGCAACCGGTGGGCCATGTTCGCGGGTATTTTCCGCAAGCGACCAGTAATGGACTGCAACTCTTGAATATATAAGCACTTCTGCATTTTCAAGAAAGCGGGACAACGAATCCTGTGGCGGATCCGCCGTGCCTAAAAGACAACAATGTGCCATTTTGGTCAACATCGAACGCTGCGTTTTGCGGCGAGTTCGGCGTCAGCGTGATCGTTCTACGGTCAATTTCTACCATTCGAGGGAGATAGGGGGTGAATCAGACGCCATCACACCCCGCAGAGGGGAAAGGGCGGGAACGGGGTGAGTTTGAAGATTTTTTTGCCGATCTGCTTGTTTCTTCCAATATCTTCTCAAGCGCTGCGAAGAGTTCTTTATGTCGGGCGTTTCTATTCCGGAGCAGGGATTGAGCGAAACCATTAACCACGCTTGCTTGCAGGATTGCTGCCGGCAGCTACGCAGTCACTGGAAGGGTATTTCGATGTTGAAGAAAATGATTCTTGTGGGCGCCGGCTCTGCGATGGCGCTAGGGCTATTGTTTGGTCGCGACGCGATGAGCTATGTGACCACCAGCTATGGTCGGTTGCACGACCAAGTGAAACAAAACGTGCCGATTGAGTTTGAACTTGATCGCGCTCACCGGATGATCACGGATCTGACTCCGGAAATTCGCAGCAATATGCATCTGATCGCCAAGGAAGAGGTCGATGTCGACAAACTAGAGCGTCAGGTCGCTCAACTGAACGAAGGTCTCGCCCAAGACAAGCGAGAAGTTCTGCGGCTGAAGGCCGATCTGGACGATGGGTCGCAAACCTATCAGTACGCCAGCCATCGGTATAGTCGCGATCAGGTGAAGACCGACCTGGCCGGTCGCTTTGAACGCTTTAAAACGCAAGATGCGACCCGTGAAAAGCTGGAAGGAATCTTGCGAGCGCGTCAAAAGGGACTGGACGCCGCCCGGGCCAAGCTGGACGGCATGTTGGTCGCCAAACGCCAACTAGAAGTTGATGTCGAGAATCTGGAAGCTCGGCTGAAGATGGTTGAAGTCGCCCAGACGACCAGCAGTTTCAAGTTTGACGACAGCCAACTGTCGCGCACCGAGAAATTGCTGGAAGATATCCAAACCCGAATCGAAGTCGCCGAGAAGCTTGTCTCGTCAGAGGGCTACTTTGCCGACGAAATTCAGTTGGATGAAGCCGAAGTGAAGGACGTTTCGGATGAAGTCGCCGCTTATTTCTCGCCTGGACAAGAGCAAGAGATTGCGGTCGAGCAACGTGTTCCGGCCATCGAACTGACCAGCAAAAAGTCAGCCGAACCGAGCCTGAACTAAGTTCGAGGCGAACGATTTTGCGGGCGACAGCAAGCAACGGCCGTCGCCGGCGAACAACAATGAAGATGGGATCGCGCCGCGAGGAGGGTGAAAGCCAGCTTCGCGGCGTCGCATCTGACCATGGGAAAATGGTTGGACGCAAGTCTGCTGCTGTCGAGGGGGATCGACGGCGAAAAGCAGATGTTTGGGGGCCTAATTAGAGAACTAGATTAGAATGAGACGCACTGGTCACAACTTGCCTCACCCGGACGCGCGAAGCACGCGGCCCGGGCAAGTTTGGTTGTCGACGAGCGACGTCTCTTACGCGTCAGCTGTCCTCGAGACGCAGGTCGGCGATCCGACTGCACGGGAATGGGTCATGAATCGATCATCGGCAGAGCCATCGGCCGAAACGCCGTCACGGCGACAATTGTGGGTCGACGGAGTCGGGGGCTTTATGCTGCTGACTTCGCCTGACGTCCTGATTGGCCAGGCGACGCCGCAAAGCGGTGTGGACGTACCGATCTTGGCTGACGTCAGCCGGCGGCATGCCTGGATCCGGCGGCGAGGTTCCGAGTATGTGATCGAGCCGTTGGCCGAAGTGCGACGTCGCGGAAAACTGATCGAGCAGCCAACCGTCTTATCAGATGGAGACTTGGTGCAACTGGGGCGCAGCGTGGTGCTGAGTTTCCAAAAACGCCATCCGCTGAGCGCCAGCGCCGTGCTGCGGCTCGAAAGCTCGCAGCGGACCGAACCTTCGACCGATGCGATCTTGCTGATGGCCGAAACCTGCATCCTGGGCCCCCGCAGCTGCAACCATGTGGTTTGCGGCGGTTGGAAACAGGATGTGGTATTGTACAAGCAAGGAGAGGGGCTTCACGTCCGCTCTCCGAGCACCTTTCAAGTGAACGGCCGCGCGGTGAAAAACAAATCGCCGCTGAGCGCCGACTGCTCGGTACAGGGAGAAGATTTTTCGTTTTATTTGGAACGATTGACCGCCAGCGCTTAACCGAGAGCGCTGCGAGATGTTGGGGAATATCTCTGACGGTCAGATAGCGGGGGGGAAACATTCGATGCGTGATCAAGCCGCGACGTTAGAGTCGGAAGAGGAAGAGCAGCCCGAGACGCCGCCCAACTCTGCTTCGGCCAAGCATCGCCCGCGAGGGGGAACGATGAAATTTACGTATGCCAGCGGATCGAAGCCGTTAGACGGGTTCACCATCAAACGAGGCGTCGGCGCCGGCGGCTTTGGAGAAGTCTTCTTTGCGCTCTCGGACTCTGGCAAAGAAGTTGCGCTGAAACATATCCAGCGCAATCTTGATATCGAGATGCGCGGCGTCAAGCATTGCTTGAATCTGAAGCACCCGCACTTGGTCGCGCTGTTCGATATCCGCTACGACAGCGCCGGCGAAGGCTGGGTCGTGATGGAATACGTCCGCGGCGAAAACCTGAAAGAGATCCTTGATCGTCGTCCCAGCGGGCTACCGCCGGAAGAAGCGATTCGCTGGTTTCGTCCGATCGCGTCGGCGGTCGGTTATCTGCACGATCACGGCATCGTCCATCGCGACTTGAAGCCGGGTAATATTTTCAACGACGCCGGCACGATCAAGATTGGCGACTATGGACTCTCGAAGTTCATCTCGGTCAGCCGCCGCAGCGGACAGACCGAAAGCGTCGGCACCTTCCACTATATGGCGCCGGAGATCGGCAAAGGGGTCTACGGCAAAGAGATCGACATCTACGCGCTCGGCATCATGCTGCATGAGATCTTAACGGGCCGCGTTCCCTTTGAAGGGGAGAGCAGTCAAGAGATCATTATGAAGCATCTGACCGCCGAGCCTGATTTGCGCGGCGTGCCAGAGCCGTTCCGCAGCACAATCGCCAAGGCGCTGCACAAAGACCCAACCAAGCGAACCGGCTCGGTCGAAGAGATGCTGGCCAATCTTGGTCTGTCAAAAAACGAATCGGTGGTCGACTCGCTGCATGCTGACATCCCGCTCCAACCACAACGACGACCTCAAGACGCTGATCTGTTGGTCACGCCGGTTGGAATGGATGAACAGGAAGAGCCGGTGGCTCGTGCGATCTCGCGCGGGATCAGCTCGCTCTCCAACTGGTGGAACAACGACAACATCAGCCTACTGCCGAAAGTACTGCTGCTAGTCGGCTGCTCGATCGCGCTGGTCACCAACCTGGGCTGGTTGGTGCCGCTTGGATTTCTGGCCGCCGCTGTTTATATGGTCTATCTGCTGGGAAGAACCATTTTCCAGCATATGAGCGACGCACCGACCAAGACGCCGGTCTCGGACTACTCCCCCTATCATCCGGTCGTGATGACGCGCAAAGAACGTGTGCGTGAAAAGCGACACCAAAAAAACAGCCGCCGCGATCGCGAGCGTCAGGCGCTCGCGGCGATTCCGCTTGACCTGCGCATGAAAAGCTTGATTGGTTCGTTTTTGGTCAGCGCAATTTCGGCGGCGGTGATCTCACTGCTGGCCTTGGTGCTGGGCGGGATCTCGATCGAAGGCCCGCCCTCGACTTGGGCGCCGCTGTTTGGTTGGCTAACCATCATGACCATTTGCGGCTCGTGGAGCGTGCTGCTGCTGGGCAAACTGTGGGAACCAAGTAGTGGTGATCCGTTGTTAAGACGCTTCGCACTGGTCGGCGTGGGGCTGTTGCTGGGGATGATTGGTTTTACGGCGTGCAACGCACTGCTGCTAGAAATGCCAATTGAACGCGCCGGCACGGTAGCGATCAGCGGCTGGCACGAGAACTTGAGTTTACGCGGTTGGCTGCAATCGCTGAAAGAGTCTCCCTCGGCCAGCACGTTTGCGATTGTGTTCGCGTCGCAGTTTGGACTGCTCCGTTGGTGGAAGCAGGCCGATCCGCTACGCAAGACGCGACTTAGCCTGTGGACGGTAGGCTTTGCCGTGTTGACCGCCGCCGTGGTCAATTACTTTTGCCCGTTCATTCAGCCGTGGGGAATGATCTTGGCGGGCGCGATCTCGCTGGTCGTGCAGATCTCGGCGCCCTGGTATAGCCCACAACAACGCGACGAATTACGTCACGCACAACAGATCCACGCCGAGACGTCGGCTTCGGCGTAAAGCGAACCCAACCAAGAATCTCCAACTATGGTAGCAGAACCAAACTGGGCGATGAGCATCTTCTTACTACTAGCAGTCGGCGGAGCGCTATCCGTCGGCGCGATTATTGCCGTGGTGCTGATCGCCGCAGTATCGCGACGTCGGCAGTAGCATAAGGCATGCAATGAACTAAACATTCATGGAAGCAATCATGGGAATTGGCTGGCAAGAGCTACTAATCATCGGCTTTATTCTGACCGGCCTAGCGATGGGCGCCGTCGTTATGTTCGCCATAGTGTTTCTAGCGGTCAAAGCGGGACAAAAAAAAGAGAAGTAAAATTGCGCTCGACTCCAAGATTTGTCGCGAGGTGACGAAGACTTGCTAGAGACGCAATATTCTTGGATGGGATGGGATCATGTCGCCGGCACTTTTATTATTTTTAGGCGTTGTGTCGATTGGCTTTGTGCTGATGCTGCTAGCGGCGATCTTTGGCCGCTGGAAAGCACTGGCGGCGATGATGTTTTGCGGTGTCTTTGGGCTGATCGCGCTGGCGCTGCTCAGCTTTGTTGCGGTTCGGGTCGAACATCGTCCCTGGGCCGAAGAGTCCCACTTAGGTCGAACGGGGTTTTCAGTCGCCAGCCACTCTGAGCTCGCCATCGAAGCGTCTCGTAAAACGTTGCCGGCTCCACCGATCGAACTGCCCGGCTCGCCAGCAACGCAGACCACAAAACCGACAACCGTCCTAAAAGTGGTTGGCGACGCCCTGTTTAACTCGCTGATCAAGCCGAGCATCCCGGCAATTCCGACTACAGACCCAGCCGGGATGATCCCGCCGGGGCGGCCTGCCTGGGTCGACCAAGAGCCGGAGTCGCGCGATGGGGTAGATTATGTATCGCTCTCGACGGGCCCCTACACCAGCTCGACCGAGTGCTACAAAGCGCTCCAATCTTTGACACGCGAAGCGGTCCAGGAGCAGACAGCGCTGGTTTTGGGGGGCGCCGAGCATGCACGTCGAGTTCCGCTGGACGACGATTTTATCGCGGACAACATCCATTTGCAGACTTACAAAGAGTCGCTGGAGACGTCGGTCGGCCCCATGCAGCAGTGGCACGCATTCCTGCAATTTAATCAGCAGTTTCGACGCGAAGTCGAAACTCGCTGGAAACAGGCCCAACAAGGGACGCGATTGATCTATGCCGGCGCCTTGTTCGCTGGCGTTCTGACCGTGCTGAGCGTTCTGTATGGCAGCTTGGCTTATAATTCGGCGACCGCCGGACGATATCGGGCAAGGTTGCAGACCGTCGCCGGCGCGGCGATACTAGGAGTAGTCGGTGGGGCGATCCTGCTGACCCAATGGTTCCCGCCGATTTAGTCCGCAGCCAGGGCGTCGTCCGTGACGACCGCAGCGGCCAAGCGGCTGCTCCTCTTACCGCCCAAAACTGCCGCCTATGTCTGAGGTCTCTGAAACCGACGTACTGTTAATTGATCGGATTCGCACCGGGGATGCGGATGCGTGGGGCGATTTAATCGGACGTTACGAAGGCCGCTTGCTCGCCTTCGCCGAAAGTCGCCTGCGTCGTCGCGCTCCGAGCGAGGATGTAGTCCAAGAAACGTTCATCGGCTTTCTGAACAGTCTTCCGAATTACGATGGAAAACGTTCGCTCGAAAGCTATCTCTTCGCGATCTGCGCCTACAAACTGACCGATCATTTGCGCCGTGAAGGTCGGCGACCGACGTTGCCGATTCACACCGGCAGTGATGGATCAAGCGACAACTGGGAACTTCCAGGCACACAACGCGCTGCGTCGAGCATCGTCCGCAGCGGTGAACGCCGTGATCTGGAAGAAGCGGCCCTGATTGAAGCGATCCGTGGGCAGATCGAACATTGGCGCAGTCGCGGAGACTGGGTCAAGATTCAATGCCTCGAACTATTGTTGGTCCGCGGGTTCGCCAACAAAGAAGTGGCCGATCTGCTGGAGTTGACCGAACAAAACGTCGCCAATTACAAATTTGACTTTCTGGCGAAGCTGCGTGCGGCCGTACGTAAACAAGGTCTGAACGAGGAGATTTTTCCTGAACTTTACGCACCCAGCTAAGATTCGCCGGTTTACCACGAACCATTACTGATCTACTTGGGTTTGCTGGGCAAACGCAATCCCAAGTCACTTCGAGCGTCTCATCATCGCAAACTAATCTAATTTTGGGGGGACACCATGAACACTGCGAACGTCGATAACCGCTATACATTGCGCGAATTTGTCGAACAAACCCGCCAACGAGACCGTGGGCAAGGCTTGTTTGAAATGGAAACCGCGCGAATGCTGGAGGTCAACCTCAATGGAACTGTCTGGACCAAGATGGGTTCGATGGTGTCGTATCTGGGCAACATCAAATTTGAGCGCGAAGGAGTCTTTGAAAAAGGACTCGGAGGCTTTCTCAAAAAAGCAGTTACCGGCGAGGGAGCAAAATTGACGAAGGCTTCTGGCCAAGGTCGGCTGTATCTGGCCGACTACGGCAAGAAAGTGCAAATCTTGAAGCTGGAAAACGAAGCCATCGTCGTCAACGGCAACGATATCCTGGCCTTCGAAACAACCATCGACTGGGACATCAAAATGATGAAACGCGTCTCGTCGATGCTCGCAGGCGGTTTGTTTCAGGTTCACCTGCGCGGGACCGGTATGGTTGCGATCACAACGCACTACGAGCCGCTGACGCTGGTCGTGACGCCTGACAATCCGGTGATTACGGACCCCAACGCAACCGTCGCTTGGAGCGGCACGCTAGAACCCAACTTGCGAACGGACGTTTCGCTGAAGACCTTTTTTGGTCGCGGCAGCGGAGAATCGTTCCAGATGGAGTTCCGCGGCAACGGCTTTGTCGTCATTCAACCGTACGAAGAGTTCTACCACGCCGAAGCGTAGTCCGAAATCGTTTGATTGTAGGAGTAAGAGTCGTCTATGACGCGACCGATTAGCAGAACCGATTTAGAAGCCTATCTCGACGAGGCGCTCCCCGTCGAGCGGATGGCCGAAATTGAAGAAACGCTACGCAAGCAGCCTGAGTTATCAGAGCAGCTTGCGCAAATCAATGGCCGACGCGATGCCGGGGTCCATACCATCGGCGAAATCTGGCGGCGACATCGGCTGACTTGTCCCAGTCGTGAAACGCTCGGCAGTTATTTGCTGCAAGTGCTGGATGATGATGAAGCGGCCTATCTTCAGTTTCATCTAGAAACCGTCGGCTGTCGCGTCTGTCAGGCCAATCTGCACGATCTCGCGTCGCAACAAGACGCCGAAGGCGAAGAGGTCAACCCACGTCGCCAAAAGTACTTTCAATCGTCAGTCGGCCGGCTGAAGGGAGAGTAGGTCAAGGTTTGGATACGGCCAACTCTCACAACTGAAAATCAGCGGTCGTTGTTCCCGCAGCAGGCACTTCAAACTCGATGCTGCCATCGATCGCTTTCTCCGGCAACTGAATTTTCGCCTTGGGCGCCGCGACCGGATCATCCTCGGCGCGCTCTTCGGCGCGTAAGCGGATCACGACTTTATGTTTGCCGATCAATGCTCCGTCGCGCGGGTCGGCGTCGATTGTCTTCAGCGTAAACCTACCAGCGGCATCGGTCACGCCCATTGAAGCCTTCCCCTTGGCCTGGCTACCGTCGGACTGCGGCATAAAGCTAACGACCAGATTTGCTTGCGGCTTGCCTTGCAAGGTGACCGTACCGGCCACAGGCGCCGTATCCGCGCCGCTTGAGCCGCAGCCGACCAGCAGGGACGAACTGATCGTCAGAGCCAGCATCGCAACCCGATAATTACAATAGACAAACATGAGTGAAGACCACCTTTTGAAGTTGCAAAATGGCGTATGAAATCAAACCAGCAAGCGAATTTGCTACAACTGCGTCGCTTCGCTACCAGCCATCGTCGCCAGTCCTGCAAAGATGGTTAAGTCAATTGTTTCTGGTAGGAATGAAACCGAACCATCGGCGCGCGAAAAATTGAATCCGCCGGGATGATTGGACGCCCAAGCGCGGCGACAAACTCCAATGTTGCTCGCGACGGCGGCGCACGCATCGTAGCGATTTCCGATAATATATGGCTCGTTGATCACCATGCCGATGTTGTAGCCCCAATACGAGTTGCCCCAGAAGGCGCCGCGTGCAGGCTGATCGAGCGGTTGATGATATTCGCCAACCATTAGCGTGTTGGAAGTGCCGTCTACAATCGAAGCCATCTTTTCAAAACCAAGTGTTTGGCTATGGCCGGTACCAACGGTGTGAAAGATTCCTTTCCATTGATTATTGAGGCCGCTGATCTCAGCCAGGTGATCCCAGTTTTTCGCACCATTATTGCTATAGCCCCCCATCGCTTTGTACGAAATCGCGTGCAAATCGTAGCTATAGCCAGAAGCTGGCCGGATGACAGCTCGCCCCAGTGGATCACTTGGACAAGTAAACTCATCCACCTTGGTCTGCGCCACGGTTGCATTGGCCGATGTATTGCAATGGGTCGTGTGATCATAGGTATTGAATAGATTCTGCTGTTCAATAAACGGCAAAATCCCAATACACCAGTTGCCATAGAAAGTATCGTTAACCTGGACGTGCCCTGATGGAAAGACGAGAAAAGTGTCGTGATAGTTGTGGATGGCCAAGCCCATTTGCTTCAGATTGTTAGTGCATTGCATTCGCCGAGCCGCTTCTCGCGCTTGTTGTACAGCAGGGAGCAGCAGGGCGATTAACACGCCGATGATGGCGATCACCACCAAGAGTTCGACCAGCGTAAATCCAGACCGATGGCGCAGCGAGTTCAGAGGAAATCGCATGGAGTAGGTTCCTTGTGGAAATACGAAAGAGCAGGGATGAGTAATACAGTGATAAGACCGCGTGTCGAGGTAGAGGGCAGTCGAGAAGCCTGCGCTGTTAGCGATAAACCGTTTCTGTCGCTTACCGGCCAAGCCGGTTGCCTCCAAAAACGGAAGCATGTCGCGCCCTTGCGACTACCAACAGAAAAGCTACTCTGTTTTTCAGAAAATATCATCGCAAATTGGGTTCACCAATTGCGACAATTAGTTCGCCATAAATGCCGTTATAAAACAGCACAATGGAGAATCTCCCATCAGTGGGGAGACCCATCTAATTCTGCCGGTGTATGATTCCGCCCGATCTGCCAACATTTTTTGGGAATAAAATCAATGGCAATTACGACCAATCGCCATGATCACACGCTAGACTGGCGCCGGCAGATCACGCTTGCAAAAGACCCAATGCCCGATCGCAAAGGTCAGCAGACCACCTAGCAACAAGCCGCTGACCAAGGTCAGTCCGCCGATCACCAGGTCGCCTTTGTTGTTTTCTAGATAGAAGGTCCAGACTTCGGTCGGGTAGCGTACGCCGTAAGAGGTCAGCACCTCGGGCTCGTAAAGCGTAAAGATGGTGAAGTACTTCATCCAGTACGCCGTTTTAACCGCCATCGAAACGACACGGACGATCATCTGCACAATCAAAAAACCGGTCACAATGCCGATAGTGCGCCAGCGATAGCGATCCCAAGAGCTCATCCAAGTGGTCAGCCCTGCGAAGAAGATGCCCAGGCACCCCAAGTTGATTGCGGCAGGAATAAAGAGTTGCGTGTCTACAAAGTCAGCCAACGGAACGCGGACCGGCGCTTCTTTCGATTTGGTGAAGGGAACTTCGACCCGCATGTTCAAAACCGGCAGTCGAATACTGACCGGCGGCTTCTCTTGCTTGACCATCGTGGTCTGCACGCCAACATGGGTTCCTAACCAAGCGCCGATCGCAATGACCACGCAGCCGACGACCGTCACGATGCTCTTGGAGAAGAGAAATTGAAAGCGGCTGATTGGTTGGGACAACATCATCTCTAGCGTGCCGCGTCCCAGCGGACCGCTGACCGAATCGCTGCCGCGGGCAATCGCCCAAGTCATCATTAGCAGCACGACCAGCGGCTCGTTAAAGGTAACGCCGACGCGGCCAGGATAGGTGAAGAGCTGCGAAACGTCGACCGAGGAATAGCGTTCAACCTCGGGGCGCAAGATCTCTAAGATGCTTTGAAAACGGCTCATCTCGACCTTGCCGACGATCCATGCGCGGATCATGCAAAAGCTGAAGACGGTCACAAACGAACCGAACATCAACAATTGCGCTTCGCGAAACGAGCGAACCAATAGCGTCGCATTCATGCTAGAACCGCCTCAGGCTGCTCAAAGTGATATCGATTGTAAATAGCGCGCAAGCCAAGTTGCGAAATCTGAATCTGCATGGCCGGCAAGTTTGCTAGCCAGGCCAGCGCCGGCTGTAAGTCGCCATCGGTTTCGATCTGAAACGTCTCCGCCGTCTGACGGACGTCGACGATCAGATTGGTTAGGTTGTGTGGAACCTGCGGCAGCGGTTGCGTGAGCACGCCGCGGATCACGTGCCGTCGTCGCATCGCGTGCAAGTCTTGATCATGAACAATTCGTCCGTTCCGCATGATCACCGCACGCTGACAGATATCTTCGATCTCGGAGAGCACATGCGAACAGATGACGACCGTCTTCCCTTTTTGATGCGCATCGCCGATCATCTGAACCACTTCATGGCGAACATTCGGGTCGAGACTGGTCGTTGGCTCATCAAAGATCAACAGCGGCGCGTCAATCGACAGCGCGATCGCGAGCCCCAGCTTTTGTCGCATGCCGGTCGACATAAACGCGACGCGCCGTTTCAAATCAAGATCCAACCGCTGGGCGGTCTCTTCGGAGCGGGTTCGACTGCCTTGCGGATGAATGTCGGCAAAAAAACGCAGGATGTCGCGACCCCGCATTTCGCCAAATAGCCGTACGTCTCCCGGTAGATACGAGAGCCGACGGTGGACCTCAAGACCGCGTCGCTGGCAGTCCATTCCGTCGATCGTCGCAGTACCAGAAGTGGGGCGTAAAAATCCCAATAACAGGCGAAACATCGTGGTTTTGCCAGCGCCGTTGGGGCCCAGCACTCCACAGCACTGCCCTGGGGGGACGTGCAAAGTCACCCCGTCCAGCGCCAGGAAATCGCCGTATCGTTTGGTAAGTCGGTTGGTTTCGAGCATAAGGTTCTTACTTTCAAGGACCGTATTCAGTTTTTGAAAATAACCGATTCCCTAGGTTGGCGTGCAAGTGGCGCCGGAAGAAACTAGAATATTAAGGAAGTCAGGCTCACTTGGCTCGGCTGACTGTTATCGACTTATCGCACCACCTACCCCATAGTTGAGACTCACCATGCTGCGTATCTGGATAATTGGACTGCTGGCCTCCCTCGTCTTTGGTTCGATTTCGCACGCCCAAGACGCTGCGACCCAAGAAGCGGTAAAAACTTCTCCAGCGGTGACGCCTGAAGCGCGTCCTGACAAATGGTGGACCGATCGCCATGCCCAAAAACTGGCTGCCGCCAAAGCCCAAGATAAAATCGACCTGCTCATGATTGGCGACTCGATCACCCATGGCTGGGAAAACGCTGGCAAAGAAGTCTTCGCTGAATTCTACGCCGACCGCAATCCCCACAATATCGGCTTTAGCGGCGATCGCACCGAACATGTCCTCTGGCGCTTTGAACACGGCGCCCTCGACAACATGTCGCCGAAACTGGCCGTGCTGATGATCGGCACCAACAACGTCGGCCATCGCAAAGACCCCTCGGCCGACACCGCCGCCGGCATCAAGCTGATTGTCGAAGAACTGCGCGAAAAATTGCCGGAAACCAAGGTTTTGATTCTGGGCATCTTCCCCCGCAGCGCCACCAAAGATGATCAGATGCGCAAGCTGAACGACGGCACGAACGAGATCATCAAAGATCTGGCCGACAACAAGAATGTCTTCTTCCTGAACATCAACAACACCTTCTTGACCGAAGATGGCGTGCTGTCGAAGGAAGTCATGCCCGACTTGTTGCACCCCAAAGAAAAAGGTTATCGCATGTGGGCCGAAGCTGTCGAACCGACGATCGCCAAGTTGATGGGCGACCAGCCGAAAAAGTAAGGACATGCCAATGCCGCTGCATTGCCGTAAATATGTACTCCACGCGACCATCCTACTAGGGATGGTCGCGGCCGCTACGGCCGGGGCCCAAGAGATTGCACCACCGGTCGAGCAAAGCGTCAAACCCGGCGTCAACTCTACCTTTCTAGATGAGTCGCTAGATGTTGATGCGTGGATTGAGCGGTTTGAAGTCGAAAGTCGCGAAGTCTTTCATGCGCGCGAAGAAGTATTAAAAGCAGCCGGCGTAAAGCCGGGCCTGCTCATTGCTGATGTCGGCGCTGGATCCGGTTTTTACACGCGATTGTTTTCTCGCGCGGTTGGTCCAACCGGCTGGGTCTATGCAGTCGATATTTCTCCCAAGTTTTTGCAGCATATTAGCGATAGCACCGGTCAGTTAGGTCTATCCAACATCACCTGCGTGCTGGGTGGAGAGCGTTCGATTCAGTTGCCTCCGAACTCGGTCGACCTTGTTTTTATCTGCGACACCTACCATCACTTTGAGTATCCGCAGTCCACGTTGGCGTCGATCCGCAGCGCGCTGCGTGAAGATGGTTCGCTGGTCGTAATCGACTTCAATCGCATTCCCGGAACGTCGCGCGCGTGGACGATCGAGCATGTTCGCGCTGGCAAAGAGACATTTCGCCAAGAGATTGAACAAGCAGGCTTCGTGCTGGAGGAAGAACCAAAGATCGAAAAGTTCTCGGAAAATTACTTCCTGCGGTTTCGCAAAAAGGGGGCTGAATGAGCGATCGTCGCGCATTTGGCCTCTGGACGTTGACATTTTTGGTGATCGCCAACATGGTTGGCGCCGGCGTCTTTACAACCTCGGGCTATACGCTGGGAAGCGTCGGTTCGCCGGGCTGGGTAGTTATTGCGTGGATCGTGGGAGGTTTCATCGCGCTGATGGGGGCGCTAAGTTACGGCCAACTGAGTCGCGTCATGCCGGAGTCTGGCGGAGAGTATTTGTTTCTCTCGAAGGCGCTGCATCCGGCGGCTGGCTTTGTTGGCGGCTGGATCTCTTTGCTGGCCGGCTTTACCGGTGCGATCGCCTATGCGGCGATTACGCTGGAGAAGTACGTGATTCACAACATCGATTACCCGCTGGTCAGCGGATCGGTCGCGATTGTGACCGTCGGCGCGTGCGGACTGTTGCATGGACTGGGGGCACGTCTGGGAGCTGGACTGCAGAACGTGGTGGTGCTGCTCAAGCTGGCCCTGCTTGGGCTGTTTCTCTGCTTGGCGATGACTTCTAGTATCGATTGGCAAGGAGCGCCGCTCCCCGTCGCCGATCAACCCGAAGGCTGGAGCTTCGCCTTTTCATTTGGCAATTCGCTGGTCTGGATCGCGTTTTGCTATTTGGGATTCAATGCATCCGTCTATGTCGCCGGAGAAGCGAAGCAGGAAAGTGACGTGCCCAAGTCGCTGCTGCTTGGCACGGCGATCGTGATCGCGCTATACGTCATGTTGAACTGCGTCTTTGTTTTCGCACCGCCGCCGACTGCGATATCTAATCAGGCGGAGGTTGCCGCGATCGCCGCCGAGGCGATCGGCGGCAAACCGCTCTCGCAGTTGGTCAGCGCCACCATCGTGATCGCGCTATTCACTTCGGTGATGAGCATGATCATGGCCGCGCCGCGGGTGTACGCCAAAATGGCCGAGGATGGTTTTTTGCATCATTCGTTTCGCGCCCAAGAGTCGGCCCCGCAAACCGCGATCGCGCTGCAAAGCGTCTTGGCGATCAGCATGATTTTGTATTATTCGCGACTCAAAGATTTGCTCGACTATTTAGGGCTCACGCTCTCGTTGTGCGCCGCTTTAACCGTGGGCTGTGCACTGCTGCCATCGGTTCGGCAAGGGCCGCTGCTTCGTCTTGCTAGCTTGCCGCCGGTATTATATTTACTGGGAACGCTTGTTTCGGCCGTATTGTTTGCGATCGGAAAACCCTGGGCGCTGTTGCCGGTGGCGATCACTTTTGGCCTAGGTATCGCGGTCTTTTGGGTGATTCGGACGCGGACTCCAGCTGGTATCCAACAGCCAGCGGAGCCGTAACCGCCACTTGCGGGGGGACTGCCTGCGGCCAACAACCTTGCTTCGGCTTTGACTCAGCGGTTATTCTGAGTGAGATCAATCCTAGCTGCGAATCCATTTGCGGAGGGCTCCCATGGGCGGCCGCCTGATACTTGTGCTGTTGCTTGCGTTATTGTCGACCTTCGTCACCGCGTCCAGCGTGCTGGCCGCCGCGAGCGAAGATCCGTCTCATGACCGGATTGAGCAACTGATCCAACAGTTGGGACATCGCAATTTTGCGATTCGTGAGCGTGCCCAAAGCGAATTGTCGACCATCGGTGTCGCAGCGTTTGATCAAGTCTACGAAGCGATGAACCATCGCGATCTCGAAATCGCTCGTCGCTCGCAATACTTGGCGCGCAGTTTGAACGTCAATTGGGCCCGCGAAGATTACAGCCCCGAAGTCCGCGCGATCCTAACGCGATACAGCAAACAAGACGAAGATCAACGGAGCAGCCTGATCGGCCAACTAGGCGAGCTGACGTCAATGGACGCGGTCTCGGCCCTGTCGCGCATTAGTCGACTAGAAATCTCGGAGCGGCTCTCGAAAGAAGCGGCGCTGGTCATCTCGCTCAACCAACAACTTGGACTCTCACCCGAATCGATCGAGCAGGTCCAAAAGACGATCTCCACCGAAATCGGAACCAGCCAGCGGACCGGGCCAACTTGGCTGCGACTGTACGAAGTAAGCCTTGAAGATCCGGCGCCTGCTGTCGATCAGCGCCAAGCGTTGATCGAGCAAGAGCTGCAAACGTTTGCCGGTCGTCCCGAACGAACAACGCGGCACATCGTGCAAGATCTGCTGCGCTGGCAAGTCGAACAGCAACGCAAACTGGGACGCGATAACGATTCGCTGGCGACGATGCGTCAAGTGATCCGCATCAGCCAAGGCTCCCCCTCAGAACTAATTGACGTCACCACTTGGCTGCTAAATCAACGCGGACCTCAAATCGTTGAAGAGCTGGCCACTCACTATGCCGATCCTCAGCAGGGGAAAGCAGGCGAAGTCAACGGCCGTTTCGCCGCCGAAGCGATGCTGCTGTATCTGTTGGCCGAAGCGAAACTAGTGCAAGCCAAGATCGAAGAAGCGACCGTGGTCGCCGATCAGGCGCATGACATGAATAACACGGCGCTCGACAACGTCTTTCTCACGGCCCACTCACTGCATGAACGAGGCTTGATCCGCTGGGCCGAGCGTGAGTATCGCCGCGTGATCGAAAAAGCAGGCCCGTTCAGCCCGCAGTACAGCGCCTGGCCGACGCGCCAACTGGGCGAAATGCTGTCGGATCAAAAGCGGTTTGATGACGCCGCCGCCGCCTACAAGCCGCTGATCGATATCTACGAAACCGAAAACAAACGAGGGAAAACTTCAGAAGAAGCCGAAGGCGATCGAGCCCGTTACCATTACTTTTTGGCCCGCGCCGCCGAACAGCGAGGAGACGTCGCCGCCGCTCAAGCCGAACTGAAAAAAGCGAACGAGCGTGACCCGTTTGAGGTCGACGTGCTGATCATGATGCATCGAATTTCTGACGACTCGAAATGGCTCGAATACGCGCGGCCCAAAATCGAAGACGCTCGGGCTGAATTCAAAAAGACGGTCGAAGATTTCCAAAAGCACTGGGACTTCTTCAAACGCAATGGCCGCGGCATTGAATTCCTGGGCAGCGATCTGCGCACCTACACGCGAGAACTAAATCAATACGCCTGGTTAGTTGGCAACACCTACGGCGATCTGGACCATGCGATCGAAGCGAGTCTGCTGTCGCTAGAATTGTCCCCCGGCGAAGGCGCCTACCTAGACACGCTCGCGCACTGCTACTTCGCGAACAAAGAGTACGCGAAAGCGGTCGAATGCCAGACCGAGGCCGTGGAGCAAATGCCTCACTACCTGGAGATTCGCGAAAAATATGCTCGCTTTGCCGACGCCTACGAAAAGCATGTCGGCCCACTCGTTCGCTGGCAACCGCCGGTCGATCCTGATTCGTTCTTTCCCGCTGCCGAGAAAAGTGCAGAGAAAGCGGACAAGTGAGCACCTCTGGTGACGCGGCGGATGCGATCGATGCGACGCCGCTCGACGAATACTTGATCGAAGAGCCACGCGAGAAATCGCTGCTCACGTTTCATTGCGTCATGCTAGCGATGGCCTCGGCAGTGCTGATCGCGTCGCTGGTTTTCAATTTTCAATCCGGCGAAGCGGTTTACGTCCCCTGGATCAGCGCAGCGCTTCCCCCTAGCTGCGGCATGAAACTCTATTGGGGAATCGATTGCCCTGGCTGCGGACTGACGCGCAGTTTCATCTTACTCTCGCACGGCGACTTGGCAGGCTCACTCGCCTTCAATCCGTCTGGAGTTCTCCTGTATGGCGTCGTCCTGTTTCAGATTCCCTACCGCATCGCCCAGCTCTGGCGAATCCGGCAAGGCTTGCCGTCCTGGAATCTAGGCATCCCCGCCGCAGTCACCTTCTCGGCGATCTTCGCCGTGATGCTAGTGCAGTGGGGCGTAAAGTTTTTGTAAGAAATAGCCTCGCCCAAAAATAGCAGCGTTGTAGAAATGTGGGTAATACCAAGGTCCAGACGCACCCTACCGGGCTAATAACATATGATGTGGAGAATGAAGATGATCGAGACCAGAGTTTTGGTGATATTCCTCATTACAATTTTGATGATGGCCAGCCAAAACGCTGAACCTGACAAGTGCCTAGCTGGTGATCTGCCTCCTGGAGTCGATATCGTTGCAGAGCAATTCACATTTGAGCTGCTGAGAAACACAGATATTGTCACAGGACCAGGCGTCATCGAGGATGTTGTTAAATCGCTAGGCGAGGACGTCCGGGATGGAGGAATAGATGTTCATAAGTTCGTTAAGGAATACTCTTTTAAGCGATCTCCTGACGGACAGGTGTTCAAATTCTCTGAATTATTCCGCCAACTGGCAATTGTTCCCGCCCTCGTAGATGACCCATTTGTGAAGCATCCAGTCGTATTGCGTACTCGCTCAATTCAATTTCCTCAAGAGGATTGGCCGGAGAAAAAACCCGACCTATCGGCATGCTTTGATGTCTCGGATAAGATTTCCGTGAAGGAGACGATCGTGGTCTATCTAGAGAGAGGAAAATTAAGAACTTGTACCGAGTCCTACACATGGATGGACGAGCAACGAATCATTGTTTGGGCGTTGTCCACGTCACAAGAATAGCTGTCGAAGAAAGTCTGTTGACAACTTAATTGCGAATGTGAACGTTGGCGGAAAACAAACGGCCGGAAACCGCTTGGCGGATCGAAGCGAATCGCTTTCTCTGCACCGATTCAAACCGCATCCCCTCGGCTCGCGCCTTTTGAGGTTGCGCTATTTCGAACCGATAGGACACTAGCCCGCCAGCGCCAGCGAGGGAATCCGGTGACTACTTCAGGCCGAGTTGGCATCGCCCAGCGTGTTCCCTCGCTGGCGCTGCGGGCTAGTGTGAACGTTTTCGACTTCGTTCCTACCGCGTTTTTCCGTTCTTCCTCAGTGGCTTTGCCGCGTTCCATTCTTTTTGGGGCGAATAGCGCAACTTCAAAACTTCAAAACTAGCGCCTCGGACTGGTGTTGCGACGATTCACTTTGGATCAGTCGGCGATTAGACGCCCAGATACTCTTCCAACGTCTCACGAATCATCACTACGTCCGGCTCACTGCCGGTCCAGATGCGATAATTGATCGCGTGCGAGTGCGCTGCGATGGTGAGCCCGTCGTGGAGCGTCGCTGTTACCTCTTTGACGCCCTGGCCGAGCTGATCGCGGGGCGTAATCGCCAGGTCGACGATCGTCATCTCGGTAGTGATGGTCTGCGGATCGAACAATAGCGGGTCGTTGTCGTCACCGGTTTGAATCACGATATCGACATCGACCAGCGGCAGCGGCTTGGCGGCCAGTTCGTACGCGGTCTCGATTGCGTATTCGTCATGCAGACGCAACGCCAGCGACTGGCCCGGCTCGTCAGCCGCCGCGAAGATCGTGATTTTTTGCGGCGACAACGCCGCCAACTGGGCGGCGATCGCACGCCCGCGGCCATCAGCGCCGGCGATGACGATACGCTTATCGTGGATCTCTGTCAGCACCGCAGCCACGGCGGCCGCTTCGGTGTTTTCACCATACAGCTTGCCCTCGCGAATCGCGATGCAATTGGCCAACCCGCCGATCTCGACAACCGGCCCCTTTTCGTCGACCAACGTCGCTGCTTCTTGCAAGAAGGGGGCGGCGATTGCGGCGCCCAAAAAGCCTAGAGCTTTGGCGCCCCGCAACGCTTCACCAAAGTTGCCCGGCTCTACTTCTAGCGTCAGGCAGCGCCAATCGCAGCCGGCGGCCTCGAAGCATTTTTCCATGACGTACTGCGTTGGATTTCCGGCGGCGGGAAAGCCAAGCGAACAGACTATCTCTTGCAGGGTTTCGTGCGTCATGTGGTGGGCGCCAGGAAAATCGATACGGCCGATACATTCTGAAGCTTTCGGGGCCGTGATGCAACGACCCCGACCGCTGCGGCGCTTCCCTTGGCGATAGGCGGCAAGCATGCTAAAGGGTATGACTCCCCTTCGATTACTCCGTTTGCTCTTCCTGGCGGCCACTTTGGCGGTCGATGCCGCACTGCTGACTGCGGCCGAAAAATGGGGTGCTCGCAGTCTGCCCGGCATTTTGCTGCTTGGGGGATTGCTGGCTCAGTGCGGTGCGGGGGCGATTTATCTGGGGCTTTCACCGCGACGGCAACTCGCGTTTCGCTTGGTCGTCTGTTTGGGGGCGGCAGTCGCAGTTGCTCTGCTGATGGCCCGGCTAACTCCCCTTTCCTGGCAAGTCTGGCTGGCTTCTCTCTCGACGCTGGTCAGCATGATCGCGTTCCCCCTATTGGCGAGCCGCTTCCTCACGATGCCCAAGCGTCAATTTTCGCTGTCCGAAATATTAGGACTGACCACGCTCATCGCGGTATTCTGCGCAGCGCTACGGACGCTGCCGCTGCAGCTCGAATACACCGGGATGCTGCTGGCGTGCCTGACATCGCTGGCGATTCTCACTTGGCTTGCGGCTTGGTTGATCGCGACCGAGAGAAATGGCCCGCTTTCGCAAGCCGTGCTGATCATCACCGCGCTTGGACTTGGGCAAGTGATGGGAGCGTTTGACAGCTCCCCGGCGGCTGGCTTTTTCGCTTCGACCATTTTGACCGCAATGGCGGTCTATTATCTGACTTGGATGCTGATTGAGAAACACGGCTCACAGCCCAAAGAAGCAGAACCAGTGCTGCTGCCGCTAGCAAATAATTCACCACCGGCTAATTCGCTGTCGACTACTCGCTGATCTGCAGCAACCGCAACAATGCCGCCAACGGCGTGCTGGCGCCCCAGGTTGTACATGCGACCGAATGCGTCTGATTGTTGGCTGATGGAGCGAGCCCATTCACCGGGGCTCCTAGCATCGCGGCAATCGCCAACAGCCCGCAACCTTCGATCAGCAGCATGCTGGCGAAGCCGCGCAAGCCGTTGGCTGATCTACGTGTTTGTCCCGATCGCTGCATAGCGTCACTTTCTCCGTAAAGTTTGCGGTTGTTCCGGTGCTCCTTGCTGCCGTGGGCTTTCTACGGAGGGCTGACGGGTTTGGTTCTTAGGCGGTTTCGTAAAGCACGACCAAAATCACGTCGGAAGGCGGAAAACGAAGCGGTCCTGATGCGGTTCCGATCGTTTCTCCCAGCGGCGACGTTTGCGGAGCAATATTGCCAAAAATTTGCAGGACGCGCACGCCGCTCTCTTTCAGCCAGGCATTCACTTCTGCTTCGGTTTGCGAAACTTCACTCTCGACCGACATAAAAATTTTGATCTGTTGCATCGCGTCTCTCCAGTCTGATTATTCGTTGTCCCAGCCAAGCATCGCTCAATGGCGATGGATTCTTTCGGGTTCGCTATGCGTTACACTAAAGCGCGTCGCCGCTCATCGCAATGCTCCTTTATGACTCCTATCGGCCCGATGTCACTCGAACCTCAGCGCCCCGCACGAGAATCGTTTCTCTCGCAACTTGTCATCGCAGCGTCTGCGCTGCTGGTGATGTGCTGCGTCTTGGCGGCGATCGGCGGGGGTATCTGGATCGCGACCGCCCCCCCGCCGCTTCCGGCAGATCCCAGCGACGAAAACGAGGTGGTCGCCCAGTTTCGTGAGATCGGCCTCGAAGTTGGCCGCAACGGCGCAGACCAAATCCAAGTCGTGGCAACTCGCTATCCGCTGCTGCTGACGGACCAAGAACTAGCGATCATCGACGGACTGCCGAATTTAGAAGTCCTCGACCTGCGCGGCGCGCCAATCACCGACCAAGCGCTGGTCCATCTCGAGGATCTGCCTCAACTGCGCGAGCTTTATCTGGGCGGCAGCGTAATCACCGACGTCGAACAAACGCTATTTCGCACCACCATTACTGACGCCGCGACGCCGCATTTGGCCAAAATAAAGACGCTGAAAGTGCTTAGTCTGGCCCGTACCGGAATCACCGACGCCGGGATCGCTCCTTTGGCCGAACTGCCGCAATTGGAGGATCTCTTTTTGGTCGATGTCCAAGTAACCGATAACGCCATCGCAGAGCTGGCGAAACTCAAGACGCTCAAGCATCTCTACCTCCACGAAACCCCAATCACCGCCGCAGGCGTCAAACGGTTACAGAAGTTGCTGCCAGAGACGGAGGTACAGCACACGCATTGAGTTGAGAAAATGCCGAATATCGAAACTCGAATGTCGAATTTGTAAGGTAGACCTCGTCGTTCAAGTCTATGCCATCGCAACCAGACCGATCACCTCGTTTTGGATTGTCCACTCATTCGACATACTGAATTCGTGCTTCTTTCGACATTCGTCATGTTCCAAAATCATCTCCAAGCAAACAATTTCACCCGATTCCCATCCGGGTCTCTCAGCGCCAATTCTCGGAACCCTTCGGGGCTGTCTTGCGCGACTAGCGGGATGCTTTTGCTGTTGAGGTACTCGCGCCAGACGTCGAAATCATCGACTTCGATCGCGAGACTGATGATTGCCTGACCGGCGGTCGCATCTTCACGCGAGAGCAGGGCAATGCGACATCCAGTGCTGACCAGCAGCGCATAGCCTTCGTCGGTCTGGCGAATGCCGACTTGCAATTGCAACACGTCACGATACCAGTCAAGCATCGCTGCAAACCGCGCGGTGCGGATTTCGACGGCAAATAGTTCTGCTTTCATGTTTCGCTTGGCTGTGGATCGAGGGCCGATAAAATCTCGCTCATCGCAGGATGATCGGCCGAATGACGCGGTACGTGCGCCAATCGCAACACGCCGCTGGTGTCGACGACAAACGTTCCTTGCAACTGCAATAGGTCCCCGGTCGGCTGGCCCACGCCGCTGCGGACGACCGCGCCGAGACCTGACAGCCAAACTTTAGGGCCGGCGATCTGCAGCATGTCGCCGCGCGGAACGCGATACGCTTGATAGGCCGAGCAATGCGGATCTACTAGCACGTCAAACGGCAATTGCAGGCCAGCCTTGAATTGCTGTGCGCGTTCCAGCGGACCCATGGTGATAAAGACGACATCGCCACCATGTTGCAGAATCTCGGGATAGCCCAGCTTCAACTGCTTCGCGCGATCCCGACAAAACGGGCAGCCCAAATGCCGAGCAAATTGAATCAGCAGCGGACGCGAGCTCCAGCGCTCGGCCAGTGCGACACGCTCGCCTTCGCAATTTTGGACGATCACTTTGGGCGCAGGATCACCGATCGTCAAACCATTTCGACTTGCCGTCGTTCTCATCGTTGGATTCTTTATTTCTTTTTGGACGCAGACTTCGCGGGTTGCTGTGGGCTGGCGGCCGCTTGTTGCTCGAAAAGCTGATACTCACGCTTCATCGATTCTCCTAACTGAGCCCGATTGACGCCGTACCAAGTGGTGTCCGGCGAAGCGGCGTCCAGTCGAACGCGCTCGTCGTACAGTTTCGTCATTTGAGACAGCAATTCTTTTTTGGCGGTTGGATCGGCGGTCGCGGCGAGTTCGGCTTGTAGTTGGATCGCTTTGGCGTTGAGGAACAGCCCACGCGGAACTTGTTTCTCTTTGACCCGCTGCTCTAGGTAGTTGGTAAACAGCTGCAATGATTCACGCTGTAGCTGTGCATGCCATCGCATGTACTCCACCAAACCTGCTGGCAACGCAGGCGAACCCGGCAAAACGCGGACCTCCTGCGAATACAGCTCGGCGGTCAGGACCAGCGGAATCGCCCAGATCAGCCCCAGAATCATGACATGACGCAGCATCGATTCTCTCTCCCTAGCATTTGCAGGTAACTCCCTCTAACGGCATTGTATCGGCTGTAAGTCGCCCGTCATGGAAAGAAGAGCCGGCAACGGAACAATAAAATACGGGTCTCGGCACGAACCGAACTAAAGGAGATCCGCCGCCGAGTGCGAATAGTAAGCAAACAGCCCCCCTTTGCCACCAATTCGCTGTACGATGGCCTTACAGCAAAGCAAATTTCTCGAATAACTCGTCGCAGCGAATAGAATAATACGTCCGGGCTTCAAGATTCAGGCGGTTCGTCTCGCAAGCTAACCAATTACAGAATAACGACTTGCGATGCAATCGGTGTTCCGCAACCCTCTTTTTGAGTACTCTCGCCCATCCCGGCCGCTTCTATGAGCGAACAGCCTTCCGATTTGCCAAACGCCGCAGACCAGGCAACTTGCCTGATCCAGACCCACCAAACAGGGGTCTGGCGGTATTTGCGTTCACTGGGCTGTAACGATCATGAAGCCGAGGACCTGACGCAAGAAACCTTTTTACGCGTCTTGCAAAAACCGTTTGACGACTTTGATCGGGCTGCTACCGCCGCCTACCTGCGACGGGTCGCCCACAACTTGCTGATCGATCTGCGTCGCCGTCAAAAGCGCCTGATCGTGACCGACGACGTCGAAAAGATCGACGCCTTCTGGCGGCATGTGACTGCGGCCGATCAAGGAGAAGAGATCATCACCGTCTTGCAGCAATGCTTGGAGTCACTCTCCAACCGAGCGCAAACGGCGCTGCGAATGCGATTTGAAAGTCGCAAATCGCGGCAAGAGATCGCCGACGCCATTGGTGTAGGCGAACATGGAGCGAAAAATCTGATGCAACGCGCCAAGTCGCAACTACGCGAATGCATCGAACGAAAACTGCGACTGGAAGATCAACTGTCGACCCGCAAGTCATGACCGAACGCAACGAACCACTGATCGATTCATTGCTAGACGAGCATTTCCAACAGAAAAGCCCGCCCGATCTGACCGCGCGCATTCTGGCTCAACTTCATTCGCAAACCGCTCCTTCGCAAAACGGCGCCGCTCGGCTGGCTCCGATCTCTGCACCCATCTACGACGAAGCGTTACACGCGACGCATCCGCCGGTCGATGGTCCCGCGTCGGAGATTGCCGTTTCTGAAATGGACATCACCGAGTTGGGTTCCTCACGCAGCGAACTGGCGCGGCGTCGCACGATCTGGGCGCGGCGGCGTCAATGGATCGTCTCCGGCGGCATGTCGATCGCACTGCTGGCTTTAGTTGTTTTTGGTGCTTGGGTCATCCAAAGCAACCAACTGGAGAATCAGCAAGTTGCCTCCGAGCAGCTCGATCCATCGATTGCGCCGCAAACCAATGCAGAACCGCGAACTCCAGTAAGACTCGCTCAACCGGCTGGCGGCGACAACGATCAAGATCAGCAGATTGTGCCTGGCGTTGATCAGCCGAGGCCGCAAATGGCGGGCAATACGCCTTCTCCGGCGGCTGCTCCACAAGTCGCCGGTAACAACACGAAACCCATCAAGCCAGAAACCGCCGGTCCTCGCCCGCAAATTATCGCTGAGCCGATCCCGACTTTGGCCAAGAGCGACGCGCAGGTGGTGACGGAAATCGATAATGCCTTGGCTGCTGCCTGGAAAGATGCCGGCGTCAAACCAACCGCCGAAGCAACCCCGGAAGAATGGTGCCGCCGCGTTTACTTGCGTCTGCTAGGACGGATTCCCTCGGTCGAAGAGATCAAGCATTTTGCCTCGCAGCGCGGACGCGATCGCGACGAGAAGCTGGTCAACGAGATTTTGTACGGTGAGCAGCATCGTGACGAACTGGCCCAATACTGGGGTTCGCGATTGGCAAACACGCTGATCGGTCGCGCCGCCGGTATGACCGACAACAGCGACGTCAACCGCGCCGCCTTTGAAAAGTATCTCGGCGAAAGCGTCGCGGCCGGTAAGCCGTACGATGCGCTGACGCGCGAACTGTTGACCGCCGCCGGCAGCAACCAACCTGGCGCCGCCGACTATAACCCGGCCGTCAACTTTCTTGGCTCGCTGCTGGATCAAGACGCCACGTTAGCGACCGCTAAAACCTGCCAGGTTTTCCTCGGCCGTCAGGCTCAATGCTCGCAATGTCACAATCATCCCTGGGATGCGTTTGACCAACGTCAGTATTGGCAATTGAACGCCTTTTTCCGTCAATCACATGCCGAAAAGGAGAAAGCCAGTTTTCGCGTCGTCGACAAAGATTACGCTCCGCCTGGGGACAAGCCGGAAGATGGCTTTGTCTACTTCGAGCGCAACAACGGCGTTGTCGATGTCGCTTATCCACAATTTCCCGGCGCCGAGCCGATTCCGCCCAGCGGGCGCGTCAGCGATGTGAATCGCCGTGATTACTTGGCCCAATACGTTACCCACAGTGATATGTTTGCCGAAGCGACCGTCAACCGCATGTGGCAACATTTCTTTGGTGTTGGCTTTACGCCGCTGGTAGACGACATGGGGAAGCATAATCCCCCCTCCCATCCCGAACTGCTACAGGAACTATCTGGCGATTTCGCCGCAAGCGGTTTCGACCTGAAACGTCTGATGCGGTGGATGGCGTTAACCGATGCGTTCCAGCTTTCCAGCCAAGCTGGTCCCGATCAAACAGGGGCCGATCAGGTAGCGGATCAACCCTATAGCGGTCGCCCGCTGTTCTCCCACTATTACTCGCGTCAGATGGAAGCCGAGCAGCTGTATCAGTCGTTGGAGATGGTCGCCCAATCGCGACGCGCACCGGCGCTGATCGCTGATTCGGCCGCGCGTCATCAATGGTTGGGACAATTTGCTCGCGAGATGGGGGATGACGAGGGAACCGTCGAACATGCATTAGATGGTTCGTACGGACAATCGCTCGAAATGATGAATGGCCGCTTGATGGAAAAAGCGACTCGACTCGACTCAGGCGTGCTGAAAAGCGTCATCCACAGCAGCATGTCACCCAGCGAAAAAATCGATCACTTGTTTTTGGCCGCTTTGGCGCGCAAGCCCAACGGTCGCGAACGGAAAGCGATCAGTCAAATTTTGACCGCTCGCCAAGATGAAATGCCCGCCGCATTGCAAGACATCTGGTGGGCTCTGCTAAACAGCAACGAGTTTTTGCTCGATCACTAAACTACTTCCAAGCCAGGCAAATCGCCCTTTATCCAATCGGAGAACACTATGTCCATTCCCACCGGGATGTCGCGACGTCACTTTATGAAGCACATGGCGGGCGCCTCGGCCATGGTCGCTCCGGCGATGATGATGGGAAACGCCATCCGCACCAACGCCGCCGACCTGACCAGCCGCGGCAAAAGCTGCATCATGCTTTGGATGGGTGGCGGCCCCAGCACCATGGATCTCTGGGATCTGAAGCCCGGACAAACCACCGGCGGGCCGTTCAAGCCGATCTCGACCACCGGCGATTTGCAAATCTGCGAACACCTGCCCAAGACCGCCAAGATCATGAAGCACCTGTCGGTCGTTCGATCGATGAGCACTCGTGAAGCCGATCATAATCGTGGTCGCTATTACATGCACACCGGCTACGTCCCGAATCCCAACATCGAACACCCCGGCTATGGTTCGGTGGTCGCGCACGAGTTGTTTGACCAACGTCCGTACCTAGAAATTCCGCCGTTCGTTTCGGTCGGCGGCGGCAGCGTTGGACCAGGCTTCCTCGGTATGAGCTGGGCGCCGTTCACCGTTAGCAGCAACGGCCAAGTCCGCAACCTGAAGATGTCTGGCATGGGCGAAGGAACTCTCGCCAAGCGACTCGAAATGTTGAAGCTGGTCGAAAACGGTTTCATCAGCCAACGTCGTGGCCCAGCCGCCGAAGATCACGCCAAGATCTTGAACAAGACGGTCAACCTGATGACCAGCGAACAAATGAAAGCGTTCCGCGTCGCTGAAGAACCAGAAGCGATGAAAGAGATGTACGGCACCAACGGCTTCGGCCAAGGCTGCTTGCTCGCTCGTCGTCTGGTCGAAGCGGGCGTACCCTTCATCGAAGTCGACCTGGGCGGTTGGGACAACCATACCAACATCTTCAATACCTTGGCTGACACCAAACTGCCAGGCATGGATCAAGCGATGTCAGCTCTGGTGACTGACCTGGAACAACGCGGTCTGCTGAAAGACACCACCATCGTTTGGATGGGCGAATTTAGCCGCACCCCGCGGATCAACGGCAACACCGGCCGTGATCACTGGGCCCGCAGCTGGAGCACCGTCGTCGGAGGCGGCGGCATCAACGGCGGCATCGCCGTGGGCAAGACCAGTGACGACGGAACTCGCGTTGAGACCGAACCTTACTCGGCCGAAGACATGATGGCGACCGTGTGCCGAGCGATGGGCATTTCGCTCGAAACGACGTTCACCAGCAAGAATGGCCGGCCGATGAAAATCGCCAACGGCGGCAAAGTGATCAAAGAACTGATCGCCTAAGCCAAGATCAAAGCACGAGCGCTCATGGACGGACGGCGCTGCAAAAAGAGCCCCACGAGCCAGCATTCGCATTTCGCAACCAAGCCGGCGTCTTTTGAAAGACGCCGGCTTTTTTTATGGTTGCAGCCGCCTCGAAGCAGATTGAGTACCATATTTCTATACCAAGCGCCCCCTAACGCCGCCGTTTCCCCAAAATTGGTAGCCAGTACTCGCTTATGACTTCGATCGAAATGCTTCCCGCCGACGAGCACAATGCGGCGCTGGTGAAACATGTCCATCCCGACGATTGGAGCAATCCAATCCCCAGCGGGCGTTACAATTTAATCGCCATCGGCGGCGGCTCGGCCGGCATTATCTCTGCGCTTGGGGCGGCGGGTCTCGGCGGCACGTCAGCGCTGATCGAACGCAAGTTTCTGGGGGGGGATTGTTTGAACTTTGGCTGCGTACCAAGCAAAAGCTTGATCCGCGCGGCTCGAGCGGCGCATGCCTTCCAAACGGCGCCCGCTTACGGAGTCAATCCGGTCTGCGACCCACGCGTCGAATTCGCGCGCGTGATGGAGCGAATGCGTCGCGTGCGTTCCGACATCTCTCGCCATGATGCGGCTTTGCGATTCGCCAATCTGGGGGTCGACGTTTACTTAGGAGCTGCAAAGTTTGTGGCCCCCGATGCAGTCCGCGTCGACGGTCAAACGATCAAGTTCGCACGCTGCGTGATCGCCACGGGAGGACGCCCCCAAATTCCCCCGATCCCTGGACTAGCAGAGTCTGGTTATCTGACCAACGAAACAATTTTTTCGCTAACGAAGTTACCCGCGCGTCTGGCGGTGCTGGGCATGGGACCGATCGGAACAGAAATGGCGCAAACGTTTCGTCGATTTGGAAGCGAGGTCCACGCGATCGAGCGCGAGTCACGTATTCTTTCGCGTGAAGACCCCAGCGCCAGCGAAGTAGTCCTTCAACAACTGAAGCTAGAAGGGGTTCAGCTCCACTTGAATCATCTGGTCACCCATGTCGAAAAAGTGGGAGACGTGACACAGGTGACCATCGAAGCGGCTGGCGAATCGAAAATATTGGAAGTCGATGCGATCCTGGTCGCGCTCGGCAGAAGACCGAATGTGGAAGGTCTCGAACTCGATAAGGCTGGAGTTGAGTTCAACAAAAAAGGGGTGATCGTCAACGATCGCTTACAGACGACGAACCCGCAAATTTTTGCGGCAGGCGACATCGCCGGCAGTTATCAGTTTACGCATGCGGCCGACGCGATGGCGCGGGCCTGTTTGCGCAATGCACTCTTCTACGGAAACGCGCGGCTCTCAAACTTGATCATGCCGCGTACAACCTATAGCGATCCCGAAGTGGCGCATGTCGGGATGACGCCGGCGCAAGCGCAGGAACAAGGAATCTTGATCGACAGCTATCGCGAAGAGATGAAAGAGGTCGATCGGGCGATGGTCGACGGCGAAACAAGCGGCTTCGCCGTGATCCACACGCGCCGCGGAACCGGCAAAATCGTCGGTGCAACGATCGTAGCGCCGCATGCCGGCGAAATGATCAGCGAGATCACCTTACTGATGTCGACTAAGCGCAAATTGGACACGCTGGCCGACGTGATCCATTGCTATCCGACTCAGGTCGAAGTTTTGAAACGAATCGCGGATCAATACAATCGGACCAAGCTTTCTCCCCTAGTGAAAACCTTGTTCCAAAAATGGTTGTCCTGGCAGCGTCGCTAAGTCTTGGGCGCCTTAGTCACCCACGCCGATATCGACGTCGAACGCGCGCTGCACCAGCGAGTTTTCATGATGTTCGTGATGCAAATAGCGCTCGGCGAACTTCCGAAATCGTCCTCTTAACTCGGCAGAGTAAGGGGGCGATTGATCGTCGGCTTCTATGCGACACGCTTTGATCTCTGCTAAAAACAACGGATGTTCACCGGCAAGTCGCGCGGCTTCCGCTGCCAAATGAGGTGCTCGGCGGAGCGATTCACGCATGTACTCTCCCTGTTCTTCCGCCAGAAAGTGCTCGTCGAGTCGATCATAAAGCTCGTCGAGCATTTCGGTCAGCGAAATCCACTCGGTCCGCCCATTATCGTCCGCAGATAGGACTCTCCGAATGTTGCGGAGCAGGTCATGCTCCAGCAGCAATGCATGAAAATCAAGCCGAATCGTTTGCTCTGTCATCGGTCCTTACTCCAACCAAAGAGTAGATTTGTGTGGAGCCGGTGGTCGCAATTCCCAGCGGCGACGACAGTGATCAGAGGCAAGGCGTACTTGCATTATAATCGCAAGCAGATGCAACAATCAGCCGATATTCTGGCAAAAAACGCGTCTTTCTGGGAGCCTCGCCTAGAGAGAGTGAGGGCGCTAAATTCGCGGTGCGCAAACGTTTCGTTTACAATGCGGCGTGAACATTTTACTGCGGGCAAGCCTACTCGAGGCCTCGCTTGCGACGAAGTCCGCCCCTTAAGCCTGTATAGGAATTACAACGTTGGAAGCCGCCAAAGCGTACGTTGTTCGCCTCCTCTTTCGTGCGCGGCCCGCGCTGCACAAGGGGACAATCCTCACCAATCTAGAGAAGCACGCGCCCGACGCCGCTCCTTTGGATGGGGATCGCGAAGAGGGAATCCTGGCCTTCGTCCGTACCGCCCCTGAGTATGAAAAGGCGCAATGGATCGCGACTCCGGCGCCGCTTGATACCGAAACGTGTGACGAAGCATGGACCGAAGCTTTAGAACAATCGTGGAATTGGCCCGCAGCGCGCGAGATTGCAGCCGAATGCAAATTTGAAATCCAGATTGCCGACGTACGTGCGACTCAGCTGCCGGCGGCGCGTAGACTCCGCATGATTCAACAGCTCATCACGGCCTTCCTTCAAACAGCGCCGTGCGATGCGATCTATTGGGCGGCGTCGCGTTCGTTCGTTTCGCCGGAAGATTTTCTCGCGGCGGTCGATTCGGTAGGAGAAAACCCGTGGCTGGCCCCCGGCGCGATTCATCTCCGCCAGTTTCGCGTCGTCGAATATGAAGATGGCACCGACGCTTCTGCTTGCGATACGCTGGTCGATAGCGTGGGGCTGGCGACTTTGGGGATTCCGGACGTGCAATGTCACTTTCGCGGCATCGACGCCCAACTGATGACTTCGCTGCTTTATCGCGCTGCGTGTACTCTATTCGAGACCGGCAAAGTTGCCGCAGGGGACGCCATCGCCGGGATCCGACCGGGCCAATTCTGGAGCCACCGAGGCGAGCAGTCACTTGCGCCCCCATACCGAACGGTCGTCGATATCGCCCCCAATGGGGGTCACAAATCGGGCGTTCGTGACTGAATTTCTGCCAAAGTGGGCGAATTCATGCGCAATTTACCTGAAAATCCAAGATAGCGTGTGCATAAGTGCCCAGTCTGGCTATCTTTAAAGAGAGCCCCAAAATCGCAAACCCATGCGTAGACAGCTGCCGTGACGATTGCATTTGAAAAACTCGTTCCGCCTCCGGGCCATTCCTTTCGCTGTTTTGAACGCTCAGCGCTAGAAACGCCTGCGAAGTGGCATCGGCATCCGGAACTTGAAATCACCTTCGTTCCTTATGGCTCCGGCACACGTCTCGTGGGCGATCATGTCGCTCGCTATAGCCCCGGTGACCTGGTCCTGTCCGGCGAGAATCTGCCGCATACTTGGCTCTCTGACGACTTTGTCGGTAAAAAGTTCGATCGACACATCGCGTATGTGATCCAGTTCAGCAATGACTTTCTCGGCGCAACCTTTTTTGAAGCGCCTGAGCTGACCGACGTCCGCTTGATGCTGCACAAGGCCCGCCGCGGCTTACTATTTAGCCCCAACGTCATTCAGCGTGTGGGCGAGATCATGAAGCAAATGCCTGAGCAGCAGGGGCTGACGCAACTGATTTCGCTGCTCAACTGCTTAAATTTGCTGGCCGAAGAAGGTGGCGAAGTTCTCGCCAGCGAAGGGTATACCCCAGGCTTTGATCATGCGTCCGACTGGCGCATCGACAAGGCCTGTAATTACATCAACGAACATCTCGAAGATCCAGAACTCTCGCACGCCGCGATCTGCAAAGAAGTCGACATGAACCCCTCGTCGTTCAGTCGCATGTTCAAGCGTGCTACCGGTCGGACCGTCACCCAATATGTCAGCGAGCTGCGCATCGGCATTGCTTGTCGGCTGCTGATGGAGACCGGAGACAGCATTCTTGATGTCAGTCTAAAGTCTGGCTTCGACAATCTCTCCAGCTTCAATCGCAGTTTCCGCAAGATCAAGCAAATGACTCCTCGCGAGTATCGCTCGACCTTCTTAGAAGCCCATAAGAGCGCGGCGCCGGTTTAGAGCGTCGACACGCGCAGTGTGCAATCTGTTTGTAGATGGCTGCGTGATTAAAATCCAAATGCCTCATGGAAGCCGAAGAGCGTTGCTCGACGTGGGCTGGGTGAAGCAAGACGCATCCCGGTAACCAATTTCAAACGACCTCACTCGGCTTGTGGAAGCACCAACTTCCGCTCGACAAGCATGGTCTGGTGGGTTGCAGACGCGAATCAGGTTTTCTCCCCAGGCTCAGCGGCAATCGCGTGTTCCAACCACCTTACGGGAGATGCTAGGAACCACAAAAAAAGCCGACCATTGGGGTCGGCTTTTTCTATTTCTGATTGTGGCCTGGGAACGTTAGTCCCACCACCATTGGCCCGGCTTGAGGTCTGGTACAACCACTTCGGCACGTTCCTTTTGCAACGCTCCGTTTTCGTCCGGCACTTGGCGTTCTGGCAACAGAGCATACTTGGGCTTGATCGAAACGCCGCCGCCGATCGGGGTGACAAGTCGTGAACCTTTCCAGACGGCGTTAACCGCGGTCTCGACCTGAGTCGGTGCATTCAGGACTTCAACCGGATAACGGCTTTCGTCGTTGAAGACTCCCAAGCCCCAGTTGGCCTGACCGTAAAGGTCATACTCTTGGATGTAAGCGGCAGCGATCAGCATGTCGATCTGGTTACGCAGTTGAGCGTAAACCGGCGACCGCTTGGCTAGTTCTGGATACTTCTTGGTGAAGGTCGTGGTGAACATGCGGCTGGCGGCATCTTCGCCACCGGTCTGCAAGCGACCACCATCACGGGTCACCAGTTCGGATTCGCCAATCAACTTGACTCCTTCACCGACCAGTTCCATCGCGAGTCCATCTTCGCTCATTTTCACGCACTCGTAGTTCGGCGTGAAAAACCAACGCTGCAACGCTTTGGAGCCGCCGCGAGATTTTTCGGTGTAGCTAGGAATCCGAACCGGCGGTTGCTCTAGTCCGATGCCGATCAGTTTCATGCGATAGTCGGCTTCCACCAATACTTTCGCAAAATTGGTCTTGGGCGAGATACCGGTCACCGTGACGTTTTGCTTGCCCAACGCTTGCTTCATACCTGGGATCAGAGTGTTCAGGTTGATATTCGCGAGATTGGTGCCGAGGCTGGCAATATACTGGTTGTAGTTCTTCAAGCCTTCGGCAGTCGGATCGATTGAAACGCCGACAAAGTTGACTCCCTGGGTGTCAGGGGCATAGGCTCGCATCGCAACAATCAAGTCGTCCAGCGACAAGACTGCCTGACCGGTGGTCGTGCCGATGGTTTCGCCAGCGAGATCGGTCACGAATCCTTCTGCCGGACCAGCGATCACAACATCCCCGGATTCGGGATAGAAGAAGACGTACTTCAACTGCGTCAGTCCGGCGAGATGCTTCATCTCTTCTGAAATCGTGTTGTTTTGATCGGTCGCTTTGGCCAGCTCTTTTTCTAGGCGATTTAGCGAGATTTTGCGGAGCCCGCTCGCTTTACGCAGTTCTGGCGATTGCGTCGCGTTTGCGGCTTCCAAACGTTGGCGCATCAGCTGTCCGGTCGGATCAGCCGCGCGTTGCATCCGCAGCACGCCTTGGGCGTCGACGTAAACGCCGGACTGGTTGATGTTGCCATTGTTAGTTTGAGCAGCAGCCGGGGCGACCAATAATCCGACGGCGAATGTCGCCAACAGCAAGTGATACAGCCGGGTCGAGCGGAATTCCATGTCTGATCCTTGGTCCAAATACGCAGCAAGAAAGGGTAGGCGCGAATTGCTCACCGCTTGTGAAGTGCAAGCGACGAAAGATGAGCCGGCAATGCCGTTACAGACAACCCACAGCAAATCGCCGCAAGTCAGCCGTCCCTTTGATCTTAATTTGGGAAAATAGGGAAGGCAAGCAATCGACGAAAAAGGCACAGATCGTAACGGTTTTCCTCTCCGCAGGCCTAATCTCGACAATTTCGCGTCGCAACTCTTTTCAAATCAAGAACTTGCGTCAATTCTTACTCGGCCGACGTGCATTGGGTGGAGCGGTGATCAATTTGAAATTTCCTTCTCCCAGCAGCTGATCGACTCGATCTCGCATCTCCAACGAGACGTCGACTCGCCGCGAAGTTCGTAGCAGTGCGGCATGGCCGTCGGTCAATTGCAGCACCAATTGCAAGTCGCAATCGCCGGGATAGGCCCGCAGAATCTCGTTTAAACTCGGGAGAATCTCGACCCCATGGTGCGATTCGTCGATCCGAATTCGCACCCCTTTGGTGTATCGCGAATGAGCGTCTTCGATCGGAACTAGGTTGTTAACGATCAAATTCGCCTCGTCATCTCCCCCCCGTTTGTCGACACGCCCTTCGATAATAAATACCGCTTCCGTTTTTACCAGATCTCCCAGATTTGCGTATTGTTCAGGCCACATGATGCAGCGGATCGCGCCGTTGACATCTTCTAGGTCAAAGTTGGCGTACTTGGTGTTGTTACTGCCTGGGCGAGCGCGTTTGGTGTGGGCAAGCTTGATCGAAGTGATCATTCCCCCCATCACCACATCCTGCTTGTCCTTCATTTGCGGAATGTCGGTAGAAGTATGCGTGCAGTAGATCGCGAACGATTGTCCATATTCGGCCAGCGGGTGACTGGTTAGGAAGAAGCCGAGCACTTCTTTCTCATAGAGCAATTTTTCCCGTTCGTTCCACTCTTCGACGTCCGGCAGCTTGACCGCTTTTGCGCCGGCTCCCGCAGCATCTTCCATCGCCGCAAAGAGGTTCTTCTGGCCAGCTTTGCGATCAGACAATGCCGCAGCACCAGCTTGGATTGCTTTATCCAAAACCGAACTCAGCTGCGCCCGATTTTTGGACATCGAGTCAAAAGCGCCAGCTTTGATCAAGGTTTCAATCGCAGCTCGATTGCACTGCGAAGCGTCAACCCGTTCGCAGAAATCAAAGATGTCCGTAAAGGGGCCATCTTTGCGGCGCGCGGCGACAATCGCTTCGGCGGCGCCGCCGCCACAACCTTTGATCGCGCTTAGTGCAAACGGAATGGCGCCGTCGACCACGGCGAACTCGACATCCGAGGTATTCACATTCGGCGCGAGGACCTCGATCTCCATCCGCTCGGAGTCTTCCATATGCTCGACCAGCGCATCTTTGGTCTTGAAGTTACGACCAGAGATATCGCCTGACAGCAAGGCCGCCATAAACTCTTTGGGATAGTGCGTCTTCAAGTATGCCGTTTGATAGGCGACCAGCGCGTAGGCGGTCGAATGGCTTTTGTTAAAGCCGTACCCGGCAAACTTAACAATCATCTCCCAAAATTCTTCGGCCTCTTTCTTGGTCAGACCTTTCTCGACCGCGCCGATCATAAACTGTTCGCGGTTCTGCTGAATCAGCGACTCTTTCTTCTTACTGATCGCTTTAATACAGGTGTACGCTTTGGCGAGCGGGATATCGCCGAGCTGATTCAAAATCCGCATCACCTGTTCCTGGTAGACCATCACCCCGTTGGTCTCTTCCAAGATCTTTTCCAGCACCGGATGCTTGTACTCGGCCGCTTTACGACCGTTTTTGACTTCGATGTATTCGTCGACCATGCCCCCTTCCAGCGGACCTGGCCGATACAACGCATTGGTCGCGATGATATCGAGAAAACTATCGGGCTTCATGCGGCGCAACAGATCGCGAATACCGCCGCTTTCGAGCTGGAATACGCCTTTGGTTTCGCCGCGCCGCAGCAGCGCAAACGTCTCTTCGTCATCGAGCGGCATCTTATGAATGTCGAACGGTTTTCCTTCGCGCTTCTCGATCAGATCGATCGCGTTGCGCAAGATCGTCAAGTTGCGCAGACCCAAGAAGTCCATCTTCAAGAGCCCGGCGTCTTCGACGTCGTTCATCGACCACTGCGTGATCAAATCTTCTTTGCCGGTCACGCGGCAGAGCGGCACGTAATCGGTCAGCGGACGATCAGCGATCACGACCGCCGCGGCGTGCGTACCGACATTGCGGGCCAAGCCTTCGATCTTCATCGCCAAGCTCAGCACTTCGCGAGCTTCGCCGTCGTTTTCGTACGCTTGCTTCAGCTCTTCGCTGGTTTCGATCGCCGTCTTCAGCTTGATGCCCAGCGTTTCGGGGACCATGCCGGTGATTGCGTTCACGCGATCTAGTGGCAGACCCAGCGCACGCCCGACGTCTTTGATCGCCGCGCGAGCGGCCAACGTACCGAACGTACCAATCTGAGCAACGTTGTCTTCGCCGTATTTGTCTTTCACATAGCGAATGACAAGCCCGCGGCGCTCTTTGTCAAAGTCAATATCGATATCTGGCGCTTCCAAGCGGTTTTCGTCAAGGAACCGCTCGAACAGCAAGTCGTACTTGATCGGACAAACGTGACTCATGTAAAGCGCATAGCAGACAATCGCGCCGACGCCGCTACCGCGCGCGGTAGCCGGAATGTTTTGCTTGCGGGCCTCGACCACAAAGTCCCAGACGATCAAAAAGTAGTTGGGAAACCCAAGCCGGCTGATCACGCCCAGTTCGCGATCCAGCCGCGCCATGACGACCTCCGACAGTTCGCCGCCGGGGAGCATCTCTTCATTTCCTTCGTACCGTTCTTTCAGTCCTTGGATACAAAGTTCGCGCAAGTAGCCATCGGCTGTTTTCTCGGGCGGCAACTTGTAGGTGGGAAAGTGCCGCTTGCCCAACTCCAAATCAAGATCAACCGTGTCAGCGATCTCTTGACTGCGCGCGACAGCATGCTCCAAACGCGGAAAGTCGGCGTACATCTGCTCTTGCGAGCGCAGGAAGAACTGATCGTTCTCCATTCGCATCCGATTGGTGTCGGTGCGGAACTTGCCGGTGTTGATGCACAGCATCACGTCTTGCGCTTCGGCGTCATCTTGATCGACATAGTGCGTATCGCTGGTCGCAACCAACGGCACGCCGATCTTGTTCGCGATATCGACAGCCCCTTCCAATTGCAGCCGCTGAATTTCGAGCCCATTGTTCATGATCTCGACAAAGTAGCGATCCTTGAAGACGCGCTGGAACCATGATGCGACGTTGGCGCCTTCTCGTTCTAATTCTTCGGTTGACGTGCCGCGAAGAATCGTCTTGGAAAACTCACTGCTGACGCAACCGCTAAGACAGATGAGACCTTCGCTATATTTTTCGAGCAGTTCTTTGTCGATCCGCGGCTTGAAGTAAAACCCTTCGAGATACGCAGCCGACGCCAACTTAACGAGGTTGCGGAAACCGATCTTGTTTTGCGCAAGCAGCGTCAGGTGATAGTTCGAATCGCGCTGACTGCCAGACTTCTCAAACCGGCTGCCGGGCGCAATGTACGCTTCGTACCCAATCACCGGGTTGATTTCAGCTGCTTTGCACGCGCGATAGAACTGCAGCGCGCCATGCAGATTACCGTGGTCGGTAATCGCTAGCGCATTCATGCCGTGATCCTTCGCTCTGCCGACCAATCGCGGAATCGAGCCCGCTCCATCCAGAAGGCTATAGTGCGTATGGCAGTGCAGGTGGACGAAGCGGCGATCGCTCATCATTCCCTCTTGGGCGAAAAGAGTGGCGTTCCTTCAAAGCGGCACAAGCGACGCCGCGGCAGACAACCAGGATTCTATCGCGAGCGGCGCCTATTGATAACCGTCAAGACTTTTTTGCGGGTCTCACTTTCCTGTTTTTTCGCCGCATAGTTTGCCCAGCCGGCAACTTAGGGTTCAATAGATAGATAGATATCCGCTTCGCCCCACTTCTGGAGTTCCCGCCTGTGTTACGACTTTTTTCCCTGCTCGCTTTCGCGACAATGGCCCTTTTCCCCTCGATTGCGATGAGCGCAACCCCCGGCGAATCGCTCCGCGTGATGTCGTTCAACATTCGCTATGGCTCGGCCAAAGATGGCGAAAATCACTGGGACATCCGCAAACCGCTGGTGATCGAGACGATTGAGCGTAACGATCCCGATCTGCTGGGAACGCAAGAGTGCCTGCCATTTCAGGAAGAGTACATTCGCGAGAAACTGCCGCAGTACGACTGCTATGCCGTCAGCCGCGAAGGGGAGGGGACCGCGGGGGAAGAATGCGCCATCTTCTATCGCAAATCGCGGTTTGAGCTGCTAGACAAAGGAAGCGTCGCGTTGAGCGAGACGCCCGAGAAAATTGGGTCGGTCAGTTGGGACTCGTCGCTGCCGCGGATTGCGTCGTGGGTCAAACTGCGCGACAAGCGGTCAGGCCACGAGTTCACATTTTGGAACACGCACTTCGATCATCGCGGCCCCAAGTCTCGCGAAGAGGCGGCCAAACTGCTGGTCGCCCAGATGAAGTCGGCGACCAAAAGCGGTCCCGTAATCCTGACCGGCGATTTCAACACCGACGCTGGATCTGCGCCTTATAAAACGTTGGGGCAACATCTCCGTGATTCTTGGATGTCCGCCCCCCTGGAAGCTTCGACTTGGACCTTTAACGGCTGGAGCGACCAGACCTCAGGGGCTCGGATCGACTGGATTCTCTATTCACAAGATTTCGATTCTTCTCAGACGACCATCGACCGCTGGAAAAGCGCCGATGGGCACTATCCTTCGGATCATTGCCCTGTGACGACGACGTTGACCTTTGTCGAATACCCGTCACGAACACCATAGCGGATGAGGCGCATCGAGCAGATGCGCCGGTTGTGGGGTCAAATCGCGGATCGACTTTTCCATCTCGGCAACTGCGTCTGTCGTCGCGTGGTAAGCGAGTTGAACCTCGAAATTCACCGCACCGCCGGGGGGCAGTTTGACCACGCGATCGTTTTTCACCTCAAACGAACGTGGGTTGGGGAAATTGGTCGCCGGCTCAAGCCCCGTCACATAGCCGTCGGCAGTGGCCGCCGTGTTTTTCCAGAGCGAAAAACAGGGAAGCGTCCCCGTATTGTACGTCACCGAGATTGCTCGATCGCCGGCCGCATTTTTGAGCATCGTCGGCGCTCGACCAGCGGAGTCCGTGGCGCACTCGCAAAAGTAGACCATTTCTTCAAAACCAACCTGCGGCCCGCTGTATTGATCCCAGGCGCCGATATTTCCGGCTGAGTGATCGTTGCGCGGCACAACTTTGATCGCCGGAATCACCGCCGTCGCTCCTGCTGACAAGACCGGAGCGCCCAAGTTGATGTGATACAGCAACTGGGCTTCGGCCGGCTTGGCCGAGAGGTTGGTGATCGTGTCTTTCAATCGAAAGCCATTTTCGCCGCGGGCAATACGATATTCGACGGTTAGCTTGACGTTGTAGATCAGGACGCGGGTTTCATAGACTTCTCCGCGGATGATCACTTCTCCCTCTTCGGTGATTTCGGCGGTAACCCTTTGCGCCGGCTTGTTGGCGATGCGGCCATGCAGCGGATACATCAGGCGGTGGGTCTGGGGATCGAACTCTGGCGCGCCGTTGCTTTCTAATCCGCAGCGGACCAGAAGTTCGTTAAAACCGTCGAGCCAACCGATGCCGTTTGGTTCGCTGAGGGGAACAAACTGCGGATGAACAGGTCCAGGAACCGGCGAATTCCAACCGATCCGCTCTCCATCGCAGTAAGCGTCCCAGACGCCCATGCCGCGAGTCGGCAAGATTCGGAGTCGAAATCCTCCGCTGGTCACTTCCACTACATCGCCCCCCTGCGAGAGTCCGCCGCGAAGCGTCCATTTGCGGATCGAGACATCGCTAAAGGAATCGCGAGCCAGTGTCGCGACTTCACCGTCTGGCGTGTCGAGTGTGAGATTTTTTTCTGCGTCTAGCAGGGTCCAAACTGTGCTAGTCATCGCGGGGTTCTCGATGGGGGTGTTAGGGACATCTATTTTTTTGATTTACGATATCGCGTTAAAGCTATCCAATCCAGCACTGCCCCTGCGTTAAGGGGACTAGGTTTACTTGCGACCTGCAAAAAACCTGCTAAAACAGGCGTTTCGCGCGGTTCCGCAGATCTCTCCTGAGGGAGGGTCAGAAACGAGCGTCGCGAGCATTGGCAATGGAATTTAATCCGCCGCTGACATAGGGAAATCGCCCCACGAGGCGCTTCATCTTACACAGAGAGATACGAACGCGATGATCGAAAACGTGGTGAAAGGGGACAGTGTCGCCCCCATCTTGGATCGAGCTTTGGACGCTGGTGAAGGTCTGTTGCGACTCTCGCCCAACTGGGTACCGCGAAGTTTTTTGCATCCCGGCAAGCGAATCAAGCTACATCCAGAAGATTGGTACGCCTATGGCGCTCACCGCGGCGGCATCGACGAACGTTGGTTCGCCAGCACCACGGACGCGGCGAATGAAGGTCGCGTGTGGTACGAAGGGCAAAGCTTTGGCCTGTTTGAAGGCCAGCACTTCCTACTGAAAGACGCCGTCGCCGAAGCAGGCGAGCGCCTGATCGGCAAACCGATGTTCAGCAAGTACGATCGCTGGCCGGTTTACTCGAAGTTCTTCGACAACATGGGACCGATTCCGCATCACTTCCATCAAAGCGCCAAAGATGCCGCGTTGGTCGGTCAGGAAGGAAAGCCCGAAAGCTATTACTTCCCACCACAGTTGAACAACGTCGATAATAATTTCGCCTACACCTTCATGGGGCTAACCCCTGACACGACCAAAGCCCAGCTGCGTAAGTGTCTCGAAGATTGGCACAAGGGGGACAACGGCGTTACCTATCTGTCGCAGGCGCATCGTCTGAAGCGGGGAACCGGCTGGTTGATTCCGCCGGGCGTGCTGCATGCACCCGGTTCGCTTTGCACCTACGAACCGCAATGGGGCAGCGACGTCTTTGGCATGTTCCAATCGCTGGTCGAAGGACGGGAAGTGCCGTGGTCGCTACTGGTGAAAGATATGCCGGAAGAGAAGCACCAGGACCTGGACTTCATCATCGGTCAATTGGACTGGGACAAGAATGTCGATCCCAACTTCAAAGCCAACAACTACCTAGAGCCGATTGTTGACACCGAACGCAGCGGCAAGGGTTACACCGATCGCTGGATCGTTTACGGCACGGTCGACGGAGCGCAAATGTTTAGCTCGAAGGAGCTGACCATTGAGCCCGGCGCCAAATGCACGCTGCAAGACCCCGGCGCGAGCGGTTGGATCACCATGCAAGGCAGCGGCCGCATGGGCAAGCTGAAACTGCAAACCCCAGCGATGATTCGCTTTGGCGCCGAGACCGAAGACGAAGTCTTCATCTCGCACGAAGCGGCGACTGCCGGCGTCGAAATCGAGAACACCGGCAGCGAACCGCTGGTCGGCCTCCGCTACTTCGGCCCCGATGTTCATAGCAATCTGCCTGCGATGGGCGCGTTCCGTCAAGCGTAAGGCCTCTTGATCCGCTCAGCCCCGGAGCCGCTTTCGCCCGGGGCTTTTTCGTGTGCAAGCCGCACACCCACTTCATCTCTATCTGCACCGTAAAGGGACCCGAAAATGAGCGATTCTACGCACGCGATGCCCAAGCTGCACAACGCCATGTGGCCCGGCCTGGTTGGCAAAGAAGAGGGCACCGATCATCCGCCGATCAGCTTTGACCACATGCTGGATCTGACGGCCGCCGCCGAGGTGAATGGCCAAAAGTTTGAAGGGATCGACTGCTTTCTCTTTCACCCGCACACCGATCCCGATGCGTCCGAGGATGATCTCAAAATCCTGGCCGACAAAGTCGCCGCACGGGGCCTGAAGATTGGCTCGTTGGTCGCGCCGGTGTGGCCCGGTACTGTCGGCGCTTCAGCGATGGGCTCTGGCGAAGATACGGCGAAGTTCAAACTAGCAATCGAAAAGGCCTGTCGTATCGCCAAGATCTTCAACGATCACGGCGTCCGAGAATACGGCGTGATCCGGATCGACTCGGCCGAGGGTACCGAGAAGTGGTTTGAACATCCGTCGGCCAGCACCGCCAAGATCGCCGCCACCTTCAAAGAAGCAGGCAAGATCGCCGCCGATCACGGCGAACGCCTGGCCGCCGAAGGCGAAATTTGCTGGGCCGGCATGCACTCGTGGCGCGATGTGCTGAACCTGCTAGAAGCGGTCGACATGCCGCAAACCGTCGGCTTTCAGGCTGACCTGGCGCATACCTATCTCTACCTGATGGGCTACAACGCGCCAGAGCACGCGCTGCTGAAAGAAGGCTATAGCGACGAAGAGTTCTGGGCCGCCTATAAGACGATGACCGATGCGCTGCGTCCTTGGACGATTGACTTCCACGTCGCCCAAAACGACGGTACTGTCCACGGCACCGGCGCCCACGACAAGACAGGCCGACACTGCCCCGCGGACGATCCCAACGGCAAGGTCGACATCGTGAAATGCTCTGGCTACTGGCTCGAAGGCGCCCAACAGCGCGGCGTTAAACACATCTGCTGGGACGGTTGCATGTTCCCCAACGAAATGCTGGAACAAAGCGCAACCTGGAACACGATTTTGGAGGCGATGGTGAAGGTGCGGGGGGCGCATGGGTGGGAATGACTAAGGTCTAAATCCTAATGTCTAATGAATGACGAAGTTCGAATGCCGAATGACGAGGACTCGCGGGCCAAGCGTCCGTTTGACCTGGAAGAACGGACGGCGCGGTTTGGGGAAGCGACGATTCGTTTCCTCCGTGCGGTACCTGAGAATTCGGTAACGCGGCCCCTCATTCAACAGACTGTACGCTCCGCAACCAGCATCGGCGCCAACTACTGCGAAGCGGATGACGCTGGCACCAAAAAAGAGTTCAAATATCGTATTAGCGTTTGTAAACGTGAGACGAGGGAAACCAAGCATTGGCTTCGCATGCTGGCCACCGCACTTCCCGAGCAAAAGGACGAATGCCGCAAGCTATGGCAGGAGGCGAAAGAACTGCACCTGATATTCGTCGCCATCTTCCGCAATAGTTAAACAAGGACTCTTGCTTCTTCATTAGACATTAGTCCTTAGACATTAGACATTCCCAAGTCCCCATCACCCACAACCAACGCCCTTCAGAAAGGTCCTCAATACATGGCTAAAAAACCTCTCAACATCGGTCTCGTCGGCTACGGCTTTATGGGCCGTACTCATACCAATGGGTACAAACGCGTCGCTGATTTCTTTCCAGAGCTGAACTACACGCCGGTGCTTAAAGCCGTTTGCGGGCGTAGTGAAGAAAAGACAAAAGCATTTGCCGAGCAGTGGGGCTATGAGTCTTACGAGACCGACTGGGAAAAGCTGATTGCTCGCGATGATATCGATGCGATTGATGTTTGCACGCCCAACGATACCCATTCACCGATCTCGATCGCCGCTGCTAAAGCTGGCAAGATGATCCTGTGCGAAAAGCCGATCTCGCGCACCACCGCAGAAGGTGAAGAGATGGTCGCTGCGGTCGAGCAGGCCGGCGTCCCCAATACCGTTTGGTACAACTATCGCCGACTGCCGGCGGTATCGCTGGCCAAGCAGATCATCGATAGCGGCAAGCTCGGCACGATCTATCATTATCGCGCCAACTTTTTGCAAGACTGGACAATCAACGCCGAACTGCCGCAAGGCGGCGCCGGCCTCTGGCGTTTGGACGCGGCCGCCGCCGGTTCTGGGGTCACCGGCGATTTACTGGCTCATTGCATCGACACCGCGATCTGGCTCAACGGCGGGATCACTGATGTCAGCGCGATGACCGAGACCTTTGTTAAAGAGCGCATGCACCAACTGACCGGTAAGAAAGAAAAGGTCACTATCGACGACGCATGTGCGTTCATGTGCCACTTCAACAACGGGTCGCTTGGCCTGTTCGAGTCGACTCGTTACGCACGTGGTCATAAGGCGCTTTACACGCTAGAGATCAACGGCGCCAACGCTTCGCTCCGCTGGGATCTACACGACTTGAATCGTTTGGAGATGTACGATCACGCCGACGATGGCCCGCAGCGCGGCTGGAAGTCGATTCACGTCACGGACGGCGATCATCCCTACATGAGCCATTGGTGGGTGCCGGGGCTGAGCATCGGCTACGAACATAGCTTCGTTCACCAGGTCGCCGACTTCCTGAAGTCGCTCGAAGAAGGAAAACCGTGCGAACCAACCTTCAAGTCGGCGCTCGAAACCGCCAAGGTCTGTGACGCCGTTTTGGAAAGCGGTAAGTCGCGCCAATGGATCAATGTTTAGCTGACACCCATAACGAAATTAAGGCTCGCATCTGCGAGCCTTTTTTTGTTGGGCCGGCCATGCCTGCCGCTCTCTGCTTCTCCCGATTTTTGTAACGATCGCAGGACAGCAATCGACTTGCACGCGCGGTCGCCAGGTATGGCCGGGCCTACTATTTAGAACCAGAAGCGGATGCCAGAGACCAAGCCATATAACTCGGCGGTTTCGATATTGGTGTATTCGTAGCCGATGTAGGTTTCCAAGCGTCGGAAGTGAACGCCGATGGTCGAGCGGAGATGAAAGAGCGACGCGTTCCCGACATAGCCCCAGTCGAGTTCATTGGACGAGATCACGTACTTGGTCGGATACCAATCGAAGCCATAGGTGAAGTTGAATCCGACGTCGGTTCCCTGTTGGCGATCGTGTAAAAAATTGGCGCCCAATCCGCTGCGGAACTGGACCGTCTCACTTTGGGCAAAGCGAAAAACCAGATTCAAATCTCCGGTCGTCAGCTCGTCGACGCTGTTTGGGCGATTCTCAAAGTACTGATTCCATTGCGTATCAACTCCCCACCGCTGCGATCCCTCGACCAGCAGCTTGGCGCCGACACGCGACAGATCGTGAAAGTCATTGTCGTATTCGACACTGGCCCGCACCGAATAAGGCTTGCCCGTTTCGGCCCATTCTTCGCCCAGCAACATGTAACCGCTCTCTAATTGGCCGGGATAAGCTTGGAAAGAGCCGGGCCGCGCAAATTCATCTCCCAGCGCTTGCTGGGGTCCCCACCAGGGAGACGTAATCGCGACGCCTGTGATGAATGCGCCAGCGAGGAGGAGCGAACCACTATCCGTGGAGGATGAGGAATCATCGCAATCCTGATTGTGTTGCGATTTTTTGGATTGCGACTTGGGCTGTTCCTGCGAAACGTTACTCGGCGACGCAGGCTCCCGCGCTTCGTATGCAGCCGACTCAAGCAATCCTTGCGCCGCTCCATTTGCGCAGTTCAAAGCGCAAACAAACAAGGTCAATAATAGGCGGCGAACAGCCATCGCAAAGCGTCCGTCTCTCGGGTGGATCAATGACGCCCGGAGAGTAGCCCTTATGGCGCGGCAGCGTCAAGAGCTTTATACAGCTAGCAGGCTGCTGATTTTCAATCTACAGCTAGTGTCGCACGAGGTTATCGATCGACTCTACAGAACGTGAAAAACGATAATCTTTCCAGAGTCCGCGGCGGAAGACTTCGGCGTTTTGCTGGGCTTCTTCAAACAGCTTTTCCTGGCCCAACGGTCGTGCTGCGCATTCGGGCCGATAGATCGTCAGGCCTTGGTTGACGATGTCGATATTTAGCGATGTACGCGCCCAACCGACGCGTTCGGCCGGCTTCAGCCCTTCCCACATGCTTTCGCGATCGACCAGATAATCCGCACGGATTTCGATATCCACCGCTGGAAATTTCCCTGCCGTCTGACAGAGTGCGACTCGAATAAGGAACTTTTTGTCTTCCAACTGATCGACGAGTTGCTGCTTGAGCTGCTCCTGCTTTTTGACCCATTCAGGGTTATCGCCGACGGGCCACTCATGAAACGGGGCGACCGACGCCATGCGAACGCGAGCCGTCTTGTCTCCAAAACGGATCCGGATGTCATCAAGATCGACTACGCTCCGTATGGTGACTTCGCGTTCTTTTTGATCGCCAAATATGTCGCGGAGCTTGACTTCTTTGGGTTTGTTCGATTGCGCATGAACCGGATTCGAAACGGAGATAGCGCTAGCAAGAGCGAAGGACGTCGCCCAGAGCAGACGGTGCATGATATGTCTTTGTTGTAGAGAAGAGCGCGAAAAGAGGTGAGTCGTCACGCCTGCCGGCGCGCGGAGATCAGGAGAATGCAGAGGAGTAAAGTGAAAAGATGAGTGATTAGCCCATTATGCGCGGGAGACTACCAAATTATCAACTACCGCGGCGCCGATTGAATCACCAAACACATTTACGGTGGTGCGTAAGCGATCCAAAAACCAGTCGATCGCCAGAATGATGCCCACTCCTTCAGTTGGTAGCCCTACCGCCTGGAGAACAATAACCATCGTGAACAGCCCCGCTTCTGGCACGCCTGCCGCGCCAACTGCGGCGAGTGAAGCAGTGAGGAAGATCACAAGCAACTCACCAATCCCAAGTGGGATTCCTAGACTTTGCGCGATAAAAATAACCGCCACGGCTTCATAAAGTGCGGTGCCATCCATGTTGATCGTCGCCCCCAACGGCAACACAAAGCCGGCCGCTTTGGGCGAAACGCCGTTGTTTTCTTCGACGCATTCAATCGTGACCGGCAACGTGGCCGAACTGCTGGCGGTACTGACAGCAGTCAAAAGCGCGCGAGACATTCCCAGCGTGTACTTGATCGGATTTTTTTTGCCAAAGTACCAGACAATCACCATCAAGACGACGGCATGCAGCAGCAAGCCGATCGTCACGGCCGCGACATACCAGCCGATGCGCTGCATCTGATCACTAAAACCGGCTGCGCCCCCGTTTTTGGCGATGTTGGTAGCGACCAGGCCAAAGATGCCGATCGGCGCAATCATCATCACCAAGTGGACCATCTTCATTACCGCTTCGTTCGCTGCTTTGAAGAAGCGAATGACAATCTCCCCTTCTTCACCAATCGTGGTCAACGCTGAACCAAAAACGATCGCAAACACGATCAGCGCTAACACATTGGTCGAAGTGGCCGCCTGAAAAATGTTCGCCGGGAACATACCGCTGCCGGGATCGCTTGGTTTTCCGCGGACCACTTCTAGCAGCTTTTCAATCGGAGTCCCGCGTTCCTTCGCCGACACCGACTCACTTTGATAGGCGAAGGTATCGTCTGATTTCGTACCGGGCTGAATCACCAACACCAGGATCAAGCCGATCAAGACGGCGATTGACGTGGTGATAAAGTAGTAGGTAACCGCGTAAGCGCCCACGCGTCCCACTTTGCGAATATCGCCCAGAGAAGTGATGCCGGTGATCATGCTGGTAATCACCAACGGAATGACCAGCAACTTCAAGATCTGCAGAAAAACGTCGCCGCAAAACTCAGTCAGCATCCAAACGGTCTCGGCCACATAGAGTTGACCGGCGGCGCGCTGCTTCTCGGTATCGTCTGCAATCGTCTCGACTTCTCTCAGCCGAGCATCAATGACAACTACTTGAGCTGCCAGTCGGTCCGCTTCTTTCTCGTGTTTTTGCTTGGCCAAGGGATCATTGGTCGCAGCTGCGGCGGCAGTTTCACGCTGAGAAAACTGCTCTTTTTGCGCCAAGGTTTTTTGGAGCGTTTCAACTGCTTTTGTTGGACCATGAGCGGCGCGCCACATTGTCTCGCCGTAGAACAGCCCCAAAGTGGCGCCTGCCAAAATACCCACCAGAATCAGAATGAGCCCGGTGAAGCTTCCGCTGGACGATTGTTTTGGTTCTTGCTGTACTTCTGCGGTCATCGTGTCCCCCACATGTTCGCCATTGATCGAGCGCCGCCGCTGGTTAAAGATAGCGAAGATGCTTGAGAGAAACTACTCGACTTCCGGAACAACCAACTGTAACGATCAATCCAATTAGCCAAGCCGGGCAATGTAAACTAAGTGGCGAAATTACCTCGCAGCGCACGATTCGCGTGCTAATTTATCATCAAGACACTTTGCTCATTCGCTTTTGGAGGATACGCCCAATGAACTTTAAAAAGCTACATCTCCCTTTGTTGGCCGTTCTCGCGATGGCCTTTTGCATGGTCAGCGCTGGCGAAAGCTCAGCTGCTTGGTTTGACGTAGTCACCACGACCGAAGCGCAGCGCGAAGTTATTCGTTCGCAACCGCTGCTGACTCGCCCGAATCGTCCTGGCCATTTTTATGGCAACACGGTTCGTCGCGTCCACCACTTTCGCCACGGCCGCTAGTCGGTAGTCGCACGCACAAAAAAAGGATGACCTAAAACAGGGCATCCTTTTTGTATTTCTTGGCGGCGATTTTAGGCGTCGCACCCGAAAATTATTGCTTGACGCGACTCTAAGAGGATTCGACCTCTTCTTCGGCCGGCTCTTTTAGTAGCTCTCGGACCAGCATGCGCAATTGCCGCACTTTGATCGGCATCAGCATTACGGCACGATGATCACTCAGCTTGGCGTCGCTCTTCCAGTTCGCCTGACGCTCTTTGAGCAACAAAATGGCAGGAATGTTGGCCGTGTGCGGATCGGTAGCGAATCGATTGAACGCTTCCAATCCTGCAGAACCGAGATCAATCGTGCTGAACAAGCAAAGGTCCGCGGCTCGGGCGCCCTCTTCCGCAAAACGGGCCATCGCCCGTTCGGGATTGCTAATCACCAGCACCCGGTATCCATACGCTTTCAAGCGATCGCGGAGCACATCCTGCATTTCTAGGTTCTGCTCAACGACCATCACTGTCTTGTTCAAACCTTCCATGAACTTTGCGACGGGGCCTCCGCCTCCTTCCGCTTCGAGCTTGGCGCGAATCTCACCGGCGGCGCCATCGTCCCCCTGTTCCAAGCGGCGTGCGGCCAGTTTCAGATCGTTGAGCATCGCTGCAGCGGACTGATAACGCTTATCCGGATTCAGTTCCATTGCCTTCATTGCAACTGCAGCGACTGAACGGGGGAGGTCGGGCGCAATGCGCGCAATCGGCTCATAGTCGGTATAGCGGGTCGCTGCGAGCCGTTTCTGACGATCGCGAGTTTCGTACAACGGCGCGTGCCCGGTCAGCATTTGGTAGTAGATCGCTCCGGCGAAATAGATATCGCTGCGATGATCGTCGCGGGGAGCATTGGTCGCCATTTCGAGACCGGCGTAGTCCACCGTGCGCGGATTGGCGGCAGCGCCATCATCCTGAACCTGCTCGGCAAAGGCAGCCAGACCAAAGTCCACCAATTTGGCGCGGCCGCGACTAGAGATCAGCACGTTCGAGAGCTTTAAGTCGCGATGGGTCAAGCCGCGTTCTGCGGCGTAGGCCAATCCGCTGCAGATATCGCTCATCAACTTCGTTGCGTCGACCGGATTGAACTTGCCGCGAATCCGCAGTAGTTCACGCAGATTTTGTCCTTCGATAAACTCAATAATCAGAAAGAAGTTCGCGCCCTGCTGATAGGAGTTGCTTTCAGAGTGAACCTCATAGATCGGGCAAATATTCGGGTGCCGCAGCGCTTTGCCAAGCTCCCCTTCCTGCATGAACTGGCTGGAGCGTTTAGGATCTTCGCAAAAGCGCCGCCGCAGCACTTTGGCGGCGACCACTTTTCCGGTTTCTTTATGGACGGTTCGATAGACCCGGGCAAAAGTCCCGCTACCGATCATGTACAGCGCTTTGTAGTTGCCGTAGAAATAGCCGTTTTTTAGACCCTTTAACAAGCGTTCGACTTGATAATTGGTCAAAATCTCGCGGCGCAGCAATACATTCTGGAATTCTCCCAGAGATATCTCACGCGTACCTAGCTGACCCCAAATCGCCTCCAATTGTGAAGGTTCGATCAGGCCATAATCCAGGACGCGCTGCGCAAAATCTTCCGCAGACAGGTCGGTCATAGCGCATTAAGGCGCAGAAAGCGCCTTTTCCTCTTCTCGCGTGACTACTTAAAAATCATATGAAAAGTGCCGGTTTCGACTTACATACTCTAGTGAAGGTAAGTCGATGAAGCAAACGACTGTTCCGAATCGCTACTTCTGCTGGCAGGCTGGCTTTCTTCATATTACCACGTTAGCGGAAAGTTCCGAGATAAAAAAACTCGACACTAGGTCGAGTTCTGATAAATCAGGGCTTACCGATACGTACTATTCGTCACTTGATCCCGATTTGTAGTTATCTCGTTCACGGCGGGTCGCTTCGAGGTCGAACATCAGATACTTCATATCGAGCCGCAACTGGCTGAGCGCCTCTTGAACCAGCGTATAGATTCGGCGGCGGCGGCGGCTGTTGTCGATCACTTTGTTCATGATCGGCTCCAGCTTCATGCGGACATCTCCCGGCATTTGAGCGATCGCGATCGCCAATTCGACCAGATCTTTCGGCAATTCGTCTTGGGCGGATTCTGCGTGACGATCAGTTTTGGGAGCTTGGCTCATGGTGACTTTTTCCTTCAAGACTAGCGGCGACAGCGACGGTGGGTTTCGCCAGAGATTATAAGCACCGATCGTGCCAAGATCGCGGCCAAAACGCCACATGCAAGCGCAACCGCCTACTAGATAATGACTTAGAGAAATCTGTGATTTGCGGCCCTCAGACAACACGTTGCCAAAATACCACGCGATTGATCTGGCAATCGAGCGCAAATCCAGGTACAAGCCCACTTTATGCGCGACAACGTCCATGTCGCGTTTTCGCCTCCTTTTTGCAATCTGTGCTGTTGCATGCGTTATTCGTTGTTGCTTGGAATAATCGTCAGCGCTTTTTCGGCCTTCTCGGCCGCTGCGCAGGCGTCGTACCAAGAGGACTTCGAGGGGGCGCAGCCCAGCTTTCAGTTGCTCGACGTCGACATCGACTTTCGCGTGGTTCGTCATGAACGGACGCAAACTGTCGCGCGCAGCGGCCGGGGAACCGAAACGCTCGCGTTTGAAGCCGCTGTCGGCAGCAAACTGATGTTTGGCTCGGCGGTTCCGCATAGCAGCGTGATCGCAGATCTGAAACCGACCATCTGGTTAAAAGGAGAACGCGCCGGCGCCCAAATGATGGTGCGCGTCGTCTTTCCCCGCTTCACTGATTCCGAGGGAATCCCAGCAACAATGTTCCTGGGAGGCTCCACCTACCAACAGGCAGGTCGCTGGCAACAGCTGACCGCCGGCGACCTCAAAGCTGAAGTCGATCGACGAACCGCAGCCCTGCGAGCCCAATATGGGCCTTCCTTTGATCCCCGCGAAGCATACATCGACGTCGTCGGAATTAACTTTTACGCCGGTCCCGGCTTCACCGAATACTGGTTCGACGATCTAGAGCTCACCGGGCAACTACAGCCGCAGGGCGAAAAATCAACGGTCAATGTCAGCCTGCGCGCCTCGACTCCGCGGGCCGAAGTGATTGGTACGCCTCCGCGGGCAGTCGTCTCGCGAGATGGCAACATGCTGCTGGTCGACAACCAACCGCTCGCCCATCGCGTGATTGACTATCACGGAGAGCCGCTGGCCTTGCTGCGTCAGCTGGGCTTCAATGCGATTCGACTTTCAACGAAGCCCGACGAGGCGATGCTGTATGAGTTGCAGCGATACGACATGACCTTTGTCGCTCCCCCTCCAGCCCAAGGAGCGGTCGATGGCGCTTACGTACGGTTGCTCGCGTGGCAAATCCCGACCTCAGACCGCGTAGCCGATTTTCCAGACTTTGCGTTAACTGCCGACGATGTCCGCCGCGCCGATCATGACTCGAATCGTCCGATACTGTCGGCGCCGACCACCGCATTGTTTGAACATAGTCGCTTCTCTGACATCATCCTGCACAACGTGCCGCTGATTGGCAGCACCGCTTTGCCAGCCGCACTCTCGAAAAAAATTGAAGAACGCAGCCTCTTCTGTTCGCAGGGGACGGCCCATTGGAGCGTTATCGAAACCGAATATCCCACCGAGACTCGGCGCCAATTGGAAGCCTTGTCTTCGCTGCCGCAACTGTCGGCTGCGATCGAAGCCGATCAATTACAGCAACAGCTGTTTCTGGCAGCTTGCGGCGGAGCACGGGGATTTGTCTTCACCAGTCAAACTTCGCTGGCAGGCGATCAGCCGGTTACCGAATATCGCCGCGCAGCGTTGGAGTTGGCCAATCGCCGGCTAGCGCTGGTCGAACCGTGGATTGCCGCCGCAGAACAATTGACGCCGATCACCACGCCCGATCCCACCGTGCAAGCGACGATGCTCTCGACTCCGACCGCCAAGCTGCTGATTGTCGTCCGCTCGACCACTGGCGACCCGTTTACGGTTGCGCCGATCCCTGACCGTTCGATTGCGATTCAAGTCCCTGGGGTGCCGACCGATAGCGAACCTTTCCTGCTGCATAACTCTGGCCTGCGACCGGTCGGTCATTCGCGACGATATGGCGGCATGCGTCTGGTGCTGAACGACCGATCGCGTATTTCGCTGATCCTACTGACGCAAGATCCGATTGTGCAACGCGATATGCGTCGGAGAATCGCAGAAAACGGGCGCCGGATTACAGAACTCCAGTACGAAATCGCCCAGCAGACGCTTGCGCTGGCTCGTGATGTGACCGCCCAATTACGCGGCGGCGATCAAGTCGCGACCACTCAAATCGCTTCGGCCTGGGGTGAGCTGCGACAAGCGGAACGCGGCTTAGAAATCGGCAACCTCAACCAGGCGGATGGGAAAATCGCCGCGGCGATGGGAAGCCTGCAACAAGTCCAACGGCTGCAGTGGGAGCGGACAACCTCGCAATATTTTTCGCCGGTGACCAATCCGCTCTCGATCTCGTACGACTTGTTGCCGCTCGCATTGCAGCTTCAGTCTCGCCTAGCGATTATGGAGCCATCAGCGAACCGGCTAGCGGGCGGCGACATGGAAGATCTCTCCTTTTTGCTTTCGACCGGCTGGCGGCAATCGCAACGACCTTCTCCGGGAATCAAGCTGCAGTGCGAACTGACCAGCAGTGAAGTGAAGGGGGGCAACTACGCGCTGCGACTCGGCGTCCTGTCCGAAAATGAGCTGACTCCCGTGCTGGGCGATACCTCGCCGCTGCAGATCGACTCGGCGGTAGTCGACGTTCAACCTGGGCAATTGCTGCTGATCCGGGGTTGGGTCAAAGCTCGCTCGCCAACCGCTCCTGGCCAACCCGCTCTCTGTATCTATGACTCCCTGGGTGGCAAACGTCTGGGGCTGCAATTGCCGGCCGACGACATCTGGCAAGAATTCTCGCTGATTCGAGCCGCGAACCAAGCGGGAACAATGCGGCTGACTTTCGAGATGATCGGATTGGCCGACGTCACCATCGACGACGTCACCATCGAAGTGTACCAACAGCGCCGTCGCCAGCCGCGTCCCAGTTCGCCGCTCGATACCACAGAGCCGGAGGACGACGCCTGGCTGCAGGATCAACGCTAGTTTGCACTCGCGGCGGGGGAAGCTACGATACGTTTAACTGCGTACCTTCCAATCTTCGCTACTGGCTTGTCCTGATTCTCGATGCCGGTCTTTTTATTGCAAATCGAACCTGAAACGACCGCGTCGTGGTTTGACTATGCGCCTGATCCAATCCTGCTGGGATTCTTAGCGGGCGTTGCGCTGCTAGGCTATGCTGCTTTACGCTGGTTGCGTCCGCAGTCGGCGCCCCCCCCGAGCAAAAGCTTGACCCGCATTGATATTGAGCGGGGATTCACCCAGGGACCGCGCACGCTAATCGGTCCGCGCGCAGAAGTGTATCACGTGCCGGTGCGCATTATCGCGGTGGTGATTGCGCCGAGTGGCCGCAATCGCCCAATCCCTGATGAAGATCAACTTCGCAAATTGTTAGAAGCGTTTGCTCCCGGCATGATGCAAGTTGTCCGCTCTCATCGCCCTGATTTTTTTCGTTGGCCAGGACAACTAAGCGTCAGCGGATTTGCTCAGAGCTTTTTCGTCGAAGCAGCTTTGCCAGGCGACAAGGGGGTTGGAACGGCCTGGTGCGCGATTGCCGGGCGATTTGAATCGAACGCTCAGCAATACCTGATTGGGCTCGTCTGCTGCGCGGATGAAGAGAACTCTTTGAGTCACATTCTCGTCGATCGCCCTCAGCAATGGCTCGATATTTTTCGCATTCGTGAAGCGGGAACCAAGTGAACCGATGAAGCGCACCGCAGCCCAATTGCAAACCGATCTGCTCGCGATTTGGCGTGCCGGCGTCGATGCCGTTTGCAGCGAACGACTACTCCGCGACAATGTGCAACTGATCGGCGACCAGCTGCGTCTGGCCGATATCGAACTTGATCTAAGCGGCATTGATCGCATCGCGGTGGTTGGCGCCGGCAAGGCAGGCGCCGGCATGGCGGCCGGCCTAGAAATGGCCCTCGGCGAAGACCTGATGCAGGCCAAGCGACTCCGCGGACTTCTGAGCGTTCCCGAGGATTGCGTCCGTCCTTTGTCGCGTATCGAACTGCGCGGCGGCCGACCAGCCGGCAGCAATGCGCCCACTTCGGCCGGCGTGCAGATCGCCAGCGAAATCCTGAATCGCGTCAGCAACCTGGGTGAACGCGATCTCTGTATCGCATTGCTTTCTGGCGGAGGTTCTGCTTTGTTGGCGGCGCCGATCGCCGGCATCACGTTGGCCGACAAACAGGCGATCACACACTACCTGAGCAGCGCCGGGGCCGACATCGTGCAGTTAAATACGGTGCGCAAACAGCTAAGCCGCGTCAAGGGAAATGGTCTAGCCCTCGCATGCAAAGCAGGTCATCTCGTGTCGCTGATCATCTCGGATGTTCTAGGAGATCCGCTCGACGTGATCGCCTCGGGGCCGACAACTCAGAATGAATCGACTGCGGCCGACGCGCTGCAGGTGATGCAAGATTTTGGCGCGCGAGACTTGCCGCAGTTTGCGGCGATCGTGGCGGCTCTTCAGCAAAAACAACCAACCGCTCCGCGCCCCACCTGCGATGTTTACAACTTTATCATCGGCAACAACGCCGTCGCCGTCGACGCCGCCGGCATCGAGGCCGAACGCCGCGGCTATTCGCACGCGATGACTTGTGCGCGGCAAAGTGAAGGTCAGGCCGAAGCGGTCGGCCGTCATCTAGCCGAGATGACCCTGCGGATGCGCGATTCGAAAGGACCGGATTGTTTGATCACCGGCGGCGAACCGGTGGTTCAACTAGCCGCCGCAGAGGAACGCGGCAAGGGAGGGCGAAATCAGCAATTGACCCTCGCTGCCTATCAACGACTTTGCGAAGCGGATCCAGAGCAGCCGTTGGCGGGGATGGCGATTCTGAGCGGCGGATCCGACGGAGAAGATGGTCCGACCGACGCGGCGGGCGCCTGGATCGATGCAGCCGGCGCAACGCAGGCTAATAAACGACAACTCGCAGCGAAGGACTACTTGCGACGCAATGACGCCTACCATTTTTTTGAACCGCTCGACCGACTACTGAAAACGGGGCCTACCCACACCAACGTCTGCGACCTGCGCGTCGCGGTGGTTGATCGGATCGAAACCGAATCTCGCAAGTGAAACTCCGGATGTTGGAATCGTTAAAAATCATTCTGCTATGCATCACTGCGGCGATTTTGTACGGCGTGTGTCATGACCTGATCACGACGCGGATTTGCCTTGAATATTTCACCGTCTTCCACCCACCGGTCTGGGGCGGCGCGACCGACCCGACCCTGCTGGCGTTCACTTGGGGCGTGAAAGCGACTTGGTGGGTTGGGCTCATTCTTTCGATTCCAGCCGTCATTTTGGCGCGCGGGGGCGATGAACCCAAGCTCACCGCGCGAGATTTGATCCGCCCGCTCGCCTATCTGCTGTTGACCATGGCGATCGGATCGTTGATCGCCGGACTGAGCGCTTGGTTTTTAGGGAGCACCGGCGTGATTCGTCCCAGTCCTGATTTTGCGCGACTGATGCGGCGAGAAGCGGAGCTCGGATTTCTGATCGACGCTTGGGCGCATCTGGCCGCCTATGCGTTGGGCTTCTTCGGCGGGATGGCGGTCTGCATCTGGATCTGGTGGCGACGCAGAATCTTACAAGGCCGTGCAGCAATCGCCGCACGCGAGCAAGCGAGGGCTCAAGCTTAAGGCTGTTTCAAAGCGACCGCCGTCACTTGCCCGGTCCGGTTTTGCGAGAGACTAATCACCGACTTCAGCGGGCCTGCTTGTGCTTCTCCGGCGACAACGTTGATAGGACACGTCGGATCAGGCGTTTCGTAGTTTAGTGTAGGTGGAATGAGCGACTTGTGCAGCATCAACGTCGCAGTGACCAAATCGAGCGCTCCGCAACCGGCGCCGATATGGCCCGTCATGCTCTTCGGCGCCGTCACCGGAACTTTTCCGAGCGTCGCAGCGATTGCGGCCGCCTCATAGGCGTCGTCTTTCCGCATGCTGACCCCATTCGCAACCACGGCGCTGACGTCGGTAACCGCAAGCTGGGCGTCTTCGAGAACAGCTGAAATACTGTTGGCGACTGCACCGATTGTGAACGGCTCGTCTTTTCCGGTTTTCGCAAAACGATTGGCGTCGCCGGCCACAACCGCCAAGATCTCCGCTCCCCGGGCTTCGGCCGAAGCGCGACTCTCTAACACCAGCGCAGCCGCGCCTTCACCATGGACCGCGCCGTCGCGATCCCTATCGAACGGACGACAGGCTTTTTCTGGCTCGTGCGTGCGGCGTGAGAGCAGTTCGTCGCCGCGGAACATCAGCGCATTGATCGCAACGCGGGATCCTGTTCCCCCGACGATCATCGCATCCACTTGGCCGCGACGAATCTGCGAAACCCCTTCGGACAGCGCCACATGGGACGAAATGGAATCGCTACAAATGGTGTTGTTGTGCCCTCGTCCGTCAAAATAAATCCCGACATGACAGGCCGGCATGTTGGGGAGGTACTTGAGCATCCAAAGCGGATTGATCTCTGAGGTAAACGCATCTCCCCAGTTCTCGAACAGAAATTCGCCATCGCGGAGACAACGCGAATAGGCTGAAATCATGTCGTCATAATTCGAGAAAAACATCTCGCTGCCGTACACCACCCCTAGGCGTTCTGGATCAACACTTCCCGGCTCGAGTCCGGCTTGCTCCATCGCCATCGCCGCAGCGGAAAACCCAGTCTGGATCTCCCGACACATCACTTTCAGGCTTTTTCGTGGTTTGACATAGACCTTGGGGTCAAAATTTCGGATCTCTCCTCCGAAATTAGCAGCGAAACCTGGGACGGAGAACTGATCCAACGGAGCAATACCGCTTTGGCTGGTCACCAGCGCATTCCAAAAATTGGGGGCGCCGATGCCGTTTGGCGCAACAGCGCCTAAGCCGGTGATCACTACTTCCAGGGGTACTGCCATGAGGGTCCGAAAAGCCCAGTATCAAAAAAAGGGGTGTGCTATGCAGTTAAATCGGGCCGAAATCGCGAAAGATACCGCCCCTTGGTGAATCTAACGATTGTCACCGTTATGGGAAATGCGCAAAGGGCCGCTGCTTTACTTAGCTGCCTGAATTCGCATAATTCTGGCCCCCTTCATAAAATATGCCGACTTTGCGGGTTGCGGAAAGTATGGTGGCCTCGCCGCGATCATCTGACCGTTAATTATGGATAGTTTTCGCCGAACCGCTCAACCCAAGGAAGAACAGAACCCTGCAGAGGGGGCTGGGTTTCTCACGTTCATTAGGCTGTGCTCAGGAAAACCTACCGATGAGTCTTGCCGATACGCGCTCCACCACCTGTCGTCAACAATCGGCCGCACGTCCTGAAGTCTCTCTGACGGCCGCCCGCAAGATTGTTCACGATCTATTCAAACCCAATCCGGTCATCTATTGGACCGACTTACTGGTTTCTTATGCAATCGGTATGACCGCGTTCGCGTTGGTGAAACCGTCGCCCTTGTTCTCTCTGCAGCAGATTGGGCTATTTGTATTGAGTTGCCTGATGTTCTATCGCTTGGCGATGCTCATCCATGAACTCGTCCATTTGCGCAGCGGAACGTTTACTAATTTCCGAATTGCCTGGAACCTGTTGGTCGGCATCCCATTTTTGATGCCCTCATTCATCTATTATCCCCACTTGGACCATCATCGTCGCAAACACTACGGGACCGACAAAGATGGCGAATACTTGGCGCTAGGCCAAAACGGGCGCTGGCAGATGATCGCGTTTGTGCTCGGCAATTTACTGGTTCCGCCGCTGACGGTCTTTCGCTACCTGATTCTGACGCCGCTGACTTGGTTCAGCCCGTCGCTGCGCAACTTGGTGCTGCGACACGCGTCATCGCTGGTAATGGATCCGGCTTACATTCGTCCTCTGCCGACAGCGCAAGCGATGCGCATCATCCGCCTGCAAGAGGTCGCCTGCTTCCTGTGGTGCTTGGGGATTGCGATCAGCGTCTGCACGGTAGGCAAGTATCCGTTTCCCTTCCTGATTCAATGCTATCTGACCGGCGCAACGATCTTGACGATCAACGCAATCCGCACGTTAGGAGCGCATCGGTTTGACAATGAAGAAGGGGAGATGTCCTTTGTCGAACAGTTGCTCGACTCGATCAATTATCCCAGCCGACCTTGGATCACCGAATGGTGGGGTCCGATCGGCACACGCTTTCACGCGTTGCATCATCTATTTCCGTCGATGCCGTATCACAACATGCCGGCGGCGCATCGTCGCTTGATGCAAGAATTACCTGAAGACGCGCCGTATCGTCAGACGAACCGCGTGACGCTCAGCTCAGGGATCCTGGATCTCTGGCGTCGCTCTCGAGAATACGAGCGCCAGCAGGCGGCTGCTCGCAGCGATGCAGAACAGCCCGCGTAGCAGAGGACCACGGCTCAATTTTCGGACGCGCCTCTATTTCTTGTTCGCTACCTTTTTGGTTGCACGCTTCTTCCCCAGTGGTTTGACATCGTTTACATGTCGCCCGTTGGCGGTGCTGGGAGCGCTCATCGAGGGTTCCGGCGAACCTGTCAGCGGGTCGCCAGATTTCACTTCATCAATGCGTGCTTGAGCGGCGACGGCGTACTCAGGCGACATCTCAAAGCCCACATAGCGGCGTCCCAGTTTTTTCGCGACGACCAAGGTTGACCCGCTGCCGGCGAACGGATCAAGCACCGTCTCGGCTTCGCTACTGGAGACCTTGATAATTCGGCCGAGCAGTTGCTCCGGCATCTGACAACCGTGAAATCCGGCCCGCTCTTTGAAGGTGCCGGCGACGCGAGGAAAGTGCCAAGTGTCTTCTTCCGCCTGAAAGCTCTCCGGAATATCTTGCGGACGAAGCACCCAGGTATCATCCGGCAATCGCCCTTTGGGATTGGCGCGACGATCCCCGTAAACCAGCATCCGCGCCGACGGCACTCGGACGGACATATCGTTGAAGGTGAATTTTTCAGGGTGTTTGACAAAGTAAAACAAGTGCGTATGACTGCGCGTAAATTTCGCTTTGCAGTGCATTCCGAACGTGTAGTACCAGACAACCCAGTTCCGGCAATGCATGCCTAGATCGCGGGTGGCCAACACTTTGAGCTCGGCGGCAAAATCATCGCCGATCGCCAGCCAGAAAGAACCATCCGACTTCAGGACTCGCGCCACTTGCTCCATCCAGGCGCGACTCCACTCCAAGTATTCGTCGGCCGAACGACGATCATCGTAGACGTCATACTTGAAGCCGATATTAAATGGCGGATCCGCAAACACCAAATCGACCGAGCCATCAGGCAGCTTGCTCATTCCTTGGATGCAGTCGATGTTGGTCAGTGTATCGAGCGTGACCTTTGACAAGGCATCAGCCCTCCTGGCGAGTATTCGGCGATTTATTCAGTAAGCCATATGATAACCGGCGCGCTGAGTAGCGCCAGCCTGCTACCAGGGGGCGCGATCAACAAATTAAAAACGCGAGCTATTCGCCCCGCGCCAGCGCCAGCCAATCGATCTGGGATGGCAACTCCGCCGCGGCGTAAGATATATGCGCCAACAACGATGGTGCACAGCGCCGTTTTAATTCGGCATAGTTGCTGTCGCGGCTCACGTCTTCGGCAGCCGGCGCTAAGTCGTTGAGAATCACGCCGGCGATGTCTAATCCGCCTCGAAATACCGACGCGGTAATCAACGTCTGGAGCGTCTCGTTGATCACGCCCAGACGATTCGCCGCGACCACGATCAATGGATACCCCAGATCCCGCGCCAAGTCGGCGACATACTCTTCGTCGGAAAACGGCGACATTAGCCCTCCGGCCCCTTCGACCAACAGCAATTCGCAGCGTCCCGTCCAAGCTTCTACGCCGCGGCGTAGTAAGTCGACGTCCAATTCTTTCCCTTCAGCTCGCGCTGCTAAGTGCGGCGCCAGGGGAGCGGCGAACATTTGCGGGCAGACCTCTTCGAGCGCGCCAGGGCGACCGGCTGCTTCCCAAAGCGCGATCGCGTCGTCGGCGACCTGCTGACCATCGACCGTACGGCAACCACTGGCGGCCGGTTTGTATACGCCGAGCCGGATTCCGGCGGCGACGATTTGCCGCGCCATTAGCGCCGTGACGTAAGTCTTACCGACTTCCGTATTGTTACCGGTAATAAACAGCCCGAGCGGTGGTTTGTTGGTCATAAAAACCAGGTTAACAAGCGGCAAGGCGCTCGGCGACGCCCCCTGATCGAAAAGCGAGGCAACCGTTTATAATCTTCCTATGGCTGGTAAACAAAAACCTCGGTGGCAACTTCCTCCCGGCGTCACACGGGGGACGATGGACTATGTCGAGTCGCCGGCAATTGCAGATGACTATGACGAGTATTTCGCGTTTAGCGATCTCTTTCAGTTTGACGAAGCGGTCATTGCCCAGTCGATCCCGCCAACCGGGCTAGTCGCCGATCTGGGCTGCGGCACCGCGCGGGCGTTGATTCCGTTGGTGCGCCGCGGCAATCGCGGCTTGGCGGTCGATCTCTCTGCCGAGATGCTGCGCGTGGTGGCCGAGAAAGCAAAGCTCGACGATCTTGATATCACCTGCGTCTTAGCGAACCTGGTCGATCTGAGTACGATTGAGACCAATTCAGTGGATCATGCGATCTGTTTGTTCAGCACGCTGGGGATGATCCACGGCGCCGCGAATCGCGCCAAATTTTTGGAGCACACGCGTCGGATTTTGAAGCCTGGCGGCAAATTCGTGGTTCATGTCCACAACTTTTGGTTCAACCTGTTCGAACCCAGCGGCTTCAGCTGGGTGATGCTGCACCTGTTTCGCGCCCACGTTTTGAAATGGCACGAGCGAGGAGACAAATACTATGACTATCGCAACGTGCCGAATTTCTTTTTGCACGTCTTTAGCCGCGGCGAACTGCTATCTGCATTGCGCACCGCCGGCTTCGAGATCGACCGCGTCATCCCGCTCGCGACCAATCGCCAAAACCGCTTGCGAGCCAGTTGGCTACTAGGTGGATTCCGCGCTAGCGGTTGGATTGTGGTCTGTTCTGCTTAGGGCAGGCCTACTTTTACTTGCCGTAGACGGCGACTGGTTTGCCTAGCACGCTCAGCTTTGGCTGGACGCCTAAGCCTGGCTCTGTGGAGGCGGCCATGCGACCGTTGACGCGTTGCGGGGCTCCATCAGCGATGCTTTTGGTGACGTAGCTGTTGAAATCAGTCGACGAAAAAAGATACTCGGTCGGCGTGCTGTGCGCCAGATGCGCGATCGCAGCGGTGACGATATCGCCGCCCCAGCTATCTTCGATCGTCATCGCCATCCCGAGCGAGACGCACAAATCGCGTGCTTGACGCGCCTTGGTCAGCCCGCCTAGTTTGCTGATTTTCAGATTGACCACATCAGCGGCGCGCTCGGCGGCGCAGCGCACAATCATGTCAACGCTGTCGATCACTTCGTCCAAGATAAACGGCAGCGTCGTCCGCTCTCGAATCGCCAAACAATCTTCGTACGAAGGGCAGGGCTGTTCAATATATACATCAACTTCACGCACTGCGTTAACCACGCGCAGCGCTTCATGTTTTAGCCAACCCGTGTTGGCGTCGGCGACCAATTTGTCGCCGGGCTCCAGCATTTCGGCTGCTTCGTGAATTCGCATGATATCTTGGTCAGGATTACCCCCGACTTTCAACTGAAAGCGGCGATAGCCCTCTCCTCGGTACATCGCCACGTTTTCGGCCATCTCGCTTGGCGAACGTTGCGAGATCGCTCGATACAATGTTAAGTCATCGCCGTATCGACCTCCGAGCAGCGTGCAAATCGGCATGCCTGCCGCTTGCCCTAAGATATCCCAACAAGCCACGTCTAACGCTGACTTGACGTAAGGATGTCCCTTCAGTAGATAGTCCATCTTGCGATTCAGTTTGGCCAGCTCGGTCGGATCATCGCCGATCAGCGCCGGACCAATTTCAGCAATGCCGGTTCGCACGCCGGCTGCGTAGGCTGGTAGATAGACCGGCCCTAATGGACAAACCTCGCCGTGTCCAATGATGCCTGAATCGGTCTCGATTCGCACCACCGTACTGTCAAAGACCGAGACGTTCTTTCCTTCGCTCCAAGCATAATTTCCTTCTCGTAGCGGCAAATCGACTTGGTAAACGGCAATCGATGTGATCTTCATGATGGGTCTCGATGCGAGCGAAAGAAGGGAGGAGGGCTGAACAAATTATATCACTGCTTGAAGCCGTGGGAATGCATTTTTGTACATTGTACACAAAGCACTCAGCGCAATCTACGAACCTCCGACTGCGAGCGATGTCTAATAAGCAGTAGAATCGTCAGGCCAGTTGCCAGCAATTCTCGGCGGCATCGTAATAGGGGTGGAAGTGATGACTGAAGCAGCAACAATCTCGCAGGTCGCCGCTTGGTTGGCCGAGTCTAAATCAACGGTCTTGTTTACCGGCGCAGGAATCAGCACCGAAAGCGGCATCCCTGACTTTCGCTCTCCCGGCGGCGTTTGGACTCGCTATCGAACCATCTACTACGACGAATTTTGCAAATCCGCAGCGGCCCGGTGTGAATACTGGCAGCAAAAGTCAGAAGCGCATGTCGAGTTTTCGGCCGCGGCGCCAAACAGCGGACACCAGGTCTTGGCCGCTTGGGAATCGCTTGAAGTTGCTCGGGGTCTGATCACGCAAAACATCGATGGGCTGCATCAAATCGCCGGCAGTCGCAACGTGCTGGAGTTGCATGGAACGGCTCGTCAGGCCATGTGCTTGGACTGTTCGTCGCGCTTTGAGATTGATCCGCTGGTCACACAGTTTCGCGAGACTGGCGAGGTTCCGCCTTGTCCGAATTGCGGCAAGGGACGACTTAAACATGCGACAATTTCGTTTGGCCAGATGTTGCCGACCGACGTGCTGGAGCAAGCGTATGATTGGTGCAGTCAGGCCGACTTGATCTTGGCGATTGGTTCGTCACTGGTCGTCACTCCTGCGGCGGACTTACCGATTGCGGTAAAACGTCGCGGCGGCCGGGTTGTGATCCTCAATCGTGACGAGACCGGGCTCGACCGAATCGCTGACGCCAAACTGAGCGGCAGCATCGGCGCGACTTTGAAGGCGATTGATGCGGCGCTCTGAATTTTGGACGCCGCCTTCTGCTAGGAGTTCAACAGTCCATAAAGTAAGAAACCGAAGATCACCAGAAAATAGAGCGCGTAGATGCCCATCATGACCAACATAAAGATTGCGGCGACCTTGATAGACGTCGCGAGCTTTTCGATCGAATCTTGCAGTAGGCGTGGATCTTGCGTTCGCTGCGCTTCGTTCATCCGATTCGTGTGCTGCCACAGTGAGATGCCGGACCAAATTGGCAACCAACCGACGATGATTCCGATGATCGATAAGACGAACGAAATTCCGATCAAGATCATCGAGACGCTCAAGACTCTCGACCAAAATGTAACTTCTAACAGCGACTGGAACAGACCAAGCGAACCTGCCGCGTTGGCAACGAACGACTTCTCGGCAGAGGTTGGTGACGCGAATGGATTATCCGACATGGCGGTGATCTTTCTTGCGAGAAGTGTTGCATAGACGATCGACTATCGTGACTTATCAGGTGCTCGAATGCAAACAGATTGGGGTTTGCTTTACCAACGAGCGTCGATTCAGCGGCAAAGCTAGGCCCGCCTAGGCGGCTTGCCAAATGACGAAGCCAACCGCGGCGATCAGCACCACCGTCAGCGACATCAGCACACCGCCGCCGATCTGGATGAGCCGATGTATTTCGGCCAGCAAGGTTTGCGATTGCTGCGCGTCCTTCGCTTTGCACGCGTCCTGTAGTTGTTGCGAGAGCTTTCGAATGTGCAAGCCTAATCGTATCGGCGCCCAACCAATCGCCAGCCCGACCAGTGATGCGCAATAAATTCCGCCGACCAGGATTAGCAAGATCGCAAACAGATTTGCTTTATCCAGCAAACGAACTAACGGCCCGCTTGGTTGAAATTGCTGCGGAGACTCTTCTACGATCGAGCGTTGCTCTGACGTGGCGACAGCGGAAGATTCGACAGCGCGTTTGGATTGCATCGCGGATTGTTGTTAGGCTGCGGCGCCAGAGCGATCGAAGGCGCGATGCAGATTTCCAAAATAGTATTCAATCGCATCCGGATGTTTGACGACCTCGTCAGGGCGTCCTTCGCATAAAATTTTGCCGCGATGCACGACATAGCAGCGATCAATAATTTCAAGCGTCTTCTCTGCTTGATGGTCAGTGATCAGGATCGAAATTCCCCATTGCCGCAGCTCTTTAATGATCATCTGAATGCTGTCGACCGTCACCGGATCGATACCGGTAAACGGCTCGTCGAGCATGATAATCTCAGGGTCAGAGACCAAACAGCGCGCAATTTCTACGCGTCGACGTTCGCCGCCTGACAGAGAAGCGGCTCGCGATTTGCGAATGTGCGTGATATCAAAACGGGTCAGCAACTCGTCGCAACGTTTCCGTCGCGACTTCCCGTCCATGCCCAGCAATTCCATCACGCCTAGCAAGTTTTGCTCGACGGTAAGTTTGCGAAAGACGCTGGAATCTTGGGCCAGATATCCCATGCCGCCATCGCGGCAGCGTTTAAACATGGGCCAGTCGGTCACGTTCTTGCCGTTGAGATAGACCTTCCCCTTATTGGGTTCGATCATCCCACAGGTCATTCGAAAACTGGTCGTTTTACCGGCGCCGTTCGAGCCGAGTAGACCGACGATTTCTCCGCGACGGACGTCAAAGGTGACTCCATCGACCACTTTGCGTTTGCCATAGACCTTTTCAAGGTCGTTGGCGGAGAGAATGAGTTCTTCCATGGTCTCGCTACGCATCCGTGCGACGTCGAGAAGTTTTCGAGTACGTTACTCGATGAACTTCATGCGACGAAAATTGGGAAAGTAAGGAATCGGTTTGTGGGTGGAATGGGGCCAATACAAGAACAACGCTTTGCCTATCAGCAAATTGCCGGGCACATATTGTTCGTCGACTGGCCAAAGTCGTCCATCATAACTTTCGGCGCTGTTGTCACCCATCGGGAAGAATTGGTCTTCCTCCAGCGTAAAGCTGACTTGCGTCCGCATATCAAACAGATCCGTCGTGCCCCATTGGCTGGGGCTACGCATGATCTCTAAGATCGCATTATCGCTGAGGCGCTCGTTGGCGGTGCGGTAGTCATTGTGCGGCCCAGCGTATCCTTGGGGGATGTAAGCCAACGAGCGGACAGCGATGTAGTACACGTCGCGCTTGATTCGTAAGCTTTTGGCTGATAGCTCGACTCCGCGAGATCCAATTCCGACCGGCAGCAAATCGCCGGGATCCTCTTCACTCCAAAACGGATTCAACGTGCGCGGCGAAACAAACGTCGCCGGCGCCGACAGCTTTATCAGACTGCCATCCACCCACAGTCGCAGTTCGTCGTCGCCATTGGCGAAGCGAACCGAATGTTGCCCGGGTCCGCGCATCGCCGTCGCAGCCGTGATCGGCTTGCCATCGGCCGCGTCAAACGTGATCTGGTCGCCGACGATTGAGAGGGTCGCTTGGCCCGTTGCGACATCAAACGTGCAACGGAATTTGTGTCGGCCTTCCACCAGTTCCAGCACGATCTCGCCGCTGTTAGAGGCAATCTTCAGATCGGCCTCTAGCGCCAGATCGCCCACCCAATGCAGGCCATACACTTTGGGCGGCAATCCGCCTTTGCCGGCATACGCCGCCGCGTTGTAGACATTGAAGTCCGTAATCAGGCTGCTGTCATCTTCCCGCGCACGTTGAGCATCGACCTTCTGTCCATGTTTGGCCGAATTCCAATCGGACGAATCCGGAAAAATGTTCCGGTACCGTAACCAGTCAATTCCGTCGCCGCTAGGAGAACAGACATAAGGAAACTCGGCGTCAGCCTGTTTGGTCCAGGCCGTGTTGCTCAGCGGATAAGGCTCAAACCGATCGGGATAGCCGGCCTGCTGTAAGTCGGGATTTGGGAAATCCGAATCGTAAACCGTTTGCAGCAACGTCAATTGTTTGCTTGGCGGCTTGCGGGCAATTTTGCCCACTTCGTCGCTGGGGTCTTCCGAGACGAAGATGTCGCCGTGAAAAATGTGAATCGTTTCGCCGGGGAGTCCGATCAGGCGCTTGATGTAATTCACATTCGGAGTTTGCGGTTGCTTAAAGACGATTACGTCCCAGCGCCGAGGCGAGAACAACTCGTAAGCGAATTTGCTAACCAAGATCCGATCACCTGGATAGGAGTCGAGACCTTCAATGTTTTGTCCGGTGTGATAGAGCGGATCGATCGTGCCGACCACATCGGCCCCCTGCATCTTCTCTCCGGTTTGATCGTTGATTTCTCCGCTTGCGCCAACGTGGTACTCGTAGTTGGTTTCTGCATCGAGCACATCTTTATGCCGGCCAAACAAGGTGGGCGCCATCGAACCGGTCGGAATGACGAAGGCCTCGGCTTCGAACGCGCGAAACAGCAGCGCCAACACAATCGCGATCGCTACCGATTCGATAAATTCGCGACTGATCGCAAAGTTGTCAGCCGTCGAAGATTTCTTCGGCGCAGCCTGCTTGGCCGACGGAACACGTTCCGGCGCCTCGGGAATGGCGGATTTCGTTCGGTTTTTGCGAGCCATGCACGTTCTCAGTCAGAAAGGGCGCCGGGAATGGCGACAACAGCGAAACTATACCGGATTTAACGATCCGAAGGAACTTTAGTCCGACTTGCTAGCGGGCGCCACCCGACGAGCGTTTTTCGCCGCAATCGGCCCAAAATGCCGCGAATCTCGCGACGCCAGCACGTTGTCCCCCAAAACGAAGTACGCATCGGCCGAAATTTTGGTTTCAGGAAAATCGGCGTAATGAATGTCACGGAAGATTTTTAGACCGTGAAACGAGCCGGAGCCGCCCGCGCGTAATTGAAGCGGCTTCGCCGTAAGCTCGGGCTTCGGATCGCTTAATGAGTCGTTCGACTCTGTTGAGTCGTCCCATTTGGTAACGAGGCGGCCGTCGGAAATTGCGAAGCAAAGTGTGATCTGGCGCTCCTTCGTTTTAGAGGCGGCCTGTGTCAGCGGTAGAGCGATTTGGCCGGCTGGATACTCTTCGACCGGTGCGGCCCGCAGTCCACTGGCTCGCGTCTCCTCGCTTCCGAGTCGCTTTACCAGGACGCCGTCACGATGGAGCAGCGCGATCTCTAACTGCGGCAGATCAACCACCCAATTGCAAATCAGCCCGACATCAGTGATCGGCTGCAACTTGCCGGGCAATCCTTGGTTATACGGATAGTCATCCAACGGCGGCGATTCGCCTGATAGTTGAATTCCCTGGCTATGAACCTGGTGGTGATATTGGATCCAGCCATCATCCGAGCTTGAGATCCGCAGATCGCTGGCCAGATCGTCGCCGACCTCATAAATCGGAATCATTACCCGCGAGAGTTCGTCCCATCGCTTTTGATAGCGTTCTCCATTAATCCAAAGATCCCCTTCGCGACACTCCAGCGTTTCGCCCGGCATGCCGACAACCCGTTTGACGACTCGTTGCAGCGGGTCATCAGGATCAGGGAACATGATCAGATCAAAGCGATCGATCTCGCCGGTGATCATTTCCAGTGCGTCCCCTGCGCGAACATCGCCCGTTTTTACTGGTGCGATTGCGCCACAGTAATCGCAGGTCGCGGTCGGGATCGGACCGCGGGTCGCATCGATCGGAAACTTATGTCCACACTTGGGACAGGTCACATTGTAGTGCGGTCCCAACAGCGCCGGCGCCATCGATGGCCCGGTCACGCGATAAACCGGTTGCCGCGCAAAAAAGCTATATCCGCCGGCCAGCGCCGCAAGCATCAGCAGACCAGTGATTACGAGCAGGCGTTTCATGAAACCAAGGGGTGAGAGCGTTAGATTTCATCCTAGCCCGAGGCGCGAGCCGAGGGAATGCGGATGGCAATGCAGAAAAGAATCAAAACCCACTTTGCAGGCCTCGAATTGGTGATTACTTGTTCGACGCTGCGATACGCTTTCCCTTGGCTTGCGCCGCGGGCTGGCATTGCGTCTAAGCGGCTGCGTATCGGCAATCGATTTGTCTAATCGCATTGAAGACATGCTCATTCGGCGAAGACGCCGTAAGAACATGGCGCCGGGCGAATTATATTCCGTCGATACCCTTCGAACGCAAAACGCCCTGATCAAAAGATCAGGGCGTTTCTCAGTTTTACAACTGTGGGTCAAGATTTGTAGGCGGCGCCTAGATCAGCTTGGCGTCGCGCATTTTGGCGGCCATACCGGCTTGCCCGAAGGCGGTCATGCGATCGATGCACACTTGCTTCATCGCATTGCGGGCCGGCTTCATGTAAGCGCGGGGATCGAACTCCGACGGGTTTTCGGTCAGCACTTTGCGGATGGCGCCGGTGATCGCCATGCGATTGTCCGTGTCGACGTTGATCTTGCGAACGCCGCTCTTGATGCCGCGTTGGATTTCTTCGACCGGCACGCCGAAGGTTTGCTTCATCTTGCCGCCGTACTGATTGATGATGTCTTGCAACTCTTGCGGAACCGACGAGCTGCCGTGCATCACCAAGTGGGTGTTCGGCAGCTTCTTGTGGATCGCTTCGATGCGGTCCATCGCCAGCACTTCGCCGGTCGGCTTCGAGGTGAACTTGTAAGCGCCGTGGCTGGTGCCGATCGCGACGGCCAACGCGTCGACGCCGGTCAGCTTCACAAATTCAAATGCTTCGTCCGGGTCGGTCAGCAATTGATCGTGCGACAGCTCGCCGACGGCGCCGTGACCATCTTCGGCTTCGCCGGTGCCGCTTTCGAGCGAACCCAAGCAGCCAAGCTCACCTTCGACGCCAACATTCTTGGCGTGAGCCATCTCGACCACCTTTTTGGTGACCGCGACGTTGTAGTCGAAGTCAGCCGGGGTCTTGCCATCTTCTTTCAGCGAGCCGTCCATCATCACCGAGGTGAAGCCATTTTCGATGGCGCTCATGCAGGTCTCAGGGCTGTTGCCGTGGTCCTGGTGCATGACGATCGGGATTTGCGGATAAAGTTCGGACGCGGCGAGCATCAAGTGACGCAGGTAGTTGTCTTGGGAGTAAGCGCGAGCGCCACGCGAAGCTTGCACGATTACCGGACTGTCGGTCTCGGCGGCGGCCTCCATGATCGACTGAATCTGCTCCATGTTGTTGACATTAAAAGCAGCGACGCCGTAGTTGTTTTCGGCGGCATGGTCGAGCAGAACGCGGAGCGTAATCAGCGGCATCTATTTCTCCTCAGCAGAACAATAAGGACGCGTTAGAAGCGAACTTACCGCCGGTTTGCGCCCTGCGGTAAATAGTTTTGGTTAATCGAGCCTTCGATTATCAAACCGCAGAAGCGTTCCGGTCAATCCCCCGGAACTTAATCGAAAGACACGGAGCCATAGGTCTCCGTAGAGTCTGCTTTAACGGGCGAAATCTCGCCTGGCTCAACAGCTTTTTCAACTTCTGCGGCAAAAAGATTGTCAGTCTGGCTCGCGGCCAGGCGAATCAATAGCACCTGACGTCGACCGTCGCTGCGCGAGAAGAAGGCTTTTCCGGCCCCTTTCAGCTCATCGGTGGCGCCTAAAATTAAGGTTTCGCCGGGGGACATGATCGCTTTCATCGTCAGGTCAGTGAGCGGTTGCGAGCGTGCTTTTTGGGCAAACTCAAAGACGCCGTCTCCAGGCGACGAAAATTCACGCTGCGGCTGACCGTGCTGAATCTCAGGCGTCAACTCGACCAGCACGCGTCCATCTCCTTGCGGATAGGTCATAATCGCGAAGCGACATTGGGCTTGATAGTAGGTCTCGCCGGTGACGGCGTCCCCCTGTTTAACGAAGCAGGTCAGTTCGGGCATAACGTCCGACGCGATCAACTCACCCCGTTTCCCTTTGCGAAAGCGGCGCTGTTCAGCGATCGGCATTTCGCCATCTTTGACGAGAATCGACGCTTGACCGTTAAGACCAGCTTTGCCGGAACCGACTTCTAACAAATCGCGAATCTGCTGCGGCAAATGATAGTTAATTAATCCTACGCGAATCCCGTTCTCATAGAGACGATGACGCGTCGTCGCAGGCAAAAACTGCTCGTCGACTTCTAACCACATCTTGGCGATCGCATCCAGCTGCATGTTGGGAATGCGGACCTTGGTCGTTTCTAACACCACCGTATCATCGGCGATCGTCGACTGCGGCAAGCTCGATGGCTCGGCCGTTGGATCGTTTTGCCATAGCGCGCAACCGCTGACGCTTAGCGCGAGCAGTAACACGATCAACAAGCGAAGAACCAGCGGCGTCATCCTGAAAATAGTCCAAGCAGAAAAGGTTGCTAGCAGATATGGAAAGGGTTCGCCGAGCGGCGGAAAATTCAGCTGCGACAACGAAATCTCGCGGAGATTACGCCGCTAAGCTGGTTGGGGTCAACAGCAACCACGGCGAAAACATCAAAGGTGGGGGATGCGAGATGGCCGCTATTTCTAAAACTCGCTTATTTCTAAAACTCGCTTTGTCGCCAATCCTCTTGCCCAGTCCCTTTGCTCCAGCGGTCAGAGCTGTCGGCCGCATTGTAAGAGTCCTGTAAAAACCACTCGCAGATCGCGCAGCCCGGTAGAGTCGGCAAAAGAAGCAGGATCAAAATGGCGAGCGTTGTTTTCCCCATGCAAAAAAACATCGGCAAGCGTGGGACAAAATTCAAGCCGAATTGGTGGAGCGCGATAGCAGCTAGCAAAGATTTCTCTGTTTTGCTTGCAACCCATCCCGAGTAAATTGCCGTACTAATTGAGAGACTTACCGGGGCGCGACTTCACAGGAGGAATTCTATGCACCTTATCCACCCAACCACGATGGCGCTTTGCCTGGTCACGCTGTTTGTCACTGCTCCGGCCTATGCGCAATCTATCGAGTCGCAAACCGTCACCCAGGCGACTAGCGTTTTAAATGAAATCATGCAGATTCCGGCGCGGGGAATTCCGCACTCGATGCTCGCAGACGCTCAAGGCTTGGTGATTATCCCCAACATGATCAAAGGGGGATTTGTTGTCGGAGTGCGGCATGGGAACGGTGTCGTGATGGTTCGCGATGCGGCGACCGGCGGATGGACCGCTCCGCAATTTGTCAGCATGACCGGCGGCAGCATCGGCTGGCAGGTCGGCGTACAAGCGACCGACGTCATCCTGGTCTTCCGCACGCAAAAAAGCGTGCAAGGATTGCTGCAAGGCAAGTTCACTCTGGGCGTTGACGCCGCCGCCGCGGCTGGACCGGTCGGACGACAAGCTTCGGCCGGCACCGATCTGCAATTGAAATCAGAGATCTTGTCGTACAACCGCAGCCGAGGGCTGTTTATCGGCGCGTCGCTGGATGGCAGCGCCTTGCAAATCAACAACGCCGCAACCCAGGCCTACTACGCCGCTGGCGTTCCGCCGGAAGCGAATGAATTGGTCGCAACCGTGTTGAAGTTTTCGGCGCCGCCGGCGATCGCAGAGCCTGGGATGGCGCCTGGCATGGCGGCCGTCGAGCAGCAGCCGATCGCAGCGACCGAAACTCTGTCACAAGCCACAGCGCAACTCAATCAATTGCAGGCTGAGACCGCTTCGGCATCGCAGCGATTAGGCGCCGTGCTGGATGAAAATTGGCGCCGCTATTTGGCTCTGCCGACCGAAGTTTATACGCCAGGGCGTCAACCTTCGCCGCAGGCAGTAGCCGCTTCGCTCGAAAACTTCCGCCGTGTGATGGCCAATCCCCAATACAACCAACTCACGCAGCGGGCCGATTTCCGTTCTTTGGTCGCCACGCTCGAACAATACGCAGCCGCGCTTGCCGAGCCGGTCGGTAACAATTCGCTGCAATTGCCGCCTCCGCCGATGTAATCGTTGCAATACGATGTAAGTTCGCGGAGATCCGTAGTAGCTCTTTTGGCGGCAAGCGAACAATTTGCGGTTAAGATAGCAGAATCGCCTTCGATTCCTATCCTGTCCTGCAAATTTGAAAAGCTCCGTGGACACATCCTCCTCCGCAGACAAGATCGCCCAGCTAGAGCGTCGCTTGCGTGAAGTTGAATCGCAATGCGTTCAACTGCAGGGTGAAAATATTGACTTGACCGCACAGCTCGCTTCGCTGCGCGGTTTAGCCGATAATCTCCCTTGTTTTTTGTATCAAACGCTCAACAAGGTGGATGGCAGCGAGTTCTCGATGCCGTTTGTGGGCAATGGGATCCATCGTTTCGGATACACGCCGCAGCAGATCTACCGTCAGCCTGACCTGATGGTCAGCATGATCCATCCAGATGACCGCGAGCGATATTTCGCCTTGGTACAGGAATGCCTCAACGACGAAACCTTACCTTTCGCTATCGATCTGCGGATCATGTCACCCGATGGTTCGATTCACTGGGGCCGCATTCGCGCGAACGCGATCCGGGTTTCGGACGATCAACTCTCTTACAACGGCGTTTGCATCGATATCACCGAAGAGAAACAGATCGAAGCGCGATTGGCCGAGTCGGAATCGGAGTTAAAGCTGGCGCTGACCCCACGCGATTTCGGCGTCTTTATCTGGGATTTGACCACCGATCTGATCACGCTCAATAGCACGCGATTTCCGGCCTTTGGTCGACCTACGGATTCCGAGGTGATTCACATCGGTGAATTCTACGCGGCCGTACATGAGGAGGATCGGACGCGCGTCCGTGAGTTATTGGACCGCGTAATTGCGGCCGAGAATTCCTACGAGAATCAGTTCCGCGTGGTCTGGCCTGACGGGTCGATCCACTATCTCTCAGAGCGAGCGGTCATCCAGCGCGACGAGTCCGATCGCGCCGTGATGGTGTGCGGCGTTTGCTGGGATATTACTCCTCAAGAACAAGCTCGGGGGGAACTAGAAAATATCGTCGCCGAAAAATGCAACGAACTCGAAGCAATTACTGCACGCTGGCGAGCGATTAGCGATTGCTCTCCTGACTTCATTCTCACGATCGATCGCGATTTTATCATGCAGTACATCAATCGGACCGCTCATCCTTTGACGACAGCTGACGTGATCGGATATAGCATGTTCAAATTCGCGACTCCAGAAGATACCGATACCATCACGGAGCATGTCCAAGCGACAATGCAACGCGGAGAACTGCGTTGCTGGGAAACCACCTTTCCCCAAGATGATCAAGTTCTCGACCTCTTGGTGCGTTGCGCGCCGTTGCTGATTGATGGTGAAATCGAAGGCGCCGTGATCGCGTCGACCGACGTTACTGAATTACGCCAGATGCAGCGCCGCTTGTCTCACGACGAACAACTGCTGCGCGAACTATGGCAGCTTCAAGAAAAAGAACGGCAACTGACAGCGCTCGAAATCCATGACGGTTTCGTGCAGTATGTCGTCGGCGCCCAATTCGCTTTTGATGCAGTTCGCTATCGTTTGCAAGACGAACAACACCCGGTGTTGGAGGATCAGGTCAAAGGCTTGGGCATGCTCCGCTCGGCGATCTCCGAAGCGCGCCGCACGATCAGTCGCTTGCGCCCGCTCGTGATTGATGACGATGGCCTAGTCGAAGCGTTCCGCTATTTAGCGGCCGAAGAAGCGGACCGCTATGATTTTGAAGCCGACATCCAATGCGAAGGGGACTTTGAAGACCTAGATCCGCTGCTGACAGGCGCGATGTTTCGCATCGTCCAAGAAGCGATTTCCAACACGCGCCACCACAGCGGAGCATCCAGGGCAAGCGCGAAAGTCAAACGGACCGAAGATCAGATAACTATTGAGGTTCGGGACTCAGGCAGCGGATTCGACCTCTCCAAAGTATCTCGCGATCGGTTTGGCGTCCGCGGAATCGTCGAACGTGCACGATTGTTTGGCGGATCGGCGAGCGTCAACAGCACGCCGGGCCAAGGAACGCACATCCAGGTCAGACTGCCAACATTGACGCGGCAAGTAGAGCTGCAAGCGCTGCTTCACAGCTTGTCGCCAAATCCCGATTAACGGGGCGGCATCGGCGGACGAATTGGTCCGGGACCACCACCAAACGGCATGCGCGGAGTCGTCATCATCTTGACCGGTTGCTCGCTGGCGGCACGCGACTGAAGTTCGGTCCTCAGGCCATCGCCAACCGGTTCCGTTGGATAGCCAACCCCGTAGGGAACCCCGTAACCGATTCCGCTTGGATAGGCGAACGGGACTCCATAACCAATTCCGCCGCCGTATCCCAAGCCGCCGAACCCAAAACCTCCAAAGCCGCCAAAGCCATATCCGCCTCCAAAGTTTCCATACATCGGCCCGCTGCCAAAATCGCCTCCCCAAAAATCCAGCGCCGGCATCGGCGCATTGTAAGGAGCGAGCACTTCCGGAGTCTTGCCGCGGCGCTCTTTGTCAGACTGTCCGGCCATCATGAACGAGTAAAAGTTGTCTCCGCTCGCTGTATCATCGCCATCCTGGGCAAATATATTTTGCGGAGCGACAAAAGCGATTGCTACGCAAAAAATCGCAATGCGGCTGTGAGTTGCAAACATAACCTTCGTCTCCATTGGAGAAAAACGACCTCGGTTGAGAGATATTTTCCCTCTAAGCAAACTTAGCTCACAATTCGTAGTCCGGTCGGATCGAAACGATTTTTCTGTTCCTCTGCTCTAATTCCTACCCTTACCGCTGGTCTTGGCTATGATCAAAAGCTGCTTTGCGCCTGCGATCCTCGAACCGGAGAAGAACCTCGTGAGTTTGCGACTTCCGTCCCTCGCTTTGCTGTTAGCCGCTTGTTTTACTCCCACTCTCAGTCGTGCAGACGACGATCTGGCGACGAAATGGTATCCGGCGACAGCCGCAGCTCCGAAGACGCCTGAGTTTGTGCTGGTCACCGACGAAGTCGCGGACGACGAGCAAGCAAAAGCATGGGGAGAACAGGCCCAACAACTATGCAATCAGTGGTTCCCAATCATCTGTCACCTACTGCATACCACCGGTTGGACTCCACCTCAGCGGGTAGAACTGGTCATGAAGAAAAGCCAGGATGCGCCAGGCGTTACGATCGGCTCAAACATCTACATCAGCACTCCATGGATCAAATCGCATCCCGAAGACTTTGGGATGGTGATTCACGAGTTAACCCATGTCGTGCAAAGCTATCCGCCCGCGCGCGGCAAACCAGGTTGGCTGGTCGAAGGGATCGCCGACTACGTGCGCTATTGGAAGTACGAGGCCGAACGCCCTCGTTATCCGCTGAATCGTAATCGCGCAAAATATACCGACGGGTACAACAACAGCGCCGCGTTCTTAGCGTTCCTCACCTGGAAATATGATCGCCGCATCGTACCTAAACTTGACGAATCGCTCCGCAAACGGCGCTACGACGAAAAAATGTTTGAAGACCTGACCGGCAAAAACCTAGATGACCTCTGGGCAGATTTCATGGCCAACAATCCAATGGCCTAGCGCTGCGAAGCGGCGATCGGCCCCATATGCAATACCCTGCGTGCTTTCAAACCTTCCCGGATCTTGTCCCATGAGAAAGCATCACCGGGATCTTGCTTGCGACCGTGCGGGATCGCGATGTCGCTGTGACCGGTGATGTGGGTGATTGGATACTCGTCGATCAGATAGTTGCTCAGCTTCAATAAAGCCGCGTACTGCTCGTCGGTGTAGGGTTCCCAATAGTCGCCGTTAGCCGATTGAACCGGCGGGGGGCCATCATATTTGCGTCCGTTGTACGTGACAAATTTTCCCTCGATCTGCCGCAGCTTGCCCCAGTTGCAAATCTCGATCCCAACGCTGAAAGCATTGACGCCCGACTTGCCTCCCAATTCACTTTTGCCGGCATGCCAGGCCGCTTGGTTCAGCGGAACCATCTGGACGACATCACCACTGCGACCAACCACATAATGCGCAGAAACTTGGCTGTCTGGGTTGCGGAACCAGCCGATCACGCTGGCCTGCGATCCGCCTGCCGTGTAATGCATGATGATCGCCGAAATCTCTTGTCCCTTCCGATCGCTCTGATGCTGGCTGGGATTGAACGTCGCCCAATCAGGCTGCGCCAGCGTCTGCGGCGACAACGGCTCTTCTGCGATCGCGATCTCAGCCGATGCGAATAAAGTAATGACAAGTGTCGCCAACAACGAAGGGAGGTACATGGATTTCATGATCGGTATTGCGTCCTGGAACTTTATTTTCTGATTAATCAGCGACCGCAGGGGCAGACTCGTTTGGCGGGCAGCCCAATCTGATCATAAGCCAATTGCCGGCCCAGTCGTCCCTCCTTTTGGCCGGGCGGAGCTTATGGGAAGATACCTACCGGTCAGAAGCCTCCCAGGGAAGCGGATTAATACCGCAACCGGAGGGTTTCCACTCGTTGCGATCTCCGGCGTGATGCATACGATGAGTGAAGAGATACAGTCCCATTTTTAGGCGGAAGCGAACATGAAAGCGATGTTGCTGTCAGAATACAAGCAGTTGGACGTGGTCGAATTTGCCGAGCCAGAAATTGGCGCGAGCGATCTGCTGATCCAAGTCAAAGCCTGCGGCATCTGCGGCAGTGACATTCATGGCTATGACGGCAGCACTGGTCGCCGAATTCCACCGCTGGTCATGGGACACGAAGCGGCCGGCGTTGTTTCGAAGGTCGGCTCCGACGTGACCGACTTCCAGGTCGGCGATCATGTGACGTTCGACTCGACCGTCTCGTGCGGAATCTGCTTCAATTGCCGCAAAGGGCACATCAATCTGTGCGACAATCGGATGGTGCTGGGAGTCTCATGCGGCGAATACCGTCGGCATGGCGCCTTTGCCGAGTATGTCTCGGTGCCGCAGCACATTTGTTATCGCTTGCCCAGCGACGTGCCGTTTGAACATGCAGCGATGATCGAAGCAGTCTCCGTTGCGGTCCACGCGGCCAATCGCGCTCCGCTGGTGCTGGGCGATACGGCAATCGTGGTCGGCAGCGGCATGATCGGGCTGCTGGTCGTCCAAGCAATTCGACTGGCCGGAGCTACGCAGGTGATCGCCATCGACTTGGATGCAGGACGATTGGAACTCGCGAAAAAACTGGGCGCCGATGTCGGCCTGAAAGCGGACGAAGTCGATGTAGTCGCCGAAGTGAAAAAACTGACCGGCGGTCGCGGCGCAGATGTTGCGATCGAAGTGGTCGGCGCAACGCGCACTATTCAAACCGCGATTGACAGCACGCGGAAAGGGGGCGCCATCACGCTAGTCGGCAATCTCTCTCCCAAAGTCGAGATGCCGCTGCAAGCGATCGTCAGCCGCGAACTAAGCGTCTACGGCAGCTGCGCATCTAACGGCGAGTACCCAGCCTGCATCGATCTGCTGCAGCGCGGCATGATCCAAGTCGAACCGCTGATCACGGCCAAGATTTCGCTCGATCAAGGCCCCGAATGGTTCAAGCGACTGTATGCAGGCGAACCAGGCGCGATGAAAGTGATCGTCGATCCAACCAGCTAAGTTCCCCACTTTCCACCGAGCCAAAACTCCGGCGAATTACAATTTGCCGGAGTTTTTTTGTGCACTTCCAATCCCTTGAGTGAATCGTATTTGTGGGAAGAGATCGGACCATCGTGAAGCGTCGGAAAGGATAGAGAGAGACATCCCGCCTACCCCCCAGGTTCCATCGTGGGACGACTTCTGTAGATCCTGGTGGCTTGTGCTCCATTGACTGGGATCGCTCCAACCGCAGTCCAGGCTGCCGATCGTACCAGGCCAAATATTTTGGTGAGCTTGGCCGATGTTCCGTGGAGCATCTTTTGCTGTTTGGGCCAAATTGCCCGAGAAATCACAGTTGCTTTTCGGTGATGCTGTAAGGCTTTCAAATGGATGTGAATTGAGGAAAATTCCATTCAAATCCGGACAGTTATCCACAGAAAGGGAGATCTAACGCAAACGCTTTTCCGGGCCATCGGCGAACGCAAAGAGCTGGTGTTTGAGCATCCGAGAAACGTTCTGCAATTTTGAAAGTTCGCTAAGACCACTTGTCCGATTTGAATGCTTACTCGCGAGCAAATTTGGCCGCCAATGACTTTTATCCGGCAGGCCAGGGCAGAAGTAGTATCCGCTGCGGCGAAATACAAGGTCAAACTTTTCCTAGTTTTTGCGGGCGTCTCCTATCCGAGGAACGTCCGGTTGTTAATCCTGATTATTTCCTGACTTTCGATTCGATAGAGAGAAGGCACTTAATGCAAATGAAATGCCAACAGCAGTGTGTCTCGTCAACTCAGTAAAGCGGAAACTATCGGCGTGATGATCATGCATGACAATCGATCGAACTGGCTTGATTCCGACCAGAGATCAGTCTCGATGCCCTAGAAGTAAAAGAGGAAAGAAGGGAGCATGGGCCCCGGAGTGAAAATCTCTCGAATGATCGATATATGAGGCCTTTTTGCATGTGAAGTCTCTGCATTCCCCAATTCGTCCCTTCCCGCTGAGAGGACCGAGGGAGCGGTCTCCCGTTTTCACTTTGTCGTGGCACGTCAATTGCTTTTAACCTCGTTGCCCATCTGCGTAACTCTGTAAAGCAGATTACATGGGAGGCCGCCATGCTTGCCCCGTTCGTTCTATTGGGGATGCGGTACCAGCAGCCGGCTCGAAAAATTGTTGACGAGGTCATCTGCAATCCATGAACGCAATCCGAAAAATCAATACCCGTGCCATTCAATCCGCTTACCCCTGTTTCCCTTTCCAAGGGCCAGAAGGGGTCGCTGATGGAATTTTGCAAGCGATCGGCAGGACTCCACTCGTTGATTTGCAGCGTTACTTAGATCGACCAGATGTGCAGCTCTATGCGAAACTTGAATCGCACAATCCCGGAGGAAGCGCCAAAGATCGACCGGCGAAACAGATGCTGGAAGCGGCAATTTTAGCGGGTGAGATTAGCCATGACTCGACAATTATTGAATCCTCTTCCGGTAATATGGGGATTGGTTTGGCTCAGGCATGTCGTTACCACGGGCTCAAACTGATCTGCGTCGTTGACCCTAACGCCCAATCGCAGAATGTAGCAATTATGCGTGCATTAGGAGCTGAGATCGAAATGGTTACGGAACGCATTCAGGGCGATTTCTTAAAAGCTAGACTTGCTCGCGTTTGTCAACTATTGGAACAGGCGCCCAATAGCTACTGGCCCAACCAATATGCAAATCCTCAAAACCCGCTCGCGCATGAGCAGAGCACGATTCTGGAAATAGATGAGGCCTTAGACGGCCACTTCGACTACTTATTTGTCGCGACCAGCAGCACGGGTACAGCGCAGGGGTGCCGCAACTATCTTCAGTCGCGAGGGCGAGATGTCAAGGTCGTCGCTGTCGATGCCATGGGAAGCGTGCTCTTTGGAGGAACGCCGGGCGAGCGGCGGATTCCTGGGTTAGGAGCGGGGCGCGAACCAAAATTGGCGAAAGGTCAATCATTCAGCCAAGTTGTTCGCGTTCGCGATATCGACTGTGTGGTCGGCTGCCGCCGTGCAGCACAACGTGAGGCATTGCTCGTAGGTGGTTCTGCTGGCGGCGTATTGGAGACCATTCGATCGATGCAGAATGAACTAGTCGGAAAACGGTGTGTGGCGATATTGCATGACTCAGGGACTCGCTATCTGGAGACCGTCTTCAACGACCAGTGGGTTCAGGACGTACTTGAAGTCACTCCGGAAGAACTCGAGTTTCTCCAAACAACCAATGCCCTGTCTTCCGCTTCTGGGCTTACGCAATGAACGAAGCGCGACTAGCCAGGATCGGGGCGAAGGCTCAATATACCAACGATTCGCTTTCAACCTATCGTCTGGCAATCGTGGGATGTGGACCACGTGGATTGTATTGTCTCGAATCTTTGAGCAGGATTCTTACGGCTCAATCCGTTAGAACTCCCGTGAAAATTTACATCTACGAACCGGCGCAAAATCCAGGAGCCGGAAACATCTATGCAATGGATCAACCGTCTTGCCTTCGCATGAATTTCTCCAATGAGCGAATCGATGCGTGGCCCGATACCTCGAAACGTTCTGACGCGCAACTCTCTTTGCTTGAGTGGCTAGCGAAAAATCATAAGCACCTTGCCGATCCTCATGGCTATGCGCCGCGTGCTGTTGTTGGCGAGTATTTGTACGCTTGTTTCCTTCAAGTGCTTCACGAATTATCGGAATCGCACACGGTCGTTGTTCGGCGACAAACGGTGAAAAATATCGAGCGCTCCGATTCAATGTGGAGAGTCTCGACAGAGCAAGAATCGATTTTAGTCCATCATGTAGTCGCAACGGTCGGACATGAGGGTTGGCGATCATCTGCCGCACCCCCGCACATTGATCCGCAAAGAGTAGTTAAGAGTGTCTTCCCCGTAGAACCTAACCTATCCATCAACGCCGTTCCTGCCGGACAGCGAGTCGCCATTCGAGGTTTTGGATTGACTTGCATTGACGCCGCTCTGGCATTAACCGAAGGTCGCGGAGGCCGGTTCGCAGTGCAAACCGATGCTTGGCGCTATCAGCCCTCCGGTGCAGAGCCATTGGTGATACTTCCCTATTCGCGGACAGGGCGACCGATGTTGGCGAAACCGGTCAAAACGCAGATGATGCAGCCTAACGAATTGGACGAGATCTGGGAGCAAGGACGTTGCAAGATCGCCTCTGTCTCCCGCCCCATCGATCCACAACTGTTTGTGGAGAAGATTTGGCAGCAGGTCCTCGATTCGGCGACTGCCGCCCTGCTGATTGCCTCGCCAAATTGTAAATGCTTTGAAAGCTACGCTACTATAAACAACTGGTTTGAATGGTGGCGCACCACCATTTTCGACAGGAATCTTACACTAGAGTCAATGCGGGAGTCGGTGGACGTCGCACTTGGTCGTAAACCACCAACGACAGCATGGGCGCTGGGAGAAGCTTGGCGGCAGCTTTATCCTGCGTTGATCCTCTGTGTTAGCCATGGCGGATTAACACAAGACGCCTGGACACAGTTTCGGAAGATCGCCGTTGAAATGGAACGGCTAGCGTTTGGCCCGCCTGCGGAGAATGTTCGTCGCATCCTCGCTTTGGAAGCGGCTGGAATCGTCGACTTGAGTTTTATCACTGACGCCCGGCTGACCGGCGAATCTTCATCGCTTCACCTTGGGACAGAACGAGGTTTCACGCATGTAGATTTGGTTATCAACGCAGTTATTCCTTCCCCTTTTGACATCAATCCGTATGGACTAATCTCACCGTTGTTACAGCGTGGGGTCCTTTTTCGGCGCGATCGAAACATTGGATTCTGCGTCAATGAAATCGGTAGCCCGCTCTCTTCGAATCTTAGGGATGTCGACGGACTAGCGATGTTCGGACGCGTCACAGAAGGATGCATTCTTGGCAACGATACACTCAGTCGCCAACTTCATCCAGAAATCGAGAACTGGGCGCAATCCACTGTCAATCGTCTTTCAAGTTGGAGTCCGAGTTGTTGACCACAAATCGTCCTGAAACGAATGTTTCGTTAGACCTACGAAAGAGCTGTCGCGGAATCACCCCACTCAGCGCACGTCTAGAGCCATGGATGGAATCGGTACTAGAAAGCTGCGAGCTGCATCAATGGATTGAAAAGTTTGGTTCCCCCTTGAATCTTCTTTGCACGAGTCCTTTAGCAAGGAACATCGCCGCTCTTCATCGTGTCGCCGCCGAACAACAACTTGATTTCCGTGTTTTCTTTGCGCGTAAGGCGAACAAATGCTTGTCCTTTGTCACGGAGGCAGCAAGCAACGGCGCCGGAATTGATGTCGCGAGTCTTACCGAACTCGAACAGATTATCGCTCTCGGCTTCGGCGGCTCTGATATCATCTGTACAGCGGCGATCAAAGGGACTGAATTACTCGCCGCCTGCGTCCGCGATGGCGTCACGATTGCAATTGATAATCGAGACGAACTACAGCAGTTAGCGTCGCAATTATCAGCGTGCTCTGGGCACGCATCGATTGCGCTTCGCCTGAGTGGATTTGAACACGAGGGAGTTCGATTGCATTCACGATTTGGAATCGACATTGCTGAAGCGGAGGATTTTTTGACCGAAAATCATGATCTGCTTAGCTCGCCAGCAATCAGGGTCAGCGGGCTCCATTTCCATCTAGACGGATACTCAGGGTCGCAAAGAATTTCGGCCATTTCGCAGGCTCTCCCCCTCATCGATCGACTACGCGCAATGGGCCAAGATCCAACTTTTCTTGATATCGGCGGCGGTATCCCGATGTCCTATCTAGACGAAAAAAATCAGTGGGATTCTTTCTGGCAGGCTCATCGCGAATCGCTGCTTCAAAAGCGATCTCCGATCACCTATGGCAACCATGGTCTAGGTTTTCTGGCGGTAGGAGAAGAAATATACGGCGAGAGAAATTGTTATCCCTATTATCAGGACTGCGTTCAGGCTGATTGGCTAGAGTCAGTCCTCGGTGGACATTACAGAGACAGCACAATTGCGGCTGCAATTCGCTACCGAAATCTACAACTTCGCTGCGAGCCGGGGCGCAGTCTGCTGGATGGATGCGGGCTAACGGTCGCCAAAGTAGTGTTCCGCAAACGGCACCCCAATGGAGATTGGTTCATAGGGCTCGCGATGAACCGGACTCAGTGCCGAACCAGCAGTGATGACTTTCTGGTCGATCCGATTCTCATTCGATCGCCAGATCAAAACTCCGAGCCTGCCATGGAAGGCTATCTGGTGGGCGCCTACTGTACGGAGTCAGAGTTGCTGACTTTGCGGAAGCTTCGATTTCCGAGCGGCGTTCAAGTTGGCGATCTATTTGCATTTCCAAACACTGCGGGATACCTGATGCATTTTTTAGAGAGCCGCTCGCATCAGTTTCCGCTGGCTAAGAATGTCGTGATCTCACCATTCAAACCACATCAGGCCGCTTTGGACCAGATTGATCGATCATGATAGTACGAAATGTCACCAAAGGGTGGGAGATCATTTATCAACCAGCGCATGGAATGCTTGCTGGGACAATCGCGTCTCATCTCGATCGATCGTTTCAAGGCCCTTTCTGGCTCGAAACTTTAACGGCTATCACCATTCACGATGATCAGAAAATCGAGTTTCTCAAGGGTTGCAGCAACTATCTCACGGATGTAGGCGCTCCCAAAGACTTTACGATGATGTCGATGGCCGCCGAAGAACGATTTCTAGAAGTTCGGAATAGGCTACGAAACGCCTATCAAAAACATCGCTGGATCGGAGTGTTGGAATCGTTGCATGCGGAATTCCTTTACGCAGATCAACAGGTGTCAAAACCGCTTCGACAACTACTTGAACAAGAATCGAAAAACCGAAGTTCAGCACTCCGCAAACTAAAAGTAAGTCGAAGGGATGCGGAATCGGCTCATCGCTTAATGCGTTGGTGCGACCGTTGCTCCTTGATATTTTGCCAGAGCGCCATTCCAGCTATGCAGCGGAAACTAGAAGTGACTCCCCTAAACGAAGATCATTTCATCTGGCAGAGAAAAGACAAAACCGTCGGTGTTGATCCATGGCCATTTGAACTCTCGGATTTCACCATTTCCGTAGAAGCATTCGTTCTTACTCAGCCAACCTTCGCCGATGATAGCGAGTTGGGAAATGCCTTAGCCGCTTGTAAAGCTACTCAACGAAAATGGCTCTTGAAGCGTTGAAGGTTGGAAATCCAGAACGCCGATAAGAAACGCGTGACAGGTGAAATGCATTACGCAACCACTCTCACGCGACGCTGAGATCAGGTAGGTCAATCTTTAAGAAATCAATCCTTGGCAGAGGGAGCGTTTCTTACCTCCGTCAGCCGATTGAGATCGAGCCATAAATTTAGAGGAGCAGTTTTAGCGCGGCGAGCTCCCTCGACCGTTGGGAGCATACGCCACGATAGAACTGACCTATTACCGACGTGAACTAAACCGGGGGATGATATCCATAGGCGTGCTCAATGTAGCGCCGATCAGCGTCGTAATCGCCTTCATAGTCTGCTCGTAGACTTTGATCGAGGTCGTCGTTCCACTTTGGATATTTGGCTTGATAACGACGTTGAGCCGTGTATCCAAAGCGAAATGCCTGCTCACGATTTTCGAAAGCGTCATTTGATCCTGACATCTGCTTGATGGTATCGTCCACGTCTTGGTCCATATCACGATTTCCTTCGACGCCAAAATCGGCCTTGGTCTGTTCCCAGTCGTTGGCAAACGCTTTTTTAACGCGTTCCCAAGTCGTCAAATCCTCATCGCTATAAAACTTTGATCGAGTGGCCATCGTTATCTCCTCGGGGACTAAATGGATAGGCTAATAACCTTTGCCTCGGCGACAACCTCGCTCGCGGCATCAGCGATTCTTCGGTTATTGTGCGAAAGGCGTACCAGGATTGCGGTTCGTAGCACATTCAGGAGGAAATCTACGGCGTTGCTCGAGCGATAACCTGACAAGGAAGCAGCATTACCAAAAGTTAAATCTTGGATACTCGCTGCTTCTGAACGCCTGGCAGTCAAGTTGGATAGGCATCTGCCAGCATAAGGATGCAATTCTAGGTTCACTCCATAGAGCTGTGCGTCCAAGTACGGTTCGACCCCAGAAATTTAAGGCAAAGTCTCTACGAACACCCAAGGATAGAACTGGGCACAGTAAGTGCACTGACAGTCCTCTGAGCATAAAGACCAGAGGCATTGTTTTAGCAATCAAAATATCATGCGCGACTATCGAAATGAATTAGCAATCCATGATTCCTATTGGATGCAACGTCCATCTCTTCAGCCAAAATTTCCAGCCCTTTCTGGAGACCATCGCACAGAAATTTTGGTGATCGGCGCCGGCATTACGGGGCTTAGCGTTGCCTGGGAACTTCTACAACGTGGGCATCAAGTCACGGTTTGTGAAGCGAATTCCCTCGGATCAGGAACAACAGGCGGAAGCACTGGGCATTTGGATGCTCACCCAGAGATGGGACCACAAAAACTAATTGACCATTTAGGACTTGAGAAAGCGAAATCATACACAGCTGTTCGTCTGAATGCGATTCGCACGGTCCAAAACCTGGCGGACGAACTAGCCGAATTCTCCTGGCTTCCTGGATACTTTTACACCGAGAAAAAGGCGAACCTCGAGTCTCTGCGGCAGCAGTTGACCGCGGCCCAAGCAATTGGACTGACGGCGCAATGGATGGATAGTGTTCCGATCAGGGGAGCTGTCGGCGGTTATCGGGTAGAAGGGATGGGGAGGTGCAATTCGTTCGCCTATCTAAATCGCTTGGCAGATCAAGTGCATGCTGCTGGCGGAAAGCTCTTCGAGCATACCTTGATTGCAGGGCCCACCAAAAGCCATCCGCAATCCCTGAAGTCGGACCAGGGAACTGTTCACTTTGATCATGTGGTCTGTGCAGTGCACTGCAACTTTACGGGATCGCACCGACTTTATTTGCAGACGCCTGCCTATCAGTCTTATGTGATGGCTGCTCGCGTAACGTCGGAGTTGCCTGACGCTTTGTTTTGGGAAGATTCAGATCCTTATTATTACGTTCGCCGCGTGAGTGCCGAAGACGGAATCATTCTAGCCGGGGGACGTGATCACCGCACAGGCAACGGAGGTGAATTACAAGCCTTCGTCGATCTTGAAGCATGGATTCGTGATCGGTTTGAGATCGAGGAAGTGATCTCTCGCTGGAGCGCCGAACTATTTGAATCTACGGATGGGCTTCCCTTTATCGGGAAGGTGGCCGGTACAGAAAATGTTTGGATTGCAACCGGTTTGAGCGGCGTTGGGCTTACACTGGGAACGGCTTCCGGACCGATACTTGCTGATTTAATCGAAGGCAAGTCACATGAATTAGAAGAAGTGCTATCGCCGTCCCGCGTCGAACCATCTTCTGTAATCGATGTCATCTCAGAGCAGATGCTGGCGGTCGGGAATTATGCCGAACGGATACTACCCAAGAGTGAAATGGATGTACAGAAACTGAAACCCGGTCAAGGCGCCGTCGGTAACGTCGCAGGGAAACGCTTAGCCGTATGTCGTGATGCAAGCGGATGTCTTCATCAGCTGAATCCGGTCTGTTCTCATCTAGGAGGTGTGGTTCATTGGAACGAGGCGGAACAGACTTGGGATTGCCCTGTGCATGGTGGACGCTTTGCGGCGGATGGGTCGAGAATTTATGGACCTCCGGAAAAAGATCTCGACACCTAAACAAGGCTTGCTGAAAACTGTCACCCTACAACATGGACGAATTTGAATTAGCGATGTCTATATCGCGGAGAATGCTCTCCATAGCGGACACTGAAGTGAATCCCCCTTCAAAGGTAGCGGTCCTGCGAATTTGCAGGGGCATGGATGCTGCAAAGCAGGATCGATCACGACGCCTTTCGACATGGTTGTACGGAATCAATTGGATCGATTTCATTTAATCCTCGACGTTCTCAAAGATGCGACAGAACTCGAGGAAGAAGAACCCGAACCCCCGAGTGGATCGAACAAAACTGAGGGAGCATTATGCTGATGTCCGCGAGATGGGAGACGAACTTGCCGAGATACGAGATTGGAAGTGGGGTAAAGCAGAGCGATTGTTAACTTAAAACATTGGATTCATGAGAGACAGGGAAAGAGCTGTGCGTCGATCGATATCGCTCTAAGAGTTTCATTACACACCCGATTCAGTTCAGCAGTCGGCTTAAGTCGGACAAGCGCTAACGGATCGATTTCTTTGTGCCCTTGTCGCTAATCTGCTCCCAGCTTTGGTCAAAGAGGCCTTCTTATTACTTCGAACCAGGGCTTGGTGAAGTATCAGATTATGTTTCCAGCGCCAGCCGGAGCCCTGCTGCTGGCGACGCGATTTTACTTCTTACCATTCTCAATTCATCCATATTCTTTTCCTAGTTGCCGCTAGGAATTGACCGAGGAAAGCAGAGAGTAGAAACTAAGAACGGGAATCGAATTCGGTTCCTTTCAGCCAAGCGATTGACAGACGGCTTGCTAACCCATGCTTCCTATATTATGTGCAGAAAGCGCCATTCGAGCGGCTTGGGACGAAGTCAAAGCAATGCAGCGCACCTGCCAATCAGAAATGGGAAGTTAATATGATTCAATGCTTCTTCACTTCGACGCTTACTTCTGGAACACCCGGTTGCAGCCGAAGATATCCGCGTCATTTACTACACAGAATAACTACACGTACGTTTTTAGCATGTGCAGCACTCTTCGCACAAAACCTGGATGGCTCGCAACTTAAAGCCGAATCAAGCGATCGCCCTAACATCATCCTGATCCTGGCCGATGACTTAGGCTACTCGGATCTCGGCTGCTATGGCGGCGAGATCCCTACGCCCAACATTGACGCGCTGGCTCGTCACGGCGTTCGCTTTACACAGGTTTACAACTCGGCGCGTTGTTGCCCAAGCCGCGCGTCCTTGATGACAGGGCTTTATCCAACCCAAGCTGGAATCGGCGATTTTACGACAGACCAGCCGAGCCCCGATCGCGGGCCCGGCTATCTGGGTCGACTCAGCGAGCAATGCGTCACCTTGGCTGAAGTACTAAAGCCGGCCGGATACGGCTGCTACTACGTCGGCAAATGGCACCTGCACCCAGCGACCGGGCCGATCCGCCGCGGCTTCGACGAGTTCTACGGTTACACGCGTGATCACTCGCACGATCAATACGACGCCGACTATTACATCCGTTTGCCAGATAGTCGCCGGAAGGAGATCGATCCGCCGGCAGCGGACTATTATGCGACCGATGTATTCAATGACTATGCGTTAGAGTTCATTCGTCAGGGACAGCAAAGCGACAAACCATGGTTTTTATTCCTGGGGCATTCTTCTCCGCACTTTCCGGTGCAAGCGCCGGCCGAGCGCGTAGACAAGTACGAAGCGACCTATCTGCGTGGTTGGGACGAATTACGAACCGAACGTTTTGAGCGCATGAAAAAACTGGGCCTAATCGACGGCGAGCACTGGAAGTTGACCTCTCGCTCGTTGGTTCCGGTCGATCGAGATGACATCGCCAACAGCTATGCAGGGGAAGAGAATCCAGCCTGGAATTCGCTGGACCAGCCGCGACAACGCGACTTGGCTCGTCGGATGGCGGTCTTCGCGGCGATGGTCGAAGGAATTGATACCGGCGTTGGCCGCATTGTCGATCACCTGCAAGCGACCGATGATCTCGAGAATACGCTGATCTTGTTTCTCAGTGATAACGGCGCCTGCTATGAATGGGGCCCGTTTGGTTTTGATGGATCCTCTCGCGTTGGCGCTACGACGCTTCGTAGCGGCGATCAACTGCATGAGACAGGTCAGCGCGGCACGCATCAGTCATACGGCAGCGGTTGGGCCAATCTGGGCAATACGCCGTTTCGGATGTACAAACATTTCACCCACGAAGGCGGGATTATCACGCCGCTAATCGCCTATTGGCCTGCTGGCATCGGTCAACCAGATCGTTGGGAGCGTCAGCCGGGACATGTGATGGACATCCTGCCGACGCTGCTGGTAGCGACCGGTGCAACCTATCCGCAAACCTACGAAGCTCGCCCGATCACGCCGTTAGCCGGAACGAGTTTGTTGCCGGCGATGCGCGGCGAAGCGCTGCCGCCTCGATCGATTGGCTTTGATCATCAAGGCGCCCACGCGCTGCGAGATGGCGATTGGAAAATCGTCAGGTCCAAACGGATGCCGCACAAGATCGAGTGGGAACTTTATAACCTCGCTGCGGATCGCTGCGAAACCAACGATCTGGCGAAGCATCAGCCTGAGCGTTTGAAATCGATGGTCGCCGCATGGAACGAGTGGGCCTGGGACGTTGGCGTGCATTACGCCCCAGCGCGAGCCAAGCAGCCAAAATATTCGTTCGAGTTCGATCCTCATTTCCCGCTTGCCAATCGCAGCTGGGTTCTCGAAGCGGATGTCGACGCGCAAGTTCCCATCGGCGTCGTCGCCGCGCAGGGAGGTCGTGAATATGGTTACGCACTTCACTTTGTTAACGGACGCCCTGCGTTTGACGTGCGAATCAACGGCAAAGTAACGCGGTTGCTGGCCCAGCAGAAATACTCTGGCAAGTTGCGCTTGCGAGCTGAACTCAACGCCCAGCAGATGCGACTTCAAATCAACGACGAACCGGCGATCGAGATTAGCTCTCCTGGCTTGATTTCGGTGCAGCCGAAAGACGAACTATCCCTTGGCCAGGATGCACAGACTGCCGCTGGCGACTACGATGTGCCGAATGCATTCTCAGGCTCGATCGTAAACTTTAAGCTGGAATCGTCGAACCGCTAAGCTCCTATCATTTCTCTCTGGTCCCCCGTTAAAACATGAAAATCTCCGCACTCCTCTCGTTCGCCATCTTTTTTGGCTGGTGCGGCCTGACCGGGGCCGTGGAGCGTCCCCACATCATCCTGATCATGGTCGATGACATGGGGTTTTCTGATCTGGGTTATCATGGCAGCGAGATCGCAACGCCCAATATCGATGCGTTGGCCCATACCGGCGTGAGGTTCTCGCAGTTTTATAACAACGGCCGCTGTTGCCCCACCCGGGCGACGTTGATGACAGGGCTCTATCCGCATCAAACCGGTATCGGTCACATGACCGAATCCCCCAATCAAGTCTACGGCGCCGGAAAGCCCCCCACTTATCAAGGCTATCTCAACCACAACTGCATCACCATCGCCGAAGCGCTTCAACAACATGGTTACGCGACGCTGATGTCCGGCAAATGGCATCTCGGCTACAACGACGAAAGCCGCTGGCCGCGGCAGCGCGGGTTTGAAAAGTACTATGGATGCATCTCAGGCGCCACGCGTTATTTCTATCCCACCGGAGATCGCGGGATGACGCTCGATAATGAGCCCGTTCCGATTCCTGTCAGCACCACAGACGAAGCGTTCTATACGACCGACGCATTCACCGACTATGCGATTCGTTTTTTGCAAGAGGAACAAGCTGGCCAACAACGCCCGATGTTTCTCTATCTGGCTTACACCGCGCCTCACTGGCCGCTGCAAGCGTTTGAAGACGACATCGCCAAATATCGTGGCAAGTACAAAATAGGATGGGATAAACTGCGTGAGCAACGGCTAGAGCGGCAAAAAGAGCTCGGACTGATCGCCGCTGATTGCGAGCTTTCGCCGCGAACTCCGCGGCTGCCGGCGTGGGACCAGTTAGATGACGAGAAGCAAGATGAGTTAGATTTACAGATGGCCGTGTATGCGGCGATGATTGACCGCGTCGATCAAAACATTGGGCGGCTTATGAAGCACCTAAAAGAATCAGGCATCAACGACAACACGCTGATCCTTTTTTTGACAGATAACGGCGGCTGCCAAGAGGGCGGAGTGCTAGGCCGCGGCAATTTTATCGATCCCCAAAAACGCAATCTAGAGCACGGCAACAGCTATAGCGAAGCCTGGGCCAACGCCAGCAACACGCCTTTCCGGCTTTACAAGCACTTCAATCATGAAGGGGGAACAGCGACGCCGTTTTTCATTCGCTGGCCTGCCAAGATCGCTGCTCGCGCAGAATGGTATACCGAGCCTGCCCAGCTGATCGATGTGCTGCCGACTCTATTGGATGTGGCCAACGCAACCTATCCGACCGACTATCAAGGGCACAAGCTCGCCGCGCTCGATGGGATTTCGCTCCGCCCAGCGATGCAAGGAAAATCATTGGCTCGGCAAAAACCGATCTGCATCGAGCATGAGAGTAACGCGTCGATCCGTGCCGGCGACTGGAAACTCGTCGGCCGCGGCGTTGCTCCGCCACGTGGGGTTCAACCGGCCCAGTGGGAGTTGTACAACCTTGCGTCTGATCGCACCGAAACGCAAAATCTTGCGTCTAAAAATCCTGCCAAGGTCCAAGAATTGTCACAACAATGGAACGCTTGGGCGCAGCGCGTCGGCGTTTATCCAAAGTTGAACAAGCCTAATTAAACCAGACGGCAAAGCTATAAAACCGCCCTCCATACGTTTCATTTAAGCGGTTCCAGAACCGCGTCTCCGTCATTGGGCCTTTCTCCAAAAACGGCGTCGCATTGCTGCCGTGAATCCACATCACCAAGTCAAACTGACGCGGCTCAAAAAAGACTTTCTTGATGTTGATCGCGCGGCCGTCGGTAACGCGCGGATGACGAACCAGTTTTTCGCCTTGCAGGATCGCTTCTAGTTCATCCAGAAATCCTCGCCAGGTTTTCAACATCTCAGGCGTCATCTTCATCGTAGAAACGGCCGAATCTTGACGAGTACTGGGAATCCATTCGCGATCGTTATCATCCTCGGCTTCAATCGCATCCCAGGTGCGCCGACTGAGTGTGATCACTTGCAGGAAGTGGGCATGGGCGGCCTGCAGCCGATCGGCGTCTTTTACCGGAAAGTTGATCAAATGGATCAGCGCAATCACGTCCACAACATCGATATCGCCTGCGATGTCAAAAACATGATTCGTCTTTGCCAAGTAAGCATGCGGCGAGCTGAGCTTCTGAAAAAAGAGATAACCAACTCGGTTATGCAACTCTTGCACGTCATAGGCCAGATACGTTTCGGCGATCCCGCTCAACAAGTGGCAGTACCCCCGTAGCCAGAGACAATCGGCGTAGTCAAATGCGACGACAGGATTGACCGGCTCTACATCCTTCTCAGCCAACTCGTTTCCAGGTTCCGTAGCCGCTTGAGCTTGCGCCAGTCGCAACTGCGCGGCGACCATTCCCAGCGTTTCTTGAGCGGTCGTTTCGCCGTCGCCGTTCAGGTCCAAGCGGATTTGAAACAAGGGAAGCGGAAGCTTCACCCGCTGATCATCTACCTTGGCCAGCGTCTGTTCGGATTGTTTCAAATCCTCGATAAACCGCTGCATAATATTGCGGACATCTTGGTAACTGGTGGCCTTGGGTTGGGGATTTTCGGCACTGACTATTCGCAAAAAAGGGAGCTGGCTGCGATGGTCACGCACTCCGCATTCATAAAAAGCCTGTGACATCGTCTCGACCGCGGCGACAAATTGCACGACCCCTAATCCAAATCGCTCGCGATCGTCCGAGGGATTTTGCTCTAGATACTGCTCGAGCGCCGTTTTGCCGGCAGACAGATCTCCCGAAGTTATGATCTTCTCGGCGCTGGGGATTTCGGCGACCGAAGTACGCGTTCCCAATAGCAGCAAACATGCGCTCAGCAAAAAAAAGCTCGAATAGCGGAGCATGACAGACTCGCGAGAAAAAGGAGAAGGACAAGTGACTTACTCAGCCGCGGCGCAGCTTGTTTCTAAAACGCGTCAAACAATCGCTAACCAGACAAAAATATGGAAAACCAGTCGCCGGCATCGTTCCCAAGGTAGATAATGATTTGCCAGCGATGGATGGACCCCACGCTGCGTTAGGAAACGGCATGACAATCGATTCTCTGAAAATTCGCGAGCAGCTAGTCCGGCATGTCGATTGCCTCGCCGGCTTGATCGGCATCCGCACGCTTCGACATCCGACCGCCATTAATGCATCGATCGGCTATATCACGCAGCAGTGGACCGCGATGGGATACGAAGTTCGTCAGCAGGCTTATAACACGCTCGACGGTCAGGCAACCAACTTGATTGTCGAAACCCTTGGCTCCAAACGCGCTGAACAAATCGTCCTGCTAGGCGCTCATTACGACTCTACCCCGTTCACACCGGGTGCAGATGACAATGCGTCAGCCGTCGCCGTCATGCTAGAAGTCGCACGGCTCTTGTCTGGCCACATCGGCCGCCGCACAATGCGGTGCGTTGCGTTCGCCTGTGAAGAGGCGCCCTATTTCAACGTGGGTGCGATGGGAAGTCAGCATCACGCTCGCAAAGCGCGGGAGCATAGCGAGCAAATCATCGGCATGCTTTGCCTGGAAATGGTCGGTTACTTTAGAGACGATCCCCACTCGCAGCAGATCCCTGAGACCATCCCGAAAATCTTTCATCCGCTCTTCCCAACCACCGGCAACTTTCTGGCGGCAGTCGGCAATCTGAGCTCTTGGAGTTTGAACTGGAACTTCCGCCGCGGATTCAAGCGTGCATCCAAGCTTCCTCTGTGGTCGCTTAACTTGCCTGAGCGGGTCCACGAAATCCGGCGCAGCGACAACAGCTCGTTCTGGGATCAAAACTATCCGGCGCTCATGCTGACCGACACCAGCTTTCTACGGAACCCGCACTACCACCAGTTGAGTGATACCCCAGAGACGCTCGACTACGACCGGATGACCCAGGTTACCCTGGGAGTCGCCGGTGCGATGAAGCGGTTGCTTAAGTAATGGACGCTTCCACGCCGGTGATTGCAAACCGTGCTACCAGAACAATTTAGGGAAAATTCCCCTAGCTTATTCAAGTGCAATAAGCAGACTTTCGCCTCTTTCTTTTTTTGGATTTCGCGTTGAATTACCCCCGCGCTATGACTAGACTCGGAAGTCTCAATCAGGGGTCTTCAGGTGACTATCAAGCAGTATTTTTCGTGTCCAAAATGTCAGCGTCCCTGTCGTTGGGAGCCTGAATTAGCGGGTCGGCGCGTCATGTGTCGCCGCTGTCGCCAGAAGATCCGGGTACCACAGCAGCTGACAGCCGACATCGAGGTTCATCCCCCAGCGCAATTCGATGCAAATCGAAGTTGGAGCGACGACATCGATTCTCCCGGCATTCCTGCAAGCGGAGATACGGGGACGTTCCATTTTAAAGAGACGTCCTCGGCGCCGACGAACCCAGCCCCGAACGCCGCAGCAATGCCTGCGCCACCGCTCTATCCGATGCCGTCGTCTCCCTACCAGGCGAATGGTCAACCGACCTATCCCATGCCGGGCAACGCCGCCGCGCCGCCGCCAGCGTATCCGCCGGGACCACCAATGCCTGTCGGACCGTTGCCTCCACCTCCTGCCGGCCCGCTGCCACCGCCGCATGGATACTATCCGCCCCCTTATCCACCGCCTCCCAGCGGTTACGGAGCTCCGCCTGCCCCCTATCCTTATGCTCCGGCAGCAGCGCCGCCTGGTTATGGGTATCCTCCTCCAGCTCAGACGATGCCTGCCCCGGCTGCATTGCCTGCCCCCGCTTCAAGGCAGCCGCGCAGCGTGGCGGCTCAGCGCAGCGCGCGCAGCTCTGATGGAAGCTCAACCATGATCGCGGCAATCGTGGTGATGGGACTGCTTGGCACGGTCAGCGCACTGGTGCTGGCGTATCAGTTCATCCTTCCGTTTCAACAAGAGCAAGCGCGTCTCAAAGCGCTCGAAGCCTCTCTACAGACGCCTGACTTTGACTTCAACGCCGTCGAGCCAACAAACTCGCCCAACCAACCAAGCGAACCTTCGATCCCCGCGTTTCCTGAGCTAACGGCTCGTTATCCCGCCGATTGGCCCGAACTGTTCCAGCGCAAAACCGCGGTCATGGAAAATGGCCTGACCCATACCATTCGCCAGTCGATCCTCGGCTTACCAGCCCACATCGCCGAATCGAAACGAGTGCAAGGCCGCTGGTCCAAAGGAGACGTCGCTGCAAGCTGGACAATCAACGGCTATGACGTCGACATGACGCTGCTGGGGCCGGACAAGAAACTTGGGACGGATGACGACTATAAGTTCCGGTTCTCGGTCGCTGCGAACAAAGCGAAATAAGCGATTGCTGTGCTAGGACGGTTGAGTCAGCGCGTCAGCGGATAACTGCAGCGATTTTAACTGCGACTTCAGCTCTGCGTCGCTGGCCTTCTCTCCATACATTGATTGCAGCTTCTTTGCTTCGTCGCGAACTTTGACAAAGCCCTCGCCGCGCTCGGCCGCGCCTTCAAGCGATTCCAACATCAGATCAAGTTTCCCCTTGGCCGAGCGCGGAGATTTTTCTGCACTGGTCACAAAATCGGTCACTTGCTCCCGAACGCTTTGAGCGATTTCGGGGTCAGTCACCCCCACACCTTGGCTGGCCGGCCCCTTTGGGCAACCAGTGCAGAACAACAAGCATGCGACAACAAGAGAAAAGCTGCGAATAAACATAAAGGTAAACCTGCAATCAGCGACAAGTTGCCAACAAAGAGAAAATCAGCGGTCCCAATCGAAAGCGGAAACCCATCTGCAGGCCATGCGCAGCAGATGGGTTTCGGGTAGAACGATTCTGCAATAGCAATGCGGTTACGGCAGCGTCGTCGCATTCCCGTCGGCGATCGCCAATGCGTTGGCATAGGTCGTTTGATCGATCGTCTCGGCGACAAATCGGCAGCTCGCGTCACCCAAGCACATGATCACGCCGCCGGGATGGAAGCTGCGTGCAGCGACACCGCCGTTGCTGGCCACATCCGGATTGCTGTTCATGCCGAAAATCGTTTGACTTGTCGTGTTGGGCGAATAGTGACTCGCATCCATTCTTTGACTGGTGTTAGGCGTCAAAATCACTTCCGGCGAAGAAGCGAGACTACGACCATTGAAAGTGGGTCCAGTGCACCAACCCCATGCGCCGCGATCACCGCCGCCGCTGCTTAGAACAAAGATCTCGCTGAGAATCACCGAGTTTGAGGTTCCATCAGTCATGTCGCGAAACTTGGCGCCATACTGACCGACTATGCTGAACGCCCCTTTGCGTGCGTTATTTCTAAAGTCGTCCGTTTCCAACAGCCGGCAACCTCCTTGGCTTACCGCGTAGTTGGTTTTGGCGAAACCGTCGAAATCTTGATTCAGTCGCGTCGTCACATCGGGATGACTGGGGCAAAGAAATGCGTCGGGACGCTGCCGAGTCACTAGGTTGTTAGTCGTATCTCGGGCAACGTTGGAAAAATTGTACTGGTCATGCAAGTTCCCTTGTTCGATGAACGGCAGAATCATCAATGCCCAAGTTGCTCCCCAACTCGCATCGCGGGCACTTTCTGGAGCCGTCGTTCCTGTCCCGAGCCAAACCGCGGCCGGTGCAAACGATCCAAACGTGTCGTGATAATTATGCATCGCCAGACCAATCTGCTTTTGTTGATTGGTGCAAGTCATTCGGCGAGCCGCTTCGCGAGCCTGCTGTACAGCCGGCAAAAGCAAAGCAATCAAAACGCCGATGATCGCGATGACCACCAGCAACTCAACCAGGGTAAATCCACCGCGTCGTTTTTGCATAAGAAGACTCCAAACAGATAAAAAGAAAAGAATGGATCGCAATTGGGACGTAACGAAAAGAAGTAAGTAAGCGATCCATTGCGCAAAGCAATACACTATTGTATCGGCAGTATTGAGAATCCTTACAGTGCTGACACAATTTTTCCGCGGGATTTTTATTTAATCGAAATTACTGCCCACAGACAAATCTTTTTCTGGAAAAAAGGGGCCTTTTCTTGCCCTACGATTTTCGTTTTTTTCAAAAAATCGCCCCGGTGATCCACTAATCGTTCACGACTAGGCAGTCTAGGTGGAAACGGCAAGGGACCCGCGATTTAAATTGCGCCCTAAGAACAGCTCGCCAGCTTGAGCCCGGACACAAACGTCGCAGACCTATTTGCCGGTCGCAAATGAAGATTCTGTCTGCGGAAGGCAAAAAGAATCGCAGCGTTACAAAGATACTTACGACAGAGAGAGATCTTTTGCGGGCGCCGTCCCATTCACTGCGACCACTGAGCTGCAAGATGAGCGAACAGTTACGAATCGCCAAGCCGTTTCACCGGCAATCTGACACCGGGTATTTAAGGCCTTGAAGAAGCCTTCGACGCTCTTATTTCGCTCAGCCGACGGCAAACAAATTCCCACATCAGCCTATCTGAAACTCGATCGCTGCGCAAAGGAGAAGTTCGGACCAGAGCTTTCTGTCGGCTCCATCATGCGTCAGCACGTCTTCGAGAGCGTTAGTCTTGCTCAAATTTTGCGGTTCAATCACGATCTTCATCGCTTCGCAAACAAGCCGCAGCCGCCCGATTGGCCGTCGCGGCAAGTCGCCGTATCATAACCAATCACCCTCCGCTGATCCCATTAACCTCTGGAGAATTCCCAATGAGCGATCATGGCGCCGCCAAGGAACTCGGCAAGCTGTTAGCCGATTATGCGGTCTTTTATCAAAAGTTGCGAGGCTATCACTGGAACGTTGTTGGCAAAGAATTTTTTCCGCTGCACGCTAAGTTTGAAGAGCTGTACACCGACGCGGCTGAAGGGATAGATACGCTGGCCGAACGCATTCGAGGCCTTGGCGCCAATCCGCCGGCGACGCTAGGCGAGTTTCTCCAACTTACGACGCTGACCGAAGATAGCTCCACGCCGTCGGCCGAAGCGATGGTCGCCAATCTGCATGCCGACATGGGCAAGCTAAATGATCATGTCAAACAAGTGCATGCCCATGCCGAAGAGATCGGCGATACCGGCAGCGTGATCATTCTCGAAGACTTTATTGTCACCCTTGAGAAAGAACGCTGGATGCTGAACTCTTACCTCCAAGCGTAGCGCCGCGAGGGCAAGCACAAAAAAAGGCGATCCAGCCAGCGGGGGCAAACTTTGGGGGAATTGCCGGCTGGGATCGCCTACAGTGGGGACACGTCCGAAGGAGAAGGTGACTTCCTCTGGGCAAAGAATGAAGGCAGCACTTCTCTGTTAGACATCTTTATTGTTCGGGTGCTTCCCACAGAAGTCCATCGCCGTCGGATGTGGTTTTCCGCAGTAAAGCAGGCCAATTACCCGCAGTCAATCGATACAAACGGACAGCGCAACGTAGGTCAGACCTCGGCCTCACGAAATCCGCCAGCCTGTTCTGTTCTAACAAACGCTCTGTTAAAGATCGGACGCCGCGAACTGATCTACGTGGCGTGCGGCACTAGCTGTTTTAAATACTCAAGGGATTGCTCGACTTCGTCGCGCGGCGATAGCGGATTTTCACGAACCACCGTCAGAAAACCGTTGTAGCCAGCATCGTCGAGCATTGCTAACAACATCGGAAAATCAGCTGAACCGCGTCCTAGTTCGACTTCGATGCCGCGTCCGATCGCCAGGTCGCGGACGCCATCTTTGGCGCGAACGTGGCGCACATGCTTGATCAACTCTTCCAGCGACTCACGAGCTGAGAATCCGTTGACGATCATCGCGCCAGGATCAAACTCGACCCCTAAAAGGCCATCCGGCAAAGCGTCGAGCAAACGGTTCAAGTCTGCCGCCGACTCTGGCCCTGTTTTGGCGGTCATAAAGACCCCATTCTGATGCGCGTAGCGGCCAATCTCGGACATGACATCGCGCAGCAGCGTGAATTTTTGATCGGTCACATCTGCGGGAACGCGCCCAAGGTGGTTAGTCACCACCGGAGCGCCCAGCTTGTAGGCGCAGTCGATCGCTTCTTTGGTCGCCAGAATCCGGCGATCGAGATCTTCAGCGTCGTAATAACCGCGGCGGGTAGGATAGGTTGCGGCGCAAACTTTGAGATTCAAATCCTCCAGAAGTTTCCGAAATTGGCGAGCGCCGGTTTGCGACAGATCACGCGGCGCTATCTCGTTGCGGAGGTCGATTTCGACGCCGCGAGCGCCCAGCTCAGAGGCGACTTGCAACGCTTTTCGCACAGGAAGACGGAGGGAGCGGAGTTGAACGCCAAAACGAAACATAACGATTACCACGATTGTCGGGGTTATCAGATACAGCGGTTCCAAGCAGCCGCATGTCGATGACGCGCCTGTCTGGCTTTATCTGGGGAATAAGCAACGTTTCAATTACCTGTGCGCACAGCATCCGCTCGCACCACTTTGATTATTGTCCCTTTGCGCGCCGTGCGATATGACCTCGCTCTTGTTAATCCCGATTCTGATTGCCGCAATGCCGCAGATCGAAGCGCCAATCGATTCGCGTCATCCAGAGGCAATCGAGCTTTACCATTGCGACTTTTCGCAAGAATTTGATCTGAATTACGATGAATGGCCTGATAACTGGACACGACGTGGGGGAGTCGGCTATCCGCGCTATCTCGATATCAAAGTCACCGAAGAAGACGCGGCAGTCGGCAATCGTTCGTTGAAGATCTCGCTGGATGGGGGATCGGCGGCGATCTATAGTCCTCCGATCGAAGCGCGAGAAATCTTTAGCTACGTGCTGGAAGCGCGGATGCGCACCGAAGGGCTTAAGTACGATAAAGCGTTTCTCACCGTGACCTTCTTTAATGCCAAAGAAGAGCCGATCGAAACGTTCCACTCAGAGCGGTTTCGAGAAACCGGCGGTTGGATCAAATTACGCGTCGGACCGGTCGCCCCCACTTCGACCGATGTCGCGATGGCGGTGATCGGCCTGCATATCGAACCCACCGGCAAGATTGACGAAGATCTCACCGGTGCTGCTTTCTTTGATGATATTTGGTTTGCGCGACTCCCCAAAATGATGCTCGCCACTCCCGACAACAACCATGTTTTTTCTAATCCGAACAATATCGAGATCATCTGCGAAGTCACCGGCATTGTCGAACGCGATCCGCGGATCGTCTTTGAACTTGTGGACGTCGGACGTCAATCGCTGGCCAAGATGGAGAGCCGCTTAAACGGCAAAGTGGTGGCGCGCAAGTCCAATCTTGCATCAGAGCTCTTCGGCAAGCAGGCGCAAACAACGGCCAAGTGGAACATCGGCTACGCCGGCAAGATGAACTGGAAGCCGCCGATCTCGCAGTTTGGATTCTACGAAGTGCACGCCACGATGATCGGCAGCACCGGGCTGATGCATCGCCGTGTGATCTCGGTAGCGGTCGTGCCGGACGAACTTCCACCGACCGCTGGCGAGTTCGGTTGGTCGCTACCGGATGGAGAAACGCCGCTCGACCTGACCAACATGGGCAACCTGTTAACCCGCGTTGGCGTGAACTGGGTCAAGTTCCCGGTGTGGTACGGCGAAAATGAAAAAGAACGCGCCAACGATGTCGCGCGCTTCGCCGAGCGTTTGAAAAAGAATCATATCGAAATGATCGCGTTGGTTGACAAGCCTCCGGCCGATATTCGCTACCTGTTTGGCGAAAGCGAGAACTTGCTGGTCGCTAGCATCTTCGCCGAACCAATCTTGTGGCGCCCTTATCTCGAACCGGTGATGACGCGGCTGTCGCTGAAGGTCCGTTACTGGCAATTGGGATCGGACGAAGATGTCAGCTTCGTCGGCTATCGCAATCTGCTGGAGAAACTAGAGCAAATCCATAGCGAGTTGCGCAAGTCGGGACAAGACATTCGGCTCGGCGTTCCGTGGCGCTGGATGGCCGAAACTCCTCAAGCACGCAAGTTTCCCTGGGACTTTCTCGCCTATTCGATCATTCCTCAAAACGGCGATGTGAACGATGTAATTCCGCTGACCAAGGACGAACTTGCCGCCTACCTGGATCGCGCAGCCGGCCCGACCCAGCGTTTTGTGACGATCTATCCGCTGGCCCGTTCAGAATACACGACCAACGAACGAGCCCGCGACTTACTAGAGAAGATGCTGGCGGCCAAGATTCATCATGCGGAAGCGGTCTTCATTCCCCGGCCGTTCGATCGCGAATATGGCCTGATGAACGAGGATGGCTCTCCCAGCGAACTGCTGCTCCCTTGGCGCACGACAGCGCAAATGATCTCTGGCGCAACCTACCTGGGACAACTTGAACTCCCCCAGGACAGTAACAATCATGTGTTCACCCGCGATGGTTCGACCACGATGGTTATCTGGAACGATCGTCCTGTCACCGAAACCCTGTATCTAGGTGACAACGTCGAAGTGGTCGATCTCTGGGGACGCCGCGTGAAGCCGGCTCAAGACGCCCACCGCCAGGTGATCGAAGTGGGGCCGATTCCGCTTTTCATTGTCGGCATGAACGAGTCGATCGCCAAGCTGCGGATGAGCTGCCAGTTTGAGCCAGCCGTCTTGAGCAGCAATTTTGGCATTCCGCAACGTTTGAAGTTGTCGATGAAAAATGAATTTCCGCAAAGCTTAAGCGGCGTTGTGCACCTTGTCGGGCCTGACGTCTGGAATATTACTCCCGATGTAACTCCGTTCAAACTATCGCTCGGCGGCGACTACGCTAATATGCTGAGCATCTTGCTGCGGAACAACGCATCGAGCGGCTATCAGCGCGTCCGGCTTGATTTCGAAATCGAAGCCGACAAAACGTACAAGTTCAGCGTTTATCGCCGGATCCTGGTTGGCAGCGGCATGCTGAGCGTCGAAGCTTCGAGCCGGCTAGATGAAGCAACTGGCGATTTGATTGTTGAAGCGGAGCTGTTGAAACAAGACGACGAGTTTTCAACCTTTGACTGCATGCTCTTCGCGCCAGGTCGCAAGCGAATGCAGTCGCGCGTCACCAATATGTCGCGCGGCCGGAAAACTATCGTTTATCGCATTCCCAATGGCGCAGATTTATTGGGGACGAACATGCTGCTGCAAATTCGTGAGATCGGCGGCGTTCGCATCTTCAACCACCGCGTGGTCGCCGAGCAATAGCGCGACCAGCCAGCACCTGGCCTACTCCCAATTCACGGCGTCCAATACCCTCGCCAATCGCACCGCTTCGCGAAACGGAGCCAGCGCCCATTTGGGCTGATAGCGAATCGCAAAGTAGAAATCGACATCGTAATGCAGCGTCACCAAGATCGCCTCTTTATTGCGCTGCTTGATCTCGACGCATAATGTCTGGCGAGCGTGGGATTCTGAGCCAATCAAGCTTCCCCACAGATGCCCGCGCCGAAAGCGGAGCTTTGCTCCTTGCTCAATCTGGCGAAACCCAGCCGCTTGGTAGAAGTCGATGATGCGCTCAGCCAGATTTTCGGCCGGCGCGACTTGAAATTCATACTGATCGACGAAGCCGCTCCAGATAAATCCGCCAGGGCACTCGGCATGGATTAGCTCGCCCGTATCGGCGGCGAGCGGGGATGCAAACGGATTCAACTCAGACATTGCGATCGGACTCGCGTTCGAACCAGGAGGAGATCCTTCGATGATGCCGCAATTTGCTGCTGACGACAAGTAAAATGCACCGTCCTCGTGGTAGCAAAGGCGCCTTGGTGTGAAGAAAAAGCGACTACTAAAATCCAACTCCCCCATGAGAGAGAGAGAATCGCTCTCGCTGGATCTGCTTGGAATATCCGCTAGCATGCAATCGGAACTGGCCTGGGGGGCAGGGAACTGCCTGGGTTAGTTCACAATCGTTGCAGCATAGGTCGGTGATGGTGTTCACCGCCTTGGATGGTTTGCGTTGCTGCTACGCAAAAAAATCGTTCCCTGCCTATCAAGTATCGTTGCCGCCGCTTACCGCCGATTCGGCGGAATCGAGCGACATCAAGGGAACATCGGCGACCAGTTCGGCGAGCAAACCGGTGGTGACCGCCAAGTCAAACAAACGCGACTTGGTGGTAATCTTGAGTTTGCGAAAGATGCTCGAACGACGGAACTGCACGGTTCGCAGACTGAGCTGAATCTGATCTGCAATCTCTTGATTCGTGCGTCCGGCGATCATTAATCGCATGACTTGCGATTCTTCTTTCGTCAAGCTTTTCAATCGCGCACGACCAGCCGCTTCTTGCTGGAGTTGTTGTTGCCGAGAGTAAGCCGCGCCGATAGCGCTGCGAATCGCCGCCAGCAAGTCTTCGCTCCGACACGGTTTTTTCAAAACGGCCGCAGCCCCTTGGCGCATCGCTTGAACCACAAGCGATACATCCGAGGTATCAGTCAAAAAAACCGTTTCGATGGAAGCAGGGAGAGTTTGAACGCGTTGCATCAGATCGAGATGATCACTCTGCAATTTAAGCAGTAGGCAACCGCAGGCCCCCGATGGCAGGAGGTCGAGAAGTTGATCGGTTAGCAGGATCGAGACGAGGGGTAACGAGACTGATTCAACCAATCTTTGGAGCGAATCAATCACCGCCACGTCGTCATCAACGAGGTACAGCGAAGGGACGTTGGTCATGGACTTCCGGCTACAGGCAAAATGTCTCACACCGCGCAGATCTTCTGCGCGGCTTTCAATGCCGATAGTGTGCTGCCCAATTACTTTGTCATCTCTAGCATCATCGCTTTTTGCTTTGCATCAAGAAAGAAATTCGAGATGCGATTCCTGGACTTACCTGCTACGCCGGAATCCCAAGCAATGAAACGCTGATTCTAGAGAAGTGATCGTCTGCGACAAGTGGAAGGATAAAGGAGACGGATTTTTGGAATGCATGACAACTATAGCATACGACCGCTGCGGGAAAAAACCTTATTTTCTGTACAATTCTCCATCCTTCTTGCGCAAGTTTGGCAACGCAATGGGCGTCTTTTGCCGAAATCGCGCAGGATCCCCAACGCCGAGTGGTTTGCGGAAAAAATACAAATAGATAAAGATCGTCCGATCTTTCGGCATCTAAAAGCAAAGCTGGTCAATCTGACCAGCTTTGCTTGCGCTTGAGGCTTTCGGCAACCTGCACCGCTTACTCTTTGATGATGTCGTTCACCGTCATCCCAGACGGGATCATCGGCAGCACTTGCTCTTGGTACGGGACCTGAACATCCAGCACGTAAGGGCCGTCATAGTTAATCATCTCTTCTAAAGCGGCCCGCAGATCGGCCTTGCGACTCACCGTGGCGCCGCCGCAGCCGAAGCCTTTGGCGATCATCACGAAGTCTGGGTAACGCTCAGCGGCATAACGCTCGTTCCCATCTCCGGTCGCTTCCGGATGATGGACCGGCCCCAGATAAGTGTGAGCGCGGTTGCCTGACATGAATCGATCCTCCCACTGCACCACCATGCCAAGATGCTGATTGTTCAGCAGCATCACTTTGACCGGCAGTTTTTCGCAGAAGCAGGTCGCCAGCTCTTGGATGTTCATCGTGAAGCTGCCGTCCCCTTCGATATCGATACATAGCGTATCGGGGAATGCGACCTGAGCTCCCATCGCAGCCGGCAGGCCAAAACCCATGGTGCCCAGTCCGCTGCTGCTGAGCCAAGTGCGAGGCTTCTTAAACTTGTAGAACTGGGCTGCCCACATTTGATGCTGACCAACCCCAACCGAGATGATCGTGTCCCGCTCTTTGCAGAGATCGTTTAACTCAGCGATCGCATGCTGCTGCAAGATGCCGTCAAACGACTTATCGTACTTCAGCGGTTCGTCCTTCTTCCACTTGGCGCACTGTGCGACCCATTCCGAAATGTCTTCCGGCTTTTCGACAATGTCGCACAGCATCCGTAGCGCCGGCTTCAGGTCACTGACAACAGGGAAGTGCGCTAGTTTGTTTTTGTTGATCTCCGAAGGATCAATATCGATATGGATGATCTTGGCATGCTTGGCGAACTCAGCCAGTTTGCCGGTCACGCGATCGTCAAAGCGAACGCCCAACGAAATCAGCAAATCGCATTGCTGCACGGCATAGTTCGCGTAAACCGTCCCGTGCATCCCCAGCATGTCCATGCTCAGCGGTGCGTCGCCAGGATACGTGCCGAGTCCCATCACCGTGGTCGTGATCGGGATCCCGGTCTTTTCGACCAGCTCGCGCAGTTCGTCCGAAGCGCCCGAAGTGATTATACCGCCGCCAGCGTAAATCATCGGTCGTTTGGCTCGCTTAATCGCCGCCGCGATTTGCTTGATCTGCTCTGGCTTGGCAGTGCGGCCTTCGTAGTTGTAGCCCGGCAGATTCATCGCGCAGTCCCAATCAGGAACGATCTGCTCGAGCTGGACATCTTTCGGAATGTCGATCAACACCGGACCAGGACGACCGGTCGAAGCGATATGGAACGCCTCTTTCATGATCCGGGTCAGATCGGCGATGTCGGTCACCAAGTAATGATGTTTGGTGATTCCGCGACAAACTTCGACGATCGGCGTTTCTTGAAATGCATCCGAGCCGATAACAGCACGCGGCACCTGAGCCGTGATCGCCACCATCGGGATGCTGTCGAGCTTGGCGTCGGCGATCGCCGTCACGAGGTTGGTCGCGCCCGGACCGCTGGTCGCCATACAAACGCCCACTTTGCCAGTGGTGCGGGCAACCCCTTGCGCGGCGAAACCGCCCCCTTGTTCGTGACGCGGCAGAATTGTGCGGATCTTGTCTTTGTAGCGAGTTAACGCCTGATGCAACGGCATGCTGCAACCGCCGGGATAGGCGAAGATGACGTCTACGCCGTGCCGTACCAACGATTCGATCATGATGTCAGCACCAAGCATCAGTCCCGTTTCGGTCGCGGTAGCGGTAGCGGTAGTAGATTTCACCTAATTTCATCTCCGTAGCAGTTACAGAAAAATTTGGGATCGCCCCAGGCGATCCCCGCGATATTTGTCGCATCGTATAAGGATAGGCGAGCCAAGCAATTGGTTCAACCAATTGTTGCACTTCTTCGTACCGAGAAAACTCGCCGCAAACTATGCTCTTAGACGTTAACCCGCTTAATATCGACCGGCATAACATGTTTCTTCGCCAAAGGTCCAGCCGGCAGGGGTACGCCGTTTTTGCGGGAAAATTAACGTCGCCCCCTCTCATCAGGTCAACCACTGCTTATCGATTTTGCCAATCGATCCCGCTGAGCTGGCCCAGTGCGAGAAATAACGCCTGTGTTCCGTCCCGGCCATGCCCTTGAGCTTTCACCCCCTGATAGAGCTGCTCGGCCAATGCCAGTCCCGGCAACGCGATTCCCATCCGCCGCGCTTCGGCCAGTGCGATCCCCATATCTTTGATGAAATGCTCAACAAAAAATCCGGGATCAAAGTTGTTAGCGATGATTCGCGGGGCCAAATTGGTCAGCCCCCAACTCCCGGCGGCGCCCGATCCGACCGACTGGAGGACCGTTTCGAGGTCGAGACCCGCCTTGTAGGCGTACAGCAGTCCTTCGCAAACGGCGACCATCCCCGAAGCGATCAACGTTTGATTGACCATCTTGGTATGTTGGCCAGCGCCGGGGCCGCCTTGCCGGACAATCGTCTTGCCCATTGCTGACCAGCAGGGTTGGAGTGACGCTACGACCGCTTCGTCCCCGCCAATCATGATCGACAGCCGGGCCTCTTTGGCGCCGACATCGCCACCGGAGACCGGCGCATCAATGCTCAGAACCTCTTTTTCGGCTCCCTTTTCGGCGATTTCGATGGCTAGAGATGGCTCGCTGGTCGTCATGTCGACGATCACATTACCTGCTTTGGAGCCTGCCAAAACTCCCTGTTCACCCAGGATCACCTCGCGCACATCAGCCGGAAAGCCGACGATTGTGAAGACCACATCGCTGGCTGCAGCCACAGCTTGCGGCGTTTCACCCCACGCCGCCCCTTGATCCAGTAACCCTTGCGCTTTCGCTTTGGTCCGGTTATAGACGGTTGCAGTAAACCCGGCGTCAATCAGGTGCCCGCACATGCTAGCACCCATGACGCCGGTTCCGATCCAACCAATCTTTGTTTTGCCCGGGGTAATCGCAAGCGAGCCCATGTCTGTGTCTCGTGTTGAAATGAAAAATCGGACCGGAAATGATGTTTAGCAGGCTGCGCAACTTAAAACAACAACCGCCGAAAGTACAGCAGCGAAGTCAATTGCGTCTGACTTGAAGCGACTCGGTCGCCGGCGGGGTCACTCCAGCATGCGACAGTGCGTATGCTGGTCACAAATGCCGCAAGTAACCTCCTCGCCGCGACAACGGGCCAGACAAACTTCGATCCGCTCAGCCATGATTTCGGCCATCTTATGGTGCAAACCCAGGGGCGCCGTCACCAAATGCCGGATGCCAGGATGCTGGGCAGCCGCTTCAGCCGCTAATCGTGGGATATCTTCGCTCCAATGTCGACCTGGAGAGAGGAAATAAGGATGCACGATCACTAGACTTGCACCTTGTTGAACACATTTGGCAAAAGCGGCGGCGATCGACGGTTCGGCCAATTCCATGTGGGCCGCTTCGACAATGGTGCGCCCCGTCATTTGGCGGAAAAGCTGCACCACCTCTAGCAGCAAGTCGTTGCTGGCGGCACGTCGGCTCCCATGATCGACGACAATGACGCCGATCGTTTCGCTGTTGGCTGTTTCGCTCGGCAAGCGAATCCCCCTTTACCCTGTCTTGAAAAAATGGACTGCGTCTGACATTTATCTTCGGCGGACTTCCACAGGCTGACAACCGCCAAGGGGTCGTTGTGAAGGGGAGAAAAGCCAACTATTCTGGCGAAAGCATGATCGATCAAATACCAACCATCCTGGGCCTAACCATCGCCGTTTTTCTGGTGATGTCGATCGGCGGCTCAGCGCGACATCTGGGCTGGCTAACCCGCGAAGCGGATGAGGGGATGCTAAAGCTCTGCATCCGCGTGCTGGTTCCGTGCTTGATCTTTCGCTCGGTCGTCGGAAATCCGGCGTTCGATGACGCGACCAACATCTATATGCCCCCGCTGTTTGGTTTTATCAGCGTCGCCGGTGGAACGCTAATCGCCGCATGGATCGCCAAAGCGACCGGGCGCTGGAGCGGGATGCTCGATCCGAAAACCTACAGCTCGTTTGGCGTGTGCGTCGGGATTTTTAATTATGGCTTCGTGCCGTTGCCGCTGGTCGAGAACCTATTTGGCAAAGATGCGCTCGGCGTCCTCTTTCTCCACAATGTCGGCGTCGAGTTGGCGATTTGGACAATTTGCGTCGGCATGATCGCCGGCGGATTATCCAAGGGCTGGTGGAAGCATGTGATCAATCCGCCGAGCGTGACAATCGTCGTAGCGCTCTCGGTCAACTTTTTGGGACTGGCGCCGCTGATCCCCGAGATGGTCCAGCAGGTGATGAAGACACTCAGCGCCGCCGCGATCCCCATGATGATGCTGCTGATCGGCGCAAACTTCTTTGATCAGATCACCGGCGCCGACCAGAGCAACGGCAAGAGCGAAAGCCTGTGGGGAACAGCGACCTTAGCGGTGCTGTTGCGCTGTGGCGTATTTCCGCTGTGCTATCTCGCCGCCGCGGCTCTCTTACCCATCTCACGCGAATTGAAACAAGTCGCCGCGATCGAAGCTGCGATGCCAGCCGCGGTTTTTCCGATCGTGCTGACGAGACTCTACGGCGGTGAACCGCGGATCGCGCTGCGAGTGACGATCGCGACCACAATCATTGGCTTCATAACGATTCCGCTGTGGATCTCGGCGGCGATCGGCGTGCTTGGCTTAGAAGATTCACTGATTCACATCAACGTGCAAAGCGACGCTTCGCCTGCCGATGCAGAGCCCCCCAAAGCGATCGATCCCAACACCAATCCTCCTGCGATCTCGCCCACAAAAACTACCTCTACGAATACCGCCTCTGCGTTGGGGCCAGAAATCGTCGAGATCGACGCACAAACCATCGCCGGGCTCCAAGTAAAAACCAACAACCTGAGCGAGTCAAACTCACTGACCGGCAAAATCAGCAGCCTCTACAAGCGCTACTTCGCCGAGAAAATCGCCGACCGCCTGCCGAACCCCTCGCAGCGTTACGCTGTCTACCACAACTATCAACAGCAAAGTCAGGGAGACTATGTCCTGTTAGTTGGCGGCGTCGTCGATCAGGTGACCAACGATCAACTTGCGACGGCAACGATCGAGTCAGGCAAGTACCTAAAATTCCAAGCTCACGGCCAACAACCCCAAGCCGTGATCGACGCCTGGCGACAAATCGCCGCGTACTTCCCCAGCAGCCCACACCGCCGAGCCTACACAACCGATTTCGAGCGCTACGACGAGCAATCGCCCGAGTTGGTCGAGATTTTTGTCGCCATCGAGTAGAAAAGCCCTCTCCCTGCGATTTTCGCCCCGCCGCTTCCCGCTCACCCAAGACAAGGGCTATAATCGTCGGTTCAAGTCTCCGTAGCTCAATTGGATAGAGCGTCGGCCTCCGAAGCCGAAGGTTAGTGGTTCGAGCCCACTCGGGGACACTTTGCTTAAGCCGTTATTCCACAAGGGATTGCGGCTTTCTTTTTAAACGGATCCGATCCCCCCTCATCTTCTGTAAGTGGTCTATTTTGGTCTGTTTTAGCCCCCATTTGCGCACACAAGGCGCACAAGCTTTTGAGCGGTGATTGGGTGTCAAATTACCAAAAAATACCGATCGCAAAAATCGATCTGCTTGCTCTTGTATGGGTCGGCATCGGATACCCGAAGTCTTGCCGGAATACCCCCCATATCTTTGTGCCCGCTTTTACGAAAGGATGGGCGAGTACTACCGTTGGACTTACTTGAATTGTCGGCCAAAAGTGTTCTCTCCCAACCTTTTTGGGAGCGCAAGGATGCCAACGATTCAAGGTGTTAGGAACTGGGGTGGTGAACTAGAAGCCGATTCGCACCGGCCGAAGGATGCTCAACGCACCCAAGCAACCGATATCCCTTTTCACGCCGCACCTCTATTTGACCACAGAGAAAACGTCATTGGGGTCGAAGTTTTGTGGCCAGAATTTTTCACCATCCAACATCGCATGCCAATCATCCTCACCGAAAGACGCGGTCAATTTCTAATTATGATAATTTCGAATCAACGTCCAGTTGTTTCGGTCAAATAGAAATTAGTTCTCAATCTACAAGGTGCTTCTGCAAAGTAACTGGCTTCTGCTGGATCGCTTCTCGTCTCTGTTGTGAACTTAGCTCGTGCCAGTGTCAGAACGTTGAGGTACGTGAAGGGCAATCCTCTCTAGCCTTGTGAATTACGAGGTCAACTTGTTTCAACCCGAGCCTGTCATCGCCGCGTCTGCTCGAAAACTATCCATATACTGCTGAACGAATTACTGAAACAGAACGGGCTTCAGTATGAAAAATAGTCGACCGGGTGCGGCGTGCGAAGGAGCGCCAGCCTAAATTGGCAGAGTGCGCGCCTGCTGTGACCTTGAAACCTCACGATTCCATCAACGCCTGTCGGCGTAATCGAATGGTTCGCGAACCAGCTGGTTGCCGACGATGTGCGAGCCTTGAGTGCTCAACGCCTATCGGCGTAATCGAATGGTTCGCCACGTTCGGTGTCTGCAATTGCCGCTTCTTCGATTGCGTGCTCAACGCCTATCGGCGTAATCGAATGGTTCGCTGCCGCCAAACCAAGGAGCGATCGCTTTAATCTTGTGCTCAACGCCTGTCGGCGTAATCGAATGGTTCGCCTGACCGTGCTCTTCAAGCCGTGAAATCCGTGTTCGTGCTCAACGCCTATCGGCGTAATCGAATGGTTCGCCTTTTTTCGCTGCCCGTTGTTTAGTTTCGCGACTGTGCTCAACGCCTATCGGCGTAATCGAATGGTTCGCTGAATCTTCGGGCAACAACAGGCCAGCACGTGGTGGTGCTCAACGCCTGTCGGCGTAATCGAATGGTTCGCGGTGGGAGTGGCGCGAGATGTGCCCAGGTTACTTCTGTGGTGCTCAACGCCTGTCGGCGTAATCGAATGGTTCGCTGTCATCGTCGTCGGTCTGTTCGGTCCATTCGATAGTGTGCTCAACGCCTGTCGGCGTAATCGAATGGTTCGCATGAAGGGAGTAGCGTGCTGCGATTGGCTCGCGTGTGTGCTCAACGCCTGTCGGCGTAATCGAATGGTTCGCTCAAGCTTCGCAAGGACGTGCTTCAGGCTCTCTTGGTGCTCAACGCCTGTCGGCGTAATCGAATGGTTCGCCGAGCTGCTTTGTCGGCGTACTCAACGTTGCCGAAGTGCTCAACGCCTGTCGGCGTAATCGAATGGTTCGCTCTTCTACAACCCGTTCACCCCGCATCAAAAGAAGATGTGCTCAACGCCTGTCGGCGTAATCGAATGGTTCGCCATCGCCCAGTGGGAACATGACGGAATCCAGGTTACGGTGCTCAACGCCTGTCGGCGTAATCGAATGGTTCGCGTGGGCTAGAAGACAAGGTGAAATCTCTCGTGCTGTCGTGCTCAACGCCTGTCGGCGTAATCGAATGGTTCGCGGGTGATCTGCCGTGGCCTAAGGCGGTTTGTGCAAATGTGCTCAACGCCTGTCGGCGTAATCGAATGGTTCGCATCCCAGAATGTCGAGCTGTGTCTTAGTGAGCGTGTGCTCAACGCCTGTCGGCGTAATCGAATGGTTCGCCTCAGGAACCGATGTCTGTGTTCCGGTCGAAAAGCTGTGCTCAACGCCTGTCGGCGTAATCGAATGGTTCGCCAGACGTCGTAGCCGTTGACTCGCTCAAATGCGCGTGCTCAACGCCTGTCGGCGTAATCGAATGGTTCGCGCCGCAGCGTTAATCGCATTCGCCGAGATTGACCCAAGTGCTCAACGCCTGTCGGCGTAATCGAATGGTTCGCTCGGAAGTGGACAGCTTAACTCGAACCTGACGACTTGGTGCTCAACGCCTGTCGGCGTAATCGAATGGTTCGCCAACGATCGTTTGTTGACTCTTACGGCTAAGTACCAGGTGCTCAACGCCTGTCGGCGTAATCGAATGGTTCGCTAAAAGCGTGTCGCGATGGCCGCGAAGCTCCGTGATGTGCTCAACGCCTGTCGGCGTAATCGAATGGTTCGCGTCAAAGCGTTTCGTAAGTGCAGCGCCGACAATGATGTGCTCAACGCCTGTCGGCGTAATCGAATGGTTCGCACGTCCAAATCCTCCTCGCTCTCTCCGGGCAAGTGTGCTCAACGCCTGTCGGCGTAATCGAATGGTTCGCGATATCGAGCGGAACCGGCGTCGTGATCGGGTCATGTGCTCAACGCCTGTCGGCGTAATCGAATGGTTCGCAAGTGTGGGCGAAAAAACTTGACCGGCTGTGTTGTGCTCAACGCCTGTCGGCGTAATCGAATGGTTCGCCCTGAAGGGCTCGCCTTTTCACCGCCTTCAAAAAGTGCTCAACGCCTGTCGGCGTAATCGAATGGTTCGCATGAAAACCCACATCCTAATCGCAATCTTCGTCCTGTGCTCAACGCCTGTCGGCGTAATCGAATGGTTCGCTCCCGGTCAGATATTCAATTCCATTCCAGGAAGTGTGCTCAACGCCTGTCGGCGTAATCGAATGGTTCGCCGCCAGTTTGCGCGGAGCCATGTTAGGAGGTCTGTGTGCTCAACGCCTGTCGGCGTAATCGAATGGTTCGCACCAGCGCCGCAATCGATAACTCGTTCGCATCCCGGTGCTCAACGCCTGTCGGCGTAATCGAATGGTTCGCGAAATTTCTTGCAGCGGGTTGAAGCCAGCGTTAATGTGCTCAACGCCTGTCGGCGTAATCGAATGGTTCGCGCCGTTCAAGTCGGCCGCAACAATCGTCCAGTCAATGTGCTCAACGCCTGTCGGCGTAATCGAATGGTTCGCCCGGTAGCGACTCGAAAATCGCTCTGATTGTCTTCTTGTGCTCAACGCCTGTCGGCGTAATCGAATGGTTCGCTCCGCCTCTCGTAACCCTTTAGTAGCTCAGGAATTACGCAAGGCGAAATCAAGCGCAGGTGCTGGGGAGATTGAATTGTCACGGATTGGCTCCCAAAAGAGGTTTGCCCATGAGGCCTAAACTCTGAATATCGCTTGCTTTATCTCCGAATCAAGCATCCTATGTTTGGCAAAGAGCGTGAAAAGGCCGTGAATCACTGGCGATTGTCGCCAATGGATGGACCAAAAGCTACGCCACCCGCTGATACGTGTAAGCACACCCATCGTCGGTGATCTCATAGGATATCAAAACTAGGCGGTGGAGTGCCCCAGTCAGAGTTTTCGCCGCGGGAATGCTCAGATACCTTGCCGGCACAGCGTTCGCAGAGGGGAATGACCAGCAAATCATCCTCAAGAGACATGATCTCCGACAGTTCCCACCGCAGTTTTTCGAGGGATTGCCGGTTCATGCGGATGCGGAATACGCTCAATTGGACACGGTGGCCATAGCCCTCTAACAATTTCGCTACCTTTCGCAATCGCTTAGGATCGCGGACATCATAAGAAACGAGATGCCAAATGGGCGGTGTCGACATGTGGGTGCTGCTCCTTAGCGGATGCGGAGTTGGCCAAAGACCCCTTCGCATCCGGTCCATTCCTTCTCAAGCAACCGAGCCTCGAGTTCTACCATGCGGCCATATTCCAACGATTGGCCGGTGTAGGGATGCTGATACGATTCAGCCAGTCGTGTTTCAAACAAGGAAATCGCCTTGCGGCGGCCATCATCGCTCAACCAGACGTGCCCTGGTCGGATATCGAAATCCCGCTCGGTGCACCATTGGCCACGGTTAAGGCTTCCCACCAGCGGCATTTCCCAAAGCGGCGTCCGGAAAATCTCCATAAGGTCCAATACCAACGGAGGAGCGGCGCTGCGTGGTTGATGAAAGTAACCAAACGACGGCTCCAGTCCCACGGCCAGTACTGTGCGATGAACAAGACCGTAAATCAGACTGTAACCATACGAAAGCAGGCAATTCAAGCGATCGCGAGGCGGATGCTTGGTACGGCCGTTCATGTGCAAACTCTCAGGAACCCGATCGGCGAGCATGCGATTAAACGATGTGAAATAACAACGCGCCGAGATCCCCTCCAAGCCACGAAGCCGGCCGAGTGAATCGGCCTTGTCGATTAAAGCGGCAGCCTCTCGCATTTGGCGAAGGGAGGATTCGCAGGCTTCACGAATCGCACGGTCCCCTCGAGTCGATCTCATCAAGTACTGCAACTGCAGTTGGACCTTGGTTTGAACGGTCGTCCGGGCCAGTCTCAAGCAGATATCCGGCTCGACTAGGGCTTTAAATTGCCGAATTCGCTGTCGAACGCGGCCAGGCGGGGAGATTGTGCCGACGACTCGACCTCCAGACGTCACCCATTGCACGGCGACATCCTCGTAGGCACAGGTATGCAAGGCCTGAGAGCTTATCTGCGCCGCACCATGCAGGATAACCGCATCCACCTGTTCCAAGGGGACTTTCTTGCTAACCTCGGACGTCTCAATGACGAGCGCTCGTCCATTGCGGCCGATGGTGGCCGGCGTCGAAGTGACATGAAGCGTCTGGCGGTCACGTCGCGCAGGAAATAGCGAGGCCTTTCGCTTGGTTGGAACGGGATCTTCCGCCAGCCGTTCCTCCTCGGGTAGGCAGACTACTCGCAGACTACAGCGGCGGCAGAGCTTCTCGTTGTCGGTGACCGGTGGTCTCTGATCTTGATGTCGAAGCTTGCGAGCCCGGTCGATTGCGGCAAGGACATCTTTTCTCGCCTCGTCGTCGACCGTAATTTTCACGGTGATGTTGTCTTGGTGATATCGGATGCGCCCTTCCGTGACGGGGCGACCCAAGTGACATTCCAAGAGCATCGCGTAGGCCGCCGTCTGAATGCGATCGGTCGGCCAGGCCTGATGCTCCTCACCTGGGTTGACGCCCTTCTCGCTCCGTTTGCAGCGCCCTTTTTTGTGTTCATAGGCGATCCACTGGCCATCTCGAACTCGGGCGGCATCGACCACGCCAAATAGTCCCAACTCATCCGAAGCGACGTCAAATGACCTGAGCTCGCGGGAATCATCATCAAGCTTAGGAACCCGTTCTTCATGCAGTCGCCGTCCAGAGTAGACGCGATCATCGGCCTCGCGGATTTCCTCCACTTCTTCGAGATAGAACAACCGTTCGCAATAGAGCAGCGCGTGTAACGCCATGACACGAATAGGCGGCTCTTCGTCGGCGGTTTCTGGTTCGCTCATCGTGGGGCTTTCACGTCAGTGATTTGTGGAATACTCGTGAGGCTTGGTCCAGACGAGTCAACAAGTTGCAGATCTCCGCAGGCAAAGACCGTGCCCGACGATCCGACATGGTCGACCCAAACCGGATAGGTGACATTGCCCTGCTCGCTAAGCAAAAAAGTCAGCGCTCGGCAATCTTTCTTCAAAGGGGATTTCTCAAGCAGCGAGACCTCGTCAACCATATGCGTGCTTTCGCCGAGCGATAGTCCGCCAAAGCGCGTGATGGTCCCACGGCTCTTCGGGTCAAGGGCCGTGCGAGTTCGATCTTCCAGCGTTGGAGCTTTGTCGGAGTCAATCTCTTCCGACGAATCCACCCAAACAATCAGGCGAACATCACTAAGCAACTGCTGGTAGTCTGGCCGCACGTTAGCGCCGTTGCCCTGACCTAATTTGGCGTCTTTGATCCGCCACAGACGCCGCAGAACCGTACTGCGTTCCGGGGCGTCGATCAATCCAGCAGTTACCCGGACGCCCAGATGTCGATAACGATCGGTTTCACCAACTAGCGACAACAAGAAACCGTAAACAGTCGAAGGGGGAGGTTGAGAGTAGGTCTCCCAAAACTCTCGCGCCGCACCGCGGCGGAAAGAAGCTATGGGGACCGATACATAAAGTCTGATCATGGCGACGAATCCAGGTGAGAGTAGTGACTATGAAAAACGGACAGCCGCGTCGCCCAATTAGGCCAAAACGCCCGACAAATGATTGGCGGCAGACTCTGTGGCGGACTTGATGCCAGCATGAACCTCTGCGCCTGCCGTTTGAAGCTGCTTTCCGGTTTCGGTCTCCGCCAATGTTCCACCGACGATCAGTTCACTGGCCGCAATGTCACCGCAGAGAACTCGACGCAACAGCTCAGGAGCATCTACCGTTTTGCCGGCGTCCGTGGTGTCAAAGCAATAAAGCAATCGCGGAGCGGGGTCTTCTGTGATGCGGATCACAATCGACGAAGGGGAGAAGTCAAACAAAAAGCGGCCGTGGTTACCGGCGACGTCACGAAGCGAAGTAATCGCTCGCAGCGCCGAAATAGCGCGATCTTTTACTCTCAGCCGATCCGGAGTCATCGCGATCCCAAATTGGTACCGAGTAGCATGGATTTCGGCTCCATAAGGAACCGGATTGCTGGCGCCTTTTTTGGCGGCGGACGGCGTGGCGCCAGGCGAAGCGGCATTGAAGGTCGTATCGCCAGCCCAAGGGGTCAGGCTGACGGCTCGTGTGACTTCCAAGACCGCTCGCCGCACGCTTGCCGATCCGGCAGTCCCCTCTTCTTTGGCAGCATCCGCCCGCATATAGCCGAGCAAGTCATCGTCGATAAACGTCTTCGCCTTTCCCTTCTTGTCGGCGAAACCGCTGAACGTGGCATCCTTCCACTCGTGCATGCGGGCCTCTTCATTCCAGTGGCGATTTGTTTCACCATTCTCAAAGGTCGCGAGTTGTTGCCGAGCAGCGAACCGAATCGCCTCGGCGCTGACCGTGGTATGAATCTGACCGTGCCAAATCAGTTTTTGTAATGTTGTCGTATTGCCTTCCGTTTCGCCCCGATTGTTGGCGGCGGTTCCAAAGTCGGTAACGATGTTGGCAAATAAATGAATGGTCATGAGCGTATCTCGATGAAAGAGTTGAATAGGAAAGTTGAGTTGCTAGATCGGAATATGAACAGCTTGTTTTAGGTCGCCTCTGATTCGGCAGTTTCTGGCGTCGGCTGTTCTTTGCCTTGGTAACTGGCGAGCGCCAAAAGCGCCAGATCACGAGCCAGTTGCCAATCTTTGCCGCTTAGCAGAGGTATCACCACGGTCCAATTGGCTTGCAGTTCTTGATTCGCCGGCACGCGGCTGATCAAGTCGCACAACGCAAACCGAAATTGATCGGCGGTCTTAGCGCCGGCGAAGGCCAAACGCCATTTTTCGAATTCACCACGAAAGCGTTTTTTCATCGCAACGCGATTCGTCTCGTTTTCTTTGGCGATTTGTCCATAGCGCCCACGAAGTGCATGGTGAACAGCCAGGACAAGCGAGCGCTGACCGTCATGATCCCAAACGTTTCCTTGAACCATTTTGTTTAACCCAGACCTTTCAAAGGAGAGACGATCACGAAGCGGTTTGCCCGTCGCGGGATCAGAGGAAAGAAACAAGCGTGTGAAACCCTTAAACCAGAGCTGTTTGCCGGCGAGATTGTCGGCAACGAGGGGGCGCACTATGCTCGATGTCCAGAACGCCTCGACGCGTTCAGTCACGACCTTGTTTTTGCCCTTTCCGATCGACTCCTTCACCTTACGGGTTGCGAGACGGGCGGGCAAATATTCTTGTGCTTGATGAAATATTTCTAGCGTACGATCATCGAGGGCTTCGATTAGTTGGGATGCGACCCGAGACTTCTGCTGAGACGCCCATGCCGTCGGTAGAAACAAATAGCTAGTGATGGAAGGAATCGCTAATTGAACTTGGACATCCTCTCCCCTCAAGGTCGCGTAGATTCCGAGAACGGCATCGCCGATGCTTCCTATTTGGGCTTGGCGTACATCTTGCGGCGTCGCAAGGGGCCGCAAGCGGGCAAATGCCTGGAGATCGGTAACATCCGGTACCAGTAGAACTGCTGACCCGCGGTTGATCGAAAACGCAAGCGTTCCGATCGGTGCGAAAAGAGCAGCTAGTAACTGGGAGGTGGTCGCCTCATGTTTTGTTCGGGAACTATAAGCGTTGTGGCGTACCGCAGCGCCGGGATAAAGTGTTCCAGGCATTTCGACAGGTCGCGTTGAAAAGCTTCCCTTGTCGATCAGATCGAGGTAGCCCGTTTGATGTTTGTAGCTGTGCAGCGGCCGAACTCGATATCGGACCGGATTACCATCGACTTCATAACTGCGTTCCACATCTGCTTTATCGCCCGTGCGAGATTTTCCATGTTGCAGAAACGTCAACATCAGTCCCTGTTGGATGCTCGCCAAGACCTGCGGAGCAGGAGCTAGGTCTCGCAGATAAGTCGGTCGCAAGGCGATGATGTCGTCATGGATCGAAAACGCAAAGGAGAATATGGGCTCAAAGAAGCTGGCGACGTTCTCTGGGTTTGGAAACGTCAATGTGATCGAATCTCTGGTGATCCGCCACGGCGGTTCGCTGTCGGGTGATCCCTCCTCGCAGTAGAAGGGAGAGTCCTGCCGTTCGATGGCTCGCAGGGTGGTTGCCAAACCGCCGATGCCGGCGCGGAGTAATTGATCCATATCGGGATCTGATAGCGACAAGGTGACTTCGCAAGGCGGCGGCTTTTTTGCAGTAGATTTCGTAGGTGCGCTCGTTTTAGCCATCGGGATTTTCTCCAGTTTGGTTCGATTGACATCGAACGAAAACGCCGCAGCCCATATGTCGTCGTCCGCCAATTCCCTGGACGGAAATGCGAATCGAGTCGTCGTCCTGCAGTTCATCCAGCAGCGTCGAGAAGCCCACAATTTCGCGACCATGAATCCGGATCGTCCGTTGCCTACCGATCGAAATCGTACAATCGCCAACTTCCAGGCGATCCAGTTGTCGCCTTACCGCATCTTTGAATGGATCCGCCTCAAAAAAGCCTTTGATCGTGACCAACCGCGATCGAAGGGAAGAGCAAGCGACCACTGCCTGGATATGCGGCGCCCCGACCGTGAAAAGCTGTCCCGCAATCTCAATCGCCTTGCCGGCCAAAGGAAGAAAGTCCGAAATACGATCGGTTGTCGTGCGAATGACTACTCGACTGTCGGAAGTGGTCATCATCTGTCTGTTCCCGATTTGTCGACCTGCAATGGGCGCCAAGGCAAAACCATTGCCACCATGGGCGACAGGCAATACTCGGGAAATTGCTCCCAACAGGGCGTAGCCATGATCGGCGGGAAGCGTTAGTAAGCGTCCTGGAAGAGGATAGTGCAACTCGATCGGTGTCATGGATAGGGTTCTCACGTTTGCTGGAATTGATTCCTGAGATACTTCTTGCGACGCTTGACTTGATCGATCGATCTACCGGTCTTGGTCGCGATAGCGGCGTTACTATCTCCCTCTTGCCAACCAAGCAGGATGAGACGATCCTGCGGGTTCGAGTTGAGCACTTCTGTTGGCTGTGTATCGCCGACAAATCGACAAATTGCTGCCATTCGCTAACGCCATCTGGCGTACTCAGATCATAAAAAACGTCGCCCATTCGCCTCCCGTTGACGCGTCATAGGTAATCGCGCTCTCTCGTGCGATGGGGTAATTGGAACAACGTAGACCGGAATCCCAGCCTTTGCGTTGGGGAGCATTCATTGGAAGCAGATAAGCCGTTGCGCCTTTCCTTTTGGCATCAGGAACATGGTGCTGCATAATGACCGTGACGCCGAATCCTGATTTTCGGATCGGCGTAACGATCGTCAGGCCTTGTCCTGTGATCCAAGCCGACTCTTGTGGCGGTGGTGGAAGCGAGTGGTCGCTCTCCTTCCAGACCTGAATCAAATCTCGTTGCGAGAGTTCGCCGTCGCCTAGCTTGGTGAGCCAAAGACGAGCGGCCTCCAGTTCCTCGACATCGTAGGGCAACGAGGTCGCGCCGTTGGGACCCATGGGATCGATAACTAGGAAGCGACCTAACGACCGATCGCCTGCGGGCTGATCTGGGCCAGCCTGACGATTGAGCCTGCCCAGACGCTGAATGAGTGCCGAGATCGGGGCTAATTCGGTTACTAGCAACGTCGCGTGTTTGAGGTCGAGTGAGACTTCCGCTACTTGAGTGGTCGATGCAAATCCTGCCCCATGGGAGGCAAACAGTTCGACTACTTCCCGATGCCGTGCCTGGCGGTCGATATAGATAAATCGGCTGTGATACACGATTGATCCGCAATCCTCCAAACGCCGACCGACATCGCGACAACGATCTACCGTGTTGCTGATCCATAAGACCCGTCCTTGTTCTGCGATGGCTTGGCGAACCGTCTCCTCCGCCTCCACTACTGAAGCGGTCGGCTCGCTCTCGACACGGACATAACGGGGCAGGCTCTCCCGGTCTGCGGGCCCGGGGACAACTTCGAGTTTCCGGCCAGATTGCAAACAGGCTTTTTCTAATGCCGTCCGGCGACCTTCCGAAAGGCTCGCGGTCATCAGAAGCACTGGTATCCCTTTGAGCTTCGCCAAGAAAGTCAATAGATTTCCAAAAAGCAGATCGTCATAACAATGGATTTCGTCGAAGACCAAGGCCGATTGGGCAAGGGCTGGCCAGGCGTAAAGGCCCGATCGATGGTTCTGCAAAATTCCCAGCACCTGATCCACAGTACAGGCGACAATCATCGTGTCCCAAGCGACTAACGAATTTATGCGAACCTGGATATCGACAGTTTCGCTGGCTTCCTCTTCCTTATCTTCGGGACTTAGGAGCAACGTCGCCATCTCCAACTGCTTGTCCAATTCCGCACGGCTATGAAAAAGGTCGGCGCCCGCTCTTGTGGCCCCAGTGTTCGTATCGCAGAGATAGTCACGAAAGCCCTCTGTCGCTGTTCCTGTTGTCGGGTAGCAAAACCAAAGCCGGCGGTCTTTAATTTGGTCGCGTGCCCAAAGATAGGCCGCCAGAGTTTTGCCTGTACCGCAACCAGCTTCCAGCAGGGTCACGTTGTCTCGGGGATTGGACTGCGCGACTTCCGACTGGAACTCGCGAGGAGCGGCGCCTTTCAATCGATCATTTACGATCGCGGCATAATCACTTGAATCTGGATTTCGGCCAAGCGTGGCTTCGATCCAATCGGTTCTCTGCTGGGCTTCGCCTAGTTGTTCCCATAATGCCGAGCCTGCGACATCCGCGCCGATCAAGCATGCTTTCACCAAAGCGCACAGTGCCTGCCATGATTCACGGTGGGCCCGAGGCTCAAACTCGTAGCTCTGAATTTCGCCAACCATCGTTTGAAGGGCCCGCTTTCCTTCCCGGTCTCTCTCCCCTCGATACAAAACCGAATCGGGCATGATTGGCGGTGGGCCAAGATCGAACCATGAGCCGATTGAATCAAGGCAATGCACAAAATCGGGGTGGGTTGTCATCAGGCTGACAGGTGACGCCTGAAGTCGATCGAAATCAATCCCGGAGCGATTATGTTTTGGGTGATGGCCTGCGACCGCAAATAGGACGATCTGCCAAACTTGCTCATCAAAATCAACTGCGGGAAACAACCAAGCCTTCACGGCCGGTTGTCGAACAAACCAAACCGATAACCATTCATGACGAATCGGAGGAAACTCTCTTTCGCCTATCAAGAGACCTTGGAATTGCGGATTCGCTTTTCCTAGATCATGAATCGCAGCGGCAAGTCGAACCGCCTTAGTCAGCCGATCGCCCCATTCTCCGGGATCCAGGCCGAAGGCTTCCAATTGGCGATAACTGGTGAGCTGGAGAATTCGCTCCGCGGCGCCAAGGACCTCGAAAAGATGCCCTTGCAGCGTCGCCTCGTCCGGAGGTGGTTTATCGACGGCATTGCATGCCTTCGCCAATAGGCGGTCTACGAATATCATGGAAGGCCAAACTCACTCCAAATGACAGCGTGCTAGCATTTCAGTGAGTAGACTATCGGGCTGTGACACCTTAGGTCAATTGAAAAGTGAAATGGAGAGAAACTCGCAATATTGGGTCATTGATGCCGGATAGCACTCATTGGCAGACTTGCCAGAAGATATTTATGCAGCGGGAAGATATAGCCGTCCGGTAAACCACACTCGACGCCAGTTCGCATCGAGATGCGTTTAGTAATCTTGATCGCCGAGCGGTTGAATCCGTCAGACCTGTTGCAGATTGGCTTGCAGCCATTGGTTTGGCAGCTGCTCGTTCGGCCCAGCATTTGAATGCCGCCAAGATTGGAGCGAACCTTTCTGGCGTGCAGCTTGACGCTCTTCGCCCCCGGCCCAGCAGACGACTTTTAACGAGCCGGGAACGCTCAACATGCCGAGCCTCGCAACAGCTCAAGCGTCATTGCGAGCGTCACGCGATCAAAGCCAGGCGGCACTTCGACACAAACGCCTTCGAGGTGAATCCGTAATGGTTCGCCCATCGCCACCAAGTCGGTTGAACTCCGTGAATCGCCAACCACCACTTCCCAAAACCGCGGCGAAGCCTTGCCCGATTCGTCATCCCGCCGAGCCAACTCCCGCTTCCAGGCATAGAAAGAGGCTTCCGAAACGCCCTGCTGCAAACAGTAGGCCCGTACTGAAAGCCCGCTCTTCGCCTGCCCGGAAATCAACTCCCGCCACCGCCGCTCCTTCAAAACATCCCGCCGCGGCCCCTTCGCCATGTTAATTCTCCCGCTGAACCATGAAATGCCTGTGATGATGTCAGGCTATCATGGGTGGGAAGATGGGGTTGGCCGGACGATTACTCCCGCTATCGAATTGAAAGTGGCTTCATTAGGAATGTCCCCCAGCCCTTCACTTATTCGGCTTGGTAACAAAGGCCATGCCGATGGTGTCCGCCAGTTCTCCAAAGTCCGTTTGGCCATTCTCGATCTGGGATGCAGCGGCAGAATACGATTTCGCCATTCTCTCAACAAGGGGAATCTGTTTTATTCCATCTTCAATACGAAATCCATCTCCGAGTATATGGACCTTCCAGAGATTTTCATCTGGAACATATCGAATTACAATCGGTTGAAGTCCCCCTGGGATCGCGAGTATCGCCGCTGTATGGCCATCAAGTTGAATTCCATCTTCAATCCAGGTGAGGTCGCGGTTCCAGTGAATTAGATCTACACTAATCTCCGTACGTGGGCCGTAGGTGTTTTCAAATTCACTTATTCGTTGATTCCCAAAGTGTTTTTCAAATTGGTACTGAAACTTATCTAAGGCGCATAAATAGTCATAAGTTGCACGAACGAGTTCGGGATGCGAACTACTCTCGACAACTACGCTCCTATACTGGTCAAATTCTCGATTTTGTATAGCTAGGAAATAAAGTCGGACCGCTTCTGCCGGCGAGTTACTCGCATTTTCCGGAAGGCTGTGACTTGGCGAAGGCATTTTTTTTTGGCATCCAAGAATTACTGCAATTAACAGCAAGGACATGAAATAAAGATGTAGCGGCATCGGTCATCCTTGCATTGAGAATTAGAATTGTTCAGTAATTGTTAAAAGGTGTACTTGAAATCAACAGTCCCTTCGAGTATGGCGGAAGCCGAAAGCTCAGCGTTGGCCTCTAAAACAAATTCGGCATCCGGAAGCTTGTGGGCTTGGAGGGAAAACTCAATCCCTTTGTTGACTTCCAAGGTTGCAATGTTGTGTTTGACACGAGATCCAACAAAGACAACCGCAGCAGCTTCTAGTCTTGCATTAATACTGCCCGAAACTGATAAACCTATTTTCTCTGGGGCGTCCACCTCTTCGGTTGACGATATTGTTAGACCTGAAATTCCATATTCCGGTTCATTCCATTTTCTGGGTTTCTGAATCCTTCCCTTAGAATCATGAATGAAGGCTCCTCCATCTTTTGTCCCGATTGCCTGGTGCGCGTTGGGGTCTTTTGTCGAAGCATTCTTACCTATCCCCAATCCTGCACCAACTGTAGCTTTTAACGCAAGGGTCAACTTGCCCGAAGCTGTGATGGAGGGACGAACTTTCTCTCCGTCTTTACATTGCGTGATCGCAATTTCACCGCTAATGGTTAAGTCGCCGGTCAGCATGCCGGCTGGTGGGATTAAAATTACTCCCAATAGGAAGTTTATCGAGGGGAGGGGGAAGGAAAGTTTTCCATTATCAGCTAAGTTGTTCGCTTTTGCCACGATTAAAGGTTTAATTTGAGTCTCGAATACCTTTTCAATATACGTTGATATTGGTGGGAACTCAAATTTCTTAGCTGTGAACATCTTGGAGGAGGCAAAACTTACTCCGGGAGCATTGTAATCAACAGTGCCTCCCCAACCTACTAAACCACTAGGATCCACTCCATTCAGATGACTATTCCCAACATACCGATATAGATTCACATCCCCCGCCGCAAATCCAATCGGATCCTCACTAATCCACCGCCCTAGATCCGCGTCATAGTACCGCGCCCGGTTGTACTGCAGGTCGCTTTCCTTATCTCGATCGCGTCCGGTGTAGGCGTAGATGTGGTCGATCGCGGCGTTGGTTTCGCTGACGATGTTTCCAAATGCATCGTAATCGATGCTGTTGGCGATTGTCACGTCTTTGGTGACCGCGTCGTAGTCGGCCAGGTGGCGGATGCTTCCTAGGTGGTCGGTCGCGGCCCAGAGGACGTCGCCGGCGACGGCGTCTTCGTCGGCGATCACCTGGTCGATGTTGGGGCCGTAGAGGTACCGGTTGAGGATCGTTCCGTCCCCGTCGGTTCGCAGGGCGATTTGTTGGCCGTCGTAGTAGTAACGTTCTTCGCTATCGCCGGCGTCGGCCAGGTCTCCGTCGCCGTTGGCGTCGATTTCTTTGGCGATGCGGCGGCCGAAAGCGTCATACGCGTAGACGACTGTCTTGAGCGTCGCGTCGAGCGAGTCTTTCTCGGTGATACCGATCAACCGATTCCGATGATCCCAGCTGTAAAGAATGTACGCGCCGGTGGCGATCTCGGTGCGGCGAATCCGATTTCCTTCGGCGTCATACAGGTAATTGTAGACGCCGTTGGCGAGGATCTGGTTGTTCGGGCCGATCACATAGGCGCCGCTGATCCGATTGCCGTTTTCGTCATAGGTGAACGACTGATCGGCGCCATCGCGATCGATATCGGTCAGTTGATTCGTATCGTCGTACGTGAAGTCCTGGTTGCCGAAGACAAAACTGTCCCAGCCGGTCAGACGATCGGCATAGTCGTACTGGTAGTCGTTGCTATCAATCACCGACCGGCCATCTAAATTGCCGACGATCTCACCGGACAGGGTGATCGAGAAAGACGATTCGTCGTCGTCATTGGTGGTGAATTGAAGTTGCCCCCCGTAACTGCCAGACGCAACCGCAACCAGCCTCACCTGAATCGTCGTCGCTTGCCCGGCGGCGATTGCGTTGAGCCCCGCAGCGCCGATGACCTGGTATCCGACGGGGACGGTGATCTGGCTGAGGTAGAGCGTGTTGACGCTGGGATTGCTGATTAACAATGACTTGGTGACGGATGTCCCTTCCGGCGTCGAGCCAAAGTCGATCACGGCGTCAACCGCAAGCTCGTCCCCATCTAGGATGAGGGCGATCTCAGCGTCCGGGGCGTCGTAGCTGAGGTGAAACTGAAACACCCGGCCATCGCCAAGAGTAACGGTCAAATTGCCGGTTTGATTTGCAATCAGACCAGGCACAGACGTCAGCGAGAAGGCATGCGTCGCGGACGCGGCGTATGCCCCAAGTACGACGCCGCTGAGGGCGAAGTTTGGGTTGTCAACCGTGACACTGCTAATGCTGAACGCACTGCTGCCGAGATTGGCTAGTTGGAGGGAAGGAGCTGGTGAAGCGTAATCCCACGCGATTGTTTCTGACGGAAAGAGGTTGCCGCTACTAGTGACAACCGCCGGCGAACTGCCTAGGACCGGGGAGAATTCCGAAGTATTGCCGCCGGTGTCGGTCGCCGTCGCGACGAAGTAGTTGTAAAAGGAGACGTTTACTGGAAATGAGAATGACGCATTGCCGCTTCCGTTGGTGTTGACCGCCGTACTGCCCAAGTAAACATGGGCGGAACCAGGCGAGACGCCGCCGTAGACATCGACGTAGTAAGTTTGATTCGGCTTGGAATTGAGCGTCCCGGCGGCATTGGCGCCCAGTGAAGTCAAGATCGGGAAGTTTTGGCGATTGTTGGCGCCGCCGTCTGCGTCCCCGGTATCGTTGGGGGTGACGCCGTTGTTGTCTAGATCAATCGGCAAACCGTTGTTACCAAAAATCTGATTGCGTCGCAGAAGATTGCCCGTAGAAGAAGAGTCGGTAATCACTATTCCACCACTCCCGTTTCCGGCGATGGAGTTTGCTTCTTCGTTGTCGCGAACGCCATCTACGTTGGAACCAATGCGATTGTTAACAGAATTGTTATCTAACACGATACCGTACAGCAAATTTCCAAGCAGAGTCTCACCGTCCGCTTCCAGCCCCACTAAATTCCCCGCAATCACATTGCCCGAGGAGTAAGAAATGATTATGCCGTGCAATGAATTGCCGGACACGAGATTCGCTTCATCTTCGTCTCCTGCGCCATCGCTGTTGGTTCCTACGACGTTGTTGTTTGCGAGGCCGCCAACATAGATGCCGTAGTTAGCGTTCCCGATTGCAACCGTCCCCGAAGCGTTTGTGCCGATCTTATTGCCACTCACGCGGTTTGCTTCGGCATAGGACGCCACGACGACTCCGCTGCCTAGATTCCCAGAGACTAGGTTTCCCTCCACGTCATCACCTAAGCCGTCTCCGTTGGTCCCAATAATATTGGACGAAGCATTGGTGAATACTACGACGCCGTGAGCGCTATTCGGAATGGCGAATTGACCACTTAGATCGACTCCAATTTTGTTACCTGATACCTTATTGCCCGAGGTTCCTACATCGGTAATCAAAACCCCATCACCCAAATTCCCAGAGATCAAATTGCCTTCGAGGAGATCACTGACCCCATCGCCGTTTGTCCCGATGGTGTTGTTTTGAGCGGCGGAGGAAATCGAAACGCCATGAGCAGTATTTGCGATTGCAGACGTCCCTGCAGCGTTCGTTCCGATTTTGTTGCCGCTCACGTTCGTATAAGCGGCTCCACTGTAGATCAAAATGCCCTCAGAGGTGTTGCCCGAGATAACGTTCCCTTCGTAGGCGTCGCTGACTCCATCGCCATCGGTACCGATCACCGTGTATTGGGCATTGCCATGCACAAGTACGCCGCGGGCATTCGCCATCGCCGTCGCGCCTGTCGCATCGACGCCAATATAGTTTCCGGCAATGACGTTGTGATTGGTGCCGCTTCCCGTAATAACGATTCCATTGAGAGCGTTGCCAGCAACAAGATTGCGGCGAGTGCTATCATTCAGCCCGTCGCCGAGAGCGCCTACAGTGTTGTAACTTGCCCCCGCTTGAATTTGGATTCCTTCATGCGAGTTCCCTAGATCGATCAGCCCGTCTGCTCCGACGCCAACGTAATTTCCGGCGATAATATTGTTCGTGACGCCGCTTCCACTCAGCAGGATGCCGTCAAGTGCGTTACTGGTGATGACATTGCGTTCCAGATCATCATTGATTCCATCGCCATCGGTTCCGATGATGTTGTCAGATGCACCGGAATTTAAAACAAGACCATTTCCGGTGTTGTTGGTGATCACATTTCCTGCGATGTGATTGTCGTCACCAGTAATGACGATACCTGCCTCGGTGAATCCTGACACTTCCAGACCGCTTACCATGGACCCCGCCGAATTAATACGGAGACCGACAGCAATAGGCGCGAGCTTACTTATCGAAACGGAATCGAGTTTGACATATGCACGGTCGTGCCAATACGTGCGTAACTGCAGGTTACTCGTTGATGGAGTAACGAAATCTAGGGTGAAATCTTGATAGGTGTATGCATTCTGGAACTGCGACCGAGTGATCACGCGACTGGCAATTACCCCCCCCTGGGCAATGTCGTAGACATCGATGGTCACAATCGAGGAATTGAACCCCGCGTTACTGTCGATCATTAGATTGAAATGAGCAGTGTGTTGACCGGCAGGGATTGTCGTCGTGTACGGACCGTAGGCAAGATGCTGTGCGCTATCCTGGGCTGTGTTCGCCGACCAGCCGTCTCCATCGAGACGCCCGGTATTGTGGTAAAGGTCTGTTTCCGCTTGGTAGATGCCCTCGGTGACCTGGGTCACTGGAGTGATAGAGACGGAATCAAGTTTGACATAAGCGGTGTCGTGCCAATAGGTGCGGAACTCCAGGTTATGATTGGGATTCGTAGTAAAGTTTAGATCGAAATTCTGATAAGTCATGGCGCTGAGAAATTGGGTTCGCGTGATGACGCGACTGGCAATTACTTGACCCAGTGTGTGGTCAACCACGTCGATCGTCACGACTTGCTGGTTATTTGCCGTGTTGTTGTCGATCATCAGCTTGAAATTCGCCGTGTACAGTCCGCCAGGAATAGCAGTCGTATACGGACCATAGGCCAAGTACGACGCACTGTCCTGGGTCGTATTCGCCGACCAACCATCGCCATCCGCTCGGCCAATAAGATGGTATAGATCGGCTTCGGCTTGGTAGGTGAATCCCCCTGCTTTGACGATGATAGTCGGCGTATCGGATTCCGGATCCTGTGAATATCCGTCGATTAGCGTTTGATCTGAGATCTCAGGAAGCTCTGACCAGAGGCTGATTTCATAAGCACTGCCAACTATTCCGGGATCGCTCGTCGGAATATCGAACAGGATCTGCTGAATGCCAGGCGTTGTGTTAGCGTATTGAATCGCGGCGCGGAGCGTCACTTCAGCGACGCCTGCCGAGTTGTTTTGACCCGTCCAGGCAATGCCGTCGCCTGAATTGCTGTCGGCCAAATCTCTCGTGGAATTGACAACAATTGTGCTGGCGATTGGCAGCACTTGGCCGGAGAGTGCGAAGTTGAAAGTCCCATCTTCAGCACCGTTGGTGTCAAAACTAATATCGCCGGCGAAGGTGCCATCGGACGCTGCGTCCAGACGAATGGCGAAGGTCATTTTTTCGCCGGGAGCAAGAATATCAGTGTCAAAGTCTTTGGCGAGCGTATAGCCGCTAGGCAGCGAGATATCGCCAAGATGGAGATCATTGGCTCCGGTATTGGTGATCACAAAGGACTGTGTGCGCGAGCGTGTTTCGGCGGTGGTCGAGTAGGTGAAGCTGCTTGAGTCGTCGACGATCGGCGTGGTGGAATCGAATGGAGTGATTGTCATCGTGGTCGATTCGGCGGGATCTTCTCCCTCAGGCGGAATCTGGGGCAGATCATTCGAATCGGCGGCCGTTGTCAGCAGTTCGGTCAGACGAAGCAACGCGTCATAAGAATAAGTTGATTGCATCACCAAATCGGCGGCGGTCAGATCTTCGTACCGATCGATCGACGTGAACTGATTGTTGACGTTGTAGGAAAAGTCAACCCGCTTGTCGACGCTAACGCCAGTCTCTTGAAGACTGACTAACCGATTGCGACCATCGTAGGTGAACTGACGCTGTGCATCCGCAACGCCGTCAAACGTCGCATCATACGTCAGCCGATTTCCGATGGCGTCAAAGGTTTGCTCGATCGCATAGGATTTGCCGCCGTGCGTTTGCCCTGCTTCCGTCTGCCGTCCGAGACCGTCATACGCAAAAGTCAGGGTCGAATCACTGTCACTGGCTGCTGTTAGCTGGCCAAAGGCATCGTAGTCAAACTGCAACAAATCGACCTGAGATCCTGCCAAGCTGGTGTACCAAGCCTCGCCACGAAGACGGTTGCGATCATCGTAGTCATAAATAATTTTGCGACCATTTCGGTCAATATATTGCGTTAGATTACTCGCTTTGTCGTACTCGTACGAGCGAACCGCATTGAGCGGATTCGTTTCCGATTCAAGCCGTCCCAATGCGTCGTAGGACCACGAGGTAACATTGTCCTCTGGATCGCTGAGCGTTAGTCGATTACCGCGGAAGTCGTACGAGTATTCCGAAACTCCTCCTTCGGCATCGATCATCGATGTCATCCGATCGAGCGTGTCATAGACGTACTGCGTCTCATTTCCAACCGGATCAGTCATCGAGACCATTCGTCCCCAACCGTCGTAGATGTAAAGTCTAGATGGCGCTGGAAGTGCGTCTGCCGTGTCAGGATCGATGGTCTGGATCTCTTCTAAGAGGTTATTGCGACCATCGTAGATATAGCGAACGCGTCGGCCTTGTGCGTCATAACCGAAAGTAGTTCGACCGCGAGCGTCGTAGCTGAAGTTGTAAACGCGAGCCAATTCCGGACCGGCGCCATCGGGATCAGGCGTCGTCATCGAAGTCATTTGATCAAATTGGTCATACGCGTAAGAAGTGACGTTGCCGTTGGCGTCCGCCTGGCTTAAAAGTCGTCCGATCAGATCGTAAACGTAGCTGACCTCCACGAGATCACCAGAAACAAGTGGGTCTGGATCCGGATAGATTACTTTGATCGTCCGGCCGGCGCCATCGTATTCGTAACTAGTGACGCGAGCCAGGGAAGAGGAAACCTCGTCAGGACTGACCGTTGTCGATAATGTCCAGCCGAGGTCATTGTACGTCATGCTCGTTTTAAGCGCGAGTTCTGGGCCATTTCCATCGGGATCGGGGGTTAAAACTCCGGTCAAATTGTCATGCAAATCGTATTCGTATTGCGTGAAGTTTTGGAGCGGATCAATTTCAGCGATAACGCGGCCGAACGCATCGTATTGGGTTTGGTAGGTCGGCGCTCCGCTCCCCGGATCAGGCATAGTCGTCGTAATAACGCGTCCCAGGTGGTCATAAATGTACGAAGTCGTATAGCTGGTCGCGGCCACATCACCGGGGAGAATCCCTGAGATAGTTTCTGAAATGAGACGCCCAGCAGCATCGTAAGCGAAGGTCTGCTGTGATTGGCTTCCATCAGGATTGGGTAAGAGGATTGCGATCTGGCGACCGCGTGCATCGTACTGGTACTCAGTCGTACGGGTGACACCATCGGCTGTTTCGTGGATGTATTGCAGTTCGCCGAACCCGTTGTACACGTAAGACGTTTCGGAGCGACCAGTTTCTCCTTCAAAGGAATATTCTGGAGAAAGCATCCGAGAGATGCGCCCCAGCTCGTCGTACTCATAGATCGTGCTGGCTGGCCGCGCTACCGAAGCAGGGGCGCCGTTATTCACGGTCGTGTATAAGGTTAGTGAAAGGCCGTTAGAATTTTGGAATTCGTAGCCATTGTGGAGGTAACTGCCGGTCGAATCATAGTAGTTGGAGGAGACCCGTAACGAGCCAGAGCCTTTTCCCAACTGCCGAAATACGGCGTTATTTTGGAGGTTAAGCGTTGTCGCTGCGGCGTACTCTCTGAAAAATGTCATTCCGTCTGGATCGGCCAACAGGGTGCCCTGAGCGGTATATACGGCCCGCCCCCAATCACCATAGCCGGTCGCGGTAATACGGCCGAGCGGATCGACCTGCACGGTTTGACGTCCCATTGCGTCGTAAGCGTAGGAGTACGTAGGAAGATTGAGATCATCGCCATCAGGATCGGGAAGCGTTACCGAAATTACGCGGCCATCGTCATCATACCCATAGGTCGTAACCCGGCCTTCGGCGTCGGTGACCGCGTGGAGCCAGCCGTTCTCGAAATAATCGTAGAAGGTCGAAGACAGCTCGCCGTCGCCATCATGATCGGGACGTTTTTCTTCGATAACACGGCCGTGATCGTCGTACACATACTGCACGCTACGAGAAACGGAGTTCGCGGAGTCTGTTTCGATTGTTTCGACAACAAGTCCCTTGGAGTCGTAGACATAGCGCATCACCGGGGACGAGAGGGGGCCGCCGTCATCAGGATCGGGCATGATGACTTCGACTTGGCGACCGAGTGCGTCGTAAAAGTACTCTGTCGATTCGCCCAGTTCGTTCGTTGACTTGGCTAGATACCCTTCTCCCATGGTGTAGTCATAAGTAACGCTGGCTTCATCGGCGGTTCCTTTGGCGTAGGTGATTTTGGTGACGTTGCCATCGGAGTTGTAATCGTAGTCGGTGATGCGGTTGCTTGCGCCCGAAACAAAGGTAATCAAATCGACCAGCCCAGCGGGCGCCGTCACGCCTGTTCCTCTCGTAGTGTACGTATACGTCGTGACAAGATCGTTTTGTTCGGAATTAGTAAGGTCATTTTCACCAACGATCTGCCGCTCGGTCAGCGTACGGCCCGTGGTCGAATCCAGCGTATAGAGTGTGATGGCCCCGCGCTGGTCGGTGTACGACGTCGCTTCATTGAAAGTAAGGTCGTATGCCCAAGATTCGGTGGTTTGATCTGGGTGGGTGATTTTCAGCAGGTTGCCGTGCGTGTCGTACTCGTAGACCGTGACGTAGCTAACCTCGTTGTTATATCCAGGACCATCCGGGTCGGGCTGCGTGACGGTGATGGTACGGCCGGTTTCGGTCTCTACGCGATCGTAGGTGGTGACGTTTCCTTCGCCGTCAATCTCAAGAATGACGCGACCGAACACGTCGTATTGCATCTTCCGTGTTACGCTTTGGGTGTCGGAGACTTTCTCGGTGATTTCGGCGTAGACATTCTTTGTCTTCATCAGCGTAGCCGGCTGGGTTTCTGTCCCGATGATTCCCGCCGCCGAATCGACGAGCCCTGCTGTCACCCAAGATTTGTAGGTCGACTCCCCGCCGCCGCTGTGGGTGATGTGGTCGACGTAGCCTAGCGAGTCATAGGAAAGCGTTTCACCGCCGTTCGGTGTATCGATCGATTGCAGTCGTCCTAACGAATCGTAGCTGTAGGTAGTTTCCAGCACATCCGTCGAGTTTGCACCGGCAGGATCCGTCTGTCGAACTTTGGATAGTACGGTGGTTGGAACGCCGCTGACGGAAACGACCTTGTAGTCATAGTTGGTGATGATGCCGGTAAAGTCCGTTACCGATTCCAGTCGCCCATCCAAGTTGTATTCAAAAGTCTTCGTTCGATTGCGGTAATCGGTGATCGATTCAATGGAAGTTGAGCCGAGCTTGTAGGTATAGCTGGTCTTATTGCCAACCCGCGATTCCGCTTCGATCAGTAGGCCGGCTTCATCAAATTTGTACTCATCGCCACCGGCCATGGTGATGACGTACTTCCAGTCCTGGCCGGTGACTTCGGTAATTAGGGTATAGCCGTATTCGCCTTCAGGGCGAGAGAAGTCGCCGTTGGTGTCGGGAAGAAATTCATAGGTCCCCCCGTTGCGTTGCCACAGGATCCGACCAGCTTTCACGAACAGCCGTTCCGAATCTTGCTGTCGCCAGTTCTGGCTTAACTCGGGCGAATTGTAGTTCGTAATCGTCTTTGTTCCACTGAACGCATCGACTTTGTCAGGCGTCCCTCCAGCGTAATGCTCGATGACTTCCATCAACCAATCGTACGATCCGGTCGCCAATCCTGCCACATTGATGGGGACGGAGATGCGGTAGTCCTCACCGGCAACCATCCCTGCGGAATTATAGAAAGTCGAACGAACTTGGCCTTGAAAAGAAGTCCGGACTTCGATGCTCGTAGCATTCGTCACCGACGCGTCAAAGGGATGGTCGACCGCCAGAGCGGTTTGCGCAGGAGTTGGATTCTGATATTGAACATTCTGCCCCGGTTCAGATGCTTTTATGCCGCCCTGACTGAGAGATACCGAGCAGCTTGAGCCCATGCAGGTGCATTCGCACTCATCAGGGACATCATCTACAACGCGGACGTATCTGGAATCAGTAATCGTGATCGTCGCGGTGTCTTGACCTGGACGGATCGAATAGGTTGGAGTACCGCTGGTGTCCTCGACTACCATCAATTTGGCAGATTCATTCGATTCCGTTTCCTGATCAACGTTTGCCGAGAAGGTCAAAGCAACCTCCGTCTCGTCGGCCGCAAACGTAACCTCCAACTTTTGGCCCGTCAGGACCGTGATAGACTGGCTATCGCCCGACGCGGAATAATCAAGACCGAACTTCGCTTCGACATCGACCAAATCAACATAAACCGTCAAGGGATTATCCTTGCCGGCTTCCGAGCGATGGACCATCAGCCCGGTAGTCTCCCCTTCTTTGACGCTTCCAGACGGCGGCGTAATCCAGACACGCGTCATCATGTTGTCGACGATCAGCATCGACTCTGAGTCGTCGGTCATACTGTCGTCGTCGACGTCAGCCACGACATAGTAATTCGGTTGATTCTTCGATTCCTCTGGATCTTTGGCGATAATGCTGACGCTGATTACGTCCCCTTCGGTCTCCTCGTCGTCCGTCGGACTTACCGTCAGCAGTATCTCCGATTCGTTCGCCGGGATGACGATCTGACCTTTGTAACGATCCTTCTGCTGTTGCGGGTCAAACTCTTTGGAAACCGAACTGCTCAGAGAGAAATCTTCGCCAAGAGTCGCTTCGGTATCCAACCAGAAAGCGATTGTCAGCGGATTTGACGTATCGGTTTCGCCGGACTGTTGACGCGTGAAGATAAAACTAGCTGGCGTGGGGCCTGCTTCCTTGGCGTCACCGTCTTTCGTGACTCCTACTTCCCACAAGTCGTTGTCCTGGATGTAGACGTTGACAGTATCATTGCCCGTGTCGATTGAGTACTGGCCGCCGGAGGTTTCGGCGATTGTGATACTTAACGTTTCCTGCTCTTCCCACAGCGCGTCATTTTTCGCATCAATCTCAATCGTGACAGAATCTTCGCCAGCAGGAATTTCATACGTGGTTGGATTGAGCGAATAATCGCTGCTTTCGGCGTCGCCCCCGAAAGAAAGACTGAACATGAGAGCGGGCGCATTTTCTAGTGAACCACTGCTTGTGCGGGTAACGGTAATTTTGCCGTTCTCGCCGTTTTCGATAGCGGTGCTCTTGCTCTCTGCAATTGCGATTGAAAGAGCGGGGGCGACGACATAGCCGGTGACGTAGAAATCAAATGGAGTTTCGTCGCTATCGTTCGTCGTAAACGAAATTTCACCGTCGTATTTGCCTGGCGTCGTTGCGTCGAGCGTGATTTCAAATACCGTGTCATCCCCAGGCGCGATCTTCGATTCGCCAAATACTTGGGTGATCGTATAGCCGCTGGGGACGCTCAAGGGATCTAGGGTGAGATAGCCGGTTCCAGTATTCTCGACGCGAAACTTTCGAGGAAGCACCCCGCCGACATCTACCGATCCAAACGCAAAGTCAAGCTTGCCGTCGGGAATTTCGCTTCCGGAAACTTCGTCATCATAGACTTCGATTTCCGGAATACCGTCCACGAAACCGGTAATCGAAAAGTTGTACGGACTTTCGTCGCTGTCGTTGTTGACGAAGGAAATCGTGCCTTTGGCTTCTCCAATGACAGTCGCATTCATCTGAACCTGAAACGTCGTTGTTTTGCCAGCTTGCACGGTCGATTCGGCAAAACCGCTTGTCAAAGTGAAGTCACCGGTAACCGAAATTGAATCCAACGTTAATGGAGCATCTCCAGTGTTTTCAACACGAAAAGTACGCGGAATAGGAGAGCCGAGTTGGGCATCGCCAAAGTTGACTTCGCCGCTATCGTCAACAATTGCCATTCCGCCAGTCTCTTGATCAAAGAGGCTTATTTCCGCCCCTGTAACCGTTCCGGTGACCATGAATGTGTAGGGATCATCGTCACGGGTATTATTCTCGAAAGAGATTTCGCCATAGTACTCGCCGCGCGCACTTGCATCGAGCTGCAACGAAAAATACGCCCACTCGTATTGCGACAAGCTCGTTTTGTCAAAGCCCGACCCGATTACGGTGTAGCCACTAGGAACGTCAATCGAGCCAAGGGTTAAGACGCTGGACCCAGTATTGACCACGCCAATAGTGCGTACTAGTGGAGTCCCTTCAGGCGTGCTAAGGATGTCGTAAGTGTCGTAAATATATAAATTGCTCTCGACTTCTCTCAGGTAGGGAATGTGGGGGCCAGTGACAATGCCAGCCAAAGAGAAAGAATAGACGGACTCATCTTGGTCATCCGAGAAAACAAACGCCGTCGTATTGTAACTACCCAGACTCAGCTGGTCCGCCAAAAAGGTGATCGTAAAAACAGCAGATTCACCCATGTGAATGATATTTCCGCTGCTAGGCGGCGTGAGCGAGTAGGCGGTCCCTGCTGGAGCGTCGTTGATGTGGAATCCACTGATATTGAGATCGCCGTGGCCGGTGTTTTCGATCCGAAACTCGTGCGATTCAGGAGCGTTGTAGTCAATCGATCCAAAATTAAAACCTCCAGATCCATCGACAATCTCGCTTCCCCCTACCTTTTCGCTGTAAATGATGATTTCAGGTTTATCAACGACCACGCCGCTTATCTCGAAGTTGAATGGATTCTCGTTCGCATCATTGGTAACGAACGATATCTGTCCTCCATATTCTCCAGCCGTGGCAGCGTCCAGTCGTAAGTTAATGTTTGTCGAGCTTTTGGCGCTGATCGTTGTCGACGGCAGCGGCGATACAAGCGAAAACCCGTAAGGCAAACTGATTGTTCCCAGCGTTAAGTTTGTGTCTCCCAGATTCTTGACCGTGAATGCCCTCGTGACAGGTATGCCAGTGGGCGTCTGCAGAAAATCATATTCGCCGACATTGTCGGCGATTTTGGTGGCCCACTGAAGCACTTCTATTTCTGGACCGGTCGCGTTGCCGACGAGTTTAAAATCAAATGGGTTCTCATTGCTGTCATTCGTTACGAATGTGACGACGCCTTTCGTTTCTCCACCATCCTTTGCGTCGAATCGAAGCGTAAAGTTTGTGCTTTGACCTTTGGTAAGCGTAGTTGCGCCAAAACCGCTCACAACCGTAAACCCCGCTGGCGCATTGATCGTACCCAGAGTCAGATCAGTAGTACCGCTGTTGGTGACTTGAAACGTATGGGTTTTAGAATTTCCCACCACGGTCGAATCAAAAATGTACTCGCCCGTTCCGTCAAGAATTAGATTTCCGCCCGTCGAATTGTCAAATACATCGATCTCCGGGCCAGGGTAAGTCGCAGAGATGTCAAAGTCAAAAACGCTTTCATTGCTGTCGTTGGAGTAGATGTAAATCTTACCGCTATGGTCGCCGGCATCGGTACCATTGCGCGACACGTAAAAGTCCATCGTTTTGTTCGGAAGAATTGTGTAACCATAAATGCTTCCGGTGAACGTGTAAGGATAGAAATCCCCCGTCGCGGTGACGCTAGAAACGACTAGATTCTCCGTTCCTAGATTGTGGATTGTGAAACCGCCGGAATTGCCGTTAAGCGCGAGGCTCCCTCCATCAACTATGTTTTGACCGCCATACGTTACGGCGATTTCGGGCCCTTCCTGCGCGACAGGAGCGGTGTAATTGAACTCTATGTACCCCAAGTCGGAGCTATTGAGTTCTGACCCGACCCAGTTCAGTTTTGCGGCTACATAATCCTGTGTCGGGTCAATATAGAGGAGAACATCGTGCCATTTTCCGTGCTCCAGATTGTCAGTAATAGTGATCCCGAGTGATTCAGTCCCGTTAATTAAAAAACCAGAACTTCCTGCCGTAATGTCGAGTTGGGACAGAGTCTCATCCATGGAGCTCACATTTTGAAACTGCAGAGGGATATATGATTTTCCGTTTTGGTCTACCTTGAGACTTCCTGGGTTGTTATCCAGGTCGTACACCACCTCGTCCGCGACTAGAGAGCCATCAATTTTCACCTGGACATCCGCCGCCAGCATCTCGCGCGAATCCAATGTCTCAAACCGAACAGGCCGAGCCCCACGGCGTTTCCGTTTTACCGCCCCTGATTGCAACTTCAAACCAAGACGAGAGAGGGTTTGCTTCCACGAGGAGAGGGGGAGGCGCATTCGTTGCACTCCGTTGCAAGAGGGAAAGAGAAGTAGCGATTGGGGACGAGTAATAGACCTGACAGCGGGTACCCCGCAAGGCGGTACAGCCACCCCATGCCAGCGTTGAAGCGATAGCTTATCCGCATATTGCGCTGGTTGCAACGGAATTTCCGGCGAAGTTTCCGTCTCGTGCTTGATTGACGCAAGTTATTTCAAGAAAGAGCCTTACGTCAGTCGTTGACGAATCTTGGTCAGCAGGAAATCAGCATAATCGGCTAAATCAGTATTTTCTAATGCGATTCCAGAATTCCTGCGTCACCTGCGGCGGTAGGCTGACGGCTCCCCTCTTCTGACAATTTGGAAGCACTTAAATAGGGCCTATCCGGCTTTGTTGTGGGCAATGCTGCAGTCCTACACATTAAAAGAAGCTTGCCTTTTTGCGGGTTGCTTGAATGTGATTGCCACCACCGCGGCACTCGTGATCCCGGTCGTGCTGCAACTGTCGACGTTCGCCAAGCGTTCTTTGAAGATTACGCGATCATTGTCGCCGACTCTGGCTTGGTGCGGAGCAAGTGGCGGAACCAGTGTTGGAGGTTGACGGTGTCCGATACGGCGTCGATGTAATCCGGTTTTTGTAGAACCCAGCTCTGTCGGTTTCGATTTACATTGCCTGGTTCAGCGCGTAAGCGCTGTTCTTTCTGCCGCACTTTGGCGACAGTTCGAGTCGACAGTCACGTCACATTCTCTTGAAGAGGATCGCTCGCGATCTTCGCTTCGACTAGGAGCCCATCTGCTTCGCGACCTTCGAATGAAGCTGGGCTCATGCCTGCCGCTACCGCTTCCCCCGCGCTCGCTGTTGTCCGAGTTCTGGTGCAACATCAGACAACTCGCCTCTTATAAATCTCCTGCAAATCACTTCCCCACGAGAGGGGCGGCAAGTAGACTTAGAGGGATTGAGGACTCACGATTTTTTCAACTGTTGAAGTCTAGAAAGCCATAAACAACATGGGCGGCTGAAATAAGCCGTCAGACAATACGATTTAACGCGTGAGCGTTAGGAACTGCCTCGTCCCGAAACCGCCAACTTGAGCCGTAAGGCTCTCGATCGACAGAAGCAGCAACCTAAACCACGCCCCGTAAGGGGGCGTCGGCTAGGTGCTGTTCTGTCGTGCCTCTTGGCGGAGGTCGGGACGAGCGGGCTTGGTTCGGCGTCCCTTTTCTTTTTGCGCTCAACCAAACTTCTGCGCTTGCGTGATCCATCAATCTCTATGCGAGGTGAGATCATGCGAAATCTGACTACTGATCCTACATCCGTTGAGCCAGCACATTGTTGGCGACGCGGGGGGCTCTCTCTGACGCTAGCGCAGCTCGTAGGCGTCCTTGTCTGGCGCTGCGATGAACTGCTTTTGACATATTCGCTCGTGGAAATAGCGTCGCAAACGCGTTCCTGTCTGAGCGACGAAATCCAATCCATTCATCAGGTGCGAATATGAAAAATCAGCAACCGGCGATCTGGTATGTCCGCACGCCGGCAGGCGTGCATGGGCCATTTACTACGGAGCAGCTTAAACAGCATGGAGAGCAGGGATTTGTCTTCGATGACTTTGAAATTCGGAGGGGAGTCGACGGCGATTGGGTGTTGGCGGAGAACGTACGTGGCTTGAAAGTTCGTGAACAAGCGAGTGCGCCTCAGCCGCCTCCGGCCCCCACAGTTCGTATTAGACCGCCGATGATGCGCCGGCGTCAGAACTCGCAATTCGTGAAGCTCGGACTGGTGGTGGGAGTTCCGGCTGTGTTGTTGGCGTTTGGCGTGTTGATGATTTTGATCGCCAACTCCAAGCGAAGCCCGCAATCTAGAGAAGACACTAGCACCTACATTTCACCAAATTCAGGCCAGCCGCTCGTTACCTTTGGCGTCCCTCCGATGAAGCCGATGTCGACTCGCGAGATCGTGCAGGCCAATGAGCGTTCGGTGTTTTTGCTTCAGGGTGCGGTGGCGAGCGGGACCGGCTTTCTCGTCAATGATCGGATGATCGTGACTAATAGCCACGTCGTCGCTCCAGAAGCGGTAAATCCAGCGACCGGAGAGTTTGTCAGTCTAATGGCCTATTGTCCCGCGGCAGAAGTTGGGCGCCGTGGTCCGTTTCGAGCGACCTTATTGGTCGAAGATACCGAGCATGATTTGGCGGTTCTATTGCTACGTGACAAGGTTGAATTTTCGCCTGTTGTAATTGCGAGGAACTATGAATTCCAACGTGGTCAGGAGATTACGATCATTGGCCATCCGATTTTATCGGGCAGCGAAATACTAGAAACTGCCGTCACCAAAGGCGTGTTGAGCACCGTTCACAAGCTAGATGGTATCGATCACTACCAAATGGGAGCGGCCGTGAATCCTGGTAACTCTGGCGGGCCGGTCTTTGACGGGTTTGGCCAGGTAATTGGCGTCGTTCGCTCAAAATCTCGGAGCGAGGAGCAGGTTTCATTTTGCATCCCGGTCGCTTGGGCGAATCTCGACATTCTCAGGGCGGATAACAAGTGGAGGACCGAGGAAGTGTGGGCGACGCACAACGCCATCGTTGCCGAAACTTTAGCCCAGCAAGCATCGCCTGCCGGTGCGTTCGCCCAATTAATAAATCCATCGGGGGAGACAGTGCTAGTAGCAATTTCTGCGACAGATTTTATGGCGGCGATCGATAGTGTGGCAACGGGAGACGGTTCGGTGTTTGCTCAACTTGTCGATTCCGGCCGTTGCATGCTAGTTCCGTCAGGGACCCACGTTCAGGTGATCGATCATATCGACCTGATTTATCGCATTCGGATTATAGATGGTCCCTACGCCGGCAGAACCGGCTTGGTGCCGATACACAACCTGCAATGAACTGGATGGAGATCACATGAACTTGGAAACGACGGGTGTCGAGAATCTGCGCAGCCACAAGTTGATCAGTCGCGAAGATGAGTTGAGTTGCAGCGTCTGCGGCGTTACTGGCGGACAGTTGCTTCGAGAACCTTGTGGTGATGCGGATCTGGAAATAGTCAGACCCTTGCCGCGAAGTACTTTCGAATCAAAGCCTGCGCATTACATTCCGACCAGTGGCGAGCACCAAACTGGTACTTCGACGAAGAGAAGTTCGTCGAGACGAGCCGCAGTGACGGATCGCTTGGTCACCGCAATGGAAACGTTTAAAACGGCCCAAACTAATTTCTATTGGGGACTGGGGTGGTCGGTGTTGTGGCTGTGGTTGATGTTTCGACCGGGCGGTGTTTTGAACGTGCTGGGCTATTTGTTCGGTACTGGCGTATTGGTGAACTGCCTAGCAATTCGCCCCTTTTTGCTGGCTAAGGCATGGTTCGAGCTCCAATCGCTTCAAACGCAGAGTGAGTTTTTTGAGGACGAATAGACAACATTCATCGTCAGTTACAGTCAACCGGAAATTGGTTTTACAAGAATTCAATTTCTTTAGGGAGCAGCTTTATCAAACACTTCCACAGGAAACAGCGGACGGCACTCATAACATGCATCCGCAATGGAAAGTCGTCGTTCGCGATCATTGCAATCTGCGCCATTTTCGGCTGCGGCATCGCGATCGTCTTGGGAGCGACACTCTCCAATCGAGAGCCTCCCCAAAAAATCGTTGCCGTTCAGCAGGCGTCCCTAGCGCAGCCAAGCCTGGCGACGATTCGACAACACATCTTCAACGAGCAAGTACTGCCCGCGGTTGCGGAAGCGGACCAGGCGAATCGTGAAGCGGCCGAGCGCTGTGTCGCGAGAGTCAGCGAGTCGTTTGACGATTATTCCGCAGGAATTGCTCCCTTTACCAAAGACGTCACCAGCTTGGGAACGAGACTGGGCGTCGTGGGGAGAGGGGCGAAAGATTGGTGGTATCGTTCTGACTCTGTCCGAACCTTGATCGCTGAAAAACTGGAAGAGCATGTTTTTTCGACCGACACGCTGCAGCGTGACCTTGAATCGTCGCTTACGATTTTTCAACAAGAGTTGGATGCGAATCGGAGCCAGATGCTTGCGCAGATTCAGGCCCGTACCGGCGAACTGGCGACATCCGAACTGCCACAATTGGACGCCAAAATGTTGACTACGGAGATCCTGGCTGAGTTGCAAAAAACATCCGCCGAGAGCGTCAGCCATGATGCGACCATTTATGTCGTCACCGAAGCGGGACTTATTGTCGCGGGGGCAGCGGTTGAGCAACTTATCGTTGGTATTGTTGTTCGACTAGGAAGCGCTGCTGGCGGAGCGACCGCAGGAAGTGCTGTGGTCGGAGGAGGGGGAGGCGCCGCTGCCGGGCCGATTGGCGCTGGTCTAGGAATCGCTGGCGGTCTCGTCGTGGGCCTGGTCATCGACTATTGGATTACCGAAAACACAAAAGCGACCCTTACCGATCAGCTGCAAGGACTACTGGGTGAGATGGAAACTGCCGTGTTGGATGGCGTCAACACTGACGAACCAGGAGGAAAGTCGCAGCCAGGTTTGAAGTTGATGCTGCAGAACAGTTGTGATCAACTCGAAAAAATCTATGGCGCGACGCTGCAACAGCAGGTTTTGGGGGAGGAAAAATGAAAACGGTCGTGGCGGTCTCCACCGTGGCGCTGCTGGTGACGCTCGCGTTTAGTATGGCCAGCGCCTCGCCGGCCTCTGCGCTATCGAAGGCGATTACACGCTTTTTCTCGAAGCAAGCGGCGACAGAGGGAGCGGAGCGACTTAGCCGAGAAGTGGGAGCAGAAGTGATAGAGCGCGTTTCGGGAAAGTTGTTGCGTGAGGGAGGGGAATCGCTGGTTGCGGAATCGGTGGAATTGGCGTCGCGACATGGGCCAGAGATTCTGCGTGCGCTCGATAACGCTTCCGCTCCCGGCAAGATTTTGGGCGTGCTAAAACAATTGCCGGAGTCAGAAATTCCGGAAGCGGCGGCGCGACTAGCGAGCGGATCGCGGGGCAAAGCGCTAGCCGAAGCGACCGAGGAGTTCGGCGCAGACGTTTTACGTAGTGAGATCCGCCATCCTGGCATCGGGTTGGAGATTGTGCGGACCTGGCCGAAGCAAGGAAACGCGCTATGCCGCGCCCTGCAGCGCGACGAGGCGATCACCTTGGGAAAGTATCTCGACGATCTTTCCACGGCGCCGCTGGAGCAACGAAACCAATTGCAAAAAATCATTGCCGCCAATCCCAATCGCTTCTTCACTTGGCTCAGTGAGTTCATCGAGAAAAATCCGGGTAAATCGATTGGTTCAGCCACCTTCCTGGCACTGTTCCTGCCCAACTCGGAACGGATCCTGGGCGGCGATGAGATTGCGTTTGATGAAAACGGCCAGCCGGTGGTGATTCACAAACTGGGAATACTCTCGGCGCCAATAGCGCAATTCACTGACACGCTTAACTGGGCTCTGGTCTGGTTGTTGGGAGGGGGCGGCGTGTTGGTATTGCTTTGGCTCGCCCGGTTTCTTGGGCTTCATCGCGGCTGGATCACGCGACAGAAGAAGCAGTGAGCGTTCCAGAAGTCGAAGACGCTAAATAATCGGCGATTTTGTGTCATAAAGAGTAGTGGAGGAAATTAGCGATCCGCAGCGATCGCTCCTGCGACAAAATTGATTCTTGTTTCCTGTTTCCGCCCCGAGGCGCCCGTTTGCGCGTCTCGGGGCTTTTTTTGTTTCTTGAAGGAGATTTCATGTCTCACATTGTTCACATTCAAACCGAGGTTCGTGATGTCGAGGCGATTCGCCTGGCGACCCGGCGTCTACAGTTGCCGGAGCCAACCTTTGGCGAAGTCCGGCTCTACAGCGCCACGAAGATCGGCTGGGCGGTTCGTCTGCCCGAGTGGCGTTATCCGGTCGTCGCCGACGTTAGTAGCGGCCGAATCGACTACTGAAGTGGACCCCAGTTTTCGGACCACGGGTTAAGGTGGATTTCTTCGGTTCCCTGAAGAGGATATCGTGGCGTCATCAGGAGAATACAGATGGCGCAGAAGCGGCGGCGGTTTGATGCGGCGTTTAAGGCCAAGGTGGCTCTCGAAGCGATTCGCGGGCTGAAGACGATCAATGAGGTGGCTTTGCAATTTAAGGTCCATCCGAACCAGGTCACGCTCTGGAAGAAGCAGCTGCTGACGGGGGCCGAGCAGGCCTTTGAAGGAGGCGGCGCGAAGACCGCCAAGAGCGATGAGCCGAATGCGGCCGAGTTGTACGAGCAGATCGGTCGGCTGAAGGTCGAGCTGGAGTGGTTCAAAAAAAAAGTTGCCGAGAACTCGTGACGAGGCGCTGAGATGGATCGACCATGGTCACCCGCAACTCAGCGTTCGCAGGCAGTGCCAACTGCTGGGCGTTCAACGCTCGCAGCTGTACTACGAACCAGTTCCCGAGACGGCGGAGAACCTCGACTTGATGCGGAGGATCGACCAGCAGTACCTCAAAACGCCCTTCTGGGGCAGTCGCAACATGACCACCTTTTTGCAAGGACAAGGCTTCGCCGTCAATCGCAAGCGAACTCAGCGTTTGATGCGAAAAATGGGGCTCGAAGGGATCGCGCCGGGGCCTTCTACGAGTCGGCCAGCGCCGCATCATCATGTTTATCCGTATCTGTTGAGAGATGTGGTGATCAACCGTCCGAATCAGGTTTGGTCAAGCGACATCACATACGTTCCGATGCAGCGCGGGTATCTATATCTGGTCGCGGTGCTCGATTGGTACAGCCGCTACGTTTTGTCGTGGCGATTGTCGAACAGCATGGACGTCGAGTTCTGCGTAGCCGCCTTGGACGAGGCGTTGGATCAGGGGACGCCGGAGATTTTCAACACGGATCAAGGAGCTCAATTCACCAGCCGCCAATATACCGACCGCCTGAAATCAAACACGATCGAAATTAGCATGGACGGCCGCGGCCGGGCGTTGGACAACATCTTCATCGAAAGGTTGTGGAGAAGCGTGAAGTACGAAGACATCTACCTCAAGCATTACGAGTCAGGAGCCGATTGTCAGAAAGGGCTAACTCAATACTTCAAATTTTATAGCCACGAACGTCCTCATCAGTCGCTGGGCAATCGAACCCCGTGGGCAGTCCACACCAGCCAGCGACCAAGAGCCAAGACATCCACCTAAGCAGCCCGCCCCCGTGGTCCGAAAACTGGGGTCCACCTCATACGACAATTTCCAAGGGCGCTGGGGAAAGCAAACAGAGCTAAACCGCTTCCTGCAGAGTTATGCGACGGAGAAAACCAAATTGGAAGCTCGCAAGGCGGGCCACTCCATTCACGAACAAGCTTTAGCGGACGGCACGATCAAACTGACCATTCAGACGGGAGGAGAACGTTGAAAACGATCGAAGTCATCATCGCCGCCGACGGGACGACCCGCGTCGAAACGAAAGGATTTCTGGGGGACGAGTGTCGTATCGCCAGTCGATTCTTGGAAGCGGCGCTGGGCAGCACAACGGCGGAAGACCTTTCGACGGAGTTCCATCAAACAAACGTCGCGTCGACGGCAAGCGTCGCTCAGAAGGAGTAGCGGATGATGTGTTCGCAGAACGATCCAGCTGCGACTGCTGGGAAAAATCGTCGCTGCCGCTTGCTGATCGTCGTCGAGGGATTGAATGATATCGAGTTTCTCCGCCGTATTTCGCGGCTGCTTCATCAATTTGATGCGAACTTGCCGAACTTAGCAGCGGCGGAAGAGCGGGGCGAAATTGTCTTTTTTCCGTTTGGCGGTGGGCATGTAGGGGCTTGGACGCATCGCCTGGCGGCGCTTGGTTTACCCGAGTTTCACTTGTATGACCATGAGTTGCCGCCCGAGACCGAGTTTCGGCGGCGTGCGATCGAAGCGATTCAGCGTCGCCCCGGCTGCGGGGCTGCGCTGACCAGTAAGCGGAGCCTGGAGAATTATCTGCATCCCGAATCGATTCGCCAGGCGTCCGGCGTAGAAATCGAACTAGATGATTTTTCGGACATTGCGGCGACGGCGGCCCGGCGACTTTATCAGTCCCGCGGGGCCGAACGTCCTTGGGAGTTTCTACCGCGTCGCGCCCGGTCGCGCTTTATCAGCCGGGCGAAGCAATGGCTCAACCGTTTGGCGGTGGAGCGGATGACCGTCGAAATGCTGCGCGAGCGAGGAGCGCTGGAGGAGGTTTCCAGTTGGCTGATCGCGATCGCCCGCTTACAGGCGTCGAGTTAGGTTCGACGCCCTTTCTAACTTTCCAATTCTAACGAGAGAATTCATGAGACTTACCCAAAATTTGACAGAGATGGTGCGCGCCTGCTGCGCCGGTATTTGGATTCGGAGCGACGAACATGACGATGCGCTTCAGGAAATCGCCCAACTCTGCCGCAACGCAGCGTGGAAGTTGGCGACTTGGGATATCGAGCAAGGGCTGCGCTGCGTCGGCGCCGCGAACTCTGGCGAAAGCCTACCAATCGCGCAAGATCCTCTTGCGGCGGTTCGCGCTCTTAGTGCGCTCGCAGACGGCGAGCAGCCGACGCTGCTCGTGCTGGCGAATTTTCATCGCTTTCTCGGATCGGCCGAAATCGTCCAATCGATAGCCCGGCAGATCCAAGAGGGAAAAAATCGTCGCGCGTTCGTGGTCATCTTATCGCCGACGTTTCAGGTTCCTCTGGAACTGGAGCGGCTGTTTGTCGAACTGCCGCATCCGCTTCCCGATCGTCAGCAGCTGGAGGAAATCGCCGCGGCGATCGCTACCGAACCGGGCGAAATGCCTGAAGCGGAAACGCTGCAGCGGACTTTGGATGCAGCGAGCGGCATGACCCGTTTTGAAGCGGAAGGAGCGTTTAGCTTGGCTCTGGTCCGCCATGGCCGCATTGATCCGTCGGTCGTTTGGCGCCTGAAGGCGCAATCGCTGCTCAAGCATGGACTGTTGAAACTGCATCGCGGCGACGAGTCGTTCGCCGAGCTAGGGGGATTGGGGGCGCTGAAGCAGTTTTGTCAGCGCGCCATGCGGGCACGTTCCACCAGCGAGTCCCTTGCGATGCCGAAAGGCGTTTTGCTGTTAGGGGTGCCGGGAACCGGAAAAAGCGCCTTCGCCAAGGCGCTCGGAAATGAAGTCGGTCGCCCCACGATCTCGCTCGACATCGGCGCCCTGATGGGAGGCATTGTCGGTCAAACCGAAGAGCGAACACGGCGCGCCTTGGAAACGATCGACGCGATGCAGCCCTCGATTGTCTATGTCGATGAAATTGAAAAAGGGCTCAGCGGCGTCTCCGGTTCGGGCCAATCGGATAGCGGCGTTTCGTCGCGCATGTTCGGCACGTTGTTGTCTTGGCTCAACGATCGCACGAGCGATACGTTCGTCGTGTTAACCGCGAACGACATTTCCAAATTGCCGCCGGAGTTTGCTCGGGCCGAGCGCTTCGACGCCGTGTTCTTTCTCGATCTGCCGGATCGCAGTCAAAAGGACATCATCTGGCGAATGTATTTGGCGGCGTTCGGTTTAGAGGCAGAGCAGACGCTGCCTGCAGATGAAGCGTGGACTGGCGCCGAGATTCGTGCCTGTTGCCGTTTGGCGGCGCTGCTTGATATTCCGCTCTCCGATGCCGCCCAACAAATTGTCCCGGTCGCCGTAACGGCCCGCGAAGCGGTCGATCGGCTGCGGCAATGGGCGAGCGGCCGCTGTCTCTCGGCTGAGGCCAGTGGGATCTATCAGGCCCCAGCCAAACGTCCCGCGCGACGTTCACTGCCTCGCGACGTCAGCTCGAACTAACCATCCATAACTTCTTTCACTTCACTCGGAGAAATCAATGACGACCTTATTATCAGACCCGCCGGCGCTGGCAATCAGCCCAGCTGAGCGGATCCGCACCACGATGATCGCGACCCGCGTCAGCTTCGTTTGGCTGGGAACGCGAAAAACGCTCACCGCCGAACAAAAATCTCGCGCCGCCGAATCGTTCGACGCGGCAGGCGAGTTCCTGAGCGCCGGCAAAAAGTTGTTGGACACCAAATGCGCTAGTTTCAAGGCAGTTACCGCAGTTCGCAACAATGCCCGATCGTTTTGGCGATCGATCAGCTTACCGTTTCCGGAGCCTGCCATCCGCTTGATTCCCCAGGCCCGGCTCACGACGTTCCAAGACGAGCTGGGCGGCTTTCGCGAAGAGCTTGCGGCAGCGGTGCAGCGGCTGGAGGGAGAGTTCGAATCGCTCAAGTCGTCGGCTCGTGATCGCCTGGGAACTCTTTACAACGAACGGGACTATCCAACGTCGCTGCAAGGAGCGTTCGACGTCAGTTGGGATTTTCCGAGCGTCGAGCCCCCGACTTATCTGCGACGTCTCGATCCGGAACTTTTTGAAGCGGAATCGCGCCGCGTCCAGGCCCGCTTCGACGAAGCGGTGCAGATGGCCGAACAAGCGTTCGTCGATGAACTGGAACGGCTGGTCTCGCATCTGTCAGAACGGTTGACCGGCGAAGCGGATGGCCAACCCAAGGTTTTTCGAGATTCGGCAATCGGAAACCTACAAGAGTTTTTCGCCCGGTTTCAGTCGCTTAATCTGCATTCGAACGAGCAGTTGGATAAGCTCGTCGAACAATGCCAACAAATCGTCCAAGGAGTCCGTCCGCAATCACTGCGTGACGACGTTGGTTTGCGAAACCAAGTCGTTGGACAACTCTCGGGCGTACAGAACCTGCTAGACGATCTGCTTGTGGATCGTCCTCGTCGTCGGCTTCTACGGACTCCCAAGTGAGGTTCGCATGCATTTGATTATCGAATCGAGCGGCCAAATTCGCTGTCTCTATCAGGAAGAGATCGACCTCGCTCAGCTTGGACGCCTAACGATCTCCCGCGGCTCCTTCGTCGAGCCGCTCTCGGACGGAACCTGGCAAGCGGATCTCTCCCCGGTCAATGGACCAAGACTCGGCCCGTTCGATCGCCGTAGCGACGCGCTAGCGGCCGAAGTGGCGTGGCTGGAACAGAACTGGCTGTAACGCCCCCATTCTCTGTTTTTAGATTTTACGTTTTTTCACATCCCCGGCTGCGCTCCTGTTTGCGCCGCCGGGGATTTTTTTCTTAATCAACAACCAAGGAATACGTCATGCGTTTACGAGACCTCAACCGCGCCGTCGCCGCTGCGACCGGCGAATCAATCGCTCTTATCGGACGTCGCGGCTTCCAGCTAGAAACGCCGCTGGAGCAACTGGCCCCGATTGAAGACAATGCGAATCCACAATTTATCGACTGGGATGAGCTGGAGTCGGAACGATATCAACGCACGTACTGGGGGCAGATCAATGCGCCGCACGCCGCGTGAACTGCCCCGCAAGATCATGATGATCATCTATCGCAGTGACGGACTACGGCTTCGTGGCAATCAGAGAAGGGGCGGAAGAATTCCACGCCGACACAAGCGATTTACATCGCGTCAAAGACTCGACTTTCGAACTTGAAGTTCCCATAAAGTGCGCCGGCGCAAATGTATTGCCGGGGCGTCTGAAATGGCGCTCCGGCAATTATTTTTCTTTAGTTATTCATCTCGTTCGATCGAGCAACGACGTTCCGAATCGTCGGCATATTAGGTTTATCCGGCTTCTTCTCGGAGATGGTGTGTTTTAGCCGATGGTGGCCCGCAAGGACTTTGCAGCCTGAATGGATTGTAGTGGCAGTAGGCGAGATGCGAGCAGGGACTAGTGCCGCGTCTCCAATTACATCGCCCTAGCCAGAAAGTGCGTGACGGCGGACTTCGCGTGCACTACGGTTCTAACTGGGGGAACAATCCTAGTCGGCGGAGGTTGCTGAAATGGCGAATACGATTCTGCCCAATGAGCCAGGTTTAACGTCCAATGAGTCAACGGAAGAGTCGCTGAAGAGTTCGGCGACGGCGGCGCATTCACCAGGAGGTTCGTCGAATTTTGGCGGTAACCACGAAAGCGAAATGTCGTGGTTTGAATGGGTCGTATTTGGCGCTTCCAGTGAACAGCGAGTCATACGCAAGAATGCCGCCAATCTTCGCCGGCAGCTAAAGTCGTTTGCTCATCGCTTGACCAACGCCAAGAGGAACGCAGATCTAGAAATTCGCAACGCGATTAATCAATTTTGCGAAGAGAATTATAAGTCGACGCTGAAGTCGATGTCCGTCGACGGGCTGAAGAAGATCGCCCCTGCGGTTCGCGTCGGTATATTGAAGCAGCATGGCTATCGCTATGTCGCAGACTTGGTCGGCATGTCCTCGGCACGCTTGCAGCAACTTTCTGGAATTGGTCCTGCCACCGCTCCTCATATAGTGCGAGCCGTGCGGCAGATCTGTGACGCGCTCCGTCGCCAGGCCTTTGCGATACCGCGCCCGGCCGATGTTCAAAGGTCGCATGCGCCTGTATTGTGCGCCGCCTATAGCCGAATTCGCTGTCGGGAAATCATCGGCGATCAGGTTCGTTCGTTGGAGTCAGCGGGAGACTTGCTAGACCGTTCGATTTCAGAAGTCAATGCGGCGGGGCCAATTTGGAAGCGTCTCTTTCAACGCACCGCTACGCAACCAAAAGTGTTGGCGGCGTTTCATCAATTGAAAGCGACTGCGGAGCATGAGGACTACCGCGTGTTACTCCTGGAAGCTACGCAAACGCTGTTGCGTTTAGAGCCGCCGCTCGACTGGGACGAGATCGTCAGCGATTACCACAATCGATTTGCTGAATACGCCGCCGTACTCGAGGCGGCCATCGAAAATCATCTTGTTGGCGACATACCTACGCCATCGTCTCAACAAGGACGTCATGGCAGCGTTCCGGCGCAGATTGCTGACAAGGTAGAGGCCGTCGTTCTTTCGCTCGACTCGCTCGACGTCGACTTGCGCGGCTATCAGGAGTTTGGCGCAAAGTACCTAATTCATCAAAGGAGAACGGTTCTGGGCGATGAAATGGGGCTGGGAAAGACTATTCAGGCGTTAGCAGCAATGACTCACCTGCATAACGTCGAATACGCCAGCCGATTTCTCGTCGTCTGTCCAGCCAGTATTATCGGCAATTGGTCTCGTGAGATCGAAAAACGATCGAAGTTTCCCGCGCGAATACTGCATGGAGATCAACGATTTCAACAGTTGAATCGATGGATCGTGTCAGGCGGCGTGGCCGTAACCTCCTTTGAGATGCTGCGAACATTGATCGATCAGATCAACATGCCCATTCACTTGATGGTGGCCGACGAGGCGCATTTTCTGAAGAATCGGGCGACGAAGCGAAAGGCCAACGTTCGTCAACTTGCGAAATTGAGTGACCGAATTGCGCTGATGACTGGCACCGCCCTAGAAAATCACCCAAAGGAATTTGCAGAACTTGTGCGTATCTGCGATCGCGACTTTGGCGAAAAATTAGCTGGAGCTGTCTCCAGCGGCGCGGGCATGCCAGGGACTTCCAAGCATTTCGAAACGCTCGTCGCCCCGGCCTACTTGCGTCGCAATCAGACAGACGTGTTACGAGAACTGCCTGAGTGCATCGAAATTGAAGAGTGGATCTCGCTGAGCGAACAGGAGAGGCGTCACTATGCCGATTCTGTCCACACCAGAAATGCAATGGCGATGCGACAAGCGGCGAATGGGGGAGCTGGTCAGAGTTCCAAACTGGAGCGTTTGAGCGAACTGGTTGATGAATACCGTGTTACGGGCCGAAAGCTGGTGATTTTCTCGTTCTTCCGCAATACGCTGGACTCGATTGGCGAGCTTCTGGGCGACCACGATAGGATTGACGGTAGTATCCCCGCCAATCGCCGGATAGAAATCATAGATCACTTCATGCAGGCGAAAGGATTCGCAGCGATAATCTGCCAGATCGAGGCGGGTGGCGTTGGTATCAATCTTCAATCCGCGTCGGCGGTGGTTCTCTTTGAGCCGCAATACAAACCGACCACCGAGTGGCAAGCAATTAAGCGAGTTCATCGCATGGGACAAGCCAATCGCGTCGTTGTTCATCGTCTATTGGCTCGCGACACCATCGACGAGAGCTTAAGAGAGCTTGTCGCGAGAAAGGCAGAGATTTTCGACGACTATGCCCGGAACAGCGCCGTCAAAAACGCCAGTTCTTCGGCCATTGACGCGAGCGAGACAAAGATCCGCCAGCAGTTGGTGGATATGGAGTTGCAGCGAGTACAGAAGTCGTAGCGACTTTAGACGACAGCGAAACACAGCTACGGCTGTTTTTCTCGAGTAATCGGGGAATCGCAAGTTACCCGACCGTTTTTGCTACGGTAGCTCGCTGAAGACTTTCTCGGACGAAGTTTTATGGAGTGGGAGCACTTCTTACCGAGATGATATTGCTACGATGATCGCTTTGCCGCCGCTACAAGTCATCGATCGGACTTTCCTCTGGATGGCTGATTCGGGATCGCAGTGATGGCAGGATATCGCGTTTTTAAGGAGTGAGTCTGTCATGCGTACTTCTAATTATGGTGGTTAGAAGCCTTTACCTATGGAGTCTAGAAGTCTACTCGACGCTTTTTCTGAGTTGCAGGCGTACAGGTTATTAATTTAGCTGGGATATGCCGCCTACCGCATCAGGTAGTCAATCTCGGTTTCGGAGAAAGCCGCCAAGCAAACTCAGTGCATGTTGAGTTCTATTACGGCGGCTCCTTATTTTCTTGGCAGGCTATCGTAACGATATAGTGGCATCGCCGTTTTGCGGCGAGTCCGCTGGATTGCCGAATTCGCAATTGCGATTCATCGATACTGGAGTTGATCGCGATCGTTTCTCCATGTTGAGTACGTTACAGTCGAAATGATTGCCAAGCAGCACTGGCCATTTTATCGGTAGTGATGGATGCATGTCGTCTGGCGGACCGCTTGAAGATCGTCGCGATTTGGGCGATCTAAGGAGAATGGAGCGATTTTCTTTTTTGTTGCAGCCAAAACAAGGTCACTCTGGGCGCAGGTTGGTCGTTTTGCATTTGGCAACAATCGCTTCGCCGTAGAAGTCCGTGATTTTCTTGCGAGCAGACAGCGTTTCGATCTGCCATTATGACCGGCATCTGGGTTCTCCGTAGGCAGCAGACCTCGGAGCCGACCGCCAGTTTGACCGAGTAGTTGGTGCGTCAGTCGGTAGTTTGATGCGATGATGCCATGGGAACGGTATTTGCTGTCATCGGGAGATCCGTCGGCAATCGGTTTTACTTTTCGCAAGTTTGCAGTCGGCAATTCACAACTAAGCGATGCCTGGACCGCATAACCGTTACGAGCTTGGCGATACTTAGCCAACGCGACCGATTCGCTTCGTGTGTAGCGATAAAGTGCGTGCCATACGTAGACGCGTTTTGATCACTATCAACCAGGAGGTATTACAGCATCTCCTAACGTGACATGAAAAAAACGCGATCGCCTATTCCATAGTTGGTGGAAGTTGTTAGAATCGGCTGCATGAAAGAGAGGTCGAATGAAGCAGTTTTTGGACATTGTATTATCAGCGAAGCGAATTAATGTCTTATTCCAGCAGTTGCTGGATTTTAAACGAGTGTATCCACGGTGTGCGGCGACCGCTCTTCGGTCGTGTCTTTCTATTTTGTCGCGGCAGCGACTGTGTTTATTTCTTTGTGTGTTTTTCGCGTTGCGTTGGCTAGATCCTAGCAATGCCTGCTAGAGTTGGCACGCAAGGAGCTGTGGAAATGGATGAGATTCGGCGTTTGTTGCACGACGTCCGAATGCATCTAGCGAATCTTGTATCGCGTGGCCAGGTCACTCAGCAGTTCTTGACCATACAAAGCGCTGCTGAGTATAGCGACCTATCTCCCGAGACGATTCGACGGCTGATCAGCATGAAGAAGCTGACGGCTCTTCGACCCGTACGGGGGCGTGTTCTAATCGATCGGCTTGAGCTGGAGGCCTATATCAGGTCGAGCGTAATCCAGCCTAGGCGCGGTCGTGGACGTTAGTCGAGCAGTTCGACCTGCTCGACTTAGCTCCTGGCACCATCTAGTCCCTTATTTCTAACCAGCGAAGCTGTGCTCCTTGCCCCCGGTGCAGAGTAGCGACGAGAGTCGTTGCTCTGCACTAAGGGACAATCCGCGCTCAGCAGGGTTAAGGCTGAATAGTTTTATGCGCTGCCTTTCATTCAGCGCAAACATTCGTGCGATCGTCGTAGAGTTATCGCAACGATCTTACAAACTCAATTTCAAATTCACTGAAGTGCTACGCATCCTCCGGATCGTGGTGCAATACTTTAAGGACATGTTAAATGGCTAAAGCTAAAAAATCGCCTATGACGATCAATCCGAAAAAAATCGAACTTATTTTGCGCATCGGTGGCAAGATCAAACGTCATCGACTATCTGATCTTAGTGAACCAGAGATTCGTGATCGGCTCGATGAACGGATCAAGGCTGATCAACGGGGGGCTGCGGCGAATCTTGCGAATTTGTCATCGTGGCCGGAAGAGCATCGCCTTAATACGCTGATTTTTCTGGCCGAGCACGACGGCGCGATTCGTTTTTTTAACGGCAATCGTGAAATGCGCGGGGCTCATTTGTTCGATGCTGTTCTTCAGCTAATTAGTGGAAAAGGCGATATACGTGGCTTTGAAGCGGTCAAGCTCGCCGCACTTGAAACGGCTGCACTGATGTATCCGCAGGCGATTGAATTGGCCTGCAATCGCTTGGTTGATCGCTTGCGTGAACTGAAGGTCAAGGGAGTCGTGCTGCGTACGCTCGTGAGTATCGTTACGCGAATTAGAAAAGAATTGGACGAGCAGTTGGCTGAACAGGAGTCGGGTGATTCAGGTTTTCCTGATCGATTATTGGAAGGACTATCGCTAGGTAATGCAATCCGGTGCCCGCCTAGATGGAGTGTTGCGGCTGAGGGGATTGCCCGTTTTGGCGCGCCGGTCACCATATCGACTCCGGTGGTAATTGCAGCCCGTCAATATGATATCGAGGACGAAACTGAGCTGGTGACCGTGGCTTGGATTCGAGATGGCGCATGGCGGTCGAGGGTTGTATCGCGGTTGGACATTGCCAGCCGTCGGTCAATCGTCGAATCGTTGTCTCCGTTGGGGTGTCCGGTAACCTCAAATAACGCCGCTGATCTTGTGCAGTATCTCGCGGATTTCGAATCCACGAATTTATCTGTGCTGCAAGTAAGCAAAGTGACTCGACAGTTGGGGTGGCAGGGTGAAGCCGGACGCGATGGATTCTTGCTGGGGCATAAGCATCTAGCGGCACGTTCCGTCTCGGGGCATGCGAGGGAGAGTGAGCAGGTGCTGAGAATTAGATTTCGCGATAATGACCTCGGAGGACGGCAGATCGCTGATGCGTTTCACTGCCGCGGAAATCTTGGGAAGTGGCTGCGTGTATTTAGTCGCGTCCGACGCTATCCGCAAATCGCGCTGACCGCATATGCCAGTATGTCCGCTCCGATCCTCCAGATCATCGACGCCCCAAATTATTTGGTAAGTATCTCGGGTGAAACATCGACCGGCAAAACGGTAACGCTCCGGCTGGCCGCGAGCATCTGGGGCGATCCTAATGAGCAAGGGCGTAGTTCCGTGCTGAAGACGTGGAGTGGGACGGCGACGTGGCGAGAACGGGTGCCTTCAATTCTCCACAATCTGCCATTCATTTTAGATGACACGAAGCACGCGCAGAAGAACGAGGATGTGGGGAAGACCATCTATAGTATAGCACAAGGAGTTGGGAAGGGTCGCGGTACTGTTGATGGGATCGCGCAGCAGCAGACGTGGCGTACTGTAGGGATAACTAGCGGCGAACAACCACTCACCAGTTTTACGCAAGATGGCGGCACGAGAGCGAGAGTGCTTTCGCTTTGGGGATGGCCCTTCCTGAGCTCGTCACCAAGAACGGGGAAGCTCGTTCGTCAAATTGATAGCATTATTCGAAAAAACTACGGCCATGCAGGTGAACGATTTGTCCAATACGTAATGGATCAACGGAGTGAATGGGACAGTTGGCGGAGGCGCTATCGTGATGATTGCAGCAGATTCGAAGACATGGCGGCGAAAAGGTCAAATCCGTACGCAGGTCGAATGGCTGCGCATTTTGCAGCGATTACGACAACAGCTTGGATTGCTCACGAGGCGCTTGAACTGGACTGGAACTATACGGATCCGATCGCTCCCCTTTGGGAGCAGTTGGTGACTGAAGCAGGCGAGGCAAATCGGTCCAAGGAAGCGTTAAAGCACGTTATTGACTGGGCGTGGTCGAACCAGGAAAGCTTCTACGGTCGAACTATTACGCAAAATCGACAACCAGTTAACGGTTGGGCTGGCAGATGGGATCGTCGATCTGTGGTATCAGATGATGTCGTTGAATCGAACGATTGGCGTTGGATTGGATTCGTTAAGCATCGACTGCAGAATCTGCTTGGCTCAGCTGAATTCGAATTCGACGCGGTTATTCGAGCATGGCATGACCAGGGCTGGCTGGAAACGGACGAAGCAAGACGAACGAAAAGAGCTCGGATCGGGGGCGAGTCGATGTTGGTGCAACTGTACGCGATTAGACGTGATGCTATTGAGTCCGTAATGGAATGATATAGCGAGGAGGAGAGGAGGGTGGGGGGCGTTCATCTCCCCATCTTCCAATCCACTTACCCAGAATTGTTTCATTTCTTGGGGATGGTGTATTGTTCCCATTGTCCCCAGTTTTTCTTGATAAAGACCTACTCTGAGCAACGTTTGCACCACATTTTGGATATTTAAAAATAGTGCGCGCCAACGTTGTAAAAGCCGTGGGGTGCCGACGCTCGCTGGGAACAAAGCAACAAAAATGTGTTCAAACAGCCGAAAATACCGTCTCAACCCGTTCCCCACGATTGGGAACAAAACCAGCAGTGCAATGTCATGAGTAACACGCCATCAAAAAAACACCGTCGGCGAACGATCGCAGAGTCCTGTACGTCTCCGACGCCGCAAGAAATGCACCGCGCTGCGATTGCCTTTCGAAAGGCCGGTTTGTCGTTGATTCCGATCTCTCGGACGAAGAGTAAACAGCCCGAAATCAGAAAATTGCCGACAGTATGGTGTGAACACCGAAAGCAATCGGTCCATAAATGGGCCATGTTTATAGAGCGTCGTCCGACTAAAGGAGAGATTGAAAATTGGTATCAAACGGATCCGAAGTTGGACCCGGAGTGCGGGATCGCAATTGTATGCGGAAGCGTAAGCGGCGGCTTAGAAATCCTAGACATCGATAACTACGACCTCGTCGACTCGTTCAAACGGCAGATTGAACTAAAAGTCAGTGGTCTGATCGATCGACTTGTTGCCGTCAGAACGCCTCGTCCTGGGCTGCATTTGTATTACCGCTGCGCAACGATTGCAGGGAGCCAAAAACTGGCCCGAATCCGATCAGCGGAAAGCACATCATGGAAAACGGTAATCGAAACCAAAGGAGAAGGTGGATACTGTTTGGCCCCCCCGTCGCCGCACGATTGTCACCCGTCGGGGTTGCACTACGTCTTCGAAAATGGACGGGATTTTACCAACATCCGCACAATTTCCGAATCTGAGCGGGAAGCACTGCTGGAGGTGGCCCGCAGTTTTGATGAACACGGATCATCGTCGCCGAAAAGACATCCTCAGGAGGAGGTGAGACTTCGCTCGGGTTCTAGCGACCGCCGGCGTCCAGGTGACGATTTTAATTTGCGTGGAGATTGGTCCGATCTCTTGCAGTCTCACGGCTGGAGAAACGCCGGTACAGGGAGCGGTGGAGAGACTCATTGGACGCGACCAGGAAAATCGAGCGGTTGTAGCGCGACTGTCAACTTCGCCAATATCGACCGCTTCTATGTTTTTTCCCAAAACGCCAGTCCATTTGAAGCGGGTAGATTCTATAGCTTGTTTGAAGCTTTTACGTTATTGAAACACAGCGGCAGCTTCGAAGAAGCGGCTAAAGAACTGGGACGACTGGGATATGGTGAACGCAACATCGCTCGGGCATCTCCTCTCCGCCGTCTTTCACGCACCAAAACGCCATCGGCTCGATTGCGACGAAAATTTCGATAGTCAATACAGTTGCCGAGCGTGGAGTAATGGCGGCAGCTAAGAGCTGAATGACACTCGTTTCATAGGTAAAATTTGGCCGGCGGCAACGTTGAGACTTCCGGCCTGACCAAGTGTCTCTCCATTTTCTTATGTCAGTCGTGACTGCAGCGTCTTGTCGGTGATTGGAACACGCTCCTTGATCACCGCAGAACGTCTTTGCTTCGAAGTTTTCCGCGTCAAAAGCTATGCGCATCATGTACTGTAACGACGCTGTATTTGATCAAGGGGTATCGCGAGAGAATTTCGGTCGATGTAATTGGACCGTTCGTTTAAGCATGCGTTTAATTTGTCTGCCCGGCCGGCGTTGGCGTCAAACCCGCGATTCTTCCGCAGGGTTTCTATAGCGACCAAGATGTTTTTTGAGGAGCAAATGAATGCCTAGACCTAGGAAATTGCCCGATGGTTTGTGGAAACGCGGTGACGTCTATTACGCCCGTTTCACATCAAATGGTCGGAACATTAGGAAGCGGTTGTCGAGCGACTATCGAGCCGCCTGCGAGATGCTGAACGACCTGCGAGCACGTGCCGACAAGGCTGGCGTCGGAATTATCGATAACGATTGCCCGTGGTCTGATCTGAAAGTTGAGTTTCTACGATGGGCAAGACAGCAGACGACCATGGTCGCAGAGTACAAAGCCACCCTTGAATTATTTGAGAAGTACCTAGCCGTCAAAACCATTCGGCAGATTAACCATAACTACGTATTTGGATTCCGTGAATGGCGACTCGCCCAGAGGAAAAGCGAAAAATCGGATCAGACCATCAGCGTACGCACTGTCAATAAGAACGTTTCCACCCTGCAATCGATGCTGAATAAGGGAGTCAAATGGGGCCGACTTGGTCATAATCCGCTACGGGGTCTAACGCCACTGGAAAATCTGGATGAAAAGAAAGTTCGGCGGTCACTCAGCCCTGAAGAAATCACCGCGATCCTTGCAAACAGCCCGCCATACCTGCGAGCCGTCTTTCTGACATTCCTGTCGACAGGCTTTCGCCTGAACGAACTGGTCAACCTACGATTTATTGACATTGACTTTCAGGACAATACGGCCAAGGTTCAGAAGAAAAACAGTAAAACTGGCAAGGAGCGCGAGATTCCTTTGTGCGATGAAGTGATGGCGATCATACAGCAGAAATATCAGGACGCTCCTTTTCGGAGTCGTGTGAACGGGTACACCGTCGAGCAAACGCGCCGGATGCATGAGAATTTTTCCAAAGATCACGTCTTCGTCACGAGGGCCAATACTCCAATGCGGAACAACCTGCTCCGGAAGTTCTACGCGGTTTGCAAGAAGGCAGGAATCACTGATGCAATCCCCGGCGGTGCGGTCGACGTCCATGGCATGCGCGTTTCCTTCGCAACGTTGACCCTAGAGAACGGCAGCACCCCTAAAGCGGTACAAGAGATCCTTGGGCATTCCACGATGGACATGACCATGCGGGTCTACAACAAGGCACGGAGCGAGTCGAAGCGTGCCGCGGTCAATTCTCTACCATTCGCCACAGTGACCGAACTCAAAAAAAGGGACGTTATTCGCATCGACGATGCTCGCCCGCGGACGGCGTGATTGCCCAGCCGTTGTCAACGCGTTCTCATCTCTCAACCTATCCAATGCACCCCACAAACTTTGCTTTGAAAAACTGTTCGGAGCATTTCGAGATTTCGCCAGGAGAACACAACAGAACAAGACAAAGGTAAACCGTCCCGTCGCGCACAGCATGCGCACAAGTATCTTTTCGGCGACGTAAGTGGTTACTAAAAAAGGACATATAAGCACCACTTCCGGCCTCCGAAGCCGAAGGTTAGTGGTTCGAGCCCACTCGGGGACACTTTGCAGCTCTTACTTCATAGATGCTGCCGCACGCACAAAAGGCCCGTGGATGAAAAGTCGTCCACGGGCCTTCTGTATTGGTTTGCCAGAAATGGTAATCTTCAATTACTGCGTCGCGGCGATCGCCTTTTGGGCTTCTTTGCCGTAGTACGCATCGGGATAGCGGCTGAGGATTCGGCCCATTTGACGGCGGAGGTCAACGGCCGATTTCGCTCGAGCTCTGCCTTGGTCGAAGAGATTTTTGGCGATCAGCTCTTCCTGGAAAGCTTTGTCGGCGTCCAATTCATCAACCAGTTTACGGCACGCTTTGCCTTGCGTCGTGGATTTGAAATCGGTGGCCAGCGAGCTCGCTAGTTCGTAGCCGGTGATCTGCTCGGGGATGGTTCCGCTGCGTGAAAGCTTGATCGCTTCAATCTGGCGATTGAGGTAGTCGACGATGGCGCGGTTGAACTCATCGACTTGGGCTTCGTCTATATTCTTCCGCATCGCCAATAGCGAACGCTCATCAAGCTTGCCGCCCAGTTCCGCAGGCCATAAGACCTGCTTCAGGTTCGGCGACTGCTCAGGATTGATGATCGAGAAGCTGCCGTTCAAGCCGGTTTCGATCTCTCGCGCGATCGCGTACTTCTGGGTGCCGTCAGGCTGCTTGTAGTAACTGCCTGCCTGTTTGGTATTGAGTTGAACGCCATCTTCAAACAGCGCGTAGTGAAACAGCTCGCTGTCAAAGCCCATCCGCTGAACGATGCTGGGGTCGTCACCGTGAAAGATGTTCGGTCCGACCAGATTGCGCTGCAAAGCGTAGTTCACGCCGCGCGTCGATTCGTCTGCGTTAATTGCAAACAACACCACTGGCTTGTCTTGGATCGCAGCTTGGATTTGAGCAAACAAATCAGGCGACCACACATTGCACTTCGGACACCAGCTGGCATAAATCAGCACGACCGGCGTTTTATCGCCGATCGAAGCCGGCGACGGAACGCGACCTTGCCAACGAACCGGCGCCAGGGCAGCGTCCAACGAGATCTTTGGCGCCGCAGCAGGTCCTGTCGGGACGACAATGCCTTGGGCGAAGCCAGCGGCAGTGACCAAAAGCAACAGGAGCGTGCTCAGGCAGCGGATCAGTAGATGGCGCATAGTGTTCTCCGTAGCTTGCAGACAAGATCAACTATCGATTGAACCTTCTTGCGAGGGGGATGTCAAGCTTCTGAAGCGGGAATCACTTGAGTTTCATCCTCCTATTCATTTCAGCCCGCCAAATCGACCAGAAGGTGGAACCAAGCGGAAAAATCGACTAGGCTGCGAATCAAAGCCCCCTAACCCCCAGAGAAGGGCGGAACGACTCCGTATCGAGTGAACCGTGCCAACACTTTCACGCTTCGCAGCAATAAACTACCGCGACTAGCCGCGGCGGCGGTGGCGTTGTTGCTGGTGAAGGTGCTGGTCACCATCGTCTGGGAGTATCGTCGCTACTTTCCCGCCGACTTTGAGGCCAACTTTCTACTCGGTCGAGAAGCGTCGTTTGTGGGTTGGTATCGCGCGGCGTTTTATCTGCACATCCTTGCCGGGCCGATCGCGCTGCTGCTGGGGTCGTTTTTGATGTTTAGCGGACCGCGCTGGCGTCAGCATTTGCTGCATCGTTGGGCCGGCCGCGTGCAGATGGTCGTGTTGTTTGCGGCGCTGCTGCCCAGCGGTTTGGTGATGTCGACCGAGTCGCTTGCCGGACCGATCGCCGGCTGGGGATTTGCTGCGCTGGCGATTGCGACCGGCGTTACGGCCGCCGCCGCGCTCTACTTTGCTATCGCGCGAAAGCTGACGCTCCACCGGCAATGGGCGACGCGCAACTATCTGATGTTGATTTCGCCGCTGCTGTTCCGCATCGCCAACGGCTTGTTGATTGTCCTGCAGCAAGACACCGATCTGGCCTATCGCATCAATGCGTGGGCCAGTTGGTTGATTCCGCTGGCGGCGTACGAAGTCTGGCGTTGCTATCAGCAGTCGCCGTCTTCCGCAGCCAATACAAACTCGCTCTCCACCGAGGTCTCTGCATGAACACCAACCACCGATCGCGAAAGCGCGGATTTACCTGGCTCGAACTGCTGTTTGTCATCGGCATTATCGCCGTGCTATTAGCGCTGCTGTTACCAGCGACGCGAAGCGCTCGAGAGGCTTCACGGCGGATGCAATGCCAGAACAACCTGAAACAGTTGGGTCTGGCGATGCATGTCTACCATGACACCTTCGGCCACTTTCCGGCAGCGACCGGCGGAACCGGCTCGGCCGATGACCCACTGCAAGGTAACGCCAACCGGCTAAGCGGCATGGTCGCGATCCTCCCCCAGATCGAGCAACGGCTGTACGAACGGATCATCGCGCCGCTGGAGGTGAATGGAACCGTCTATCCAGCAATGGGACCGGCGCCCTGGATCGCTGACTATCCACCCTGGAAATTGAGCCTAAGCGAGCTGGAGTGCCCCAGCGCAATCCGTGACTCGCTTGAATTAGGCCCGACTAATTATGCGTTTTGTACTGGGGACCTGGCACGAGACATCCATCAGCCGGCAAACCTGCGCGGCATTTTCGGCGGTCGACTGACCACTCGTTTTCAGGACATCAAAGATGGGAACAGCAATACGATCCTGCTGGGCGAAATCGGCACGCTGAGTGATCGCCTCGTCATCGGTCAGTACGCGGTGGATCAGTCGGTGGAGATGCTGGAAAGCCCTCAGCTCTGTAGCGAAACGGTTTCCACTTGGGATCCCGAGCTCTACAATTCATCGGTTACGCTCAGCGAGTTGGGCCGCGGCGGGCGGTGGGCCGATGGTTCGGCCGGTGATAGCCTATTCAATACGATCTTGCCCCCGAATAGTCCGAGCTGTGCCGTTGGCGGAAGGGAAGCCGCTGACGGTCTTTATTCGGTTAGCAGCTCTCACACCGGCGGCGTCCAAGTCACACTGGCCGACGGATCGGTTCGCTTCATCACCGAGAAGATCGACGCCGGCGATCCTGCGCATTCGACACTAACGCAGGCTCAAATTGCTGAACAGGGAATCGCCAGTCCTTACGGCGTGTGGGGCGCGCTAGGCACGAGAGACAGCGGTGAAGAGATCGGCGAGTATTGATGGCCAATCTTTTACTTGGTTCTTCGCTCGACCGAAAAGCGTTAGAATGAGTCGATCGTCCCTAGAAAGGATTCTCGCCATGATCGCTTCGCTACTCGTCGCTGCGGCTTTGCTCGCCGCCGATCCCGTGCCTGCCAAATCCGCGTTGACCGTCAAGGTCGGCCGTGATGACACCAAGGTCCGCGTGCTGACAGAAGAGAACAAGACAATCTTGGATGTCGTCTCACCCTTTGGCATCGATAAGGCGACCGTAACGCGAACCGGCGATCAATGGCCGAGCCCGCTGGGCGTGCGGCTGCACCTGAAGGGGCTCGAATCGTTCTCGGTGATTAGCGGCAAAGTGCAATTCGACTCGATGGTGACCACCAGCGATAGTCAACCACCCGTCGATCTCACCAATGCGGAGCTTTCTCCAGTTAAGCTGCGGATTTCTAGTTGGTCGAACAAGGTCCCTTTAAAAGAGGGGAACTACTTTCAAGTATGGCTCCCGGTCGAGATGTTCAAAGACAACCCGGCAGAACTGAAGCTCTCGTGGATCGACTTTTATCGCTAATCAAGGACGTACCGATGACTCCGTTTCTGCCGGCCGCTGAGCTGAAAAAATCGTACGACATCTTTGGCCACTTCTACACGGTTGCCGTCAGCCCGGACGAAGTCGCGTCGTGCCGCAGTGTGCTAGAGATCATCGACAAGAGCGTGACGCCGGCCGATGCCAACCAGATCTGCGATCTTCCGCCTGACGCGGTCTTTATCATGATGAACCCCGGCTCATCGCAGCCGCTGGTCGAAGTAAACAATCACATCGACGCCGATCAAATCGGCCAACTGGCGATTTCGCTGGTTCCGACCAAGCCCGATACGACGCAATACCAAGTGATGCGGGTGATGCGTCACTGCGGTTGGCGCCACGTGCGGGTGCTGAATCTCTCGGATCTCCGTAGCCCGAAGAGCCCCGTCTTTATCAAAACTTTCGAGCGTCTAGAAGCCATCGCCGGCTACGATGCGCATTCGGTTTTCTCCCCGGCCCGTACCGATGAGTTGGCGAAAAAACTTCCCCGCAGCCGCCAAACGCCGTTGGTCTACGCTTGGGGATTGAGCGACAAGCTGAGCCCGTTGATCGAGCGCTGTTTGCGAACGATCCCCAGCCAGCAAAACTTCACCGGCCTATTGGCCGAAGGAACCGCCGACAAATACCGCCATCCGCTGCCGACGCTGCAGCGCGATAAAGAGACTTGGTTTCAGAATATGATTCGCCTGTGTCAGGACTGATCGCAGTATCGCTGTCGAAAGGCGAAGCATCGCAGCGTTCCGACTTTCTTCTGTCTGCCCAACAAGCGAAGATAGAAACTTACACACTTTCCTCGAAGGAGCGTTAGCGGATGCCAGATCTCTCGCTGCTATTGATGCTGGACGAAGTTCGCGGCATGCTGCTGCGTCATCTCGATGGAATCACCGACGCCGAATCACGCTGGACGCCGCCCGGTTTGACAAACTCGATCCTCTGGCACGCGGGCCACTGTTACGTGGTCGTCGAACGCTTGACAATGGAGCCGCTTGGGCGAGAACCGATTGTGCCGAGCGGCTGGATCGAGCTGTTTGGTTGGGACAGCCGTCCCAGCGAAACCCCGGCCGACGCGTTTCCTCCGCTCGCAGAAGTCATCACGCAGTTGCAATCGCAACACGTACGGCTCCGCAGCATGTTGGCCGAGACCAGCGAAGCCGATCTAGCGCAGCCGCTGACAGACAGCTCTGACCACACCGCACGTCACCGAATCCTGCATGGCTTTCAGGACGAAGCGGCGCATAAGGGAGAGATCTGGCTACTACGAAAGTTGTGGGCAAAAAAGTAGGGTAGGCCTCGGCCTGACGTGGAAATCAGTTGGCGATGAATCCAGACATCGAAGCACGTAGCCCCCGACCTTCGATTGCGTTGGTGATCTACTCGGTCGTATCGATCGCCACTTCCCTCTGCTTAGTCTCGATTGTGCTCTCCTGGTTTGCAGATCGCGAGAATCTGGGGATCTCGATTCTGACGCTCTTTATGATGTCTCCGCTGGCCGGGGTCGCCGTGCTGCAATATTTCAGTACGTTTCGTAGGAGCATCGCTTGCGCTTACAATGTCACTTGGATCCTGGGGCTTTCCGCCTTATTCGTATTCATTGCCGGCGCTGTGATCGCAGCAATCAACCTCGGCGTTGGCTGCTTCGTCTTGACCTTCGCTTTGGCTTCCGGGCTCGGCGTCATACTCAATTACCATTGGGCAATTTGTTTGCAGTTAGCGATCCAGCGCCGAGAGCTGGTCCCGCGTCCCTTGCAAGTCTCGCTTCGCGAGTTGATCGTGCTGGCCAGCCTGCTCTGCACGATGCTGGCGTTTACAATGTCTCTCGTTTACCAGGAAAGTCCCCAATTCGCCGACCATGTTTCGGCGCTGGAAACACCTTACGACCTCCCGTCGACTGCGAGTGATGTGTCATACCTGCGAAATCGTCGTAGCAGCAATCGGATTGAATTCTCCGTCGACGAACAAGATTTTGTTCATTGGTTCGAATCACCTGGCGGCCCATTTCGTTCCCCACAAGCCGGTGTGCAGCTTGAGGAAATCGTCGCCCCCATTGATCTAACAAGACCTGGAGTCTTTTCAGGTCGCGAGCAGGTCATCATCCGAAATGGCCTGAAGCACAACACGATGCACAAAGGGGGCCCAGTCAAAGTGATCTTTGATCGCGATACCAATCGCGCTTACCTGAGCGTCGACTACGATTACCGCAATTGAGAGGCGGCAAGATACGCGAGCAGATGGACCAAGACTTCTACGCGATAACCGCCCGCTGCATCGCAGCCGCCGACTCCCGCGCAAACCGCTTCTGCAAGTAACGCACATACGGATGAGCTGCTTTCGCCAGCATGCTGTGTGGTCGCGAGAAAGCCAGGATGTCATACCAGACGTCGCCGGCGTCATCCATCTCGACCAGAAACCGCTCTTCGCCTGACTCGGCATGCGCTGGTAGTGTGCCATAGGCGAAGCCAAAGCGATTGGGCTCGGCGATCGTGCGCACAATTCGACATGCGTTCAGCCACCAGAACCCGCCTGCTCGCCCGATAATCGCGACGCTTTCACCGGCTTGGATCGGCAGATTGGCAGGCAACGTGGTAACCCAGCCAAGTTGAAACTGGCGCCATTGCTGAAGCGCGGTGCGAGCTAATTCCAGCTTCGCTTCTCCACTTCCCAGCCGTGCCCGCGTATGATCGACCTGATAGCCGCGCGGCGGATTCGTCAGCGTCGCGCCAACTTCTTTATAGCTGAAGTCGCACGAGGCCTGGGATTGCAGAAATTGTTGCACCGTTTCAGCATTGGGTTGTCGGATTCGCAGCATTTCGGTTGAGAGTGTTAGAGAATCAGGAGAGAATCAAAGCTGCGACTTTTTAAGTACCGCAACCGCTGCGATTTGAAAACAAGTGAAATGCGACGCCGTGGAAAATAATAGCATACCACCCTCTGAGCCAACTTCTCCGCAAATCCTGCTGACAGGGGCTACGGGTTATGTCGGCAGTCGCTTGCTGAAGCGGTTGGAAGCGCGCGGTTTGCCGGTTCGATGTTTAGTGCGAACGCCTGGCAAGCTGCAGGGAAAGTGCGCTCATCAAACCGAAGTCGTCGCCGGCAACATGCTAGATCGCGACTCGCTAGCTGCAGCACTTGAGGGAGTCGAGACCGCCTATTATCTGGTCCATTTGATGGCTTCTTCGGCGCGGTTCGAGCAGCAAGATCGCGAGGCGGCCGAAAACTTCGCCGCGGCCGCCAAAGCGTCAGGCCTCCGGCGAATCATCTACCTGGGCGGTCTTGGCGAAGAGTCCGACCCCAGCCTTTCACCTCATCTGCGCAGCCGGCATGAAGTGGGTGCGATCTTTCGGCGGTCTGGAGTCGAAGTGATTGAGTTTCGCGCGTCAGTAGTGATCGGTAGCGGCAGTCTTTCGTTTGACCTTATTCAATCGCTGACCAATCGCTTGCCGGTGATGATTTGCCCGCGCTGGCTAGCGACCCCGACGCAGCCGATTGCGATCGAAGACATGCTGCAGTATCTGCTCGCGGCGCTCGACTTACCCTCCAGTGAAAGCCGCATTTTTGAGGTGGGCGGCAGCCAAGTTGTCACTTACGGAAAGTTGATCCAAGAGTACGCTCGGCAGCGAGGTTTGCGCCGCTGGCTGATCTCGGTCCCGATCCTGACGCCGCGGCTGTCGAGCTTGTGGCTGGGTCTGGTGACACCGGCCAACGCCGAAGTAGGACGCCATCTGGTCGAAGGATTGCGCAATCCCACCGTAGTGCGAAACTCCGCCGCTCTGCAAGCATTCGCGATCCAACCACGAGGGATCGAACAGGCGATTCGCGAAGCGTTGCAACAATACGACTCGACCTCGGATGCAGTCGCCAGCGCCGACTGAAATGCTAGTCAGCGGCCGAGCCAAGCTGTTTGGCCTGAAACATTTCGAGCCACGCGAGGGTCATTGCTTGGCCGATTGTCTTTCCCTCGGTACGATATTCGTCAGGCGTCATTCCCCAATAGAAGCCGATCCAACCGCAGGCCTGGGGCTTGGATTTGTCGATAAACTCGCCCAGTTCAGCCGCTGAGCATTTTAGCGGAAACATCTCTTCAATGATCACCGGTTTGCCGGCCGCGGCGAAGCCAGACAAGGTTTCGAGCGCCTCGGCCTGTTTGCCAGACTCGGCGTACAGATGGACCGCGATAAAGTCGAGATCGCCGGCGATTTTCTCTGGCACAAACCCAGAAGAAAGACCCGGCCGATCGAGACTCCACGGCACCAAGCCAACGGTGATCAGATGCTGTGGGTCGTGCTTGCGTATCGCTTTGACCAACATCCCAATCCAGGCCTGGGCGACTTCCGCGCGATCTCGATCACCGCGGTCACGAGTGATGTACTGCACAAAAAATTTGTCACCCAAGCCGGGGCCAAGCCAGTTCTCTTGCGGCTTTTTGCCTCCCGGCACAATCGGTTCGTTCATTAGGTCATAGCAAAAGATGGCCGGGCTGCCGGCGCAAGTCTCCGCGATCGCTGACCAAAATGCCGCCTGCGTGCTCCAGCGTCCTTGTTCGTCCAGTTCGTCATACCAGGCTGGGATATCTTGTTTGTGATAACAACCGAGTCCGGTGAGATCGAGATAGAGCTCTTGCTGCTCGGCCAGTTCGACCAGTCTTTTGAGTTGCGCCAGCGCTTCAGGCCGCAGCTTGTTCGGGCTGGACATAAATTTGCCGACTTGCAAATGAATGCGGACGACATTGGCGCCCAGTGATTTCATCTCGGCAAAATCTTCAACAACGGTCGACCATTCGTCTTGCCAATAGTCCTCGAGCAAGCGACCATCTCGGTCGTGATCGTAGTTAAAACCCCAGGGTGTAAACGACTTGCCGGAAGTCGCGCTGGCGAAGCCGCGGCAATCGCGGGAGACTTCGATACGTTCCAGGGCAGCGGCGGACGTCGCACAAGTGACCAGCAGCAAGCAACTTGCGAGCAATGATTTCATAATGGGCGTTCCTTACTTCGGGGGCAGGAAACTAATTGTCGCATAGGGAAGATCGTCGCGAAAGAAAAAAACGGTTCCGGCGCCAGGCCAGTTTTTTGGCGACTCTACCAGCGCTCCGGCATTCGATTTGCTTCTTAAAGCGTATGCAGCGGCAATCTTTGCTTTTGCAGCGAGTTGCGGCCGCTTTCGCGATCGCGCTCAAACCAACCTGCACCAGAAGCGTTCAAGGAGAACCCATATGAATCATGAAATACAAATCAATGACGATATCACCGTTGGTCCTCAACCGAGTGAGGGAGATTTTGGCCAGCTGAAAGTCCAAGGCTTTCGGACAATCGTTAATTTTCGAGATGACGGGGAAGAGGATCAGCCGATCTCCCCATCGCACGAGAAGGACTGGGTCGTCTCGGCCGAGATGGAATATCTGCATCTGCCGGTGTCAATGATGTCGATGTCGCCGCAAGTGGTGGATGAGTTTCGCGAGAAATATCAATACTTGCCCAAGCCGGTCTTCGCACATTGCAAAAGCGGTAAACGAGCCGGCGCGATGGTGATGATGCATCTGGCATGCGAACAAGGCATGTCCGGCGAAGAGACGTTAGCGCAAGCAAAAGAGCTCGGCTTTGAGTGTGACAACCCTAAGCTGATCGAGTTTGTCAAAAGCTACGTCGATAATCATTCGAGCGTCAGCTAAAAACAAAGGCGATCGCCTGTAGCTGTCACCGGCGGCTGACAGGCGTGTCGCCATCGCGCATGATAGCTATCCCTAGCGAGGCTGCGATCGACCGAAGCTGAATGAAAAGGAAAGTTTCATCGCTTGGGGGCATAGTTGTTCTCGACGAAATAAAGAATCACAGACGGCTTCGCCTTGCTGGAAGGTGACGGCTCTATTACTCTTGCATCCAACTCGGTCTGCTTGCTGACCGAGTGCTTGTGCAGGAGATTCCGCTTCATGTCGTATCGTTGGGACTATAAACAGCACGCTGCTTTGGCGTGGTTTGTGCTGAAGTGGCTGGCAATCTGTCTGCCGCTGGGGATTGTCGTCGGCTCCGCGGTGGCGTTGTTTTTGTGGGCTTTGCATGCCGTAACGCTGCTGCAATGGAACAATCCCTGGCTGCTTTACCTGTTGCCCCTGGCCGGGATCGCGTCGGGGCTGATGTACCACTATCTGGGGCGCGAGGCCGAAGCCGGCAACAATCTGATCATGGATCAAATCCATGAGCCCGGCGGCGGCGTGCCGCTGCGGATGGCGCCGCTAGTGCTGATCGGAACGTTAATCACCCATCTATTTGGCGGTTCGGCCGGTCGTGAAGGGACAGCCGTGCAAATGGGAGGAAGTCTCGCCTCCGGGCTTGGGCGCTTGTTAAAACTGTCTCCGGACGAAACGCGAATCTTGCTATCAGCCGGCGTCGCAGCCGGCTTTGGCGCTGTGTTTGGCACTCCGCTCACCGGAGCGATCTTCGCTGTCGAAGTGATCGCGATAGGCAAGATGAGTTACAAAGCGCTGATCCCTTGCCTGCTCGCCAGCGTGATCGGCGATCAGGTCAACACGGCCTGGGGAATCGGCCACACGCACTATCACATTCGATTCGCCACTGAAATTAGCAGCACGCTCAGCGCAGTCTCACTTGACTGGGCGCTGACCGGCAAGGTCGCGATCGCGGCGATCTTTTTTGGTTTAGCAAGCGTGCTGTTCGCCGAGTTAACGCATGCGATCAGCCGAACCGCCAAACGGTTTATCGCGATCCCATGGCTGCGTCCGGCAGTGGGCGGCTGCGTGGTGATTGCGCTGGTCTGGATGCTGGGACAGCGCGACTATTTGGGGCTAGGCGTTTCGCCTCATCCGCCGGGCTCCGGAATGATCTGCATCGAGTCCTGCTTTCAACCCGGCGGCGCCAATTGGTTGAGCTGGTGGTGGAAGCTCCTCTTTACAGCGGTCACGGTCGGTAGCGGTTTTAAAGGAGGCGAGGTCACCCCGTTGTTCTTTATTGGCGCAGCGCTTGGCAATGCGCTGGGAGTCATGCTAGGCGCTCCGGTCGATTTAATGGCGGGCCTTGGCTTTGTCGCCGTCTTCTCAGGAGCAACCAACACGCCGCTGGCCTGCACCATCATGGCGATCGAGCTGTTTGGGCCCGGCCACGGCGAACTGCTTAGCTCTGGCTTCGTCGTTTATGCGGCGATCGCTTGCTTCTTGTCGTATTTTTTGAGCGGCAGCTCGAGCATTTATCACGCGCAGAAGCGGGAAGAGAAGAAGCAAGCGGAAGCCGATGGTGAAGAACGTTCCGCTTCGTAGCCTGACGGAGCGAAATTGGGACTTGGCGCCATTTTCTCGGGCCCTACTTTTAAAAACTCCCCACTGGGCTGAGTAGCTGCTCCGGCGATTCCGGGGTCGAGATTTGCGCTTCGTCATCGCCGCGGTCACGATAGATGTGCAAGATTTTTGCGCGTCCCAAGTGTTGGTAACTTGGCTCGGGGTACTTCGTTTTTCGAGGTGGCTGATCGATCGTAAATTCGTGGATCAGTACGCGAATTTTTGGCAGGCCCGAGAAGTGAACTTCTTCTATCGGGCGCTGGCCGGCGTCGATGTCAAACCGCTCAAACATCACCCGTAGCACCCGCCGCACGGCGTAGAAGTCGACTCCATCTTCCACAAAGATCAGATCGATCCCGACCGCTTGGCAAATTTCAAAAAAGTGATTTCGCGCCCCGCGCGGCATCACATCACGATAGAGCGGCGGTATGACGTCCAGCGAGTTTGCATCGTCCGAAGTGCTAACGTCTCGCGTCAGCCCCGCAAAAAACCAGTAATGCGGCGCCAGCCAATATCCGCTGCCGTCACGCTGTTTGCGTGCCGCCGCGCGGCGAAAGATCGCTTCGATCCCTTTGACCAAGGCTCGTCGCTTTTGCACTTGATCCCGGCGGCGAATCCGCAGCATCGTTTCTTCCGCTTCCAGGTCTTCCAAATGCAAATAGATCGTGTTGCTGTCGCTCGCCGGAGGCGCCGACTCGGCCACTTGTAGCCGCACCTCCAATCGCTCTGGCTCACTCGGAGCAAAGCGGATCTTCCAGCCGTTGCGCTTCGCCAGTAGGCGCAGCTCGCGGCGCTGACGAGGGCGCTCGACTCCACTTAGGTGCAAAGCCAAAGGTGATTCCTTCGCCGGATCACTCAGTCGCGCGATGAAATAATGCGATTCTACCAGCAGCGTTGACGCCAACAGCGCGAACGCTCCGTACCAGATCGCCAAGCGGCCTAAGCCGGTGCTGATCGGCGTGGCGGCAAAGTGCGAGCCCAGCCCGATTGTTTCGCCTCCCAGGGCAATTGCTACCGGAATTGCCGGAATCAACGCGATCAGCAAATCGTTCACCGTCAAAAACAGAGACATCGGCATCGCCCGAACAGCGGCCGAGTCTTTCCGCCACAGACAATCAGGTCGCCAAGCCGGAGTCAGCCAGCTGGCGGCCAATCCCAACAAGAACGTCGCGCCCCAGATCGTCGTCGCGATCCATGTTGGCACAAATATGATCAGCCCCGCAATGGTGGCGGCAATGATCAAAGCAAACACCAGCGAGACGCGAAAGGAGACGCGTTCACTGCGTTTGCCGTAGACCAGCAGCGCGTCAAACAGCACAAACCCCGGCGAGAACGCCGCGCCAAACACTAGCACCAACAGCGCTACCCAAATGATCGCCATCGGCGTCAGATAGGCGAGATAACAAACAACCGGGACCGTATCACGCAACGTTACGCCGGTTGCGGAGGTAAACAAGGTCGCCGTGACGATTGCCGCCATCGCGAACATCGGCGCCAACAAATACAACCGCGGCAGCCCGCGCTCGATCGGTGGAGTGCGCCGCAGATCGAGTCCCCAGTCATAGCGGCCCAGGGACGTGAGCCGACTCCCGAAGCGTCGCAACTGACGGGATAACTTCGACGCCCAGCGAACCCGTCGGCAGAAATAGCGAGAGAAGACCATCCGCACCAGCGTTGCTAGCAAAATAGCGCAGGCCACATCCTTCAGCTCCGACGTTTGCGTGCGGCCAATCCACTCCAGCATCGCCAGTGCGGCAAGCACCGCAATCAAGGTCACCGACTCGCGCAGGTTCCACGCCGACGTCGATTGGGCGCCTGGGCGTTTTCGGAAGATCGTCGCCAGCAAGTCTTTGACCATGGTCACCCATCGGTACGAATCGTCGCGGCGCAACTGCGTTTACCGCCGTGCAGCAGCTCGGTTCTCTTCGGCAAATCTCCGCTCAAGCGACGCTACCTGCGGCGCCTTGTGGACGCAACATTCTATCTGCGGCCGCGTTTCGCGTCTGCGACCATCACTTATTGATAATACCGCCCAATACACGACCGTGGCCAGACACGTTAATAAATAGAAACTTAAGCTCACCAGGCAAACAGCAGTCCAGAACATGATTAGGGCTCCCAGAAAAAACGCAACGGCGGGGGGGTACAAAACAAGTATTCGGCTTTTTCTGGAATGAGTACAGGCGCACAAAAGCTGATTTGTTACCATAACAGATCAAAGTTTCTCATCTGTTATGGTCCCCAACCCATTCGGCTGTCATGCCTGACGTCGTAATCCCACCATCGGCCGACGAACAACGCCTGTACGACCAAGTCGCAGCGCATGTTGCGCGGCTGATCGAGCAGGGAACTTTGCGACCCGGCGATCGAATTCCTTCAGTTCGCCGCATGCGTGGGCAAATGTCGGTCTCGTTGTCCACCGTCACGCATGCGTACCGCTTGCTCGAAAGTCGCGGGCTCATAGAAGCACGACCCAAATCAGGCTACTTTGTTCGCGATACGGCGATCCGCGTGCCGCTTCCCCCCAAAGCGTCCCGCTCTAATACCCGCCCTTTGAAGGTCAACGTTGCGCGGCTCTCACGGCGACTGCAAGACGTGCTAGCATCGCCGGAGGTGGTCAAATTGGGGGCTGCGGTTCCTGATATCGAGCTCTTCCCGACCCAGCGGCTTAATCGGCTCTTCAGCCAAATGTTGCGGCGTTTTCCTGATTTGGGTCATCGTTACGACGTGCCGCTCGGCTATCCGCCGCTTCGTAAAGAGATCGCACGCCGCATGATTGACGCTGGCGCCGAAGTCGCACCGGCCGACATTGTCACTACCAGTGGAGCCAGCGAAGCCGTCTATCTGGCGTTGCACGCGGCCCTGCGGCCCGGCGATACCGTCGCGGTCGAATCGCCCACCTACTTTGGCATTTTGGACAAGCTCGAGACGCTCGGCCTAAAAGCGATCGAAGTCGCGTCCGATCCGCAAACCGGTGTGGATGTCGATGCGATTGAGCGACTGGCCGAGGAAAAGCGCATCCAGGCGGCGGTGATCATCGCCAACTTCAACAACCCGCTCGGCTGCCGTATGCCCGACACGGCCAAGCGGCGGCTAGTCGAAATCATGAGCCAATATCAACTTCCGTTGATCGAAGATGATATTTTTGGCGAACTTCATTTTGACTCCGGCGTTCGCCCCAACGCGCTCAAAGCGTTTGATCGCGACGGGATTGTGCTCTACTGCTGCTCGTTCAGCAAAACCATATCGCCCGGCATGCGAGTCGGGTGGTGTGCACCGGGGATCTATCTCGAATCGTTTTTACAAGCGAAAATAGCGCTCAACCCGGCTGTCTCGATTGCCATGCAATCGGCGGTAGCCAAATACCTAGAAATCGGCGGCTTCGACCTTCACCTGCGCCGCCTACGGCAAACGCTGCAAGATCGAGCGCGACAAATGGCCTCTTCCGTGCATCAATACTTTCCCGAAGAAACCCGCGCGACGGCGCCGCAAGGAGGACAAGTCCTCTGGCTCGAACTCCCCCGCGGCTTTGATAGCGTACAACTGTTTGAAGAAGCGGCCGAACGAAATATTAGCGTCGCTCCCGGCGTGCTGTTTTCGCCCGGCGATCGCTTTCGTAATTTCGTCCGACTTAACTGTGCGATTCAAGCCAGTGATCGCGTCGAACAAGCGATCATCGAACTCGGCCGTTTGGCCAAACGTCAACTAGCGACTTAAACCAACCTGCGAGCATCGACGATGAACCAATTCAATTGTCCCTACGTGCTGAAAGAATGGGACGTCGTCTGCGATGCGCTTCGCGTCGGGCAACAACATATCTTGCTGCGTAAGGGTGGGATCCGCGAACAAGAGGATCAGTTTCGTGCCGAGCATGATGTCTTCTGGTTTTGGCCGACGCGGTTTCATCAATCGCCCGATCAACTCTCCCCGGATGGTCAGCTCCTACTGTCGCAGCTGCGCGAAAAGCACGCCGGCGGCAATCGCTTCGCCGTTGATCTGCTCGCCGTGGTCGAGGATGTCCGCTACATCACGCAAGAGTCGTTGATCGAAAAATTAGCCGACATGCACATCCTTTCCGAGGATACCGTCCGCACGCGATACCACTATCGCGAGCCGGGGCTTTATCTGTTTTTGGTCCGCATCTTCGCCGCGCCGCAAGTGAAACTGTTCGTCGAGACGCCGGAGATCGCCGGCTGCAAAAGCTGGATCGAGCTGCCCGAGCCGCCATCATCCTCAGGCCTACAACCGGTCATCTCGGACGCAGATTTCACTGCCGCGCAAGAAAAGTTTGAACAACTGTTCGCCTAACAGGCCCCCAAAAATAGTAGCCCGAGGCGCGAGCCGAGGGAATGCGCCCGGCAATACCAAACAAAGTCAAATCCCGCTTTGCAGCCCGCGAAGCGGTGGCCGCCTGTTCAACGCCGCAATCCGCTTTCCCTTGGCTCGCGCCTTTTCAAGTGGCGCTATTCGCCCCAACAAGAATGGAACGCGGCAGGAACCAAGTCGAAAACGTTCACACTAGCCCGCAGCGCCAGCGAGGGAATCCGCTTGGCGATGCTAACTCGGCCTGAACTAGCGACCGGATTCCCTCGCTGGCGCTGGCGGGCTAGTGTCCTAGCGGTTCGAAATAGCGCAACCTCAAAAGGCGCGCTGCTGACGATTATTGCCTCTACACCAGCGGCATCAGCGTCGCCAAGATCAACGTCGCCAGAAAGCTGACTCCCCCCAAGACCAACAGCAACAGCGTCCACGACTTCAGCGCTTCGACTTCGGTCAGTCCGCTCATCTTGGCGAAGACCCAGAACCCGCTGTCGTTCATCCAAGATCCAATTAGCGATCCGCTGCCAATCGCGGTGGCCAGATAAACCGGATTGCAGCCCAGCGTTTCCGGCGTTGCTATGCCGCCTAACATCGCGGCGCCGGTGATCATCGCGACGGTACTAGAACCTTGCGCGATCTTCAACACCGACGCGATCGAAAAGCCGAGCAACAAAATCATGATCGCGCTGCCGCCACCATTGCCCACGCTAAACATTTCGCGAATCGCTGGGCCCACATTCGCGACTCCCAGCATCGCGCCAAACGCGCCGCCAGCGCAGGTGATCAAGATAATCACGCCGCCGCTCATCAGCGCGATTTCGATCGACTGGGCTAATTCTTTCAGCGACAATTTACGCGAAGAAACCAACGTCGCCATCGCGACGATTGCTGACAACAGTAACGCAAAATTCGGATCGCCAAACGCGGCGGACCAATTGGCCGCAACCCGCGCGTCAGTGTTCCAGACGTGCGGCTTAATTAGATTCTCGCCGTAAATCGATTCCAACACCTGACGATTCATCCGCTCGGCGTCGACCGGCTTCATCCTTGAGTTATCGCCGTTCACTTTTTTGACGACGGCCGGCGGTAATGCGCCCGGCAAGTCAATCGCTAGCGGTTTGTGCGTCAGTACAAATTGATTCAAGCCAGAGACGAGCGCCTGGGTATCGTCGGTCGAAAGGGGAGCGTCGCGCAGCAGCAGATCGGCGATCTCGGCGCGTTCTTCTTTTTGGAACTCGCTCTCGTTGATCGCTGCGACCATCCGTTTGCCGAGCGTATCGGCGTCGGCCTGACTTTCAGTCCTCACTTGCGCGCGAAACGCCGGCCAGTCGACTTCTTCTACTGATAACTGGGCCGCTCTTTGACCGTCGGCAATGGTCGACAGCACCGTATTGGTCGAGATCAACAGCACCGGCAACAGCACCGGTAGCAGCGAAACAAACAGCCCCGGCAGTTGGCTATCGGGCAATTCTTCAGGCTCTGGCTCGGCGCTGATCGGTCGCATCGGCAGCGGCATCCAACGATTCATCAGCATCGAGAACAATAACCCCGCGATAGCCCCCGGCAACGCCACACAGACCCCGATCAGGATCATCAAGCCTTTATCGACCCCCAACTGATCGGCGACAACCAACGGGCCCGGCGTCGGCGGCACCAACGTATGCGTGATCGCGCCGCCGGTAGCAATCGCCATCACGTACAGCAGATAGTTTTTCTTGGTCCGACGAAACAGCGATCGGGCAAGCGGCACCAGCAAGTAAAAAACAGTGTCAAAAAAGACCGGCACCGCCAAGATAAAACCGCTGCCCATTAGCGCGGCCGGCGCGTTTTTCTCGCCGCAAATGTTCATCATCCACCGCACCACACGGTCGGCCGCGCCGCTGTCGAGCATGCACTTGCCGATGATCGCCGCCAGTGCGATCACAATTCCAACGCCGCCAGCCATGCCGCCAAAAGCCGAAGCAACACGGCTAAACTTATCTTGCACGCTGCCGTCGGCCATCAAACTGACCACCATCGCCGCGACCAACATCGCAATAAATGCATTGGCCCGCAGGACGATAATCAGCCCCAACACGGTGGCCATGCCGACGCCCAAACAAAGGAGCGCGTAATTCACTTGGTCAGGCGTCATGCGGGGCGTCTCTAGCGGCTATTTCAGAGAAGTGGGGTAATTTTCGATTGCGCAAGCGAAGTATGAGAATGCCACAACGAGGCCCGAATATCAAGGGTTAAGACTGGAAATAGGGAGTCAAAAGCGGCTACAAGCCAATGACGAATGTCGAAATCTGAATGTCGAATGAAGGAGGAACCGGTCGATTCTCTCCTTTTTTGCCGTCACTCGATGGCTAAACTGCACCTCTGCTATTTTTGTTCGTAGCCCTTTGCGGGAGCGAGCAACAACCCGCGACAAAAAGAGTGGCGACGACAGAGAGTCAACGAATAGAATCGACCTGCTCAACTGCTGCAGGATGAAGGTCGGCGGCTGGAAGAGAAGACGCCTGGCCGGGGCGCCATGCTTCGTGCCGATTTTGATCTGGGAAGTTCCGGATAAGATGCGAACGTTATTCAGATTTATTCTTCGTAAACTATCGTTATTTGGAGAGATTCGAATGCGAGTCGCCAGGCTTTTTCATCTTGTTGCAATCGTTTTCTTCCCCACCTTCTCGCATTCTGTCGCGCAAGAGAAGGCAACCGAACCGCCTCTCGTGAAGATTGAGGGAACCGGTCTCTCCCTGCTGCAACCCGACGGATTTGAGCGAGCCGAGGCATTTAACGGCTTCCAGCAACAGAGCACTGGTTCCTCCGTCATGGTGACCGTCCTACCTGGCCCTTTCCCAGAAGTTGCGAAGGGATTCACGAAGGAGGCCCTTCAAACAAGAGGAATCGATTTACTTTCCAAACGTGACGTTAAGATCGCCAATCGAGCAGGAATGCTGCTGAATGTTTCGCAGCTTGCGTACGGCCAAGAGTTCCAAAAATGGATTTCTGTTGTAGGTGATCAAACTAGTACTCAGATGGTTACTGCAACATTTCCGACATCCAAGTCCAAAGAACTGAGCGAAGCGATGCGGGCAGTCGTGCTGTCGGCGACACCCACCAGCACGACTGGCGACATGCCATCTCTGCCATTCGAGATTGGTACCGTTGACGGCTTAGCGAATGTCAAGCAAATCGCGGCAATGGGTAAAATGGCGGCATTTACCAAAGAAGGGAGGATTCCGTTGGTCCAACCCACGGACCCTTTGTTCATCGTAGCGCCGTCACTTGGCGATGTGCCAATCAACGATCGGCGAGAATTTGCAGAGCGGCGATTAAATCAGACGGCAAACACGAAGATTGACAATATTAAAGATGTTTCGGAGATATCCATTGCTGGAGTCGAAGGGATTGAGATCGAAGCGATTGGCCGCGACCAAGAGTCCAATACGGAGTTAGTGGTATACCAGGTAATGCTGTTCCCGAAGGGCGGGGGATATGTTTTGATGACTGGATTGGTCGGCAACAACGAAAGCAAGAACTATTTACCAAAGTTCAAATCGCTAGCTCAAACTTATCGATCACTCACACTCAAGAACAAATAACCATGTCGTGAAGGGGAGCCCGCGATAGGGCGTTATTTTGAATTCTTCGTCCATAGAGTATAAGACTTCGAGATTAGATCGATCCGAATACCGCAGACATGCTGATACCGGCCTGTGTTACATGTTCATATCGCGTCTTCGCGAGAAGAGCATGTAACACAGGCTGGCGTTGATCGAAATATCCAAACACATTCATTGCCACGAAGACGTGGCGCCCGTGCTTCGTGCTCGAGGGCGTCTTCGAAAGACCCTCGTCTCCTTTTCTTCCTAAAAGAGAAAAGGAGCAAGTATTGAGTGGGAACGAGGTTAGCGCTAGACTGGAACGGTGGGGCGTGAAATCGTACTTGACGCACCCTACTGAACTGAAAACAACCTCATTCACTGCGTCCCGGTGAACGGTCACATGATCCATTAAGGTAGTCCGCAAATTGGCGCCCTTCACCGAAGACGAAATCCGCGACAACTTCTACATCTGGCAGATGTTTCGAGACGGTGCCGTTGCGCTCGTTCACCATGTTCCGGTCTTCGACAAATTGACGGCTGACCTTATTGAGCGTGGCTACCAAGTAAAAACTGTCGATTGTCGGTTCGACATTGATCGTGATCTCGAGCACGCCCTACGTCGTGAACTAAAAATGGACGATTGGTGTGGTCGGGATGCCTTTGATACCCAAATGTCCGATATGGAATTTCCTAATTGCGCCGGCCTGGTCATCGCATTGACGAATGTAGATGAATTCAATAATCGGTTTCCAAAATACTTTTGGGACATCGTCGATATATTGGCCAATCATTGCCGAAACCGAATGCTTACTGGTGATCGGTTGCTCGTGATGTTGCACGCGGAAGATCAAAACATCAAAATTGATAACGTCGGAGCAGTGACGCCACGCCAATGTTTTTTGCGAAACATTGCGACGGATACCGCTCCAGCATCTAACAACACTGGATAACATTCCATTGCACACGGAGCCGCGGGCCTGTGAACGGAGTCGTTATCCGACGGAATCTAGAACCTTGCGCAAACTTACCCTCCTACTCGCAATCGTCGCCTGTCTTGGCTGTCGGCCATCCGGCCCGACACCAAAGGCCGCTTACGTCATAGCTTCTTACGACCAATCGGCTGCGTTAACGGCGTCAGGCGACACCTGGGGTCGTGCGATGGAACCCTGGTTTCTGGGCAAAACTGCGGACGTAGATGCGATAGCCGCGGCGCAAGAAAATATCTCGACCACGGTGGATACCGTGCGTGCGCAATTTGATTCGCTGGACGCACCGGATGACGCGACGACTGCGGAATTCACTGCGCTGATTCACGATTACCTGGATTGGCAAGTGGAAAATTTCAGTACCTATGATCGATGGTTGGCGACCGTCCGCAACGAAAACCCTGCTTCCGTTAATACCCGACAAGCAGTGATCGACGAAATGCACGATCTCAACGACAAGGAACTCGAATGGAAGTCTCGCATCCATTCGCTTGGTGAGAAACTGGGGGTTGTTGTGAGCGGATAGCCATGACATACACCCAAGTCGCCGTCGCTTGCTTTACCATGTTTGTGTCCACTGAATTGGGGCGAGTACAATGACATTTGAGTTAGGCCAATTCGTGTTTCTTACTGGTAGCGGTGTGGGAACAGTAACGCACCTGCCAAATGGCGTTGAGGTCCCCGATGAACACGTCGGTGTTTGGTTTGGAACCCTCACACCAGATGGACGTCCAATCGTGTGTACGATTCCAACCGAATACTTTCAGATCGCACCAACTCCAATATTCCAACATTAAGTCCAATCCGACGAACAATGGCATGCACACGAAGCACTCGATCAGCCGTTTTGACTTGCGTTGAGTCAACTCCTTATGCTCGGTAACGCCGGACATTCTGGCCGACGGCCTCGAAATCAAACTTTGACTTGTGCATAAATATGGCGATTCCTCAAAAGAAACGCGGCTGGCGCAACATCTCGGTCAACGGGAAATCCTATCGCTGGGCCGCGAAGTACTACGGGTATCCTCCCATCGTCTACGTTGAAGTCTTGCTTGCCGATGCCAACGGTCAGAGACTCCGAGGGACGTTTGACGAAGCTCGCGTGCTTACGCCAAAAGTGATCGAGTATTTGATCGTCTCCGCGATTGAAGTTGGATGGACTCCAGCGAATTCAGATCACAATGTCTTTGCAATTGACGGGGATGCTCTCGTGAAAGGCACAGAGCTTGAACTCAATCACCCGCCTAACAGCAAAGGGCCGTAGTAGTAAGACAAGGGACGGGGGTTTCGGGGGCGCGAGACAAACAAACTCCGTCCCCTTTTCTTGTCCCAAGCATCTTAACTTCACTTCAGTTGGAAGAGCATCTCTTGAGGGCGTTGCGACGGTGATCGAGTGGATCAGCCGCATTGAAGACCGAAGAAGCTAACGCCGAATCAAAACAAAGTGTCCTGACACCCTTCTCCCTTCCTTTTCCCCCCAAATAATGGATCTGTCGAAATTGCCCAAACAGGAAAGAACGCGACAGATTTTCCTGAAGCAAACCGTAAACGAGGGCAACCTCAGCCGGAAGGATGGACATGGCATCACCATGAAAATGGGGCAACCATGCAGTTGGTCCCAACAAAAATAAATTCCAGGTTCTCCCATAACGGGGGAGCTTCATTTTGTAGCGGAGGAATTCCATGATGACAGCACGACTCCTTGAAACTTATCCCGCAACAACTCCCGACAGACTTCAAGACTTTGAGCAACAATTTGATGTAATACTGACCGAGGACTATACACGCTTTCTTCTGGGATCAAACGGTGGCCGTCCAATACCAGATGGGCTGAATGTGCCTTTGTGGCCTGGTAAGAGTACGAGGATTCACTTTTTCTTTGGTTTGCACGATGACGAAGACAACAATCTGGTTAGCTGGATGGATGAGCTCGGTGACCGATTACCCGAAGGCTGTGTGCCGATTGCAGTCGATATGGGAGGAAACTTCCTAATTTTGGCAACTAAGGAACGACGCGGCGAAGTTTACTACTGGGATGCATCGCCCGATTATGAACTCTCTGAAGATAGCGGCACATTGTTTTTCTTGTCGAACGGAATTGATGAGTTGCTAGAGGTGCTTTTGAATTCACCTGCAACCTGATTGAGTCGAGTTGCGAATAGAGTAGCTTTTTCGATCTCCCTCTACTCTCGGTTTGGTAGAAGGATATATAAGCATTCTACCCATTTGTTTCAACGAGCTGCGACGGCAACCAGACGCAGATCGAAAGCCCGCGTGGCAAATTGACGACCTCCCCCTATCAAGTCACGCAGGTTGAGAATTATTAAGGGGGCGTAGTTACGCAGACGCCCGATCAAATGCGCATCGCGAAAGACGACGGCTTAGTCGAAATTCGTTACCAGCGTTGTGTGCCACCCCGCCGTTGTTGGATCCTCCTCATTTCTAGTGCCGTCGACAAATGTATCAATCAGCGACAATAACCGGGTTAGATCTTGGAATCTTGATGAGTGCCATAGTATGGTTTAAGGATTGTCCCTTTTCAAAAACAGCCAAGCCAGATGCCGAGTTTGAAGGCGAAGAAATGGACGAGCTCTACAATCGGCTCGCCTTTATTTGGGTTAAACTTAGAAACGAATATGGCGGAGAAACGGCTCGTTCTATGAAATTGATGCTGGATTTGACTTCGCGAGAAGTTCGTTGCTTAAGAAGCGTTCTTCAAGGGGTACTTAAAGAATGCGACGGAAATCCATTAGAGCTAGAGTTGAGAGTTGGAAAGACTGAAGATGTGCAACGTCTAAAGAACGACCTGTAGCCAAGATAAAGGCAGCCAGAGAATTCCAAGTATCGATTCATTTGACGGATGAATGCACTGGCCAAAATCAGCCCAAGTTGACAGTTCTCATGAATTCTAAGGAGCAATCCATAGAGACTATTTCAAAACCGGTTATCGACCAAATCTAGCTGTGGTTATCTCGCGAGATCTCGGTATTGAGATTCTCGTTTCGAGGTTTTGAAACAGCCGAGGTCCCATGTTCTTATCGCGTCTTCGCGAGAAGAGCATGTCTTGAGGGCGTTGCGACGTTGATCGAGTGGATCAGCCGCATTGTAGACATGCTCTTTCAGTGAAGACACTGTAAGAGCATCGCGCCCGTGTCGAATCCAGGGCGGGCCCAAGACTCCACTGAAAAAACAACGCGGTCCGGCCCGGTGGATCGGCAAACTACCGATCCTTCCTTCATTGGACATTAGGTTTTAGACATTCGTCATTGAAAGGTAGAGAACGCAGTAGGCTCGCGGCTCGGGCAACTTTGCTAGCACCTTTATCGATCGGTCTTGGTTATTTGGGACTTCATCCGTTACATTGCCCTGCTATCAACTTTGTTTTTACAGCTCTCGCGAAAGAAAGCAACGCAATGGGTGTCACACTCGGCCAATTGGCGGCTCTGGTCGAAGGGACGCTGCATGGTGACGCAGAGATCGAAATCACCGGCGCGTCGATTATTCGCGACTCGCAACCGGGTGAGATCACGCTGGCCGATCAGCCAAAATTGGCGAAAGATCTGGCGCGCTGCAGCGCTGCCGCCGTGCTGGCGTCTGGCGAGTTCGCTCCGGCCGGCATGCCGGTGATCGTGGTCGCTAATGTACCTGCCGCGTTCGCCAAGATCGTCGCGCAGTTTCGCCCCCATCTTGTCCAAAACAAACCCGGCGTGCATCCCTCGGCCGTAGTCGCTGACAGTGCGGTGATCGCCGCTGACGCTTCGATCGGACCGTTGGTCGTGATCGGCGATGGGGTTAGCATCCAGTCAGGCGTGGTCATTCAAAGCGGCGCGCAAATTGGCGCTGGCAGCGTGATCGGCGCCGGAACGATTCTCTTTCCCGGCGTGGTCTTGTACGAAAACACAATTGTCGGCGCCAACTGCATCCTGCATGCCGGCGCCGTGTTGGGCGCGTTTGGGTTTGGCTACGACTCTTCGAGCGGTAAACACGTGCTGTCGTCGCAACTGGGGAATGTGGTGCTGGGTGATTTTGTCGAAGTCGGCGCCGCGTCGACGATTGACCGCGGCACTTATGGCCCGACGGTGATCGGCGACGGCACCAAGATCGACAATCAGGTAATGATCGCCCACAACTGCCGGATTGGTCGCCACAATCTGATCTGCTCGCAAGTCGGCGTCGCCGGCAGCACCAGCACCGGCGACTATGTGGTGATGGCCGGTCAAGTTGGCGTGCGTGATCATGTGCACATCGGCGATGGCGCGATTATCGGCGCCAAAGCTGGCGTCGCATCGGATATCGCCGCCGGACAAAACGTGATTGGTTCGCCAGCGATTGCGGCGAAGGACAAGAAGCTGGAAGTGGCGCTGCTTAGCAAGCTGCCTGAGATGCGCAAGCAGCTCAAAGCGTTGCTCGCGCGGGTCGCCGAATTAGAGAAAGAAGACGAGCTGCGCAAAACGGCTTAGCGTTTTGTGGGGAAGACCAAAGCGATGAATTCAAACTCAACGGCCCCACAACTGCCGTTCGGGCTTTTGGCCGGCTGGGGACAACTGCCGATCGAAGTTGCGACTGCGCTGCAGCGACAAGGCTATGCCGTTCACACACTGTTGATCAAAGGTCACGCCGATCCGATCCTGGCCGACATCTCGACTTCGCACGAGTGGGTCGGGGTTGCGCAACTTGGCAAGTGCGTCCGCTTTTTTCATCGTCAGCAGGTGACAACCGCCACGATGGTTGGCAAAGTGCACAAGGTCCGACTGCTGGACCGCGGCGCCGTCTGGAATCATTTCCCTGACTGGTACGGCGCCCGCGTCTTTGGCCCGTTTATCTGGGGCAAGAAAGATCGTAAAGACGATAACATCCTCGGCTGCATCTGCCGAGCGTTTCTCAACCAAGGAATCGAATTTGTGCCTGCGACCGACTATGCTCCGGACCTGCTCGTAAAATTTGGCCAGCTTGCCGGCAAACCGCTCAGCAAAAAACAGCTAAGCGACGTGCAATATGGCTGGAACCTGGCCAAAGCGATCGGCAAGTTTGACACCGGGCAAAGCGTCGCGATCAAAGGTCAGATGGCGCTGGCGCTGGAAGCGGTCGAAGGGACCGACGAGTGTATTCGCCGCGCCGGTCAGCTGTGCCGCGCCGGCGGTTTCACCATTGTCAAAGTCGCCAAACCGCAACAAGACATGCGGTTTGACGTTCCCACGATCGGCGTCGGCACGATCGAAACGATGGCCAAGTCAGGCGCCGTCACACTGGTGATCGAAGCGCACAAAACGATCATCGTCAACGAGCCCGAAGTGGTGGCGCTGGCCAACAAACTAGGCATCTCGATCCTCGCCGCCGAAGCGGATCGGCTCGCCGATGTTCTCAGCGATGAGGATGCAGCCGCCGCGTAGGGCAGGCCGTGCCTGCCGAATGCGGTCGGAGCTTGTGTTGCAATGGTTACTCAATTGCGATGAACTCAATTGTGATGAACACAGAGCATTGCGCCAAAGAGCGGCAGTTATGGCGTGACGCAGTATAGTTTGGGGCCGGTGCGGATTAACAGCTTGCCGGGGACGGCGGCGTAGCCGTACAGGACCGGGCCTGAGGACATCGGGGGACCGCGACGTTCTCCTTCTGCTTCGGCAGCAGGCGCGGCAGGCTGATCTACCGCTTCCTGCCAAAGTTGATTCTCGGCCAGGACTTCCCATTTTGGACCTGCTTTGACGACGGTCGTCAGACCATCCTTGCCAAAGAAGTAAACGCGATCGCCGACGCCCAACGAAGTTGCCCAGCACGATTGCTTCAAGCGTTCGGTAAAGAGGGTTTCGCCTGACTCGACATCGACTCCAAAGACGACGCCGCTTTTGTTGACCCAGTAGGCTACTCCTTGATGCACGATCGGCGTACTGAAGGACGATGAGGCTTTTTCGTTACGCCATAGCACTTCGGCCGTTGGACCAGCGTCGGACTCGCGGACGCGGACCGCCATGTTCGAGCGTTTGGCGCCGCCGCCTGAGTCTTCACCGCGACCAGCGGATGCACCAACCAAAAACAGCCCGTCGCCATAGGGCATCGGCGTGTTGGTGGTGTTGCCGCCGAGATCGCCGATCGACCAAAGTTTTTTGCCCCCCTCGACAGCGTAACCGTCGACCGTGCCGCTGCTGCTAACAACAATCTGCGGACCGCTGGGTGTCGAAATGACGCGGGGCGAGCTCCAGCTGATTTTGCTTTCGCGATCGGTCTTCCAAGTCGCTTCGCCACTCTTCTTGTCGAGCGCGACCAAGTAAGAAGGCCCATCGTTCTCGACCAACAAGATGACAGCGTCCTCGGTCAATGCTGGAGAAGCGCCGAGCCCGTGGTTGGATTTCATCTCGCCATACTCGGCGATCAACGACTTACTCCAAAGCTGCTCACCATCGTGCGACAGGGCGATGATGTCGCCGCTTTCAAAAAAGGCGTAGACGCCCAGCTGATCGACAGCCGGCGTCGGCGCAGCGCGGCTGACATAGGTGCTGCTTTTGATCGGCTGCGACGACTTGAAGTCTTTTCGCCAAAGGGCTGCGCCGTCGGCCAGATTCCAACAAGTAACAATGTTGGTCTCTTTGTTGGGACCATCGATCGAAGTGACGTATACCTTGCCGTTCCAAACGACAGGACTCGATTGTCCATAGCCGGGCAAGTCAATCGTCCAACCAATGTTGCTGTCTGGTGACCACTTGAGCGGCAGTTGGGCAGCCGCCGGAGGCTGAACGCCTGCGCCTTGAAAAGCGGGCCAATTGTCGCTGCCGGCGGCGAGCGCCGTTAGCAGGATCAAGCAAGATGCAGCGTGCATATCGTCTCTCACAGAAGATGGTAATCGCTTGAAGGGGAACCCGCGTCCAGATGCTAAGTTTACTTTGTTTTCAGCTGCGGATTGTTAAATTCGACACGCACCACCTTCCGTTCCCCGTTACCGGCGGTCCGAATAGCGGTGTGGCTGACCGGCAAATCCCAGTCGCCGACCCGTTTCCAACGGTTTTCAACCGTGCCGCTGGCGGTCAGATTGCCGTCGGCGTCCCAGTTGCTGATGGTGAAGACCTGCGGCAGGTACTTGCCTTCGGGGTTGCGATAAACGCTGACCACGGTGATGGTGAACGATCCGCTGGGCGAACGACGAATCACCTCGTGAATGACGCCTGCTTTAACGCGAGATTGGCTGGCCATTGCACCGCCGCTTTGCGAGATCAGCTTGCCCAGTGCGGTGCCGGGATCTTGGGGGTCGAAGCTTGCTTCTTCTCCCAAAGCGCTCGTTTCGTCCCGAAAACGATGAGCGATCAGCGAATCGAGCGCACGGCCGACAACACGATCTTCGGCCAGCGCAATGCCGGTGATCTGCATTTCGCCATCGGCGTCGACATCGATTTTGCCTTGTTCGGTTTTACCATCCAGCGAGACGACTAGGTCGGCGGTAAAGCCGGGGATACCGTTCCAGACAATTCGCGAATCCCGCGCGTCGGCCAGCATTTGAGCAGCGGAAGTCTCGGTTGTGGCTGGTTGAAGTGCTGTTTCGGCGGCAGCCAGCGGAGCGGAGAAGCAGAGCATGAAGCAGCAAATACGGCCAAGCATGGGAAAACCTTTTTTCAGAAAACGGCGCAGACAAACAGGCGGCGTCGGAGCATGGCTGGCTGGTTTTCGGCTGGCGGGCTGGCGAACGCAAATATGAGATTGATTCTCGATAGGCTATCTGGGAGACTCGTGCGGGGCAAGCGGCCGCCGCAAGAAGTTGACAATTTCAGTCGCATACTTGAGGAAACCAGTCGATTTAGGGACTTTTTCTGTAACGGGGCAATTGACGTCGCAAACCGAGCTGATAAGCTAGGCGAGTGAGATCTGATCTCAATAAGCCTTCGCCAGCCCCTTTTGCTCGCCAGCCCGGCCCTGATTTCTCACAATAACCCTGTTCCCCCCCAGGTCCACGCTCTGGTCCAATCGGATCAGTCGCCGTGCCCACAATTTTTGGCGAAGGAAACATTCTATGTTGCGGATGCTGACAAGCACGCTGGCCGCGTCGCTGCTGATTTTGGCGATTGCCGCTCCGGCTCAAGCTCACTTTTTGTGGCTGGTCGAAAGCGAGAGCCCGAAAGAGTTGAACCTCTATTTCTCGGAAGGCCCCTACGCCGATGAGCCGGCGATTTTGAAGCGCGTTGCGGATGCCGTCGCTTACCGCTTGACCAAGGGGAAAGAGCCGCAAGAGATCAAGTTCACACTGGCCGACGACGAATTGAAGTCAGACGAACTGAAAGGGCGCGGCGAAGCGATTTATGCAATGACTCGTTCGCTGGGCGTGATGGAACGCGGCGGCGAGAAGTTCCTGCTGCAATACAATGCCAAGACCGGTCCGCTGCTGGGCAAGTCGGCCTGGAAGATTGACGCTTCCAAGCAAGTTTCGCTGGACGTTGTGCCTTCGATCCAGGATGATCAAGCAGTCGTCACCGCCACGTTCGCCGGCAAACCGGTCGCCGCCGCTCAGGTAGTGGTCGAAGGTCCAGGCGGCAAAGTCGAAGCCGAGACCGACGCCCAAGGAGTCGCCAAGTTTCCGATCGCCAAAGCTGGTATTTACGCGGTGCGCGTGAAGTACATCGAAGCAAAAGCGGGCCAGTCAGGTGACGACAAGTACGATACGATTCGACACTACACCACGTTGACGTTACCCGTGATGCCCAAAGTAAACGAGACCATCAGCGCCTTCTCGGATCTGCCCGAAGCGGTCACCAGCTTTGGCGCCGCTGTCGTCGGCGATCATCTGTATGTCTACGGTGGTCACACCGGCGACGCGCATCATTATTACTACGAAGCGCAAAACGGCTCGCTGCAACGTCTGTCGCTGAAGCCAGACTCCAAGTGGGAAACGGTTGCTGAAGGGCCCAAACTGCAAGGTCTAGCGATGGTCGCTCACGGCGACAAGCTATATCGTTTGGGCGGTTTCACCGCGATGAACAAGCAAGAAGAAGAAGGTCGCAATCTGATTTCGCAAGCTGATTGCGCGGTCTTTGATCTGAAAACGGGCAAATGGTCTGACCTGCCGAAATTGCCGGAGCCCCGTTCTTCGTTTGACGCTGCTGTCCTGGGAGACACGATCTATGTGGTCGGCGGCTGGGCGCTGAACGGTGAAGACAGCGACTCGACTTGGCACAAAACCGCCTATTCACTTGACTTGAGCAAAGCAAACGCCGAGTGGACGGCGCTGCCTGAGCCCCCTTTCCAACGTCGTGCGTTGTCCGTCGGCGTGCAGGATGGCAAGCTCTACGCGATCGGCGGTATGCAGGAAGATGGCGGTCCGACGACTCGCGTCGACATCTATGATCCGGCGACCAAAAGTTGGAGCGAAGGACCTGCGCTGCCCGGCGGCGGCATGGACGGTTTTGGCACGTCGGCCTTTCCGGTCGATGGCAAGCTGTACGCCAGCACGATGAGCGGACGCTTGGTTCGCCTGGCCGATGACGGCAAGTCGTGGGAAACCGTGGGCGGTTTGACCAACGAGCGATTCTTCCACCGCATGTTGCCGGTCGGTGACAACCAACTAATCTTCGTCGGCGGGGCCAGCATGAGTGTTGGCAAGTTCAGCGAAGTCGATGTGGTGAACCTGAAGTAATTCGGCCCCACGCCAAACCAGCAAACCAGAAACGCGAGCCTGATCAGGCTCGCGTTTTTTTATGCGCCGCATGACGCTGGCATCTTGTTGCTGAAGCAATCCAACCAGTCTTGAACAGACTGGTTGGACCACCCGGTCGTGAGCGTCCGCAGTGATTAGCTTAAAGCAGTCTAGGCGTTGAGCCAGCAGATAGAACGCCGTGATTAGTCGCCTTCGGCCAATGCGACGCGACCGTTGAGCAGCGGTTTCAGAAACTGCCCCGTATAGCTAGCCGCAACGCTTGCGACTTCTTCGGGTGAGCCCGTCGCGATGATGTGACCGCCGCCGGCGCCACCTTCGGGGCCTAGATCAATGACCCAGTCGGCGCACTTGATGACGTCTAGATTGTGCTCGATTACCAGGACAGTGTTGCCTTTGTCGACAAGGCGATTTAATACGTCTAGCAAACGACGAATGTCTTCAAAGTGCAGCCCGGTTGTCGGTTCGTCAAGCAAGTACAGAGTTGATCCGGTATCGACGCGAGCCAGTTCGGTCGCCAGTTTGATGCGTTGCGCTTCGCCGCCGGAGAGCGTGGTAGAAGGTTGCCCCAGCGACAAGTAGCCAAGTCCCACATCGTCCAAACTGGCTAGTGTCCGATGGATCATCGGGATGTTCTCGAAGAAGCTAACGGCGTCGCGGATGGCCATGTCGAGGACTTCGGCGATCGACTTGTCTTTGTATCGGACCCGCAGCGTCTGGCGATTGAAGCGTGCGCCGCGACAGGTGGCGCAGGTTACAAACAGGTCGGGCAAAAAGTTCATTTCGATCTTCTGCAGACCTTGCCCCTGACACGCTTCACAGCGTCCCCCTTGCACGTTGAAGCTGAACCTGCTGGCTTTGTAGCCATATTGTTTTGCCTGACGCGTGCCGGCGTAGACCTTGCGAATTTCGTCGAACACGCCGGTATAGGTCGCTGGATTGCTGCGCGGCGTGCGACCAATCGGCGATTGATCGATCGGGATCACCTTGTCAACGTTGCTGGCTCCACGCAAGCTTTTGTGCGGCCCAGGTTTGGCGGTCGGGGTATTCAAACGCTTGAGCAGCGCCGGGGCGAAGGTCTCGTTGATTAGCGAGCTTTTGCCTGATCCGCTGACGCCGGTCACGCAGACAAACACGCCCAGCGGAACGAGCACCGAGACATCTTTCAGATTGTTGGTCGTCACCCCTTCGATCGTGATCGCACGCGTCTTGGCGATGCGGCGACGTTTCTCGGGCAATTCGATCCGATTTTTGCCCGAGAGATATCGCCCGGTGATTGACTCTTCGTTGGCTTCAACATCCGCCGGCGTTCCATCGGCCATGACGCGACCTCCATCGCCACCGGCGCCAGGTCCAATATCGATCACGCGATCGGCCATGCGCATCATCGCTTCATCATGCTCGACCACCAGGACTGAGTTCCCTTGATCGCGCAGATCGGTCAGCGAACTGATTAGCCGTTCGTTGTCGCGGGGATGCAGCCCAATCGATGGTTCGTCCAGAATGTAACAAACGCCGACTAGGCCTGACCCAATGCCGGTCGCCAAGCGGACGCGTTGCAATTCACCGCCGCTGAGCGTGTCGGCAGCGCGATGGAGGGTCAGATACTCGGCGCCAACTTTCTCCAAAAACTCAAGCCGTTTGATGATCTCGCGGACGATCGGCTCGGCCACCGGTTGTTCGTATTCAGGGAAGTCCAACTGCTGAAAAAACTCGCGGGCTTCGGCGACATTCATCGCGGTGATCTCATGCACCGCTTTGCCGCCGATCAACACGGCGGTCGCTTCCATCCGCAGACGTGATCCCTTACACGCGCTGCAGATCACTTCGGCGCGGTACGCGGCCAAGTGATCCAGTCGGGCCTTGCGCGTGGTGGTGACAAACTCTTTTTCGAGCATCACCAAGATGCCGAGATACTTTTTGTCATCGCCATGAAACAACTGACGCAACGTCTTTTCGGGGATTTCAATCAGCGGCGTAGTCGGCTCGATCTTGTGTTTCGTCAGAAATTCGACGGCGGCGGCGTGATGCTTCTTTTGCGTCGCGGCGGTCAGCGCCTTCCAAGCGACAATCGCTTCACCTTCGATCGAAAGGGACATGTCGGGAGCGACTAGCTCGATGTCGAACTCTTCTTTGGCGCCCAAACCTTCGCAGATCGGACAAGCGCCGTACGGGCTGTTAAAGCTGAACGTACGCGGTTCGATATCGATAAAGCTGAGCCCGCAGTTGGGACAAGCGAGCTCCGTATTGTAAACCTCGTCGCGCCAGGTTCCCTTGGGATGCTTGGCGTCGATCGCATCGGCGTCTAGATAACAGGCCAGCATTCGGCCTTCACCCAGCTTAAGCGCCAGCATGACCGATTCGCCCATCCGAGCTCGCAAACCCTCTCGGACGATAATCCGATCGACAACGGCGTCAACCGAGTGCGTCTTCTTCGGATTCAGCTCGGGGATCTCATCGATCTCGTAAACCTCTTCATTGACGCGCACCCGCAGCAAACCACTTTTGCGGATTTTGTCGATCTCTTCGCGATGGGCGCCTTTGCGTCCACGCACCATCGGCGCCAAGACCATCAGCTTGGTCTGCTCGGGCAAAGCCAATAAACGATCTTGGATTTGTTCCGGCGTTTGCTGCGAGATCGGCACGTTGCACTTCCAGCAGTGCGGCTGACCAAGCCGCGCCATCAGCAACCGCAGATAGTCGTAGACCTCAGTCACCGTAGCGACCGTGCTGCGCGGGTTTTGACTGCCGGCGCGTTGATCGATACAGATTGTCGGTTGCAGCCCTTCGATCAGGTCAACGTCAGGACGCTCCATCTGATCAAGGAACTGCCGCGCGTAGACTGACAAACTTTCGATATATTGCCGCTGTCCCTCGGCGAACAATGTATCGAGCGCGAGCGAACTTTTGCCGCTGCCGCTGGGCCCTGTGAAAACGATCAGCTGATTTCGAGGAATATCGAGATCGACGTTTTTCAGATTATGAACGCGAGCCCCGCGAATTCGAATGAAATCGGTGGACGTTTCTGGAAGCGTAATTTCCTCGCGATGCACCACGTCAGCTTTCGAGAAGAGAGGCGAGAACCGCCCTAACGGCGATTAAAGTGCGGTTACGAATCTTTTCAACCTAACACGCCGGACCCATTTCCACAATCGGCAACGTCCTCCATGCCATTCCCCAGAGGGGAGAGAAGGAGCTGTAAAAGCGTGAGGGCAAAAAACGATGACTCATTGCCGGATTTGGCGCCGTTATCCTTAGGCAGCGCAATTTAGTTGCAGAGAGAGCGGCGATTTTGGTTGAGAATCCCGCTCACATGGGGAACAATAAACTGTCCACACCGAGATCCTCCCCTACGTCAGACCCGCCTGCTCTTTCATTCTGGTGCCGTGGAATGCCGCGATTTGATCGACTTTGTTGCAGCTTGATGCTGTCGGTTTGCCTGCTTTTTTCGGCAAGGGTTGGCAGCGCGGAAGAACCGATTGATTTCAACCGTGATATCCGCCCGTTGTTATCGGGCAATTGTTTTCATTGTCACGGCCCCGATCCCGAGTCGCGCGAAGCGGGGCTCCGCCTTGATCAGCGCGACAGCGCCATCGCCGCAATGGATAGCGGCGCGATTGCCATCATCCCTGGCAAACCGGCAGAGAGTGAACTGCTGATTCGCTTAAGCGGTGATGACTCGATTCGGATGCCTCCTCCCGAATCTGGCAAGCAATTGACCCCAGCCGAAGTTGATTTGTTCCGCCGCTGGATCGCCGAAGGCGCCCAGTTTCAGCGGCATTGGTCGTTTGAACCGCCAATCCAACCCCAGCCGCCGACACCACCGAATGTCGAGTGGGCCAAGAATCCGATCGATCACTTCATCCTTCAAAAGCTGCACGAGCAAAAACTGACGCCGGCGGCTGAGGCCGATCGAGCGACTCTGCTGCGGCGCGTCTCGTTGGCTTTGATCGGGTTACCACCGACCATCGACGAGGTCGACGCATTTCTCACCGACACCGATCCCCAGGCTTACGAGCAAGCGGTCGATCGATTGTTGGCCAATCCCGCCTATGGCGAACGTTGGGCGCGCCCTTGGCTCGATATCGCGCGTTACGCCGACTCGGCCGGCTACGCGCAAGACCCCGAACGAAACATCTGGAAGTATCGCGATTGGGTAATTCAGTCGCTCAACGCCAATCAGCCGTTCGATCAGTTCACCATTGATCAGCTGGCTGGCGACATGCTGCCGGAGCCAACCGAACAGCAATTAATCGCGACCGCGTTCCATCGCAACACAATGACCAATAGTGAAGGGGGAACCAACGACGAGGAGTTCCGCAACGCGGCGATCATTGATCGGATCAACACTACCATGCAATCCTGGATGGGGCTAACAATGGAGTGCGCCCAGTGCCATACGCACAAATACGATCCGATCACCCAGGAAGAGTACTTCCGGATGTTCGCGATCTTCAATCAGTCGGCAGACGCCGATCGCGGCGATGAATCGCCCCAGCATGAGAGCTGGACAGCAGAACTAACGGCCAAAAAAGAGACGCTCACTCAGCAAATTCAAGCAGCCAAGCAACAACTGAAAATGTTGCGCGAATCCTCGCCCCCTGCGCCGATGCAGCCAACCGGTCCGTTGGCTGCGCGCTTTGTGCGGGTTGAAAATCTTGGCGAAGGAAAAATTTTATCACTGGCCGAAGTGCAAGTGATCGTCGCCGGCGAGAACATCGCGCCACGTGGCGCCGCAACCCAATCGGGCGTCGCCTATGAAGGCCCAGCCAATCTAGCGATCGACGGCATCACCGACGGGCATTACTTCAACGCCAAAAGCACGACCCATACCGAGACGCAAAACGATCCCTGGTGGGAGCTGGATTTGAAAGAGGAGTTCTCGCTAGAGAAAGTGGTGCTCTGGAATCGTACCGATGGCGATCTGTTTTCGCGGCTGACGCCGTATCGCGTGACTTTGCTTGACGCACAGCGAAAACCGATTTGGGCGCATCAAACCGACGCACCGTTCGCCACCTTCGTCGAATTCGAGATCCCGAAAACCGGGGAAGAACTGAATGACGCCGCGCTGAAAGCGATGGATAAGTTCGCCGCGACCGAACGTCCTGAGATCAACGCCAAGCAGGCGGAAATCAAAAAGTTCGAGAAACAACTCGCCGCCGTGCGTCCCGTCATGACGCCGATCATGCAAGAGTTACCAGCCGACAAACAGCGCGAGTCGTTCATCCATATTCGCGGGAACTATCTATCGCACGGCGACAAGGTCGAGCCTGGCGTGCTGGGTGAATTTCATCCGCTGCCGGCCGATGCAAAAGCGGACCGGCTGGGAGCTGCACGCTGGATTGTCGCACGTGAAAATCCGCTAACGGCGCGCGTTGCGGTCAATCGACTGTGGGAACAACTCTTCGGGATTGGCCTGGTCGAAACCAGTGAAGACTTTGGTTCCCAAGGGGAATTGCCGGTCAATCAGCCGCTGCTTGACTATCTGGCGGTCGACCTGATGGAGCATGGTTGGGACATCAAACGCACGATCAAGTTGATGGTCGAGTCGGCCGCGTATCGCCAGGCGGCGATCGCGCCCCCTGAGAAGCTAGCGGCCGATCCGACGAATCGCCTGGTCAGCCGCGGCCCTCGGTTTCGTCTCTCGGCCGAAATGGTGCGCGACTCGGCGCTAGCCGCCAGCGGACTGTTGAGCCACAAGATGTATGGTCCGTCGGTGCGACCGGTGCAGCCAAAAATGGGGATGCGATCTGCGTTTGGCGGTTCGACCGATTGGGATCCAAGTCCCGGCGAAGATCGATATCGTCGCGGTCTTTACACCAAGTGGCGCCGGACAACTCCTTATCCCTCGATGATGGCGTTTGACGCGACCAGTCGCGAGGTCTGCACGATTCGCCGCATCGCCACCAACACGCCGCTGCAGGCGCTGGTGACGCTGAACGATCCGGTCTATGTCGAAGCGGCGCAGGCGCTAGGGCGCCGGATCGTCGCTGAATCGGGACCATCTAACGCAGACCGAGTGACCTACGGCTTTCGACTTTGTCTCAGTCGTCCACCCATGCCGGCCGAGCAGGCTCGCTTGGTTCAATTGTTGGAAGCTGCGATGGCCCAGTATCGCGCGCAACCCGAGCAAGCGCAAGCGATCGCGACCGATCCGCTAGGGCCATTGCCAAAAGGCGCGGATCCGGCCGAACTGGCGGCCTGGACCCTGGTCGGCAATGTCTTGATGAATCTGGATGAGTTTTTGTCGCGATAGTCGACCTGTCGCGTGCTGTTGTCTGCCGAAAACTTTAACTGCGAAACTTGCGATGAATCAGCGACTCCAAAATTTGCAAGCGATTACGCGACGTCACTTTCTCGGCGCGCTGCAGATGGGCGTGGGAGGAATGGCGCTGGGTTCGCTGATGGCCGGTGAGTCGCAAGCCGACGCGGTCAAGGTCAACCCTTCGCAGCCGATGTTGCCGCGCAAGGCGCACTATGCCCCCAAGGCGAAGTCGGTGATCTATTTGCATTTGGCGGGGTCGCCTCCGCATCTTGATCTATATGACTACAAGCCAGAACTGGTGAAGCGAACTGGCGAAGACTGCCCGGCCGAATTTCTCGCCGGCAAAGAGTTCGCCTTCACCAAAGGGACGCCGACACTGCTGGGCACGCCGCACAAGTTTCGGCAGTGCGGCGAGTCAGGCGCCTGGCTGTCGGATGCGATGGTGCATCTCGAAGCGGTGGTCGACGACCTCTGCTTCATCAAGTCAATGAACACCGATCAGTTCAATCATGCGCCGGCCGAACTACTGCTCTATACCGGCTCGCCGCGGCTGGGCCGTCCTTCGATGGGCTCGTGGGTCACCTATGGGCTTGGTTCCGACAATCAAAATCTGCCAGGCTTCGTCGTGCTCAACTCAGGCGGCTCGAATCCCAGCTCTGGCAAAAGCGCTTGGGGAAGCGGCTTTTTGCCCTCGGTCTTTCAAGGAGTGCAGTGTCGTTCGCAGGGAGATCCCGTCTTGTACCTGTCAAACCCCAAAGGGATGCCGCGCGACGTGCGGCGAATGTCGCTCGATGCAATTCGTGATTTGAATCAAGCCCAGGCCAGCGTAATCGGCGATCCTGAAACCGAAACCCGCATCGCTCAGTATGAGTTGGCCTATCGAATGCAAGCTTCCGCGCCCGAGACGATGGACATCTCGCAAGAAACCGCCGAGACGCTAAGCCAGTATGGCGCACAGCCAGGAGACGGCAGCTTTGCAGCCAACTGCCTATTGGCGCGACGGTTGGTCGAACAGGGGGTGCGGTTTGTGCAACTGTTTGATTGGGGATGGGACTTCCACGGAACCAACGCCAGCGAATCGTTGGGGGATGGATTACGCACCAAAGCCAAACGAATGGATCAGCCGATCACGGCGTTAATCCAGGATCTAAAACAGCGCGGCATGCTGGACGATACGCTGGTGATTTGCGGCGGCGAATTTGGCCGCACTCCATTCCGTGAAGGTCGCACCGCGGGCGGCGCCAATCTGGGCCGCGATCACTATCCCGATTGCTTTACGCTGATGATGGCCGGCGGCGGCATCAAGCCGGGCATCACCTACGGAGCAACCGATGAACTTGGTTTCCGCATTACCGAGAGCAAGGTCCATGTCCATGACCTGCAAGCAACCATCCTGCATCTGATGGGGATGGATCACTTGCGTTTAACCTATCCCTTTGCCGGTCGCAACTTCCGCCTGACTGACGTCCACGGCGAAGTGGTGCCGGGCATTTTGGCGTAACGAGATTACGCAGGGGTCGACGTGACAACGTGAGATTTGGCCAGAGCGTCGGTTTCGGCAGCGTTCGCTTGCGCTATTTCAGCAGCGGGTAGATCTTCTTGCGGCTCAAAAGCCAGCAGCGCCGCCAGTGCGATCGCAACCACCAGCGGCAGCAGCGTCAGAGGATGAATCGGCGGCTGATTTACGATCGAGGATGCTTCGGTTTCTAACTGCTCAATCGGCTCCCAACCGTCGACGGTATGCCGCCAATCGATCGGCTTGGTCTGCTGCGGCACCGTCTCGGCATTGGAATAGTGGGCGTTCGGAAGAACAGCGCAGGTCGCCAACCAGAAAAGTACAGGAAGCGTTGCAATAAATAAAAGGGAGCGTATCACAGCAGTTTTCCGCAAGAGGACGACTGGGTGCAAACGGGATTACATGGAGATACCTAGATGGCAACCTCCGTGCCCAATTGCAGGGCGTTGACGCTAACCTCTGTTGGCACAACGCCTTAGCAAAATTTTTTGCATCCTTGCCGCGTAGTGCGGTCGCTTTTTGGCAACATCTTTGTTTCCTGAAAGCGACGCCGCAGGTTCTGATTATAACGCGCCGAGATCGTTTTTGCTTGCTGACTGACTGTAGGAAACTATCGCAATTGAAGCGGTGGTTGTTTGCGTCACTGCGCCATATGACCTACGTTTCGGGGTGGAACTCTCATTCGCTTCGTTCCGGCGGCTAGGGTTCGGATTATTAGCACCGGGGTAGAGTTAAAAAACATGACAGACTCATCAAAACAGCTCAAAGAATTGTTGGCCGGTGCTCAGCTACCGGCGTTGCCGCAAAGCGCCATTCGCTTGCTCGAACTCTCGCAAGATCCAGAAAACGGACCTGCCGAGTTCGCGGTACCGATCGAATCGGATCCGGGTCTGACGGGTCAGGTATTACGATTCGTTAATTCGTCGTATTTCGGGTTTTCCCGTGAGATCTCCAGCGTGAAGTTGGCGATTACTCTGGTTGGCATTCGCACGATCAAAAACTTTGCGCTCTGGAGCGCCGTCTTCAGTCTGATGCCCAACCCGAAGAGTGGGCCGTTTGATTTGAAGAATCTCTGGCAAGATTCGCTCAGACGCGGGTTGTTCGCTCGTGCGATGGGCAAAGTGCTGGGCCTGAAAGACTCGGAAGACCTGTTTGCCGCCGCCTTGCTGCAAGACATGGCCGTCCCGCTATTGGCCAAAGAGTTGCCTGAAAAATACGCAGATCTGCTGGCCAATCGCGCCAACGGCGATCAACGACTCTCCCAATTGGAACGCGAAAAATTTGGGTGGGACCATGCGAAAGCAGGCGGCGTGATCGCTCGCGGCTGGAGTCTGCCTGAAGAATTCGCGGTGCTGATCGAATCGCACGCCGATATCGAAAATCTGGTCCACCAGCCCAATGAGCCCGGCAAAGTGTCCGTCGCATTGTCCGCATTGTTGCCAGCGTCCAACGACGCAGCTTGGCCAGAACGGGACACTTTTGTCGGATATTATGAACAATTGCGCGGAGACGGTCCGAGCATCGAGGTTCTGCTAGCTCAAATCGACGTCGAATTTGAAGAATTCGCGCCGGTTCTGAAACTGTCGACCCCCACGCAAACGCTGATCGATTCGCTTCAATCAGAGCAGAGCGCGTCGTCCCAAGCCTAAGCTCGCCAACGGCTAAATGCCGAGCCCTACCGTGTGTACAAAGCGCCGCGGACGAAATTCGTCCGCGGCTTTTTTTATTCACACTTTCTACCCAATTGCTAGCGCTTCGCAATACTTTCTGCCGGCTGCATGCGTCTTGAAACTCCCTCCAGAGACCTTAAGCCGCGTATTCGGACTGAAGTTCGCTCTTTCGAACAGTCCAGCGGCGGTAGGGTTTGGAATTGAATTTTCCCCTTGATAAAATTTTTTGGGAAACGGCGCTGGAACATCGTGCTCGCTCCGCGAACAATGGAGTTAGCAAATCCAAAACTAACCGGGGACGTCTCGTCATGAACAGCCTGCAAGAAACGCGTCGCCTCCGACGCATTCGCGAAGTAGAAGGCTATCTTGATTTGATCCTCTCAGCATCTTCACTGGCATCGTCCACCATCACAGCGACCTCACTCGGATCGAGGTCGCCCACTTCAACGGAGTTGTGGACTGCTTCTAACGCCGCCAAGCAGACGCTCGCTCGGCGTGCCATTTTGCTGCTGGACGAAATCGATCAATTCGACGGCTCTTCGAACGACACGCTTTATCTGCGCGGCCAGACCTACCGCACGCTCGAAGAACACGACAAAGCGATCGAATGTCTCCGCATTGTCTGTGATGACGACCCGACCGATATCCATGTTTGGTTGGCGCTTGGTTGGTCTTACAAGCGATCAGGGCGACTGGATCTTGCGATTGAGGCGCTAGAAGAAGCGATGTGCAATGATCCGGCGCAACCGATCATTCACTACAACTTGGCTTGTTATTGGGCCCTGGCCAAAAACCTACGACTCTCGATGGAGTATCTGTCGCAGGCCTGCGAGATTAACGCCAGCTTTCGTGAGCTGGTCGACCATGAGTCTGACTTTGACGCGATCCGCGACGATCCCGAATTTATTGGTTTGATGAACCTGATCGCCTAATTCAGTCGACTCGGCGCCAGACTTCAAACGTGGTCGGGTAGTCGTTCTTTTCATCCGCCAGAAAATTGGTCGCTTCCACGCGCCGCCAGATGTCTGGGGCGAGCGTCGGAAAAAAAGTGTCGCCGTCGTCAATCGTCGTTTGGACGCGCGTCATGTAGATCTGATCGGCCAAGTCAATCGCCTGAGCGTAAATCTCTCCGCCGCCAACGACAAAGATCTCACGCTCAACGGACGACGTCTGCAGCGCCGCGGCGACGCTAGTTGCGATCATGGCGCCTTCGACGGCGTAGCCGGTCTGGCGGGTCACAATCACGGTTTGCCGGCCCGGAAGCAAGCGACCGATCGACTCATAGGTTTTGCGCCCCATGACGATGGTGTGTCCCATCGTCAACTTTTTGAAACGCTGCAAGTCGGCTGACAATCGCCATGGCATGTCGCCGTCGCGACCAATGACATGGTTCTGCGACGCCGCGACAATCAAAGAAACGGTCATACCGCCACCGGCGCCGAGATATGCGGATGAGGATCGTAGTTGATCAACTCAAAATCCTCAAAGCGAAATTTTAACAGGTCGGTCACGTCGGGGTTGATCCGCATCGTGGGCAACGGCCGCGGCTCACGCGAGAGCTGCAGTTGAGTCTGCTGCATGTGGTTCGTATAGAGATGCGCATCCCCAAACGTGTGGACAAAGTCCCCCGGCTCGAGCCCGGTCACTTGGGCGACCATCATCGTCAACAACGCATACGATGCGATGTTGAAGGGTACCCCCAGAAAGACATCGGCGCTGCGCTGGTACAGCTGGCACGACAGTTTCCCCTCGGCCACGTAAAATTGAAACAGCAAATGGCACGGCGGCAACTTCATCCGCGGCACATCGGCCACGTTCCAGGCCGAAACAATCAGCCGACGAGAATCAGGATTCGTCCGGATCTGCTCGATCAGATTGGTGATCTGGTCAATGTGTCCACCGCCGGGGGTCGGCCAACTGCGCCACTGATAACCATAGACCGGGCCCAGTTCGCCGGCTTCGTCGGCCCACTCGTCCCAGATCGAGACCTTATTCTCACGCAGGTAGGCGACGTTCGTTTCCCCCTGCAAAAACCAGAGCAGCTCGTGGATGATCGAGCGCAGGTGCAGCTTTTTGGTAGTCACGGCCGGAAAGCCGTCGGCCAGACGAAAGCGCATTTGATGGCCGAAGATACTAAGCGTACCGGTCCCGGTACGGTCTTCCTTGCGGACCCCTTCGTCCAAAATACGCTGCATAAGATCTAGATATTGTCGCATGCAGGTCTTGATACCGGAGAAGCGACCGTTTCGCAAGTGGCGGACCGCTGCGGGTGGCCGCGCTAAAGACGACTATTCGCCGATTAGCACCACCGGCAATCCCAACGAAATCACGCCGCCGTGGTCGGTTTCGTCTCCCATCCGGGCCGCCGGCATTTCTTCCAGTAGCACCGTCGCCGATCCAAGTACGATCGTGGATGGAGGCCCGACGCAGACGCACATATTGGTAACTTGCGCCGCCGGCAGTTCACCCACTAACACTGTAACAGCGCCGGGACCAATAATCGGCCCACCAACATGCGGCACAATCACCGTCACCATCGGGCAAACTTGCAAAAACGTAATGCACGCGGCCGGTTGTCCCATGGGATTAGCTCTCGTCCGTTGGTTTGTAGCTATTCCACTGCCAATCATCCCAGATCGCCGCGTCACGCTGCGCCGAGACCGAGGCCGAAGGCAAATTGCCGAACTTGTTGAGCAATTCGTCTTTCAATTGATCACCCCAACCCGCCGGCATTTTGACCCCCTTCAACGAGAGCTTCGCCGGCGGCTTTTTCATCTTCGCTTTTGCTTCTTTCATCTTGGCGGCAGCTTGCTGGGCCGCTTGATGCATCTCTTGCTGTTTTTGCTTCAACGCCGGAACGCCTGCCCGCAAGGTGGCGACGCTGTTTTGCGTCTGTTGTTTGGTTTGCTCGATCGCTTGCAAGGCGGCTGGAACGGCTGTTTCCATTTCGCTGCGGGCTTTCTTCGCCATTTCCAGCGCTTGGCCGAACAGCTCGCGCTGTTTGGCGTTGACGAGCGTGCCGTTGATGGCGGTCGCTTTGGCCAAGAATGTATCCATTTGGCTCAGCACGCCGACGAAATTATCCGTGATTGCCATGTTAGCTGCCTAGGTTTAGGTTGCGGCGGGTTCAGCGATAAGCGAATGTTGTCCTCGGCTCACTTCCATCGCCAGACGCAGGAACTCGGGGCGTACGTCGACGCCGCGTTGACTGCGACAAGCGGTGGCCGCCGATTTGATTGCCGTGGAGATCAACGCCACCGGGACCTGAGGGTTGGGTTTAAGCTGCGGACCGCCAGACGGGGTGATGCTCTCGCCGGAATGAAACAGGGCTTGAGCCAGCATTTTCAATGGCGGACCAATTTCTGGAGTGCGCGAATAAGTGCGGATCTGCCAACGCAGCTCGTCTTGCGGTGCGCGGAGATAGGTCACAATTTTTTCTAGTAACGTCTCTTCATCAGGATGCGCGACAGGACGTAGCGATTCCCAGATGCACAGCATTCCCCACCAGATGCGATCGGGCGGCGCAAGGCAAGCCGCGGCGAATTGCAGCGCGTCATCATACAACTCACCTTCCATCAGCGCTTTGAAAAAACGGGGAGCCAGCGGTTCGCGTTGGATCAACTGTAGCGCCGGTTCCGACAAATCGCAAAGTGCGGCAGGAGCTTTCGCTTCTTGTTTGCTCATCGCGTTTCCTTTGCGGGTTGTACTTTCCGACTATTCCAAGGCGCTGCACCTTGCATCAAGCTTTGTCCCAGTAACAAGTATCGACGCATGCGCGGATAAAAGCCGCGAGCCTGGCGATAACTGGCCGCCATCGAAACCACCGCGGCGATGATCCTGCGCGGCATTTCCGGCGGAGCCACGGCCAACGGTCGATCCGGGCGAGTCGCTCGTCCGCCAGCCGAATAGGTTGCCTGATAGAGACAACCCCAAAGCGAGTTGCGTTTTACCTGCTTGTCCATGCGGCAGATCGCAAACAAACCTTCTTCGCTGGGACGAGCAATCCACTGCACCACCGGCGCAAGGTGAAACGCTTCTCCCAATACATCCTCACCCAGCGCGTCCTGAATCGTCAGCACGGACCACCACAACGATCGACGTAGCGGCAGCGCAGCGGCCAGAAACTTGCGCGCGTCGGCATCCAAATCGGTCGCAAGCAGACGATCTACCAAGAGCATCGGCGTCAAGGTGGGCGTCATCAAACAGCGCGCTTCATACGACAATCGCAACTTATAATGCTGGCAAATCTCAACGGCCGACGCATCGCTACGAAGCGACATGACAGGTGCAGGAGCCTGCACAGGTTCTGCGGCATGCTTTGCGTGCGAGCCGTGACAACACGCATGTTTTACGGATGGTCGGGATTTCATAACAAATCGTTCGCTAGTTGATGTTGACCAACGCGCCTTCCATGGTGATCATCCCTTCGCCGGTTACTTCGATCGTGGGCGCTTCGAGTGAAATCGCAGCCGGCGTGACCTCGAATGAGCCTTCCGCCGCTTCCAAAACGTGGCCTGCCGCCGTAATCGAACGCATCGAATCGTCGACCAACTCGGTGATTCCCTCAGGCGTTATCGAGAGCATGATGTCAGCCACTTTGAAAACGATCGACTCAGGCGTCATGATAATGCTGGCTCCTTCGCCAACCGGACCAACGCTGATCGTGATCTCTTCAGGCGTCATGGCGATTTGCGCGCCGACCATCGGCGTGCCGACGACTTGCTTGATGCTTCCCATTTCACCGGCAGATATGCAAATCGTATTCGACTCTTCACCGCCGGCGACGGCGATAATGCCGGTCCCGCTAACCATCTGGACGTTGGTCTCGCCGTTGATGGTAACGGTGCCCGCATCACCCGAAGCGACCAAATCCAGCCCGTAGCCGCGTGATTCCAGAAAAATACCGCCGTAAGCACAAACCGTGTGGGTGCCCCAAAGCGTTTCGTTTCGGTTCATTCGTCCTTGCTCAATTCTGAATTGCTGTCGATTGGGTGTTAATTACGTTCATCATCCGCGTCGTAACCCGAGTCATCGCCGCCCGAGTCTGAACCGCTGTCGGAGTCATCGTCGTCGCCGCCTTCATCATCCGCGTCGTTGCCCGAGTCATCATCGCCCGAGTCTGAACCGCTGTCGGAGTCGTCGTCGTCGCCGCCTTCATCATCCGCGTCATTGCCGGAGTCATCGTCACCCGAGTCTGACCCACTGTCGGAGTCGTCATCGCCCGAGTCTGAACCACTGTCGGAATCATCATCGCCGCCTTCATCATCCGCGTCATTGCCGGAGTCATCGTCGCCCGAGTCTGATCCGCTGTCGGAGTCGTCGTCACCAGAGTCTGACCCGCTATCGGAATCGTCGTCGCCGGAGTCTGACCCACTGTCGGAATCGTCGTCGCCGGAGTCTGACCCACTGTCGGAATCATCGTCACCCGAGTCTGATCCACTGTCGGAGTCGTCGTCGCCGGAGTCTGACCCGCTATCGGAGTCATCATCGCCGGAGTCTGAGCCACTGTCGGAATCATCGTCGCCGGAGTCTGAACCGCTGTCGGAATCATCATCGCCGGAGTCTGAACCACTGTCGGAGTCGTCATCGCCCGAGTCTGACCCACTGTCGGAGTCGTCATCGCCCGAGTCTGAACCACTGTCGGAATCATCATCGCCCGAGTCTGACCCACTGTCGGAATCATCATCGCCCGAGTCTGACCCACTGTCGGAGTCATCGTCGCCCGAGTCTGACCCACTGTCGGAGTCATCGTCGCCCGAGTCTGACCCGCTGTCGGAATCGTCATCGCCCGAGTCTGATCCACTGTCGGAGTCGTCGTCGCCGGAGTCTGACCCGCTGTCGGAATCGTCATCGCCCGAGTCTGAACCGCTGTCGGAGTCATCATCGCCGGAGTCTGAACCGCTGTCGGAGTCGTCGTCGCCCGAGTCTGATCCACTGTCGGAATCATCGTCACCCGAGTCTGACCCGCTGTCGGAATCATCATCGCCCGAGTCTGACCCGCTGTCGGAATCATCATCGCCCGAGTCTGAACCACTGTCGGAGTCGTCGTCGCCGGAGTCTGACCCGCTGTCGGAATCGTCATCGCCCGAGTCTGAACCGCTGTCGGAGTCGTCATCACCCGAGTCTGACCCACTGTCGGAATCATCATCGCCCGAGTCTGAACCGCTGTCGGAATCATCATCGCCGGAGTCTGACCCGCTATCGGAATCATCGTCGCCGGAGTCTGATTCTTCGTCTCCGAAGTCGCTGTCCGTATCATCATCCATTTCGCTGCTTGCTTCCGAATCGACGTCGCTGTCTTCTTCGTCTCCAGCGAATTCGTCGTCCTCGTCGTCGTCATCCCCCATTTCCGAGAGATTCATCGCGGCGCCGCCGGTTCGGTCCAGTACTCTCAGCAGAGACTCTGATCCGTCAGCCGTGATCAAGATTCCCCAACCCGTTGGAATTGTCGCCGGATCGACCAGCCTGGTCGTTACTGCGGCGGCATTGCGAGCCGCCGACTCGGCGGCATTGGCCAGCGCGTTATTCTTCTCCAGGGTCATGATGATGCCGTAGAGCGCCTGAGAGACAAGGGTACCGATCGTCACATACATGTGGGGTATGCGGTCTGAGTCTCCTTCCGAACTGCTGCTCTCGCTTTCGTCAGAGGACTCGCTGGCTCCTTCGTCCTCGGTTCCTTCATATTTCGGATATTTGAAATGAACGCCCAATTGATACAGCATATTGGTCGCGACTACGGCGACACTGAGAATCCGCAGCGCGTTCTCCACGACGGCGCCCGTTGGCTGAAACTCTTCATTGCCAGCCTCAATAGCGCGTTCTTCGACTTCCGACATCCAAATCGGCGGGCGAATAAAGAGTGGTCGCGCTGTCGTTTTGATTTCATTGGCGCGCACAAATTCGGAGCATGGGCCTTCATACGAGGCCTCCATCTTCTGCCCCATGTAAAGGTCGCTTTGACCAAAGACGCCATTGATCAGGGGCCCGAGGATGCTGGTGCCCAACTTGTTCAACAAAAAGGCGGGATCAACCACCGTCGTTTGACGACTTCCGAAGTAGGTATCGGCAATCTGACCATACGTCCCTGAATCGTCCGCACCGATCGTGCATTTGAACTCTCCTGGGCCAAAGCCGAGAAGGTCCTTCAGCGCGGTTTCTGTTGTGTCGACCCAATCGGACATAGCAGTACTTTCTCTCAGGAAGGGGGACGGCTATTACAGCAGCGCTCCGCTGAGTTTGTAATTCTTGGTCGGCGTATATTGATAGCGATAGCTCTCGGTGTTCTCCACCGCTTGCCGCTCGGAGTGAACCTGCGTGAATTCGTGTCCCGGCACGTCGTGAAACACGATTGCATTGAAGTTCTTCAATGGATCGCCTTGGAAGATGCACGACTTCACGCCTCCCAATTGCCGGTTCGACGGCAGGATCAGCGGCGGCATGTTGGTCGAGTTATAGACGCTGCCGACAATGATCGGGCGATCGGGATCTCCCTCTTCAAACGCAACAATCACTTCGTGTCCGATGCGGGGCCAAAAGAAGGCGCCCCAGCGTGGTCCGGCCCAGACTTGTCCGACGCGAATCCAGCATGAGGCTGATTCGTTCTCTAGGTCGCTCCGATCCCACGGAAACTTGACCTTCACGCGGCCATACTTGTCGACAAAGATTTCTTCATTCTCTGGCCCAACCACGCGTGCCGACTGCATGCCGTAGATCTTTGGCTTTGGCACGGTTAATTGCGGACGATACTGCACCGCTTTCGGTTGGCAGACAAAGCTGTTCTCGTAGTGCAGATCGGTCCCCAGCGACGCATCGTGAGAGCGATAGTCAATGTCAACCTTGGCGTCATGCTCAATTTCTAGCAATTGATAGTCGTCATCGCCGTTGGTGTGCCGCAGCAACGAAAACAAATAACCCGGCGTCAGTCGTGGGATATCGCTCTTGCCTTGACAGCGAACTGCGGTGGTCGCAATTCGCTGGACATCCAACTTCGCGCAATCGGCGCCGGCGTCTTGCGTTTTTCCGAGCTCATCACTTTGATCGCCGCCGCCGCCGTTCACATCGTCAAACCAACCGGCATAGCCGGAAGGATAGACGTAGACTTCGCGCTGCGCGTCAGGCAAATCACTAACCGCATGCAGATCATGCTTGGCCGTACCGCACTGAACCGTCTTCACGATCGTAGACGAAGCGTCCAAGTCTTGGCCCGTCATTTGAAAAGCGATGTCACGCAGCGTTACCTTTTTCGAGGTAATCTGCTGCTCGCGGCGCCACCAATAGATGCGATTCTCGGGACGGACGCCGCCGATGATCATCTCGTAAATCAATGCGCTGACGCCATCAATCGCGACCTGACTAACCGTCTGATCGCACATGTAGAGTTTGTGTTTTTCTTTTTCGTGCTTGAAGTGGAAGTAAATTCCAGCTTCTTCCATCAGCCGCAGCACGAAGTCGAGATCCGATTCTTCGTATTGCACCAGGTAGTCACGGTAGGGATAGGTCGATTTCAAATTGAAGTCGACGTCGTATCCAGCAAAGACTTCTTGGAGGACTTGAGGAACGGACATCCGCTGGAAAATCCGACAGTTGCGCGTCAGTCCCATTAGCCAATGCTTGGGAGCCAGCGTCGCTTCGTACAGCGCAAATTGGTCATCGCGGCTCACTTCGGCAAACGTCGTCAAGATCCCGTTAAAGTAGCGAGGGCCTAGTCCAAAGGGATCTTGAACCGAGACGGTCGCTCCCTTGCCCAAGATCTTGGAAAAGTCAATTTCGTCGTCCGGATCACCCAACAGCGTCAGTTGAAACTCAAACAGCGCACTGACAGACTCTCGGCCCCGAAACGCAGAAATCGCCAGCGCTTGCGGGCCCAGCGGGGTCTCAATTCGAAGTGGACGATTCGATGTGTCAAACAAATCTGTCAGATCCACAAGCTCATTCCCCAACAAAAACCAATTGCTAGCACGTCTTCTGCTTCGGCATTTGTAGCCCTGCCTGTTTGCTGCTCATCGAGAATGTGACGCGAAAACCTGAACGCCTGCGTAGACCAGCGCGAATGCGACAGTCGCAATCACTGCAGCAGCGATAGCGACTGCAACGCCTTTGCGGGCATTCCGACCTGTAGCAAATAGCTGTGATTTAAACTTCTACGAGAAGAATGCGGGAAGTCGTTTGCCCCTGCCGGACGTTGATGTAGAGTTGCATGGTTTATTTCTGCAACATCCATTGAGGCGAAACGGCAACGTCATGACTCGAAGCCGCAATACCCAAGCTAGTTCCAACTCTCCCATGCATGGGGAGCAGTCAGACCAGCCGCGCTGGCACGCTTTTGAAGCGCCGCGTCGCAACCAATGGAAGCGCCTGCAATTGCCATTTGCGATTGCGCTGTTGAGCGGTTTCGTCTTGGTCATATTATGGGCCAGCAGTTGGCTGCGTCCTCCGCGACCGACTCGCTTCCTTCTGGCAGGCGCCGGCTATGAGACCAATCTTTCGGTGCCGCACAATGCGCTAGGCTGGAACGTGCTGGTCGATTTGCAAGTGGTCTCAAACGACGCCCAAACGCAGCGCTATTGGGGAAAACGACTTTTGCGTAGCGGCGATGGACCGCAGCGCATGCAGATTGGCTGGCGGCCGAACCTACAAGATGTAGACGAAAGCAACGTCGTGCTGATGCTGACCGGTCATGGTTTTGTGGGCGAGCAAGGAGCCGCGATCTTGCCCGAAAATGTTGATCTGTCCAAACGTCCGGCCACGATCAATATTGTCGACGTGATCGCTGATCTCGAGAAATTGCCCACACAAACCAACAAGCTGTTGATCATTGACAGTTGCCGCACGGTCGTCGCTCCACGGTTGGGATTGTTAACGAATAGCTTCTCTGAGTCGCTGCACAACATGAACGACGCGATTCGCAAGATCCCGAATCTAACGGTCGTGGTCGCCGCCGACGTGGATCAGAAAGCTTGGAACTACTATCAACAGCGACGTACCGCTTTGGGGCACTTTGTTATCGAAGGTCTACGTGGCGCGATTGTTGATGATGACGACGATGGCCGCATCGATGCCGGCGAACTGTTTCGCTATGTCGACGACGAGCTGATGCAGTTTGCCGCCGCCAATCACAACCGCCGCCAAAACGTGCTGATGTTGCCTGTCGGAGCCGAAGGAACACAACGTGCCGACAAATTTGACCTCGGAGTACTCCGCCCCGGTTATGAACCCTCAAAAAGTCCCACGCCGATCGCCGCCAGCCAATGGGACTGGATGAACGATTTGTGGCAGCAACAACAATCGTTGGCGAGCTCGCAACCGTCCGTGTTACGATTTTCGCCGCACGCTTGGCGTCGATATCAAGAGACGTTGTTACGGATGGAGTCATTGTTGGTTGCCGGCGATATCGCCAACGCTTCGCGTTTGCGGAGTTCGGCGTCAGAACTGGCCACGATGTTTGAAAACCGGCGCCAATTACCGCTGCAGTCGCAAGACCTGTCTCTCTCTTGGCGAACCGCAGCAGGCTGGTTCCAACCGACTCCGGCCACCGTCACTACCGCGGCGACGTTGTTGGCTTCTACGGCGCTGCAAGACGTGCGGGCGACGTACGATCAAGCAGCCCAGCAGCAGATCGCAGCCGGCGTCTCAGAGTCAGCCTTCGCCGACGCTTTGCGTCGCGAACTATTGCTTCGCGCCGCGGAAGATCCGATTCACGAATTGATGAAAAACTGGCAAGTGATTCGCTCGATCGGCCAATCCAGCGAGACCGGCCCGACCGAATTAGTCTTCGTTCAGCTTCTTTGCCAACAAATTGACCTGAAGTCGCTTTCGCCGGCGGATGGCGAGGTTATTGGGCTTGCGATTAAAACAATTCTGCTGGCTGAACAGGCCGCTTCGGCGGCGGCGCCTTGGTCCGCAGCGTTCGCTTCGCGTGTCGATGCGGCCGACTTGCAGCGGCGACTTGGACAAGATTATCTGTTCATTGATGTGACGACGCGTCAAAAAGCGACCACGCAACTCAATGCCGCAGCTCAGGCCTATGCATCGATCATGAACGACGTCGCCGTCCTCAGCCGCGCGACTGTCGCGCGTGATAACGCTTTGGCGGAACTGCCGTACTACAACAATTGGACGATTGCGACTCCGCCAGAGTCCGGCGGCGAAGGGCTACAGATTCAAGTTACCCAACTCTGGCAGTCGGCCCATGCACTTGATGATCAGTTGAATAGTGCGGCGGCGGCGACTTCGGCGACGCCTGAGATGCTTTCAAAGCTCACCATACTCACCACTCAGGTCGAGCAAGAACTCGCCAAATTGACGAAGCAAAACGAACAAGAGCAATCATCCGCATTTGTCGCTGATCCAAGCGAATCGCTGCGTCGTCTGAGCCGCGCGATGTTGATCCCGGCTCGAGACGCCGAATCGCGCCGTAAATTGTTAATCGCTTGTATCGACGCCACCGGCGCCGAGATTGCTCGTGGTCAACAGCCGGCCCCTTCGATCCAGCAGCAAGAGACGTTCGCCAAGATCGACGCGGCGCGCGCTGGCAATATGGTGCTAGCGCAATTTGGAGAGACTTGGTACAACCAGCTCAGCGGTTCGCGCGATAACGCCTACATGTTGACCAGTCATCGGCTGGGGGTCTTTGGCGTCGAAAAAACATGGCGTGAGACGATTAGCACGATTGGCGAAGATGACGCGCAAAAGTGGCGCGAGCTGATCCAGCTGAATACCAGCATCGATCGCGATGACATGGACTTGGCGATGATCGATCGCGTCGCGTCGCAGTCTCGCATTATTCCCTGTGACGTGCTCGCCGTCGACGACGACGCGTTGGAGGCTCGCCAAGCGACGTTGTCTGCGGCGGCGCTGCTGTTTGCGGGCCGCGCCTGGAATGAACACTGGGATGACCAAGGAGAAACCCCCTATTATATTCGCGCCGCCCGACTGTTGACGGCCGACGCGGTTCACTTCTCGCTACATCCCAAGAAGACCGCGGCCGACGCCGCACCCTGGCAGAAACCAGGCGACTTCGCGTTGACTTCGATACCACTCCGCAACTGGACGACCGAAGCGACCGAATCGTATCACTTTGATTTGAACATCGTCGGTGAGAATCCTCCAAACGGCATTCCTCGGTTTACGTTTTCGTCCAATGGGCTGTTGCATTTGGCCGTGGATGATGACGCTCAGCGAGGGATTGAGTGGACCGGCGGCAAGATGCCGGGGATCGATATCCTGGTCGAAGCCGATCTGAACGACAAACAGATACAGAGCGATTCGGCCGATTTTGAAGCCCAAGTTGATGGCGCCGTTTTCTTTCGCGGTCATTTATCGAAGGCCGATACCAAAGTAGTCATTCACCACCGACCATCGAACCATCTGGTCAGCAACCCGGCTCCAGATGCTGCGAATCTCGCGATTGTCGCTTCGCCTGAACTGCACCAACGCTTCGGCTCTGGCGACGCGGCGATTTCGATCGTTCTGGATGCTTCCGGCAGCATGGGCGCCGCCGCAGGGCAACCGTTCGGTCCTCAGACCAAATACGCCGAGGCGGTTCGCGCACTCGATCGCCTGCTGGAGACAATTCCGGACGGCACGCAAGTCAGCGTTTGGACATTCGGCCAGGCGATGGGCTCGCAAAAGACCGTGGTCGAAGCCGAACGCACGATTCAACCTCTGGTGCCGCCGATCATCTGGAATTCCAAAGACAAATCGCAGTACCAAAAGCTGACCAATGCAATCACTTATCCGCAGGTCGAACCATGGAACGAATCGCCGATCTTGCGTGCGATGATCTCCGCCAAGGGAGATTTGACCGGCGTCAACGGCCCCAAAACGATGCTGGTCATCACCGACGGCGCCGACAACCGCTTTGCGAACGACGCCACGGTCAATCCTCGCGGCCTTAGCGTCGCCGAGGCGCTGTTTGACATCTTTGACGGCAGCGGCATCTCGATCCAAGTGGTCGGATTTAAAGTCGTCAGCGCCGAAGCTGCGATGGCTCAGAAACAATTTGAATTGGTCGAACAACTGTATCCTCCTGGCGGCTTCTATATGATCGATCGCGTCGAAGCGCTCGAAGCCCATCTAGCGAACGTGCTGAGTCGGCGTTTGACCTTTGTGACTGCTCAGCCGCGGCAACGCACGCCGGGCCCAGAACATCCGATTGGCGACATTGGCGGCGGACAAATTTGGTTGACGCCGATGCTTAAACCGGGAAGACTTGCGATTGAAACGCCTGTCGATCCGGCGCTATCGCCGACGATCTTCTTGCAGCGTGGTGATCTGATGTTGCTGCAACTCACTTCGCAAGGAGATCAACTATCGCTAGAAACAGCCGACTATCTGGCTCAACGCTTCTCGGATCGGCCGACGGTGAATACCGAAGGCTGGAAGACAGCGCTGCTGCAAAATCGGCTCAACGGCGATCAGCTTCAGCTGATGCTGGGCCTGCAACAGCAAGGCCTGCAATTGGGTGAAATGTCGGTGATCAAACCGGCTCGCGTCTGGTTTAACGTGGGCCGTCCCGATGGCAAATTCGCCGCGTCGAGCGTGCTTCGTCAGGATGGATTTCCGATGGCGACTTACAGCGTCACTGCGGCCGATTGGCCGGTCGGCGGCAATGCGGCGGCCCCGACGGTTAGCGTCTGGTGGAGTGCGGAAGATGACAATTTGGGAGTCATCCTGCGGCACACCAACGACTACGCCACTTTGGAAGCGATTCGCGGACAGCAGATTGAAACCGACGCCGGCCAGGTTCAAATCCTGGGCGCCAACGTCGAACTCGCGCAATGTATCGGCGCCGACGGCAAACCGGCGCTGACGCGCCGCTTGGTGATTCGAACGCAAGCCGCACCCGGCGAAATCGTCTGGTGCGAACCGATCGGCTACAAGCCGGCAGGCGTCGAGATCAAGGCATTTAGCGATATCGGAGCCGCGACTTCGTATTTCTGGCCCCTGCCCGAGGGAAATGTCAACGAGATCGTCTCTGGCCTCCGCATCGTGGCGCTGAAAGATTTTCAGCGGCATGCCGAGCTGCGAGGTCAGTACGTTCAATTCAACGAATTGGCGGCTCCCGCGACGCGCGACTTCGCTCCTCGTCCGGCGCTGCGACTTACCGACGACGGCAACTAGCCAAGGCAAAATGACGCATGAATTCAACGCCTGAGTCTCCTTTGTGGCGACAATTTGAACTTCGTTCGCGCTCCGAAGCGACGACATCCGGCACGCGGTTTTCGTACCGTACGATGCTCGCGTTGGTGTTTGCGCTGACGCTGATCGGCGCCTTCGCAGGGACGCTCGCGTGGTTTCGAGCGCAGCCTCGGATTCAATTTGTCAGCTGCGTCGTCACTCGATTTGGGCAGCTCGATGTGCAGGATCGACCAGCGCATGACGCCGATCTGCAAGCGATGATCGCCGCCGGTTACTTCAAAGATACGGGAAAAGCGTCGCGCGGCGTCTTGCATCGTGGCGAACTCATCGAGCGTTTCCTCAATCTGCGTAAATCGCCGCAAGACGAAACAGTCTTCGTTTACCTTTCTAGCTATGCTGCGCTTCAGGAGGATGGAGACGTCGACCTGGTCCCTTCGGACTGGAATCTCTCGGAAGGGGGCGCATCGCTCGCCCAGTTGATGGCCGCGCTGCGTGATTGCCCTGCCGAGCGTAAACTGCTGCTGCTTGATATCGCTCCGTTCTCTTTGGATGACAATCAAGCGACCGCCGTCCAAGTGGCGGCCGCAAATATTATCGATCAACTCGACGATCCGCATTTGGCCGTGCTGTTTAGCTGCGGAGAAGGCGAGATGCCGCAATTGAACGAATCGTTGGGTAGATCGCTTTTTGGCTATTTTGTCGAAACCGGTCTGCAAGGAGCTGCCGACGGCTGGGGAAGCTATCCCGATGGGCGCATCATCGCCAGCGAACTGGCCGAATACGTCCGAGCTCACACCATCGAAGTTAGTCTTGCGACCAGCGGAATACTGCAAACTCCTTATCTGCTTGGAAAGACCGATCGTGATTGGGAGTTGTCAAGCGTTAACCCTCACGCCAAAACAAGCTTTGTCGATGTCGAACGGAAGTATCCAGAATGGCTCACCACCGCCTGGACGACGCGTAACGCATTACTGCAAGCAGGCAAGGATCGCTTCGTTCCAGGCGCTTTCGATCAGCTTGATCGCGTCTTGCTGCAATCCGAACGAGAATGGCGACTGGGCGATGATTCAGAAGGCGCACAGCGCGACTTCCAACTTGCCTATCATTTTTTGACCAAGCGACTTGCTGAATTCACCGCCGTTCGGGACGCGTTTCCCAATGTTTCTCTGTCGGACTATCGTGCCGAGGGACTGTCGGCGCCGGCTGAAGTTTCGACCGAGGTCGCCAACTATTTTGCGATGCTGGATGAACTAGAGGCGCTTCCCGCCGCCGAACATCTAGCCGGGCTAAAAAAACTACAAGTCGCAGTCCAGGCCAAGGTAAAAACGGCGACCCGAATTGAAGTCGCACTAGCGATCGATGATCAATTGAGGCAACTCGAGAAATTTGACCCAGGCAAATTTTCGGCCGCTTCGGATTTGTTACAGCTCTGGGAACCTCATCCGCGACAGATCGAAGAAGCGTACTGGGTGTGGCTGTCTCAACTAAAACCAGACGATCCGACCGCGCTGCAATTTTACGATTGCATCACACAGCAGCAGCAAGTCTCGGCTCGGCTTGAGCCGCTGCCCTGGGTTTTGGCTCAACTCTCAAATTGCGATCAAGCGTTGCATGCGGCCAAAGCTGGGCTGGTATATCCCGGCTATTTGCCTGCAAGTTGGAATGCTCAACAACTCGATTCGGCGCAACCGCAACTGGATCGTGTCGATCAATTGTCAGCGCGAATCGCAAAAGCGTATGACGTCACTCGTCATGGCTATCGCCTAAGTTGGTTGATGGCGGAAGAAGCAGTGACCGATCCTGATTCGTCCGTCAAACTACGGGCGGCGCTGGGCCAAACCAAGTTGCTGATGACGCAATATTCGTTGGAGAGTCCCAATTTTTCGCTGTCAGAGGGACAACACAAACTCGCGGTCATCAATCAAGGAATCGAAATCTCGGTGCAACTTGGCAAAACTCTGGATGAGTTTTCGCAAGTTCCTCCCGATACGCAAATCACGCAATGGATCGCCGAACTCACCGGTTCGCAACCTGCGATCACGACTTATCTTCAAGCGGATCGCTTGCTGCGCATGCCGTGGGTCGCGATTACGCAACGCGCCGAGTTATGCGCCGCGCTGCACAAAGCCTCCTTCACGCTCACATCGTCCGTACTAGCCGGAACTCAGCTATCGTATCGCGATGTCGACCTAAAAGCGCACTCCAATGTCGACACGCGCCTGGCCAGCTATCTGCATGGTTTTTACTATCCTCAGACGCCTATTGACGAAATGTCGCCTCGCAGTGATCAAGCGGATCTAGGCAATCAGGCGACCTCAATTACGCGTTGGAAAAAGCTATTTCAAATGCAGGCCGATTATCGGCTGCAACAAATGAAGTTGATGCGCGTCAAATCAGGCGACGCCATCTTAGACAGCGTAGAACGACGCTTGGCGTTGGTCGCTACCTGTCCTGCGTTTCAGCTCACCAGCAACATTGGGCAAGTTGCTTCCGGCAACGGAAGGACGACGATCGAAGTCGACTATCGCGTGATGACCGCCCAGGCAGTCGATAAAACGCCGCAAGTCAATGTCATCTCTCCATCACAGGTACTCGCAGCATCCATCACCGCTCAAATCCCAGATCGTTCGGCAACCGTCGTTGTCAATGCGACGCCCGAAGCGACCCCTTCGCAACTGGCCGCCGTGCAAGGCGTGATGATGACCTTCACCACGCCGTGGGGAACCATCTATCGGGCAATCCCGCTGCCGCCGATGTTTGACCACCAACTGGAACTGTTAGTCGCTTCCACCCCAGGCGGCCCTCAGACGGCGCTGACCGAAATTGACCTTCGTCCGATCGCCGGACGCCAAAGTCAGTACTGGTTTCTCCGCAACGTTACCGACAAATCACTGAGCATCAATCTGCAAATCGGCGCCGGTGAAACTTATCAACAAAAGCTCGACATTCCCCCGCACGGCGTTTCGCCGGTCATCATCGCCGGCAAACCGATCGCCGCACCTGCGCCGCTGCCAACGGCGGCCAACTGTATCCTTATCGATGCGACCGACGCGGCAAGCGGAAAATCGCTGTTGCATCAGGAACTGCCGGTTCGCGTGCTGACTCCTCGTAGTTACGTGCAAGTGACCGACGTCCGCTGCGAATATCGACAAGGCGGAGCACGCATCACCGCCACGTTGGCGGCGACCAATTTTCCCAGCGGACCTCCTTCCAATGCCGCGCTTCAGATCACCCAGCAAGACTTTCCAAGTTTGGTCAATATCGTCGGAGGCGTACTCAGCAGTCCATTGGCTAGCGGCGACGAGCAAGTCCAACTTTCGGCTGACTTGATGCTTTCGCCCACGGCAAGTCAAGCTGGCCAATGGCGCATCTCGGTCGACGGTTTTTCTCAGGCATTTCGCTTTGAGGGGATCGTGCCGACCAGTTCAGGCCTTTCCAGTCCCACCGCCAACACCGAGCCGGTGATTTATCTCCAGACGCCTGAGATGTTGCGAACCGGCGATCCGCTGACCGCCGGCCTGATTGCCGCGAGCGCACCAGAAGGAGCGTCGTTGATTGTGCAGCTGGGGATCCCAAACAGTGACGGCTTTATCGCCGAACGAACCGTCACCTGTCCGACCGCCCAGCAATCGACTGTCGGTTTCTCTCCCATCGATCCTCAAGGCGCGTTGCAGTGGACCGCTCAGCTGAATGATTGGAGCGTGCAGCTGGATACCGTCGGCATCGTCGGACGGCGCCGCGTGCAATTGCAAATGCTTGACGTCGATGGCAATATCATTGATCAAGCCTGGCAGACGATCGTCATCGACGATTCGCCTCCTCGCAGTGTCCGTTTCACCAGTTCGCCCGCTTTGGCTCAAATCAAGCAGCCGATCACATTGGCCGCCACCGCGTTTGACGGTGAGACCGGAGTCGCTCAAATGCAAATGTTCCTCGGCGAACCATTCGACAACGCCGTTCCCAAAGACGCGAAGCTGGTTCCGATGATTTTGGGAGACAATGGTAACTTCTCCGCTCAAATGACTTTAAACAAACTAGGACGTAACTTTGTGACGGTTGTGGCTACCAACGGCGTCGGCATTCAGGCCTTCCACACGACCGCCGTGCACGTGGTCGAACAACTGCCGCCGCCGATGGCCATCATCCGCGGCACGGTGCTGGAAGCAGGCCGGCCGCAGCCCAATTTGACCGTGACCCTTGCCGGCGCCGACGGCAAACCGATCACGACCAGCGTTACCAGTCCCAGCGGCGAGTATGTCTTTGGGCAATTGAAACCGGGCGCCTATCAATTGAGCGTCGCCAAACCCGCCGCGGCCCGCAACGCCAAAGCAACCGCTGTGGGCAAACCGGATCAAACGTCAATCGTCGATCTCAATCTAACGCTCCAATAAATCGCCGCAGCTTGAAATCCCAAAGCGCGAGTGACGAGAATGCGCTTGCAAGCAAATGACGAACGAAGCGCGAATACGGAATATCGTCGCTTGCAATTCGATCTGAGTTAGACATAAGTGATTCAACATTTGTCATTGGCCTGCTTAGACCGAACCGGACTCGTCATCGTTTTTTCTGCGCGCCAGGACTGTGGACTGGACCGCTGTCTGTTTTTTTTTGAGCGCCCGCCTGAACCACGTCGCGCCTAGTTAACCCGCGATTCAGATTTCAAACTTCGTGACTTGCTTCACCCTATGGACTGGACTCGTCATCGTTTTTTTTCTGCGCGACCGGACCGGACTGATCCCCGTTTTTTTCTGAGCAACCAAAGTGGACTGGGGACCGCCATGTTTTTTCCCACTGAACAGCCCAACCGTCCCAAATCCCAGCCCGCGCAGCAAACAAGCCCGCCAACCTCTCCCGAAGTTGCCGGCCCTCCACGACAAAGCATCGCCAAACTGAAACCAACAGGTCGCATGGCGCGCCAAAATGTATAAATACATAATAACAAAACTCCAAGACTTTGTCAAGATACAGTCGATTCCACCACTGCGCTGCAACCAACTCCGTGCCCTCTGTGTCTCCGCGGTGAGCTCCGAAATTAGAGGGCTCACTACGGAGGAACGAAGGGCGGTTTATGGCTCAACTTCACTCAGCTCGACAAACTGAAACGGGCTGGATGAAGAAAGGGTGTCAGGACACTTTGTTTTGATTCGGCGTTAGCTTCTTCGGTCTTCCGTGTGGGCGAAGGGTGGAATGCAAGTCGCCCCAAGGGGAGACTCGGCGGATCGCAGGGCGGACGGCATCGATTTCTTGTTCGGACATGGCATGGTTGACCAGATCTTTCCAGCGGCCAGGTCGTGCGATCGGCCACGAAGCGAGGAGATTCGGCTTTCGCCTGGGCCCCGCCAACCAACTGGCGAGCGATCCCCACTTCCAGTCTTCGGCCGTGGGACGGACGACCAAGTGCCAATGATTGGGCATCCATTGGTACGCCAAGATTTGACACGAGTACCGCAAAAGGGCCTCGACCAAAATGCGCTCGAACGCGTCGAAATCGTCCGGCAGATCGAAGATAGCCGCCCGAGAGTTGCCGCGATTCAACGCATGATAGACGACGCTCGCTTCGTCCGCTCGTTTTGGTCTGCTCATGACAACAGCGCATCATGGGCACGAGTCTTGACACCTTTACCGCTTCCGAATTAACCGCCCACTTTGAAAGGGAGTTTTGAAAACCTCTCTTCAATGTCGTCAACCTGCTTGTGCATCGATAGATTCACAAGCTCTCTGCGAAAGTAGCGTATTCCCGAAGCGAATTGGTACTCCCGCTACTTTCGCGGAGCGAAAGGCGACCAAGGGGCGCCACAGAGAAAGAGGACGAGATCCTCTACTCCCGATGCACTTTGCGATAAGCTTTGGGTGAGGTTGCGAATTTTGCGAAACGCGCGGTAGATGGTTGCTTCAATTTGTCCGTCGGCGTAAGTCGGCGGGCATCTTCTTTCTCTCCCATGCTATTCCGCAAACAGCATTCTCGCGTGGGGAAACCAATACGCTTCGATCCAGTCCTCTCCAATCGGCGCAATTCGCTCCACAGTCCAGTTGGCGTTGAGCAGCGAATAAAGCATTCCCTCCGCTGCGTTCACGTTGGTCGAGTGGATAAGCACGGGACAACACGGCGGTTGAGAAATGAGAAAGTCGGACGCATCGCGGCCATCGCCGGGATCTGGTTCAGCGGGTGAATCGGTGAAGAGATCATGATCGAGGCAAATCAGATCAGGAATCGCGGTTAGCCTTTGGAAGGCGGCAATGAAAGCCGGGGCGGTTCGTGAGACGTTCAAGACCGCGGCTGGGAAATGCTGTGCGAGTATCGCGCGAAAACGCTGAATGCGATCGAGATCATCTTCGAGCATCAGCAGAAGTTTCATCGCACCAATCCGAGGGGAAGTAGGCGTCGTGAACCCGATTCACCAATTCTGCCAGACTGCTTCTTTTTGGGACATCGTTTTGTCTAGTTACGCCGGTCCTGGTGGAGTTAGCTCCACCGCCATCGCCCAGTCGCGATTCTCCCGTGGACGTTTTTCTAGCACGCGTTGGATGGCCCGCTTGTGATCGCAGACGTAGGGCTTTCCGTTTTCATCGACCATGCCGATCCGAAAAATCGTCTTGGTGAAATGCGTATGATCGTTTGGTGCGATTTCTACATCGATCTCGAAGGGGGCGATCCCCAGGCAACCGATCCACGTGACGCCCAACAGATGAAATGCACCGTTGTCTGTTGAGGAAACCTCCAGATGGATCACCCCATCCGACCCCCAGCCGCCGAGCTGTTTTGGCCCGTAGGTCAAACAGCCACAGATGTACCATTCGAGCAGGACGCAGATTTCCTCCTCAACGGTCGGTCCGTTCGATTGCGGCAGAAGCCGATTTTCGGGCCAGTGAGGCAACAACTCAACAAGTTGTGTCTCTATCGTCACCGCAGCACGTTTAGGCGAGTACTCGTTGCAGGCTACTATCTCCCTGAGCAAGAGACTGTGAATCGATTTTCTTACGGATTCGCAAGCATCGCGCGATACATCGCGGCTTCTTCAGGCGGCATCGCTTTTAGCAGAGGGCGCATCGTGTAGTTGCCATACATTTTATCATTACGCATGTACAACCAGTCGGCGATTTCCCCTTTTTTGACGGTCCACTTTTGGCCCATCTTCACGTTGCTCACCATCTCAGGCTGGTTGTTGATCGTTCCTTGGAACTCGCCGTTATTGAAGGTGACCTCGTTCAGCCAAAAAAACTCGGTCTGGTCACCATCGACGATCGGCACTTTGATCGCATGGTTGCTGCCGGTTGGGTGTGACAATTCCTTGATAAAGGAATCGACTTCGCCTTGGGCTCGGGCAATCGCATCGGCCATTTCCTGCTGATCGTAGCCCGACTTGATCACCCCGTCTTGGGGCGCCGAACCGCAACCGGCCAACAAGACCAGCAAGTAAGGGAAAACAAGTCCGTATTTCATGGTGTGATTCTGTGGCAGAGGGTAATTGGTCGACGTCGCCAACACGGATGCAAGTGGCTGGGCGGATTCCCTTGGCATGCGACGTGATTGGTGGGTTACGCAAACCGTTCGTGTGAACTGACTAAGGTCGAATCTATTGCGGTTTTTGCTCTACCTACTTTACTACCCGACGCGGTAGGGGAGCTTTATTAAAACCACCAGGTGAAAAACAGCAGGATCAGAAAGACGACCCCCATGAAGCCGACGATCCAGAGGGCGGTGTCCCAGGCATGTTCTAAGATCGGCGTCCAGCGTTCGTGACGTGTAGCCGCGTAGACCAAGCTGACCACGACGATCAGCGGGATCGCGTACAACAGGCGCGCCGCCGGCATCACGGCAAAGCAGGAGATGGTGGTTAAGAGCGAAAACATGTTCGATATCCGCGCGGGATTAGCTGTCGGCTGTAGTGGTCGCTTCGGTTGATTCTTTCGCCGTTTCCTCGTCCGAGGAGGGCGCATCTGCTTTGTTCTCGCGCAGGCGTTTGCGCTTCTCTTTTTCGGGAATCACAAAGACCGGGCCCGCGTAGGCGTCAAACATGACCAGCACGTTTAACAGGCCGGCGATCATGGTGTAAAGCGTCCCCATCTCGAAGCGAAAACCATACTCGCGATGAAGCTCGCCCAGTTCGCGATCATTGGCCGGCGGCGCCATCAGCGGAACGCCGAATAACTGAATCACTGGCTCTCGATTTTTGACCAGATAGGCTTGATACAAGGCCGGCGCCGCCGCCAAGCCGACGCCGATCTGGCACAAATAGGGAAGCCGCTTTTCGCTCACATCCCAGCGTGCATAGACGACTCGTCCCCCGCCCATCGACAGACCAACGAAAAAGGTGAACAAGATGCAGACCATAAACAAGATCCCCTTGCCGGTCCGACCTTGATACAAGTGCCCCGCTCCGGGCAATAGCCAGGCCAGCAGAAATGCGAACTCGGGGTTCTTCAAATCGACTTGGACCGGTGCGAAGCGGTCTTCGCCGGAAGTCGACGACTGGTCAGCCATTTCTTATCCAATGGGGGGAACACAATGGGGGAGCAATCCCACAATCTTAGCCAAATTGACGAGCGAAGATAGGGCAAACGGAGGACGCCGCCATAGCGAGAAGTTGCTCGCTTTGCCCCGCTGAACGCGTTTGCCGGCTGGAGCGAGGATAAAATCATAATCGACGCAAATAAATAATCTGTAAGGACTTACCACGAAGCAAGCTATAACAAGTCAGGCCAAATCGAGTCGCTGACAAGCAGACCAGCGCGACTGAGACAGATTCGATCGTTGCTACGCAAAATTGCTCCGTTGCGTTCGAATCGCTCCATCGTCTCCCCAGCCAATTGCTCGATCGTAAATCCGGTGGCTGCGGCGAAGTCAGCTGGATCGATTCCTTCAAGACGTCGCATCCCAAAGATCAGTCGCTCGCGGGCGGTCTCTTCCGCCGTCAGCTCTTCCCATTCGGCGACCGGCGACTCGGCAGCTAGCATCCGTTGGATGTACCGCGTGGTGCTGCGATGATTGGTCTCACGACGGCCGGCGACATACCGCGCGGCGCCGGGTCCAAAGGCGTAGTAGCCGCCGCCGAGCCAGTAGTTTTCGTTGTGGGCGCAGCGGCTGTCGGGCCGGGCGAAGTTCGAGACTTCGTAATGCTCCAGTCCGGCGGCGGTCAGCATTTCGATCCCGCCTAGGTATTGGTCGCGCTGGACCAGCTCGTCGACCTCCTGCAAATCATCGTGCAGCAGCCGATTCCAAAACGTCGTCCCTTTTTCGAAGGTCAGTCCGTAAGTCGAAACATGATCGGCGCCAAGCTCCAGCGCTTGTCGCACATCGCCGCGCCATTGCTCCAACGTCTCGCCGGGAGCGGCAAAGATCAGATCGATCGCCAGCGCTGCAAACTTTGCGCGCACGCGCTGAGCGGCGTCGATCGCGTCGACGCCGCGATGATCGCGCTCGAGGAGCTGCAGCTTGGCGTCACGAAATGACTGCACGCCGAGACTGATCCGATTAACTCCGGCGGCGGCCAACAGGTCGAGTTTCTCATCGCTGAGATCGGCCGGATTGGCTTCGACGCTCCACTCATAGCCAGGCGCCGGCGGAAAGCGTTCGCGGGTCAGCTGCAGCAATTTTTGCAACTGTGGCGCCGGCAAATGGGTTGGTGTGCCGCCGCCGTAAAAGATCGTGTCGACCGGTTGCGCGTCCGGCAACTGGCGCATCTCTCGCTCGATGGCTTGCAAATAGCCGTCAATCAAGTCGTCGCGTCCGGCGACCAGGGTAAAGTTGCAATAACCGCAGCGCCGCAAACAAAACGGCACATGCACATACACGCTACGCGGCGTTTGCGATTGGGCCGGCGCGATAAGTTTGCGGATTACAGCCACAGATGAAGTCGCCCGTCGAGCATGTCGGGGAGCTTGTCCTCGACATGATTTTTGATCTGGCGATCGTTGTACCGCACGCTGAAGTGTCCTGCGATGATCGTCTTGTTTTGAAAACGATCGCGACGCTCGACGACGTCATCCAGATGGATATGTCCCATCTTATGAATCTTCTCGCGACGATGATCGGGCGCCAGGAAAGTCATCTCCATGATCAACGTTTCGGCTTCATAGAACGCCGGGGACGCATCCATCGCTTCGGGACGACTATCGCCTAGATAGGCGAGCTTCGGAAAGCGATGTTCGTCCGTCACGTCGACGCCAGAAAGGCGAATGTCGCGAATCTGATCGCCGGGCAACGCTTGATACTCTTGCTTCAGCTTGCGACGTCGCTGCGAAACGATGTATCCGACCGATGGAATCGTATGCTTGGTCGGCACGACCGAGACGATCAGTTCACGCGAAAGTTCGATCTCGTCGCCTGGATTTACGCCGATCAGATTGCACGGCATCCCGCCGCGATCGAGGCGCTGAAAAGCAGAGAGCATTTGCTGCACGGCGCCGATCGCCGATTCGGGCAGGTAGATCGTCGGCGGTTCCATCTTCATCATCCGCCGTCGCGAAACGTAGACCGGCAGCGCCGCGATGTGATCGAGATGCGCATGCGTGACAAAGCAGGTAGGCGTACCCATGAAATCCCACGGCTGCAAACCGAGATCAAACAACAGCTTCATCTCGGGGATGCGCCAGTACGACTGCACGGCTGCCCTCGAGTAACCCTCGATAGTCAGGTCGTTGACTTCTAGTTTGCGGAGGGGAGCGTTATCAACCATGCAACAGCACCGAGCTGCGGAATCAGCGGGAAAACTCTTCAGTTTAACGCCAAGCGGCGACAATCAACAGAACCCAGTTCTCGCGCCTAGGTTCGCCCCCCAGCCGTAATCCGCTTGGCGACTCAGGTTTAACCCTGTTTCGCAAGCTGCGCGGCGGTGATCCGCTCGGCGACATGCCCTAGCTCTAATTCACGCAAAAAGTCCTCCATGGTGGCGTAAATCTCGTCACTGAGGAATTTGACCGCCCAGTTATGCTTAAGCGGGCTGATCATCAGCACCACTTTGCCGGCGCGATAGGCCTCCCAGATTTCGATCGCGGTCCCCATTGAAGCCTCTGGAATGTAGGCGACTACTACATCGACCTCGCCGCACATTGCATTGTGCTTTAAAAAGACGTCACGCCCCAAGTCATGGGTATAGTCGAGAGAATCACTGTGGTCGGCCCAGGGATCATAGATCTGTGCGCCGGGAAAATGACGCCGCAATATTTCTTTCAGTTGCGAACGATAATCTTGGCGATGCACGAGACTGCCGACGTGCGAGCCTTGCATGATTCCGGCGAGAAAAAATCGCATCACTTGGTTCCAGCAGGGGAGGGGGGAGACAAGTACCAGGGCAACCGTCGCCGCATTCATAAAGTACAATACCAAGCAGAAGTTTGTCGACCGCCGCTCCTTTGAATCGGAACTGTCTATGGCTGCTGTCACTGCGAATCGTCCAAAAGCTTTTCAACTGGTGAAACAACTGCTGGCCATCCCCGGCGGTAGCGGACGCGAACAGCAAGTCGCCCAGTTTATCGAGGCCCAACTGCTGGAGGCCGGCGCAGACAAAAGCTGGTTCCGATACGACAAAGCGCACAAGCTAGGCCCGATCGCCGACGCGGAAGTTGGCAACCTGGTGGTCACGATTCCCGGCACGATCAATGCTCCTCGCCGGTTGCTGATGGCCCACATGGATACGGTGCCGCTATGCGTTGGCGGCACACCGGTCAAAAAAGGGGAAATGCTGGAATCGCGCGAAAAAGATCGCGGCTTGGGCGCCGACAATCGCGCCGGCTGCGCGGTGGTGCTGAACGCCGCATGTCAGATCTTACGCAAAAACTTGCCGCACCCGCCGCTAACACTGTTGTTTACCATCGAGGAAGAAATTGGTCTGCACGGCGCCAAAAACCTGCAAGTGGCGCTGCTGAAGAAACCGGCGCTGGCGTTCAACTGGGATGGCGGTTCGCCGACCAAGCTGACGATTGGCGCGATCGGCGGCTATCGGATCTTTATTGATGTGCACGGAATCGCGAGTCATGCAGGGGTCGCCCCTGAACGCGGCGCCAGCGCGATCACCATTGCTGCGCTGGCGATCGCCCGTTTGCACAAAGGGGGCTGGCTCGGCAAAATCACCAAGAAAAAGCAGAGCGGCAGCGCCAACGTCGGCGTGATCAACGGCGGCGCCGCGACCAACGTCATTACCGATCTGGTGACGCTGAAGGCCGAAGCGCGGAGTCACGACCTTGCGTTCTTAACAGAGATCGTCACCCAGATCGAAACCGCGTTTCGCGAGTCGGCCGCCGAAGTGAAGAACATCGACGGGCAAGCAGGCTCGGTCGAGATCACAGGGCGTCTCGACTACGAACCGTTTCTGCTCTCCAAAGAAGAACCAGCGGTGCAAGTCGCCCAGCAAACGATCGCGCAACTAGGATTGGAGTCGGAACTGGCGATCGCCAACGGCGGGCTCGACGCCAATTGGCTGTTCCGACACGGCGTGCCGACGGTCTCGTTTGGCTGCGGTCAACGCAATCCGCACATGGTGACCGAGCAACTGAATCTCGAGTGGTTCTATCAGGCCTGCGATATCGGTTTAAATATTGCGGTTGGAACCTAAGCCGTCGTTAGACAAAACACTTGCCCACGGCGCTTGTGGAGACAAAAGCAAGAATGGAACACGGATGCCGCGGATGAATCACGGGAAAGCACGGCAAGAAAGCAATGATAGGATTAAAAAGTACACCGATTTGGCGAGCCTTTGAATCAATTCAGAATTGGAAGCGCATCACACAGTGATCGGGCTTTCTTATCGTGTAAATCCGTGATTCATCCGCGGCATCCGTGTTCTCATTTTTTGTGAAGTGTTAAATACGCCGGGCGCCCGACTTGCTACTTCTTCACCGTAACTTGCTCGGCTGGCCAGTGCAGTTGCTTGCCGACTTCCTGGGCGTAGGCGACCGCGGCGGCGCTTTCGGCGTCGACTTCGATTGCGGCGTGTTCGGCCGCCAGCGCGACCGCTTCCGGCATGTTCATAAAGCGACGGACGTTCAGGAAGATCGGACCTTGGCGATGATCGGCCGGTAAGTTGGTAGCGACGATGCGTTCGACGCTGGGCTCAAAGATCGCCGCATAGACGGCGACGCCAGCGTCAACACCGTCGGCCGCAATCGTCAGCTTTGGCTTGGACAGGATTCCTTCGCAGGCTGCGATGGCATTCCGCAGATCCCAAACTCGCATTCCGTCAACCGTTTGCCCCAGTTGCAAGAAGCGACGCTGAATGTGGGTATTAAGCTTGGGATCTTGGCTCCATTGCGTGGGTCCAACGCCACGCTGGACTAGAAAGAACTGCTGACCGGGGAGCGCGAGCAACTGCTTTGCCGCTTCACTACTCGGCTGCTCGCCAGTGGCGGCAGCGGCAGTTATTTCTTCGAGCAGTTCCCACTGGGCTTCGTTGGCTAGACGCAAAGTGACGACGTCACTTTTGCCGTTGTCAATCAAGATCAAGGGCAACGTGACGCCAGAATTCTCGCGCATCTCGAAGGAGACAATCGTCGCTGCACCGATCTTACCGGACGACTTCTTCGCGACGATCGGAACCGTAACTTCGGGGCAACCGCCAAATGATTTTGCGAGCAACTTCTCTCGCAGGTCGGCTGCTTGAGCGTCCCAGTCCGCGGCCGAAGCAGGAACTTCAGCCGGCGCTGCAACCGGGACAAACGTCTCTTGGATCTTGGTATTGATCTGATCGGCCGGCAGTTCCGCAAATACTTTCAGCTCAGACTTCTCGAAGAGTGGTCGAGCGGCGTCTTCGATCAGCGGCGAATCGCCTTGCAGATGTTCGCACAGCCAATGGAATGCCGGTACTCGCAATGGTTGCGTGTCAGCATGTCCGCCGCTGACGATGCAGTAGCCCAGATTTTTCTCGGCGCCATACAAGTTGTAAATCTTGCGGGCAGCAAAAAAGGTGCGCGTTACGCCATCCAGCGGAAAGATCGGGTCGCTATCGGTGTTGCCGATCATCAGCGGTCGGGGCGCGACCATCGCCGGTAATAACGTGAAATCAAACCGCGGTGTATTCACCCAGTACATGCAGTCGCAATGTCCGTTGATGCAATCGTCGACGATATGGTTTTGCAGGTCGGTGATCCCGGCGACTGGAACCGCCGCTTTGATCCGATCATCCAATGCTGCAATGTACCAGCTGTAGGCGCCGCCGCCGCTACGACCGGTAACGCCGATTCGCTCACCATCAACATCATCGCGTGCTTGCAGCAAATCGAGTGCTCGGACGCAGTTCCAGGTTTCGACGCCGACCGGCGTATACCCGCGATTGATCCACCACCATTGTCCCAGGTTATGGGTGCCGTGATGCAGCCCTTCGATCTCGCCCAGCTGCAGCGTGTCGATCATCAAGCAGACAAAACCATGTCGCGCAAACCAAGCGCCATGATGCTGATAGTGAGTCTTGTTGCCGACGCTGACGCCGTTGACGACTTCTTTGCCGTGCCCACAGACATACAAGATCGCCGGCAAGCGTTTTTGGTTTTCGGCCGGGCGATAGAGATTGCCGGTCACATACAAACCGGGTTGCGATTGGAAGTGAATCTTCTCGACAACGACTCCGTCTTTTTCCAAGGCGCCGGTGGTGGTGACGTGCAGATCGGTCTTTTCTGGCCAGGGCTGCAGTCCCAGCATTTCCTTTAATAGATCGTGATATCTAGCGCGTTTAAATTTCCAATCTTCAAGCGAGGTAACGCTGGCGATTGGCTGGTTGGTCAGCGCCGTGGTCTCGGCTTGAAAGTAGTCGCGTAGGGCGGCGTCACCTGGCTCGGCATGTACCGAGGAGACGAGAGTTGCAAGGAGCGCTAACGCTGGGAAGAAAGCCAAAGAGGGACGGCTCATAGATAAATTCCAGGCAGGGGAAATGGCGGGATGAGGCTTGAAAGGGAAACGTGCAATTTTTGAATCAATGGGAGACGTACTCGCAGCGCCAGCTTTAGGGTTGCGTTATTTGGCAGGATTGGAAGAAATAGAACACGAAGGACACGGTAAGAAAACAGAAATGGATGTTAAACGGCTCTGACCAGGCAAAATTTCGATCCAATTTTAAAATGGATCGCTCCTCGCTCATGGATATTGCTGTCTTACCCTGTTCTCCGTCCTGCTTTCCGTGGCATCTGTGTTCGATTCTTTGGCGCAACTTCCGAACTGGCGCGGCGGGCTAAAGTGACGCCTTACGGTTTGATTCTGACTCAGTATTGGCCGTGAGTCAACTTTGCGCTGAGGGGTGAAGTTAGTCGGCTGGTTTCTTTGGTCCTTCGGCCTGACCGTTGCCTTGGGCGTGCAAACTGCCAGAGCGAAACGCGTGTGCCATCGATTTGGGGACTTCGGCTTCGGCCAGCACCAGTTTGGCGCGATTCATAACGACCTTGGCTTTGTTCTCCTGTTCGGTTGCGACCGCTTCGGCCCGACGTTGCTCGGCTTTGGCGCGGGCGACGCGAGTATCGGCTTCGGCCTGATCGTTTTGAAGTCGTGCGCCAATGTTTTCACCGACGTCAATGTCGGCGATGTCGATCGAGACAATCGCGTACGCGGTTTGCGCATCAAGATTGCGGTCGAGCACGGCGCGAGTGATCAGATCAGGATTTTCGAGCACCAACGTATGCGTCGCGCTGGAACCAATTGCCGAGATGATACACTCGCCGACGCGGGCGATGACCGTTTCTTCGGTGGCGCCGCCGATCAATTGCTCGAGCGCGGTGCGGACGGTGACTTTGGCCCGAACGCGCAATTCGATACCGTTTTTGGCGATCGCGCTGAGCGTTGATTTGCCGCTGCGGCGCGGATCGGGACAATCGATCACTTTGGGCGAGACGCTGGTGCGCACCGCTTCGACCACGTCACGACCGGCGAGGTCGATCGCTGCAGCGCGATCAAAGTCAAGCGCGATCTGGGCGCGCTGCGCTGCGATGATTGCGTGCATTACAGCCATCACGTTGCCGCCGGCCAGATAATGCGCTTCGAGCCGCTTGGTGCTAATCCCATCTTTGCGATCGATGCTGAGACCCGACTGCGAGGCCATAATCTTGGCTTTGACGATCACCCGGCTGTTGACCTGACGAAAGCTCATACCGATTAGCTCGAACAGCGAAACGCCAGCTTGCGACATGTAGGCCTGGAACCAAAGCGGTCCATACCCAAGCAAGACGATCAAGAAGACGAGGCCCAGCAGCGCAAACATCCCCCCAATCAGGATATAAAACAGAAAGTTGGTTTCGCTGTCAGCCACTTGGGCAACTTGGGCCAGCAGCATCCACGACGCAACGTTCGGCATAAAATTTGACCTCGGCGAACAGTTCTGACAGCAATCCTACAACTAGCATGATACCGCGCGGCGGGATGCCCAGCCAGCAGTTTTACAGGGCGATCGGGATTGGCTGGCCACCGCGATACAGATACACCTGATAGAGCTGCATGTACAAGGATGTCATGACAAACATCATCAAGATCGCGGCCGGAAGGACCCCGATACAGCAGGCAAGCAGCCCGACAAACCCAGCGACCATGCCGACAATCGTGGTGAACAATATTACCAAGATCTGATCGAGCCACATCTTCTGAAAGAAATCGATCATGAAGCCAAAGTTAAAAGCTTGGGAGAATTCCTTGGTCAACCCGACGCGAATCAATGCCGGCATCGTCACCAGATTGATGAGAATCTGCGCTCCAAATTGGACGATGAACGCGATAAGAGCAAGTATGCCGCCCATCGCCCCATCGGCTTGCTGTGCGGCGATATTCAATCCGGTTACGACGATCATCAACGGAATCGCCAAGACGATGCCCAAACAAAACATCGAGAGCATGATCCACAATCCACGCATCAGGTAATCGCCAAACCGATCAAACGTGAAGCCGTGGTAAGGCCGTTCGTCGCCACGTGTCAGAAGCAACGCGATGACTTCAAAAAAGTAACCCCACACAACCATCACGCCGAGAATCGGAATCAAGATGAGGAGCGACGGCAGCAGCAAGTTTCCGACCCAATTTGGATGCTCAAAGAACTGCGAAAGTGGGCCGAGGTAATCGATCGATTCGCGCGGCTGAACCGCGGCGCTACCCATGTCACTGCGCGACTCGAAAGAATCGCCACTAGGCGACTGGAATGGATTCGACGATGGATCGTTGGACATCTACACTTCCCCCAAAGCTAATGATGCAGTGATCGTATATGTAAGCCGCTGGTGATTTTTGACGTTTCGTTTTTTCGAACCGATTGGTCCCTAGTCTCGCAGCTTTAGCGAGGGAATCCGCTAGGCGACACCAACTCGGATCAAAGTGTTGAGCCGCATTCCCTCGCTGGCTTTGTGCGATTGTGTGACGAGTTTTTTCTACTCCGCTGCTTTCAATTGATGCGACAGCAGCCAGGTGTAGACTTCAGGATTGTTGTAGGTCTCGGTCCAGCTGTCGTGGCCGACGCCGGGATAAATCGTCAGCTTCACGTCGCCGCCTGCTTCTTTGACGGCGGTGACCATTTCTTCACTCCGCTTAAGCGGCACGGCCCCATCTTTATCGCCGTGAAAGACCCACAGCGGCGTCGACGTCAGCGCCTCGGCTTGCGCCGGATCACCACCACCGCAGATCGGCAGCGCCGCGGCGAACTTGTGCGGGTGCTTCGCGACCAGCGACCATGTGCCAAAGCCGCCCATGCTCAGACCGGTGCAGTAGATCCGGGTCGGATCGACATTGTAATCCGCTTCGATCTGGGTCAGCAATTGAGTCAGGGCCGCCAACTTCTCACCGGCATTCCACCAGACGCCGGTGCTGCACTGCGGCGAAACGATGATGAACGGCAGTTCTTTTTCGGGCACCAATTTAGGCGGGCCATGCTTTTTGACTAGGCTCAGGTCGGTCCCGCGTTCGCCGGCGCCGTGTAAAAAGAGCATCAGCGGCTTCTTTTCACCGTCGGCCTTGTAGTCGGTCGGCAGATAAATCCAATAGCTTAGCTGCTCTGGCTCATTCCCTTCGATCTTCACTTCTAGCTGTTGTGCAACTTGCTTGCCAGGCGCCGGAGTTTCGGCGGCGGGCTGATCCGCGGTCTGTTTGGCGGGTTGTTCGGCGGCCATCAGAGCGAAACTCCCTAGAAACAGCATACAAAGCGAGATGAGCGATTTGAGCACGGCGATTCTCCGACACAAAAAGAGTGGATTCGCTTACAGCCTAATAGCGGCTAGAGCCAATTGCAATCAGCGATGGTTAACGCAATTGCTGCTTGAGCCAGTCAATTTCGGTCGCAATCCCGGCCGCGAGTTCCTCCTGGCGCAATTCAGACGGCAACACCGTCCAAGCGTAGGTCTCGACTTCAAAATGCTTGATCGGCGCCAGCAATTCGCGCTCGCGCAGCAAATCCAAGATCTGTCCCTGAGTCGTCCGGAGCGAACCAAACGCGTCGAGGTAGATCGGCATGTGAAAGTGGATTCGCCAAAGCCCTGCTGGCGGTCCGTCAAGCGAATTCAATAGGTTCGGGAGGTCCTCGTAAAATTTCCGTTTTCCGCTGGGCGACTGCACCATGGTTTGATGCAGATAGCGATCTTCGGCGAATTGCTCTAAACGCAGCACCGCCGCTTGTCGATCTCCGTCCGACAGCAAATCAAAATCAACCTCGATTGCTGACGAAATCTGCACTTTGCCAACACGGATTCCGGCGGCAGCATACTGCGACAAGACCGAGGATTGGTCTTCAAACATCACCGCCGCATGGCAAACGTCATGACAGACACGGATATAGCGAGCCAACTGGGCAGGGTCGCCAGCGGGGAACAAACGATCTTGAAAAAAGGCGATCATGTCGGCCGTCGTGTCGATTGCACAGCCAGGCTCCGGCTCGATGCAAACATAGATCAAGCGACCCGTCTCTTGCTCAAGTCGAGCCAGCTCGGTGGAGAGCGTGACAAAGTTAGCGACGACGGCGGCGTAAGCTTCTTCGCTGAGCGGCGGATCGCCCCACGCGATCGGCAACGTCGAGATGCTTCCTTCTTCGCCGGGAGGTAATAATTGATCCAGCACCATCGCCAGATCCAGCGTGTATTGCAGACGCAATGGATCCATCCAAGTCGGTTCATAGACCGCATGCTTGACGATGGCTTGATGGAAATTGCCGTACGGAAATCCGTTCAGCGTGTACGGCATTAATTGATTGTCACCGAGAAAGTCGCGAAACCGCGCCAGGCGTTCTGCATCCAGCAATTCCTTGGCAGTCACGGCTGAGAGCCACAGACCGACGCCCATCGGATCGCGCGGAGAAATCAATTCTCGGACGCGCACCGCATGCTTGGCCAAGTTCGCTTCGGTCTCGGCCAGGTTTGCGCCAGCATGAACATTGGTGCAATATCCGATCCATTCAGGCAGCGACATCCGGTTCTCCGACGGGGGGCAGCGGCAGCAGCAAACCGACTGATCGTATCAGGGATCAGGGATTACCGCGAGTCTCTGCCGCGATCGGCGGTTCTAGCAAGAACAACAGCGGGATCGCCGCGGCCGAGCGCAACCCCCAAGCGGTAACAAAATAAGGGACATATGCGGTGACTTCTCCCCGAACCGCTGCCGGAACCAGCCAGTCGGCGAGCGTGCCGTCAACGAGGACCGAAACGGCGTAGACTACTCCGGTCAGGCCAAAATAAACGCTAATGTTGGCCGGAGCCTGCTTGGGGCCGGCGATTCGCAACATGATCGCCGCCAGCGCGACATTGGTGCCGACATAGGCGATCAGCGCCACATAGCTAGCGACATAACCCCAGGCGCCCCCCAAGTAAAGGAGCGGAGCCAGCGCTACGGTCAATTGACACACGATCATCAGACCACGGCAGCCAAGCCGATCCACAATCCGGCCGCACCAAGGCGCGAGCAGCGGTTGCCCCAGACGCATCAGCGCTTGACTTCCCAGCACCAAAGCCAACGACAGGCCTAGCGCTTTGTGAATGTAGCTCCAACCGAGCGCACTGGAGACGCCGTTGGCCGCCGAGAAGCAGACGCCATAGATCAACAGTCGCCGCAGCGGCCGACTGGTCAGCAGCGCTTCGCTAGAGTTCAACGGTCGCATGGCGCCAAATCGGGACGGCACATCGATCATCGAGAGCAGAGGAAAAATCGCAGCGGCTAACAACAGCGCTCCGCCGGTCGCCAGCAGTAGCAGCAACGGCAAACGAGAGAAGCCGACAAATTGTTGGCGATACCAGATATCGAGCGTGCTGACCACGACAAACCCCATCAGTCGCCCAATGTTGAGCCAGAACTCACGTCGCCCTGAGAAGCGTCCGTAGAACCGCCCTGGAATCAGCACCGCAAACCAGCTCCAAAGACAGATCGTGCCGAGATACTCACACAAGTGATAGAGACACCAGCAGACGACCAACGCCACCAGCCGGAGCGATTTGCTGGCAAGCATGTCCGAGTAAGCGACGCTTGGCAACAACAGCAACAACACGACCGAAGTGAGATAGAAGAACAAGCAAGGAAATCGATGACCGCCGAAGCTCGTGAGAATTCGCGGTCCCAACCAGCGCAAGACGCCAGCAAGTTGCGGCGCGGCGATGATCCACGCGATCAACGTGCTGCTAGCGCCAAGCTCTTGCGCCAAATAGATGACCAGCGAAGTGCTGATCACGCCGTTGCCAAAAGCCCAGATCCCGGCATTGGCGCTCGCCGCCGAAATCGCACGGCGACGGTCAGCAGAGGTGATCGAGTCAGCGACAAACATGCGGTCGTTTCAAAGTAGGGCAGGTCGTGCCGCTCTGTTTAGTTTGCGTGTCGCTTCGGCAGGCCCCTATCTGGCTGACTCTCCGTCCATGCGATAGATGGCCAGATGTTTGCCGTCGCCGCCTAGGTATTCTTTCACCTCAAAGATCCCTTCGACCGTCACAGGGCGAACGGTGAAGTCGACGCCTGCACCCTTCATTTCGACCAAGATGCAATCGTAGAGCGCGGCGCCGGGACCGAAGCAGCATTCCATGTTGTCGCGGACCAGCACAAACTGCTTGATGCCGCGCGATTCAAAACTGGGCAGGATATAGCCGCGAATTCGCACCTTCTGATTGCTCAGCTCTTCGATCTTCGGCGGCAGCAGCGAGCGGGTAAAAGGAGCTCCCTTTTCCATCTCAAAAGCAATATCGTCAAATGTCAAATCTTGCACGCCTGGCTTGCGCGGCAAGGTCTTGTCAGGCGCCAACGCTTTCTTGGGGGGGCGTTGCGCGGCGGTTGCGGTTGCGTCGGTTGACGGGGGAGTTGTGCTCTCGACTGCGGGGATGGCCGGCATCGCTTCCTCCGTCTTTGGCGCGATCGTCTCGCTGGTATTTGGCGGGATTGCGCCATCCATCTCGGGCGATACCACTTCGTCGGCCTCTGGCGATTTTGCATCGACCGGAGGAGCTGCGGTCTCTGGCTCATTCGCTGGGGTTGTTACGACGATCTCTGCGGGCGCCATTTTATCGGCCGCGTCATTATCGGGCGAAAAACTGCTGTCAAATCCGGTCATGTTCGAAGCGTAGGGAGTCCCCTCCGACGTCGCCGGCGTACAGGCGGAGCAAAACAAAAGAATCGCGACGGTCGAACAGCGGAACCACATAGGCGTGCTTGGGGGGAAGGAGTCGCGGCAGTGGTGAAGCGCGGTTACTTCACGTAATTGACGTCAAAGTTCACTTGACGTAATCGGCGTCAATTTCATAGTAGACGCCGGTCAGGTCTTTCATCTGGTGTAAGCTTTTATTGATCGTCAGCGTACCCCCAATCTTGCGGCGATTGTACGACCAATCGACTCGCAGCGGTTCGCGCAAACGGACCTCGATCATGTCGGTCAGTTTGGGCTGGCCGCCAAAACAGCAGGTGTCAAAGTCAGGCACCAACACAAACCGGTTTAAATCTTCTTTTTGATCATGCGGGTACACATAGCCGTTGATCAAGACTCGCTTACCGTCGTACTTCCAGGCTTTGTCAGGTACGACCGAGGTGCTGCCGAGATCGGGTTGCAGCGAGCCGAAGGCCATGACCTCGTAGCCCTTCGGGATGTTGATGTACTCTTCGTAGTAATAACGACTTGGACTTAGCACCAGCGCCAGTGCGCTGAGGACCGTCCCCGTGATGGCGACGTTGCGTCCAGTAACAAGATCCCGATTGCGGTCGACGGTCCGAATGGTGAACAAGCCGAAGCCGACGCCGATCACCGCTAGCGGCAACAGCGAGATTGCAGAGATCGACAACAAGCTCAATACTCCCACGATCAGCGCACCGACGGCTAATCCGCTTAACGAACGATAGCGATCGTAGTCAGGCTGGCCATCCGGAGTGTGAGCTGGGGGTGAATCTAAGGTCGCAGTCATGAGTTGTTCAAAATCAGTTCAAGGGTTTTCGCATCGTGCTTCCATCCAACAATCGCCTTCGCTGACGATTCGCTACCAAGGGAGTTAGGCGCTGGGGGCTTGATAGGGACTTCGCAAAATCAGCCACATCCCCAAGGCCAATAACAGCCCCACGACCAACGGCGTCGCAACTAAGACCAGTCGATTGGCCGTCGGAACCTCGACTGCTTGCGGGTTCTGAATTGCATCGGCCAGCATGCGATCGCCGCGGGTCGCAAAATGTTCGGCGGCAGTGGCCGCGGTGGCTTCGGCTGAGGGGCCAGTCGCCGGAGATTCGGTTGCCGCCGCTTTGGGCTCATCGGTCGCAAGGACCGGTTTGGCGGTTTCTGCTTTGACTTCGTCTTGCGACTCTGCTTGTTCGCCAGCCATTTCGGCCTGCTTGTCTTCCGTGTTGTTTTCGGCCGCTAGGCTATCGGCGGTCAGCCCTTCGTTGGTCTCGGCTGTCACCAACTGCACGCCCACTTTGACGTCCGCCATGGCGAGCGCCTCTTCAGCTTCGCGTGAGGGAGTGACGCCGGAGTTGCGGAACGGGAAGAAGGTTTGGGCCCGCTTCATCGCTTCGGGATCCACTTTCTCTAACTCGGCCAGAGCTGCTTTGGCTTCTGGTTTCGGACAGGCCATCAAGTAACGGATCACCGGGACACGGACCCAGCTCGAATCGTCATTCGCTTCGACAAACAGCTTGGACAGGCGATCAATCACCGACCAATCTTCCCAGCGGGCCAGATCGACAATCACCAGGTCGGCCAGCGATGGGCGATCAAGCATCAGGTGCAACCCTTGCAGCAATCGCTCACGCGGGATGATGTCGGTCTCGGTTCCATGAAAGCGAATCGCCATAATTGCGGCGTAGGTGTCGGCGTACTCCGCTTCTTTGTCTTCCAGAAACAGTTTTTCGATCAGCGGCATGCCGTCTGCGCCGCCGAGAGTCAGATAGCAACCAATCAGCGCGTCTAGACCCGCTTTCTGCTTGCGGTCGTCGCTCTTGAGCATTGTTTCTAAAAACGGCAGATCGGCCTTGCTGCCGCAGACTCCCAGCATGGTGAAGTAAAGCCGGCGATGATTCGCTTGCAGATCGTCATTCTTGAGCCATTCGATCAGTTGATCACGATTCATGTCAGACTTCATCGAGTGCAACCAATCGTACGGCGCTTTGGCGAATTCGTCATAGGCGTCGCGGGCCGCCATGTCGTCTTTCCCTTCGAGAAACTTCTGGAAGTAGATCAAGCGGTGGTAATCATCTTTGGGCTGTTGGAGCGAGCCGAGGATGTAATCGACGGTGGAATCCTCAAGCAGCGTCGGCGTTGACCACATCAGATTGGTCGGGTCCGAGCCGAGAATCAAAAACTTGCGTCCCTCGCGACCTTCGCCGTAATAAAGGGTCTCGACACTTTTGGCGTCGCCTAGCAGCTCTTTCCCTTTGATAACTTGCGTGATTAGGAAGTTGGCTTTGACGCCGCCGACGCTGGGGTCGGGAGTCGTCGCCGGGACCTTCTCCAACTTGGCGATCAGCGCCACGTCCATCGTCTCGATTTCTTCCGAAAACGTTTGCGATACGGCTGCGCAAAACGGGCAGGCCAGCGCTGACGACAGCGGAGCGGCCGCCAACACCGTCACGATCAACAGCCAGGTCAGAACAGAGCGCATCGACTTCTCACAAGCAGAGGGGAGGGGGGGAGGATGGATCAGTCGCCGAGCGACTCGGCCACATCGGTCTTATAAGCAGTATACGCCGGTAAGAAACCAACTAGCACCGCCAAAAGTATCAGCCCGGGAATGATCAGCAGCTCAAGACTGAGCAGTCCCCGCAGTATGGTGGGCAACGAGTTAATTATTGCGGGTCCGATCGACGCTTCAAGCGACACCGGTAGGGGGGCCAAGTCGAAAAAGCCGATCGAGACCCCGGTTTTGGCTTCAATCATCGGGCTGGCCGACGCCATCATCGCATGTCCGGCGGTCCAGCCAATCAGCCCGCCGCCAACCGACAGAATAACCGATTCTAGCAGCACAACACTCATCACGGTGCCGCGACTTGCGCCCAGTGCACGCATCACCGCAATTTCATGTTTGCGGTCGTTCATCGAGTTGTAAATGCTTACCAGGATTGAGATTCCGGAAACGATGCAGATCATCACGGTGATCACCAGCAACAGCGTCTGGATCGGCGAAACGATCATCTCAAACAGATTGGTAATTTCCAAAACCGGCAGCACCACTTGGGCGACATTTCCTTCGTTGACGGCATTGCGGATGAAAATTGGTGAAAATGGGTCATTGGTCCGAATCAGCACCGCAGTTACTTCACGCTGGTCAATTGGCAGCGGCAAACGGCGCAGCGAAGCCTCTTTTTTGGTCTCCGGCGAAGTGTCCGGAGCCTCGTCGTCGACCGGCTTGGCGTGCCCCTCCATCAAATAGAAGCCTTCCATGTTGATGAAGACCCCCCGATCGTTTGGCGTGCCTGACGGCTCGAGGATACCGACCACAATAAATGGCGATTCGTCGTGTGCGTGCCCTTCGTCCGAACCATGGGCGGCGGCAATCTTGTCTCCTAGCTTCAAACCGGTTTCGCGAGCGACGATCGAGCCGACGACTGCTTCGTAGTAGCCATGTTCCTCGTCCCAGGTTTTGAAGTTGCGCCCCTGAGCGAAGTGATAACGGGGCTCGGCCGGATCATATTGATCGCGAAACAGCTCAAAGAACTTGGGCAACGTCCCGATCACGCGAAATCGCTTGTAGTAATCGCCCAAGCAGACCGGAATCGCAAAGTTAGTGTTGGCCGCATACTTGCCATCGGTCAGTTCGCTGAGCGTACTCTCAGGCATCAGCGACAGTTCTTTTTTTTGCTGATCAGCGGTCAGAAACTGCTGATAGAACGTATAGGGAATGTTCTCGACCGGCTCGCTTAGGTAATAGGTCGTATTGAGAACCAGCTGCAGCTTGCCCCCTTTGGCGCCGGCGATCAAACCATATCCCAGGTTTGAATTTCCCATGAACGAATCCGAAACCATGCCGTACGTCAGCAACACGGCGGTCACCAGCGCGACCCCCATCGCCATCGACAAAGCTGTCAAACTAGATGCGAGCGCCCGTTGAGTGACGCTGCGCCATGCGATCGCCCAGCGTGTCATGAGGTCACCTTGTTTAGTTGATTAATCTCGTCCAAACGTTCGACGCGGTCGAACTGTCCGGCCACTTCCATCGAGTGCGTCACCATCATCAGCGCGATCTTCTCTTCGTTGCAGGTTTCACGAATCAAATCAATGATCGATTGCTGATTCGCCGGATCGACGTTTGCGGTCGGTTCGTCCGCCAAAAGCAGGCTTGGCCGATTGGCCAACGATCTTGCCACGGCGACGCGCTGTTGCTCGCCCACTGACATTGCTTTCGGCTTGTGATTCATTCGCGCGGACAGCCCCACCCGATCCAGCAGCATGGTAGCGCGACCACGATCGCTTCCACGTCCCGAGAAAGACATCCCCAGCAAGACGTTTTCTAGAGCGGTGAACGCGGGGAGTAAATTGAAGGTTTGAAAGACGTAGCCGATCTTCTCGGCTCGCAGTCGATCGCGTCCTTGTTCTGACAGTCGACGGAGATCGATGCCGTCAATCTGCACGCTGCCCGAGTCCGCATGGCTGATCCCAGAAATGACATGCAGCAGGGTCGTTTTTCCGCACCCACTACGTCCCACGAGGATCATCTGCTCGCCGTCAGATAGCTCAAACCGGGGGATATCCAGGATCGGCAGCGGATGGCCGTTTGGCTCAATGTACGATTTTTTGACGTTTTCCAGCAGCAGCATGTTGCTTGTCTGTCTAACGTTAGAGCTAGGGAAGGGGGTCGGACAGACGCTCGTCGAGAACGCCGCGAACCGCACCGGGAAACCGTTTATTGAAGTTGAGTTCGCAGCGCTCGTCCAGGGCTGCGGACCTACTTTTTGCAAATCGTTTGTAGAAACTTCACTACGGGATCGCTAGCAAAAAGGTTCGCAGCGGTTGTCGCGACAGGTTAAACTCGCTGATTCACCCCCACTCTTCGCCTTGTGAACTCTCCCCGGAACCAACTCATGACACGCTACGGATTGCCGCTCTTGCTGCTGTTTGCCGCTTCGATCGCCCAGGCAGAATCGGATAAAACGGATGAGATAGACGCGCTAACGTCGCAGCCGGGAGTTGTTTCGGTGGAGTATCTCACCGAAGGCGCCCCGCATGACAGTTGTCATGCTTCGACCATTGCCCTCACGCCGCAGGGACTTGTCGCCGCTTGGTTTGGCGGCACGCGTGAAGGGGCCAAGGATGTTGGCATCTATTTCAATCGTCAGGTCGACGGTAACTGGATCACGCCGGTCGAAGTGGCCAACGGGGTGCAATATGTTTCGCCTGCCGGCGAAGAGCATCGTCATCCTTGCTGGAACCCGGTACTGCACCAAGCGGCCGATGGCCCGCTGATGTTGTTTTACAAATGCGGACCAACTCCCAGCAGTTGGTGGGGAATGCTGATGACTTCCAACGATGGCGGCGCAACCTGGAGTGAATCCAAGCGACTGCCGGAAGGAATCGATGGTCCGGTCAAAAACAAACCAATCGTGCATCGAGATCAATTGGTCTGCCCGTCGAGCAGTGAACACGATGGTTGGCGTTTGCACTTAGAAATGACCAAGGACCGAGGGAAAACCTGGACGCGCGTTGGCCCACTCAATGACGGAACCAAAATTGGCGCTATTCAGCCAAGCGTGTTGGTCTATCCCAACGGACGCTGGCAGATTTTAGCTCGTGACCGCAACGGTAACGGCAACATTTGGTCGACCTGGAGCGACGACCAAGGGATCCACTGGACACCGCTGGTATCGTCCGGCTTGCCCAATCCAAATTCAGGAACGGACGCTGTGATGCTGGACGATGACCGCGCCTTGTTGGTCTATAACCACACCCATCGCACCGGAACATCACCGGCCGGGCGAGCCATGCTGAACGTAGCGGTCAGTCAGGATGGCGAAGCCTGGGATGCGGCGATTTTGCTGGAGAAGAGCGCCGGCGAGTTCTCGTATCCGGCGGTGATTCAAACGCCGGATGGCTTGGTTCACATTACCTATACCTGGCAGCGAAAGAAGATTCGCCACGTCACGGTGGATCCAACCAAGTTGCAAACCAAGCCGATTATCAACGGCACTTGGCCGCAGTAGGCGACGCAATAAGCTAGGCCTACTTTGACTTTAAAGCGAAGCTCCCTTCATTGACGCCCGCTTTAACTTCAAGCGTTAATTCGGAATAGGTGTTATAACGATCTGGCACGATCGATTTGGTGATGTCCATTTGCGGGCTATCGGCCTGGCCGGCGTAGGCGGCTCGCTGGCCAATCACTTTGGTCGCGGTGATTTCGATTCGCTTGGCGCCGATCGGAACGGTCGCTTTGTAAGCGCCGTTCTCAATTCGGACTCCGGCTGACGCCGTTTCTCCATCCGCTGGGACAAACGAGATGGCGCCGTTTTCTAGCGGGGCGCCATCCAAGGTAACGTTGCCTTCGACCGTCGCCATGTTGTTTTCGCCGCCGCAGCCTGTCAGACAGGCGACGCTTAGCAGCAGCGCCACGCAGCTGCTATAAAAGTTGATTGATCGCTGCATAGGTGATGGTCGCTCCTGGAAGTTAACTCTTAAATCCGCACAGCTAAGCCAATACGATCAAAAGCTGCTACGGCAATTGCAGCGTTTCATTTCCGGCGGTCGAACCAACCGCGTGCCAGACGTTAAGAGAGACCGTCTCGCCGACAAACTTCACCGCACCGTCACCCAATAACACGTTGACCCCGCCAGGATGTTGGCTGCGAGCCGCCATGTGATAGGTGGGGGATGCACCCGTGGTGCAGGGTGGATTGGGAGCAGTGTTGGTGCAAAATTGTGGTGCATCGACGCCGCTATTGGGCGTGTTATTAGTCATGAACGAGCAACCGGGACCGTCATCATTAAAAATATCGCCGCGCGAATCCCAATTGTCTTCTAGCGCCATGATGATCTCTGACATCATCACCGTGTTTGACAATCCATCAGTGAAATTTGTAAAGTCGCGCGGTTTCACATTGCGTGCGAACGGGGCCGACCGGGCGACTTCGTCAACACCGCCGGTATTTCCAAAGTTCACCACATAGTTGCCGCGTGATCGCCAATAGGCGTCCCCTTTCCAGTAGAGCTGCCCTTTTTCGCTCGGGCAGAAGTAGGCGGGCAACGGTTGCGTACAAAGCCCAGTCGTCGCATTTTGGGTAATGTGATTGTGCAAGGGCGCCGTGCCGTTGGTATAAAACGGCTGCGTCGGCTCATATTGATCTGCCAAGGCGCTTTGCTCGATGAACGCCCAAATTTCGACCACCCAGGTATGCCTCGGCGTGTTGCTAGCGCCAACCGGCAGCGTCTTGAACGTGTCATGGCGATTGTGCATCGCCAATCCCAGTTGTTTGAAGTTGTTGGTGCATTGACCGCGCCGAGCCGCTTCGCGTGCTTGCTGCACCGCCGGCAATAACAACGCGATCAGCACGCCGATGATCGCAATGACCACCAACAGTTCGACAAGGGTAAAACCGGGCCTGCTTGTTTTCATAGCTGAACCTGTAGATAAGGATCGAGAGAAGACGTATGAGAGATAATCGGCCCTAACAGAACTTCATAGGGAGGCCAAACCAGAGTTAGCTGACAATTAGTCAATAAAGCAGAATAGTTTTTCTTTTTCAAGCGAAAAACGTTATGCTCCGAAAACTATTCCGTAATCCTGTAAGCCCACAGCGGTTTTGGGTCATTCTGGTCGGGCAAATTCTCTGATCGATCGCAGCATCGTCTTAAACGGTGCTCTCTCGACTGCTTTCACGATTAACTTGTATCGTGCTCTCGGCATCGTTTTGCGCTCGAACTCCGTTTAGATTCCTTGCCCCAGATAGAGCGGTGCAATTGCCAGGATGCCGGAGGATCCCCGGTTCGACCCGTTGTCACTATACAGACGTCCCCTAGAATAGAGAGTTTCGCTGACTTTCGCCCGAATCGACGCATGGATGGGCCCTTATGCCGGTAACTGATATCGAGATCAAAGGCGCGCGCGAGCACAACCTGCGCGACGTCTCTCTCGTGCTTCCCCGCAACAAACTGATCTGCCTGACCGGCGTCAGCGGCAGCGGCAAAAGTTCGCTGGCGTTTGATACCGTCTACGCTGAAGGTCAGCGCCGATATGTCGAAAGCCTCTCAAGTTATGCTCGGCAATTCATGGGCCAAATGCCCAAGCCCGAGGTCGACTACATCGGCGGGCTGACTCCGTCGATTTCCATCTCGCAAAAGACGACTGGCAATAATCCGCGCAGTACCGTCGGCACAATCACCGAGATCAACGACTTTCTCCGCATCTTGTTTGCTCGTATCGGCAAAGGACATTGCGCCCAATGCGGCAAGCAACTGACTGCCCAAACCCGCGAACAGATTCTCGAGCACATCCTCGCGATGGAGGAGGACTCGCAGATTATCATCCTTGCTCCGCTGATTCGCGGTCAAAAAGGGGAGCACAAAGATCTATTTATCGACCTGCTCAAGCAGGGCTTCGTCCGAGCGCGTGTCGACGGCCGCGTCACCAATTTGACGGACGACCTGATGCTCGACCGGCAATTGCGACACAACGTCGAATTGGTGGTCGATCGGCTGACGATTAAACCCAGCGTCCGCGGTCGCCTAGCCGAAGCAGTCGAGCTGGCGATGAAAATGGGAGACGGCAGCCTGATCGTCGCTCCGCGCGAAGAAGAAGAGGAAGAAGGGGAGGTCGAGGAACCAGAGACCACCACCAAAAAGCCCCGCGCTCGCAAGAAACAGAAAAAAACCGAAGTCTCCGGCGACATGATGTTTTCGGTCGACTATGCCTGCGTCGATTGCGGCGTCTCGTACGATCCGCCTACGCCGCAGCTCTTCAGCTTTAACAGTCCTCAAGGGATGTGCCCTGTCTGTGACGGGCTGGGACAGATCTACACGTTCGATCCAGAACTGCTGGTTCCGGACGTAACGCTCACTTTCAAAAAAGGAGCGCTTGAGATCCTGGGGAAATGGACCGATCTTGGTCGCTGGAAACGCCATATCTACAAAGGGGTCGCCGAGACGATGGAGCGCAAGCTCAATCTTGACGCAGGCGCCTTTCTTGATACTCCGTGGCGCGACATGGACGAGAGAGTCCAGCAAATTTTGCTACACGGCGCCGGCGAGCAACATATCACGTTCACCTGGCGCGCCGGTTCGACGCCGCAAAAGTACGGCGGAACCTACGACGGCATCGTACCAGAGCTGCTAGAGAAGTACCGCAACAGCAACTCCAAGCCGCAGCTTCGCCAGCTCGAAAAGTATATGTCGACGGTCAGCTGCCCCGATTGCGGTGGTCAGCGGCTCAACCCGCAAGCCCGGTTCGTCAAATTGGGGACGACCAGCCTGGCCTTCCATGACAAACCGGTCCTTTCGCTGCCGGAAGTGTCGGAACTTGCGATTCAAGACGCGACCGAGTTCTTCGCGCATCTTGATCTAGACGCGATGTCGCAAAAGATCGGCGCCGAAGCGATCAAAGAAGTCCGCGGACGACTCGGCTTTCTCGAGAACGTTGGCCTTGAGTATCTCACCCTTAGCCGCACCGCGCCGACGCTCTCTGGCGGCGAGTCGCAGCGGATTCGCTTGGCTGGGCAAATTGGTTGCGGACTGGTCGGCGTCACTTACATCCTGGATGAACCGTCGATTGGTTTGCATCCGCGCGACAACGATCGCTTGCTGGCGACCCTCAACGACCTGCGCGATCTGGGCAACACCGTGCTTGTGGTGGAGCATGACGAAGATACCATGCGTGTCGCCGACCACGTGATCGACTTTGGTCCCGGCGCCGGCGTCCGCGGCGGTTTTATCGTCGCCCAAGGGCTGGCCGAAGAGATCGCCGCTAACCCAGACAGCATCACCGGCCAGTATTTGGCCGGTACTACAAAGATCGATGTCCCTGAGCAGCGGCGGCAGATCAGCGAGAAAAAACTGACGATTGTCGGCGCCGCCGAAAACAATCTGAAGAACGTCAACGTCGAGATCCCGCTCGGCGTCTTTGTCTGCGTCACCGGCGTCAGCGGCAGCGGCAAAAGCAGCGTCGTCAACGATATCCTGGTCGAAGCGCTGCGTCGCGATCTCAATCACGGGCTCGGCGAACCTGGCGCTCATGAGCGCATCGACGGGCTCGAGCATCTCGACAAGATGATCGCGATCGACCAATCTCCGATCGGGCGCACGCCGCGCAGCAATCCAGCGACCTACATCAAAGTCTTCGACGATATCCGCAACCTGTTTGCGCAACTGCCAGAGTCGCGGCGCCGTGGCTATAAGCCGGGCCGCTTCAGCTTTAACGTGGACGGCGGACGCTGTTCGGCATGCGAAGGGAACGGGGCCAACAAGCTGGAGATGGACTTTCTAGCCGACATCTGGGTCACCTGTCCCGTCTGCGAAGGGCATCGCTTCAATCGCGAAACGCTGGAAGTTCGCTTCAAAGAGAAATCGATTTCTGACGTGCTCGAAATGGACGTTCAAGAAGGGCTGACGCTGTTCGAGAACGTTCCGGTGATCGCCCACAAGTTGCAAACGCTGCACGACGTAGGTCTCGACTACATCAAACTGGGACAACCTTCGCCCACCCTCTCTGGCGGCGAAGCGCAGCGTATCAAGCTGGCCAAAGAACTGGTCAAGCGCAGCACCGGCCGCACTTTATATCTGCTCGACGAACCGACGACCGGTCTTCACTTTGCCGACGTCAAAATGCTGCTGAAGGTGCTGCATGCGTTCGCTGAGCAAGGGAACACTGTGCTGGTGGTCGAACACAATCTGGACGTGATCAAGACGGCCGACTGGTTGATCGACATGGGGCCCGAAGGGGGTCTGACCGGCGGTCATGTGGTCGCTTGCGGCACGCCAGAAACAGTCGCTCAGGTCGCAGAGTCACACACGGGCCAAGCGTTAAAAGCGGTCTTAGCCGGCAAGCAAAGTCGCGCCGTCACCGAGATCAAGCGTGCCGCCAAAGCGGCCCAAAACAAACGTGATCAAAAAGCGGCCAAGGTGATCGACATCCGCGGCGCCAACATGCACAACCTGAAAAATGTCGATGCCCAAATCGACCGCGAGAAGATGACTGTCTTCTGCGGACCCAGCGGCAGCGGCAAAAGCTCGTTGGCGATGGACACGATTTATGCCGAAGGGCAGCGCCGCTATGTCGAAAGCCTGAGCGCTTACGCGCGACAATTTGTTGGCCAAATGCAAAAGCCGCGCGTCGACCATATCGAAGGTCTGTCGCCAGCGATCGCGATCGAACAAAAGAACCTCGGTAACTCGCCACGGTCAACCGTCGGCACCGTCACCGAGATCTACGACTACCTGCGGGTGATGATGCCGCGACTCGGCACGCCGTACTGCCCTGACTGCGAAATCCCGATCAGCACGCAAACCTCGTCGATGATCACCGACAAGATCTTGACCGAGCCAGCCGAGACCAAACTGTTTCTGATGGCGCCGATCACGCTGGATGTTGGTCAGCAATACGCCGAACTGTGGGAAGACCTTAAGACGACCGGCTATCAGCGGATCCGCGTCGACGGCGTCGTTCATACGCTCGACAAGCCGCCCAAAGTCGATCGTCGTCGGCATCACGATGTTGAAGTGATCGTCGACCGAATTTCGGTCAAAGAAGAATCTCGCACGCGCATCGCTGACAGCGTCGAGAACGGGCTCAGCCTCGGCGCCGGGTTCCTGCATGTCGCTTACGTCGACGAAAAAATGCCCGAGCATCGCTGGCGCGTCAAGCGTCACAGTCAAAAGCTGTCGTGCGGCAATTGCGATCGCAGTTTCGATCAACTTTCACCCCATAACTTTTCGTTCAACAGCCAGCTGGGTTGGTGTCCTGACTGCGAAGGTCTCGGTACGCAAACCGGCGCCGATCCCACGGCGCTGTTGAGCGATCCGAAACTGACGCTGCGTGAAGGCGCGCTAAAACTGTGGCCCGGCGTCCAGCACGAGATCTCGCTGTTGATGCTTCAGGCGTTGTCTTCCGGCGCTGGAGTTCCGCTCGATACGCCGTTTGAACGGCTTAGCAGTCGCCATCGTCGCGTGCTGCTGCACGGCACCGCCGATCAGTGGTTTGACGTACACGGCGAAGGAGATCCTGCGAAGCGGCCGATGTTCCGCTTTCAGTTCAAAGGGTTGTATCCGGCGCTAGAAGAAGCGTCGCGATTGTCGCAAGCCTTTCGCATGCAGCTAGAAAGCCTGGTCGCCGAAGTCGAATGCACGACCTGTTGCGGCAGCCGGTTGCGTGACGATTCGTCCGCCGTTCGCTTCCGTGATCAAACGGTGCTGGATATTTGCAGCATGCCGATGGGGCTGCTGCTTGAGTTCATCAAAAATTGGAAGCTGAAAAAGCGAGAACTGAAGATCGCCGGCGAGATCGTCCGTGAACTCGAAAACCGGGTGCAGTTCCTATGCGACGTCGGACTCGAATATCTCACACTCCGCCGCACCGCCCCAACCCTTTCAGCCGGTGAAGCGCAACGCATTCGCTTGGCCAGTCAGCTCGGTAGCGGACTTTGCGGCGTTCTTTACGTCTTGGATGAACCGACCATCGGTCTTCATCCTCGCGACAACCGCCGCCTGCTCGCCGCGCTGCATCGCCTGCGTGATCTGGGCAACACGCTAATCGTGGTCGAGCATGATCACGAAGTGATCGAAGGAAGCGACAAGCTGCTTGACTTTGGACCTCAGGCCGGTGTCAACGGCGGCACAATCGTCGCCGGGGGAACGCCCAAGCAAGTTGGCAAAAACAAAGACTCGGTCACCGGTCCTTACATCAGCGGCAAGAAAGCGATCTTTGTACCGTCGAATCGTCGCATGCCGTCGATTCGCGGTTTGGCCGCCAAGGGCGAGCCGTTCCACTATTCCTCTCCCAGCGGTGATTGGCTAGAAGTGGTTGGCGCACGGCACAATAACCTGCGCAACATCAACGTCCGCTTGCCGCTTGGCGCACTGATCGCGATCGCCGGCCCCAGCGGCAGCGGCAAAAGCAGCTTAATGCAGGAAGTGATTTACAACTCGCTGGCCCGCACGCTGCATCGTGCTTCGACCACGCCGGGCGCCCATGACGCGATCCGCGGTATCGAAGCGATCAACAAAGTAATCCGGGTCGATCAGCAGCCGCTCGGCAACTCGCCCAGCTCGAACGCCGCCACCTATACCGGCGTCTTTGACGTCATCCGCGATCTCTTTTCGCAGCTGCCCGAAGCGAAACTCCGCGGCTATACGCCGCGGCGATTCAGCTTTAATGTCGAAGGGGGACGCTGTGACGCTTGCGAAGGGATGGGACAAAAATGTATCGAGATGCACTTCCTGCCGGACGTCTGGGTCACTTGCGAAACGTGCGATGGCCATCGTTACAACGAAGAAACCCTCTCGGTTCGCTATCACGGCAAATCAATCGCCGAAGTTCTCGAGATGCCAATCGGTCAGGCAGTCACCCTGTTTGAAAATATCCCCAAGATCCGCCGCATCTTGCAGACGCTATGTGATGTCGGGCTCGACTATGTGACCCTTGGCCAACCGGCGCCAACCCTCTCTGGCGGTGAAGCCCAGCGCGTCAAACTAGCGGCCGAACTGGCTCGTCCGGACACCGGCAAGACGCTCTATCTACTGGACGAACCGACCACCGGTCTGCATTTTGAAGATCTCCGCAAGTTGCTGGACGTCTTCCACCGTCTGGTTGATCTGGGCAACACGGTGGTTGTGATCGAACACAATCTGGACGTGATGAAGCAGGCCGACTGGATCCTCGAAATCGGTCCGGAAGCAGGCGCCGAAGGGGGTCGTCTGGTCACTGCTGGTACGCCAGAGGATGTGGTCGACTACAGCAACGCCTTTGAAAACGGGGAAGAGCCGTATCGCTCGCACACCGGCGAAGCGCTCAAGCCGTTTTTGGCCTCAGGACCTTACGAAGAACGAGGCTCCTTCGATCCTTCCAAAGCCGAAGACGAACGCGAAGGGGACATGGACATCGCCGATGTCGGCCGCGCCACCAAGATGCCTTGGGAGATGGATGGCCGTCGCTGGCACACCAAAGATCGCGTCGGTCGCAGCGGCGAAGCTTGCAACTGGGATGGCAAGATCCTCTCGGACGTGGTCGATCGGATCATCGAGTTGGGCGAGTTTAGCGACATCAATTGGAACTCGCGCAGCATCGTCGAAATCTCAGGGTTGAAAAAGAGCGATGGCTGGTTCTTCCATGCGATCACCGGCGAGACCTGGTTGCTGAAAATGAAGTTCCGCGTCCACAAAGGGACGTTTGACCGGATGGAACTCCCCAGCCGCTTAGCGCTGCCAACTTTGAACGAGCTCGAAGATCTGCCGATCTACAGCAACGAACCTCGCGTCAAAGTGAAAAACCTCCGCGGGCCGTTCCAAGAGATCGAGATTCGCGCTCATACGTTTGACGAAGTAAACCGCCCCGAATTTTGGGAGTTCCTCTCGCAGGCGGTCGCCGGGTTCGAGAAATACCTGAGTCTGATCAATCAAAATATCGAAGATCACATGCCCTGGAAAAAACTGGGCGAAAAGTGGCATCTCTCCCGCAAAGGTTTTCCCCCAGGCAAAAACCCCCAATGGGAAGCCAACGTGCTCGAAGACCTGCTGGCGCTGCTGATGAATACGGCCGATGACGCCGAGATCCTCTGGAACAATCAGATGATCGTCAATGTTATGGCGACCGGAGTTAGCGGATCGTGGGCCAGCGTCACCAGCAAACGCCCCGAGGATGTCCGGCTATCGATCCGCGTCCCCCGCGGCGCCGTCGCGCTGGGACGGATCTCTGGACTCGGCCATGAACCAGACATCGACGCCAAACCGGATGGCGACGTCGTAAAGATCCACTTCCGCACCACCGAAGAGCTAGAAAAAGGGGATCTGTCCGAGTTTCTCCAAGAAACTCTGCAGGCGATCGCGGATGGGAATGAGCAGAAGAAGCTGTTCTAAGAAGAACATCACAATAACGAATGTCGAAATCAGAATGACGAAGAAAGCACGAGAAACGAAGGAACTCCGAATTCGTCATTCTGGTTTCGACATTCGTCATTCCGCCGCTGCTAGCAGCGTGTAACATCCCTTGCACAAAACCAGCGGCGCCCAGTATAAGTCGCCCCCTAACCCTCCGCGGCCGCGCAGAGGGTCTCGTTGTGTGGAGGGAGTCGACGATATGTTGCGAACTACTTTGCTGCTGGCGATCGCCTGCTGGATCGCCGCGGTCGGATGTACGACGACGCCGCTGATCTTTGGCAAATCGCTCGCCAAAGAGTTGGTCGAAGAGAACCTCTCGATCGTGCAGAAGCGCGTCAGCGAAGAGATCCCCGGCGATACGCCGCAAGAGACCGCCGTCGCCGTGCTGAAAAAGATGGGCTACGAGTGCAAGATCGAGCACGCCGAGAAGTTCGTCTACCATCGCCCGCTGGCCGACGGAGCTTTGGTCCCGGTCGAACTGTACGATCGCGACTTCATCCAGTGCAGCTACACGCGCAAGCATTATTGGGCCGAAGAAGACACCACCACCTTCGCCGTCCTGCTGAACAAAGGTCGTGTCGAAAAGATCCTGGTCAACTGGGAAGCCAAAATTGCCGACATCGCCAAAGTTGATGTGAGCTTGAAAACACGCTAGCGATTGCTTTCCTTTGTGGCGCGTCGAGTCGCCTGCTAAAGTAGAAATCTACCCGTAGATCTCTTTACTTTTCGCCCAGCGACCCTCCCATCTCTATGACGCGCAAAACCAAAACCTATCTGTTGGTTATTGGCGGCGCTTTGGCGCTATTGATCGGCCTACCTGCATGGTGCATTTTTGGACCGGCTCGGGCGCTGGTGATCTCCAAAGATACGACTTATTTGACTGAGCCGCTGACCGCCGATGGCGAGGTCGACTATGTCGCGGCAGTTCTGCAGCAGCAGAACAACGCGGCGGACGATGCTGATCTGTTGGAGTCAATCACAAAATGAGCCAAGCACTTCTTCAAGAGATTGAGCTGCGATTTCAAGACAACGACTACGAAGACCAGGAATTCTTCACGACGCCGCGCGAGCGGCCTTTTGAAGTTATCGGCCCGCGCTCTCTCGCGCCAACCATCCTCTTTTCTGCGAAACCGCGTCACCTCTTCCACAAAATCGATATCACGCAAAAATTGCCGCCTGACGATCTGATGATTGTCGGGCGTTCTGGGTTGCTCAGTCCTTATGACATCGCGTGGATCACAAGACTCAGCGCTGCTTCCAAGATCTATTTTCTCGGCGACCTCGACTCAGTTGACTTGCTGACCTTCGCCTGGATGCGGCTACAATCTCCTCATTTGACGCTGCAGTATATCGGCGTTAGCGATGATCTGATCCAGGCCTCAGGAATGCCATTTTCCCCCGAGTGGACGATCCACTACTCCCGGGACGAACGCGAAGCGAAAGAACTGGTAAAGCGGGCGCTGCCTGATCTGGCGGAACTCGTCGGCTACCAATGTTACCAATTGTTGGATCAGGACAAGAAGATCGAGATCGAAGCTTTGACCTCGGCTGGCCCAAAGTTACTTTCCGCCCTGTATGATATGTGTCACGGCAGTTAGCATTGCCGACGCGTATACAATCATGCGGCGATTTTGGCGCCTCTTTTGCGATCTTCTTTTGCAAACGACGGCCCGAGTGCAATGGTTTTTAACTTTAACCAACAAAGTAAACCGCGATGAATCTAGAACACAAAGTTGCCTGGATCACCGGCGCTGCTTCGGGGATTGGGCGAGCCACAGCGCTGTTATTTGCGCAGCACGGCGCCAAGGTCGCGCTATTAGACATGGACGAAGCAGGACTGACGAGTCTCGTGGATGAGATCACCGCGGCTGGTGGCCAACCGCTGCCCCAGGTAGTTGATCTGCGCAATCCCCAGCAAATGGAAAACGCTGCAGCCGAGATCGTCGCGCAGTGGGAACGATTAGACATTGTCATCGCCAACGGCGGCGTCAATGGAACCTGGGCGCCGATCGAAGATCTCTCGTTAGAAGAATGGGATCGAACGCAAGAGATCAACCTGCGTGGTTCATTTCTGACCCTCAAGTACGCGATTCCCGCTTTGAAAAAGCAGGGGGGAAGTGTCGTCATCACCTCCAGCGTCAACGGCACGCGGATCTTTAGCAATGCCGGCGCCACCGCCTATTCGTGCAGCAAAGCGGCGCAAGTGGCGCTGGCGAAGATGGCCGCCCTGGAGTTGGCCGAGCTTCGAATCCGAGTCAACGTCATCTGCCCTGGCGCGATCGAAACCGACATTAATGCATCCACGCTAAAGCGTGATCTCGACGAGATTCGTGAGCCGGTGGATTTTCCCGAAGGAAATATTCCATTGACTGACGGTCAGCCTGGGACCGCTCTTCAGGTGGCCGACTTGATGCTGTTTCTCGCTTCGGACGCGGCGAGTCATATTACCGGCACCGAGATCTGGATCGATGGCGCTCAATCGCTGTTGCAAGGCTAAAGTGAAACAACCCGGTCGATCAGCGCCAACTCATCTACTCTCGTCGCGCCGTTAGAGACGCGCAAAAAACAAGACGAGTCGACGACTCTGGGGGAAGAGTCGCCGGCTCGCCTTGCTGTGAGAGCAATATTCCATCTGCGGATGGCTCTCACGATGGCGATCATCCGATCGCCTTATCTTGGTTACTGCTATTTTCCCATGTTCGCCGCTTGATTGACGGTCAACGCGATTTGCGTCAACTTGTCATCGGCCGCTTCTTCGTCTTCGATGATCTGCTTCAATAGTTGCAGCCCGTCGACATAATTCAAGATCTCGGCCCAGGTGCAAAGCGTGCCATAGGTCGCAATTTCGTAATGCTCGACCTTTTGAGCAGCGGCGATCAACAGCGCGTCCATCACCTCGTCATCGGCTTGCAGTCGCATGATGCCGGCGCCTTCTTTGATCAAACCGGCCATCGCTTCACACGTTTTAGCTTTTGGCGATTTACCGATACTACGGAAGACTTCCTCCACCCGGGTGACATGCGTCTCGGTCTCTTGTAAGTGGCTCTCAAAGGCCTGCTTCAGCGCGTGATCCGTCGCTTTCTCCGCCATTTTTGGCAGTGCATTGACTAACTGCATCTCGGCGCTTAGCACGTCTTGCAACTCTTCTAAAAAAGCGTCCGCTAAAGAATGCGTTGTCATCTTGAAGGCCTCCATCGATGTCCGGATATGTTTTTTCGTTCTGGCGTACCTCCTAGACAATTGCAAACGACATGCCGGAGAAAAATAGCCGGTTTTCCAGTATTCCGCTCGCCAATGTTGATCGCCAACGAACCAGAACGATCGTCTTCGCATCGCGCTTGCGAAGTAGAGCGCCATGGCCTGGGCTGGTGCGTGGAATAGTTGCGCGGTTTATGCAGCAGTATTTATCCGCGGCGCCCGCGTTCTATTTTTTGCCGAACTACCCCCCAAAAAAACAGTGCGCCCAGCGCTGCATCGCTGCCGTAATCTCCGCTTCGTCAAACGGAGCAAACCCCAAAATCAACCCCGGCGTTTTTTCGTCGACGGCACAATAGCGTCCCACCGGGTGATACTCGATCCCGGCCTGATCGGCCGCGCGTTGCAAGCGGCGATTTTGTCTGGCATCACGGGTCTGCACAACCACATGCAAACCGGCTTCGTGGCGCTGATAATGTATCGCCGAACCAAACGCGGCAGCCAACGCGTCCAACATCGCAGCTTGCCGCGTCGCGTACAGCTTGCGCATCCGGCGAAGATGTCGCGCAAAGTGTCCTTCTTCGATAAAGTCGCAAAGCGTCGCCTGCTCGAACACCGGTGAATGCCGATCGGCCAGCCAGCGCGACGTCGCAAACGCCCGGACCAACGACTCGGGAACCACCAAATAGCCAAGTCGGAGACCGGGGAACAGCACCTTGCTGAAGGTCCCCAAATAGATCACCGATCCGTGCGGATCAAGCGCTGCAAGCGCTGGTTGGGGTCGTCCGGCAAACCGAAATTCGCCCACATAGTCGTCTTCGATAATCCAAGCTTCGTGCCGCTCGGCCCAGTCCAGCAATTGCATCCGCCGCGGCAAACTCATCGTGATCCCGCTGGGCCATTGAACGCTGGGCGTGACGTAAGCCATTCGAGCAGCAGGCGCTCGTTGCTCGCCGGCGTCAACATCCATCCCTTGCTCGTCGACCGGAACCGGCACTCCCACCGCGCCATGCGTAGTAAACGCATGCCAAGCCGGAATGTAACCTGGCTCTTCGAGCCAAAACGAATCGCCAACATCCAGCAGCAGCCGCGCGATCAGTTCCAGTCCTTGCTGAGCCCCGCTGGTCACGATGATCTGTTCGGCCGAACAAGCCACCCCGCGTGACGCCCCCAAGTAAGCGGCGATGGCGCTGCGCAGCGGCGCGTATCCAGCCGGGTCGACTCCCTGGAAAGTAAGTCGCGGCAATCGACGCAGCCGCCGATCCGCCAACCGCTGCCAAATCGCACGCGGAAAGTGATCAATCGCTGGCGTATGAGGACGAAACGGCGCCGGCGCCGTAATCTTCCGCGGCGCCCAATCGGCAAACCGCTCGATACTCTCTGCCCGTTGCGACAAGCGGCGCGGCGTCGGCTGAGGTAACAACCGCGTTGCGACCCGACCTGCCGCCCGCTTCTCAGGCAGTTGTTGCGAGACCCGCGTCCCCGAGCCGATCGCTGATTCTAAGTACCCCTCCGCCAACAGTTGCTCATAAGCGGCGGAAACCGTATTGCGGGCAATCTCCAGCTGGCGGCACAGACCGCGCGTCGAAGGCAGTTTTTCGCCCGGCCGCAATCGCCCCGTTCCAATCGCATCACGAAGCTGCGATTCAAGCTGGCGATGCAGCGGCTCGGCCGCGTCACGATCAATCTCGAGCGTATCAAACTGAAACCGCTGTGGGCGTCGCTGGACCATCGCAAAGTGGCTCCCCAAACTGACTGACAAGTGGATCTTTGACAGATCCATATCCATCCTACCATGAGAGCAGTTGAAACGCATCACTTCTACTTTCAGGGAGCAGACCGATGGCAGACCGACTCGACTATTTCAATCTGTCGCCAGAACCATTTCGTCACCTCATGGCGATCGAAAAGCATCTGCACAAATCGACGTTGGACAACGTCTTGCTAGAACTTGTCCGCCTGCGCGTCTCGCAGATCAACGGCTGTGCGTACTGCTTAAACATGCACTCGACGCTGCTGCGCAAAACAGGCGAGCCGTCGCATCGGCTTGATCTGATCGCCGCTTGGCGCGAAGCGCCATGCTACAGCGAGCGAGAACGAGCCGCGCTGGCCTGGGCCGAAGCGGTGACTTTGCTGCCGCAGCACCAGATTACCGACAAACTGTACGACAATCTGGCGGCTCAGTTTGACGAAACCGAAATCGTCGATCTGACGGCGGCGATCGCCAACATCAACGCTTGGAACCGGTTCGCCGTGCCGTTCAACAAAACGCCCGAAATCGAAGCGGCGGTGACAGTTTAATTTTTCTCGGCAATCTCCCAATCAGGCGGAACGACAATGAAGCGACTAATAACATTCGCCGTGCTCCTCGCATTAGGTACGGCGACTTGGCGAATTACGGCGCACGAAACGGCGCAGGGGCCCAACGTCAAACCGGTCATGTCGCAAGACATTCTGGAAAAAATCGACGGCATCGCAACCCACGCAACCATGGCCGAAGTCACCTGGCAAGGAGGCGATTTCTCGCCGCCGCATCGCCACCCCGGGCCGACCTTCGTCTACGTGCTAGAAGGAGAAATCGAAACCCAAGTCGAAGATGGGCCGATCCTACGACTAAAGCCAGGCGATACGCTGTATGAACCGTCCGAGGCATTGCACCGGATGACTCGCAACGTCCATCCAGACAAACCAGCCAAGATCTTGGCGCTCCACTTGCACCCAGTAGACGCCAAACAACTGGTAATCCCAGAACCGATGAACAAGTAACCCCCAGGCGAGCGCTGGTTCAATCCCAACAAAGCCAGCCGAGAAGAAGAGGCCAGGGCGCCATACGGAACCAACTCCCGCCGCCAGGCATAAAAAAGAAGCTTACGAAATCTCCTGCTGCAAGCACCAAGCCCGCTCTTCGCCTGCCCAGAAATCAACTCCCGCCATCGCCGCTCCCTTGCAACATCCCGCCGCGGTACCTTCGCCATCGCTAATTCTCCCTTGAACCATGAATTGCCTGTGATGCAGTCGGGCTATCATGGGTGCGAAGAGGGAGTTGGCCGGACGGTTACGGTACTACAACTAACATGCCGTTCCTGGAAACTCTACCGCCTTGGAAACGCTGTATCGTAAGTCGGTGCGCTGCTGGTTGTGCGCGCTTCGTTGACGAAGTCATCGGCATCGTATGACATGGGATCGTTTTCGGGGCCTTGCCGATAGATGGATCCCACGCCCAAGAATCCTGCATCCTCATCCCAACGAGCGCTTCTACGCCAAGCACCCAAAGTAGGAGCCGTATGCGGTAATTCCGCACCTATGGATCTGCGCGGGGGCCGCCCGGCAACGGGCGGTCCTACCGCAACCAGGAAATCAACGAACCGCCAAAGCCAAATCAACAGCCTGAACTTCAGATGTTGTAAGTGCCACTTGCGACGTCAAGGGATGCCGGTCATGCAAAAATTCATTCCAATTCTTCGCAAGCACGCTAACCCGCAGCGCTCGCCCTCTCAGGCTCCCAGTAGGCACAAAAAAACTAATGCAGACCGATTTATTTGTACCGATCAAATCTGCCTGAACTAATTGGCTTGCTATTGCCATAACATCCACACTTGCCCCATGTAAAAATTCGTCAGCAGTCGAAATACCTAGGCAGTCGCTTTTGTAGAGTGCATTTACGAATAAGTGATTGCCTTTCACTTCCGCATCTGAAGGTGCAGGTATCGAATCCCATGAAATTTTTTCAAATCGACTTGGATCACCAATGTCAACAGGTTCATGATTCATATCTATTTCATTATTTGAACAGATTAATATTCTGCGAGATCTCAACGCCTTCATCGCAGATGAATTCAGAAATATTTGCGCCGTTGGTTGGCGGCTGTTTCACAAACTTGCCGGGCGCCATGGCCACGGCCTTGCGTGGCCATGAATACGGCCAGCAATAGTCAAGGTATTTCAAACCGCCGGACAACTCTTACCAGCCGCCGAGCCTTTGCCCCAATTTCTGACCAACCCTGCTTGGCGATGTTTCAGAGGGGGACAAAAAAACCGCGGCTAACGCCGTGTGGCTGATATGCGCCAGGATCCATAGTCGCCTTTAGCTCCCGCGAAAGCAGCGTCCGACTGGCGCGATGCTCTTTCAGTACAGACGCCGTAACCGCATGCGGAAATCAACGGGAAACTAAGCAATCGTCCCTAATGCTCGCAGTCGTGACCATTTCTACACCCTAACTCTTGGAACCGGTCGGGGTTAAACTTTACTTGCACGCGCATTCATGGCCACGCAAGGCCGTGGCCATGGCACCCAGCTAATTAGAAATTAGTTCTGTGCTCCACCTAACTCTGCGTTATATCGACTTGTTGGATTGCCATCTCTCTTTTCACTTTCAAGTTCAGGCGCCAGCGAGGAAATATAGGACAAGGAGATAACTTGAGTTCTCACTTTAGTTTTCAAGTCGAGATGAATAATCACTCCGTCGCCACGACAACTTGGTTCTTCAATATATAGAATTGAGGAGTCTTTCTGAAAAAAGACTGGGCTTACCTTGTATTTTCCGTCATCCGTGTACTTTTCCCTTGACCCGGCATTCGCATTTACGATGTAAATGTCGTGCAAACTAGGACTTTCTGGCGCGTCCGTAATAACAAGCGATTGCGAGTCACTAGACCATGCCGGTGAAAATCCATTGCAGATAAAACGCTCATCTGAACCGTCGGTGCGAATGAGGTAAATCCCGGACGCTCCTTCTTTATGTCGTACAAACGCAATCAAACTTCCGTCGGGAGAAATGGCGGAAGAGAAGTCCGCATGATTGCCAAATGTCAACTGACGCTCACTTCCATTTTCCAATAGAAATATATTGGAAATCAATGGATTGCCGTCATTGAACACTCTGGTAAATGAAATTTTCTTTCCGCTGTCATCAACAGATGGCTCTTCATCGGAATAATTCGAGGTCAAAATAGTTACTGCGTCTCGACTACTGTTCTCGCGCTTAAAAAGCTGATATCGCGAACCTTCCGCGCATGAATAAACAACGGATCCATCTGGCAAAATACATGGATGCGACTCATAGGCGCCGGAACTGGCAACCCATGAAACCTCCTTTGTAATTAGGTCAAATTTTGCGATGTCGGAAAATCGTGATGGAACACAAAAAGCAATCCAATCCTCCGCAGGCGAGACGGTAATTGCGTTGCCGACGAAGCAGCCGCCGTCCCGAAATCTTGACCAATGACCTGGGCCGACATCAACAAGACGAACGCTTATGATTGCGACCCCAATTGTCGCCAATGCAACAATCCATATAACTACTAGCTTTGATTTCATAAACTCTAATCTTAAAATGGCGGTGGGGCCGGGCGCCATGGCCACGGCCTTGCGTGGCCATGAATACGGCCAGCATCGCCAAGGTATTTCAAACCGCCGGACAACTCTTACCAGCCGCCGAGCCTTTGCCCCAATTTCTGACCAACCCTGCTTGGCGATGTTTCAGCGGGGGACAAAAACCCGCGGCTAACGCCGTATGGCTGATATGCGATAGGATCCATATTCGCCTTTAGCTTTAGCTCCCACGAAAGTAGCATCCGACTGGCGCGATGCTCTTTCAATACAGACGCCGTAACCGCATGCGGAAATCAACGGGCAACTAAGCAATCGTCCAGAATGCTCGCAGTCGTGACCATTTCTACATCCTAACTCCTGGAAGCGGTCGGGGTTAAACTTTACTTGCACGCCCATTCATGGCCACGCAAGGCCGTGGCCATGAATACGGCCAGCAATTGCCAAGGTATTTCAAACCGCCGTACAACTCTTACCAGCCGCCGGGCCTTTGCTCCAATTTCTGACCAACCCTGCTTGGCGATGTTTCAGCGGGGGACAAAAAACCGTGGCAAACGCCGGGTGGCTGACATGCGATAGGATCCATATTCGTCTTTAGCTTTAGCTCCCGCGAAAGTAGCGTCCGACTGGCGCGATGCTCTTTCAGTACAGACGCAGTAACCGCAGGCGGAAATCAACGGGCAACTAAGCAATCGTCCCTAATGCTCGCAGTCGTGACCATTTCTACATCCTAACTCTTAGAAGCGGTCGGGGTTAAACTTTACTTGCACGCCCATTCATGGCCACGCAAGGCCGTGGCCATGGCACCCGCGCGGGAAAATCAACAGGCTGTTAGGTGACATCGGCGAGCTAGTGCAATACCGTCCCTCACAAGATGGCTGCCGGCCGTCATGGTGTGTCTTGCGTTAACCGCGACGACTCAATCACCACATGGCTGAATTGGCGCGGCCGTGAATCCCCGATGTGTGTATTAATAAATTCCATTGCCTCATTTACGCTCGCTACGTGCTCCCCACCCGGATAGCACCAAAAGTTATTGGCGTTTTTAGCTTGCTTGGACACAAGATAGGTGCCATCGTCTTGTTTTATTAACGGTGACCTCGAAATCACGATATCCTCGTTGCTTAGTAAGTAGAAATCCTCATTCGGATGACGCCTTGCCCAATCCTCAAATCGTGCCGCTGGGTTGTATCCCGCATCAGAACTGCAGGAACACCCTATAAAAATTCCAAGTGACAACAGTAAGATCTTGCATTTCATAGCGCACCAATCTTGTCCAATAGGCTGTGTGGCACTGACGAACAGTCATTTTTTTCGCGTGCCACTGGCCACAGCCAGTGTCTTCTCTTTCTTCCTCCTGCCTTGCAGAGGAAGAAGGCTCAAGACTTCTCTTTCATTTTTGAACCGGCTGCACGGTTATTTTATCGTCTTGCGCATCGTCATGCAGGGAAAGTTTGACCGCGACATTTTCCAAGCTGCGGGAATGGTCACGACTTCAATCGTAAGGAGCGATGGATGGCCGGTAATCATGGCCGCGGTGGGCGGGGGCGCCCGGCTGCTGCTGTCGATGAGGTTAGAACGCTAGTCGACCGAGGAGAGGTTCGCGACCCAAAGTCGCTGGGCGTTCTGCGGTGAATCCGTTGGAGAATCTGGCTCGGACGCTACTTTCGGCGGAGCGAAAGGGGACAGTTGTCCGCTTCGGGCCCATGGTCGGTTGACTAAGATTGCACCTTGACAAAGTCTTAGTGTTTTGTTACAATGTATTCACGATTTTAAACGCGCCGTGCGACGCGATGGTTTCAGTTTGGCGGCGTCTTGTCGTGGAAGGTCGGCAACTTCGGGGGAGGTTGGCGGGTTGGTTTGCTGCGCTGGTGGGTTTTTGAGCTGGATGTACGGCAGATCGGCCGGGCGCTAAAGGTGCGCGCCTGGGGAGAGGACGCGATTGACCGAGCAAATGCAACGCGTTGGTGGCGGATCCGCCGCGGACAATGTTGGTCAGATTCGGATCAGAAACGTCCACGCCAAAAAAACGCTGCTGTCCGGTCCGGTCCGGTGTCCTGTCCCATCGGGGCGAATGTCTAAGGACCAATGTCTGACTCAAAGAAAATCCCTAGTGACGATGTGCGGTTTTCGTGCTTCGTCGTTGACTTGCGATCGCTTTTCCCTCGCTCGCGCATTCGGGCTACGAAGAATTGGAGACATACAAAAAAAATAATGCGGTCCAGTCCACAGTCCGTTGTCCACAGTCCGGTCGCTCTGAAAAAAACGACGCAGAGTCCAGTCCGGTGGATCACCAAATCACTCTTTATTAGACATTAGGATTTCGACATTAGTCATTTACTTACACCCACATTTCCCTCGCTCGCGCATTCGGGCTACGAAGAATTGGAGACATACAAAAAAAGTAACACGGTCCGGTCCAGTCCACAGTCCGGTCGCTCAGAAAAAAATGACGCCGAGTCCGGTCCGGTGGATCACCAATTCACTCTTTATTAGACATTAGGATTTCGACATTAGTCATTTACTTACACCCAATTTCCCTTGCTCACGCGTTCAGGCTACCAAGAAACTGGCCACGCAGAAAAATCGCCGCAGTCCGGTCCGCTTTCCTTTTCTCGTGCGACTGTCCACCCAATCTGGGGGCTACTTCAGCACTCCCAGTAGATTGCTGTAGTCATCGGTCCAGAGGCGATCGATGGTTGGTTGCGAGGGGAGGGTTGTCGCTGCTTGTTGGATGGTTTCGTTTTCTAGCAGTGATTGATTGTTGGTTGCGATCACCCAGTGGGCGCCTGTTTTTTGCAGGGCGACATCAGGATCGGCGACAAAGTAGATGGTTTGCAGTGCGGACTCTTGGGCCAATGCTTCGACGACGGGGCGCAGGTCGACATGGATATTGCTGATGTGGACCGCGATGGCGCCACCTTTGGCCAAGCGTTGGCGATAGATGTCAAACGCTTCGCGCGTCAACAAATGGGTTGGGATCGCGTCGCCGCTGAATGCGTCCAGGACCAGCAAGTCAAACTGTTGGTCGGTTTCGGCTTCTAGCGAAAGTCGTCCATCGCCGAGGACGATCTCAATGTTGGCCGGCGAATCTTTGAGATAGGAGAAGTAATCGTGGGCCAGAGTGACAACTTCGGGATTGATCTCGTACATGCGAAAGGTATCGCCAGGCTTGCCATAAGCGGCGAGCGTGCCGGCGCCAAGACCGATCACGCCAACTCGTAGCGGCTGTTGCTGCGACGACAATTGACTAAGCACGATGCCCACGCCGGTCTCTGGGGCGTAGTACGACGTTGGCTCTGTCCGGCGCTGCTTGTCCAGAAACTGAAAACCATGCACGATACGGCCATGAAACATCATCCGGCGAGGTTCGCCGGCGGCGATTTGATCATTGACATGCAGCACGCCGTAAAAGTTACGACGCGAGACCAGATAGTCGCCGCTAAAGTTCCGCAGTTCGCCGTAAACAACCACCAACAGCAAAGGAATCGCCCAGGCCAATCGCTTGGGCAAGGGGGCGGCTATTTGGTTGGTTCCGGGAGCAGCCGCCAGCGATTTGCTGACGGCGGAAAACAAGACGCCAGCGGCGATCAAAAAGCTGCCGAGGATAAAGATTGGCGCTTCAAAGTAATCGGTTAGCACCAGCGGACAGACGAGCGAGACGAGGACGCCGCCGATGGCGCCGCCGGCCGAGATGGTTAGATAAAACTCGGTCAGGCGAGCTGGTTGCGGCTTCAGCCGAACCAGTTCGCCGTGACATGCCAGACAGGCAAAGAACAATGATGCAAAGTAAACGCCGATCGCGGCGATCAGCCCCAACGATCCGCTCATCCAGTCGACCAGCGCCACGCCGGTCAAAGAGACCAACGCAAACCAAGCGACCGTTTCTCGTTGATACCAGCCTTCACTATCGAACGCCAGGATAAATGTCAGCAAGTACAAGCTAAGGGGGGCAACCCACAGCAGCGGGACAACAGCCATGTCTTGGCAAACATGATTGGTGACCGCGAGTAAACCGAAGCTGGCCCACGCCGGCAACAGCAGCCATTTGGTGCGAGTTCGCCATGAAATCGCCGGCTTGTTGGTGGCCGTTTCGATGGGCTCTGGTGAGACTTCAGGCACGGCTCGCAGCTGCCAAACGACAATCGCCAGCAATGCGGCGAACAAGCCAAAGCCAATCGACCACTGAGACGCCTGCATCGAGACGGCGAAGTTTGGTTCGATCAGAAACGGATAACTCAACAGCGCCAGAAGCGAACCGACGTTGGAGAGCGCATACAGTCGATAGGGAGAAGCGCCTGGGAAGCGGCGACCAAACCAGGCCTGTAACAGCGGTCCATTGGCGGCGAGCAAAAAGTAAGGCAAACCAATTGTCGCCGCTAACAACATCAGAATGCGGAAAGCCGGAGCATCGTCTGCGGAGGGTTTCCAAGAAACATCGGCCAGCACCGGCGCGAGGGCGGCAGCGACGACGACCAACAGCAAGTGAACGGCGCCTTGCCAGCGGATGGGCAACCAACGGGTCAGCAGGTGCGCATAGAGGTAGCCAAGAAAGAGCACCACCTGAAAAAAAAGCATTGCGGTGGTCCAGACGGCCGGACTGCCGCCGAACCAAGGCAAGATCGCTTTGCTGACGATCGGCTGAATTTGGAATAACAACAGCGCACTGACGAAAACAGCCGCGGCAAAACAGCATCGCAGGAGTGCAGGCAGGCGTTGCATATAGATCGGTACTGGCTTATGTGTGGCAAAATGGCATCGCGAAAAGATAGCTCACACGCCGGACGGAACCGCCACAAAGGATTGAAATGCGCATTGGAGGGGGGAGTAATTCAACGATAACGCCACAGGAGGGGGTTGGATTGTGCGAAATGCTCAGCGTTTTTCGCCAAAAAAAGATGCGAATTTAACGCTTGGCGAGCTCGAATTGCGCTTTCCATGCCGGAATGGCCGACATTAGAATCGGGTTTGTTGTCCTCATCCCACCGTCCCTTGGGTGTTTATGCCTGGATGACGTTAAATCCTCTTCTGTTGCTTGGAGACAATTGATTCGTGTACGCCACTGTTTCTCTTGAAGCGGAGGCGATGGCAGTCCTGCGGGAATTTGCCGCCGCTTACGCTAATCGAGATCTGGAGAAACTGCTGGCGGTGTTTCTGCCTGAGCCGGATGTAGTACTTCTGGGAACGGGCCAAGACGAAAAGCGACTTGGTCTAGCGGGAGTATGCGAGCAGGCGGAACGTGACTGGGAACAAGCCGACACGCTGCATTTTCGCTTTGGTTGGCGAAGCGTATCGTGTTACGGCGATGTTTGTTGGGTTGCGTCCGATTGTTTTGCATTGGTTCAAGCGGGCTACCGTCAAGCGGAGATTCCTCTCCGGATTACTGCAGTCCTGGTTCGCACCGTAGAAGACTCGCTGCGAATCGCCCAGCTTCACTACTCTTCGCCGGTCCTGCCGGAAGATGAGTCCGATACCTGTCTCGAGTAGATTTTTAGCACTTATTTGATTTCAAGCGATATTCCTTGACAGGCAAAAAGCCCCTCTGGCTATCAGAGGGGCTTTTTTCATGCGCGGGCTTACAAGGTATAATAAGCCGTTCTCGCTTCGAAGCCGCAATCCAAGTAAGTCTGGGATGATCCGAACCTTTCTCAAATCGAAGATCCACCGCGCCACCTGCACCGAGGCTTGCCTTGACTATGAGGGGAGCGTGACGATTGACAGCCTGCTGATGGATGCAGCGGACCTGCTGGACCACGAACAGGTCGATATCTACAACATCACCACCGGCACGCGGTTGACGACCTACGCGATCCCCGGCGAGGCCGGCAGCGGGGTGATCTGTATCAACGGAGCGGCCGCACATCTGGTAAATCCGCGAGATCTGGTCATTATCGCTAGTTATGCCCAGTACAGCGAACAGGAGCTGGCCAACTACGCGCCGATCGTCGTCCAGGTCGACCAGCACAACCAGATGATGACGCCGGTCGAAAAAACTTAGTGAATTCGCTTCTGCCGCAATTACTCTCAATCTTTCAACTTACGGTTGATCGATTTTCATTGCCCCTCTCCCGCGGAAAAGTGCTCCCCTTTTTTCAGGGTTTTTCTTTTGCTACAGAGCGGACTACGCCGATGTTTATATCGCAGAACGCTGTTATCCGTGGCAAATCATTGAATTCCGGGGCAGCCTCCTATGGGAGGGAGAATTCAATAGGGCAGCACGGATAGCAGCGTTCTTTGCTTCTTGCCCAACTGACCTGATGGCTTCTCGCCGGCGCATTCACCACAAGCGGCGCATGCGGCAAATTGCTAAATCTGCCGTGTCTTATCTTCGCTAACCCGCAATCACGCCGAAGTTAAACGACACACGCTAATGGTCATCCACACCATGGCCACTGTGCGTCCCCCCTGATTTCGCTTGCCAAGCCAACGAGGAACCTGCCGTGTTGAGCAGTAACGCCGTCCACTGGTACGAAGGAATGTTCCTTTCGCCGCATCATTTTCAGGCGTTTGAACAGCATCAATCCCAGCAAAATCGACGCGGCGACCTCTGGAATCAGCGTCACCATTGGGGATTGCGCTCGATCGATCTGGATATCGATGCGCTGACCAACTCGCGCCTGGTCGTTCGTTCGCTAGAAGTACGACTGCGTGACGGAGCGACCATTTCGGTTCCGAACGATGGTCAATTGCCAATCCTGGATTTGCGTCATGCAATGGCCGATCGTCAAAACCTGACGATCTATCTGGCGGCGCCGCAGCTGGTTTCTGGCCAGTCAAACGTCGCCGACTCGTCGGCTGCGACGGCCCGCTATTTGGTCGAGAATCTGGACGTCGAAGACCAGAACAGCGGCTCCAATCAACAAACCATTCAGATCCGCCGGCTCAACCTGCGACTGCTGCACGACGGCGACAATCATGCTGGCTACGAGACGCTGCCGATCGCGCGAATTCGCCGCTCGGATCGCGGCGAAGCGGTGCCGCAGCTTGACGAAACCTACATCCCGCCGCTGTTGGCGTGCGACGCCTGGCGTCCGTTGCAGGCAAGCATCTTGCAGCGGATCTATGATCGCTTGGGGCGCAAACTTGATCTGCTGGCGTCGCAAATTGTCTCGCGGAAGATCTCGTTTGATAGCCGCGGCCAAGGGGATCAACAACTGCTGGAGCAGCTGCGTGCGATCAACGAATGCTATCCGGCGATCCAGATGATCGCGTTCACGCCTGGCACGCATCCTTCAGTCGCTTTTTATGAATTAGCCCGCACCATCGGCAAGCTGGCCGTGTTTGGCCCGATGCGCAGGCCGCCCGAAATGCCCGCGTATGACCATGACGATCTGGCCGGCTGTTTTTGGCGACAGAAGCAATACATTGATTTGCTGCTCGACGCTGTGGTGGAGCCCGACTATCGCGAGCGTCACTTTGAGGGCGCCGGTCTACGGATGCAGGTCGATCTTGAGCCCTCTTGGCTCGAAGGCTCGAACAAGCTGTTCGTCGGCGTCGAAAGCTCGCTGCCGTCGCAACAGATCGATCGCCTGTTGACGCGCGGGCTCGACATGAAAATCGGTAGCTCCGACAAAGTGGTCGAGCTCTATCGCTTGGGCCAAGCCGGGTTGCGGTTCAACTATGCAAGTCATCCGCCGCGCGCCTTACCGGCGCTGCCGGGGGTCTCGTACTTCGAGATCGATCGCGACAGCCAGCCGGCTCAGTGGGACCAAGTCAAGCATTCGTTAACCCTGGCGATTCGTTTGAACGAAAATTTGATCGTTAGCGATATCGAAGGCCAACGCCGTTTGACCATTCGCGTCGACGGGCAATCGACCACGTTGCAGTTCACGCTGTATGTTGTCCCCAGCGAACCGGGAATCGTCTAAGCATTTGAGCTAACTTTCCTCCGCCTATGGCGTGTGCCAGGGCGATCGACATGGTAAATTCGATCGCTGATCTGGCCTTCGGCCCGAGCCAATCGGGCTGGCTGTAGACGTTAAGGAAATCCTGTGCAAGTCGCCGTCTTTAGCACCAAATCGTACGATCGCGAATTTTTGCAGAACGCCTCGGCCAATACCGAGATTGAGTACGACTTTTTTGAAGAACGACTGACCGAGCGGACCGTCGTGCTGGCTCGCAATTTTGCAGCGGTCTGTTGTTTTGTGAATGACGAGCTTTCAGCCGATGTCATCGCCGCAATCGCCGCCAACGGCGCCAAGCTGATCGCGCTGCGGTGCGCCGGTTTCAACAACTGCGACCTGCAAGCCGCCGCAAAGCACCAGGTAAAAATCGCCCGGGTCCCGGCTTATTCTCCCCATGCCGTCGCCGAACATACGGTCGGGCTGATCCTGACTCTCAACCGCAAGTTTCACAAAGCCTACAATCGGGTACGCGAGGGGAACTTTGCTCTGCATGGGATGCTCGGTTTTGATCTGCATGGCAAAACGATCGGCGTGATCGGTACCGGCAAAATTGGCCAGATCACGGCGGCGATCCTGCAAGGCTTTGGCTGCCGCATCTTGGCATATGACGTGCAGCAAAATCCAGCATGCGTCGCCGCTGGAGTCGAGTATGTCGAGCTTGAGCAACTGTTCGCCGAGAGCGACATCCTGACGCTCCATTGCCCGCTGCTGCCGGCTACCAAGCATCTAATCAACGCGGCAAGCATCGCCAAGATGAAACGCGGCGTGATGCTAATCAACACCAGTCGCGGCGGCTTGGTCGACGCCAAAGCGGTGATCGAAGGGCTAAAGTCCGAACAGATCGGTTACGTGGGGCTCGACGTCTACGAAGAAGAGGCCGAGCTTTTCTTTGAGGATCGGTCGGAGCTAGTCATCCAAGACGACGTCTTCTCGCGGCTGCTCACCTTTCCCAACGTCTTAATTACGGGGCACCAAGGATTTTTTACTCGCAATGCGCTGGAAGCAATCAGCCAAGTGACGACCCACAACTTGCAGCAGTTCTTCCAAGGGGAGAAGCTGACGAATGAAATCCAGGCAAACTAATCCAGGAATGTCATATCACCAGCGCACCGTGCAAGATGACCATTCATTCAGCATCAATCGTGGGCGCCAATCTCTTAGCGTTGCGTCGCCAACCCGACGATGATCCCTACAATCACCAGGCCATAAATCACGACTGAGAACATTCCAAACAAGATCGCGATCACCGCATGCACGCTTCCTTTCACTTCGGGCTGGCGGTTTCGTTTGATCAGTCCCATGATTCCCAAAACAACCGATGCGACGCCAAACGGAAATCCAACCAGCGGAATCAGCGCTACGATCCCCAGATAATATCCGATCAGCGCCGGAAGGTTTTTGTAGGGGATAATGCCGCCGGTTGCGTCGCCGCCAGGTGTCGCCATGATTTTGGTCCTGAGAATGAATTCGAGTTGAGCTTCAATAATGTACTTGCTGGAGGTTGAGAAATCACCCTGTTTTCTAGATCGTTGAAATCTCGGCGCCTCGCTGATTCTCGTTTCCGCTAGTCCCTTGTCGACAAAATTCGAATCCGCCGCCGCTTCATGGTAAGATAGAGCGACTTCATTCTGCGTTCCCTCCCATGCCGTTCGGCAGATTTCCCCACCGGTCCATCCGATGCAACGACGTGATTTTCTCGCCGCGACTTCCGCCGCATTGATCCTGCCTCATCTCACTTATGCCGACGCTCCCAAGCGTAAAGTCGCCGTGATCGGGCACACTGGACGCGGCAATTTTGGGCATGGGCTCGATACGGTCTGGCAAGAGATTCCCAACACCGAGATCGTCGCGATCGCGGATGCTGATCCTGCTGGTTTGAGCAAAGAGTTAGCCAAGCTGAAGCTAGAACGCGGCTATGCCGACTATCATCAGATGCTAAGCGAAGTGCGGCCTGAATTTGTGGCGGTGGCTCCGCGCTACGTCGATGAGCATCGCGATATGATCCTCGCTGCGATCGAGTCTGGCGCCAAAGGGATCTACTGCGAAAAGGCCTTTTGCCGCACGCCGGCCGAAGCGGACGAGATCATCGCCGCCGCCGACAAGACCGGCGCTAAGATCGCTGTCGCGCATCGTAATCGCTATCACCCGGCGCTGCAGCAAATTGATCAGTTGATCGCGGCCGGCGAACTTGGCAAAGTACTAGAGATGCGGGGACGCGGTGTCGGAGATCGACGCGGCGGGGGAGAAGATCTGTGGGTGCTCGGCTCACATATTTTCAATCTGATGAATTACTTCGCCGGTGCTCCCCAATCCTGCTCGGCGATTATGCTGCAGAATGGCCGACGCGTGACGCGTGACGATGTGAAGCCCGGCGCCGAAGGGCTGGGCCCGCTCGCCGCGAACGAGGTTCATGCACGTTATGAAACTGAAAAGGGAATCATCGGCTACTACGATTCGATCGCCGATGACGGCACCAATCGCCAAGGGTATTGCCTGCAACTGATCGGCGGTAAAGGGATGGTGACCATCTTTATCGATCAAAATCCGATCGCCTATTTCACCCCGGGCAATCCCTATCTGACCGCGAAGCCGCGCATCTCGCTACCGATCACGACCGCTGGAGTCGGCAAGCCAGAGACGCAGCCTGAGCTGCCCAAACAAGCCTCCCACCACGTGTTGGGAGTCAAAGATCTGATCGACGCCGTCGACAACAATCGACAACCGCTCTGCAGCGCTAAAGATGGTGCAACCACTGTCGAAATGATCTGCGGCGTCTTTGCCTCGCACGTCGCCGGCGGAAAGACGATAGAGCTGCCCTTGAAGGAGCGAGGGAACGCGTTGGCCGATTGGTAACCAAATGGTGTGCCACGGCTCTGTGAGCCGCGTCTTAGCAGCTTATGAGAAGTAGACAAAACTCAATGGCAGAAAATCACCGTAAACAACGTCGTTCGATCAATGACCCCGGACATGCCCATTTTCTGACCTATTCCTGCTCTCAATGACGTCCATTCCTAAAGAGCGAGCGTGCCTGTCAGTGGGTGGTAGACGCGATGGAAGAATCGCGACGAAATTTGGACTTCGCAATCTGGGCCTACGTGATCATGCTTGAGCATGTCCATATCTTGGTGCTGCCCAATCAGAAAAAATATGAAATGCGGCGAATACTCGTGGCTCTCAAAGCATCTGTATCGAGAAAGGCCAAGGCGCATCTGCAAGCGCATGACCATCGCGACTGGCTCGATCGTTTGACTAAAAAAGTGGATCCCGAGAAGTCTTTCGTTTTTGGCAATCCGGGGGCGGTTATGATAAAAATCTCTGGCATTCACAAGCCATCTATAATGTTATCGAATATATCCACGCTAATCCTGTTCGCCGTGGACTAGTCGGACATCCGAGAGACTGGAAGTGGTCAAGCGCTGCGGCTCACGAAGGGATTATGCCGGTCCCGCTTGCTGTGGATTGTGTTTTCATCGACTAAACATCGGAAGCAATGCGTACTTCCGCACGGCTCACAGAGCCGTGGCACACCATTTGTCTTGTTGATTGACGCTTTAAAAGAATCCGCCAGCCTTCATCAATTCAGCTTCCTCCGCTTCACCGCTGTCGAGGATCTCCACCGCGATCACCAATACATGCTTTACTCCGCGAGAATCACGAAGCTCGAGCAGGGTTGCTTGGCCGTTTTCCAATAGCACTTTGGTGTCGATCGTCATCGTAGACGTCGCAGGGGGTACATCGCTGACAACGCGTGTTTCTTTTTCCTCGGCATCATCCTTCTCTTTTTCATCATCAGCATTCTCTGCTGGAACGAGACCAGAGCGTTCGAAGGTTAAACTCAAGCTTGCCCGCTTGCCGACCATTTCTGGCGAGACGGCCAACATTGTGCCAAAGTTTTGCACCCTATATTGGTTAGTCCGCGATGCGCTGGTCCGACCATCGACGCCGCGCTGCGGTACAAACTGAGAGCCGCTGACGACCGATTGTTGGCTTCCATGCTGGACTTTGGTTTCGTGACCGGTAACCATCGTCAGGTCGAAGCTGTCGATTGTCTTAAAACTATCCGCCATCTTGTCGAGCATCTGTTCCGCGGGACCGACTGACCACTCTGGCAAAGCCGACTTCAAGTCACCGGCGAACAACCCCACGCGAACACGCAACATGCGGGGCTGCGCGGCCGGTGGAACGGCCATCGGTCCCATTCCCGGCATGCCAAACGGATTCATCTGACCTTCTGGTGGTGCAAATTGCACGGCGCCAGATTGCGGTGGTCCCAACTGCGCGATACCAAACTGGGCCCTAAGGTTTTTAACGTTGTCCCCTTGAGGCTTGGGGGCTTGCGGCGGTAGGGTCGATTCGACTTTTGCAGGTCCAGATTTTGGCTTGGGATGCGGTTCGCTTGCTTCGCCGGGCGGCTTCACTTCTGCGGGAGGAGCATCCGTTGACGATCGTCGAGTGATCGCTTGAAAAAGCGGAGCCAGCGTTCGTTTGCCGGGCTCTGGATCGGGCATAACCGCTGGCGCTGGCTCAGCCGGTGGTGAAATGGCCGCGACCGCTGCCGCTAATTCCCTTTGCTGTCGCGGGTAGGTCGGATAGTCTCGGGCCAACAACAATCCCTGTTTCCACAAGCCGCGGCGGAGCTCTTGCTCGTTTACCATGACAGTCTTGCCGGTTATGACGTCGCTCATTTCAAACAACGAATCGATCCACATCTGGGTTGCTCCCTTGGGTGGATAAAGCGCCGGCAAGCTTGGATCTTCGTCCGCTGTTCCCAAGATTGGATTCATTAGGCGGAGATTATGTTTGGTCAAAAGCCCATAAAACGCTTTCAACTGTACATGGACTTCGTTCCCCGCTTCATCGCGAAAGGTAAACAGGCGATCTCCGACCACATATTGTTCTGTAGTAGACGACGCCGAATCCTTTTCTGTTCTGATCTTTGGCTTCCCCAATTCGTAGCCATTCTTTATCGCGAAGTCGCTGAACTCGGCTAGCTGAATCAAAGCCTTGTTACCATCGATATCCTCTACTTGGGCAACCCGACCTTCTTTCACCGGTTCGACCACCAGGTCCGCTCGACGATAGTTCGGCACATGAGGAACAAACACATAGCCCCAGGCTTCCACCGTCTCGCGCATTTTTTGGCTGGTAATCGTCACTCGCTTCGCTTCGACGTCCATGACGTCGATCGTGACAATCGGGCTGATGAGCCACTGCGGCGGCTTAGCTTGTTGTTCGACTTCTTCGGCCCTCAGTAAAGAACACGCCGCCAACAACAAACCGCAAACAACGCCCAAGCGAATTCGCACGCTCATCATCGATTCTCCCACGAAACGAGTTAATTGGCTTCCAGCGAGTTACGGCTTCTCGCGCCGCAGGTCGAGCACCCAATCTTCGCTGCTGGGCGCTGTGTAGGTCAATGTCGAACTGTCGCCGGACGAGGTGACCGGCTTACCAAACTCGCCGGTCCGTGGATTGAACCACCGCGCAACCAGCTTGTTTTGCTGCCGGTCGGCGTTCAAGCCAACCTTGCCGCCGACCGGCAGGTAAATCACTTGCCAGGCGCCGTCTGCGGTAGACGCGGCGGCGACATAGTTGTTGCGATTCTTTTCGCCGGGCTGCGATTTCAGCAGCGCTTGATCAGGCCGCAGTTTTTCGCGCGGGCCGCTGGCGAAGTAGTCGGCCAGAACCGTCATTGATTTGGCGCCGTCGGTTTTCAGGCCAGCTGACCAAGGCTCGACGTTCTTCAAATTTCCATGCCCTTCGGCGGGGCCTGGCTTGTCGTTCCAGACCCAGATCGAATTGTGTCCAAACGTGACGCCGGCCGGCGGAGAGATCAACAAGGACCAATACGCCGCGCGGCGGACATGCTGACCATCATGCTGTTTTTTCGATTCGTAAGCCGGGTGGGCTTCGTAATTGGGTTCTAGGTTGAGGATCGGTCTGGCGATTTTTCCTTTGCTCCAAGCATCTTTGACCGGTCCGGTCGTATGCCAGGCAAGCGATCCGGCGCTATCACCGTGTCCTGATTGATAGCCCACGAAATCAAACCATGGTTGATCGGCAAACTTGTCGCCGATCCAGTTTTGTCCCGAGGCGTGTAGCGTACAAAGCCGTTGCTTGTCGCCAAAGACGGTTTGGCCGATCCGTTTCCAGCGCTCGACCGAATCTCCTTTGAAGGGACAATCGCCGCTAAGCATCCATATCACGTTGTACGCGCCCCAGCGGGCCTTGATGTATTGGGCCAAGCGCTGGGCGTCTTTCTCAGGCAACACATTACCGGGATCGCTGGGATTGAGCGCCCACAATACCACCGGGCAAGCAACCATGCCGTGCTGATTGATCGCGGCGACCTGCTTGTCGAGACGTTGAAACTCGGCGGCATTCACGCTGATCGGATCGCTCGGCAGATAAACGCGTGCGGGGATAGTTTTGTCGCCGCCGCGCCACTGGGTGCTGACAAATTGAATCGCGGTGAACTTTTGCTGCTGGCGCGTTTTCAGATATTGGCTCCACTCATCGTCCGTCGCCCGCAAGACGCCGTTCCAAGCCGTATCGCCCAAAAAGAAGTAAGGCGTCCCATCGGCATATTGAAAGAACAAACGATCTGGCGTTAGGCGAATCGGACCATGTTGGTAGATCGGATTCTCGCCTAGGTAGGCGGTGCAGTCATAGGCTCCGGTCTGATTGGCCAGCGATGGCTCTTCTTTGCAGTGCGTCGTCCATGTCCACGCTCCCAGCTCGTTGGGGCTATGGCGAAATCGCCAAGTACGGTCGCCATCCCAAAACGCTTCGACCTTCGTTTGTTTTCCGCTGGGAGAGGTGAAGTCCACTTCAACCCGCGCATCCCACAACGGCTTAGCCAGCTCGCGCTCGCTCTGGATCGCGTGATCAAAAACTTGATTGCGAGCAACTTCGGCAGCAGTCAGCGGCGCAGCCGAAAGCAGAAACGCCGCCAGCGCGGCGAGAGGGCGAAACATGGCAGGATCTCCGGGGCAGGGAAGAGCGATTGCCTTGTATTGTAAAGCTGCCTGCCAAAAGAACGCCAGCAAAAAGAGTTAAAACACGCCGAGCGCCATCAAGCTATACCGCACCACAAAGCCTGCCACGACGACGCTGACCATGCTCATCAGCTTGATCAGAATGTTTAGGCTGGGGCCGCTGGTATCTTTGAAGGGATCTCCGACCGTGTCTCCCACGACCGCCGCTTTGTGGGCTGGCGACCCTTTTCCGCCGTGCGCGCCGGCTTCGATATACTTCTTGGCGTTGTCCCAAGCACCGCCTGAGTTGGCCATAAAAATCGCCAAGCAAAACCCGGTGGTGAGCGTCCCCACTAATAATCCCAGCACGCCGCCGACCCCCAGCAAAAAGCCGATGACAAGCGGCGTGGCCAACCCCAGCACCGACGGCAACACCATCTCCCATTGGGCCGCTTTGGTGCTGATCTCGACCGGCGATGCGTAATCAGGCAGTTCGGTTCCGTTCATAATGCCGGGCTTTTCTTTAAACTGCCGCCGGACCTCTTCGACCATTCCTTTCGCCGCGCGGCCGACCGCTTTCATCGTGAGCGCGCAAAAGACAAAAGTGACCATCGCGCCGACAAACAAGCCCCCCAATACTTTGGGATTCATCAGGTTCGCTTCGTAGTAGTTGGTGAAATCAATCAGCGTCGCCTGCGGGATCGGCAATAGTTCGGTATCGCGCCCAACTATGTGCAAATGGAGCTGACCATCGGTCATCTCGGGAGCGATCATCTCGGCCGGAATTTTGACCGGACCGCGCGAGAAATCGAGCTTCTCCCAGGCCGCGGCGACACGTCTGTCGCGACGTTCACCAGGCAACGCCAAAAAGCCGTGAACATGCGATTGTTCGTCTTCCACCGTTTTGTAGATGACAAACCCGCCGGAGACGCGATAGGGCTGATCTGCTTCGATCACTTCCGCCAGATTGTCACCCCAGCGCTCGAAACCGATTCGAACTTCTTCGACATAGGCGGCCAACAGCGCCAGCGCTGTCAAAGCGGCCGAACCAATCGCAAAACCTTTACCAGTCGCTGCGGTCGTGTTGCCCAGACTATCGAGCGCATCGGTCCGCTGGCGCACCGTCGCTTCAAGGCCAGACATCTCGGCGTTGCCGCCGGCATTGTCGGCGATCGGACCATAAGCGTCAGTCGCTAACGTTATGCCTAGCGTGCTAAGCATACCGACCGCGGCGATCCCCACTCCATACAGTCCCAAAGAAAAATAGTTGGGATCGTCATACCGCCAACCGTTGGCCGCGCCAAAGGCGACCAGCGTTGCGACGGCGATCACCAACACCGGCGCCCAGACTGACATCATCCCATCAGCGATGCCGCCGATGATGATCGTCGCTGGACCGGTCAGCGATTGATCGGCCAGTTTTTTGGTCGGTTCAAATTCGTCGCTGGTCGAATATTCGGTCCATTTGCCGATCAACCAACCCGCGGCCAGCCCGGTAAAGATACTGAGCGCCACGCCGGGTACATACCAATAAACGGCGCCATCCACTTTGGGCATCAACCACATCGAGAGCAAAATCGCCGCCAGCGCGACCAGACCGGTCGAGAAGTTAATCCCGCGTCCCAAGGCGGCGAGCAGATTTTTTTGCGTCGCCCCTTCTTCGGTTCGCACCATGTAGACGCCTGCGATCGACAGCAAGATCCCCGCGGCGGCCAGCGCCAATGGCAAAAACATCGCGTAGAACTGGGCCGTCGGAACATCCAAGTGAGCCGCCTCGGCCAAGGTCGGCGAACTGAATGCGGCGACGCCAAGCGCAGCGGTCGCTAACAACGAACCACAATAGGACTCGTACAGGTCTGCGCCCATGCCGGCGACATCGCCGACGTTGTCGCCCACATTGTCAGCGATCGCAGCAGGATTGCGCGGATCGTCTTCGGGGATTCCTTGCTCGACCTTGCCGACCAGGTCGGCGCCCACATCGGCCGCTTTCGTAAAGATGCCGCCGCCAACACGTGCAAACAGCGCCTGGCAACTCGCTCCCATCCCAAAGCAGAGCATCGTGACGGTCACATCGACCAGATTGAGTTGAAACACCCACCGCAGCACCGCAAACCAGATCGTAATGTCCAGCAAGCCCAGGCCGACAACGGTTAGCCCCATCACTGCGCCGCTGCGAAACGCAACTTGCAACCCTTGATTGAGCGAGATCCGCGCGCCGGCCGAAGTGCGACTGCTGGCCGCCGTGGCCGTTTTCATCCCGATCCAACCGGCCAAACCGCTAAAGAATCCGCCGGTGACAAAGGCAAACGGCACCCAGACGCTTTGCGCCTGAAAAACATACGAGAGCAGCGCGAGCAACGCGAAGATCACAACAAAGAAATAGGCGACCACGCGATACTGCTGCGTCAGATAGGCGTTGGCCCCTTCGCGTACAAAGCCGGCGATCTCTTGCATCCGCTCGTTACCGGGATCGGACCGCAACATTTGCATAAAGAAGATGTAGGCCTGGGCCAATGCAGCCAGCGCCGCAAACAGCACGAGAAACCAGATCAAAATCTGCATGACGAAGCTACCTTCCGTGAAACGGCCTCGGATGGGGGCCAACTCCAAGCCGTTGGTGGAGAAAAAGCTCTCCCGGCGAAGCTTTCTGGGCGCCCAAAAGAAGCAGGCAAATCTCTAGTCGGTGAATCAGGCTGCACTACCAACGAATTAGGGAGTGATAGCAACACGATTATCTGCTTTGTGGCAGAATCATAAAGGCTAAAATTGAAAAAGCAGGGAAGATCTTCCCTTTGATTCTTTTCTTTCTCCAGGCAAACCGGGTGCGATAATCGTCATAAATCAAGTTTTGGCGTCTATTCAGCGGATCCGTCAAAATTTAGGAGGCATTTTATTAGGACGTTTCGGCGGCATCGACTAGTGTAGGGATTCACGGAAATTCCATAGCGACGCCGCGGGCGCTGCCAATTGGCCGTTCGTGCGATTGCGCTCATCTCTTCCTATCTCTAGACTCCGCTAAGGAATTTCACCATGAAGGTGCAGCTTGTTCAACGTTTGGCGACTGCGCTCGCCCTCATTGCTTGTCTCACTCTCTCGGTCCACGCTCAGGCGGAAGACGAAACGGGCCGCTTTGCCGACGCGGAAGAAGTGAACATGTTCCAAGGGATCAAGGATGGCGTCATCGACGTGAAATTCATCCCGATGAGTGCGGAGAAGGGTACCTTCATCATCACCAATAAGACAGCCAAAAAGTTGAAGGTTGAAATGCCTTCGGCGTTTGCTGGCGTCCCGTTGGCTCAGTTCGGCGGCGGTCAGCAAGGCGGTGGCGGCTTTGGTGGCGGACAGGGTGGTGGTGGCCTCGGCGGCGGCCAAGGTGGTGGTCAACAAGGCCAAGGCGGCGGCGGTGGTGGATTTGGCGGCCAAGGCGGCGGCGGCGGTGGTGGATTCGGCGGCGGCCAAGGGGGCGGCGGCGGCGGCGGGTTCTTCAACCTGATGCCTGAAAAGACCCAAAAAGTGAAATACGACGGGGTTTGCCTCGATCATGGTCTGGAAGATCCGAATCCGAAAATTCCGTATCAAGTTGTCCCGATCGAACAATACTCGGCCAAACCCGGTGTCGGCACGCTGTTACACATGCTCGGCAGCGGCAAAATTGATCAACGCGTCGCCCAAGCAACCGCTTGGCATTTGAACAATGACATGAGCTGGGAAGAACTAGCCACCAAGTCAATCAAGCATTTGGATGGACGCGTCGAACCCTACTTCTCACGCAAAGAGATCGCCACGGCGATGCAAGCGACCCAGTACATCGAGAAGCACGAAGCCGATGTGAAACTAAAGCAGAAAACGATGCCATCGACCAGCGAAAGCTTCTCGACCAGCGTCAAATAGTCGGCTGACATGATTGGAAGCAAAGCAAAGAGCCTGGCCGCCGAGGTCAGGCTCTTTTTTCGTCTTTGATCGCCACCCCTCTTCATGGGGTCATTCTGTCAACGCGAATTGTAAGTTCGCATACGAAACATCCTCCTTCTATCAGGTGAATTGCGCTATTTGCGCAGTACTCGCCAGTTGAGGGAGTTTTCTACCGCAAATCGCTTGGCCGGCTTCGAATTCTCGATTAGTCTGAAAAAATCAGGAAGTCACCGAGCGACCTCGTGCGTGCGAGCGCTCCTCAGAGACAGTTCGACCTGAACTTGTCATCCATCTCTACTCGATTAGGCGCCGCAGTCGCAGGAGTTCTCTCTATGAAGGTGCAATTGTTCCAACGATTGGCCGCTTCTCTGGCCATCTTAGCCACCCTCGCTTTTTCTTTTCCTGCCGCGGCTGACGACGACGCGTCAGGGCGCTTTGCAGACGCCGAAGAAGTGAACATGTTCCAAGCGATTGAAGATGGCGTGCTGGACGTCAAATTCATCCCGATGAATTCCGAAAAGGGAACCTTCATCATCACCAACAAGACCGAGAAGAAACTGCGAGTTGAAATGCCGGCCGCATTTGCCGGCGTGCCGTTGGCACAGTTTGGCGGCGGTGGTGGTGGTGGTTTTGGCGGACAAGGGGGCGGCGGCTTCGGCGGTCAACAAGGCGGCGGTCAGCAAGGGGGTAACCAAGGCTTCGGCGGCGGCGGCGGTGGCTTTGGCGGTGGTCAACAAGGGGGCGGTGGATTTGGCGGCGGCCAAGGAGGCGGCGGTGGCGGCGGCTTCTTCAACGTCATGCCAGAGAAAACCCAAAAGGTGAAAGTCGACGGCGTTTGCCTGGACCATGGCCTGGAAGATCCCAATCCGAAAATTCCTTACGAAGTCAAACCGATCGAAGCCTATTCGACCAAGCCCGGCGTTGCGACCTTGTTGCACATGCTTGGCAGCGGCAAGATTGATCAACGCGTCGCTCAAGCGACCGCCTGGCACTTGAACAACGACATGAGTTGGGAAGAACTAGCCGGCAAAACGATTCATCATCTCGATGGCCGATCGGAATCGTTCTTCTCGCGGAAAGAGATCAACACGGCGATGCAAGCGGCACAGTTTGTCGTCAAATACGAAGCCGAAATGAAACAGAAACCGCAGCCGAGCGAGTCGCTCAGCAACAGCGTTTCAGCCAACGCGCGTTAGAACAGAGCGCAGCCAAACTAGTAAAGCCTGGCCCAAATCTTGGGTCAGACTTTTTTTTTGGGTTACGTATTCACGGTTCTGGGACACGCAAATACTTCCTACGCGCTGGCGCGCAACTTTTGCGAGATTCCTCGCTCGGCGGCGGCTAGCCGTGCGGCTTGTTTTTCTAGATCTTCATGCCGGGCCGATAGCCATTGCTGGAAGCGGCGATACTCGTCAGCGATCTCGCTGCGACGTTCTTCAAGCCGCGCAAGCAGTTCCTTCGCTTCACTTTCGCGGCGCAGCCAAATCGCTGACGCGTCTGCATGCGATTGGCGAATCTTCACACGCAACTCGGCAGTGCGTCGGGTCAATTCGGCGGTTGGCGTTTGCCGCATTAACTCGGGCCACAGTTCAGCGACGACCAGTTGCGATTCAAGCGCCTCGCGATGCTTTTCGCGCAGTTCCTGTTCGATCTTTTCGACCGCCGCGTGCCGCTGTTCTAGTCGCGATTGACGTTCGTCCAACTGGGCGGCTAGTTGGAGCAACTCGGCTTCGCCGCGCTGGCGAGATTTCTCTTGCAGTTCGCGCTGTCGCAAAACTTCCGCTTCCCACTCTTGCTGCTTGTGTTCCAGTTCGACCAGTTGGCGATTGTAGACCTGTGCGTCTGTCGCTTGGCGCTGCTGGGCGGTGGTCAGTTGCTCGGCCACCCGATCGAGTTCGATCTTTCGCTGCTCCAGCGCCGCTTGGGTATCTTCTAGCTGTCGTTCGCGCTGGTGCAATTGGGTCGAGAACTTTTCGATCGCCGCTTGTTGCGCTTTGACTTCGGCCAGTTTGCGATCCACGGCTCGGCGCTCGGCAGTCGACTTCTCTTCGAGCGCCTCTTGCGTGATCCGCTGTTGCGCGGCAGTTTTCGCCAAGCGAGCATCCTCACGCTTTTGCGCGCCGCGCGTTTGTTCTAGTTTGCCCGCTTGTTGGTCAAGCTTGATGACTTGCGCTTCAAATTCGTTTTGCCGATCGTTGAGCGCTGTTTCGCGCTGATCGAGCTCACGCTCACGGCGGTCGAGCAGTTTGGTTCGTTCGGCCAGCGAAGCCGCTTGCTGATCGACCCCGAGTCTGGCGATTCGCGTTTCGTTATCGATCGCAGCCAGTTGCGATTGCAACTGCGTTTCACGACGCTCGAGTTCGGCCCGCTGCAGGCGAAGCATGGCCGATAACTCTTCTAGATGTCGGCGTTGGGCAGGCGAGAGCTCGGCCGGCTCTAACTTTGCGACGATGTCATCGTCACTATTTTCCGCCGACGACGGCACAACCGCAGCGCTGTTGGGAACATGCGGCCCATCCACGCGCATCGCATCGCCAGGCTTTTTTTCGGCCGTCGACTCTGGCTGCGAGTTGTGCTTTGCTTTGTGCTGAGTTGCCATGTCGTAATTGACGAGCTTGCTAGCGTTATAACCGGAAAAGTCCTCCGCTCCTATTTCGTCATCGGCAGATTGCGTCGTCGACATTCAATCTGGTTCGTCTTGGTAAACTTTTGCGCATAAAAAAAGGGAGACCGGAGTCTCCCTTTTCTCATTTTGCTAGTGCTGCTATCAGCATCGACGACCGCTTGCGGGCAAATTGCCGTTTTGCGTTAGGCGGCTTAGCCCTTGGCCGCTTTAGCCTTTGGCGCTGTCGATCGCTTCTTGCAGTTTCGATTTCGGCTGCACGCCCATGAACTGGGCGACAACTTCGCCGTCTTTAAAGATCATGACCGTGGGGATGCTCTGAATGCCGTACTTGCGAGCCAAGCCCTGGTTTTGATCGGTATCAACTTTGCCAACTTTGGCGCCGGTCGCGTATTCCTGGCTCAGTTGATCGATGACCGGGGCGAGCTGACGGCAGGGTCCGCACCAGGGAGCCCAAAAGTCCACCAAAACTGGTTCGGTCGACTGCAATACTTCCGTCTCGAAATTTGCTTCGTTAAATTCCTTCGCCATGACGAATCATCTCCACAACCGTAAAATGTCTTATTTGAAAGCGCCAACGATCCAGGCGCTTCTGGTGGGTGCTGGCAGAAACCGCTCAATTATAGGGAGGGGGCAGGGGGTGTCAACGAACCCGACTTTCCCGGCTACCTCTCTTGAAGCGGCTTTTGACCCGCTTTTCCGCGTCTGCGGCATACTTATTAGGATGCACCATGGCTGCTCAGGTTACGATCTATCACAATCCCCGCTGCCAAAAGAGCCGCGAAACGCTGCAACTATTGCGCTCGCATGGGGTTGAGCCGCAAATCGTCGAATATTTGAAAACTCCACCCGACGAACAGACGCTAGCGAAGTTAGCCAAACAGTTAGGGGGGGAAGCCAGCGATCTGATCCGGCAGAAAGATTGGAGAAAACTCGGATTGCCGCAACCAGCGGATCCTCGGCAGATCTTCCAGGCATTGGCGGAACATCCCGAGCTGATCGAGCGTCCGATCGTTATCTGCGGCGGAAAGGCCCGACTTGGCCGCCCCCCAGAGAATGTGTTGGATTTGCTATAGTTTCCGCGGCGGTTTCTCTCGCCACAGTTCTCGCATTCCCCTGTCCGCTACGGCTATAGTAGACTTGTCGACCTGCGATTTGCTGGTCACACGGCTTTGCTTCCATCGATAAAAAAACCTGCAAGCTTCTGGTGACTTCCGTCCCGGCCGCTTGTTCATAAACCATAGAAACGACTCATGGCTGATTACGTAGTCCGTTACGGGTCGATGCGTCTCCTGGGCGTATTTTCGGCTCGAGCGAAGGACGAATTTCAACGCGAAGAGTCAGTGATCGTGCGCACCAAGCGTGGCCTAGAGCATGGCGTCGTCCTCTGTCTGGCGACCGATCCAGCGGTTGAAATGCTCCCTGATCCGACGCGCGGTCACATCCTTCGCGGCATGACCGCCGAAGACGAAAGCGAAATCACGCATCTGCAAAACAACATGTCGCGCGAGTTCGACTTGTGCCGCAAGTTTGTCGCCGACTTAAAACTAGAGATGCAGTTGGTCGATATCGAACATCTGTTCGGCGGAGAACGGATCGTGATTTATTACCTGGCCGAGAATCGCGTCGACTTTCGTGATTTGGTTAAACTGCTCGCGGCCGAGTTTCACACGCGGATCGAGATGCGGCAAATCGGCGTGCGGGACGAAGCGAAACTGTTGGCCGACTACGGCGACTGCGGCAAGCCAGTTTGTTGCAATACGCACTTGTCCGAGATGCCGCCGGTCTCGATGAAGATGGCCAAACTGCAAAAAGCGACCCTGGATCCAACCAAGATCAGCGGACGCTGCGGCCGGCTCAAATGTTGTCTTCGATACGAGTACGATACCTACGAAGAATTGCAGCGCGAGCTGCCGCCGATTGGATCCGAAGTGGTGACCCGTGATGGTCGCGGCAAAGTGATCAATCAAGAGATCCTGACCAGCCAAGTCCTGTTGCGAATGGAAGACAATCGGATGATTTTGGTACCGGCGGCGGACGTGTTGTCGGTCATCAAAGCCGCGCCGCCGCAAGCAAAAAAACGCCGAAAACCAGACCGCAGCGAAAATTCGCCGCCCAGCAGCAGCGGTGAGCCCCCTGAGGCCGATGATGCTGCTGCGTCCGAGTAAGTTCGCTACAAGCCTTCCCAGTCCTTGCCTAACATTTCGCCCCACTAACATACGACATGACAGACGAAACCTATTCCGACTTTATGCGGATGCTGAAAGAGGATCCGCGATTTAAGCTGGAAGCGTACCAGTTTGTACGCGAAGCCTTGTCGTTTGGCCAAAATCTCTTCGAGCTCGAAGAGGACGGCGATGACGATGATCTCGACCTCGACGAAGAAATGATTCTGGAAGACGATGAGTTCGACGAAGAGGAGGAGGACGACGATGACAATGATGACGACGATATCGAGTGGAGCGAACCAGAACATCACCTGACCGGGCAGATGCTATGCGAAGCGATTCGTAACTTCGCCCTGCAGCAATATGGCCTAATGGCCAAGACGGTGCTCAACAGTTGGGGCATCGAAACCACAGGGCACTTCGGCGATATCGTCTATAATCTGATCGAAATCGGCATGATGAAAAAATCGCCGCAAGATCGCCGCGAAGACTTTGATGATGTCTATGATTTTGACGCCGCGTTTGTCCGAGATTTTCGGATCGAAGTTTCTGAGGAATCCTCGCAGCGATGAAAAAATCGAAGTCCAAGTCGAAAACAACTCCAGAACTTTCGCCTTACATGCTGCCGATCTCCAATCCGCCGATCAAACGCCCGCTCGCGCTGCGCTGGATGTTGGTGATCTTCGCCGCATGGCTCATCTTTTTGGTGATGATGGCCTCGGAGCGGCTCTAAACGCGCTAGCGGCGCCTGACGATCGGCGCAAAAAGAAGCCGCCTTCGAACGCACAGGCTCGCACGTTCCAAGGCGGCATCCGATACAGCCGGCGATGCAAACAGCAGGGGACAACGCCTGCGGGGATGTTCGCAAAAAGCGCTCGCTTGATATCGACGCTCTGGAGATCTGCTCTTTTAAGAGGACCTCTTTCGAGCGCGAACTAGCCGAGATTCGCCACAATTATCGTGCAAGGGAACATCTGGTAGCGGCTAAAGCGCCGCATCTAGACGAATCGCGATCAATCAAGCGAGCAGAAAACCGACTGCTCGTGGTGGTACGACGTTTCTCCGTCGTCCCGACGGCAAACTTGCGCATCCCTTCGCGTCAACTAGCTTCTAGGGAGGATCGCTGTCAGCAGACATTGCTGTCCAATGGCGGACGAACCGGACGTGAGCCATTCTTTTGAGAGGGTTCTTGAACGTTGTGGCTGCTCTATCGTAGTTTCTAGAAACTACCGATTGGAGAGTCACGATCGCCAGAGTTGGTACTACCAGCAGTTTCAACCTATCGAAACCAAGCAGGTAGTTCAAGCAAAATCCGCGAGAATTGCACCAAACGAGGGATATTTCTCTCGACTTGATACGAGCCCGGTCGCATGCCAGAATCGTGGCTTGCCTCTTTTAACGCGCAAGCGCCTTGTTTGGCTGCGTAGATCTACGCATGTAGATCACTAAGAGACTCGCGAGAGAAGATCGATCGCGACTTTGCGCCTCGTATGGAGTTCAATCCAAAGATGAAGATCGTTCCCCTTGGTGATAACCTGGTGGTGAAACGTCTCGACGCCGAAGAGACAACCGCCGGCGGCATCGTGCTTCCCAGCTCCGCTCAAGAGAAACCCAAACAAGGACGCGTCCTGAGCGTTGGCGATGGGCGACTGTTGGTCGACGGCAAACGGGCGCCGCATGACGTCAAAGAAGGGGATCGCGTCCTGTTCTCGTCATGGGCCGGGACCGAGATCAAAGTCGGAGACCAAGACCTGTTGATCATGAGCGAAGCCGAGATTTTGGCCGTGCTCGAATAACCGCTACAACTAGAACTTGCTAGCCTCTGCGGTTAGCGGTCCTAGAATGGAAGCATCCCTTCAAATAATCGGGGTGGCAGGCCAGTAGAGTGCTGACGCCGATTTCCAGAGCGGTCAATTGTTGTGATCCGCTCTAAAGGTACTTTCATTCCAGAAGAGGAATTCTGCATGCTTGCTTTGTACACCCTCACAAGCCACCTTGGCCGAGGATTGGCGTTTGCTGCGCTAATCGCTTTTACCTCACCCTTGTTGGCCGCCGACGATCGCGCCGCTTATGACAAAGCGGTCACTTCAGCAGTTAACTTTTTGGCCGCGCAGCAAAACGAGGATGGCTCGTTTGGCCAAGCGGCGCCGATCGGCGTGACCGGACTTTGCGCCGCCGGAATTCTCGAACATGGCCGCACCGCCGATGATCCGGTTGTCAAAAAGGCCCTGACTTACCTTGAATCCAACATCAAAGAAGATGGTGGCATCTACGGCGAAGCAAGCACTCATAAAAACTATGAGACCTCGTTAGCCGTCCTCGCTTTCGCCGCCGGAAACAAAGATGGCCGTTACGACAAGCTGCTCGCCGGCGCCGATAAGTTTCTCAAAGGAATCCAATGGGACGCCAGCGAAGAGAAAGAAGAATCGGATCCGTTCTACGGCGGCGCCGGTTACGGTGGTCACAAACGTCCTGACCTTTCGAACACCGCGTTCATGATGGAAGCGCTCAAAGCGACCGGAAACGGCCCGGATGATGAAGCGATGAAGAAGGCGCTGATCTTCGTCTCGCGTTGTCAAAACCTCGAGTCAGAGCACAACACCTCGGAGTTCCCAGCCAAAAACCCGGACGGCGGTTTTTACTACACCATCGCCGCCGGCGGCAGCAGCCAAGCTGGCGAAACCCCCAACGGCGGACTGCGGAGTTATGCGTCGATGACCTATGCCGGTCTGAAGAGCATGATTTATGCGGGGCTCGACAAAGATGACGAGCGCGTCAAAGCGGCCGTCACCTGGTTAGGCAAGCACTACACGCTGGACGAAAACCCCGGCATGGGCCAACAAGGTTTGTTTTACTACTACGTCACCTACGCCAAGGCGCTGGACGCATTTGGCGAAGAAGAGTTTGTCACCGCCGACGGAACCAAGCATGCGTGGCGCACTGAACTGCGTAACGAACTTCTCGGCCGTCAACAATCCGATGGCAGCTGGGTCAACGAAACGACCCGCTGGATGGAAGGGGACCCGCTGCTAGTGACCGGCTATTCGCTGCTGGCGCTAAAGCACGCTGCGCCCCAAGCAGCCAAGTAAGCCGCTGCTTCACGTCAAAAACCCTCAAGCATGCCAGGCGATCCTGGCATGCTTTTTTGTGCGCTTCGCTCTGATCCATTCGCTAAACTCATAAACTGTTTGCAGGCACAAAGCCCCAGAGAACAGAAGCGATGCCTCCTATACTGCGAGCGACTCATCCTGTGATCCCAGAGCGATACATTTTCGCTTTCGCCTGTTGTCTGGCCGTGGCCGCTGGCTGTCAGCCGCCAACCGGTAGCTCTGCGAAACCCAATGTTGTAAAACCTTCGCCCGTCAACACGCAGTGGACCAATCCCAACGGCAGCATCCGCTGGCCTCCTGATGAAGGGTTTGCCGCGAAACCTCAAGAGGTGACGATTGCGATCGGCGTCAAGCTAGATCGTTATGGCTATCCAAGCGGCACGTTTGTTTCGCCGGTCGGAGTTCCCGCAGCCGATCTTTCGCTCGCGCCCGGCACGCTCGACAAGCCGCATTATGTTTACGAAGTGCTGAAATCACTGCCGGCGCTTGAAGGGAAAGCGGCGCCCTGGTTTGGTCAGCCCGGCGGCGGCGTGCAGTATGATCTGGTCAAGTCGGTCGAGCACTGGATCGACACCGGCTATTTAGAAGTCGCGAGTGAAACAATGAACCTGGAAGGCTTGGCGAAAAAATTAGCCGAAAGCGGCGTTGCGGCCGATATGTTTTCACTCGCCGGCGGTCTCCCCAACGAAGCGCATTGCATCGAACAATGGGCCGACGGCAAGTGGCGCACCTACTACAGCGAGCGCGGTCGACGGACCGGGATCAAGACGTTTGATACCGAAGAAGCCGCGTGTGAAAATCTGTATCGCACGGTGGTTAAGTGACGGATTGAGCCACGAGACAGGCTGATTTCACAATCGCGCTATTCATCGAATCTTCATCGACCTCTGTCATACTCTACCCGTCCGCCGCCCAGGCGTAACGAAGATTGATTCCGACATTCTGAAGGTTCGCATTGATGAATCGCTATTCGATCGTATTGTTGGCCGCACTGCTGCTTCTGACGGCGACGCAATTGAGCTTCGCCCAAGTGCAAGTCGACCCTAAGCTGCCGCAGTACAAGCCCGCGCAAGGCATCGCCGGCACGCTCAGCAGCAAGGGTTCGGACACGATGAACAATCTGATGTCCAACTGGGCGGACCAATTTGATGACATTTATCCTAATGTCAAAGTCGAGGTCGAAGGGAAAGGTTCGTCGACGGCGCCGGATGCATTGACCAAGGGCAGCGCACTTTTCGGCGCGATGAGTCGTCCCATGAAGAAGTCCGAGACTGACGCCTTTGAAAAACGCCATGGCTATAAACCGATCCCGTTGGGAACATCGATCGATATGCTGGCGGTGTTTGTTCACAACAATAATCCCCTCCAAGGGCTCAACTTTGCGCAGCTCGACGGGATCTTTTCGAGCACGCGAAAAGGTGGCGCCGCCAACATCACCACTTGGGGACAACTTGGTCTAGGAGGAAACCTGGCCGGCGAACGAATCGGTCTCTACGGCCGCAACGCTGCTTCAGGCACCTATGGTTACTTCAAAGAAAACGCCCTCTTTGAAGGCGATTTTCGCGACACCGTGCAAGAACAACCCGGCAGCGCGGCCGTCGTTCAATCGGTCGCTAGTGATATCGCCGGCATCGGATACAGCGGAATCGGCGTAAAGGTAAACGGCGTGCGGGTCGTTCCGATAGCGAAAGAGGGAAACAAATTTGTCGCGCCCACGCTCGAAAACGTCAACCGCTATCCGCTGTCGCGTTACCTGCTGCTTTGCGTCAACTACAACCAAGCCCAACAGCCGCTCACTCCGCTGCAAAAGGAGTTCATCAAGTTTGTCTACAGTCAGCAGGGGCAAGCCGAAGTGATCAAGGACGGCTACCTTCCGTTGAGCGCCGTACAAGCAGAAAAGCAGCTGAGTTTTGTGGGGCTTAGCTTTAAGGACTATTGAGCGAAGCGGCGGCGAGTTTCTCTCTTGGAGCATTTCCCTAAGCGGCGTTATCCTGGTGGCGTCCACTCACCAGGAGAAACCAATGCGTACTCTCTTATCCCTTTGTCTGTTGCTAGCAATGTTTGGAAACGCCGCGGCTGATCCAAACGTGAAAGCCTGGTCCGACCTGCATCAAATCTGGACGGGATCAGCAGAGTGGCGAGTCCAATTATTGGTGGACCGCTATGGTGTTCCCAGGAAGGAAAGCGAGCCGCTTGCTAGTGCCATCGTGCCGCTTCGCCAGCCGATGGATTTACGACTGGTGACCCCACGCGGGGTAATCCTGGAGGAAGAAGAAGAGAAACTGGGACTGGGGACTCCACGCCGGCCGCGACCGATTCCACAGCAGCGGCTCAACCTAGGCGGGGTGACTCCGCGGATTATTATTCAACCGGAGGAGGAAGAATTCCTGGGGTTAGGCGATTTGGGGGATTAACGCCGGCCCGCTAACTCGCGAGATAATTCCGTCGCAAAGTGGTCAATTCTCTGTGGAGCGTAACAATAGCCTTGTAGACGTCTCTTTGGAGAATATCGATGGTTATTGCTTCTCTCATGGCAGCGATCCTCAGTGTGATCGCCCCCGACGGCGCTAAATTTGACACCCCCAGGGGTACGTCTGCCGATGTCGTCAAACTGCTGGAAGAATCGCTCGCGAAAAAGGTGGAAACGCCGGATCGCGTCGCCCAACTGAAAGACGCTATTTCGGCGACCTTAGAAATCTTGCCGCCGGAGAGCCCGATCGCCGAGCGTTTAGCTGCTGTTTCCAGCGGCGACGCTTCGCAGGCCGAGATGGAAAAAGAGGTAGAAGAGGCGATCGCGACACTTCGTTTTATTCCCAAAAAAGAAGCCGATCTGCCGGCTGGATTTCCGCCGTATACGCCGGTCGGCATGATTGAAACCAAATCGTATCCCGCCTACCGCCAAGCCAAAGCCAATGCTTTCTGGACGCTGTTTGGACACATCACCAGCAACAAGATCGAGATGACCGCGCCGGTCGAAATGCATTTCTCGGAAGCGTCCGAGGGGGACTACCGCCAGAAGTCGATGTCGTTTTTGTATGGCTCGCCTGACATTGGTTCGGTCGGAAAAAAAGGAGCGGTCGAAGTAATCGATGCTCCTCCCACCAAAGTGGTCGCCATCGGCATCCGGGGAAGAATTAGCGATGACAAGATCGCCGAAGCAGATGCGCGGCTGCGCCGCTGGATCGCGAGACAAGATCAGTTCGCGGTCAGCGGAGACATCCGCGTTATGGGGTACAACAGCCCCATGATCGCCGCCTCGCGACAGTTTTTTGAGGTGCAATTGGAACTGAAAGAGCAGGCGATCAGCGACTAAACTCCGCTTTTCGCTTTTCTCAAAATGGCCAAATCCAAGGAATCAAAATCACCGCGATAATCCCCAGCAATAGATTAAGCGGCGCTCCGACTTTCAAAAAATCGCTGAATCGATAACCGCCGGGTCCATAGACCAACATGTTGGTTTGATAGCCGATCGGCGTCATAAAGCTGGCCGACGCCGCCAAGCAGAGCGCCATCAAAAAGGGTCGAGGGCTCACGTCGCTTAACTCTGCGATTTTCAAACAAACTGGAAACATCAGCACAGCGACGGCGTTATTGGTAATCAGTTCGGTCAAGATCGAGACCGTAATATACACTGCCGCCAGCGCGATGACCGGGCCAGCGCCGTCAGTCGCTGTGACTAGCAGTTCGGCGATCGCTAGCGCTGCGCCTGACTTCTCCATCGCGACGCCGATTCCAAATGCGGCGGCGATAGTGATCAGCACTTGCCATTCGATGCTGCGCCGCGCTTCGCCGGCCGAGATGCATCCGGCGTAAACCATCGCCGCGGCGACCAACGCAGCGGCAATATTTGTGGAGACCCAACCGGTCGTCATCACCACAATTAACGCGACAAACAGCGGCAAGGCGATCCAGGCTCGATGCCGACGCAAGGGTCTCCACTGCTGAACGTCGCTGACCAGATAAAACGCAGGGTCATTGCGATGCGCGCGGGCAAAGTGCGATGGAGTTTGCAAGAGCAACGTGTCGCCAGGCTGCAGGACAATGTCTCCCACTTTGCGTTCGATGCGGCGACCGGCTCGATGGACCGCAAGCACGGCGGCGCCATAAGCGGCTCGGATATCGGCGTCACGGATACTGCGACCGACCAAGGCTGAATTGGCCGAAACGACTACTTCGCACATTTGCCGCTTCGTCAGCTCGCGGTCTGGCAGATCGGCCGCTTTGTCGACCGGCGCCAGACCGGCGATCTGTTGCAATTGAACGACGCTAGAAACGACGCCGGTAAAAACCAGATGATCCCCGGCGCGCAGTCTTTCCTGGGGATCGACCGGTGAGACGATATCTCCGTTTCGATCGATTTCGATCAGAAACAGTCCCGGCAAATGACGCAGCCCAGCCGCTTCGATTGTTTTGCCAGCTAGACGACTTTCGGCCGGTACTTTCATTTCGACTAAGTACTCGCGGCGCGATTCGCCAAACTGCTCCATCGTCTCGATCCTCTCTGGCAACAACCGTCGCCCGACCGTTAGTAGGTAGAACACTCCCACCAGCGCGTATGGGAGGCCTACCATGCCGATTTCAAACAAGCCAATCCCCGGGATGCCGGCTTGGATCATCAGCCCATGGACGACCAAGTTGGTGGAAGTGCCGATCAGTGTGCAGGTACCCCCGAGGATCGCCAGAAACGAGAGCGGAATCAATAGCTTTGACGGAGCGACGCTACGGCGACGGCACCAATCGAGCGTGATCGGCAAAAACATCGCGACGATCGGCGTGTTGTTCAAAAAGGCCGATGCAGGGATGATGATCGCTGACAACCGGGCCAGCACTCCGCGTTCGGTCTGGGCGCCGTTTAATAGCCGTTGCCCCACGAAGTCGAGGACCCCAGTTTCGCGCAGGCCGGCGGCGACCACAAATAAAAACGCGACCGTCAGCATCCCGGGGTTGGAGAATCCGTCAAACACGTCGGCCGGCGTAATAATACGGGCCAGACCCAACAACGCCGCCGCGGTCAAAAACGCCAAATCAGGCGGGGACCAGTTTTTCACGATCGCGACAAACGCGACAAATACAACTCCCAGCGTAAACCAAGCGGCGGGTTCCACAGTCGGACCTCAAAGCAAAAGCGGACGGTCAAGAAACAAAGCAAGGCTGAGATTTTAGTCCCAGCCTACACGGAGCTCGCAGTTTTGGCTTCAGGCCTTAACAATGCGCAAGTACCGCCCAGACGGGGACCGCCGGCGGACAACAACAAAGGGTGAGTTGAACTGCACGTTTCATAGTGAGGTCTATCGGAGCGTCTAGCCAATAAAGATCGAGAAGTTCGCGCCAGACGTCAAGCTTTGCCAACCGGAAGGGGACAGCTAGCAGGGATGAGAGGTTCACCGATCAAGGAACGACAGGCCAATTAGGTGGCCCTAGACCAGTCTGTTCAAGACGGGTCCGAGTTGCTTTAGCGACAAAATGCCCACACCATTCGTGACGCACCGCCAAATATCAGGGCCAAGCTGCGACAACTTTCAATCGGTCAATTACTTTCTGCAATGTCCTTGATGGCCACCATTTTCAAACGCCCGAGCGGATTATGCATGGGGCTTTGGGAGTCAAAGTCGTCGCTGGTGATCGCGACAACCTGAAATCGGGGTCCCTCTTCGTCGACGATCAGATGGCCGACTTCGATCGGTTTACTGCCGCCGCAGACGTAACGCATGATTTCGATGATGGCCTCTCCTTGCTCTTCGATATCCGCAGCCCCCATAAGCAAATCGGGAAATCCCATGGTCTGCATTCCCAAGGTATAGGTTGTCCCCTGGCCGCGAATGATCGAAACAAAGGCAAAACTAATTGCATCAGGGCCGCCATCCTCGGTCATTTCGAGCCAATTGCTCCCTCCATGCGCCAGCGCGCTGTTGTCCACAAACACGCCGGCGCCACCGGCTTGCACAATGGCCGCAGCGGCTTGCATCATCACCTGGGCTGCGGCTAACGAACCGCCGGGGCCACTCAAACCGATGTTGACCGAGTATCGAGAAATCGTCGCTTGCTCTTCGCTGGACGGAGCTTGGCGACACGAGGATTGAAAGATCGAAGCAAACTGGTCGTCCGCCGGCATCGGAAAGAATTCAATCTCGGTTTGGTCGGGCATCGTCAACGCTTCTGGAGTCAGCCGGTATCCAGCCGGCAAGCGCTGCATCAGTTCACCAGGATCGGCCCATGCCCCGGGGATACGCAATGTGATTGTGGTAGAGAGATCGCCGGTCGCTTTTGTCATTGGTGGGCCCCAAGTCCTAGTTTGTCGCGCAGTTGGAGTTGTCGCGATTTCTTCGCTCGCAATCGTAACATCCAGGGAGGGGGATCGCCACTTTTATACTCTCTCGACTTGGTTTAATGGCCATATCGAAGACGATCGCCGTTGAAATTACCACTGCCGCGAACTAGAAGCTTTTGGATTGTCCGTTCAAAGTCATAGCTGACTCGGCGTAAATAGATCGTCTTTCCATCAAGCAACGCAAACGAAGCTCGCGGATCTCCGTCGCGCGGTTGGCCGACAGAACCGACATTGCAAATCTTCGCCGGTTGAAGGCGAACGCCAGTTTCAGCAGCACTGTTTCCCTCGAGGTATTCCCATTCGCCAGCCGGATTACGAAAGTGAATTCCCGGAATGTGCGTATGCCCATTGATGAAGGAGCTCCCCGCAGCAGCGCTAATGCGATCCAGCTTTTGCGGGTTGTAGACATCTTCCGGAAAGATGAAATCATGACAATCACCGGGAACGGCATGTACGAGCAACCAATCATTGACACGCTGCGAATCGACCAAAGATCGGATCCAGGAGAGCAATTCTGCGCCGTCGCTCGCTTGATCAAAACAGTTGCGAGTTGCGAGTAGTTCTTTCAGGAGCATCGGCGAGCACTGCCGCTCGTAGTGATCCTGATCCAACTCCAAGAGTCGTTTCTCCCAATCACCTGCGATTACCCCATCGAACTGCCGAACCAGCCGCACGCACTCAACCGAATCGGGCCCATAACCAACCAGATCGCCTAGACAAATAAATCGGGCGGCGCCTTCGTCCTTGGCCGCCGCCAAGACTGCTTCGAGCGCTTCGAGATTGCCGTGAATGTCACTGAGGATCGCGATCATGAGAAAGAATGTCCAACTGTGAGTTTTGGCGTTATCTATTCTAGTCGCAACTGACCTAGCGCCCCCTGGGTAAGTAGGTTGATGATGTGGTCCTGACTTGACGATCACGCTATCCACGAAAAACGGCCTCAGCGATTTCGCTCAGGCCGTTAATTTGTTTCTGATTGTCAGCAAGCGGACAGGAGAGTCCAGAGCAGCGATTAAGCGGGGTTACTCTTCACTGTCGTCCCACTCTTCGGCATCCTCTTCGTCGTCCTCGTCTTCAAACTCTTCTTCGTCTTCTTCGTACTCGTACTCTTCGTCGTCCTCTTCGTCCTCGTCATCTTCTTCTTCGTCGTCTTCGACTTCTTCCCACTCGGTCTCTTCGTCGTCGTCTTCAAACTCCTCGTCGTCTTCCTCTTCGTCGTCTTCTACTTCTTCATATTCTTCATCGTCCTCTTCTTCTTCCCACTCTTCATCCTCTTCGTCTTCATATTCATCGTCGTCTTCTACTTCTTCATCATCATCCAGATCGTCTTCTTCGTCTTCGATCGGCGCTTGGGCAAGCGGGTACGCCAGAGTCAACGACAAGTCGTCTTCCGCGGTGCGAGAAACTTGTGGAAAAAGCGTGATCGACACGTTAAGCTCCTTTTCACTCCGCACGGCCACCGGCCGTCGATTCAGTAGTGGGTGTTTTAAGTTCGTTGGTATTGCTATCCCCAATCGGACGACGAAAGTCGTCCGCTCGAGGTAAATCGTCTAAATTCCGTAACCCAAACATACGCAGGAATGAGCGAGTTGTGGAGTACAGGTAAGGTCGCCCCAGCTCATCGCTTCGCCCGCTGATTTTCACCAAGTCGCGATCCATCAACTGACGCAGCATTTCTCCGCAATTTACGCCACGGATCGCTTCGACGTCTGCTCGTAAAACAGGCTGTCGATAGGCGACGACCGCTAGCGTTTCCATTGCGGGGGAGCTAAGCCCAGCCGCAACCGGTTGATTTCCTAATCGGCGAATCCAATCCGCGAACTTGGGTCGCGTCATCAACTGAAAACCGCCGGCCGACTGCTCTACGCGAAAGGCGCGATGCGCTGCGTCGTAAAGCCGATTTAGGAAACGAATTAGTGTACGAGCTTCGGTTCCGTCCGCCAAGTTGGCCAACTGGGCCAATTTGCGGCTCGAAAGGGGTTCACGCGCCAAAAACAAAATTGCTTCCAATCGCTGCATCCGCGAATCACGAAATTTGCTTTCCGATCGCTTTGCAGGTCCGGTCCGGCGTTTTATTCGGCTCGCAGGGGGACGGGACTTGCGGATTTTCGGCGGCCAAGCCGAAGTTACGCCGCCCACAAGTCGACGCCGATGCGTCCGTTGTCGAAGGTGAGTAGGCATTGCAGGGTTTATTGGCCAAACCGAGAGACAGACAAACGATTGGTCGCTATTTTAGCGAGATTGCGATTCACCGCGAGTTTTCAGCTCTTTGCGCCAGTTACGGAGCAACTCAAGCGTCTTTTGCATCGCGTCGATCGGATGCTGGGCGGTCGCTTCAAATCGTTTTGACTCTTCCCGCCCCGCCATCCGCACTTTCGCCAAACAGTGAAAGCGATAAACCCGCGGATTTTCTCCCCAGGCTTCTAGTCGATAGTAGGAAGCTCCCATTTGCTGCAATTGCTGCTCTATTTCGCTGGAGCGCTGTGATAAAATGCCATCCAGGGCCATCCCCAAGGTGGGACCATTCTCGTCAAAGACCGGAATGATTCCTTCCGAGCCGCGGGGAAGGCCCGATTCGGCAAAGGGATCTTCCACCAACGGAAATGCACGATCCGTATTGACCGGCGATTCATGCAAAACCTGACGAACTTGCGGCTTAGGAACCAGCTTTTCAGATGTACCAGCGTCCCCCCCGTCTTTGGCTGTCGCTTCCTGAAATGCAGCCACGACGTTCCGTAAACCAGCCGGCGCGATCGCCGCGGTAGGGAGAAAAATCAAAAACGCCAACATCACCAAGGATCGGATAGTGACGGACGATGAAGACTCGTGACTCACAGAATTCCTATTCTCTACAATTTCTAATCGCAACGCAGAATCTTAGGTGGATGCTTGAGTTGCGAGAATACGTTTTTCTTCCTTCAACGCCGTTTTTTTTCGATTCCTGCTTCCTCATCGAGTCGCTTCCCGCCGCTAGCGGCCCGACTACCCCCTTATTTCGCGAACCCTAGAGCCTGCACCGATGGCGAATTCTCCGAGTTTCCCCCGCAAGCCGGCGGCTGGCGCTGGTCGCACCTGGCCGATCATGATTCCGCTAATCGTTTTCGGCGTCATCCTCTCGTTCATCTTGCTGGTCACTTGTTCCGGCGGATTCATGCTGGCCACCGGCACCCAGTTCCATCCCGATGGGTTTCGGATTCGCCGGTTTACCGCTTTCCGCGTGCCGATCGTTGGCATCCAGGCAGGTCGAACTAGCTATACCGACGAAACCCCAAAATTGTCGAAATATCTCGTTGATCAGGGTTGGATCAGCAAAGCGCCGCTGCAATCGCCGGAAGACGAGTGGGATCTGATCGAGCTCAACAGCGATTGGAACGGAATGCCTGCAAATTTGACCGATTATCTGCAAGAAGAGCAGGGGCGGGTCAAATTATACGACTGGAGCAAACAAAATCCGTTGCTGGCCGGCATCTTGTGGAGTGAAGTCGAGCAGGTCGCCAAGCTGCAGCTTTACTGGATGGCGCCGCCCATGATAGAGAATATGGTCGATTTTTCCCGGACCAGACCGATCGACAAATCTTTCACCGCCAGCGATCGCGCCCTCATGGCCAAGCTCAATCTGACCGCCTATTTGCTGGCTACTTATCAAACAACGGCAGATGGCGCCCAAGCAGCCGGCGAGTCGCAACTTGCCGCCGCTTGCCAGCAACAGATCAAGCGACTAAACAGCGCGGGAATCACTATCCCCCCAAAGAGCAGCGTGCCAGAAAAATTAGATGAGCCAAAGTCAAAGTCCCAGGGAACTAAACCAACGGATCGCGCCGCAACCACCGGGGACGAATCCGAGGAATCGAGCAATTGACCAGCCAGCAGCCGATTTATCTCGATAATAACGCGACCACCCGACTTGCGCCCGAGGTTGCTCAGCTACTCGCCGACGCTTGCTCACAAGGTTACGTCAACCCTTCAAGCCAGCATGCGTTGGGCCGACGTTCGCGCGCCGTACTGGAACGGGCCAAAGAGCAAATCCTGGCCGATTTAGGGGCGAAAACCGCCGGTTTTACCAGTGACGAGTTTCTGCTGACCAGCGGCGGCACCGAGTCGAACAACCTGGCAATTTTTGGGTTGGTGAAGCCCCAGCCTGGTCGAGTCATCGTCTCCTCGATCGAGCATCCCAGCGTCTCAGCGGCCGCTGATCTGCTCCGGATTCGTGGTTACGACGTCCAAAGCATCGCCGCCTTGCAGTCGGGCGTCGTCGATCTTGATCATTTCCGCAAACTGCTCACGCCCGAGACGCAGCTAGTCAGCGTGATGCTGGCGAACAACGAAACCGGCGTACTGCAGCCGGTGCTCGAAATCGCCGCAATTTGCCGTGAAATGGGGGTAAAAGTCCATACCGACGCCGTCCAGGCAGTCGGCAAGATTCCGGTCCGCTTTCGTGATCTAGGCGTCGATGCGATGACAATTACTGCCCACAAATTGCATGGTCCCCGAGGGGTCGGCGGCTTGATCTTACGGCATGGCGTGCAACTTTCCCCCCAACTGCACGGGGGAGGACAGCAGCTGGCCAAGCGACCTGGGACCGAGCCTGTAGAACTGGGGATTGCGATGGCCAAAGCGGTGCAAATCTCGCTGGAAGCCGCGCCGCAGTACGCCGCATTGGCCAAATTTCGAAGCCAAATCGAAGCCGAACTACAGACCATCGACCCTACCTGCCGGCTCCACGGGGTCGAATCCGAGCGACTTCCGCACACGATCAGCGTCTCGTTTCCGGGGATTGATCGCCAGGCGCTGGTGATGGCGCTCGACCTGTCAGGCGTCTGCATTTCGACCGGCTCGGCCTGTGCGAGCGGTTCGAGCGAGCGTTCCCCCGTGCTGATCGCGATGGGACTAGAAAACGAGCAAATTGAAAGTGCAGTCCGAATAAGTTTGGGTCGCGACACGGTCCGTGAGGAAGTGCCGGAAGCGCTGCGTCGTATCTCTAAGTGTATCAATGATTTGCGTCGATAGAATTCGGACGATTGCACGCCGCTGAAGGCTATTCACCCCGCCGCAAATCCGCTATAATCCGGGCTTAGAAAAAAGCTCATCGCAAGCCCTACTGCGCTAGATTTCTGGGGCAGTTCTTTTGGCCGTCAACGGAGTCTCG